>CAXMMQ010000001.1:0-80319 GCA_963693035.2 uncultured Lichenicoccus sp.
ATCCTGAACGCCAAGTTCGGCGACGACCTGTGCAAGCACTGGACCTACGTCTTCCTCGGCGACGGCTGCCTGATGGAGGGGATCAGCCAGGAGGCGATCTCCATGGCCGGCCACTTCAAGCTCGGCCACCTGATCGCGTTCTGGGACAACAACTCGATCTCGATCGACGGCGCCACCAGCCTCCTCGGTCTCCGACAACGAGGTCGAGCGCTTCCGCGCCTCCGGCTGGCACGTGCAGGAGATCGACGGCCACGACACCGACGCGATCCGCGACGCCATCACGGCCGCCCGCGCGGTCACCGACAAGCCCTCGATGATCGCCTGCAAGACCATCATCGGCTTCGGCTTCCCGACCAAGGCCGGCACCCAGAAGGCGCACAGCGACGCGCCGGGCGAGGAGGAGATCGCCGGCGCGCGCAAGATCCTCGGCTGGGATGCGCCGCCGTTCGTGATCCCCGAGCACCTGCTGTCCGCCTGGCGCGAGATCGGCGCCAAGGGAAGGACCGGCGCGCCTCGCATGGCTGGGCCGACCGCGTCAAGGCGGCGCCGGAGCCGCTGCAAGAGCGAGTTCGAGCGCCGCAACAGCGGCGAGCTGCCCGCCGACTGGAAGCAGGCGATCGCGGCGGCGCGCGCCGAGTTCATCGCCAGCGGCAAGGAGATGGCCACCCGGTCGGCCAGCGGCGCCGTGCTCGACCATCTGGCCGCCGCCATCCCGGAGCTGCTCGGGGAGGCTCGGCCGACCTCACGCCGTCGAACAACACCCGCGCCAAGGGCATGGTCGAGATCAGGCCCGGCGAGTATGGCGGCACCTACATGCATTACGGCGTGCGCGAGCACGGCATGGCGGCAGCGATGAACGGCATCGCGCTGCATGGCGGCCTGATCCCCTATGGCGGCACCTTCCTGTGCTTCTCGGACTATTGCCGGCCGTCGATCCGCCTCGCGGCGCTGATGCAGATCCGCACGATCTTCGTCATGACGCATGACTCGATCGGCCTCGGCGAGGACGGCCCGACGCATCAGCCGGTCGAGCAGCTTGCAGCGTTGCGGGCGATCCCCGGGCTTGCGGTGTTCCGCCCGGGCGATCCGGTGGAGACCGCCGAGTGCCTGGGAGCTGATCCTCGCCGCGCCGCGCCGTGCGGCGCTGATCGCTCTGTCGCGCCAGCCGATGCCGCTGCTGCGCCGCGAGCCCGGCAACGAGAACAAGTCCGCCAAGGGCGCCTATGTGCTGCTGGAGGCAGAGGGCGGCGAGCGCAGGCTCACCATCATCGGCACCGGCTCGGAGCTGCATCTGGCGGTCGAGGCGCGGGACATCCTGCAGAAGGAGGGTGTCCCGACGGCGGTGGTGTCGATGCCCTGCCGGCTGCTGTTCGAGGAGCAGGACGCCGCCTACAGGAAGTCGGTGCTGGGCAACACCCGTGCACGGGTCGCGGTGGAGGCGGCGGTCGAGCTGGGCTGGGACCGCTATATCGGCCTCGAAGGCCGTTTCGTCGGCATGCACGGCTTCGGCGCCTCCGGCAAGATCGCAGATGTCTACAGGAAGTTCGACATCTCCACGGATGCGGTAGTCCGAGCCGCCAGAGACAGTCTCTCGGAAGTCGCCGCAAGCTGAGGATCTCAAAGGCGAGCCTTTGATGGGGTCCAGGGGCAAGGCCCCTGGCCTTCAGCGCTCCAGCGCCTGAGCCGCCTGCCGCGTCTCCCGCACCGCCTTGGAAATATCCTGCGCCACGTCGATGATCGCGCCGATGTTGTCATTGATCGCCAGCACGCCGGCGGCAGTGGCGTGCATGCGCGAGGACATCTCCTGGGTGACGGTGCTCTGTTCCTCGACCGCGCCAGACGCTCCGGCGACGAAGCCGCTGATGGCGGTGATGGACTGGCCGATCTCGCCGAGCGCGCGCACCACCTCGTCCGACACCGCCTGGAGCTGGTCGATCTCGCCGGTAATGCGATCGGTGGCCGCGCGGGCCTGCCCGGCCAGGCTCTTGACCTCGCTGGCGACCACGGCGAACCCGCGGGCCGGCCTCGCCGGCGCGAGCCGCCTCGATGGTGGCGTTCAGGGCGAGCAGGTTGATCTGGGCGGCGATGTTGCGGATCAGCCCGACGATGTCGCCCATCGATGCGGATGTCGCGGCGAGGCGCAGGGTGGCGCCTTCGGCCGTGGCAGCCTGTTCGTGTGCTGCGCCGGTGGCCTGGTTCGACCGCAGCATCATGGCGGCGATCTCGCGCACCGAGGCGTTGAGCTGCTCGGTGCCGGCGGCCATGGTCTGCATGTTGGTGGAGGCCTGGCCGGCTGTCTCGCTGGCGTGCCGGGCCAGCGTCGTCGAGCGGGTCGCGGCGCTGGTCATGTCGGTCACGACCCGTGCCATCGTCGCCAGCAGCGCTGTGTGGGCAGTGACGTCGGTGGCGTATTTCACCACCTTGAACGGCCGGCCGTTCAGGTCGAGAATCGGGTTGTACGAGGTCTCGAGCCAGACCTCGCGGCCGCTCTTGACGATGCGCCTGAAGCGCGCCGCCTCGAAGCTGCCGCGCCTGAGCTTGTCCCAGAACGCCCGGTAGTCGGCCGTGTCGCGCTCCCCGGGCGGCACGAACATGCTGTGGTGCCTGCCCTTGATCTCGGCGAGCGCATAGCCGGTGAGGGCCAGGAATTTTTCATTGGCGGTCTGGATCGTCCCGTCCAGGCCGAACTCGATCACCGCCTGCGACTTGTTGATGGCTTCGACCTGGCCCGCGCAGTCGGCATAGTCCGCCTTCTGTTGACTCACGTCGGTTGCGAACTTGACCACCTTGAACGGTTTGCCGTGCCGGTCCAGCACCGGGTTGTAGGAGGCCTCGATCCAGACCTCCCGGCCGTCCTTGCCGATGCGCTTGAACTGCGCCGCCTTGAAGCGGGCTGCCCGGAGTTCGGTCCAGAACGCCGTGTACTCGGCACTTTCGCGATCTTCCGTCGTCAGGAACATGCTGTGGTGCTTGCCGGCGATTTCTAGAAGCGTGTAGCCGAGGGCGGCGAGAAAATTCGCGTTCGCGGTCAGGATGACCCCGTCCATGTCGAATTCGATGATCGCCTGGGACCGGCCGATCGCGGCGAGCGTGGCCACTGCTTCAAACGCCTCGATGCTGCCGCTCCTGCCGAACATGTGCGTAACCTCCGACCCTGCGTTGACCACAGGCGCCGGCAGGATGCGGCGGTCACGTTAAGATCGGCTTAAGCGCAGGCAAGTTCAGCCAAAGACCGGATGTCCGTTGCCGGCGGTGAAGCCGACCAGGTCGATGCGGGTGTTGTCGGTCAGCGTGATCAGGGTGTCCCCGGACGTGGCGACCTCGCTACGCACGGCACTGCCGGAATAGCCCTGCAGGTGGATGATGTCGGCACCGGAATGGAAACCGGTGATGGCCAGCGTGCCGCCGGCGTGGCCCTGGATCAGGTCGAACACCTCGTGGCCGGAGCCGGTCGTGATCAGGGCCGCGGCACCCGTGGCCGCCGTGAAGCTCAGCGAACCGGCGCCGCCGATGATGCTCGAGACGCCGCTTCCGGCTAGGATCGTTTCGGTGCCGCTGCCGGCTATGAACTTCATCGCGCCCGCGCCGCCGACCGCCCTGGTGGACGGTCCGTTCGCATTGATCGTGACGCTGCCGGTGCCGACGTTCACGGTGTCGCGGCCGAGCGTGGTGACCGTGCCGCCCGCGGCGCCTTCGTTGTAGGTGGTCGACGAGACGACCTTGAACGACTGTGTCCCGCTGCCCATGAGCGACAGCCGGACGCCGGGCTGCGCGGCGCCGTCGAAGCCGGCGCCGGTGACGTACAGGTTGCGGTCCGTGCTGGCTGTCCCGGCATAGAGGTCGTTCAGGAAGTCGACCGACACGGTATGCGTGCCGGCGCCGAAGCTGCCCTCGACCAGGAAATCCTGTGACGCTCCGGCCCGCGTGCGACGCCTGCGCGGTCTGGGTGCCGCCGACCTGCCTGCCGTCGACGCTGACGGTGAACAGCGCGTTGCCCAGGTAGGCGTCCTCGGCGATCCTGACGTCGATGGTGTCGGGCCCGCCACCGACGATGATGGTGTTGGGCGCCGGAACCACGGGGGCCGGAATGACAGGGGTCGGCAGCACGGGTGTCGGAAGGACTGGTGTCGGAAGGACGGGGGGGCACGACCGGAGCCAAGGTGCTGGCGACCGGGTTCTCGACCTGCACGATGAGCGGGTGGTCGGTGACCGCGAGCTGGACCGAGCTGACATCGCTCAGGGTGGTGATCGCCGTCGTCGAGACCAGCGGATCGAACACCTCGACGCTGCCGTAGATTTGGCCGAGCTGGACGGTGACCGGGGTGCTGGCGGCGGTGATCTCGGTGCCGGTCGCCTCGTTCCAGATCTGCGGCTCGTTCCAGACCGCGATGTCGTAGGTGCCGTTCGACTTCTCGAGCGAGATGCTGTTGCCGGTCGAGGGCAGGCCGGTGACGGAGTAGGCGAGCGGCGTCGGCGTGAAGCTGGCGGCGTTGGCGCCGGTGTCGGCCAGGATCGAAACCAGGTCGTGGATCGCGGTGGCCGCTTCCTTGGGCGCGTTGCTCGGATCGAACAGCCCGTAGCCGTCATCGCCCTGCGGCGAGCCCGGCTGGTAGGCATCCATGAGCTGGTAGAGGTAGGTGCGCGAGATGCCGTTGGCGGCGTCGTCCAGCAGCAGGTCGAGGGTGTATTTCGCCTGCACGTCGGCGTTCACGCCGCCGCTGGTGCCGCCGTTGGTGGTGTAGCCGGTCTCGGTGAACACCGCCGGTCCGAAGCCGGTGGCGGCGCTCTCGTTGCCGAGCGACTGGGTGGGCGTGACCCAGGCTTCCGGCGCCTGGCCGTTGTTGGGGTAGGGGTGCTGGGTGTCGTCGTCGGCAAGGCCCGCGGTCGTGGCCGGGTCGGGGCCCGCGGCGTTGCCGACCGTGTCGTAGCCGGTGAAGTAGTCCACTGCGACGCCGGCCAGGTTCGGATCGGAATGGACCGCGCTGTAGAGCGCCTCCTGGAGGTTGATGGCGCCCTGCTCGCCGCCGACCCCGTTGAAGGTGATCGGGGCGTTGTTGATCTCGTTGGTGCCTTCCACCGCGACGATGCTGCCCGGGACCGCCTCGTTGAGCTGGTCGTAGAGGGCGAGCTGCGCCTGCAGGGTGGCCGTCGTCATCGTGCCGCCGGCGCCGATCACGAAGGTGAACTTGGTGCCCTTCTCGGCGAGCGCCACGTAAGTGCTCAGGGGAGCCGAGCCGTTGACGCCGTCGCTGATGCCGTCCCGAACGTTGGTGATGCCGAGATCGGCGAGGTCGGCCTCGACGTTGGCAATGTTGGCGTAGCCGCCATCGGTGTAAGGAATATGCGTATCCACGCCCAGCGTGCCGAGGAACCCCGCCGCGGTGATGGTTCGGCCGGAGAGGCCGTTGACGCTTGCATCTGTTGTCATGGCTCGAACTTCTCCAGGGCGAGCCGTATTGCGTAAATTATTCGTTACGTATCGACAACGTAAAACATTGCTATAACAAAAGCAAAATGCTCGTTCGGATCGGAGGGGTCGTAAAGATCCCTGTCTTCAGCCCGACTTCTGTCAGGGCTGCAACGCGAACAGCGGCGAATGCGCCTCCGCCGCGGCCTCGGCGGCGCATCGGCCCGGCTCGCCGGTCGCGCCGCCGCTGCGGGCGGACGCGATCTCGGCGGCCGCCCGCAGCATGTCGGCGCGGAAGCCCGGGCTCGAATGCAGCGCCGCGACCATGGCGGCGGCGTTGAGATAGCCGGCCTGCACGTCGCTCAGCCAGTGCACGCCGCAGATGATGCGGCTCTCGCCGAAGGCACGGCCACGCGCGAGGATCGCGCTTGACTGGTCAGGCGCCAGTTCGGCGAGCAGCAGGGCAAGCGTCCAGCCCACCGTGGTATGGCCGGACGGATAGGACGCGCTGGTGTCGAGACTGGTGCCGCGCGCGACGCAGATCGGCGCGTCGTTGCCGATATAGGGGCGCCGGCGCCCGTAACGGTCCTTCACCGCGTCGGTCTCCGGGCGGCTGTCCAGCGCGATGCGGTCGAGCAGCCGGTACAGCGTGGGCGCGGTGTGCCGGTCCGGTCGCACCCCCAGGGCGCAGGTGAAGTCCGCCATCAGGTCGTCGGTATCGAGTTGCGCGTCGCCGGTGGCGAGCGCCCAGCGCTGCGGGTCCTGCCCGCGGACCGTCCTGCTGTGGCGGAACACCGTCTGGTCGAGCCGCAACACCGGCGAGCCCGCAGCCGGAGGCGGCGGCAGCACGCGCAGGCCATCCGGACGAGCATCCGCGCCCAGGTAGGGCGTCAGGACGGCCGACGCCTGCGGCATCGCGGGCGGCGGGACGGCCGGTTGCGTGCATCCCGCCAGCAGGAGGGCGGCGATGAGGACCGGCGGGAAAGGCAGGCGAGGCGCAAGGCCCGGCAGGCGTGGCGCTGCGTGTGTCGGCGTCACGATGTTCCGTCCCGGGTCTCGGCGTGCATCCGTGCTCTCCCGCCGAAGAAGCTGCGGAAGGCGGCGGCGACCGCTTCGGGGGCCTCCTCGGCGAGGAAGTGACCGGCCGGCAGCGGGCCGCCGCTCACTTCGCCGTCGACGCACTCGCGCCACAAGGTCAACGGGTCGTACCAGCCGCCGATGCGGCCGCCGGTGCCCCACATCACCAGGGTCGGGCAGGTGATCCGGGTGCGCCGGCCGAACGCCACCAGCGGGCCGGCCCCCTGGTCCGGCGGCAACGCATGCGCGGCCACCCCGCCAAGGCCGCCGCCGACGCGCAGATAGTCGGCGATTGCCTCGGGATGGAAAAACGGCGCATCCTCGCGCGTGGCCGGGCTGCGGAACCAGGCATCCGGCGCCCGCGTCACCAGCGCCTCCGGCTTGGGATGGAGCTGCCCGAACCAGCAGCTCTGGTAGCCGGCCAGCGCGTAGGCCATGTCGTTGCGGTCGAGATGCTCGGGGATCGGCACGATCTCCAGCGCCGCCAGCCGCTGCACCCGGTCCGGGGCATCGAGCGCCATCCGGGCCGCGACATGGCCGCCGACATCGTGCCCGGCCACCCCGAAGCTGCGATGGCCGAGGCGGTCCATCAGCGCCAGCATGTCGTCGGCGAGCCGGCGTTCGCTGCGGCCGGGATGCAGGTCCGGGCAGACCAGGCTGAAGCGATCGGCCAGCAGCCCGGCCACGCCATGCCACATCGCATGGCTCTGCGGCTGGCCGTGCAGCAGCAGCAAGGCGGGGCCGGCGCCCCCGGTGCGCAGCCGTACCCCCCGCCGCGTCTTGCGGATCCTCGTGCAGGATGAAGCCGTCGAAGAACATCCTGCGTGCATATCCCGGCGAGACCAGGCCGGTCGAGACGCACCGCGTGCAAGCCACGGGCTTTTGTGGCAGAGCACCATCGACCTGCGAGGACGAGGGTATTCGATGTCGGGCCTGGACCCGGAGGATTGGAGCGGTCTGCGCGCACTCGGGCACCGGATGCTGGACGACATGATCGACCGCCTCGCCCATCTGCGCGAGCAGCCGGTCTGGCAGCACATGCCGGATGCGCTTCGCGACGAGCTGCGCGTGCCGCTGCCCGAGGCAGGGTCGTCGCCGGAGGCGATCTATGCCGACTTCCAGCGACTGGTGGCGCCCTACAGCGTCGGCAACACGCATCCGCGCTTCATGGGATGGGTGCATGGCGGCGGCACCGGGATCGGCATGCTCGCCGAGCTGCTGGCGGGCGGCCTGAACGCCAATCTCGGCGGCCGCGACCACGCCCCGATCGAGGTCGAGCGGCAGGTGGTGCGCTGGGCGGCCGAGATGGTCGGCATGCCGGCGGCAAGCTCCGGCCTGCTGGTCACCGGCTCGTCGATGGCGAACATGATCGCGGTCCTGGTCGCCCGCCGCGGCATGCGGGCGGACCCGACGTGCGGACGCATGGCGTCGGCGGCAGGAGCCTGGTCGGCTATGCGGCGTCGGAGTGCGCATGGCTGCATCCCGCGCGCCTTCGACCTGGCGGGGCTCGGCACCGCGGCACTGCGCACCATCGGCTGCGATCCCACGCATGGGCTCGACATCGAGGCGCTGCGGGCCGCGGTGGCGCGCGACCGAAATGACGGGCTGCAGCCGTTCATTGTCGTGGCGACCGCCGGGACAGTCGATACCGGCAGCATCGACGACCTCGCCGGGCTCGCCGAGTTCTGCGCCGCCGAGGGGCTGTGGTTCCATGTCGACGGCGCCTTCGGGGCTCTCGCCGCGCTCTCGCCACGGCTGCGCCAGCGTCTCGCCGGCATCGAGCGCGCCGACAGCCTGGCGTTCGATTTCCATAAATGGGCGCAGGTTCCGTACGACGCCGGCTGCATCGTGGTGCGCGATCCGACGCTGCAGGCGCAGACCTTCGCGCAGAGCCTGGCCTACCTCGCGCGCGAGGATCGCGGCACCGCCGGCAACGCGCCGTGGCCGGCCGATCTCGGCCCGGACCTGTCGCGTGGCTTTCGCGCGCTCAAGGTGTGGATGACGCTGCGCACCTATGGCAGCGCCGAGATCGGCCGGATGGTCGAGCGCTGCTGCGCGCTGGCGGCCCATCTCGAGGCGCGCGTGCTGGCGGAGCCGGAGCTCGAGCTGCTGGCGCCGGTGTCGCTCAACATCGTGTGCTTCCGCGTGCGGCACCTGGACGCATCCCGGTCCGACCCGGACCGGGTGGATTGGGACCGGTTCAACTCCGAGCTGGTCAAGGACCTGCAGGAATCCGGCATCGCGGTGCCCTCGACGACGATGATCGGCGGCCGTCGGGCGATCCGGGCCGCGATCGTCAACCATCGCACCGAGACCGGCGACATCGACATGATGGTCGATGCGCTGCTGCGGCTCGCGGCCGCGCGCGGCGCCTGCGCTCCCTGACGAGCCGGGTGTTGTTTTCGCCGGGATATAGCGAAGCGACTGGATTATCACTCAGATTCGACATCGACGCGAAGGTTTGCTCATCTCCCCGCCGGGACACGATGCGCCGCCGGCCCGTAGGCGAGCCGCACGGGAGACCTGCCCAGGGCGGGTCAAAGGAAATCCGATGATTAAGCTGCTGGTCAACGGCGAGAGCCACCAGGTCGATCTGCCCCCCGACATGCCGGTATTGTGGGCTCTTCGCGACGTGCTGGGTCTCACCGGGACCAAGTTCGGCTGCGGGATCGCGCAGTGCGGCGCCTGCACGGTGCATCTCGGCGGCGAGGCGGTGCGCTCCTGCCTGCTGCCGCTCGCCAGCGTCGACGGCCGTCCCATCACCACCATCGAGGCGATCGGCGCCACCCCGAACGGTGCCCGCGTGCAGAAGGCGTGGCTGGAGACCGAGGTGGTGCAGTGCGGCTACTGCCAGTCCGGCCAGATCATGTCGGCGACCGCGCTGCTGGACCGCGTGCCGAAGCCGAGCGACGCCGACATCGATGCCGCGATGGCCGGAAATATCTGTCGCTGCGGCACCTATGTGCGAATACGCAAGGCGATCCATTCGGCGGCGCAGGCGTGAGGGGCGTCGCAGCAGAGAGGGAGGGGCCGATGAACGCGATCGCACCGTCGGCCAGCCGCCGCAGCATGCTGAAGGGCGGACTTGCCATCAGCGGCGGCCTGCTGCTCGGGCTGCACCTCCCCAGCATCGCCAGGGCGGCCGATGCGGCCGGCGCCGCGACTGGCGCTCTATTCGCACCGAACGCCTATATCCGCATCGATCGCGAAGGCGCGGTCACGCTGATCATGCCTGACACCGAATGCGGCCAGGGCATCTGGACCTCGACGGCGATGCTGCTCGCCGAGGAGCTCGAGGTCGGCATGGACCAGGTCCGGCTGCAGGCCGCACCGCCCGACAACAAGCGCTATGCGAGCCCGCTGCTCGGCGAGCAGGCAACCGGCGGTTCGGCCTCGACACGCGCCGACTGGCTCCCGCTGCGCAAGGCGGCGGCCGCGGCGCGGACCATGCTGGTGCAGGCGGCCGCCCGGCGCTGGAGCGTCGATCCCGCAACCTGCACGGCGGCGCGTGCCGTGGTGACCCATGCCGCAAGCGGCCGGACGCTCGCCTATGGCGCGCTGGTCGACGATGCGACGCTGCTGCCGGTGCCCGACGGCGTCAAGCTCAAGGATGCCGCCGCGTTCAAGCTGATTGGTACGCCGCAGAAGCGGCTCGACACGCCGGACAAGGTGAACGGCCGCGCGATCTACGGCATCGACATAAAGCTGCCGGGCCTGAAGATCGGGACCGTGTCGGCGAGCCCGGTGCGCGGCGGCCGGCTGGTCTCCATCAACGAGGCGGCGGCGCGCGCGGTGCCCGGCGTGCGCGACGTGGTGAAGCTCGACGACGCCTATGCGGTGATCGGTGACCATATGTGGGCGGCGAAACAGGGGCTGCAGGCGGCGGCTGCGGTCTGGGATGACGGGCCGAATGCCGGCGTGTCGTCCGCAGGCCTGATCCATGCGCTGGATGTGGCGTCGCAGACCGCGGGCGTGGTTGCCAAGCACGAGGGCGACGCTGCGGCGGCGATCAAGGCGGCGGCGAAGACCATCGACTTGGTCTACGAGCTTCCGTTCCTGTCGCATGCGCCGATGGAGCCGATCAACACCACGATCCATGTGCGGCCGGACGGGGCCGATCTCTGGGTCGGCACCCAGGTGCCGGTGCGCGCGCAGATGACGGTGGCGCACGAGACCGGGCTCTCGCCGGAGACGGTCCAGGTGCACAACCAGATCATGGGCGGCGCCTTCGGCCGCCGGCTCGACGTCGACAGCATCACCCAGGCAGCGCGGATCGCCAAGCACCTCGACTATCCAGTGAAGCTGATCTGGACCCGCGAGGAGGATATCCAGCACGACCTGTACCGGCCCTCGTACTATGACCGGATCTCAGCCGGCCTGGATGCGAAGGGCGCGATCGTCGGCTGGACGCACCGGGTCACCGGCTCGTCGGTGATGGCCCGCTGGGCGCCTCCGGGCATGAAGCAGGGCGGCAGGCTCGATCCCGACGCGGTCGAGGGTGCGGCCGAAACACCGTACGACCTGCCGGCGCATCACGTCGAATATGTGCGCGCGGAGCCGCAGGGACTGACCACGGCCTGGTGGCGCGGCGTCGGGCCGACGCACAACGTGTTCGTGGTCGAAAGCGTCATCGACGAGCTGGCCGGCGCCGCCGCGCAGGACCCGGTCGCGTTCCGCACTGGCCTGCTCGGCAAGAATCCGCGCGCGCTCGCCGTGCTCGAACTCGCGGCCTCGAAATCCGGCTGGGGCCAGGCGCCCCCGAAGGGACGCGGTCGCGGGGTGGCGCTGCAGTTCGCGTTCGGGAGCTACCTCTGCGCCGTGCTGGAAGTCGAGGTCACGCCGGAC
This sequence comes from uncultured Lichenicoccus sp., assembly GCA_963693035.2. Taxonomy (GTDB): domain Bacteria; phylum Pseudomonadota; class Alphaproteobacteria; order Acetobacterales; family Acetobacteraceae; genus Lichenicoccus. The sequence goes on from CAXMMQ010000001.1 coordinate 11,330, forward strand.
GGCTCGGTGCGTGTGCATCACGCCGACGTCGCGGTGGATTGCGGGCCGGTCGTCAATCCCGACACGATACGGGCGCAGATCGAGGGCGGGCTCATCTTCGGGCTGACGATGGCGCTGTACAGCGAAATCACGCTCAGCAACGGCCGTGTCGACCAGAGCAACTTCCACGACTACCGCATGATGCGCATCAACGAGGCGCCGGTGATCGACGTGCATATCGCCGACAACCCGGGCGGCTCGATCGGCGGCATCGGCGAGACCGGCACCGCGATCGCAGCCCCCGCCCTGGCGAATGCCATCTTCGCCGCCAGCGGGCGACGCCTGCGCCGCATTCCGTTTGCCACCGGCCAGTTGACATCGGCATGAGCCGAAGCATGAGGCGGCATCTGCAAACGCTCGGACCAGCCCTGGGCCTCGCGATGCTGTGCGCGTCGGCACTCGCCGGTCCGGCCCGCAGCCAGAGCGCCGACCTGGTCCATCGTGGCGAGTACCTGACGCGGGCCGCGGATTGCCAGGCCTGCCACTCCGCGGCCGGTGGTGGCGCATTCGCTGGCGGACGCGCCTTCACGCTGCCGATGGGCGAGCTGTATTCGCCCAACATCACGCCCGACCGCCAGACCGGCATTGGCAACTATACCGACGACGAGTTCGTGCGCGTGCTGCACAGCGGTGTGGCACCCGGCGGCAGGCATCTCTATCCGGCGATGCCGTACAATTCCTACACCCTGATGACGCGCGAGGATGCGCTCGCCATCAAGGCCTATCTGTTCAGCCTGACGCCAGTGCATGCGACGCCGCCTGCGAACCGGATGTCGTTTCCGTACAATATCCGCGCCGTGATGATCGGCTGGAACCTGATCAACAATCCCGACCGCCGCTTCGCTGCCGATGCAGCCAAGTCAGCCGACTGGAACCGCGGCGCCTATCTCGTCGAGGCGCTCGGCCACTGCGCGCAATGCCATACGCCGCGCACCGCAACCCAGGGGCTCGACACCGCGCACGCCTATGCCGGCGCCGTGCAGCAGGGCTGGACCGCCTACAACCTGACCAGCGACGCCACCCATGGCCTGAAGAGCTGGAGCGACGCGGCCCTGGAGCAATATCTGTCCACCGGCCATGCCGATGGGCACGGCCCGGCGTCCGGCCCGATGGCCGATGCGGTGCAATACAGCCTGCGCTACCTGACGCCGTCCGACATCCAAGCCATCGTGGTCTATCTGCGCAGCATCCCGGCGCAGCCGGATGGGCCCGAGCCGCCGCCGCCGGTGGTCACCGCACAGGCGCCCGCCGCGATGGGCCAGCAGATCTTCGCCGAGGCCTGCGCCGGCTGCCACCTGCCCGGCGGCGACGGGCGGCAGTCGCAATGGGCGGCTCTGCGCGGCGACCACAGCCTGGGCGATCCGAGTGCCACCAACATGCTGCAGGTGCTCGCGCACGGCTCGCAGATCCAGACCGCCCAGGGCCTGATGTTCATGCACGCCTTCACCCGCGCCTACACCGATCCGGAACTGGCGGCGGTCGCGAACTACGCGATCGGGCAGTTCGGCGGCCGGCAGGGCGAGGTCACGGCGCAGCAGGTCAAGGCCGCGCGGGACGCCGCCGAGAAGACGGAGAAGATCGGCTCGGGGTCCTGACGCCGACGCTGCGGCGTTCACGGTCTGGTGCGAGCAAGTTGATGCGACCGTTCGCGGGAGCGGGCGTTGGCTGCGTCCCCACCGTCTAGGAAACAATCGATGCCCGCGCCGGAAAGCCTCAAGGAAGTCTACACGGATGAGCTGAAGGATCTTTGGTCGGCGAATGACCAGATGACGAAGGCTATCAGGACCCTCTCCGAGAAGGTTCATGACAAGAAGCTGAAGGAGCTGTTCGAAGGCTCTCATGCCGGAATCGAGAAGCATACGGAGACCCTGAAGTCCCTCCTCGATTCCACCGGCGGCGAGATCGAAAAGGAGCACTGCAAGGGCATGGAGGGCTTGGTGAAGGAAGCCCTGAAGCACGGGATCAAGGAGGCACCGGAGGATGGCGACCTGCTCGATATCGTGCTGATCGCGCAATATCAGCGGATGTCGCACTATGGTGTGACGGGCTTCGGCACGGCTGCCGCTTATGCAGGTGCTCTTGGTCTCAAGGACGACGTAAAGAAACTCAAGGCGATCGTCGCAGAGATCTACCAAGCCGACGAATACACCAGCAAGCAGGGCGATCGGCTGGCGAAGCTGGCCGCAAAGCACGCGGCCGCTGCCTAGGATCGAGACACTCGTATCTGCTTGGTGAGGCCGGCGCGTCGGCCTGGCGCCGGGCTGTGGGCGCCCTTCAGCAAGGCGCCCCTTCACCTGCCCAAATGGACCTTGAGCCAAGCCTCCACCGTATCGTGCCACTGCAGTGAGTTGGCCGGCTTCAGCACCCAGTGGTTCTCGTCGGGAAATACCAGCAGCCGGCTCTCGATGCCGCGCCGCTGCAGCGCGTCGAATGCAGCCAGTCCCTGCTCGAGCGGGATGCGATAGTCGCGCCCGCTATGGATGATGAGCTGCGGCACCCGCCACGTCGCGACACGTTTCGCCGGATTGAACCGCTCATAGCCGGCTGGGTCGTTCCAGGGCGTATGGCCCGGGCCGCCATGTTCCCATTCTGCGAACCACAGCTCCTCGGTGGAGAACCCCATCATGCGGTCGTCGAACACGCCGTCATGGGTCACCAGGCAGCGCCAGGGCTGCGACCAGTTGCCGGCGATCCAGTTCACCATGTAGCCGCCATAGCTGGCGCCCAGCGCACAGGCGCGGCTGCCGTCGAGCCAGTCGAACTGCGCCAGCGCCGCCTTCCAGCCGAGCTGCAGGTCGATGAGCGGCCGGTCGCCCCAGTGGTTCGAGATCGCATCGGTGAAGGCCTGGCCGTAGCCGGTCGAGCCGTGGAAATCGATCATCACAACGCCGTAGCCGAGCCCCGCGTAGAATTGCGGGTTCCAGCGATAGCTCCATCCGTCGCCGAACGATCCCTGCGGGCCGCCATGGATCAGGAACGCCACCGGATATCTGTGCCCGGGCTGCAGGCCGGCCGGCTGTACAACGTAGCCATGCACCGTCTCGTGGTTCCAGCCGGTGAACGCGAACTGCCGGAACGGCTGCATCGTGAGGCCGGCAAGCTGCGCCGCACCGACATGGGTGAGCTGTTCGGGGGCGCCGCCGGGGAGCAGGCGCCAGAGCTGCGCCGGGCTGTCGAGCGCATCGCGGAGATAGGTGAGGCCATGCGCAACGTCGCGGACGTCGGTGACATGGCCGTCGCCGGTGAGCGGCGTCACCCGGCCACTCTGCACGTCGAGGGCGAACAGCCGCAGCTGACCGACATCCTCGGCGGTGACATCCAGTGTCCGGCCATCGGGCGACCAACTCAGGCTGGACACCGAGCGGTCCCAGCCGGGATCGATCTCGCGCGTGGCGCGGGTGACGAGATCCATCACCATCACCGCGAAGCGGTCGGCCTCGAAGCCCGGGCGCTTCTGCGCGCGCCAGGCCAGCGTGTGTCCGTCTGGCGAGACCTTCGGCTCGGCATCCCAGGCGAGGTTGGAGCCCGTGAGGTCCACGGGCGCCCGATGGCCGCCGACCGGCACGCTGTAGATGTCGAAGTTGGTGCTCCAGGGCTCGCTGCGGCCGGCGTTGCGTGCCGAGAAGAACACCGTGCCGCCGTCCGGGCTCAAGGTGAAGTCGGCATCGTCGCCGAACGGCTTGGTCGGGCAGTCGGCGTCGAAGCCGGGCATCAGCGGCACCGCGGGCTTCGACGCCTGTCCGGCGGCGTCGAGCACGAGCGAGAACAGGTGGTTGCGCGTGCCGTCCGCCCATTCGTCCCAGTGCCGGACGAACAACCGGTCGAACACCATGCCGCTGGCCTTGGCCGCATGGCGCGCATCCAGGCGGGCACGGGTCGCGTCCGGCGCCTCGGCATCCGGGAACACCGCGAGCGAGACCACCAGTCGGTGCCCGTCGGGCGACACCGCAAAGGCCTGCACGTCGACTGGCAGATGCGTGACCTCGATCGCCGCCGCATGGCCCGGGGCGGCGCGCCAGACCTGCGCCGTGCCGCCGTGCCGGCTGGACAGGAAGTACAGCACACGGCCGTCCGGCGACCAGCGCGGGCTGCTGGCATCGCCCGGCAGTTCGACCGGCCTTGTAGCCGGATGAGCGAGGTCGAGGAGTGCCACTGCGTGCCGGGCGCGGTTGTGGGGCAGGTCGGTGTGACGGATCTCGAGCGCGGCGGCGTGGCCGTCCGGGGCGATCTGCGCGTCCGACAGCCGGTCCAGGGTGACCAGGTCGCGCGCGGTGAACGGGTGCTGGGTCAGGCGCGCCTGGGCAGGCGTCATGGCGGCCATGGCGGCCCACAGGGCGAAAAGAGCAGCAGGGAGGCGATAGCGGCGTGTCGTCATGCCGGACGCCTTACCCGACCGGCGACGGCGCGCCAAATCCTCGAGCGGACGACCTGTCGACGGCAGGCCAAGCTTCACCGGAACTTCACATAGCGGGATGGCTCCAGAAACTAAGACAGGGCGTCAGGAATTGGTCAGGTTTCGCATGCCTAAGCTCAGGCGTCTGGGGTCCGTCACGACGGCGGCGTTCGTTGTCGCAGCCTGTGCGCTGCCCGCCTCGCGCCGATCGTTCGCCCAGGCAAGCGCCGAACAAGCCGCGAGCGCGGACACCTCGCCCCCTGCCGAGAGCGTGCAGGTCAACGGGCACGTCTTCCCGGGCGCCGCTTCGGCGCAGGCGCCGTCGCAGGGGTCGCTCACCCAGATCCAGCCGAGCGCGGTGATCGGCCAGCGCTACATCCAGGAGAACGTGCCGGCGACCTCCAACTACGACGACATCATCCGGCTGACGCCGAGTGCGATGGATATCGATCCCAACGGTCCCGGACTGCAGCAGGATTTCGGCCAGAGCATACGCGGCCTGCAATACACCCAGTTCAGCGTGCTGTTCGACGGCGTGCAGGTTCCAGGCTCGCCGAGCAACCTTTCGCCACAGCCGGCCGCCTATTTCGTGGCGCACGACCTTTCCGGCATCGTCGTCAACCGCGGCCCGGGGCCGGCCTCGACCGTCGGGTCGGCGACGTTCGGCGGGGATGTCGAACTTTCCTCGCGCGATCCGTCGACCACGATGCGCTTCAACCCGTATGCAACCTTCGGCAGCTTCGGGACCAAGCTCTACGGCTTGCAGGCGGATACCGGGGCACTCGGCGGCGTGTTCGGCGACGGCAGGCTGATGATCGACATCCAGCGCAACGAAAGCCGCGGCGCCTCGACCGGCACCAGTGACGAGCGGCGCAACCTGTTCCTCAAATATATCCAGCCGATCGGCGCCGACACCACGCTGACGGCGGCGGTCAACCTAGACAACGCCGTGACCGACACGCCATACGGCACCTCGCTCGCACTGATCGACACGTATGGGCGGAATTTCTCGCTCAACGACGATCCGCGCTCGCAGGCCTACGGCCCGTACAACCGCGACAACTACACGACGGATTTCGAATACATCAAGCTCGACCACGATTTCGGCAGCGGGCTGGGCGTGTCGGACCAGGCCTATACCACCGCCTTCTATCACCGCGGCACGCAGACGTCGGACACCTCGCTTACCACGCCCAACCTCACCACGACGGCGACACGCACGTACTTCCTGAACGGCGTGCGCACCGTGCTGGACAACGACGTGCCCGGCGCCGCCTACAAGAACGACTACCGGGCGTGGGGCGACATCCTGCGCTTGGCCTACGACACCGGCTTCGGCCAGTTGCGCACCGGCGCCTGGTTCGAGAGCGAGGACAACCCGCTCTACAAGACCAATGTCGTGCTGACGCGCAACGACCTGCCGTACACGACGTCGCGGACCGCATCACCATACCAGTACCGCTATTTCGATCGGCTGACGACGGCACAGCCCTATATCGAGTTCGCCTGGCGACCGACTGCGCGCCTGACGGTAACTGTCGGCGTCAAGTACAGCTCGGTGACGCGGGCGCTGAACGGCCCGCTGGTGCGCACGGTGAAGCGCGCGGCGGATGACCATGCGACCTACAACAAGGCGCTGCCGTCGATCGACCTGAACTACCGTGTCGCGACCGGGCTGTCGGTGTATGCGCAGGCCGCCAAGGGCTATCTGACGCCGCCACTCAACGTGTTCTACGCCTCGATCGTGAGCAGCGTGCAGCCCTCGACCACCGACAACTACCAGGTTGGCAGCGTCTATCAGCACCGCTGGCTGTCGGCCGACGCCGACCTGTATTACATCCGCTACCAGAACTACATCGCGGCCACCACGCTCGGCACCAACACGCTTTATACCAACCAGGGTTCGGCGCACTTCAAGGGTGTCGAGGTCGAGGCGACGGCACAGGTCGGCTACGGCTTTGCGCTGTATGCCAACGGCTCGCTCAACGATGCCAACTACCTCAACGGCGCCTCGGTCGCCCAGGCGCCGCGCCGCACCGGCGTTGCCGGATTGCTGTTCGACCGCACCAACCTTGCGCTCGAAGGGGATCGTGTTGGGTTCTCGCTGCTTGACAAGGATGTCGGTCCGCAATGGGGCGTGGATACCGGGTTCAAGAACAAGTATCCGATCAAGTCGTACGACACGCTCGATCTTTCGGTGCACTACGTGCTGCCGGTCCTGCGCGGACGCCATGTCGAACTCGGCATGCAGGCGACCAATCTGCTGAACAATCTGAGCCTGATCGGCTACGCGGGTGCTGCGGCGGGCAACGGCGAGCCGCTGTACTGGGTCAATCCGGGGCGCGGCCTGTTCTTCAATATTGCCGCGGTCATCTGACCGGGGCGAGCGACGCGAGCGACCCGAGCCAGGCCTCGTAGCGGCGCCATGCACCTGCGGCCTCCGTGGAAATCGGCCTTCGGACCTGCCATTTGCTCGGCGTGTGCACCGCGCGCGGGTTCAGTTCGGGCCGCAGGCAGGCATCCGACCAGGAGAGGCCGCAGGCCGACAGCAGGCGCCGGATCACCGCCTCCGGAGTGGCGACCAGCTCCTCGTAGACCACTTCGTGCAGGCGCTCCGACGGCAGCACGCGCCGCCAGTGCGCCGCCAGCCGCTCGACTGCGCCGATCGCGGCCACCAAAGCGTCGCCGCCGGTCGGAAAGGCGACGTGCTGGTTGAAATAGGTGCGGTGGATCGACAGGGCGGTATCGATCGGGCTGCGGCTGCACAGGATGATGGTGGCATCCGGCAGCGCTGCGTGGATCAGGCCGGCCTGCAGGATGTTGAACGGGCTCTTGTCGGTGACACGCGCCGCCCTGGGCGCAAGCTGGTGCAGCAGCCGCAGGTACTGTAAGGCCGAGGCCGCCGGATCCTGCGTTTCGGCGTGCCCGGTCCAGAACGGCAGCTCGCCGCCGGCATGCACCTGGGGGTGCGCCGACAGGATATGCTCGACCAGGGTGGTGCCGGTACGTGGCAGTCCGATGACCAGGACCGGCGTCGCATCGCGCTGTCCGCGCGGGGCAGGCGCGGTGACGCTCTCGGAGGTATGGAGCGCGATCAGGCGGTCGATGCGGGCTTCGAAGGCCGCGGCATCGAAGCGGCAGAGGGTGCGGCGCCACTCATCCGCCAGGTCGTAGTGCCGCATCGCGCGGGCAGGGTCGTCGAGGTCGTCGAAGGCCTTGCCGAGGGCGAGGTGGAGTTTCAGCAGGAGTTCGGTCGGCAGGTTGGGAGTGGCGAGTGCGGCCTGCATGCGCGCGATCAGCTCGCCATCGTCAGGTGTGAGGCGGCGGCAGCGCACCAGTTCGTAGTAGCTGCCGGCCAGTTGCGGCGCATCGCGGGTGGCCCGGTCGAGCAGGTCGAAGGCCTCCTGGAAGCGGCCGGCGCTGGACGCGATCATACCGAGCAGCTCGGTGGCGGAAAGCGCCGCCGGGTCCAGCGTCAGCAGCTGGCGCAGCGCCCGCTCCGCCTCGGCATCGCGGCCCCCGGCCAGCAAGGCGCGGGCATTGGCCAGCCGGGTCAGGCTGGTCCTCGGCGTGCCGGCGGCCGCACGCCGGAAGGCGGCGATGGCCTCGGGGGCACGGCCCAGCGTCTCAAGCAGGGCGCCTGCATGATAACGTGCCTCGACCAGCGACGGCTGCAGGCGGGATGCCTCCTGATAGGCGGCGAGGGCTCGGGCGTCGTCGCCCAGCCCCTGCAGCGCGATGCCGAGATGCAGATGGACAAGGGCAAAGCCTGGATCGCGGGCCAGCGCGGCCCTGAAGGCTTCCACTGCCTCGTCAGGGCGCCCGGCCTGCAGGCAGACCTGGCCAAGATCGTGCCGGAGGCCGGCATGCCCGGGTGCTGCGGCCGCCGCTGCATAGAGCAGAGGCAGCGCGTCGGCCGGTCGGCCTTCCCGGACAAGTTGACCGGCGCGCAGCAGGCGAGGATCGGTGGTGGCAGGCTCAGGTCGGCGTGGCATGGAGCGCAGGCGGCTTCATTGGTTGAAGCGGTTATCATAGGCCGACCCATCCGTTTCCCGACAGGCCGCGGGGAGACCGCAACCTGCCGGGCCGGACGCTGACGTTCGTGATCGGGTTCAGTCGTCTTTGTCGACGGTCGGGTGCCGCAGCGCGGCTTCGACCAGCTTGGCGGGCCACTGGATGTGCTGCTCGCCCGGATACGGACGCTTCCAGTCGGTGGCGGAATACCAGATCACGTGGTTGAGGAAATTCTCGTCCACTGAGTCCGCGTGACCCTGCTTGCCTCTGGTCATCCGGTTGGATGCGACATTCCATGCCTTCTGCATCGGTGTCATGCGAATGGCGTAGTTTGCCGGACCGGTGCCCGGGATCGGCACGCCGCCGGGGCCGATATTGAGCGGCGTGGTGGCCGGCACATGCGTGAACGGCGTGACATCGGCGGTGTTCTGGAAGCAGTCGAACATCGGCGACGCGGTCAGGTCGAACTGGGTCAGCGGCGGCAGGTCCAGGATGTTCTCGATGGTGCGGTTGATGTTCTCCTGCGTATAGGTGGTGTGAATGACGCGCCCGATGCCTGACGCTTGCGGCGCCACCGCATAGGGGCTGATGACGTAGGCCGGCTGGCGATGGCCGTCGATATGGTCGACGCCATCCTGGCTGTCGTCCTCCTCGACGAAGATCGCGGTCGTCGGCCATGCCCGGGTGTTGCTGATCGCCTCCACCATGCGGCCGAGGGCGAGGTCGTTGTCGGCCTCGTAGTTGTTGGGCAGCGGATCGCCGGTGGTGGTGCCGTTGGTGTGGTCGTCCGGCAGCCACAGGATGGTCAGGGTCGGCACCGCGTTCGCCGCATCCTGGGCGGCGAGGATCGGCAGGTAGTAGTCCATCCGGTACTGGTCCGGGATCCCGAGATTGAAGGAGGGATAGTGCGGATCAAGGATCTTCGTCACCGACGGGATGTAGGCCACCTCGGTATCGGCATTGTCCGGCACGATGTTGCTGCCGGCCTTGCCGCCGCTCTCCTTGAACAGCGAGGTGTTGTAGAAGTCGGCCCAGCTATAGTCGCCGCCGGCAGGCTTGGCCGCGATGGTGTAATGGTTGCTCCACTCGCCGTACATCTTGACGTCGAGGCCTTTCTGCTCGGCTGCCGACCACAGGAAGCCCTTCTGGGTGTAGGTCAGCGCATCGTTGCTGTTGCCGCCGGGATAGCTGCGGATCCAGTCCGGCGACAGGATGTCGTTGGAGTAGAACGAGCCGCTCTCGACGATCCAGGGATGCCCGTCCGCCGACTGCCGGCTCGGCGCATACATGTTGTCGAGCAGCGGGAACCGCTTCACCAGGGCGTGCTGGTTCGGAACGTTGGCGGCGAACACCGCGAGGCTCGGGTCGCCGTGCCCCTGCGGCAGGTCGCCGAGCATCTGGTCGTAGGTGCGGTTCTCCTTGATGACGAGGAAGACGTGCTTGATCAGCGACGGCTCGCCGACATGCGCCGGGATCGCGACCGGATCGGCGTTCGGATTGGCATATTCCGAGCCGACCTGGATGTTCTTCGAATCCCAGTGGTTGTTGCGGATGACGCGCGCGGTCATCTTTGCGAGCTGCGTCGGGCCGGGCAGCGGGATCAGGCTGACGGTGCCGGTTTCCTGATGGGTGTTGAAGGCAGTCACGCCGTGCGCGGTGCCGAGCGATCCCTGCGCGCCGAGGCCCTTGTCGTCGGAGACGACGAGCTGTGCATTGGGTGCGTCGTAGGCGATGGTGGTCGGGAAGTACAGCGTCGGGATGTAGCCGATCACCGGGTTGGCGGAGTTGTTGGCGAGGTCGATCACCGCGACCGCGTTGGACTGGCCGAGGGTGACGTAGGCGTGGTCGCCGGCGATCGCGATGCCGTTGGCGCCGGCGCCGAACGTGCCGCCCTTTACCGGCACGCCGACCTTGATGGTGCGCACGACCTGCTGCAGGCCGGTATCGATCACCGAGACGGTGTCGTCGTAGGAATTGGCGACATAGAGCTTGGAGCCCGAGACCGCCATGCCGGCGGGATGCAGGCCGACGGGGATGGTCTTGGTCACCGTGCCGCTGCGCATGTTGATCACCGAGACCGTCCCGGTGGTGGCGAACGCATCGGTCGGATCGGCCACGATCGGCGTGCCGTCGGAGAGGTTGGTGAAGTCCGACCCGGTCGCCGGCCGGCCGCCCTCGTTGCTGACATAGGCATAGTCGCCGCTGACCACGATGCTGTTGGGCGCGTTGCCGACCGCGATCTGGCTCTCCAGGGTGGAGTTCGAGAGGTTCAGCACGCCGACGCTGTTGTTCGCGTTCAGCACGACGAGGCCCAGCGCGCCGCCTGCCGCCACGACGCCGCCGGGGTTCGCCGAGGTCGGGTTGTACAGGTTCGGGTTCGCCGGTGGCGGCGGCACCGGTATGCTCATCGCCGGCGTCAGCTCGCCGTTCGCCGGATTGACGTTCGCGACCGCGACGAAGTTGTTGTCCTGGCTGAACAGCAGCCTGGATCCGTCCGGCGAGTAGCTGATGCCGGTGAACGAGCCGGTGGTGTTGTTGGTGAAGCTGGTGCCGCTGACGGCGCTCGGGATGTAGCGCTGCAGCACCGCCCCGGTCTTGGTGTCGAACACGATGACCGGCTGGGCGGCATCCATCAGCAGCACCGCGCCGCTGCGCGTGGAGGGGTTCGGGTTGACGGCGACCGCCTTGGCGACCACCGGCGAGCCGAGCTGCACGACCTTGCCGGCGGGCGTGAGCAGCTGGTTGTCCGAGGCGACGATGGAGCCGTTGGTCTGCGGTCCCACCGTGCGGGTGGTCTGGTCGGTCTGCGCACACGCGATACCCGGGGCCGCGAGGGCGAGCGCCATCACGCCGGCGAGCGGATATTTCCTCAGTGACATCGTCGACTTAACTCCTGAACATGATCCCGGGCTGCCGCCGGCGAGAGCCGGAGGTGCGCGGGATCTGCTGCGCAAGGTTTTCGAACAGTAGGCTGACGGGAACCTGACTGTCTGCCGCCCCGCGGCGTCCGGGCGCGCATTGTCACAAAAACATCGCCTTGCGCGGTGTCACGGAACGCCCCGATGATTGCGACGCGCTAGCTGTGCGTGGAGATCGACCGATGCGTGTCCTGCTCGTCGAGGACCACCGCGCGCTGCGTACCATGATGATGGAGCATCTGCGCGCCGGCGGCTTCGTGACCGACGCGGTGGCGCGTGGCGACGAGGCGCTCGCGGCGGCATCGACCAGCCTGTACGACGCGGTCGTCCTCGATCTGGGTCTGCCCGACATGGACGGGCTCGAGGTGCTGCGCGCCCTGCGCTCCGGCGGCGCCCCCGACATGCCGGTCCTGGTGCTGACGGCGCGGGATGCCGTCTGCGACCGCGTCGAGGGGCTGGATGCCGGCGCCGACGACTACCTGCTCAAGCCGTTCGACCTGAACGAGTTCGATGCGAGGCTGCGCTCGGTGCTGCGCCGGCCCGGGCTGCGCCGCATGCCGGTGCTCGATCTCGGGGTCATGAGCTTCGACACCGAGGCCCGCGAGGCCAGAGTCCGCGGCGTCCTGCTCGACCTGTCGCGACGCGAGCTGTCGCTGCTGGAGGAGCTCGTGCGCGGGGTCGGCCGCACCGTGGTGCGCGACACGCTGGAGGACCGGCTCTACGGCCTCACCGACGCCTTCAGCGGCAACGCGCTGGAAGCCGCGGTCTCGCGCCTGCGCCGCCACATGGTCCGGGCCTGCGGCGACGAGATCGCGATCGAGACCATACGCGGCATCGGCTACCGGCTGGTGGTGCGCGCCGCCGGGCCGCGGGCACCTGATCCCGATGCGTGACCTGCTGCTCTCCAGCCTGCGCCGCCGCCTCATCGGCTCGATGTCGGTGCTGCTGCTCGGTGGCCTGGCGCTGGTCTCGGCGCTGCATGCGCTGGAGCATGGCCGCGACCTCACCGGCCGCATCGGCCGCCTGCTGCTCGGCGACGAGCTGCCGGAGCCCTGGCAGGACCTCGCCGTGCTGCTGCCGTTCGGCCTGGTGATGCTGGCGCTGATCGGGGTGGTGACGCGGTGGAGTCTGCGTCCGCTGGATGTCGCGTCGCGCGAGGCCGAGGCGGCCGGGCCGGGCGATCCGGCGGCCCGCATCTCCACCGGCGGCCTGCCTTGCGAGCTGCGGCCGCTGGGGCGTGCGATGAATGCGGCACTGGATCGCCTCACCGCCGCCTGGGAAGGCGAGCGCCGCTTCACCGCCGATGCCGCGCACGAGCTGCGCACGCCGCTCGCCGCCCTGAGCCTGCGCCTGCAGCGCAGCCGGCGGCTGGATGCGCCGACCGACTGGACGGCGATCGACGCGGACATCGCAGCGATGCGGCACCTGGTCGAGGGCCTGCTCGACCTCGCCCGCAAGGAAGGTGGCGGCGGCGATCGCGCGCCGGTCAATTTCTGCCGGATCGTGCGGGAGGCGGCCGCCGGCGTGCATCCGCTGATCGAGGAGGCCGGCCGTTCCCTGGTGGTCGAGCTTCCGGATGCGGTCGTGGTGCGGGGCGAGGCCGGTGACCTGCGCGACCTGGTGCGCAACCTGGTGCAGAACGCCCTCCTGCACGGCGCCGGCCGCATCGCCGTCAGGATGGCGGCGTCGGCCGACGGCGTCGTGCTCGAGGTGGCCGACGAAGGCTGTGGCATTCCGGTGGCCGACCGGGAAGCCATGTTCGAGCGCTTTCGCAAGGGTCGGACTGCGACCGCGGGGAGCGGCCTCGGACTGGCGATCGCGCGCGCGGTCGTGGTCGCGCATGGCGGCCGGATCGGCATTCCCGACGGCGCTGGCTCGCTGGTGCGCGTCGTGCTGCCTGCCGGTGGCGCCGCCTGACCGGGGTCTGCCGTGCGCATTTCATGGAACTGTCTCAGGACATGACCGCGTCGCCCCGCCATAACGCGATCCAACCTGACGGCAGGCTGACGGATCGGGCCGGATCAGCGCCGGGGGTGGAGAGGGCCGGCCTGCATGGCCGGAGCGACGATGGCGATACTTCGACGATGGATGCATGGCGGCAGGCGCGCCATCCTGCTGCGCGCGGGCGTGTGTTGCGTGACGCTGCCGGCGCTTCGGGCTCAAGCGCAGACCGCGCCGGCCGCAGAGCAGGTTTTGGTCACGGGCGCGCGCGCCGATGCGGTGCCGGTCACGGCCTCCGAGTTCGCGCCCAGCCAGCCCAGCATCGACGAGACCGAGCCGACCAGCACGGTGAATGCGGAAACCCTGAAGAAGATCCTGGTGCCGACTGCCGACTACAACGAGGTGGTAGCGCTGACGCCGAGCGCGATGGATGTCAGCCCAGTAGGACCGGGACTGCAGCAGGATTTCGGGCAGAGCATACGCGGGCTGCAATATACAGAGTTCAGCGTCCTGTTCGACGGCGTTCCGGTGCCCGGGTTTCCGTTCAACCTCGCGCCGCAGCCAGGCGCCTATTTCTTCTCGCGCGATTTCGGCAGCGTCACGGTCAACCGCGGCCCGGGACCGGCTTCCGCGATCGGGGCTGCGACCTTCGGCGGGTCGGTCGACCTGCGGTCGCCGAACGTCTCGGGCGCGCCACAGCTCGAGACCTACGGCACCTTCGGCAGCTTCGGCACCAAGCTGTTCGGCGCCGAGGAGTCGTCGGGCTCGCTCGCCGATCTCGGCGGTGCCAAGCTCCTGCTCGACCTCACGCGCGAGGAAAGCGGCGGCGCGCAGTCGGGCTCGTCGACCGAGCGGCGCAACCTGTTCCTGAAATACGAGCAGCCGATCGGGCGCAGCACGACGCTGACCGCCGTCGTCAACCTCGACAACGACAACACCAAGACCCCGTTCGGCGCCACGCTTGCCAACATGAATATCTACGGCCGCAACTACAGCCTGAACTCGGATCCGACCTCGCTGGACTACAGCGGCTACAACCGCGACTACTACACGACGGATTTCGAGTATCTCGAGCTGAAGTCCGATCTCGGTGCAGGCTGGAGCATCGACAACCACGCCTATACGACGGCGTACTACCAGCGCCACTTCCTCACCAACGATCCGGGCGGCAGCTCGCCCAACTTCTCCGGCACGATCTATCTCGACGGCGTCGCCACCCCTGTCAGCAACGATGTGCAGGGCACGGCCACCCAGCTGGACTACCGCAACTGGGGCGACGTGTTCCGGCTGAGCAAGGCCACGACATACGGCGATCTCAATCTCGGCGTCTGGGCGGAGCGCGAGGGCTTCACCACCAACGAGGTGCCGGTCGACTTCACCCGGTCCCGGCAGGCGTACTCCCCCAATCCCGGCTATCCGCAATATCTCGCGAAGTATTTCGCATCCCTGACTACGGCGCAGCCCTACGCCGAGTATGTCTGGCGTCCGGCGAGCAACGTGACCATCACCGGCGGGGTGAAATACAGCTCCGTCACGCGCTACCTCAACGGCCCCGTCACCCTGACCGGTGCACCGGCCAACGATCATGCGACCTTCAACAAGCCGTTGCCGTCATTCGATGCGAACTGGCGCGTGCAGCCGGACTGGTCGTTGTTCGCGCAGGCCGCGGAGGGTTTCCTGACGCCCCAGCTCAACCTGTTCTCGACCACGACGCCTGCCTCGGTGCAACCCTCCACCACCTGGAGCTACCAGGTCGGCACGGTGTTCCAGCGCCGCTGGCTCAAGCTCGGAGTCGATGCCTACGACGTCGAATTCCACAACTATATTTCCAGCAACAGCGTCGCCGGCATCACCACCTACTTCAACCAGGGCGGCGCCACCTTCAAGGGTGTCGAGGTCGAGGCCACGGTGACGCTCGGCCACGGCTTTGCCGCCTACGCCAACGGCTCCCTGAACGACAGCAACTACGGCAATAACGGCAACAACCTGGCACAGACGCCGAGGCGCACGGCGACGCTGGCGTTGCTGTATGACCGCGGCAATGTCCTGCGCGACAAGGACGAGGTATTCGGCAACGTCGTGCTGAAGTCAGTCGGCCCGCAATACGGGCTCGACACGGCGTTCGAAGGCCGGTTCGACCAGTTCCCGATCAAGTCGTACAACGAGGTCGATCTGAATGCCGGCTACCTGCTGCCGCTGTTCGGCAGCCGCATCCGCACCAACGTCAACGTCACCAACCTGTTCGACCACCGCTCGCTGACCGGCTATGACGGGCAGACGCTGGAAGGCCAGGCGCTCTACTGGGTGCAGGCCGGCCGCGGCATCTTCTTCTCGGTGGCGGCCTACCTGTAGCGAGGCTGCCGAAGTAGCCTGCCCGGATGCTTCCAAGTCATGTCATGCACCCGCCGCGGATCGAGACGCCGAGGCTCGTGCTCGACGCGCACAGGCTGGAGGATTTCGAGCCCATGGCCGCGATGTGGGCCGATCCGGATGTGGTGCGGCACATCGGCGGCAAGCCATCGAGCCGGCAGGAGAGCTGGTACCGTCTGCTCCGCAACCGCGGGCTGTGGCCGATCCTGGGCTACGGCATTTGGGCGGTCCGCGACCGGCAGACCGGCCGCTTCGTCGGCGAAGTCGGATGTGCCGACTTCCAGCGGGCCACCGAGCCGTCGATCAGCGGGACACCCGAGGCAGGCTGGGTCATTGCCGCCTGGGCGCAGCGCCGTGGCTTCGCGAGCGAGGCGGTTGCTGCTGCACTCGCCTGGCTGGATCGAAGCCACCGGTTTCGCAGGACCATCTGCCTGATCGACAGCGAAAACGTCGCCTCGCTGCGGATCGCAGCGAACAACGGCTTTCAGCCCGCCGGAGCAGTCGGGCTGGACGGGAAGCAGGTGCCCCTGTTCAGTCGGGACCGGTAGAAGCACGGCGGCCGCGCAGGATGCCGGCGCTGACCACAGAGACCAGCAGGAAGGCCACCGCCAGTGCCGGCATCGCAAGGTCGCCGCCCGGCCAGTGGAGACCGGCGCCCCCGCCGATCCAGAAGCTGCCGAAACCGCACAGCAAGGCGCCGGCGACCTGCTTGAGGGTATTCTCGGGCACGCGCGTGATCGGGCGGTGCAGGACCAGTCCCAGCAGGGCGACCACCCCCAGGGCCAACGCCGCGCCGGCGCCGGCCGGGAGCCAGAGCCCGGCGCCGCCCGACCCGACCGCCACCACGATGAACACGACCTCCAGGCCCTCCACGACGGTCGCCTGGAAGCTGGTGGCGAATGCCGCGCCGTCCCATCGACCCAACTGCACCGGAGCGGATGCGGCACGCCGTCGATGACGCTCGAAGGCGACGGTTTCGTCGCGCAGCGCGATGATGCCGGCCGCGCGCCGGGTCGCCTTGAGCAGCCACCGCGCGCCGAACAGGAGCAGCAACAGGCCGAGGCCGAGACGCAGCGGCGCCAGCGGCAGATGTCGCAGCGTCGGCCACAGCAGGGCCACCAGCAGCAGCAGGACGCCCAGCGCGGCGGCGGCGCCGGCGAGCGCTGCGCGCCAGCCGCGCGTGGAGCCCACCGCCAGCACGACGGTCAGCGCCTCGATGCACTCGACCAGCGAGGCCGAGCCGGAAGCGAGCAGCGCCGACACCGCGTGCGGGCTCATGCCGGCGCACGCACCACATGGCGGACGAAGCCGGCGCAGACGGCCACGAACGCCGCCAATCCGAGCCAGGCGGCGATGCCCGCATAGCCCGGGCCGGTCAGTGAAAGCACGTCCTCGCGGCCGCTGGCGCCGATCACCGCCGCCAGGGCCACGCCCATCAGGCTCTCGCCGGCGATGAAGCCTGACGCCAGCATCACGCCGCGCCGGCGATGCGCGTCGAGCATGCTGTCGCTGGCGACACCGCCGTCGCGACGCTGCAGCCGTCCGGTCAGCCAGGACAGCAGGGCGCCGATCACCAGCGTCACCGTCACCGTCGGCGGCAGGTAGAGCCCGAGGCCGACCGCCAGCACCGGCAAGCCCGGCCCGCGCCGCTTCAGCACGGCGTCGCCGGCCACCAGCAGCACGCCCAGGCCGATGCCGATCAGGATCATGGTCCAGTCGAGCTGGTGCAGAAAAATCCCGCGCGCGATCGTCGCCATCAGGGTCGCCTGCGGGGCGGCGAGCGCCTGCGCCGGGTCCATGCCGGCGCGCGGCATCGCCCCGGTGAAGCCGTAGGCGGAGTACAGCAGGTCGAGCACCGGCGGGATCACCGCGGCCCCCACCACGACGCCCACCATCAGCACGAGCTGCTGCCGCCAGGGTGTCGCACCCACCAGCTGGCCGGTCTTGAGGTCCTGCAGATTGTCGTTGGAGATGGTCGCCGCCGCCAGGATCGCCGAGGTCACGAAGAGCACCGAGGCGATGGCCAGGCCGCGATGATCGGCGGCGAATTCGCGCGGCAGGGCGCCGATCGCGTCGAGCGCCAGCAGCAGCAGCGATACCAGCACCACGGCGAGGATGGCGATGCCGGAGATCGGACTGGAGGACGAACCGACGATGCCGGCCATGTAGCCGCAGGCCGCCGCCACCAGGAAGCCGAACAGCAGGCAGACCAGGGTGCAGGCGAGGCCGAGCCCGATGGCGGCGCCCAGATGCGGCGCGTCGGCCAGGAAGAAGCTGCAGAAGCAGGCCAGCAGGCAGAGCAGCATCAGCAGGCCGAGGCCGATGATCACCGGCGGTGCGAGGTCCCGGTCCGTGCGTTCGTCCTCGGCAGGCCCGCCGGCGCCGCTGCTGCGACGCGAGAGGGCGGCACGCAGCCCGCCGGCGACCGGGCCGATCAGGCCGATCAGGGTCCAGATGGCGGCCACCGCGATGGTGCCGGCGCCGATGAAGCGCACCTTGTGCGACCAGATCGCGGTGGCGAACGCCGCGGCACCGACGCCCGCCGGATGCGGCGTGATCGCAGTGAGCGCCGGCACCGCGACGCCCCAGCCGATCACGGCGCCGAGCAGGATCGCCAGACCCCCGCCGATGCCGACCAGGTAGCCGGCGCCGACGAGGGCGAGCGAGAAGCCGGTGGAGAGCCGGAACAGCGCGAAGCCCGCGGCGAGCGTCACGCTGACGCTGTCGGCGAGCAAGCCGAGGCCGCCGCTGGCGAGGCTGAAGGCTGCCGCAATCAAGCCGCCCGCGACCAGTTCGCGCAACCCGCTACCGCCGCCCGTCATGTCGCCGGCGCGCAGGATCTCGGCCGCCGCGGTGCCTTCCGGGTACGGCAACGCGCTGCCGGTGACCAAGGCGCGACGCAGCGGGATGGTGAACAGCACGCCGAGGATGCCGCCGGCGGCGCAGATCGCCATCACCCACACATAGGGAAAGCCGTGCCAATGCCCGATCATCAGCAGCCCGGGCAGCACGAAGATCACCGAGCTCAGGGTGCCGGCGGCCGAGGCCTGGGTCTGCACCATGTTGTTCTCGAGGATGCTGCCGTCGCCGGCGAGACGCAGCACCGCCATCGAGATCACCGCCGCCGGGATCGAGGAGGCGAAGGTGAGACCGACCTTGAGGCCGAGATAGACGTTCGACGCGGTGAACACGACGGTGATCAGCGCACCGAGCACCAGCCCGCGGAAGGTCAGTTCCCGGACCGAGGCGGTGCCGCGCAAGGTTCAGGCCACCAGCGCGCTGCGCTCCTGGCGCAGCCAGGCACGCCGCGCATCCTCGTCGAACAGTTCGGACAGCTTCGCCATCATGGTGCCGCCCAGCTCCTCGGCATCGGTGATGGTGACCGCGCGCCGGTAGTAGCGGGTGACATCGTGGCCGATTCCGATCGCGATCAGCTCGACCGCCTGCCGGCTCTCGATGTCCAGGATCACCTCGCGCAGGTGCCGCTCCAGGTAGGAGCCCGAGTTCACCGACAGCGTGCTGTCATCGACCGGCGCGCCGTCGCTGATCACCATCAGGATACGCCGGCTCTCGCACCGGCCGAGCAGCCGCTTGTACGCCCACAGCAGCGCCTCACCGTCGATGTTCTCCTTGAGCAGGCCCTCGCGCAGCATCAGCCCCAGGTTGCGGCGTGCCCGGCGCCACGGCATGTCGGCGGACTTGTAGATGATGTGGCGCAAATCGTTCAGCCGGCCTGGCTCGCGCGGCTTGCCCTCGGCGACCCAGCGCTCGCGGCTCTGGCCGCCCTTCCAGGCGCGCGTGGTGAAGCCGAGCACCTCGACCTTGACGGCGCAGCGCTCCAGCGTGCGCGCCAGGATGTCGCCGCACATCGCCGCCACCGTGATCGGGCGGCCGCGCATCGAGCCCGAGTTGTCGATCAGGAGCGTCACCACGGTGTCGCGGAAATCCGTGTCGCGCTCGTGCTTGTACGACAATGAAAGCGTCGGATTCACCACCACGCGGGCGAGGCGGCCGGCGTCCAGGATCCCCTCCTCGAGATCGAACTCCCAGGCCCGCATCTGCTGCGCCATCAGCCGACGCTGCAGCCGGTTGGCAAGCTTGGAGACCACGCCGGAAAGATTGAGCAACTGCTGGTCGAGCTGCTGGCGCAGGCGGGCAAGCTCCTCGGCGTCGCACAGGTCCTCGGCGGCGACCTCCTCGTCGAACTGCCGGATGAACGCCTTGTAGGTGGGACCGGCCTCGATCTCGTGCGGCGGGTGCCGCGGCTGCGGCCCGCCGGGCCGGTCCTCGCCCTCGGCGGACCCCTCCTGCTCCTCGCCGGGCTCCTCGTCCTCCTCGGCCGCGCCCGAGCGGGCGAATTCCGGGGTCGGCGAGGGCTGCATGTCGCTGCCGTCGTCGCCGGCGCCGTCCTCGGGCGTCGGCGGCTTGTCGCCACCCTGCTCCTCGCTGTCCTGGTCGGACTGCGCGCTGTCGTCCTGCTCCTCCTCGGCCTCCACTTCCGCTTCGGCAAGGTCGTAGGCGGCGAGCAGCCGGCGGGCGGCGCGAGTGAAGTCGCCCTGGTCGTCCTGCGCACGCGCCAGCTCGTCGAGAGCCGCATCGGCGTTCTCGCCCATCGCATCGCGCCACTGCGCCAGCACCGCCTGCGCCGGGCGTGGCGACGGCCTACCCGACATGCGCTCGCGCGCCAGCAGCCCGAGGGCGGCGGCCACCGGCAACTGCTCCCTGCGCGTCATGCGGTCATAGCCGCCCTGCTCGCATTCCTGCGCGAGCCGGTCCTGCAGGTTGGCGGCGACGCCCGCCATGTGCCGGGCGCCGACCACCTCGATGCGGGCCTGCTCCAGCGCGTCATACACCTCGCGCGCCTCGCGCGGGGCGGGCGTGCGGGCGGCATGCACGCGGCTGTCATGGTGGCGCAGCCGCAGCCCGGCGGCGTCGGCGGCGCCGCGCAGGCGGGCAATGTCGGGCGCCGACAAGGCACGCGTCGGTTGCGGCAGTCGCACGCGGTTGCCGACCACGTTGCCGGGGCCGGCCTGGAAGGTAACCTGCACGTCCGGCTTGCCGCCGATGGCACGCAACGCGCCGGCGGTGGCGCGCTTGAAGCTCTCGGCGCGGCCGTTCGGGTCGTTGCGTCCGCTCATGCTAGCGGGCGCGCGCCTGCATGACGGCCGGCGTCGGCAGCGACGTGGCGAGTTCCTCGTTGAAGCAGCGCTGGTAGTATTCGGCCACCGTCGGCCGCTCCGCCTCGTCGCACTTGTTGAGGAAGGTAAGCCGGAACGCGAAGCCGAGATCGTCGAAGATCTGCGCGTTCTCGGCCCAGGTGATGACAGTGCGCGGCGACATCACCGTCGAGATGTCGCCGTTGATGAAGCCCGCCCGCGTCAGGTCGGCCAGCGCCACCATGCTCTCGACCCGCCGCTTGGTGGCGGAGTTGCGCCCGTCCCAGCCCATCTTGGACAGCACGATCGCGGTCTCCTGCGCGTGCGGCAGGTAGTTCAGCGTGGTGACGATGTTCCAGCGGTCCATCTGGCCCTGGTTGATCTGCTGGGTGCCATGATAGAGCCCGGTGGTGTCGCCGAGCCCGACCGTGTTGGCGGTGGCGAACAGCCGGAACGCCGGATGCGGCCGGATCACCCGGTTCTGGTCGAGCAGCGTCAGTCGTCCCTCGACCTCCAGCACGCGCTGGATCACGAACATCACGTCCGGACGCCCGGCATCGTATTCGTCGAACACCAGCGCGCAGGCGTGCTGCAGCGCCCAGGGCAGCAGTCCCTCGCGGAACTCGGTGATCTGCTTGCCATCCTTGAGCACGATGGCGTCCTTGCCGACCAGGTCGATGCGGCTGATATGGCTGTCGAGGTTGATGCGTATGCAGGGCCAGTTCAGCCGCGCCGCCACCTGCTCGATGTGGCTGGATTTCCCGGTGCCGTGATAGCCCTGGATCATCACGCGGCGATTGAAGGCGAACCCCGCCAGGATCGCCAGCGTGGTCTCGCGGTCGAATCGATATGCGGTGTCGATCTCCGGCACATGCTCGGTGCGCATCGAAAAGGCAGGGACGTCGATGTCGCTGTCGATGCCGAAGGTTTCTCGCGCCGGCAGCCGGATGTCCGGCAGGCCGAGCGAGGAGGTGGCGGCGAAACCGGGCTCACCCCGCCCTCCGGCTCTTGCCTCGTTGCCGGCTCCCGACAGGTCGGCGATCTCATCCATGAGGCTGTCCTGCTACCCTGTGCACACAATCGCCACGCTCGCCCCGGAAGGCCGCGGCCGATGATGGTTCAACCCGCCTCGGCGAGACCGGTTTGCCGCTGGCCCTGAAGATGGCTGCGCAGCGTTGTGTACGCCACGTTGATGGTCTTGAGCCGCTCCTCGGCCGCGCGGTCGCCGCCGTTGGCATCCGGATGATGGCGCCGGGCCAGCGTCTTGTAGCGGCTCTTGAGCTCCTGCATCGAGACCGGCCAGGGCAGGCCGAGGGTGTCGAGCGGCTGGCGCAGCTCGGCCGGTCGCTGGTCGGCCGGTCTCGCATTCGCACGTCGCGCCGCGTGGCCGTTCAGCAGCCCGAGCGGGTCGAGGATCGCCTCCTCCTCGAAGGCCCGCGCCGCATGGCCGCCGCCGAGATGGCCGAGCCGCCAGGACGGCCGGTTCCACGACACGTCGGCGCGCAGGTGCGCCTCGATCTGCCCGGGATTCATGCCCTTGTAGAAGTCCCAGCGCGCATTGTACTCGCGGACATGCGCCAGGCAGAACCACCAGTATTCGTTCAGGCTGTCGCGGGAACGCGGCGCACGGTAGCCGGCGGCCTCGGTGCAGTCCGGCATGTCGCAGAGCCGGCCCGGAGCATCCGGGTCGGGGTCGAAGGCCCTGTGGCGCGCAGTCCGGTGTCGCGGGGTCCTGGGGATCATCAGGGCGTTTATGTGCGCCCGTCGGCATGGGGTGCAAGAGGCAACGGGGGATGATGATGGGCTTGACAGGAACCACGCGCGAGCAGCGGCTCCGGGCAGTGATCGAGCAGCGTTTCCAGCCGCGAACGCTGGTGATCGAGGACCAGAGCGCACGCCATGCCGGGCATGCGGGCGTACGGGAAGCAGGGGTGCGGGAGGGCGGAGGCGGGGGCGAGACGCACTACGCGTTGCTGCTGGTCAGCGCGAAATTCGAAGGCGTCAGCCGGGTGCAGCGCTCGCGCCTGGTGCACGAGGCGCTGGAGGCGGAGTTCAGCAGCGGACTGCACGCGCTGTCGCTGACCCTGAGGAGCCCGCGGGAAGCGGACAAGTGAGCGTCAGGGCCGGATCAGCAGCTTGCCGAAATTGCGGCCTTCCAGCATGCCGATGAAGGCGTCGGGCGCATTCGCAAGTCCGTCGACGATGTCCTCTCGCGTGCGCACGTCGCCGTTCCTCACCCAGGCCGACATCTCGGTCTGGAACGCGTCATAGCGGTCGATGAAGTCGTGGTTGATGAAGCCCTGGACGGTCAGGCTGCGGCGCAGGATCGCGCCAAGCAGCGCCGGCACCCGGTCCGGGCCATGCGCGTCTGCGCCGGCGCCGTTATACGTCGCGACCACGCCGCAGACCGGCACCCGCGCGAAGCGGTTGAGCAGCGGGAAGGCGGCGTCGAACACCGCGCCGCCGACGTTCTCGAAATAGACGTCGATGCCGTCCGGGCAGGCGTCGGCCAGCCTGGCCGGGAAGTCCGGCGCGCGGTGGTCGATGGCGGCGTCGAAGCCGAACTCCTCGATCAGCGCCGCGCATTTGCGGGCGCCGCCGGCGATGCCGACGCTGCGCGCGCCACGCAGCCTGGCAACCTGGCCGACGGTGGCGCCGACCGGACCGGTCGCGGCCGCCACCACCAGCGTCTCGCCGGGCTTCGGCCGGCCGATCCGGTCGAGGCCGACCCAGCCGCTGAAGCCCGGCATGCCGAGCACCCCGAGTGCGTTGCTGACCGGGGCCAGCGACGCATCGATCCGGTGCAGCCGGTCCGCCGGCAGCACCGCATGCGACTGCCAGCCGGCATGGCAGCGCACGACGTCGCCCGGGGCAAAGCCCGCGATACTGCCCTGCACGATCTCGGCGACCGTCTCGCCCACCATCACCTGGCCGATCTCCACCGGTGCTGCGTAGCTCTTCGCGGTGCTCATGCGGCCGCGCATGTACGGGTCGAGCGACAGGTACAGCACCCGCACCAGCACCTCGCCGGGGCCGGGCTGCGGGATCGGCATGGTCTCGATGCGGAAGTCCGCCGGCACCGGGGCACCGGACGGACGTCGCGCCAGCACGATGCGGGTGGGGGCCTCGGCGCTCACGCCGGGCGCTCCTCTCCAGGTGGCGTCGGCGGTGGCGCCGCGGCCTGCGTCGCCGCCATCGCGACTGCCACCTGGCGCGCCATGCTGTCTGCCATCGAGGTGGGAAGCAGGATGGTGGCGCCGCGATCCTTGTTCATCTCGTAGATGCGGTTGATCTGCAGGATCTGCAGCGCCGTCGGCGAGCGGTCGTAGGTGCGCGCAGCCTCCTCGAGCTCGGTTGCGACCTCGCGCTCGGCGGCGGCCAGCGTCACCCGCGCCATCCGTTCGCGACCGGCCTGCGCCTGGCGGCTCATCGCATCCTGCAGGCTGCGCGGCAGCATCACGTCACGGATCTCCACACCCTGCACGGTGATGCCCCAGTCGCCGATCTTCGCCGCGATGCTGTCGCGCAGCACGGTGTCGATATGCTTGCGGTCCTCCAGCAGGGTGGCGAGGTCGGTGGCGCCAATCATTTCGCGCAGGCTGGTCTGCGCCACCAGCGACACCGAGCCAACATAGTCCATCAGCACGGTGATCGCGCGCTCCGGATCGGCCACCTTCCAGAACACGATCGCATCCACATCCACCGGCGTGGTGTCGCGCGTCAGCGTCTGCTCGGTGGCGATCGGCGTGGTCTGGATGCGCAGATCGACCATGCCGGCGACACTGTCCACCACCGGGATGATCATGAACAGGCCGGGGCCGCGGGCACCCTGAAGCTTGCCGGCGCGCAGCACGACCGCGCGTTCCCACTGGCGCGCCATGCGCAGGCTGGACGGCGTCAGAAAAGCGGTCAGCGCCAGCAAGCCAGCGAGGACCGGCTGGTGCAGCAGCGCAAAGCTGGCGGCCGCGGCGGCCAGCAGGACGACCGCGATGCCAGTCGCAATCGGGTTCACGCTGGTCCGCACCCGCGCCCGGGACCGGTCGCGACCTGTCCCTAGCTGCCGCCGAAGCCGAGAAAGCCGATCTCGGGCCTCGCGGTGCCGCCGTTCTCGGCGAGGCGGTGGGCGCGCAAATCGGCCGCTTCCTGCAGCGGTGAACGGCGGCGCGCGGCGCTGGCCTCGACCGCCACGCCGCCGGCATTGCCGCCCTGCGCCGAGGCGATCTGGGTGCCGCCATCGGCGCCTTCGGTGCCGCGCATCGACAGCAGCACGAAGGTGATGTCGTTGCGGTTGAGGTCGATCGCCATGTCGAGCGGCTTCTGGCCCAGGATGTTGACCGCCTGCAGGTCGGCGCCGCGTGACAGCGCATCCTTGGCGGCGGTGAGGTCGCCGCGGTTGATCGCGTCGAACAGGGCGGCATTCGGGTTGACGTCGAGCGCCGCGTGCCCGCGCGGCGCCGCCTCGTCGCTCGGCACCGCGCCCGGCAGCGCGGGCGGGGGTGCCGCGGCCGCAGCAGCCGCCTTGGCCTCCTCGGCGGCGGCCTCGTCACCGCCGCCGCCGCCGCCGCCGCTGCCGACGCTCATCTGCGCGTGCGCCGCCAGCGGCAGCATGCCGAGGCAGGCCAGGGCGCCAACGAGCAGCAGCGGACGGGTCAGGCGGGTCTGGCGCATCATGGGCATTCCGGTGGCTCGGATCGAGATCCTGGCGGGTGCCCGCTGGTGCGGGCTTCCGGCGGGCGCTCGCGTCGGATCCAGTAAAAGTGGCTGCCGGACAGTGCAACCGAACCGCTTCGACCGCAACCCTCGCACGCCGCCCTCAAAAACAAGACCGGCTGCGTGGTTGCCTGTCGCGATCGCCCGCGTCGATACTCGGCGACCCACCCGCCTCGCCGCTCCGATCACGACAGAAGGCCGATGCCTTGCCGCCAGATAATGCGACGAACATCGGGGCGATCGACCGTCTCGGACGGCACGAACTGCCCGCTCTGACCTCGATTCGCGGGCTGCTGGCCTGGTGGGTGGTGCTGTTCCATTTCGCGCCGACCGCGCCGTTCCATCTCGACCCGCATGCTCCGTTCATCGCCAAGGGCATCGTCGCGGTCGATGGCTTCTTCGTGCTGTCCGGCTTCGTGCTCTGCCATGTCCATCCGGTGATCATCGACCGCGACCGCCCCTACGGCACGGCCGACTTCCTGGTCAGCCGGCTTGCCCGCATCTACCCGCTGCACCTCGCGATGCTGGCCGCCTTCGTCCTTGTGGTGGCGGCCTTCAGGCTGACCCATCCGCATCAGTCCGGCGCCGGCGTGCCGTTCTCCGCCGATCGGTTGCCGGGCCTGCTGCGGCAATTGGCGTTGCTGCATGGCTGGTTCCGCTGGGGCCGCGAGGCCGCCTGGAACGTGCCCTCCTGGTCGATCAGCAGCGAGTTCGCCGCCTACCTGCTGGCGCCGTTGCTGTTCCTCTCGCTGTCGCGCCTGCATCCGGTGCGGGCCTGGGCCGCAGCCGGGCTGCTTGCCGCCGTCATCTTCTGCCTGGCGGAGGCGCACCTGCTGTTCAGAGGCACCATGGTGCTGCCGCGGGTGCTGCTGGAGTTCTGTCTCGGCGCGCTGCTGCGGACGGCGCTCCGCCATGGCCATGCGGGGCTCGACCGCTCCCGAGATTTGGGCCTGGTCGCGGGATGGCTGGCGGCGGTGGGTTTCGCCTTTACCAGCCAGGTCGCACTGTTCCTGGCTGCGATCGTTTGGCTGCTGCTGCTGCTGTCGCTGCGGACCCGCCGCGCCACCGGCGCCCTGGGACGGATCGAGCGTGTGTGCCTCTATCTCGGGGAGACCTCGTTTGCCGTCTACATGTGCCACGCCTTCATCCTGATGCTGTGGGGACCGGAGATCTCGAACCGGCTCGCCCTGTTCCGGCATCCGGTCCCGGCGGCGCTTTGCCTGTTCGTGGTGATCCAGGGGTGCGCCAGTCTGCTGCATCATCTGGTCGAGGTGCCGGCGCAACGCGGCATGCGCCAGCGGTTCCGGGCCTGGACCCAGGCCCGTGCGCTGCGCGACAGTCCGGCCGCAGAGGCGGTGCAGCGCCCCGCATGAGGCCGGCATACGAACCCGGCAACCCGCCGCATCCGGTCCTCGACGAAGCCTGGCTGCGCCGGCGCCTGACCGACCTGCCGCCGGCGGACATGCCCGGGTGGGACACGCTGCTGCGGCGCAGCCCGGGCGACGCGCCCCCGCATAGCCGCCTGCCGCGCCACGCGGCGGTGCTGGTGCCGATCGTGCCGGCGCCGGAGCCGGTGGTGCTGCTGACGCGTCGCTCGGCGCTGCTGCGCAGCCATTCCGGGCAGGTGAGCTTCCCCGGCGGCGGTCTCGATGCGGTTGACCGCACTCCCGCCGAGACCGCGCTGCGCGAGGCGCAGGGAGGAGATCGGCCTGGATCCCGCAACCGTCAGCCTGCTCGGCCGGCTGCCGGTGCAATGGACGCATGCGAGCAACTTCCTGATCACCCCGGTGGTGGGCGTGCTGTCGGCGGAGGCGCGATGGTTGGCGTCGCCCGCCGAAGTCGACATCATCTTCGGCATGCCCCTGCAGCAGTTGCTGGACCCGGACGCGCCGCGGCTGATCGAGGGCGGGCTGCGACACGGCTCCTGGTCATGGCCGCATCCCGACCATGATATCTGGGGCGCGACCGCGGCGATCCTGCTCAGGCTCGCGCGGCTGTTGCGTGGCTCCGAGAGACCGTATGAGAGTGCGCTGGGGTGAGCCAGAGGCGCATCTTGGCGCCGCCCGGCGTGACTTTCCGAGCACCGGAGCCGGGGTAAGCGGGCCGGCAGACCACCCTAGTAGCATTATCAGACGGTCTCCAGGGAGGTGGTGGTTGTGGTGGATCCGGACCGGCGGCGTCGGCAGTTCTCGCAGGCGATGTCGGCGATGTACCGACGCGAGGTGCCGCGCTACGGCGAGCTGGTCGAGCTGGTCTCGACGATCAACGCCCGGGTGCTGGACGCCGACCCGGCACTGGCCGCGTCGTTCGACGAGGACGAGCGCGCCCGGCTCGACCAGGAGCGGCACGGTGCGATCCGGGTCGGCACGCCGGCGGAACTCGGACTGTTGCGGCGGCTGTTCGCGGTGCTCGGCATGGTCCCGGTCGGCTATTACGATCTCGCAGCCGCCGGGGTGCCGGTGCATTCGACCGCATTCCGGGCGATTGATCCGGCATCGCTGGCACGCAGCCCGTTCCGGGTGTTCACCTCGCTGCTGCGCCTGGAGCTGATCGCGGATGCGGACCTGCGCGAGACCGCCCGGGTGATCCTGGCGCGGCGCCGGATCGTGACCCCGGGGGCGCTGGCGCTGATCGAGCGGTTCGAGCACGAGGGCGCCCTGGATGCGGCGGCCTCCGAGGCGTTCATCCGCGAGGCGCTGGAGACCTTCCGCTGGCAGGCGGACGCCACCGTCGATGCCGCGACCTACGCCGCGCTGCGCCAGGCGCACCCGCTGGTCGCCGACGTGGTCTGTTTCAGCGGCCCGCATATCAACCACCTGACGCCGCGCGTGCTCGATATCGACGCGGCGCAGGCGGCAATGCTCGAGCGCGGGCTGCCGGCCAAGGAGCAGATCGAGGGGCCGCCGACGCGGCGATGCCCGGTCCTGCTGCGACAGACCAGCTTCAAGGCACTGACCGAGCCGGTGCGCTTCAACGGCAGCGCGGGCCTACATACCGCCCGCTTCGGGGAGATCGAGCAGCGCGGGGTGGCGCTGACCGAGACCGGGCGAGCGGCCTACGATGCGTGGCTGGCCTCTGATAAACACAACACAATCAGCCAATTGCCGGATGATCATGCCGCATTACGTGAACATGGCCTGGCCTTCTATCGCTACCGGAAGACGGATCGTCCGGCGGCACCGGGCGCGGACCTTCCAACCGCCCTGGCGCAGGGCGCCATGGTGGCCGAGCCGATCCTGTACGAGGATTTCCTGCCGGTCAGCGCCGCCGGCATCTTCCGGTCGAACCTGGGCGACAGCGCCCGGGAGGGCATGAAGCCGGCGCCGCGCCGTGCTGCTTTGGAAGCGGCGCTCGGCTGCGCGATCCTGGACGAGGTGGCGCTCTACCGGCAGCAGTCCGATGCCTCCGCGGCAACCTGCCTGGATCAGGGCGCGCCGCCATCGATGTCGAACTTCACTCCCTGCGCCAGCGGCATCGTCAAGCCGTAGTTGATCGCGCTGGTGCTGCGCCGCATGTAGGCCTTCCAGGAGTCCGAGCCCGACTCGCGACCGCCGCCGGTCTCCTTTTCGCCGCCGAAAGCGCCGCCGATCTCGGCACCCGATGGCCCCATGTTGACGTTGGCGATGCCGCAGTCGGATCCGACGGCGGACAGGAACAGCTCGCTCTCGCGCAGGTCGCGGGTGAAGATGGAGGATGACAGCCCCTGCGGCACGCCGTTCTGCAGCGCCAGCGCCTGCTCGAAATCGTTGTATATCAGCACATACAGGATCGGCGCAAAGGTCTCCTCGACCACCGGGCCGGCCTGTTCGGGCATCAGCACCAGCGCCGGGCGCACGTAGTACGCGTCCTCGCAGCCCTCGACCGGATGACGCTCGCCGCCATAGACGGTGCCACCCGCCTTGCGCGCCCGCTTCAGCGCCGCCTGCATCCCCTTGTAGGCGGCATGGTCGATCAGTGGCCCGACCAGCGCCTCGTCCACCAGCGGATTGCCGACGCTGACCTGCTCGTAGACCGAGCGCAGCCGGGCGATGAAGGAGCCGTGGATGCTCTCATGCACGATCAGCCGCCGCAGCGTGGTGCAGCGCTGGCCCGCCGTGCCCATCGCGGCGAACGCCACTGCGCGCAACGCCAGCTCCTGGTCCGCCGACGGGCAGACGATCGAGGCGTTGTTGCCGCCGAGTTCAAGGATGGCGCGGCCGAAGCGCTCGGCCACCGCCCGGCCGACGATGCGGCCCATTGCGGTCGAGCCGGTCGCCGACAGCACCGGCACCCGGCGATCCTCCACCAGGGCGCTGCCGGCCTCGCGGTCGCCGAGCACCAGGCCGCACAGGCCTGGCGGGGTCTCGCCGAACCGCGCCGCCGCGCGCTCGAACAGAGCGATGGTGGCCAGCGCCACCAGCGGCGTCTTTTCGGACGGCTTCCAGACCACGGCGTTGCCGCAGACCAGGGCGAGGGCGGCGTTCCACGCCCACACCGCGACCGGGAAGTTGAACGCCGAGATCACACCGACCACGCCCGCCGGATGCCACTGCTCCATCATCCGGTGCTCTGGGCGCTCGCTGGTGATGGTCAGGCCATAGAGCTGCCGCGACAGTCCCACCGCGAAGTCGCAGATATCGATCATCTCCTGGACCTCGCCGGCACCCTCGGACGGGATCTTGCCGGCCTCGATCGAGACCAGCCGCCCGAGCGCGTCCTTGGCCGCGCGCAGCTCCTCACCGAACAGCCGCACCAGTTCGCCACGTCGCGGCGCCGGCACCCGGCGCCAGTGCAGGAACGCCTCGTGCGCCTCGCCGACCACGGCGCGCACGGCATCCGCATCGAGATGGTCGACATGCGCGATCACCTCGCCGGTCAGCGGCGAGCGCACCTTGTGGGCGCCTTTGGCAATTCGCGCGCGCGGCACATCCAGGGCAGCGAGGATCGCGCCGGTCTCGTAGGGCAGGTCCAGAGTCGCAGCGCTCATCGGGTCTCTCGCCAGGTTGCGGGCGATGCATAGGCCGAGCCCGGGACGCGGGAAAGGCGGCCGGTTGACCCGGTTCACTTGCGCTGGAAGTTTCTGCGGATCCGTCACACGCTGGCTTGGCCGGGAGGCAGCTCCATGCGTTATGTGGTCGGAGTGATCGTCGGTGTCGTGCTGCTTGCCGTCGCGGCGCTCGCGGGCATTGTCGCGCTCGACAGTCCGACGCCGCCGCCGCCGCTGCTGAGCGTCAGCGCGCCGTTCGAGACGGTCGATTTCTCCGACCTGCCGCCGGTCCTGCACTACACCGCCCGAGACGGCGCCGACCTCGCCTACCGCCGCTACGCAGGCGATGCGGATCGCTTGGTGGTCCTGATCCACGGCTCGGCTGGCTCCTCCAGCAGCATGCACGCCGTGGCCAAGGCACTGGCGGCGGCGGGTGCCACCGTCATCGTCCCGGATGTCCGTGGCCACGGCCGCTCCGGCCCGCATGGCGACATCGGCTATATCGGCCAGCTCGAGAACGATCTCGACGACCTGATGAGCAGCCTCGAACGCGCCCATCGCCCGCGCGAGACGACGCTGATCGGCTTCTCGTCCGGCGGTGGCTTTGCGCTCAGGGTCGCCGGCGGCCGTCTGGGTCAGCACTTCAGCCGCACCATCCTGCTGGCGCCATACCTGCGCCATGACGCCCCGAACACCCGGACCGGCACCGGTTCGGGCGGCTGGGTGTCGGTCGCGGTGCCGCGCATCGTGGCGCTCCTGCTGGTCAACCATCTTGGCGTCACCGCCTTCAATGGCCTGCCGGTGGTCGCCTTTGCGCTCGAGCCCGGCAACCCGCACCACCTCGTCGCGCACTACTCGTACCGGTTGCTGATGAATTTCCAGCCGGACGACGACTATCTCGGCGACCTGCGCCGCATCTCGCGGCCAGTGATGGCGCTGGAGGGCGCGGATGACGAGATCTTCCTGGCCGGCAAGCTGCAGGGCGCCCTGGCTGCCGGCCGGCCCGGAATACGGGTCGACATCGTGCCGGGCGTCAGGCATATCGGACTGATCACGAAGCCGGCCGGGACTGCCGCCATCGTCAGGGCATGGGCCAGCCGCTTCTGAGTGTGTTCAGCGCCGGGGGCGTAGCTCGCGGCCCAAAGTCGAATGCCGCATGCCGTAGAACAGATAGCAGAGCCCCCCCAGTGCCGCATAGCCGAACAGCAGCAGGGCCGGCACCGGGTTGCCGGTGAACAGCTCGGTGACCAGGTCGATCAGCAGCGGTGCCGCCATCACGACGCAGAACAGGATGCCCAGCGACGGCACGATGCCGATCCACACGCCGCGTACGCGCAACGCCCCGAGCGGCACCCGGAACGGCGGCACCAGGTCGGGGCGGGCATTGCGCTGCCAGATCACGGTGAAGCTGACGATGCCGAAGGCGACCGTGGTGCCGAGGCTGACCAGGTCGCTGATGATGTCGATCGGCAGGGTGGCCGCCGCCGTCGCACTCGCCACGCCGACGATGATGGTGCCGATCCACGGCGTGCGGTATCGCGGGTGCAGGGTGTGGAAGGCGCGCGGCAGCAGCCCGTCGCGCGACATCGTGTAGAAGATGCGCGACTGGCCGTAGAGCAGCACCAGCATCACCGAGCACAGCCCGGTGACGGCGCCGATCTTGATCAGGTAGGCGAGCCACGGCCGGTGCATGGCGTCGACCGCGATCGCCAGCGGGTCGGCGACGCCGAGCTCCCGGTACGGCACGATGCCGGTCAGCACGGCGGCGACGCAGAGATAGGTAAAGGTGCAGATCGCCAGCGAGGTGAGGATGCCGATCGGCACGTCGCGCTTCGGGTTGCGCGCCTCGGCGGCAGCGCACGAGACCGCCTCGAAGCCGACATAGGCGAAGAAGATCACCGAGGCGGCACGGAACACGCCCGGCACGCCGAAGCGGAAACCACCCTGGCTGGGCGGGATGAACGGCACCCAGTTGGCCGGATGCACCGCCGAGATGCCGAGGGCCACGAAGATCACCAGCACCGAGACCTTGATGAACACGATGACGGTGTTGACGGTGGCGCTTTCCGTCACGCCGATCACCAGGATGCCAGTGACCAGCAGGCTGGCGAAGGCGGCCACGAGATCCAGACCCCCGCCCATCACCAGCGTGGTCAGCGGCCCGTCATGGCTGGTCAGCAGCAGCGGCGTGTGCAGCCAGAGCGGCACGTCGACGCCGAAATCATGCAGCAGGCTGGTGGCGTAGCCGGAGAACCCGGCCGCCACCGCCGCGGTCGAGATGCCGTATTCGAGCAGCAGCAGCCAGCCGGTGGTCCAGGCGAACACCTCGCCGACGGCGGCATAGGCGTAGGTGTAGGCCGAGCCGCTGACCGGCATCACCGAGGCCAGTTCGCCATAGGAGAGGGCGGTGAACACGCAGGCGAGGCCCGCGATCAGGAACGAGATCAGCACCGCCGGCCCGGCATAGTTGGCGGCAGCACTGCCGGTCATGACATAGATGCCGGCGCCGATGGTGGAGCCGACGCCGAGCATGGTGAGGTTGATCGGGCCCAGCGTGCGCTTCAGGCCGTGCGAGGCGATCTCGGCCTCGATATGAGCGGTCGGTTTTCGCAGCATCATGCGGCTGCCGGAGCGGGCGCCACCATCAGTGGTCTGAAGCTTTTGCATAGGACCCATGCTAAAGACGTATGAACAGGCTGCCATTGCGGGTCAAGGCCGCCACCCGGCCGGTGATCTGCGCAAGGTTCGGCTCATGATCCAGGACGCGGTTCGCGCTCCGCTCGCAATCGTCACGATGGTCTATAACGAGGCGGACTTCCTGCCGGTCTGGATCCGTCACTACGCCGCGCAGGCAGGCTCCGCGCGGTGCTATGTCGTCGACCATGGCAGCGACGACGGCAGCACCGATGCCGAGCGACTGCCGCCGGAGCTCAACCTGTTGCGCATCCCGCGCTCGCCGCAGGACGACGACCGGCGATCCGGCTTCATCTCGCGGTTCTGCGCATCCCTGCTGACCTGGTACGAGAGCGTCGTCTATGTCGACGTGGACGAGCTGCTGGTGGCCGACCCGACGCTGCACGCGTCCCTGATCGAGTTCGCCGCGCAACTGAGCCGGGATGCCGTCGTCACCGCGATCGGCCTCGACGTGGTGCACCGGCCGGACGACGAGCCGGGCCTCGACTGGCGCCGGCCGGTCAGCCGGCAGCGACGCTGGCTGCGGTTCAGCTCCTCGATGTGCAAGCCGGTGCTGATCCGCCGCGCCGTCGCCTGGGCGCCCGGGCTTCCACAATATCGATGCGGGGCCGGACTTCGCGACGCTGTTCCTGTTCCACCTGCGCTACGCGGACATGCGATCGGGCCTGCTGCGGCTCGCACGGACCCGGGCGCAGGCCTGGAGCCGGCCGGATGCCGGATCGCACCAGCGCGTCGACGATGCCAACTGGACCGGAATGCTGCACGGCATCGCCGGCCCTGCCGCAGCGCACCGACGTGACGCTGGCACCCGACGATGCCACCCTGGCGCACTGGCAGGCGCTGGTGATCGAGAGTGCGGCGAGCCGCCGCGGTGCGCTGTTCCGCATCGACCTGCATCTGAGCGGCGACGAGCTGTGGCGCCTGCCGGATCGCTTCGTCGGCAGCTACTGAAGCGGGGCAACCGCCGCACCCGGCCCGTCGTTGGCACCCAGGATAGGCAAGTGGCCGGGAGGCATCCGCATGGTGACGTTGCGACCGGGCCGGTATGTAGTGCCGTTGCTCCTGGCGGGAGTTTTCGCGTCGCTCTGCGGAGTGGCGGCGGCGCAGACGGTGCCGAAGACCAATGGGATGCCGCCCTCCGGTGTCGTGAAGCCGCCACGCCGGGTCGATCCGAAGATGTCCCGTCCGGCGCCTGCAATTCCGGCCAAGAGCATGCCGGTAATCCACCCGGACACCACCACCAAGGACGGGACGGTGGTGGTTCCGCGCTAGGCTTCGCTTAGTGCTACTTGGGCTTGGCTTTTTTTGCGGTTGGAGCTGTCGGCGGCTTCGCCTTGCCGCCTCTGTTCGCGGCAGATTCGACCTTCTTTGCCGGCTTCGATGCAGGGACCGGCTCGGACTTCGCCTTGTGGCTCGGTGGGCGCCCCTTCGGCACCGGTGGCTCTCGCCCTGGTCGGCAAAGCGGTCGGGGAACTCGCCGAGATTATCCTGCAGGAACGCCTCCTCGACCGGATCCTCCAGCAGCGGATCCGCGCCGGCCGCGATCGGGTTCTGCAACTGACCGGTCTCGCCCGCGGACTCCATGCCGTCGAGTTCGCGCGCCCGCTCCCAGTAGTCGGCCTCGCGGCCGGGCGGTCGGCCCTCGGCCTCCCACAGATGGTAGGCGCGCTCGCGGATGCGGTGATCGCGTTCGTGGTCTTCTTCAAGTGGGTTGCTGGGCATCGCCACGTCTCCTGTCATATCGCCTCATCGTCTGATCCATCCAGGCGGTTCCGGCGCCCGCTTCGAATGCCCCCGGCCATGCATGACCCGCGCCGTCGCCGTCGAAGCCGGGACTTTTCGCGCCCGCCCAGGATCGCCATGTAGAGCCGCACTTACAAGAAGGGGGTCATGATGGCCGATGCGGTACTGGGCGGCGGCTGTTTCTGGTGCGTCGAGGCGGTCTACAAGGATCTCGAGGGCGTCAGCGCCGTGCTCTCCGGCTATGCCGGCGGCCGGACCGAAAATCCGAGCTACGAGGCGGTGTGCAGCGGCACCACCGGCCATGCGGAGGTGGTCCGTATCACTTACGATCCGGCGGTGCTGAGCTATGCCGACCTGTTGCGGGTGTTCTTTACGATCCACGACCCGACTACCCCGAACCGGCAGGGTAACGATGTCGGTACGCAATATCGCTCTGTGATCTTCGCGGAGGGCGACGAGGAGCGCCGGATCGCGCTAGCCGTGCGCGACGAGATTGCGGCGACGGGCACGTGGGACGCGCCGATCGTGACCGAGATTGCGCCGCTGCCGACATTCTATCCGGCCGAGGCCGAACATTTCGACTACTTCGCGCTGCATCCCGGCGCCGGCTATTGTCGTGTGGTGATCGCCCCCAAGGTGAGCAAGTTCCGGAAGGCGTTTCGCGACCGCCTGAAGCAGGGCGCGGCCTGAAGCCGGGCGCTGCGAGGCCCTGGAATATCGGCCTTGTCCGTTGTAGTTGCGGTTTAATTTGTCGGTTGATGACGGAAGCGATACCAACTGGCGGCGGGCTGGACTAGGATCGTCGGCGGACCTGACCAGGGGTGACTTGACGATGATCAGGCGGCAGGTGGAGCAGCCCGCCCCAGCCTCCGCTCCGCAGTTGACCCAGGTGGGCGACAGCCTGCGCCGGCAGCGCGAGCAGCTCGGATGGGATCTCGGCGAGGTCGCGGACTGGCTGCGCATCCGGCGGTCCTACCTGCAGGCGCTGGAGGAAGGGCGCTCGGACGGCCTACCCAGCGGCACCTACACGATCGGGTTCCTGCGCAGCTACGCGGCCGCCCTGGGTCTCGATGCGCAGGAGGCTGTCGAACGATTGCGCCGGGAGAGCCGCGGCTCCCTCGGCCACCCCGACCTCAGCTTCCCGTCCCCGGTGCCCGAGCGCGGCGTGCCGGCCGGCGCCGCCATCCTGCTCGGCGTCGTGCTGCTGATTGGCGCCTATGCCGGCTGGTATGTGTTCAGCGCCCGCGACGCGGTGACCGTGCAGGCGGTGCCGCCGGTGCCGGACGCCATGCTGTCGCCACCAGCTCCGCCGCCCGCGCGGACATCTGCGGCTGTCCAGATGCCCGCAAAGATGGCCGCGGTGCCGCTGCCGGCTCCGACAGTGGCGCAAGCGGCACCGCAGCCGGTTGCCGCACCTGCGCTACCGACGCCCGAACCGAGGCCGGCCGCGGCGCCCGCGGCCGCCTTGCCATCGCCGATCGTGCCGGCGGTGACTGTCGGGGTGACCCTGAAGGCGCTGGCGGCGACCTGGGTGCAGGTCCGCAAGGCCGATGGCACGGTGGTCTATGACCATGTGCTGGCTCCGGGCGACACCTGGATCGTGCCCGTCGCGACGCCGCCGCTCACGCTCACCACCGGCAATGCCGGTGGCCTGGCGCTCGCGGTTGGTGACGTCATCGGACCCGCGCTGGGCCGCTCCGGCGCGGTGCGGCGCAACCTCTCGCTCGATCCCGCCGCCGTGCATGCCCTGGATGCCGGCCTCTCCGGACCTGCCGGCGCGTCCGGGGCGTCGCCCTCCGGCCACAGACCGGCGCCGTGACGGCGCCGACAGCACGCGCCCCTGGCCAAGCCGGGCGGTTCCTGGCAGGAAGCCGCGCAGGACCATCTGCCATCCGGGCGATCACCCGGGCGGTCCCATCCGGAGTCCAGGCTGATCGTGTCGGCCGGCGGCTCCGTCGCATCCGGAGCAACGCGCCATGAGCTACCGTCCTTACCAGCAGATCGAGCGTCGCAAGTCACGCCAGATCCATGTCGGCCGCGTGCCGGTGGGCGGCGATGCGCCGGTGACCGTGCAGACCATGACCAACACGCTCACCCACGACGCACAGGCCACCATCGCGCAGATCCGCCGTGCCGAGATCGCCGGCGTGGACATCGTGCGGGTGTCGTGCCCGGACGAGGAGAGCACCGCCGCACTCGCCGAGATCGTGCGCGAGGTGAACGTGCCGATCGTCGCCGACATCCATTTCCACTACAAGCGCGCCATCGAGGCGGCCCGCGCGGGCGCTGCCTGCCTGCGCATCAATCCCGGCAACATCGGCAGTCCGGAGCGGGTGCGCGAGGTGGTGCGGGCGGCACGCGAGCATGGCTGCTCGATCCGCATCGGCGTCAATGCCGGGTCGCTGGAGCGCCACCTGCTGGAGAAATACGGCGAGCCGAACCCGGAGGCGCTGGTCGAAAGCGCGCTCGAGCACGCCAAGATCCTGCAGGACCACGACTTCCACGAGTTCAAGATCAGCGTGAAGGCGTCCGACGTGTTCCTCGCGGTGGCCGCCTACCAGCAGCTCGCCGATTGCTGCGACCACCCGCTGCATATCGGCATCACCGAGGCCGGCGGGAAGCGCGCCGGTACCGTCAAGTCCTCGATCGGGCTCGGCGCGCTGCTCTGGGCCGGCATCGGCGACACCGTGCGGGTGTCGCTCTCGGCGGAGCCCGAGGAGGAGGTGCATGTCGGCTGGGACATCCTGAAGTCGCTCGGCCTGCGCCATCGCGGCGTCAAGATCATCTCCTGCCCGTCCTGCGCACGGCAGGGCTTCAACGTCATCCAGACGGTCGCGACCCTGGAGGAGCGGCTCGCGCATATCGAGACGCCGCTCTCGCTGTCAATCATCGGCTGCGTGGTGAACGGCCCCGGCGAGGCGCTGATGACCGATATCGGCGTCACCGGCGGCGGCTCCGGCCGGCACATGGTCTATGCGGCCGGCAAGCAGGACCACACCATGCCGGCCGAGGCGATGATCGAGCACGTCGTGGAACTGGTCGAGGCCAAGGCGAAGATCATCCAGGCCGAGATGGACGCCGCCAAAGCCGCCGAGGCTGCTGCCAGGACTGCCGCGGTGGCGGCGGAATAACGGAGGCAGTCGAGTATCTTGGCAGAGGCACCGCAGCCGGTACGCGGCACCCGCGACCTGATCGGCGAGGACCAGCGCCGCTTCGCGCACGTGGTGGAAACCGCGCGCCGGGTGTGCGGCCTGTACGGCTTCGACGAGTGGGCGACGCCGATCTTCGAGGAGACCAGGGTGTTCTCGCGCACCCTGGGCGAGACCTCTGACGTCGTCACCAAGGAGATGTACAGCTTCACCGATCGCGGCGGCGACAGCCTGACGCTGCGTCCCGAGGGGACGGCGGCGATCTGCCGCGCGCTGGTCAGCAACGGCCTGACCCAGTCGCTGCCGCAGAAGGTGTTCTATGCCGGGCCGATGTTCCGCTACGAGCGGCCGCAGAAGGGGCGCTACCGGCAGTTCCACCAGATCGGCGCCGAGCTGATCGGGGCCGCCGAGCCGCTGGCCGACGCCGAGGTGATCGCGCTCGGGCGCGACATCCTGGCCGCACTCGGCATCGCGGACGCCACCGTGCTGGAGCTGAACACGCTCGGCGATCCGGAAAGCCGTGCCGCCTGGCGCGACTCGCTGGTCGGCTATTTCCGCGAGGTTTCGGGACAGCTTTCCGACGACAGCCAGGCGCGGCTGGAACGCAACCCGTTGCGCATCCTGGACAGCAAGTCGCCGTCCGACCAGGCGCTGGTGGCGGAGGCGCCACGCATCGACGCCCACCTCACGCCACAGGCGTTGGCGTTCTGGGACGGGCTGCGGCGCGGACTCGACCAGTTCGGCGTCCCGTTCCGGGTCAATCCCGGCATCGTCCGTGGGCTCGACTACTACAGCCACACCGCCTTCGAGTTCGTCACCGACAGCCTGGGTGCGCAGGGCACGGTGCTCGGCGGCGGCCGCTATGACGGGCTGGTCGCCGAGATGGGCGGCCCGCAGACACCGGCGATCGGCTGGGCCGGCGGCATCGAGCGGCTGGCGATGCTGCTGGCCTCGGCGCCGGCGACACCGGCGCCGGTGGCGGTGCTGCCAACGGGAGAAGCGACGCAGCAGGCCGCGATCGCCGTGCTGCGCTCGCTGCGCACCGCCGGGCTGCGGGCCGAGCAGTCCTGGCGCGGCAACCTCAAGCGTCGCATGGAGCGCGCCAACCGGATCGGCGCCGGCTGGGCGGTGATCCTCGGCGAGGACGAACTCGCGCGCGGGGCGGCGCAGGTGAAGCGGCTGGCCACCGGCGAGCAGGCCGAGGTGGCGCTCGACGACATCGCGGCCTACATCGCCGGCCGCCAATGAACTTCGAGCAGAGGCTGGACCGCATCGTTGCGCGGTCGGACGAATTGCGGAACTCCCTGTCCGGATCGCTCTCCGGCGAGGCCTTCAACCGTGCGTCGCGCGAGTTCGCCGAGCTGGAAGCCGTGGTCGCGCGCATCAACGAGCTGCGCGACGCCGAGGCCGAGGAACGCAACGCGAGCGCGCTGCTCGCCGACCCGGAGATGCGCGAGCTGGCGCAGGCCGAGCTGCAGTCGCTGCACGAGCGGCTGCCGGGGCTGCGGCACGAGATCCGGCTCGCCATGCTGCCGCGCGACGAGGCCGATGCGCGCAGCGCGATCCTGGAGCTGCGGCCGGCCGCCGGCGGCGACGAGGCCGGCCTGTTCGCCGCCGAGCTGTTCGGCGCCTATCGCAGGTATGCCGAGTCGAAGGGCTGGCGGTTCGAGCTGCTGGACTACAACGAGAGCGAGCTGGGCGGCCTGCGCGAGGGCATTGCCGAAGTCACCGGGCGTAACGTGTTCGCCCGGCTCAAATACGAGAGCGGCGTGCACCGGGTGCAGCGGGTGCCGACGACCGAGAGCCAGGGCCGCATCCATACCTCGACGGTGACGGTGGCGGTGTTGCCCGAGGCCGAGGAGGTCGACGTGGTGGTCAACGATGCCGACCTGCGCATCGACGTCTATCGGGCGTCCGGCGCCGGCGGCCAGCACGTCAACAAGACCGAGAGCGCGGTGCGCATCACCCACCTGCCGAGCGGCATCGTGGTGGCGATGCAGGAGGAGCGCAGCCAGCACAAGAACCGCGCCAAGGCGATGAAGATCCTGCGGGCGCGGCTCTACGAGCAGCAGCGGTCGCAGAGCCATGCGACCCGGGCGGCGGACCGCAAGTCGCAGGTCGGCACCGGCGACCGCAGCGAGCGCATCCGGACGTACAACTTCCCGCAGGGCCGGGTGTCGGACCACCGCATCAACCTCACCCTGTACAAGATCGACCGCGTCATGCAGGGCGACCTCGACGAGTTCATCGACGCGCTCACCTCGGAGGAGCAGGCGGCCCTGCTGGCGGAGACGGATAGCTGACTAGGAAACTGCAGCGTGGCACAGGCCGGACCGCCAGGGAGCGTGGGTGGCTGCCCCGGTATTGGTCGGGTCGGCCAAGTAGAACAGGGTAAAATTGTCCGCCGCAAGCGCCTCGAAGTT
Organism: uncultured Lichenicoccus sp.; assembly: GCA_963693035.2. Classification (GTDB taxonomy): domain Bacteria; phylum Pseudomonadota; class Alphaproteobacteria; order Acetobacterales; family Acetobacteraceae; genus Lichenicoccus. Next base: position 51,846 of record CAXMMQ010000001.1, read on the forward strand.
GCGGCCGGATGGGTCGAGCAGGATGCCGGTGCCGTTGACCTCGTGCACCTCCGGCGCGCCGCTGCCGTTGCGCACGGTCACCAGCCCGCAGAGGACGTAGCTGTGCCGGTCGGCGCTGCTCTGCCCCGGCAGCGGCGGCACGGTGACCGGCAGGCTGATCTGGTCGTGCGCCGCATCGAGGGCAAAGGCCGCCACCCGCTGGCCGTCGACATACAACTCGGTGGTCTCCGACAACTCCCGGTCGGCCCGCTTGTCATGCACGGTGAACGTCGCAGCGCGCGCCGGGGCGGGCGCCAGCGCGGCCAGCAACAGCGTCAGCGCGAGACTCGACAGGCGAACGGCTTCAGTCATCTGGCGGCAGGATAGGACGCGATGGACCCGCACGACGAGAGCCTGTCTGTGCTGATCGGGCACGGCCAGCGCCTGTTGCAGGCGGCATCGATCGAGGATGCTCGTCACGAGTCGCGGCGCCTGCTCGCGCATGTGCTCGGAGCATCCCCGATGGCGTTGCCCGGCCGGCGTGCGGTTTCGGCGGAGCAGCGCGCCCGCTTCGAGGCCCTGCTGCTGCGGCGGGCGGCGCACGAGCCGCTGGCCTACCTCACCGGCAGCCAGGGTTTCTGGACGCTGGAGCTGGACGTCAGCGGCGACACGCTGATCCCGCGCAGCGACAGCGAGACCGTGATCGAGAGCCTGCTGCGGCTGCGGCCCGACCGCGGCCGGGTGCGTCGCGTGCTCGACCTCGGCACCGGCAGCGGCTGCCTGCTGCTGGCGGCCCTGGGGGAATACGGACAGGCGATCGGGGTCGGCGTCGACCTTTCGCAGCAGGCGTGTCGCCTGGCCGCCGGCAATGCCCGCCGCAACGCTCTCGCGGAGCGGGCGATGATGGTCTGCGGCCGGTGGCTCGACGCGCTGTCCGGACCGGGGTTCGATGTCATCATCAGCAACCCGCCCTACATAGCGACCGACGAGATCCCGCTTCTCATGCCCGATGTGGCCCTCTACGAGCCGCACCTGGCGCTCAACGGCGGCGCGGATGGACTGGACGCCTACCGGATCATCCTCGGCGACGTCGACCGCCTGCTGACGCCTGGCGGGATCATCCTGCTCGAAATCGGCCAGGACCAGCAGGCGGCGGTGATTGCACTCGGTCTCGATGCCGGCTTCCAACTGCTGGACCTCCGGCCTGATCTCGGCGGAATTGTCCGCGTTGTCGCCCTGGCGAGGGCCTGAGCCGGGCGCAGGGATGACCCGGTTGACCGGGGCAGCCAGAAATTACTTGGCAGAGCAGCCCGGGATAGCTAGATAAGTATCGTGCCGTTGTCGTCCTGAGACAGGAACGCCTCCACATAATAGTCGGGAACCGGTCATCTGATCGTCGCAGCGCCCGGATGGGTGGCAGCAGGTCCTGGCCGGAGGGCTGGCCCGGCGCTCGTAGCCGGGAACTCCGAACACGATGGCGCCCATCCGGGGCGAGACACAGAGCAGGTGGCTTCCGGGACAGCCGGATCATGCCGGGCTTTGGCAATCAGGAAAGCGCTGTGACAGACTGATGAACATGAAACGCATGCGAGGCCGCAATCATCGTCCAGGTGGCGGCGGTGGCGGCGGCAGCCCGATCCGTCATCATAACGGTCAGATCCCGCTCAATCGCAACCATGTCTTCGACAGCAACGGGCCGGACCTGCGCATACGCGGCACCGCCCAGCAGCTTTTCGAGAAATATCTGCAGCTTGGTCGCGATGCGACCAGCTCAGGCGATCGCGTCATGGCGGAAGGCTACTTCCAGCACGCAGAGCATTATTTTCGTATCCTCAACGCCATAGCCCAGGCCGCCCAACAGGGGCCGGGGCAGCAGCCCGGCCAGGGCGGTGGCCAGTACGCACAGCCCAACCAGCAGCGCCGGTCGCCGCTGGACACGGACCAGGACGATCGCGGCGAGGATCCGCTGATCACCGGCTCGACGCCGCAGCCCCCGGATCGCAATGGGGAGCGCAACGGCGATCGCTACCAGGAGCGCCAGCCGGAGCGGCAGTTCGAGCCGCGTGGCGAGCGCTACCAGGGCGACGGCAACCGCAGCGACGGCAATCGCAATGACGCCAGCCGCACTGACGGGAGAGGCGAGCGCTACCAGAACGATCGCTTCCAGGGCAATCCGGATGTCCAGCGCCCCGAACCTCAGCGCAACACCCAGCCCGACGATGCGGCCGAGGGCGTCAGCCAGCGCGGGCGGGACTTCGCGCCGCTCGAGCCGCGGCTGCCGGGCATCGAGGGCTACGGCGCGACGTCCGGCCAGCCGCCGGGATCGGAGGCCGTGACCGAAGCGGCTGGCCAGCCGGACGGTGACACCGCGGCGCCGGTGCCGGCGCCGGTCCGCGAGCGGCGGGAGCGGCAGCCCAGGCGCGAGCGCCAGCCAAAGGCGGAGCGTCCGCAGCCCGAGGAGCCGAATTCGCAACCCGAATTCTCCGACGCCTGACTGGCATCGGGCCGCCGTTGCCGCGCTATGGCGCCGAAGCCGGCGGTCCGTGCTGTGCCGGGCGGTGCGGCATCGGCCAGGCGGCGTTGCCCGCCCCATCCTGCGGCGAGGTGTATTCGACGCGGGTGCGCGGCAGGGCTTCCGGGCATTCCTGCTGCAGGTAGACCAGGATCTTCTCGCGTATCTCGCAGCGCAAATCCCAGGTCTGCGGCGCGTTGCGCGCACTCACCAGCATGCGGACCTGAACCGTGTGCTCGGTGACGTCGCTGACCTGCATGTTGACGACCTTGCCATCCCAGAGCGGGCTCTCCTTGACGATCTCGAGCAGCCTGGCGCGCAGGCCGTCGAGCCGCACGCGATAGTCGAGGAAGAAGAACACCGTCCCGATCAGCGATGCGGACTGGTGGGTCCAGTTCTGGAACGGCTTTTCCAGGAAGTAAGAGATCGGCAGGATCATCCGGCGCCAGTCCCACAGCCGCACCACCACGTAGGTGGAGGTGATCTCCTCGATCCAGCCCCATTCGCCTTCGACGATGACCGCATCCTCCATCCGGATCGGCTGGGTCATGGCGATCTGCACGCCCGCGATCAGGTTGGTCAGCAGCGGCCGGGCGGCGAGGCCGACCACCAGCGAAGCGGCGCCGGCGGAGGCGAACAGGCTGACGCCGTACTGCCGGACCGGCTCGAAGGTCATCAGCGCGGCCGAGACGGTCACCATGAAGATCAGGATGTCGCCGGCGCGGCGCAGGATGCCGACCTGGGTGAAGTGCTTGCGCGCCAGCAAGTTGTCTTCCTCGCCGGTCTTGAAGCGGGCGAGATAGACGTCGCACAGGATGCGCACGGCAATCGCCGCACCCCAGCCGATCAGCAGCACCAGCGCCACCAGCAGGCCCTGGCCTATGGCTGCGAACCATTCATACGGCAGCCCGGCCGCCGGCAACGAGGAGCCGACCGCGACCACCACCACGAAGCCGCGCATCGGGCGGCGGATCGCGCGGGTGAAGGAGCGCACGAAGGCGCCGCGTTCGCCGGGAACGCGCAGCAGCAGGTCGGTCACCAGGCGCGAGGCGACCAGCGCCACCAGCGCCACCAGCATCAGCACGGTGGCGGAGGCGAGCGGCGCCGGCGCCCAGTCCAGCCACTCGCGCATGTTGACGATGTAGATCAGCACCTGGTCGGGCATCGCGCGATCCGACCACTCCGCACGCCCGAAGGCAAACCTCTGGAAAAGCAGGCGGGGCTACGGCGAGGCCGGGAAGTGGGGCATCATGTTGACTTGACCTGGACCGGACTATATCTGACCGCCTCCCGGCGCGGTGGACCGGGCCGCCTGCGCAGGGTGGTCCTGATCCCGAGGCGGCGTAGCTCAGCGGTAGAGCAGGGGAATCATAATCCCTTGGTCGGCGGTTCAAATCCGTCCGCCGCTACCATCGCGCCGGGACTGCCGGCCCCGAGACGCCGTCCCCCCCGCTGGCCGACGTGGACGGTTGAGTGCATTTCGTGGACGTCTGGTCCGGAACCGGTCATCATACCACCGGCCGTAGAACGCTTCGCGACCCTTACCGGAAACACGATGAGCGCTCTGTCTTGGCTCGCGACGGGATTGGCAGTCTGGGGTGGCACAGGCCTCGCGGTGGCGTTCGGGCTCGGGCTTCTCATCCGGCGCGCCAACCGCAAGGCCGTCATGCTGCGGCGTCGCACCCTGCTCGTGGGCAATGTCGGCGCCCCGGCCGTGTCGGCAACCGAGGTGCAGAAGCTCGAGCCGCAGGGTCTTGCCGGGCGGCCCTGACGGCCCGGGAGCGAACTGCATCCACGGCTTCACCCCGCCGCGCTGCCCTCCCGCGCCGTGAGTGCCCGATCCAGGTAGTGCGCCGCCGAGATCAGCGCCATGTGGGTGAAGGCCTGCGGGAAATTGCCGAGATGCTCGCCCGCGGCGCCGAGCTCCTCGGCGAACAGGCCGAGATGATTCGCATAGCCGAGCATCTTTTCGAACAGGAAGCGCGCCTGCGCGAGGTCGCCGGCGCGCGCCAGGCACTCGACATACCAGAACGAGCACATGGTGAAGGTGCCCTCGTCGCCATGCAGCCCGTCGGCGCCATCGGCGGCGTAGCGATAGACCAGGCTGTCATCGACCAGGTGCTCGCCAATCGCCCGCAGGGTGGACAGCCAGCGCGGGTCGGTCGGGCTGATGAAACGCACCAGCGGCATCAGCAGGCAGGACGCGTCCAGCGCTGTGCTCCCCTTCGACTGGACGAAGGCCTGCTGCTCCGGGTCCCAGAACTCCTCGTGGATCTCCCGGTAGATGGTGTCGCGGGTCTTGAGCCAGTCCTTGATCGGCGCCGGCAGTCCGCGCTTGCCGGAAAGCCGGATGGCGCGGTCGAAGGCGACCCAGCACATCAGCCGTGAGTGCAGGAAGTGCTGGCGACCGCCGCGGGTCTCCCAGATGCCCTCGTCGGGCTGTTGCCAGTTGCAAGCGAGCCATTCCATCGAGCGGGTGATGCCCTGCCAGCCGCGATACGAGACCTGCTCGCCGTATTTGTCGGACAGGTAGATCGCATCCATCAGCTCGCCATAGATGTCGAGCTGCAACTGGTTCCAGGCGCCGTTGCCGATCCGCACCGGGACCGAGCCGCGATAGCCGCGCAGATGCGGCAGGTCCTGTTCGTCAAGCTCCTGGTGCCCGTCGAGGCCGTACATGAGCTGCAGCGGCCCGTTTTCGCCGCCGGCGTCGCCCGCATCGTCGCATGCGTCGCCCTGCCGCTCCGCCAGCCAGCGCATGAACGCGCCGGCCTCGCCGGTATGGCCCAGGCGCAGGAACGCATAGATCATGAAGGTGGAGTCGCGCAGCCAGGTGTAGCGGTAGTCCCAGTTGCGCACGCCGCCGATCTGCTCGGGCAGCCCGAAGGTGAGGGCTGCGACCATCGAGCCATGCTCGACAGAGGTCAGCAGCTTGAGCGCCAGCGCCGAACGGTTCACCACGTCGCGCCAGCGTCCGCGGTAGCTCGAGCGGGCCACCCACGACCGCCAGGCATTCAGCGTGGCCTTGAAGTGGATGACCACGCAGTCCTCGGCCTCCGTTTCGGGCACCGGATGCGACGCGTCCTCGAGGATGAAGGCGGCTGTCTCCCCAGCCTCGAGGTCGAACTCCGCGATCACCCCGTCCGTGTGCAACTGCAACTGCACGGAGCAGCGCAGCCGCAGCGCGAAGTGGACGCCCTCGGCGCGGAAGATGGCGTGGCCGTCCTCGATGGCTGCGGTGGTGGTGGCCCGCCCGTAATCGAAGCGCGGCGCGCAGACCATGCAGAACCGGGTCGGGCCGCGCACTGCCTTGGCGCGCCGGATCAGTCGCTGCGGCGCGTGGCTGTCGCGGAACGGCCCGGGTTCGTCCATCGCCATCAGGTCGGAGACCTCGGCCACTCCCTCGTGCGAGAGGAACCGGGTCAGCAGCACGTTGGTGTCGGGCAGGTAGAGCTGGCACTGGCGGGCGCGGTCGAGGGTGGGCGAGAGCCGGAAATGGCCGCCACGCTCGTCGTCGAGCAGGGAAGCAAAGATGCTCGGGCTGTCGAAACGCGGCCAGCACAGGAAATCGACGGTGCCGTCCAGCGTCACCAGCGCCGCGGTGCGCAGGTCGCCGATGATGCCGTGATCTTCGATCGGTTGTGCCATGGTCGGGGTCCGTGGGTGTTGCTTTAGAAGCCGGCGCAGACCGGCATGCTGACGACGCCGACCGCCTGCTGGTCGAACCTGGTGCGGTAGTGCGTGCTGATCTCGGCGACCCTTGCAGCGAGCCCCGGAGACGCGGGTGCCACCAGCAGCAGGATGCGCGACGGCTCGCGGCTGATGCGGTTGCTGACCCGGTCGCGCCACTGGCCGCCGGCCTCGATCTCGGTGAGGCCGTCCGGGAAGCGCTGCGTGACCTCGCGCGAGACGAAATCGCGCCACTCCGCCCGGGTGATGTCGGGGCCACGCGGCCGGGTCAGCCCGAAATACAGCTCGATCCTGACCTGCGCGGTCCCGCCGGCGAACGGGCAGGCCGTGAGCGAACTGGCGGTGGTCGCAGGCGCCGGTGGCCGGGCCGCACAGGCCGCCAGGGTGGGCATCGTCGCCAGCAGTGACAGCAGCGTTCGCCTCACAGCGGCGATCGCAGGCCGTCGCGCAACGCCCGGCCGTCCGGTGTATCGGCGTCGATCAGGCCGCGCCGCAGGAACAGGTCGATCAAGACCAGGTTGACGTTGAACTTGAACTCGTCGGTGTCGCGGACCAGGCCCACGATCCCGGCCAGCGGAAACAGCCTGAATTCCGCCACCTCGCCGTCATTGGGCACCGGCCTGAACTCCGCCGGCAGCACCAGGTCGAAGCATTCCAGCAGGTCGCGGCGCAGGCCCTCCGGCCGCTGCATGGCGTAGGTGATGTCGCCGACCGGCACCGCGCGCGCCGCCAGCGCCGGGGGCAGGCTGCATTCCTCCTCGCCCTCCTTGTGCAGGGTGGCGGCGGCATCGTAGCCGGCGGGAATGCCGCCCGCCACCAGGTGGTCGAGCTTGTCCGGGTCCAGCGCCTTGTCGGCGGCCCGCCGGCCGATCCAGAGCGCCGGACCCTCTGGGCGCTCGACGAGGCCGTTCACATGCACCCCGGCTGCGATCAGGCCGAAGGCGGGCAGGGCGCCGCGGTCGATGGTGCCGAGGCTGGGACCGCGCGGCACGATCCGCACGTCGAACGCCTCGTTGCGGTACCGGTAGAGGCCGGCTTCCGCCAGCGCGCGGCCAAGCCGGGTGAGCACCGCGACCTCGGCGATCCGGAACGCGCCGGCCGCATCGGGCGACAGCCCATGCCGGGGAAGCTGGCCGGCGACGGTGGGATCGATCCAGCCCAGAGCCTGCGCGAAACCCTCCAGCAGCAGCGGCGCGCGGCCACCTGGCAGCGTCGTGTTGTTGCAGGCGGCGAGGTGGCGCAGGAACGGTGCGGCGGCCTCGCTCATCCGCGTCGCCCCGGGTTTGTTTGCAATCCCGCTTGTGCATGCCACATCGGCAGATATGACTTCGTCGGCATCCCGGTCCTCTTCGATCAGACAGACTGCTGCGGTCGGGCAGGGCGTTCCCGACCCGACCACTTCGCGTCCAACGGCATTCACCACCATCAGTGGCCTGCTGCCCTATCTGTGGCCACGCGGCGACCTGCGCACCCGGCTGCTGGTCGCCGGTGCCGTGCTGCTGCTTATCGCCGCCAAGGTTGCCACGGTCTACGTGCCGATCGTCTACAGCCGCGCCATCGACCGCCTCTCGCGGCACGACCCCGGTCACCTGATCGTGGTGCCGGTGGCGTTGATCGTGGCCTACGGGCTGCTGCGGATCGCCTCCGGCGGCTTCGGCGAGCTGCGCGACGCGGTGTTCGCGCCGGTCAAGCAGCGGGTGATCCGGGTGGTGGCGATGCAGACCTTCCGGCACTTGCATGCGCTGTCGCTGCGTTACCATCTCGACCGGCAGACCGGCGGCGTAACCCGGGCGGTCGAGCGCGGCACGATTGCCATCGAGCTGATCCTGCGCCTCGGCGTGTTCAACATCGTGCCCACGCTGCTCGAGACGCTGATGGTGACCGCGATCATCTGGCGCATCTTCGACTGGCGGTTCGCGCTCGCGACCCTGCTCACGGTGGTCACCTATGTCGGCTTCACCGTGCTGTTCACCAGCTGGCGGATCGGCATCCGGCGGCGGATGAACGACATCGACAGCGAGGCGAGCGGCAAGGCGTTGGACAGCCTGCTGAACTACGAGACGGTGAAGTATTTCGGCAACGAGGGCCACGAGGCGCGGCGTTACGACGAGGCGCAGGCCCGCTACGAGCGTGCCGCTGTGCATACCCAGGTCTCGCTGAACGTACTCAATATCGGTCAGGCGACGATCATCGCGGTGGCAATGGCGGTCATCATGCTGATGGCGGCGCGCGAGGTGGCGAGCGGACGGCTGACGGTGGGCAAGTTCGTGCTGGTCAACACCTACCTGATGCAGCTCTACCAGCCGCTGAACTTCCTCGGCTTCGTCTATGCCTCGCTGCGCCAGGGCGTGGTCGATCTGGAGCAGATGTTCCGCCTGCTGGGCCAGTCGCAGGACGTGTCGGACCGGCCCGGCGCCTCTAGCCTGCCGGCTCGGCTGGAGGAGGCCCCACCGGCGGCGCTCGAGTTCCGCGACGTGCGCTTCGGCTACCGCGAGGACCGCGAGATCCTGCACGGCATCAGCTTCCGGGTACCGCCCGGCGGCCGCACCGCCATCGTCGGCCCCACCGGCGCCGGCAAGTCCACCATCAGCCGCCTGCTGTTCCGCTTCTACGATGCCTGGTCGGGCAGCGTGCTGGTCGATGGACGCGATGTCGGCCTGTATGCCCAGGCCAGCCTGCGTGGCGCCATCGGAGTGGTGCCGCAGGACACCGTGCTGTTTAACGACACCATCCGCTATAACATCGCCTATGGCCGGATCGGCGCCAGCCAGGACGAGATCGAGCACGCCGCGCGCCTCGCGCAGGTGCACGAGTTCGTCATGCGGCTGCCGGACGGCTACGACACCCGGGTCGGCGAGCGCGGCTTGAAGCTCTCCGGCGGCGAGAAACAGCGGGTCGCGATCGCGCGCACCATCCTCAAGAACCCGCGCCTGCTAGTACTCGACGAGGCGACCAGCTCGCTTGATACCCATACCGAGCAGGAGATCCAGTCGGCGCTGCGCCAGGTCTCGGCGCATCGCACCACGCTGGTGATCGCACACCGGTTGTCCACCGTCGTCGATGCCGACGAGATCCTGGTGCTGGATGAGGGCCGGATCGTCGAGCGCGGCACGCATCGCGGTCTGCTGGCGATGGGTGGCCGCTATGCCGGCATGTGGGCGGCGCAGGCCGAAGAGGAGCGAGCGGCGATCGAGGCCGTCTGAAGGAGATGAGGCGATGAGCAGCGAATCCACGATCGGACAGGACGGCACGGTTCCGGCCGAGCTGAGCCATGCCGGCGCGGTGGTGGACAAGGCGATCGAGTACATGCTGGGCCAGGAACTGCCGCCGCTGGCGATCGCCTCCGCCCTGCTCGGCGGCTCGCTGGCCTTGCTGGCGCGCACAATGGACACGACTGCCATGCTGCGCATGCTCGACAATGCGAGCCGCAGCGTCCGCGCCGGCGAGCTGAGAAGCGCCTCTCTGACGTCAAATCCGGCGGCCGTGAAGCCGGGGGACTTCGGGCGCGGCGCTTGACGCAGGCCGGTGCTAAGGCCATAAGCCGCCGCTCCAATGCAAGTCGATGCCGGGAAGCCATGCCTGCCCGGCCAGTGTCGTATCGAGGGTGAACAGATGTCTCGCCGCTGCCAGATAACCGGCAAGGGCGTGCTGACGGGCAACAACGTCAGCCATGCCAACAACAAGACCCGCCGCCGCTACCTGCCGAACCTGCAGGAGACCTCGGTGCTGTCGGACATCCTCGGCGGCTCGATCCGGATGCGCGTGACCACCAACGGCCTGCGCACCATCGAACATAATGGCGGCCTGGACGCGTTCCTGCTGTCGACGCCGAACCGCCGGTTGCCGGTCGAGGCGCAGGTGATCAAACGCCGCATCAAGCGCGCGCAGGACAAGAAGGCCGCCGCCCCGGCAGCCTGACGGCCTCAAGCCCGCTTCCCCACGGAGAGCCGGGCTTGTAATGCCGCCGGTCCTGACGCTAGTCAGGACGAACTTATATCCGCCGGTCGGCGTCGCGCTGCATGAACCCGCCTCGCGGGTGAGCGGCGGATACCATTCGGCCCCCCGGGCGGGCGCACGGAGCGGCGAGGCTCCGAGAGCGCCCGCTCGCCGTCGCCAATCCCGTGGGAGGTCCGCGTGTCCGTCATTTCCGAGCTTTCGAAGATCCGCAACATCGGGATCACCGCGCACATCGATGCCGGCAAGACAACCACCACCGAGCGCATCCTGTACTACACCGGCGTGTCGCACCGGATCGGCGAGGTGCACGAGGGTAACACCACGACCGACTACATGGACCAGGAGCGCGAGCGGGGGATCACCATCACCTCGGCGGCGGTGACGTGCGAGTGGAAGGACCACCGCATCAACATCATCGACACCCCTGGCCATATCGACTTCAACATCGAGGTGAACCGCTCGCTGCGCGTGCTCGACGGCGCGGTGTTCATCATCGAGGGCGTGGCCGGTGTGCAGCCGCAGTCCGAGACCAACTGGCGCCTTGCCGACCGCTACCGCGTACCGCGCATCATCTTCATCAACAAGCTGGATCGCACCGGTGCCGACTTCTACCGCGCGTTCGACACGCTCAAGGAGAAGCTCGACATCGTGGCGTTGCCGCTGCAACTGCCGATCGGCATCGAGGAGAACTTCATCGGCGTCGTCGACCTGGTCGAGATGAAAGCGATCGTCTGGGAGGGCGGCGAACTCGGCGCCAAGTTCGGCTACCAGGACATTCCCGCCGACCTCAAGGAGCGCGCCGCCGAGGCACGCCAGCTTCTGCTCGACACCGCGCTCGCCACCGACAACGCGGCGATGGAGGAGTATTTCGACAAGGGGGACGTCTCGGTCGCGACCCTGAAGCGGGCGATCAAGAAGGGCGCCATCTCCGGCGAGTTCCGCCCGGTGCTGTGCGGCACCGCGTTCAAGAACAAGGGCGTGCAGCCGCTGCTTGACGCGGTGCTCGACTACCTGCCGGCGCCCGACGATGTCGAGGGCATTCGCGTCGCCGCCGAGGAGGGCCACGAGGACGAGGACCCGACACTGCGCCGCCTGATCAAGATCGATCCGAAGGGACCGTTTGCCGGCCTCGCCTTCAAGATCATCAACGACAAGTATGGCACGCTCACCTTCGTGCGGGTCTATTCCGGCACCCTGAAGTCCGGCGACATGGTCATGAACACGACCAAGGACCACAAGGAGCGCATCGGACGCATGTTCCAGATGCACGCCGACAAGCGCGCCGAGATCAAGGAAGTCACCGCGGGCGACATCGCGGCGTTCGTGGGGCTGAAGGATACCGGCACCGGCGACACGCTGGCCGCCGCCGAGGACCAGGTGATCCTGGAGCGCATGGCGTTCCCGGTGCCGGTGATCGACATCTCGGTCGAGCCGCGCACCAAGGATGCGGTCGAAAAGATGACGCTGGCCTTGCAGAAGCTCGCAGGCGAGGACCCGTCGCTGCGTCTGAAGACCGACCAGGAGACCGGCCAGACCATCCTGTCCGGCATGGGCGAGCTGCATCTCGAGATCATCATCGACCGGCTACGCCGCGAGTACGGCGTGGACGCCAACATCGGCGCGCCGCAGGTGGCGTATCGCGAGACCATCAGCAAGTCACATACCGAGACGTACACCCATAAGAAGCAGTCGGGCGGCTCGGGCCAGTACGCCGAGGTCAAGATCGTGTTCGAGCCACTGGAACGCAACGCTGGCATCGTGTTCGAGAACAAGGTGGTCGGCGGCACGGTGCCAAAGGAATACATCCCGGCGGTGGAGAAGGGCATACGCATGCAGTCCTCGACCGGCGTGCTGGCCGGCTTCCAGACGGTGGATTTCAAGTACACCCTGACCGACGGCAAGTACCACGACGTCGACTCATCGGCCCTGGCTTTCGAGATCGCGGCCAAGGCCTGCTTCCGCGAGGGCATGAAGAAGGCGTCCCCGGTCATCCTCGAGCCGATCATGGATGTCGAGGTGACCACGCCGCAGGACCATGTCGGCGACGTCGTTGGTGACCTGAACCGTCGCCGCGGCATGATCCAGAACCAGGAGAGCTCGGGCTCGACAATCCTGGTGCGCGCCCAGGTGCCGCTCAAGGAGATGTTCGGCTACATCTCGCATCTGCGCTCGATGACCAAGGGCCGCGCCTCGTTCACCATGCAGTTCCACCACTACGATCCGGTGCCGCGCAACATCGCCGACGAGATCATGTCGAAGTCGGCCTAATCCACGATCCTGGCGCAGCGAACGAAGAAGCCGGTCCCTCGGGGCCGGCTTTTTTCATGCAGGCGCACCGTAGCCGGATCGTGACGTCCGGACGGGCCGGTTGCTCGAGCCTGTGAAGATGGCTATCCGCTGAAGCGGCCGAGGCCACCCGAAGGGCGCGACCACGGGATGAAGGCGTAGATCCCGACGATGGCAGCCGCGAAGCCCGAAGCGGCACCGATGCCAAGCGCCCAGCGTGGCCCGAACGCGTTCGCCACCCAGCCGACGATCGGCGCGCCGATCGGTGTCGCGCCGAGCGCCACCCCGACTCGCAGCGCCATGACCCGCCCGCGCATGGCGGGCTCGGTCGAAAGCTGCACCAGGCTGTTGGTGGTGCTGGTGAAGGTCAGGGTCGCAACGCCGATCACGACGAGGGATGCCGCGAAGAACCAGGTGTCGGGGGCGAGCGCCGCCAACGTGCAGCCGACCCCGAAGGCACCGGCGCCGGCCAGCAGGAGGCCGGGCCGCGGCCCGCTGCGGCCGGCACACATGAGGGCGCCCGCCACCGTGCCGATCGCCATGATCGAGGAGAGCAGGCCGTAGCCGCGCGCATCGGCATGGAAGACGCCGACCGCCATCGTCGAGATGAAGATCGGGAAGTTGAGCCCGAAGGTCCCGATCAGGAACAGCATGAGCAGGATGGCCTTGAGGTCCGGCCGCCGCCAGGCATAGCGCAGTCCGGCGGTGAAGCTGCCGCGGGTGCGGTGCGCTCGCGGGTTCGGACGCAGTTCGGCGACCCGGAGGCAGGCGAGCGAGGCCAGCACCGCGAGGAAGGAGGCGCCGTTGAGCAGGCAAGCCCAGCCGGTGCCCGCGGCCGCAATGACCAGGCCGGAGATCGCCGGCCCGACCATGCGCGCGACATTGAACGAGGTCGAGTTGAGCGCGACCGCATTATGCAGATCGGCGTCGCCGACCAGCTCGCCCACGAAGGTCTGGCGCACCGGCGCATCGAAGGCGGCGGCGGAGCCGAACAGCAGGGCGAAGACGTAGACATGCCAGAGCCGCACGACCCCTGAGACGGTCAGCACGCCGAGGACCAGAGCGAGGCCGCCCATGGTCGCCTGGGTCGCGATCAACAGCCGGCGCTGGTTGAGATGGTCGGCGGCATAGCCTGTCCATGGCAGCAGGACGAGCTGCGGCCCGAACTGCAGCGCCATCACCGTTCCGACGGCGGATGCGTCACGATGGGTGAGCTGGGTGAACACCAGCCAGTCCTGCGCCGTCCGCTGCACCCAGGTGCCGATGTTGGAGACGAAGGCGCCGGCGACCCAGACCCGGTAGTTGAACCCACGCAGGGATCGGAACACGCTCCCGAGTGGGACAGTCATCGGCGCTCCGGCGTACTGCCGCCATGCAGGCGGCCGAACTGCCATGCGAGCAGCAGCGCCATCAGCAGCACGCCCAGCCCGACGGCAATCGCGTCGACGGTGTCTCGCAGGCGGAACTCGCCGACACGGCAGACCAGGACGTACCCGACGACGATGTTGAGGAACCCCCAGAGCACGTTGACGGTCGAGGAGGAGAGCCCTTTGCCGGGCGGGGTTGCGAACGGGCTCTGGAACGGCCGCCCCATCACGCCACTGACGAAATGCGGTATGGCGTTCGTCAGGAAGGCGCCCGCGAAGACATACGACAAGAGCTCAAGCCACGGCATCTGGACGGTTCCTCCGGCGGAAGGCCGACACTGTGTGGCAGGTACCTCTAGCTGAACAGCGCGAGCAACGGGTTGGAGCTGCCGGACGAACCCCCTGACGAAGCCCCGCTCGGATAGAGCGCCGCCAGGAACGGGTCGGTGCTGCTGCCGCTGTTGCTCGAACCCGGATACAGGATCGAGAGCATCGATGTGTCAGAGCCGTCGGCGCTGGCGCTCGAGGCGTCGGATTGCGCGGTCAGCGCCAGGAACTGCTCGGAGGCCTGGTTGATGCCGGCCGGGGTCTCGTAGTCGGACAGCTTCACCTTGGCGGTCAGGTAGCTGACCTGCTGGTCGTACGGCATCGAGTTGTAGGTGTCCGAGACGCCGAGATTGGTGGTCACCACCTTGAGCAGGGTCGGATCCGCCATCAGCCCGGCGATACTGGTGATGCCGCCGATGGTGCGCGCGAAATACAGCGCGCCGTCCATGCCGTCGATCTGATGGCCCTCCTGCGCCTCGTACTGAGTGGTCTCGTACTGGCCGAGGATGCTCGACACGTTGGCGGCATCGCTAAGCGCGTTGGTCTGGGTGTCGCTCAGCACCGGCAGCGCCTGCAGCGTGTCGCCGCCGGCGACCGCGCTGGTCAGGCCGCTCTCGAGGGTGACGTTGCCGCTGCCATCGACCGACTGCACCGTACCGAGCACCGCGCTGCCGTCGGTGAGGATCTGGCCCGGCTGCAGCAGGGTGGCGCCGCTGCCGAGCGCGATGGTGGTCGCGCCGGCGGCGACCGCGGCGCCGGCGGTGAAGGTGGTGCCGATGTTGCTGATCCCGGCGCCGACCGCGACATCGATCTGTGCTCCGGCGGCCAGGCTGAGCGAGGAGGCGGCGGTGAGGGTGGCATTGCCCAGCTTGTCGATCGAGGCGATCGTGCCGATCGACAATCCCCCGCTCATCAGGATGTCGCCCGCCTGCAGCCGCAGTCCGGAGACACCGAGCGAAATGATGGTCTGGGTGTCGGTGATGTCCTTGGCGCTGGTGCTGTTGTACGTCGAATAGGTCTGCGGCGACAGCGACAGCCTGCTGTTCGTCCCGGGATTGACGATGTTGAGCGTGCCGTTGCTGCTGAGGCTGGTGTCGAAGCCGGTGCTGGCCAGCGCCACGCTCAGCAGGCCGGCCGCGGTCTCGTTGCTCAGCGTCTGCGGGCCGCTGGTGCTCGCGGGCGGTGCCGCGACGGCGACGATGGTGGCCTGCCGCAGGGTCGCGCCGGCCGGGTTCTTGGCCAGCACGATGCTGAAGGTGGGGCTGCCCGACTTGAGCGCGCCGGTCACCACCGGCGGCGCCCCTGGCGTTCCGACGATCGAGCCGTCCGAGGCGAGGCTGTAGCTGCCGGTGACCGGATCTGCGGTGGTGCCGGTCGCCTGCAGCGCGGTGGTCAGCGCCGCGGTGATGGAGGCGGTGGCCGTCCCGTCATCGAGCAGGTAGGACCAGGTCTGCGCGGGTGCCGCGGCGGTCAGCGCTGAGTTGGCCGAGGCGTATTGCAGGTTCGCCATCGAGACGGTCGAGGCGGCACTGCCGCTGGAGCTCATGCTGCTGCCGGCCGCGCTGCCGAAATTCAGCGAGACGGTCGGACGGGGCGCCATCGCCTGCACGAAATTGAGGTCGTCGGTGTCGCCGAGCGAACGCACCAGCGAGCCGCTCGCCGACGGGTTCTGCTTCAGCAACTGCTTGAGCAGTCCGGTCTCGCCGACGCTGCCGCTCAGGTTGTAGGCGCCGAGCACCACGGTCAGCGCCTGCAGGTTCTTGCTGGCGAGGATCTGGCTGCTGCCGGAGATCGAGACGACGTCCCTGTTGAAAGCGGCAACCGTCCGGTTCAGCGCGGGATCGCTCTTGACGTAGCTGGCCACCTGCGCCTGCTCGTTCTTGACGATCGACAGGTAGGCGGTGACTGGGGACATCCCCGATATGGACGAACTCATCGCGGCACACGTCCCGGACCCGGCTCAGGTCAAGGCGACCATACACTGAGGCCAGGGTGTCTGCAACCTAAAGTTGTGTCAAAGCGAGGCTGGTTTCTGGTTGTCGGTGCGACGGATGAAGTCGGCGACGTTGTCGTGCAGTTGCTTCAGCGCGGACTGGTTGGCATAGACCATATGTCCCGACTGGTATTGCCGGAACTCGATGTTGCCCTGCAGGGACGCCGGGATCGGCAGGTGCTGCATCTCGTAGACGCCTTCGTAGAACGGCGTCGCCAGGTCGAAATAGCCGGCGTTGAGCTGCACCTTCAGCTTGGGGTTGTATTTCATCGCCGTGGCGAGATCGTTCATGACATTGGCCGAGCTTTGCAGCTTGTCGTCGGCGCCGGGCGGCTGGTGCTGGAAGTCCCACACCTTCTCCACCTCGATCTCGGGCTTGTAATAGTGGTCCTGGCCATAGTGCAGGGTGCGGCGCACGTAGTCGTTGAACACCGAGACATAGGCCGAGCCGATCGAGGCGCTCTGCGGGTCGTAGTCGGCCTCCTTGCTCAGCGGGTCCATGCTGGGGCCGGAGAACCGGCTGTCCAACCGTCCGGTGGTGGTGCCGGTGTCGTCCTGCAGCATCTTCTCGAACTGGCCGCCATCGACGCGCAGATCCGACTTCTTCAGGTACTCGACCGGCAGGCCGGTATAGGCGTGCAGCTTTTCCGCGATGTGCTCACGCGCCGCCGGATCCAGCGCCGTGCCCTGCGCCAGCGCCTCGAGGTAGTCGGTGGTGGCGAACTGCTCGACCTCCGCGAGCAGCGCCTTCAGGTCGGCGTTGGTGCCGGCCGGCAGGCGGTGGTGGTACCAGGCGGTGGCGGCAAAGGTCGGCAGCGCCACCACGTAGGGCAGGTCGATCCCCGGGTTGAACCCGGGCTGGTCGATGCTGGCGTCGAAGTTCAGGATCTGCGACAGCAGGATCACCCCGTTGAGGTCGATCTCCTTGTCGTTCTCAAGATCGTTCGCCAGCACCGCCGAGCGGGTGGTGCCGTAGCTCTCGCCGAACAGGTATTTCGGCGAGTTCCAGCGGCCGTATTTCGACAGGAAGGCAGCGATGAAGTCCGAGAACGCGTGGCCGTCCTGGTCGATGCCGTAGAACGACTTCTCCTTGTCGGTGCCGGCGATGCGCGAGAAGCCGGTGCCGGGCGCGTCGATGAACACCAGGTCGCTGCTGTCGAGCAGGCTCTCGTCATTGTCGACCAGGCTGTAAGGTGCCGCGTCGGTGTGGCTGTCGTTGGCGGTGATCACCCGGCGCGGCCCGAAGGCGCCCATGTGCAGCCAGACGCTCGATGAGCCCGGGCCGCCATTATAGAGGAATGTGATCGGGCGGTTCTCCGCGTGCGCGCCTTTTTTGAAGTAGGCGACATAGAACATCGAGGCCTCGGCACCGCTGTCGGCAGCCCTTGAATCGTCGCTCTTGTCCTCCTCGTTGTCGCGGTTTTTCATCAGGCTGGCGGTGTCGTCGAAGCCCTTCGGATGAACGATCAGGGTGCCCGCGGCGGACTGATAGTCGATGCGGGCGCCCCCGATGGTGACGCTGCCGTCGGTGAGGCTCTCGGTCGGCTGAAGGCTCGGCTTCTGGTCCGGCTTCTGGCCGTCGGAATGGTGCGCCTTGCCGCCCGTAGGAGCGGGATCGGCATCGGCGGCGAAGCCGGTGCCGGCTGAACCAGACAGGAAGGCGCTGGCAAGGCAGGTCGCGGCGAGCAGGTTGGCGGGTCTCAAGATCGTCTCTCTCCAGGTTCGGCCGTGGCGGGCAGGCTCCAGCCAGCGTTGGTATGCACAGCGCGGCCATGCCGTTCCAGGCGGATCAGGTGCGACAGCAGGTTGGCGCGTGCCGCCCCGAGCAGCTCGGGCTTGAGGCTGACATAGGCGCGTCCGAGCAGGGCTTCGAGCGAGCGTGGGGAGGACCCCAGGGTGTCGGCGATGGAAGCCTCGCGCGCCAGCCGATGCTCCAGCAGTGCGCTGACCAGTCCGGCGGGATCCTCGATCGCGGCGCCATGCGCGGACAGCATCAGCCGGTCGCGCCGGTCGCGTACGCGTTCGAGATTGGCGATGAACAGATCGAGGTCGCCGTGCGGCGGCGGCGGCACCACCGAGGTCGACCAGCCCATCACATGGTCGCCGCTGAACAGGATGCCGTCCGGATGCGCGAAGCACAGATGGTCCATCGCATGACCAGGCGTGTGCACCACCTCGAGGCCGCCGATCCGGTCGCCGTCATCGAGCCTGATTGCAGCCCGGAACGAGGCGTCGCCGCTGACCCGGTAGCCCGCGGTCGGCGCGCCGCTGCGCCGCGACAAGGTCTGGGCGCCGTCGAGATGGTCGCGGTGCGTGTGGGTGACCAGGATGTGGGTGAGGCGCCCGGCTGCCTCGCGCAGGATCGCCGCCAGATGGGCCTCGTCCTCCGAGCCGGGGTCGATGGCGACGGTGCCCCCGGCCCAGTCGATCAGCCAGGTGTTGGTGCCATGATAGGTCATCGGCCCCGGATTGGCCGCCACGATGCGCCGGATGCCGGCCTGCTGGAACAGCGGCACCCCCCCGGGAGGGACGTCCTCGGTCACCCTCCAGGCGCGCCGTCGCGTCGCTGGTTTCGTCGAGGCGCCATGCCGGGCCACATCCGCTTCGTTCAGCCGAAGGCTCCGACATCGTGCATCACCGCGATGCTGATCTCGCGCAGCAGCTCGAACAGCCGGCGCATCGGCTGGAAGATCTCCGCGTCCTCGCGCGAATAGGCATGATCGACGCGCGGGCCGCGCGGCTCGCGGAAATCCAGCGTCACCGAACGGTCCGGCGCCTTGGGGAAGATCTCGGCGAGGTTGGCCAGCGCGGACGGGATCTCCAGGCGCAGGATCTGGTCGTCGAGATCCTGCCGGGTGAAGCCGTGCCGTGGCGAGAAATACGGGATGCGGGTCGAGAGCAGCCAGATGCGCTCGATCAAGGCGAGCCGGATGGCGTGCAGCAGCAGTTCCTTGAGCTGCATCCGCGGCGCGTCCGGCCAGGCGACGCGGAGTGCGAGATGGTCGGCCTGGATACGCCGGAACATCGACTGGGTGGTGGCCCAGAGATCGAGCCGCTCCAGGCCGGTGGCCAGCAGCACCAGCGCCTCGCGACGATGCGGATCGCTTTCGTGCGCGGCACGGTCGAGCCAGACGCCGGGATCCAGCGTCAGCACGATGGCGCGCAGCACGTCGCGGTCGGAATGCGCCAGCGCGTGGCTCGCGAAGTCCAGCGCGCGGCGGAACCGCGCGCTTTTCAGCAGGAACTCCTCGAAGGTCTCCGGATGCCGGGCGGCGGCGAGCCCCAGCCCCTGCAGCGTGTTCGCGCACCAGCCGAGCTGCTGCAGGATGGCGTTGTTGGGGATCGCGCGCAGCTCGCTCGGATGCTTGATGCGCGCCCGCCCACCGCTGCTGTCGCTCTGCCGCGCCGGCGGCCGCGAGCCGGTGCGGTCGATCAGGGCCGGCCCGAAGGCGCCGAGCAGCGCCGCGTAGCCCGGATCCTCGACCAGGGCGGTCATGCCGGAGACGATGGTGGCGAAGAAGTCGGCCGAGAAGTCCGGCTCGTCGTAGATCGGGTCCACGTCGAGCGTCACCTGCGCGAACGCGTGCTCGGCGATGACGCCGATGGTGGCGTCCGCCAGCGGCTGGGTGCCGAACAGCAGGTAGCCGTCGCCGCCCTGGAACGCCGCCTCCTCGCGATAGGCGATGCCGGCCTGCGAAAAGGTGGCGCGCGAGCGGGCCGGTGAGAGATAGTCGAGCCGGTCGGCGAGCCGGAACGGATGCGCGCCGCGGCCGATGCTCTCGCCATGGGTGTCGAACAGGATCACCTCGACATCGGTCATGCCGCGCTTGCGCAGCAGGTCCGCGACCTTGAGGCGCAGCCGCTCGACCAGGTAGGTCGCGGCGAGCTGGCCGACATAGCGCCCGGAATCCGAGTAGCCGAACTGCAGCGCCATCCGGCCGGTGCGGCGCAGGTAGGCGCGCCAATGCCGCGAGCGCAGCGCCTCCTCGACCACCTGGGCGCCATGCTCGAGCGCCTCCTGGGTCTCGAACAGCGGGCTGATCTCGACATTGTCCTCGATGCCGAACAGCTTCGCCAGCCACAGCGCCACCAGCAGGGTGTAGCCGCTCTCGGTCTCGGCGATCAGGAAGCGGATGCGGCTCGCGCTGTCGACGTGCTTGGCGATCTGCGCCACCGTCATCATCAGCCGCGCGGCGGACGCCTGCTCGGTGAGCAGGGCGCCGAAATCCACCGCCGTTGGCTGCACCTCGTCGAGCGCCTCGTTGATCGCGGTCAGCAGCGCGCGCCGCTGCGCCGGGTTTTCCGGGCTGTCCTCGATGCCGAGCCGCTGGCGGGCGACGTTGTGGATCTGCGTCGAGTTCAGCCTGGTGTGGGTGTGCGCGATCGCCATGCCGTGGCTCGCAAAGCCGGCATGCGCCACCGCCAGCGGCAGACGGTCCGCCTCGGGCGCGCTGGCGATCGCCTCCCGGAACGCCCGCTCGAGCTGCGCCGGGTCGTGAATGGCCTCCTCGCGGCGATCGATCAGGGCGGCGGCGAAGGCTGCCACCTGGGCAGGGTCGGCGGCGGTTGGGCAGGCCTCGACCTGCGCGCGCACCGCCTCCACTGCCTGGGCGACGCGGCCGGCGAGCGCATCGGCCGGCTCCTCGAGTGCGCCGAGCTGGCGTTCCAGACGCTGCAACTGCAGCAGCTTCATGCGCAGCCGCAGCCGCAGGGTGTCCCACCAGCCGATATCGGTGCGGCCGTCGGTGTCGTAGCCGACCCAGCTCGTAAGGATGATCGGGCAGGGGCTCAGCGTGCTCCAGGCCTGCGGCCACAGCTTGGCCGCCTCGCGCAGCAGGGCAGCGTTCAGCTTGTCGATGGCGTTGCGGCCGAGCTGGATCGCATCCACCGCGAAGCCGAACTCGTCCTCCAGGGTGGGCGTCGGCGGCCGCTGGCTGTCCAGGCCGGGCAGGTCGGCGGCGCCGGTGCCGTCCTCCTTGCCCGCCCCGTCCTTGCTGGCCGCGTTCGCCAGCGCGCGGTACGCCTCCGGCGCCAGGGCGAAGGTCGGATGCGCGGTGAACACGGCGGCGAAGCGCACCCGCTGCACCGCGGCACGGAACTGCGCCAGCGGCACCGGACTGTCGTTCGGATCCGGTCGCACCAGCCGCGCGGCGATCAGGCCCAGGCGGCTGTCTATGTTCGACCCCGGGTTCGACCCTAAGCTGGCCTCGGCATCGTTCGCATCGGCGACGCCGACATAGGCGCGCAGCCGCCGCGCGCGCCCCAGGAAGGCCTCGTCGCGGAGCTGCTGCACCAGGAGCGCGATGTCCTCGATGCCGAGGATGCCCTCGTCGAGCCGTCGCGACACCAGCAGTGCGATCGCCAGCACCGGATTGCCGAACGGGTCATCCTCCTGCCGCTCGACGACGCTCCGGGCCTGTTCGACCAGGGCCTCGAGCCGGTCATAGGGTTTCGGGCCAGCCGTCTTCTCGCCAGCGCTGCCGGTCGTATCGGTCGGAGAGAGATCATCCATGGACAGGTCTCGCTCTGCTGAGGTCATGAGGGCGTTGCTCGGGGCATCGGCCGCGCAGCCCGGGGCGGCAAGGTTCCATGTCCGGCCTGACGCTGCAACCGACCACCCGCACCCCGCCGCGCCATGCAAGGATGCGGCCGTTCGCCGGTTTCGACGGCGCGGCGCGTGGTGCTAAAGGCGGCGGCGGATGAGCATGGCGACGCCCCGAGAGCGATGATGACGACGATGACATCGAGGCCCCCGCCATCGAGGCCGCCACCATCGAGGCCGCCGACATCCTGGCCGGCCGCAGGCATGCCCGACCGGGACGCGGCTGCGCGGCAGGCGCTGCGGCGCTTCCGCCGGGTTGCGACCGGGCTGCTGGTCGGCATGGCCGCACTCACCCTGGTCGGCTACGCGCTCGGACGCGGCTTCTGGCCCGGCCTGCTGCAATCCACCGCCAAGGCCGGACTTGTCGGCGGGCTGGCGGACTGGTTCGCCGTCACCGCCCTGTTCCGCCATCCGCTCGGGCTGCCGATCCCGCATACCGCCATCCTGCCGGCTCAGAAGGAGCGGCTCGGCCGGGCGCTGGGCAGCTTCATCGCCAACCATGTCTTCACCGAGGCCGATATCGAGCGTGCGCTGGCGCGGCTCGATATCGCCGGCCTGCTGGCGCGCCTGCTGGCCGACCCGGAGAACGGTGCGCTCGCCGGTCGCGCCGTCGCCTCCGCCCTGCCGCACCTGCTGGACCGGCTCGAGGACGGCCGGGCCGGCGACCTGCTCGCCCGCACCATGCCGCGCCTGCTCAGCGGCGAGACGCTGGCGCCGGTGATCGCGCGCGTGCTGCGTGCCCTGGTCGAAGGCGACCGCCACCAGGAGGTGCTGAGCTTCCTGCTGTTCGAGCTGAAGGCGGTGCTGCGGGCCAAGGAGGAGAGCCTGCGAGTCATGATCGAGGACCGGGTGCGCGAGCAGGGTGGGCGGCTGATCGGCTGGGCGATCGGCGGCTCGATCGCGACCCGGGTGATGAGCGCGATGAGCCAGGAGCTCGACCGCACCGATCCGGCCAACTCCGATCTGCGCGAGGCCTTCACGGTCTGGGTGCGGCGCGAGATAGACCGCATCGAGACCGATCCGGAACGCGCCCGCGAGCTGGGCGACGGCCTGCGCGGGCTGTTCGGGCACCAGAGCGTGCGTGGCTGGGGGCAGGGTATCTGGCAGCGCGCACGCCAGATGATCGAGGCCGACCTGCAGCGGCCGGATGGCTGGGTGGCACGGCTGATCGCGGATGCGCTGCCCCGGCTGGGCACGATGCTCAACCGCGACGAGGCGGCGCGGCTCCGCACCGAGGCCACGGTCCGCCGCGCAGCACTGCGCCTGCTGCCGGGGCTCCGCGAGCACATGGCGGGCTTCATCAGCGCGGTGGTCGGGGGCTGGGACGCGCGCCTGCTCACCGACAAGCTGGAGCTGCGCGTCGGGCGCGACCTGCAATACGTGCGGGTGAACGGCACCCTGGTCGGAGCGCTGGTCGGCGGCCTGTTCTACGTGGTGTTGCGGATGATGTTCGGTGCGGTGGAATTCTGAACCATGGCGTCGATGTTGTGACGCAAATCCGCCGGTTCCGGGCCGGCCGCCCTTGACGCCAACGCCTGCGGAGGTCATCTCCGGTGAGTAAACAGGACCGACGCGGTCCACAATGTGGCGGAAGCGATGCTGAGGCTGTCGAAGCTCACGGATTATGCGGTCGTCGTGCTGGTGCGGCTGGATGCCTGCCACGGCGTGACCACGTCGCCGTCGCTGGCGCAGGATACCGGCATCCCCGAGCCGACCGTCGCCAAGGTGCTGAAGGCGCTGGCCGCCGCCGAACTGGTGGTGTCGCAACGCGGCGCACGCGGCGGCTACCGGCTCGCCCTGCCGCTGCACCGGATTCCGGTGGCCGAGGTGATCAGCGCCATCGACGGGCCGATCTCTTTGGCAGCCTGCGTGGACGGCGCCACCGGCGGCTGCGAGGCCCAGGGACTATGTCCGATACGCGGCCGCTGGGATCCGGTGAACGAGGCGATCCGCGAGGCGCTTACACGGATCACGCTGGCCGATATGCGCGCTCCGACGCCCGCGAGCCACCTGTTCGATATCGATCACCAGCCGGCGCCCGTCCGCGCGTCGCTGGCTGCCGAGTGAGGTACTGATGCCTGCAGTTGCCGAGACGATTTCTGCCGTCGAGACCCTGAACGCCTCCACCTACAAGTGGGGCTTCGAGACCGACATCGAGATGGACTTCGCGCCCAAGGGGCTGAACGAGGATACCATCCGGCTGATCTCTGCCCGCAAGGAGGAACCTGAATGGCTGCTGGCCTGGCGGCTGAAGGCGTTCGAGGCCTGGGGTCGGATGGTCGAGCCGCGCTGGGCCAAGGTGGGCTACGCACCGATCGACTACCAGGACGCCTATTACTACGCGGCACCCAAGCGCAAGCCGGGACCGAAGTCGCTCGACGAAGTCGATCCGCAGTTGCTGGCGACCTACGACAAGCTCGGCATCCCGATCCGCGAGCAGGCGATCCTGGCCGGGGTCGAGGGCTCCGGCCAGGCGGCCGGTGGCGATGAGGACGCTCGTGACGAGGATGGGGAGCCGGGCGACGGCGTGCGGCCGCAGATTGCGGTCGATGCGGTGTTCGACAGCGTCTCGGTGGCGACCACCTTCCGCAAGTCGCTGATGAAGGCGGGTGTGATCTTCTGCCCGATCAGCGAGGCGGTGCGCGAGCATCCCGAGTTGGTGCAGCGCTATCTCGGCAGCGTGGTGCCGGCCTCGGACAATTTCTTTGCAGCACTCAACTCGGCGGTGTTCACCGACGGATCGTTCGTCTACGTGCCGAAGGGCGTGCGCTGCCCGATGGAGCTGTCGACCTACTTCCGGATCAATGCGCGCAACACCGGCCAGTTCGAGCGTACTCTGATCATCGCCGAGGAGGGCGCCGCGGTCTCGTATCTCGAGGGCTGCACGGCGCCGATGCGCGACGAGAACCAGCTCCATGCCGCGGTGGTCGAGCTGGTCGCGATGGACGACGCCAAGATCAAGTACAGCACGGTGCAGAACTGGTATCCGGGCGATGCCAACGGTATCGGCGGGATCTACAACTTCGTCACCAAGCGCGGCGCCTGCCGCGGTGCGCGCAGCCGCATCTCCTGGACCCAGGTCGAGACCGGATCGGCGATCACCTGGAAGTATCCGTCCTGCATCCTGCAGGGCGAGGACAGCGTCGGCGAGTTTTACTCGGTGGCGGTGACCAACAACCACCAGCAGGCCGATACCGGCACCAAGATGATCCATATCGGCCGCGGCACGCGCTCGACCATCGTCGCCAAGACGATCAGCGCCGGCCAGTCCAACAGCACCTATCGCGGCCTGGTGCGAATGATGCCGAAGGCGTCGGGGGCGCGGAACTTCACCCAGTGCGACAGCCTGCTGATCGGCGACCGCTGCGGCGCGCACACCGTGCCGTATATCGAGAACCGCAACATGACGGCGCGGGTCGAGCACGAGGCCACCACCTCGAAGATCTCCGAGGACCAGATGTTCTACTGCCGCCAGCGTGGCTTGTCGCAGGAGGACGCGGTGGGGCTGATCGTGAACGGCTTCTGCCGCGACGTGCTCAAGGAGCTGCCGATGGAGTTCGCCGTCGAGGCGCAGAAGCTGCTGCAGATCAGCCTCGAGGGCAGCGTCGGATGAGCACCACCCTCACGATCACCGGCCTGCACGCCAAGATCGACGATGCGGGCACCGACAAGCCGATCCTCAAGGGCGTGGATCTGGTGGTGCCGCCCGGCGAGGTGCACGCGATCATGGGTCCGAACGGCTCCGGCAAGTCCACGCTCTCGTACGTGCTGTCCGGCCGTGCCGACTACGAGGTGACCGCCGGCAGCGTGACGTTCGGCGATCAGGACCTGCTGG
This sequence comes from uncultured Lichenicoccus sp., assembly GCA_963693035.2. Lineage (GTDB taxonomy): Bacteria > Pseudomonadota > Alphaproteobacteria > Acetobacterales > Acetobacteraceae > Lichenicoccus. The sequence continues at coordinate 77,394 of CAXMMQ010000001.1, forward strand.
CGCTTGAGCCGGAGGCGCGCGCGGCGGCTGGATTGTTCCTGGCGTTCCAGGCGCCGATCGAGCTGCCCGGGGTGAACAACGCGAACTTCCTGCGCACGGCGGTGAATGCAGTGCGACGGGCCCGTGGCGAGACGGAGCTTGATGCGGTTGGCTTCCTCAAGCTGGCTCGGGCCGAGTGCAAGCGGCTCGGGATCCCGGACGCGATGCTCAAGCGCGCCGTCAATGTCGGATTTTCCGGCGGCGAGAAGAAGCGCAACGAGGTGCTGCAGATGTCGCTGCTGCGGCCGCGGTTCGCGATCCTGGACGAGACCGATAGCGGGCTCGACATCGACGCTCTGCGTATCGTGGCCGAAGGGGTCAACGCGCTGCGGGCGCCGGACTTCTCGGCGCTGATCATCACCCATCACCAGCGGCTGCTCGACTATATCGTGCCGGACCATGTGCATGTGATGTCGGCCGGTCGCATCATCCGCAGCGGGGGCCCGGAGCTGGCACGCCAGCTCGAGGCGGAAGGCTACGCCAACCTGATCGCGGAGGCGGCGTGAACGCGTTCGACAGCAACAACGCGCTCCAGTTCCTGGCACTCTATGATCGGCGTGCGTCGAGCTCGGCCCTGAGCGAGGCGGGTGCTGCCTGCCTGCGCCGGTCCGGCTTGCCGAGGCGCGATGTCGAGGCCTGGAAATATACCGATCTGCGGCCGCTGACCGCGCTCGCGCTGTCGTCGGACGATCTGCTGTCCGATGCGGCGCTGGAGACGGCTGCCGGCCTGCTGCGTGAGCTGGCGCTGGAGCAGGTCGGGTTGTCGGCGACGCCCCGGCTGGTCTTCGTCAACGGCCGGTTCGCGGCCGCGCTGTCGCTGATGCCGGAGCTGGGCGGCGTGAGCTGGCAGGATGCGCCTGCCGCCGACGCACTGGCGCCGGGCGCGATGGCTGCGCTGAACGCGATGCTGGGCCATGACGGGGCGGCCGTGCATGTCTCGGCGGGCGTCGAAGCAGGCCGGGTGCTGCTGGTGACGCTCGGTGTCGGCAGCGGCGGCGAGGCGGTGACCGGGCATCCGCAGCACCGTATCGTGCTGGAGCCGGAGGCGCGCCTGTCGCTGCTGGAAATCGCGCGGGGCAGCGGGCTGTACGTGAACAATCCGGTGCTCGAGATCGAGGTAAAGGCCGGCGCGCACCTCACGCATGTGCGTCTGCAGGACGAGGCGCGCGAGGCGCTGCATCTCTCGACGGTGCGGGCGATGGTGGCCGAGCGCGGCTCGTATGACAGCTTCAGTCTGGCACTCGGCGCCCGGCTCGCGCGCCACGAGGTGCATGCGACGATGAGCGGCCGTGGCGGCGAGGTGCAGGTGAACGGCGCGCAGTTGCTCGACGGCCAGCAGCATGCCGACCTGACCAGCGTGATTGCGCACAAGGCACCGGCCTGCAACTCGCGCCAGACGGTGAAGAACGTGCTGTCCGGTCGGTCGCGTGGCGTGTTCCAGGGCAAGATCGTGGTCGACCGCATCGCGCAGAAGACCGACGGCTACCAGATGAACCAGGCTCTGCTGCTGTCGGACGAGGCCGAGATCGACACCAAGCCGGAACTCGAGATCTACGCCGACGACGTGAAGTGCAGCCACGGCGCTACCGCCGGCGCGCTCAACGAGGACCAGTTGTTCTATCTGCGCAGCCGCGGCGTGGCGGTCGCGGAGGCGCGGGCGATCCTGGTGCGGGCGTTTCTCGCCGATGCGCTCGCGCTGATCGACGACGAGGTGTCGCGCGCGGTGCTGGAGCGCGCCGTCGATGCGTCCTGGAACAGGAGAACCGGATGAACCAGATGACGCAGATGTCGGTGCCGAAGCCGGCACTGGCGACCATGGAAGCGTTGCGGGACGATTTTCCGATCCTGTCGGAGACCGTGCATGGCAAGCCGCTGGTGTTCCTTGACAGCGCTGCCTCGGCGATGAAGCCGGTGCAGGTCATCGATGCGATGTCGGACACCATGCGCCACCAGTACGCCAACGTGCATCGCGGCCTGCACTGGATGAGCGAGCGCACCACCCGACGCCTACGAGGGCGTGCGCGACAAGGTCGCCCGGCTGATCAATGCGCCATCGCGCGAGGAGATCATCTTCACGCAGAACAGCACCGGTGCCATCAACCTGCTGGCGCATGCGTTCGGCGGCACGCTTGCAGCGGGGCAGGCGGTGGTGATCTCCGAGATGGAGCACCATTCCAACATCGTGCCGTGGCAGATGCTGCGTGACCGCGCCGGGATCGAATTGCGCGTGGCGCGGGTGACGGATGCGGGCGAGCTCGATCTCGGACATCTGGCCGGACTGCTGGCCGATGGCCAGGCCCGCCTGGTCGCAGTCACCCATATGTCAAACGTGCTCGGCACGGTGACGCCGGCGGCGGCGATCGCAAAGCTGGCGCACGCGCATGGAGCCAAGCTGATGCTCGACGGCTCGCAGGCGGTGGTGCACCGGTCGGTCGACGTGCAGGCGCTGGATGCCGATTTCTACGTGTTCACCGGCCACAAGCTATACGGCCCGAGCGGGATCGGCGTGCTCTGGGGCCGGCGCGCGCTGCTCGACACGATGCCGCCGTTTCTGGGCGGTGGCGACATGATCAGCAGCGTCAGCTTCGAGGAGAGCCGCTGGGCCGAGCTGCCGCACCGCTTCGAGGCGGGCACGCCAGCGATCATCGAGGCGATCGGGCTCGGGGCGGCGATCGACTACGTGCAGGCGATCGGCTTCCCCGCGCTGCAGGCGCACGAGGCGGCTCTGACTTCGCATGCGCTGGCACGCCTGGAGGCGATCGAGGGGCTGCAGGTGCTGGGCCATGCCGCCGACCGCGGCGGAGTGATCTCCTTCACCCTGGAAAACGCGCATGCGCATGACGTGGCAACCCTGCTTGACCGCAACGGCATCGCGGTGCGGGCCGGC
>CAXMMQ010000002.1:0-145882 GCA_963693035.2 uncultured Lichenicoccus sp.
GTCGGGTTGCGAGGTGCTGATGCCGTGGGGCGCACCGATCGGCTCGGGCAAGGGGCTCAACAACATCTTCGGCCTGCGCGCGTTGCGGGCGCACTTCCCGGACACGCCGCTTGTGGTCGATGCCGGGATCGGGCTGCCGTCACATGCGGCCGCCGCGATGGAGATCGGCTACGACGCCATCCTGCTCAACACCGCGGTGGCAAAGGCGGGTGATCCGCCGGCGATGGCGCGTGCCTTTGCGCAGGCGATCGAGGCCGGCCGCGCCGCCCACCTGTCCGACCCGATGGAGGCGCGCGACATGGCCTCGCCGTCCACGCCGGTGTTCGGGCGGCCCGTCCTTGCGTAGGAGCCTGCCGTCGCGCGCCTATCCGGTGGTGGACAGCGCCGCCTGGGTGCAGCGGCTGGTCGAGCATGGCGCCAGGCTGATCCAGCTCCGGGTGAAGTCGTCCGACACCGCCCACCTGCGCCGGCAGATCCGTGCCTCCCGGCTGGCCTGCGCCGAGGCTGGCGCCACGCTGGTGGTCAACGACCACTGGCAACTCGCCATCGAGGAAGGTGTCGGCTTCATCCATCTCGGGCAGGAGGATCTGGACGAGGCCGACCGCGAGGCGATCCGCGGCAGCGGCGCGCGCCTCGGCATCAGCACGCACTCGGATGCCGAGCTCGATCGGGCGTTGGTGCTGGGCCCTGACTACGTCGCCCTCGGGCCGGTCTGGCCGACGACGCTGAAGATCATGCCCTGGGCGCCGCAGGGGCTCGAGCGGATCGGCGAATGGCGGCGGCGCATCGGCGCGCTGCCGCTGGTGGCGATCGGCGGGATCACCCTGGAACGTGCCACCGGCTGCCTGGCCGCGGGTGCCGATTGCGTCGCGGTGGTGTCCGACATCATCGGTCATGCCGATCCGGAGGCACGCATGCAGGCCTGGGTGCAGATCCTCGATGACGAGACTCAGGGTGCGGCGGGTACGTGGCCATAGGTCGGGTCGAGCCTTGAGCGCAGGAAGTCGGCGCCGGTGATGGCCGGATAGCGGGCCACCATGCCGGTTCCCGTCAGCACCGGCACCACGGCGGCGTCCGGGTTGGGGTCGAGGAAGAAGGCGATCGAGTAGCGCTCGCTGGCGGGCTGGCTGACCCGGTGCGGTGTCGAGACGTAGGTGTCGTTGCTCCAGCGCATCAGGCAGTCGCCGATGTTGCAGACGAAGGCGCCGGGTATGTGCGGTGCATCGAGCCAGACGCCGTCGCGACGCCGCACCTGCAGCCCGGCGACGCCGTCGACTGCGAGGATGGTGAGGTTGCCGTAGTCGGTGTGGGTGCCAGCGCCCGGCCCTGGATCGTTCGCTGTGCTCGCAGGATAGTGCAGCAGCCGTAGCGTTGCCATCGGCATGTCGAGCGCGCTGTCGAAGAACGTCTCCGGCAGGTCGAGATCGAGCGCGAACCCGCGATGGATCAGCGTGCCGAGCGCCAGGCACGCATCGTAGTACGACAGCATCAGCCGCCGGAAATCCGGCAGCTCCGGCCACGCATTGACGCCGCGGAACGGCTGCGCCTGGGCGGGATGATCGGCTGGCAATTCGAGCCCGATATTGAACGCCTGCTTGCGGTCGGGGGCGGCATCCAGGTCGAGCCGCTCGTGTTCGAGCTCGACATAGCCACGATTGTTGCCGACCCGGCTGAGTGCGAGCATCCGCCTGGCCTCGATCGGCTGGGCGAAAAAGGCGCGCGAGGCCGCGAACATCGCCTGCATGGTGGTCTCTTGCATGCCGTGGCCGGTGACGTAGAAGAACCCGACCTCGCGGCAGGCGTGGCCGAGTGCGGCGGCGACCGCCCGGCGCCCGCTTTCGTCCGCTGAACGCAGTGGCGCGATGTCGATGACCGGAAGCATGCACCCTCCAAAGGATTATGACCCGGTGATCAGCCTACGCTGTTTCCAGTCGAACCGCATCGTGTCGAACAGGCGCGGCGCCTGGTCCCAGGGTTCCTGCGGTCGCGGCACGGTGTAGGCCGACACCGCGATCTCGTCGGGTGACACCTCCAGGCGCAGGAAACCGAAGCGGTCATCGTAGTAGCTCTCCAGCGTCACTCCGGGCTGCCCGGGGACCACGTACGGCGTGATCAGATTCTGGCCGCCGAGCTTCGCGATCTTGTGCAGGTTGTGGTAGCCGCCTTGCCCCGCCACGAAATACGGCGTCACGCCGCCCCCTTCTGCATCGGCGATACTGAAGCGCTGGTAGTCGTGCACGTGCGCGGTGAACACCATGTCGGCACTCCGCCCGGCGCTGGCGAACGAGGTGGCGAGCAGCGCCGCCATCGGCCTGCTGCCGGAATGGTAGATGTCGAGCGAGTAGATCGGGTGGTGCAGCGCCACGATCAGCGCCCGGTCGCTGGCCGCCGCCTGCAATTCGCCCACGAACCAGGCCGCCTGGTCCGCCTCGACGACGCCGCCTTCCGGAACGTTGGTGTACAGGCCGATGATGGTGGCGAACGGCGTGACCAGCGTCCAGTACACGTTCGGCTGGATCATTGCCGTGCGCGGCACCTCGCCGGCGTCCGGTGAACGCGTCCCGGGCGCGGCCGCGCAGAAATTGCGCACGAAGGTGGCGAGCGACGGCAGCGGATTGGTCCGGGTGCCGTCATCGAACACGTCGCCGTCATGGTTGCCCGGGATGCCGATGATCGGCAGCGGGTAGTGTGCATACGGGTCGTAGAATTGCGGCACGTACTGCTCGGCTTGGCCGTCGAAATAGATCACGTCGCCCAGATGGTAGAAGAAGGCCGGCACGCCGAACCTCCCGGCGACACCGGCATCGTGCTCCATCCCGGCTGCCACCAGCGTCTGCGGGTTCGGGTCCAGCACGCCGCCGGTGTCGCCGACCATGTGGAATGCCATGCCGCCCGACCTGCGCGCGGCGGCGACCGCCTTCGGCACGATCGCCTGCAGATCGAGCCGGAACGGCGCCGCCATGGCGGGCGCCGGCAACGGCTGGAACGGACTGCCCTCGAACAGCGGCGCCTGCTGCGGATGCGGCGGGGTCTGCGACGGGCGAGGCTGACCAAAGCGATGCAGCTGGTTCGAATGGCGCGCCATGGTCGATCTCCGTTCGAGTGCCGGCAACCAACGCCCGAGGCCGAGCAGGCTACGGCATTGACAGCGCTATCAGGCGCTCCATACCTTGTCTCCAACTGGGGTGCGAACACCCAGCGGGTGCCACGCGCCCAAACCGGAGGAAGTCATGTCCCATACCAAGCTGCGTCGCGCAGCCGTCGCCGCATCCCTGTCCGCGTCCTTGGGCCTTGCTGCCTTCAACAGTCCGGCCTCGGCCCAGCAGCCCTTCGTGGTAGGCTACAGTGTCTCCACGCTGGCCAATCCATTCTTCCAAGGCATGTCCAACGGTGTCGTCACCGGCATCAAGGCGCATCCCGACCTGTCCCTGATCAACACCAGCGCCAACGGCGACGCCAACACCCAGGCGACCCAGGTGCTCGACCTGATCAACCAGCATGTCGCCGCCCTGATCCTGAACCCGATCAATGCCAACGCGATCGTGCCGGTGGTGCGCCAGGCCAACAAGCGGCACATTCCAGTGTTCACGCTAGATCGCGGCGCTGCCTGCGGCAGGTGCCAGATCAACTTCCTCGAGACCGACAACGTGGCCCTCGGCAAGGAGGGCGCCGACTTCATCGCGGCCCAGCTCAAGGCGCGCTACGGCTCGATCAAGGGCAACGTGGTCGATCTCGAAGGCCTGCTCGGCACCACCGCCGGCGACGACCGCGAGCGCGGCTTCGCGACCGAGTTCGGCAAGTTGTCTTCGGCCAATGCAGGGCTGAAGCTGGTCGCGCGCCAGGCCGCCGATTTCGATGCCGACAAGGGCTTCAACATCACCACACAGTTGCTCGCGGCCCACAACGACATCGATGCCATCTTCAACGGCAATGACGACAACGCGATCGGCGCGGTGCGTGCGATCCGGCAGGCCAACCGCTTCGTGCCGATCGGCGATCCGAAGCATATCGTGGTGATCGGCATCGACGGCACCGAGCAGGGCCTCAGCGCCATACGCAAGGGCCAGATGGACGCCACCCTGTCGCAGAACCCGCTGACCATGGCGGCGCAGACGGTGAACTACATCGACCAGTACCTGCATGGCGACAAGAAGATACCCGCGCACCAGTACTGGCCGCACGTGCTGCTGACCAAGGCCAACCTCGACAGCCCGGAGGTCAAGCAGTACGGCCTGTGGGGCGATCAGGTCGCGGCGCGGTAGCACCAAGGCTTCCGGAGGATTGGCGCCGTGGCGACGCTGCTGGAGATGCGCGGCATCAGCAAGTCGTTCCCCGGCGTGCGCGCCCTGGCCGACGTCTCGATCACGCTGCAGCGCGGCGAGGTGCTCGGCATCGTCGGCGAGAACGGTGCCGGCAAGTCGACGCTGATGAAGGTTCTGGCCGGCGCCTACCGCGCCGACGAGGGCCGCGTGCTGCTCGACGGCGCCGACTTCGCGCCGCGCGGGCCGCGCGATGCGCTCGATGCCGGCATCGTGGTGATCCACCAGGAGCTCAGCCTGGTGCCGGACCAGACGGTGGCCGAGAACATCTATCTCGGCAACCTGCCGCGCAATGCACTCGGCATGGTCCGGCGCGCGCTGCTTCATCGCAACAGCCGTGCGCTGCTGGCGCGTGTCGGCCTCGACATCGCGCCCACGATGCCGGTGCGCCGGCTCGGCATCGCGCAGCAGCAGCTGGTCGAGATCGCGCGAGCGCTGTCCCGCGAGGCGCGTGTCATCGTCATGGACGAGCCGACCGCGACGCTCACCATCGCCGAGCAGCGCATCCTGTTCGCCACCGTCGCCGACCTGCGCCGGGCCGGCATCGGCATCGTGTTCATCAGCCACCATCTCGAGGAGATCTTCGAGATCTGCGACCGCGTCACGGTGATGCGCGACGGTGCCACCGTGGCGACACGCGAGGTCGCCGACTGGGACGAGGCCGGGCTGATCCAGGCCATGGTCAACCGGCCGATTTCGGCGCTGTTCCCGGCGCGGACGGCCAGCATCGGCGCGCCGATGCTCGAGGTGGAGAACCTGTCCTCGACCGGGCGCTTCTCCGGCGTGTCGCTCGCCGTCCGCGCCGGCGAGGTGGTCGGGCTCGGCGGCCTGATGGGCGCCGGCCGCACCGAGGTGCTCAAGGCGATCTACGGCGCCATGCCCGACACCACCGGCAGCCTGCGCATCGGCGGCGAAGCGGTGCGCGTACGCAGCCCGCGCGAGGCGATCGCGGCCGGCATCGCGTTCGTGCCCGAGGATCGCAAGGGCGAGGGGCTGGTGCTGCCGTTCGCGGTGCGCTCCAACGTGGCGCTCTCCACGCTGGACAAGCTCGCCTGGCTGCGCGTGTTCAGCGCCGACGGCCGCACCGACAGGCTGGCCGCCAATGCGGTGGACGAACTGCGCATCCGCACGCCGGGCATCGGCACCACCGTCGGCAGCCTCTCCGGCGGCAACCAGCAGAAGGTGGTGCTGGCGCGGGCACTGACCACCCACCCTCGCGTGTTCCTGCTCGACGAGCCGACGCGCGGGATCGATGTCGGCGCCAAGGTCGAGGTGTACCGGCTGATCGGCGACCTGGCGGCGCAGGGCGGCGCGGTACTGGTGGTCTCGTCCGACATGCTGGAACTGCTCGGGCTGTGCGACCGCATCCTGGTGATGCGCTCCGGCCGGCTCGCCGGCGGTATCGAGCGCGAGGCATTCTGCCAGGAGCGGATCATGGCATTGGCGGCATTGGGATGATGGCAGCGGTGAGCGAGACCAAGGAGCCGTCGAAAGCGGCCCGACTCGGTTTTGGCGGCGTGGGCAGGGCGCTGAATGAGCTGACCATCGTGGTCGGGTTCGTCGCGATCTCGCTGTACCTCGCCGTCACCACGCCGGCGTTCCTCAGCACCGCCAACATCCTCTCGATCCTGCTGGCGAGTTCGCTGATCGGCATCGTCGCGGTCGGCGAGACCTTCGTCATCGTCACCAGCGGCATCGACCTCTCTGTGGGCTCGGTGGTGGCGTTCACCGGGGTGATGACCGGGCTTGCGATCCACGCGCATTTTCCGGTGCCGCTCGCGGTGCTGACCGGTATCGGCATCGGCGCGTTCTGCGGCGCGTTCATCGCATTCGCCATCACCGTGCTCAACATGAGCCCGTTCATCGTGACGCTCGCCGTGCTGGCGATGGCGCGCGGCCTCGCCTTCATCGTCACCAGCGGCAACACGATCTTCGACTTCCCTGACAGCTTCGACAATATCGGCGGCGGCAACCTCGGCCCATTCCCGATCGCGGCCCTGATCGCGGCGGCGGTGTTCCTGGTCGCCTGGGTGGTGTTGTCGCGCACCGTGCTGGGGGCCGAGATCTACGCGGTCGGCGGCAACCGCGAGGCGGCGCGTCTCGCCGGCATCCCGGTCAACCGCACGCTCGCGATCGTCTACATCATCAGCGGCGCGCTCGCCGGCCTCGGCGGCGTGGTGCTGGCCGGCCGGCTGGACAGCGCGCAGCCGATTGCCGCCGTCGGGCTGGAGCTGAACGCGATCGCCGCCGTGGTGATCGGCGGTGCCTCGCTGTTCGGCGGCAAGGGCAGCATGCTGGGCACGCTGCTCGGCGTGCTGATCATCGGGCTGATCAATAACGGCCTGACGCTCAAGAACGTGCAGCCGTTCTGGGTGCAGTTCATCCAGGGCGCGGTGATCTTCGGCGCCGTCCTGATCGACAGCCTCAACCAGAAGCGCCGTGGGCGGGTGTGATCCGGGTATCGCCAGCCTCCACCAGTCCTGGCAGTCGGCCGCAGGTGGGGAAGTAGTGGCCCTGCCCCCTCCGGCAATCCTGTTGAAGTGGCCGATGATCCGGGTTTCGGCGCCCGTCGATCGCCTCCTTCCAGACCGATGGCTCTGAGAGGATTTCAAAGGCGACGCCTTTGATGGGCTCCAGGGGCAAAGCCCCTGCCTCTTCGTTCTCAAGCTGCCACTACTGCATCGACGCCGGAGCCTTCCCGCCAGACAACTGCTTCGCGATGAACGCGCCCGGCGTCATGCCCGCCGCCGCCGCCGCCTGGTTGATCTGCGCCACCGCGTCGGGCGGCAGCGGGGCGCTGACCAGCACCCTGGACACGTTGGGCGGAACCAGACGGGCGAACTGCCGGCCGGCCTGGTTCGTGAATGCGATCAGGGTGGCGCTCTTCTGCTCGCGGGTGAGATCGCCGCGGGTGGCGACCACCGGACAGTATGCGGCATTCAGCGCCGTCACCACCTCCGAAGCGGCGGCGTCGGGGTTGTCGCGACGCACCCGTGCGATCACGCCGGTGATACCGTTCTGCAGGTTGCCGCGGTCGGCGGTGGCCAGCATGGTGACATCGCCCTCGGTGGCGAGCGCGCCGGGGATGGTGCCTTCGCCGATCTTCGGGCAGCCGAACAGGCGCGCCGCGATGCTGCCGCCGAGCCCGACCGGCGCTGTCGCTCGCAGGGCGCGCACGAAGGTCGGCGTAGCGTTCGGGACCGCGCCGTTGCCCCAGGCCGTGCGTATGTAGTTCGCGAGGTCGGCGAGCTCCTGGTCGCCCAGCGCCCCGCCGAAGCGTGGCATCGCGCCGTAATTGCCCTGGCCCTGCAGCCCGGCCAGCACCGGGGTCACCGCGTTGCCCGGATCGTCGGTGCGGATCGCATCGTTGCCGGCGAGGTTCGGGATCGAGCCCTTTACCCCGAGGCCGCTCTCCTGGTGGCATTGCGCGCAGTTGGCGACATAGACGACGTGCCCGCGCGCCACCGACGGCCCAAGCTCGGCCTTGACCAGTGCGGGGGCCGGACGCCCCGGACGCGCCGGCGTGTTCTTGAGGTAGAAGGCGATCGCGTGCACGTCGTCGCCGGTCAGGTGCGCCATGCTCTCATGCACGACGTCGCTCATCGGCCCGAACACGACGCCCCTGTGGGTGCTGCCGGTTTGCAGGAACTCGACAAGCTCGTCCTCGCTCCAGGCGCCGATGCCCCCGTGCGGATCGGACGAGATGTTCGGTGCCCAGAAGCTGTCGATGCGCGCGCCGGCCAGGCTGCGGCTCCCGACGATGCCGCCCATGACGTTGCGCGGCGAGTGGCACTCCCCGCAATGGCCGGGGCCCTCGACGAGATAGGCGCCGCGGTTCCATTCCGCGGACTTGGACGCGCTGGCCTTGAAGTAATCCGGGCGGAAGAACAGCGTGCGCCAGACCAGCAGGCTCTCGCGAATGTTGAACGGGAAATCCAGCGAAACGTCGAGCCGCGGCGCATAGACCGGCTGCAGCGACATCAGGTAGGCGTGCACCGCATCCACGTCCGCGCGCGGCATCTTGGTGTAAGAGGTGTAGGTCATCGTCGGATAGACGTACTTGCCGTGCTCGCCGATCCCGCGATGCAGCACGTCCCAGAACTGCTCCTTGGTCCAGGCGCCGATACCGGTCTGCTGGTCCGGGGTGATGTTCGGCGTCGCCATCCGTCCGAACGGCGTGTTCAGGATCAGGCCACCCGCGTAGGGGCGGCCGCCGATGGCGCTGTGGCACGGCATGCAGTCGGCCGCCTGCACCAGGTAGGCACCTCTCTCGATGAGCGCCACCTGAGCCGGATCGGACGGCGTCGGCCTGGTCAGGACCGGGCCGTAGGACGAGGAGGCAGCGTCGGACGCCGGTGCGTCGGCCGCTTCGCCTTTCGCCGGGCCGGCTTCGGCCACTGCCGCCTTGGGCGCGGGCGGCGGGTTTGCCGGCGGATGCGCGTCCGGCTCGTGACCGGGCGGCAGCGGTGGCGGGGCGTTCTGAGCGGCAGGCCCGACCGCCGCATTGCCGTGCGCGCTCTGGTCGGGTTTGGCGACGGTGCCAGGCGCCGCCTGGGCCGGATCGGGCGCCAGCGTGTTGCCCTGGGTGGCGTTCTGCGCCCAGGCCGCGTCCAGCGGGGCAGCGGCCAGCATGGCGCAAAGGGCCGTCGGCAGCGCAAGCCTGGAGGAGGCCTCGCGCCTGGCTTGCGCACGCGAGCGGTGCAGGGATGCAGGCATCCGGAACTCCCAACCGATCCGGGTTTGGACGGCCCGGTTACAAGGCAAGGCTGCCACGAAACCCGGCGCGCCGCCATCCCGGGTGCAGGATCGAGCAGATACGCGGCCGAACCCTCCCGGTGCTGTGCTAGATCACTAACATGCCGTGAAAACAGCGCGCTGGAAGGAGTTCATGATGGTGGTGACGGGACTCGCGGCGATCCTGCTGGCGATTGCCGTGCTGCTGGTGGTCGTGAGCACGGTGCAGCCGCTGGCCGCCCGCCTGCACCTGCCCGAGACCGTGCTGCTGGCCCTGGTCGGCATCCTGATCGGGGGGGCAGCCGACTTCCTGCTGCGCACCAGCCTGACCAACGTGTTCGACGGCGCCGCCCGCACGGTGCTGAACTTCCCGGTCAACAGCCAGGCCTTCCTGCTGATCTTCCTGCCGATCCTGGTGTTCCAGGGTGCGCTCGCCATCGACGTCCGCCGGCTGTCGCACGAGATCGGCACCGTGCTGCTGCTGGCGGTGTTGGCCGTGGTGGTCAGCACCGCCACCATCGGCCTGGCGCTGTTCCCGTTCGCCGGCATGCGGCTCGAGGTCTGCCTGCTGCTGGGTGCGATCGTGGCGACCACGGATCCCTCGGCGGTGGTCGGCATCTTTCGCAGCATCGGTGCCGCGACCCGTCTGACCCGGCTGGTCGAGGGCGAGGCGCTGCTCAACGACGCTGCGGCGATCTCGATTTTCTCGATCCTGCTGAGTGCGATCACCGCCCATCAGCCGGTGCATGCCGGCGCCGCCACCCTCGAGTTCCTGCATTCCTTCATCGGCGGCATGGGGGTGGGCGCGCTGCTCGGCCGGCTCACCCTGCTGATGATCTCGGCGCTGGGCGGCACGCCAGCCGGCGAGGTCACGCTGAGCATCGCGCTGCCGTACATCGCCTACATCCTGTGCGACGACGCGCTCGGCCTGTCCGGGGTGGTCGCCGCCGCCGCCGCCGGGCTCACCTTTTCGCTGTACGGCCCGTCGACGCTGCGGCCCGCGACCTGGCGCTTCCTCGGCGAGTTGTGGGAGCAACTGGTGTTCTGGGCCGGCTCGCTGGTGTTCGTGCTGGCCTCGATGCTGATCCCGCGCCTGCTGGTCGGTCTGACACACTGGGACTGCGTGCTGATCGCCATCGCCCTTGCAGCGGGGCTCGTCGCCCGATCCGCCGTGGTGTTCGGCATGCTGCCGCTGCTGGCGGCAACGCGGGTGTCGCCGCCGGTGCCGCTGCCGTTCAAGGTGACCATGGTCTGGGGCGGCCTGCGCGGCGCCATCACCCTCGCCCTGGCGCTGGCGGTCACCGAGAACCCGGACGTGCCGGTGCCGATCGCGCATTTCATCGGGGTGCTGGCGACCGGCTTCGTGCTGACCACGCTGCTGGTCAACGGCACCACGCTGCGCTGGATGGTGGTATATTTCGGCCTGCACCGGCTGTCGCCGATCGACGAGGCGCTGCGCCACCAGATCCTGGGCATCGGCCTGCGCGAGGTGCGCGACCGCACCCGCAGGCTGGCCGGAGATTTCGGCTTCTCCGGCGACGCGACCCGGCCGGTGCTGGAGGGGCTCGATCGCCGCATCGAGGAGGAACGCGAGGCCAACACCTTCGACACCGCGCTGGGCGACCGCCAGCGGGTGACGCTGGCACTGATCACCATCGCCAACCAGGAGCGCTCGATCCTGCTCGACCTGTTCCGCATACGCGGGCTGTCGCGCAGCGTGATGGAGACGCTGCTGCGCACCGCCGACGCGATGATCGACGGCGCCCGGCTGGAGGGACGCTTCGGCTACGTGCGGGCGATCCGGCGCCAGCTGCGGCCGTCCTGGCGCTTCAAGCTGGCTCAGTGGGTGCACCGCACGCTGGGGTTCGACCAGCCGCTGATGTACGCGATGATGGAGCGCTTCGAGCGGCTGCTGATCCAGTACCTGGTCTCGCTGGCGCTGACCCGCTTCATGCGCCGCCGGATCGAGCCGACGCTGGGCCTGCGCGTCGCCGAGATCGTCTCCGAGGTGCTGGAACGGCGGCAGAAGCTGCTGCAGGACGCCATCGAGACCATGCGGCTGCATTATCTCGGCTATTCGGAAGCGCTGGAGAGCCGCATGCTGCGCCAGGTGGCGATCCGGCTCGAGGGCGAGGAATACGACATCCTGCTGGGCGAGAGCCTGATCAGCGAGGAGCTGCACCGCGATCTCGGGCGCGATGCCGAGCAGCGTCGGCGGCGGCTCGACCGCAGGCTGAAGTTCAACCTCAAGAGCGGCATCGAGGCGCGCATCAAGAGCGTGCCGGCGCTGCGCGGGGTGCCGGACGCGGTGGTGCACGACGTGGCGATGATGCTGTCGATCCGGTTCGTGGCACCCGGCGAGGTGCTCTACCGGCGCGGCGCCCGGGTCGGCATGGTGTATTTCATCAGCGCCGGCGTGCTGGAGAGCCATGTCTCCGAGCACGACGTCCGCTACGGCGAGGGCGACGTGCTCGGCGCCGAGGAGCTGCTGGCCGGGCGGCGGCTGCCGGCGACGGTCCGCGGGCTACGCTTCGGCCACCTGCTGGCGATCCGGGCGCGCGAGTTCGAGCGCCTGGTGGACGAGCACCCGGTGATCCGGCGCAACATCGAGCGGCTGGCGCGGCTGCGTGCCGGCGAGCCGGAAACCCCGGTCCTGCTGCTGGCGCCGCCTTCGCCACGGATCAGGACGGTTGCAGCCATGCCACCAGCAGCGTGATGCTCAGCACCGAGAGCAGCGTCGAGACCAGGATGACCCGGCTGATGCTGGCGGCTTCGCGCTCGTAGAGCTTGGCCAGCATGAACGGACCGGTGCCGGTGGGCAGAGCCGCGATCAGGATCGCGCTGGCATTCCAGGTCGCCGGCAGCACGATGCCCTGCCAGCGTTCCAGGCCTGATAGGCACAGCCAGGTCAGGCCCGGCTGCAGCAGCAGCTTGATCGCGACCTGCCGCACGACGCTGCCCGCTTCGGCCGGCACGTCGCCAAGGACATGCGCCGGGTCGGGGCGGTGCGACAGGAACAGCCCGATGGTGACCAGCGCGCACGGGCTCGCGGCATCGCCGAGCAGGGTCATGAAATGCAGGATGACCGGCGGTAGCTCAAGGCCGCTCAGGTCGAGCGCGAAGCCGGCCAGCGGCGCCACCACCAGCGGGTTGCGGGCCAGCGCCCGCCCGACCCGGAGCAGGGTGGTGCCGAGCCCGGGTGCGGATTGCAGGTCGAACTCGATCAGCACCAGGGCGATCGCGAACAGTCCGCTGATGGTCAGCAGGCTCGACATCAGCGCCGGCTGCAGCCCGGGCGCGCCGAATAAGGCGAGGCAGAGCGGGATGCCGATGAAGCCGGTATTGGCGTAGCCGCCGCCCAGGCCGGCGATCGCGCAGTCGGCGATCCGGTGGCCGGCACGATGCTCAAGCGCAAACGAGATCGCGAAGCTCGCCAGCATCGCGACCGCGAACGCATACAGGAAGCCCGGCGGTCCGGCGGTGGCGCGGGTGACGTGCGCCGCACCCAGGAACAGCACGGCCGGGAGTGCGAGATAGACCACGAAACGGTTCAGGCTGTCGGTGGCGTGCTCGCCCAGTGTGTTGCATCGGCCGCAGACGTAGCCGGCCAGGATCAGGCCGAAGATCGGCAGCACCGCCGAAAGCACCAATGCCATCGCTCAGTCCGTCGCCGGATGGCTGGCGTCGAGCAGGTCGAGCACCTCGGCCGCCGCCATCTCCGCCGGCGTGCCCGACGGTGGCCGAAGCATAGCCATGACCGCGCCGAAGCCTCGCCGCTGCGCGTCCGCCGCCGCGGGATCGGTCAGCAACTGCCGCACCACGCTCGCCAGCCGCTCCGGCCGGCAATCCTGCTGCAGCAGTTCGGGAACCAGCAGCCGGCCGGCCAGCAGGTTGACCATGGCGACATGCGGCACCCGGATCAGCCGCCGGGCGATCGCCGCCGTCAGCGGGTTGACCCGGTACGTCACCGCCATCGGCACGCCGGCCAGAGCGAGCTCGAGCGTCGAGGTGCCGGACTTGGTGAGGGCGGCACCACTGGCGGCGAAGGCGTCGTGCTTGTCGTCGAGGTCGGTCACCAGCACCGGCTGCACCGGCCAGCGCCGCGCCGCGCGCCGCACCTGCTCGGCCACCACCGGGGAGGCGGCGACCACCGGGACGAGGCCGGGCAGGTCGCGCGCCAGCAGGGCGAGGGTGCGGCCGAACACCGGCAGCAGCCGCGGCGCCTCGCTGGGTCTGCTGCCGGGCATCAGCATCAGCACCGGCGCGTCGGCAGCGATGCCGTGGCGCTGGCGGAAGCGTTCGGCATTCCCGGAGGCGGCCCCGGATTGCAGCACCGGGTGGCCGACGAAGCGCGCTTCCAGTCCGTGCCGCTGGAAGAAGGCCGGCTCGAACGGCAGCAGGCAGAGCAGCCGCTCCCAAAGGCCGGGGAACTCGCGCACCCGGTGCTCGCGCCAGGCCCAGACCTGCGGGGCGACATAGTGCAGTCGCGCGATCGCGAGCGGCGCGATCCGGCGCAGCAGCCGCAGCGTGAAGCCGGGGCTGTCGATCGTCACCACCAGGTCGGGCCGCATCGCGGTGATTGCCCGCACCGTCTCGTCGAGCCGGCGAGACAGCGCGCGGATACGAGGGAGTACCTCGGCGAGGCCCATCACCGCGAGATCGCGCATCGGGAACAGGCTGTCGAGACCCTGCTCGGCCATCCGCACGCCGCCGATGCCGGCAAACCTGAGGCCCGGACGCTGGGCGCGCAGCGCCTGCATCAGGCGCGCGCCGAGTACGTCGCCGCTGGCCTCGCCGGCGACGATGAAGAGGGTGGCGTCCGGCAACCTCAGCGTTCGCCGTACAGCCGGTCCGGTTGGATCAGCGGCTGGGCGATCTCGGCCAGGCCGTCCTGGGTGGCTTCGAAATAGAAGCAGCTCCGCCGCCCGGTATGGCAGGCGACGCCGGTCTGGTCGACCAGCAGCAGCACCGCATCCTGGTCGCAATCGAATCGCACCGTGACGATGCGCTGGGTCTGGCCGGAGCTCTCGCCCTTTCGCCACAGCCGGTTGCGGCTGCGGCTGAAATAGCAGGCCTGCCCGCTGGCCAGCGTCTCCGAGAGCGCCTCGCGGTTCATCCAGGCCAGCATCAGCACCTCGCCGGTATCGTGCTGCTGGGCGATGGCGGCGATCAGCCCGTCGGAACCGAAGGCGACAGCATCGAGGATCGGCGCCGG
Source organism: uncultured Lichenicoccus sp. (assembly GCA_963693035.2). Classification (GTDB taxonomy): domain Bacteria; phylum Pseudomonadota; class Alphaproteobacteria; order Acetobacterales; family Acetobacteraceae; genus Lichenicoccus. The sequence continues at coordinate 14,269 of CAXMMQ010000002.1, forward strand.
TGCGGTCACGCCGGTTCGACCGGCAGGCGCATCCAGTCGGGGATCCTGGTATGCAGCGCGTAGCCGTCCGCCTGCAGGCTGCCATGCAGGTGCTCGATCCGCAGCAGCGCGATGCCGAGCCCGTCGCGCGACGACCGCATCGCGCCCACTTCGATGCCTTCATGGGTTATGGGGGTGCCCGGCGCGGACAGGGCGCCGTCCGACGTCACCGGCACCAGCCGGCGCTTGAGCAGCCCGCGATAGCGGGTGCGCGCGGTGAGCTCCTGGCCCATGTAGCAGCCCTTGGTCCAGGAGATGCCGTGTAGTTCGTCGAATCCGGCCTCGAGCAGCACGGTCTTCTCGCTTTCGCAATCCCGCGCGCCGTCGGGCAGGCCGAGCAGCAGGCGGTGGCGGTCCCAGTCGGCCTCGTCCGCCTCCCATTCGCGCTCGCTGGGCGAGAGGATGCGCCAGCCGGCGTCGGGATGGCGAGGATCGGGAGCGGCCACGCTGCCGGGCTCGACCTGCACCTGGCCGTCCCAGGCGACGTGCACACGCAGGGCCGTCGGCTGCAGCGCGGCATCGGCACGCAGCCGGTAGCGCGACAGCCGCTGCACCAGCATCGGCGCCTGCGCGCGCTCGCAATCGAGCAGCAGCCGCTCCCCGTCGGAGAGGATGAAGAAATCCGCCAGCCACTTGCCCTGCGGCGTCAGCAGCGCCGCCCATACGGCCGTGCCGGGCGCCACCAGGGCCACGTCGTTGGAGACCAGCCCCTGGAGGAACGGGACTCGGTCGGGGCCGGTGACGGCGATGACCGCGCGCTCCGGAAGATGGGCCAGCTTGAGCATGCGGCTGAACTTGGCCTTGCCGGTGGTAGGCGGCAAGGGCGCTGGATATGGGCGGGCCGATGCAATAGAGCGACCCGGATGCGCGTGCTGTTCATCACCGCGACCCGGCTCGGCGATGCCGTGCTGTCCACCGGGCTGCTCGACCACCTGGTGCGGACCTGGCCGGAGGCGCGCTTCACCATCGCCTGCGGGCCGGTCGCGGCCGGGCTGTTCGAGCGGCTGCCAGGGCGCGAGCGCACCCTGGTGGTGGAGAAGCGGCGGTTCGACCTGCACTGGTGGCGCCTCTGGCGGCAGTGCGTCACCACGCGGTGGGACCTTGCGATCGACCTGCGCGGCTCTGCGTTGACGCTGGTGCTGCCGGCCCGGCGGCGCCGGGTCATGCGCGGCGGCCGGCGGCCGGGCCACCGCACGCGGCATCTGGCGGCGGTGCTGGGCCTCGATCCGGCGCCATCGCCGGTGGTCTGGACCCTGCCGGCCGACGCCGCTGCCGCCGCAGCTATGCTGCCGACGCATCCGCCCGGGCCGTTGATCGCCCTCGGCCCGACCGCGAACTGGTCGGGCAAGGTGTGGCCGGCGGCGCGCTTCGTCGCCCTGTTCCGGCGCATCGAGGCGGCGCTGCCGGGCGCGGTGCCGGTGATCGTGGCGGGGCCGGGGGAGGCCGAGCGGACGATGGCGGCGCCGGTGCTCGAGGCCCTGCCCGAAGCCATCGACCTGTGCGGCCGGCTGTCGCTGCCGGAGGTCGCCGCCGCGCTCGGGCGCTGCGCGCTGTTCGTCGGCAACGATTCCGGCCTGATGCATCTCGCCGCCGCTTCCGGCACCCCGACCCTGGGCCTGTTCGGGCCGAGCCGGGCCGAGGAATACGCCCCGGCCGGCCGCTGCACCGGCTTCGTCCAGGCGCCGGGACCCTCCGGCACTGCGCCGATCGCGGGCCTCACCTTGGACGCGGTGGCCGAGGCCGCCTTGTTGCTGCTCGGCCGGGCGGGCATCCTGGCCCGATGCTGAACGTCCGGTGATGAAGATCGCGCACATCATGGCAGGCGCCGACGCCGGAGGCGCCGAACTGTTCTACGAGAGGCTGGCCGCCGCCCAGCACGAAGCCGGCCACCAGGTGCTGCCGGTGATGCGCGCCAATCCGGCCCGGGCGCGGCGCCTGCGCGAGCATCACCTGGAGCCGTGCGAGCTGCGGTTCGGCGGCCGTCTCGATCTGCGGACCGGGCCACGCCTGCGCCGGGCGCTCCGGGGCTTCGCCCCGCGGGTGGCGGTGGCCTGGATGAACCGGGCGGCGCGGCTCACGCCCAGGGGAGACTGGGTGCTGGCCGGCCGGCTCGGCGGCTACTACGACCTCTCCTACTACAGGAACTGCGACCACCTGATCGGCAACACGCGCGGTCTCGTGGACTGGATATGCGGGCAGGGCTGGCCGGCCGCGCGGGTGCACCACCTGCCGAATTTCGCCCGCGACCACGCATCTCTCGCGCATTGCCGCCCGGACTGGCTGCCGCCGGGCGCCCGCCTGGTGCTGGCGCTGGGCCGGCTGCATCGCAACAAGGCGTTCGACGTGCTGATCCGCGCCCTGGCCTGGGTGCCGGAGGCGGTGCTGGTGATCGCCGGCGAAGGCCCCGAGCGCGGCGCGCTGGAGGCGCTGGCGCGTCAGGTGGGGGTGGCCTCGCGGCTGCGCATGCCGGGCTGGTCCGACGACCCGGGCGCGCTGCTGGCCGGCGCCGACCTGCTGGTATGCCCGTCGCGGCACGAGCCGCTCGGCAACGTGGTGATCGAGGCGTTCTCGGGGCGGCTGCCGGTGGTGGCGGCGTCGGCAGCCGGCCCGGTCGAGCTGATCAGCAGCGGCGAGGACGGCATCCTGGTGCCCTTGGAGGATGCGCCGGCGCTGGCGGCCGCGATCGGCGCGGTGCTGGGCGACGCGGCCCTCGCGGCGCGGCTGGCCGCGGCCGGGCGACGCAGGTTCGAACGCGACTTCGCTGCCGCCCCGGTGCTGGCGCGCTGGGATGCGGTGCTGTCCGGCCTGGAGCACGCCTGATGTGCGGGATCGCCGGCTTCGTGTTCGCCGCCGACGCACCGCGCCCGGATAGTGCCGCCCTTGCCGCGATGACGCAGGCGCTGGCGCATCGCGGGCCGGACGGCGCCGGGCATGCGTTGGTCGGCCGGGTGGCGCTGGTGCATACAAGATTGGCCATCATCGACATCGCGGGCGGCGACCAGCCGATCTTCGCGGGCCCCGCGGCGCTGATCGCCAACGGCGAGATCTACAACGACCTGGCGCTGCGGGCAGCCCTTCCGGAAGTCCGTTTCGCCACCGGCAGCGATTGCGAGCCCCCGCTGCATCTGTGGCTGCGCGACGGCGCGGCATACGTGGCCCGGTTGCGCGGCATGTACGCGATTGCGATCCACGAGCGCGGCACCAGCAATCTCGCGCTGTCGCGCGATCCGTTCGGCATCAAGCCGCTCTACATCGCCGAACTCGAGCACGGGCTGGCCTTTGCGTCCGAGCCGCGGGCGTTGCTGGAGTCCGGGCTGGTCACGCGTCGCGGCGTGCGGCCGCAGGCCCGCGACGAACTCCTGCAGTTGCAGTTCACCACCGGACGCGAAACGATCTATCCGGGGATCAGCCGCGTGCTGCCGGGCGAGACCATACGCATCGCCGGCGGCCGCGTGCTCGACCGCACCCGCATCAGCGCGCTGCCCGAGGGCCGCATCGAGAGCATCGCCGAGCCCGCGGCCCTCGCGCGTCTCGATGCCGCACTCGAGGAGAGCGTGGCGCTGCACTGCCGCAGCGAGGTGCCGTACGCGATGTTCCTGTCCGGCGGCATCGACAGCGCCACCGTGCTGCGGATGATGCAGCGCGTATCGGACCAGCCGGTGCGCGCCTTTACCGCCGCCTTCGACGTGCGCGGCGCCGCCGACGAGAGCGCGCAGGCCGAAGTGCTGGCGCGTCTGTGCGGCGCGCGCCACGAGGTGCTGCGCATCGACGAGGCGATGGTCTGGCGCCACCTGCCGGAGATCGTGGCGTCGCTCGACGATCCGGTGGCCGACTACGCGGTGATCCCGACCTGGCTGCTGGCGCGAAGGGCGGCGCGCGAGGTCAAGGTGATCCTGAGCGGCGAGGGCGGCGACGAGCTGTTCGCAGGCTACGGCCGCTACCGGCACGCGATGCGGCCGTGGTGGCGCGGCGGGCGGGGGATGCGCCGGCAGGGCACCTTCGACGGGCTCGGCGTGCTGCGCCGGCAGCCGCTGCACTGGCGCGACGGCATCGCGGCGATCGAGCTGCGGGTGCCGGCGCGCGGTTCGCGGCTGGTGGCGGCGCAGGAGAGCGACATCGCCGAGTGGCTGCCGCACGACCTGCTGCTCAAGCTCGACCGCTGCCTGATGGCGCATGGCGTGGAGGGCCGCACCCCGCTGCTCGATCCTGCGGTGGCGGCGGCAAGCTTCCTGCTGCCGGACGACCTCAAGGTGCGCGGCCGCACGGGCAAGTGGCTGCTGCGGCGCTGGCTGGAGACGCAGGTGCCGCAGGCGCAGCCGTTCGCGCCCAAGCAGGGCTTCACGGTGCCGGTCGGCGCCTGGATCGCGGGCGCCGGCGAGCGGCTGGCGACCTTGGTGGCGCGCCAGCCGGGCATCGCCGAGATCGCGTCGCCCGAGGCGGTGCAGCGGCTGTTCCGGCACGCGACCGGCCGGCGCGAGCAGCACGCCGCCTGGACGCTGCTGTTCTATGCGCTGTGGCACCGGACGCATGTGCTGGCCCTGGCACCCGTGGGCGATGTGTTCGAGACACTGTCGGCGTAATGGAGCCACCATCCCTACCGACCGAATGTATTAGTCGCGATCGAGCAGCTGCAACCAACGGCGGTCCGTGTCACAGCGGCAAAACCGCAAGCCTCCGTCCAGCGTCCGATGATCGCCAATCTCGAACCGAGCCGTTGAGCTATTACAAGCGGCCACCAAAAGTGGTCTCCGATCAGAGCCGGAACGTCGTAGATTGGTGGAGAGCGGACGTAGGACGAGACGGGCAGACGTTCGGCACAACCGCCTCTCAGTATTTCGGCCGTTGCGGTCGCCGCGTAGGATGGTCACAGATGTCTCATCAATCGCGGGCGGTACACGGAGCACTTCCAGGCGACTCGAGGTTGGCTCTGGTTAGCTCGCCGCTCTCAAAGGGTGACCGTCTCCTGCCTCCCGTGGCTAGCGTCAATCGATCTTGGCGAGCGGCTGGCGGCGGACGACTAGCCACCAAATGAATCGGAACCCGTGACCAGTTGGCCGTAAGTCCCCACGTTGGCTCTGGGGGCAGGTCTGTGACTCGGACTTACACCGAGAAAGAACGCGAAAATTCCCAGCACCATCAAGAGCGGGAATAGAGCACAGATAAGAGCAGCCGTGTCTCTGCCAAATCTGATCAACAAGATCGACGGAGCCCCTGCCAGCAAAGCTATTCCCATGCCCAGTCCCATAGGGAGCCAAAATTGCTCCGCAGACATGAAGTATGCGACCCTAGAGCTGTCGGCATCAGCTATTGCTCCGCCCATGGCCGCCACTCCGCCACAGACAAAGCCAACGATGAGAAGCAGAATGTCGATCCCGAAAACTACGACCGGTATGATCCGCCTTCGACGCTTCAGGAGCTTTCGCTCAAGCTTATTCATTTGAGGTGCAACCTGTACCTGAATGCCCAGCCTCTCAAAACATTCCCAAATTCGTAGTGGCTCACCTCCTTGGCGGGGCTCATCCGTGCATCCGGACGACGACCGCGCCTGTGCCAGCCGTTTTCGAGGAAGGTGGACGACCGTGTATGGCGAACCACAGGCACATCATCACCACGGGAGCCAGCATGACGGCCATCAATACGGTGAGTGACAAGCCAAGACCACTAGTATCAGGTTCAGTGCCTGCGACCACAAGCGTTCTACCCGTCGAAGCCTGATATCGAGCCCCGAGTAGACGAATGAGCTTGGCACGACCTATCGACCAGTTGTTCCGAAGCGTGAAGACTTCGCCATGGCTAAAGCGGATCGACATTCCCCAACCGACACGCTTGCCGTCGGCTGGATCGTTCAGCGAGATACTCGAGACATTCTTCCACTCACCACGCCTAACCTCTCGTCCTTGCCGCAACTCGATACCGTTGGCGTCTAGGACTAACTCTTCCGACAGAAAGCCAGGATATCTTTTTCTGTGTTGGAAGATGTAGGCAAGGGCGACGATCAATATCGCTAGAAGAAGTAGCGTAAGCTGAGCATGGAAGTGCCTAGTGTTCAACTTGATAAGCATGACTGGGATCAGCAGAAGGACATGGACTCGCCAAAGCCTTGATTGGCGTATTACTACTGTTGACGTTCCATCGCCTTTGCCGATGTCATGATGCCCGAACACGATCTGATTACCACCAATCAGTCAAGAAGGCCCATTGCGATAATGCAATAGTATGCTGTGCTAGAACTCGCAATCAGGAAGTTGCCGGTTCGGCTTAGGCCCGACAACATCCTCGCAACCGTCATGATGGCTAGTTGACTGCCCAAAGACCCGTCCCCCGGTTAGACCCACCCTGACAGGACGGCAGTACGGAGTCCGCTTTGTGTCGGTAGCAGCTATCCCGACATCTAAAAGGGACCGGCTCTTGGAAGACCGGCGGCCCTCATTCGTGCTGTTGAGCTCGCAGGCAAGGTGCTGCCTAAGCGCAAGACGGGCGGTCCACTCGATCCGCAGCCCATGCAGGTCTAGATGTAGCCGCTGACCTGGCAGCGAGGTGACGCCGATGCATTATGACCTGATCATCGAAGGCGGCACCTGCGTGCTGCCCTGGGGCGAGGTCGAGACCGGGATCGGCGTCCGTGACGGTCGCATCGCCAGCCTCTTGGCGATTTCCGCCGACGAGGCCTCTGTCCGCATCGATGCGCGCGGGCTGTACGTGCTCCCCGGCCTGATCGATCCGCACGTGCATCTGCGCGATCCCGGCGACGCCGCCATCGAGAGCATCCCGACCGGCACCCGGGCGGCGGCCCTCGGTGGCATCACCACCGTGTTCGACATGCCGAACACCGCGCCCGCGATCACCACCGCCGAGATGCTGTCCTGGAAGCAGCAATACGCGTCGCGCGAGAGCTGGACCGATTTCGCGCTCTATGTCGGCGCCACCCGGGCCAACACCGAGGCGCTGGGTGAATACGAGCGGCTCGACGGGGTGTGTGCGGTCAAGCTGTTCGCCGGCTCCTCCACCGGCGACCTGATGATCGAGGACGACGCGGGCATCGAGCGGGTGATGCGGCACGGGCGGCGGCGCATCGCCTTCCACAGCGAGGACGAGTACCGGCTGCAGGCGCGCCGCGCGCTGTTCCGCACCGGCGACCCCTATGACAGCCACCGGCTCTGGCGCGACGAGGAGTGCGCCTTCCTCGGCACCAGGCGGATCATGGCGCTGGCCCGGCGCACCCGCAGGCCAGCGCATATCCTGCACGTCTCGACGGCCGAGGAGCTGGACTACCTGCAGGACTACCGCGACATCGCGACCATCGAGGTGCTGGTGAACCACCTGACCCAGGTGGCGCCCGAATGCTACGAACGCCTCGCCGGGCTTGCGGTGATGAACCCGCCGATCCGCGATGCGCGCCATTACGAGGCGAGCTGGCGGGCGGTGCGCGACGGCACCGTGGACACTATCGGCTCGGACCATGCGCCGCACTCGCTGGCGGCCAAGGGGAGACCGTGGCCGGAATGTCCCGCCGGATTGCCGGGGGTGCAGACGCTGGTGCCGCTGATGCTGCACCATGTGAATGCGGGCCGGCTCTCGCTCGGGCGCATGGTCGACCTGATGGCGGCGGGTCCGGCGCGGGTGTATGACCTGGTCGGCAAGGGACGCATCGCGGCCGGCAACGACGCGGACTTCACGCTGGTGGACATGCGGGCGCGCCGGCGCATCGAGAACAGCTGGATCGCGTCCCCGATCGGCTGGACTCCGTTCGACGGCATGATGGTGACCGGCTGGCCGGTGGCGAGCATCGTGCGCGGCGAAGCGGTCATGCGCGAGGACGAGATCATCGGCGCACCGCGCGGGAGGCTCGCGCACTTCGCCTCATGAGGGCCGTCGGTGCTCATGCGTCGGCACCCCAGCCTCGGGCGTCGAGCCGGGCGATCAGCGCGGCGCCGATCTCGACCAGCGTCTCGGTGAGGCGGGCGCCGGTCGCCGCCGAGCTCAGGCGCGGATCGCCGGTCACCGCGCTGTCGCCGATCTCCAGCGGGAGCGTGATCTCGACGTCGCCCAGCGTCGTGTCGAGCCGCCCGATGCCGAAAGTGCCGGCCTGCAGCCCGAACACGTCACGCGGCGCGGCCGGGCCGTGCGGCATCAGCTCGGCACGGACCAGCGCTGGAAACAGGTGCATCGCGACGCTCGCCAGCGGGTCGGCGCCGTGTCCCTGGGCGCGGGCTGCGACCTCTGGCCCGAGGATGCCGGGCAGCAGGCCGGCAGCGATGCGCCAGAGCTGCAGGTTGGGCACCAGCACGCCATGCTCCAGCAGGATCTCCTGGGTGACATCGTGGATCGCCTGGGCGTTGCCGCCATGGCCGTTGACCACGATCATCCGCCTCGAAGCATGGCGCAGCAGGCAGCCGAACACATCGCGCAGCACCGCGCGCAGCGTCTCCTGCGACAGGGTGATGCCGCCCATCCGGCTGCCGAAGAAGTCGCGGCCGCCGAACGGCAGCACCGGCACGACGAGGGTATCGATCCCGGTCCGCCCCGCCTGCTCCGCGATCAGCACCGCGATCCGCTCGGCGCAGCGATAGTCGCCCATCGGGATGTGCGGCCCCTGGTCTTCCTGGCTCCCGAGTGGCAGCAGCAGGACGGCGCCTGCCTGCATGCGGTCCTGCGCCTCGGCGCTGGTGAGTTCGGCGAGCCGGAGGGGGTTGGCCGCTCTGGTCGCGGGCATGGGCAGGTCTCCTGATCCGCTTGACGAAAGCGGGCCGCTCCATTCGGATGCCGCGCCTGTCTCTGGAAGGACCCGATGGTGACGAGAATCCGGTACGTTTCAAGATGGTGCGCCGTCGCCTTGCTGCTGCCGATGGCCGGCATCGTTGCCCCGGCACCCTCGCGGGCAGCAACCGGCTGGACCGCGTCAGGCTGCGGCCACGAGCCGGCGCCACCGGTGGTCGAGTCCGCCTCGGTCGAGAAGTACAACGCCAGCATCGACAGGGTCAGCGCCTATGACAGGGCGGCGCGCGCCTACAGCGCCTGTGTCAACCGGCAGGCCGGCAGCGAACAGACGGCGATCAGCAATGACGCGCGGGCGCGCATGGGGGTGATCAATGCCGGCGCCGCATCGGTGCAGAAGCGGATTGCCGGCAACTTCGCCGCCCTTTCGGCACAGCTCCACAATGCGGGCCAGAAGCTTGGGGCGAAGTGAGGGGAGAGACGAGACATGCGCTTCGAGGGCGGATGCCAGTGCGGGCGGGTTCGGTATCACGCCGAGGCGGCGAGCGATCTTTCAAGCATCTGCTACTGCCGCATGTGCCAGCGCGCTTCGGGCGGCCCGTTCATGGTCTTCGTCCGGTTTCCGGCCGACCGGGTCAGATGGTCGGTGCAGCCGGAGGTGTTCGCCAGCTCGAACCTCGTCGAGCGCGGGTTCTGCAAGGCATGCGGGACGCCGCTGAGCTACCGGTTGATCGACAGCCCGAATGTCAGTGTCACGTTGCATAGCCTGGATGATCCGACCGCCGTGCCGGCGCCCGACGTGAGTGTCCTGTCGACGCAGAAGGCGTCCTGGCTGCCGGACCTCCCCGGCGTGCAGCACGACGACTGGGATCCGAGCATCGAGCCCGGGTTCAGGAGCAACCAGGGCTGAACCCCGAGGTGCACCGTGCTACTGCAGGTCGGCCGGCCAGCGGGCCAGGCGGGTGCGGTCCTGTTCCTCCGTCAGCGCCTGCGAGCCGTCATGCGGGCCGGCCGCCACCTGCGGCGGCAGGTTCACCACCAGCTCGGGGCGCGCCCAGCAATTGATGCGGCCGAGGCTGCGGGTGCAATACGGCGGTGGCTTCGGCGGCAGCGCGATCGGCACGCAGTAGCTGTCGCCCTGGTCGAGGCGCACGACCGAGCAGTCCCGGCCGGTGATGCCGGAATAGATCAGGTCGGGCACGCTGCGGTGGAAGATCGCGACATCGACGCAGCCGCCGAGGCCCGATAGCATCGCACAGCAGGCGACTGCCGGCGCGAGGCGGCGCAGGAGCCAGAGGATCGGGTGCAGCGCCGGCAGGGTCATCACCTGGCCATTGAAGCATCCCGAGGTAAAGAAACCGTTCGCGCCGCCGCCGGCCGGCGTTCGGTTGCCCGCCCTGGGCCTCGCCGCTATGGTCCGCCGCGCCGCCGCGGGAGCGTGGCGCGGGCAACGGGGAACACGGCGACATTGGCCGACGACATCTTCAAGGAGATCGACGAGGACCTGCGCGCGGAGCGGCTGCGTGCGACCGGCCGCCGCTACGGCGCCGCCGCGCTCGCAGGTGTCGTCGTCATCGCCGCCGGCGTCGGCCTCTGGCAGGTCCAGCTCTGGCGCCAGGGCCAGGCGGCGCAGGCGACCGCCTCGGTGTTCTTCGCGGCGATGAAGCAGGCCGACGCCAGCCGCTCCGCCGGCGGCAGCGGCAGTGCCGCGATGCAGGCGGTGCCGCTGTTCGAGCAGGTGCAGCGCGACGGGCCGGAAGGCTTCCGCACGCTGGCACGCTTCCGCCAGGCGCAGATCGTCTGGGACACGGGCGACCACAAGGCGGCGCTCGGCCTTTGGGGCGCCATCGACAAGGATTCAGCGGCCGATCCGGACCTGCGCGGCCTGGCCGACCTGCTCTGGGTGCAGCATCAGGTCGATGACGGCGATCCGGCGCTGCTGGAATCGCATCTCGGCACGCTGAGCCGGCCCGGGGCGCCCTGGCGCCCGATGGCGCAGGAGCTCGACGCGCTGATCGACCTGCGCACCGGCCACGTCGCCGAGGCCAAGCGCAAGCTCGCGATGCTGAGCGAGGACGGCGCCGCGTCCGAGGACCTGCGCAACCGCGCAGGCGGCCTGAACGAGACGATCCCAGCCGCTAAACCAGACGACACCAGGCCACCGGCTGCGACCGGCGCCGCGACGAAGAAGAGCCCCGGATGAGCAGCTTGGCCAACAGTTCGGTTCGTCTGAGCCGCCGCCGTGCACTGCTGGGTGGTGCGGCACTAGCGCTTGCGGCGCCGGCCGCCGGCTGCGGCCTGTTCGACGAGGACGCGAAGCCGATCCTGGTCGGGCGGCGCGAGAACGTGCTCAGCGTCGGCGCCGGCCTCACCGTGGACCCTGCCGACACCCGCACCATCAGCCTGCCGGCGCCGGTGCCGGTGGCGTCCTGGCCGCAGCCCGGTCGGGTGCCGAGCCATGAGAGCGTGAACGCCGCGCTCTCCGGCGCGCTCCCGGCCGCAGACGTGAAGCCGGTCTGGTCGGCCAGGATCGGTGTCGGAGCCAACGGTGCCGGCGTGCTGGCGGCACAGCCGGTGGTCGATGGCGGCCGGGTGTTCACCATGGACGGGGCCGGCGTGATCACCGCCTTTGCTTTGGGAACCGGCGAGCAGATCTGGCGCACGCCGACCAAGCCACGCAAGATGCGGTCGTCCAACATCGGCGGCGGTCTCACCGTCTCGGATGGCACCGTCTATGCCGTCGATGGCGTGGCTGAGAGCCTGGCGCTCGCGGCCCATGACGGCACCATCAAATGGCGCGTGGATGTCGGCACGCCGGGACGTTCGGCGCCGACCGTGGTGAACGGCCGCATGGTGTTCGGCACCATCGACGAGCGGCTGATCGCGCTGGAGACCGAGACCGGGCGCCAGCTCTGGAACTACGCGGCGACGCCTTCGGCGACCATCGTGTTCGGGCAGCCTGCCCCGGCGATCGTGGATAATGTGGTGCTGGCCGGGTTCGGCTCCGGCGACATCGCAGCACTCCGGCTGGAGACCGGCGAGGCGGTCTGGAGCGACACGCTCGGCGCTGCCGGCGGCCGCAACTCGGTGATGGATTTCTCCTCGATCCACGGCCTGCCGGTGATCACCGACGGCACCGCCTATGTGATCAGCCTCGGACGTGTGCTGACCGCGCTGGACATGCGCTCGGGACGGCGCCTGTGGGAGCGCACGGTGAGCGGCAAGGACGGGCTGGTGGTGGTCGACGATTGGCTGTTCCTGCTCTCCGCGGACCAGCAGCTCGCCTGCCTCGACCGCATCTCCGGGCATGTCCGCTGGGTCAGCACGCTGCCACGTTTCCGCAAGGCCAAGAGCCAGAAGGGCGCCATCGTCTGGAGCGGGCCGGCGCTGGTCGAGGGGCGCCTGGTCTGCGTCAGCGACTTCGACCGCCAGACGATGATCAGCGTGGATGCGGTCAGTGGCGCCATCGGCCCGGCGATCAAGCTGCATTCGACGTCCGGTCTGACGCCGACGGTGGCCGACGGCAAGCTGCTGCTGATCACCGATGACGGCCGACTGACCGCCTATGGCTGAACCCACTCCCCCAGGCGGCGAAGCTGCGAGCCGGATGCCGCCGGTGGTGGTGATCGTCGGCCGCCCCAATGTCGGCAAGTCCACCTTGTTCAACCGCCTCGCCGGCCGCCGCCATGCGCTGGTCGCCGACACGCCGGGGGTCACGCGCGACCGCAAGGATGCGGAGGCCATGCTGCGCGGCCGCAAGGTGCGGCTGATCGATACCGCAGGCCTGGAGGAGGCGGCGCCCGAGAGCCTGTACGGGCGGATGCGGGCCTCGTCGGAGCTGGCGGTGGCGCAGGCCGACCTGATCCTGTTCTGCATCGATGCGCGCTCCGGCATCACGCCCGCGGACCAGCATTTCGCCAACTGGCTGCGTCGCCTGGGCCGTCCGGTGCTGCTGATCGCCAACAAGACCGAGGGCCGCGCCGGCGCCGCCGCGGCGATGGAGGCGTACAGCCTCGGGCTTGGCAGTCCGCTGGCGATCTCGGCCGAGCACAACGAGGGCATCGCCGACCTGATGGGCGAGATCGCGGACCGCATCCCGCCCGGGATGGTGCCGGACGAGGACGAGGACACCCCGGAACTGGAAGAGGGTGAGCTGCCGCCCCGTCCACCTGGGCCGTTGAAGCTGGCGATCATCGGGCGTCCGAATGCCGGCAAGTCCACGCTGCTGAACCGGCTGCTGGGCGAGGAGCGCATGATCACCGGGCCGGAGGCGGGTCTCACCCGCGACAGCGTCGCGGTGCGGTTCGCGGACGAGGTCGGGCCGATCGAGCTGGTCGATACGCCCGGCATGAGGAAGAAGGCGCGGGTGGATGCGCCGCTCGAGAAGATGTCGGTGTCGGCTTCGATCGAGGCGCTGAAGATGGCCGAGATCGTGGTGCTGACGCTCGACGCCACCCTGGGCGTGCACGAGCAGGACCTTCAAATTGCCCGCCTGATCGAGCGCGAGGGACGTGGCTGCGTGCTGGCGCTGAACAAGTGGGATGCCGTCGAGGACCGGGTGGTGACACGCCGCGCGATCGCCGACCGCATCGAGTTTTCGCTGTCGCAGATGCGCGGCATCCCGGTGGTGACGTTCTCGGCGCTGACCGGTGCCGGCATCAAGCGGCTGCTGCCGACGGTGCGCGCGGCCCACGAGGTCTGGAACAAGCGGGTGCCGACCGGCGAGCTCAACCGCTGGTTCGAGTCAGCACTCGAGCGGCATACGCCACCGCTGGTCGAGGGCAGGCGGCTCAAGCTGCGCTACATCACCCAGGCCAAGGCGCGGCCGCCGACCTTCATCATCTTCGGCACAAGGGCGGAGATGCTGCCCGAGGACTACCAGCGCTACCTGGTGAACGGCCTGCGCGAGCACTTCAAGATGCCGGGCACGCCGATCCGGCTGCAGTTGCGCGGCACCAAGAACCCGTACGCGGACTCCTGAGCCCGCCTGCCGATCCGGCCGCGCGGCGGGCGCGTATCGCGGTTTCGATCACCTTCGCGGCGCACGGAACCCTGTTCGGCACCTGGGCGACGCTGATCCCGCTGGTCAAGGAGCGGCTGCGGCTGGCTCCCGGCGTGCTCGGGTTGGCGCTGATCTGCGGCGCCCTCGGCGGGGTGGTCGCCATGCAGTTCGCGCCGCGCCTGATGCGCGTCATCGGCGCGACCAGCCTGCAACGCGCCGCCATGCTGCTGGGCTGTCTGATGCTGCCGATGGCCGACATCGCACCCGGCGTCTGGCAGCTCGGGGGCGCCCTGCTGCTGATGGGGGCCGGCATCGGCGCGGTCGACCTGGTGATGAACGCCCAGGCGGTGCAGGTCGAGGCGCGCATGGGGCGCCCGGTGATGTCGGGATTGCACGGGCTGTGGAGCCTGGGCGCGCTGACCGGCGCTGGTGCCGGGGCGCTGCTGCTGACCCGGCTGCCGCCGGTCTGGCAGGCGGCTTCGCTGAGCGGCACGGCGTTCATCGCGGTCCTGCTGGTCTCGCATACCATGCTGCCGATGCAGGAGGGCCGGGAGCAGGATGCTCCTGGGGTGCCGAGGCTCATGCTGCGCCCGGTGCTGATCCTGACCGGGGCGATGATGGGGCTGGCCTTCGCAATCGAGGGCGCGCTGCTCGACTGGAGCGCGATCTTCCTGCGCGAGTATCACCATGTCCCGCAGGCGGCGGCCGGCCTTGGCTACGCCTCATTCGCCGGCGCCACCCTCTGCGGGCGCCTGTGCGGAGACCGGCTGCGGGCGCGGCTCGGCGACCGGACGGTGCTGGCCGGCGTCGCGCTGGGCGGCGGCTGCCTCTCGCTCGCCGTGCTGGCGCCAGCCGCCTGGCTCACCGTGCTCGGCTTCGCCCTGACCGGGCTCGCGCTGTGCAACGCGGCGCCGATCCTGTTCAACGTCGCAGGCGGCATCGGCGCGGATCACGGATCGGACGGCTCGACGCGTGCCGTCGGTGGCGTGACCACGGTGGCGTATGCCAGCGTGATGGCAACGCCGCCGTTGATCGGCCTGGTGGCGCAGCATACGTCGCTGGCGATAGCACTCGGCTTTGTCGCGGTAATGGCGGTGCTGCTCGGCGTGGCCGCCTTCAGTCTTCCGGTACGTGCGGCGTCGGCCTGACACACGGAGCAGGGGCGAATGCGGAAAGAGCGTGCCTCAGAATCCTACCGTCGCACTCAGGAAGATGCGTCGCTCCACCGGAGGCGCGGCCGCCTCCAGGATCTGCGAGTTGTCGAACTGCAGGGCCGAGAGCGCCAGCGTGGCGTTGCGCGTCACCTTGTAGGCGAGACGGGCGTTGAGCACGACATAGTTGCCGATCGTCACCGGCAGAAGCGTGGCCCCGTTCGGATTGGCGCGGAAGTCGGTGAAATGCGACTGCCAGCGTCCCTGCAGGTCCATTTCCCAGGGTCCACGCGTATAGCCGGCCCCGAGGACGACGACATGGGCTGGCGCGCCGTTCTGGTAGTCCTGCGGACTGTAGATGCCGTCCTGGTTGATCGAGAGGTGGTCGGAGATGGAAATATACGAGTAGCTCGCAGTCCAGCGCAGGCCGGAAGGCGCCTGGCCGTTTAGCCCGACCTCGCCGCCGCGAGCGGCACTATTTCCGACGTCTGCTGCCGGGATGATTAGCCCCTCGGTGCCGTTCGGCAGGGGGCCGATGTCGATGGGATTTGCTTCGTACGGGTTGGAGATGATGTCGTCCGTGCGCTGCGCGAACGCTGCCAGACGGATGGTGGACAGGATTGTCGGCATGGAACGGTCCCAGTCCAGCTCGACGTTCGAGATCGCGGTGGCGCCAAGTCTGGGTTGGCCGACGAAGAAATCGGTCTGGTCCTGATTGTGATACACCTCCACGTCCTGCAGACCGAGGTCATAGATGCTGGGCAGTTGCAGCCCGCGCGCAGCCAGCAGGCGGAACGTGTCCTGCTCCGTCGCCTTCCAGACCAGGCCGGAGTTGAAGCTGGGCTGGTTGATGGCGCGGTCGTTATAGCTGGATGACGTGTAGCCGCTGGCGGGAAGCAGCTTGCCGCCCTGGTTGAGCCTGAAGTTGTCGAAGCGCACGGCGTTGGTCAGCGACAGGCCGGGTGTGATCTGCCAGTCCCACATCGCGCTGGCGGAGACCACCTCGTAGCCCACCCGGCCTGCGAGCACGTCCGACGAGGTCGCGATATTGTTGCGGTAGTCGAGGCCGAAACGGATTGTCTGGCTCGAGGCGAGCTTCACGACGTCGCTCGCCTGGACGACGTAGACCGTGTCATGCAGATCCTCGCGCTCGGTGAAGCCGTCATAGGAGTAGCGCAGTTCATTCCGGTACACGCTCAGCCCGAGCAGGCCGAACCGTTCGTCGGCTGACGCGCCCAGACGGGACCAGTTGGTGCGCTGGTAGTCGGTCCCGTAATAGGGGGATGCGGTCGCTTCCCACACCCGGGTGTTGACCACGGCGCCCGACGCGAACAGCTCGACGCCCGAGGCGATGCGCAGGCGACCGTCGATGTTCACGTCGCCGCGCTCGGGCGAGGAGCGGTAGAGCAGGTCATCCGGATAGACCGTCACCGGATTGAATTCGCTGGCACGAAATCCGTCGATTGAGACACGAACCGCCCCGATGGCGGCAATCGGGACGGTGCCCACCGCGGACAGCGCCTTGTAGTCCTGCGTGCCGACACGCGCGGTGGCGGTGTCCACGGTATCGTAGAGCGGGTCGTAGGTGATGATGTTGATCACGCCCGAGGCGGCGTTGAAACCGTAGAGGGCGGTGCTCGGCCCCTTGATGACTTCGATCTGGCGTATTTCTCCGAGTTGCACCGGCAGCGTGTACCACTGCGTCCGCCCGAGGTCGTCAAGGTATACCTGCTGACCATTGACGAGCACCAGCAGCCGCGGGTTGCTGGTCTCGTTATAGCCGCGTACGCCGACATCTGCCGCGGCGAAGCCGTAGCGCCGCACGTTCAGTCCGGCCACGAACTGGAGGATGTCGGGGATGTTGTCGGCGCCCGACCGGCGTATGTCCTCGGCCGTGATGATGACCATGTTGGCCGGCACCTCGGAGACCCGCTGCAGCTTGCCCGTCGCGGAGGTGGTGACCGCCTCGCCGAGGAGTTGCTCGAGGTCGTCATAATTGACCGCCTGGGCGTGAGCGGGAGCCGCGGCGACGAGGATGCAGGACAGAGTAAAGGCGATCGACCCGGGCGTGCGTCGGCGGCGGCTTGCAGCCCCAGCCGAGCCCGCTTCGCATCGCCGCCGGAAGGGCGTCGCGGGCACGCTACTTCTCCTTCACGAGCATGCGGAAGGCCTGCATGAAACGCACGCCTGTCCGCGCGGCCGACGCGCTGTCGATGACGATCTCCACCTTCGGCTCGGTAGAGAAGCCGACGACGCAGTCGCCGGACTGCAGGCACGCCGGACTGGTCGAGATCGTCGGCACATGCAGGCGGCGTGCGGCGCTGAACACGGCGTCCATGCCATCCCCAAGACCCTGCGTTACGTAGAAGGCGTCGAACCCGGCAGCCCCTGCGAGCTGATCGACCGCGACGAGACGAGCCTGCAGCCGCACCCGACCGGTTGGCAGGCCATCGCCGATGACCGCCCGGACACGGTCGGCGTCTTGCTGCGACACCGGGACAGCCGGCGAAAAGGCGACGCCGACGACCACGGCACCGGTGACGCCGTCGCCGACATAGCCAAGGGTGCGCCCGAGGACCTGTGCGTCCTTGACGCTGAACTCGGTCTCAGCCGCCCGGGCGGGGACGACCGCCAGGGCCAGGAGGATTATTCCTGTGTGTGGAAGCCATGGCATGACCGCGGATCAAGACCAGGCCTGCAGGAAACCGACCGGCGGAGTCAATGCGCAGACAAGGGACGGGCAACTGAACCGAACGGGGTGAGCCGGCCAGAGATCGGGCAACAGGGCTCCTTTCGACAGACGCACCATCGCTATACTGGCAGACAAAGCTTAACCAAAACTTGACGGGTCGAAGCGCGACAGAATTGCGCTACCGAGATGATCGGACCGCCCGGTCAATCCTTTCTTAGGCTTGGCGCGGCATGATGCGCACTGCTTGAGCGAGGGACGCGGCAGTGCCGTTGGTAGAGAAAGACATCACCGGTTCGCTAGCGTGCTGCTCGCCGCACCAGGTGGCTTGGTGCGAATGAACGAGCCGTCTCACCGGGAGACGCAGCAGCAGCCTGGCATCGCTCCTGCGTCTACACTTCGTCGAAGCCGCCGGAAGCGCGCGGCCCGGGCCCTGCCGCATTGGCTGACCGGCCTCGCCCGGGTGTCGGACTGGTCGTTCGCGCTCAAGATGACGTTCTGCCCGGCGCTCGCAATCATCGTGCTCGTGGGCATGGGAGTGCACGGCATCCGTTCGGCCGACAAGCAGGCGGCACTGATCCGCGCCGTCGCGGAGCATGATCTCGTGGTGGCGGTGCGGCTGTCACAGAACGCCACCGCATTGCAGGGCATCAACGGTCGCCTCTACCGGCTGACCACGCTGCAGGCCAGCAAGGCGACGGGCCTGGATGTCGCGGCCGAGAGCCAGCGCCTCGCCAAGGGGGCCAGCCTGGTGGCCGATGACCTGGAGCGCCAGATAACCGGGGTCGATACCGCGGATGACCGCGCCTGCCTCGTGCGGCTCGTCTCCGACATCCGGCTCTACCGCGATTCCATCGGCGTGTTCGGCTCCATGCTGGATCTCGACTTCGCAAGCGCGGTCGAGTTCATCTCGCCGTTCGACGCGAATGCGGGCAAAGTCCTCGACCAGCTCGACACCATTGCGCGCCATGCCACCGAGGACGCAAGCAGGCGCGCTGAGGCGTCCGCGCGGCTTGCGAGCCAGATACGCGTGACCCTGGTCCTCGTCCTGGTCGCAGGCGCGGTGCTGCTGTTCGGTGCCGCGATCCTCCTGACCAGGGCGACCGTGCGCTCGGTCGCGCAGATCGCCAAGGCGACCGAGCGGGTCGCGCAGGGTGGCGCCGACGTCGACGTGGATGCGCTGATGCGACAGGACGAGCTCGGCACCATCGTCCGCTCCCTCGCGGTATTCCAGGCCAACGTCTCGCAGATCGCCTTCCTGGCCCACCATGATCCGCTGACGAACCTGCCGAACCGGGTCCTGTTCCACGACCGTGTGCAGCAGGCGCTGGCGCAGGTGGACCGTGGCTCCCGCGTTGCGGTGCTCTGCCTCGACCTCGACCGCTTCAAGGCCGTCAACGACACGCTTGGCCATCCGGTCGGTGACGGGCTGCTTCGGCTGGTCGCGGAGCGCCTGCTGGCCTGCGTACGCGATGGCGACACGGTGGCGCGACTGGGCGGTGATGAATTCGCCATCGTGCTGCTGAACGCCAACGAGCCGGCCGAAATCACAGGCTCGCCGCGCGCATCGTCGAGGTCATCAGCACGGGCTACGAGCTG
Source organism: uncultured Lichenicoccus sp. (assembly GCA_963693035.2). Lineage (GTDB taxonomy): Bacteria > Pseudomonadota > Alphaproteobacteria > Acetobacterales > Acetobacteraceae > Lichenicoccus. The sequence continues at coordinate 33,464 of CAXMMQ010000002.1, forward strand.
GACGGCCACCAGATCAGCATCGGCACGAGCATCGGCATCGCGCTGGCACCCGGCGACGGCGCGACCGTGCACGAGTTGCTGAAGAACGCCGATGCCGCTCTCTACGACGCCAAGGCGAACGGACGAGGGGCTGCCTGCTTCTATGAGTCCGCGATGAACGCGGCATTGCAGTCGCGGCGAACGCTGGAGATGGACCTGCGGCAGGCTGTCGGCGGCGAGCAGTTTCAGCTCTACTACCAGCCCGTGGTGGATGCCCGGTCGCACCAGATATGCAGCTTCGAGGCCCTGATCCGCTGGCACCACCCGAAACGGGGCATGATCGGGCCGGACCAGTTCATCCCAGTCTGCGAGTCCTCCGGCCTGATCAACCTCATCGGGCACTGGGTCCTGCGTCGCGCCTGCCTGGATGCGGTGGCGTGGCCCGACGAGATCAAGGTCGCGGTCAACCTGTCGCCGTCGCAGTTCAAGGACAAGGATCTCGTGGTCAATGTCCAGGCCGCGCTCGCCGCCAGTGGCCTGCCGGCGCACCGGCTGGAGCTGGAGATCACGGAGTCTGTGCTTCTGCATGACAGCAAGGCCATCCTCATGATCCTGCGCGAGATCAAGGCGCTGGGCGTGCGCGTGGCGATGGATGATTTCGGGACCGGCTATTCCTCGCTCAGCTACCTGCGCAGTTTCCCGTTCGACAAGGTCAAGATCGACCAGAGCTTCATCAGGGACCTGCCGCACGACCGCAACTCGATGGCCATCGTGCGCGCCATCGTGGGCCTGAGCGAGACGTTCGGCATGACGGTGACGGCGGAAGGCGTCGAGACCGACGAGCAGGCGATGCAGCTTGCTCTGGAAAAATGCACGCAGCTTCAGGGCTACCTGTTCAGCCGGCCGGTTCCATTGCTGGCTGTCGCGGAACTCATCGAACGACTGTCAGCTCTGCCGGACCCTGTCGCCTGACCACGTAGAAACGTCTTAGCCGGTCGCCTCGGCAAACCGGCGGCCTGGAACGCCGGTCTGCGTATGCCGGTGGCGCCGCGTCGGTCGCCGTCTCGCCTGGCCTGCAGGCTGGCGTCGTTCTTGACAGGCCGTGCACCGGCTTCTAAGTCCGCCCTCACCAGACACGTCGCTCCGCGAAGGCTCGCGCAGCGGCGCGTTGACTATTGGCCTCATCTGTAGCTGGACCCTCCTCCGGAAGGTCTGGCCGAGGGCCTAAACCGGGGTAGGGACGCATGTTCGACAGCCTGTCGGGCAGGATGACCGGAGTGTTCGACCGCCTGCGCACGCGCGGCGCATTGTCCGAGGCGGATGTCGCCGAGGCGATGCGCGAGGTGCGCCTGGCGATGCTCGACTCAGACGTGGCGCTCCCGGTGGTCAAGGAGTTCATCAACCGGGTGCGCGAGCGTGCGATCGGGGCCGAGGTGCTGGAAAGCATCTCGCCCGGCCAGGCGGTCGCCAAGATCGTCAACGACGCCCTGGTCGAGGCGCTCGGCGGCGCCGGCGCGGTGCCGCTCAACCTCAATGCCGCCGCCCCGGTGCCGATCCTGATGGTCGGGCTGCAGGGCTCCGGCAAGACCACGACGGCCGGCAAGCTCGGGTTGCGCCTCGGCGGCCCCGGCAGCCGCGAGCGCCGGCGGGTGCTGCTGGCGAGCCTCGATACCCAGCGTCCGGCAGCGCAGTTGCAACTGGCGCAACTCGCGGAGCGCGCTGGGGTCGCCTCGCTGCCGATCGTGGCCGGTCAGACGCCGGTGCAGATCGCCGGCCGCGCGATGGAGACCGGCAGGCGGGAAGGCTACGACATCGTCATTCTCGACACCGCCGGCCGGCTGTCCATCGACGAGGCGCTGATGGAGGAGGTGCGGCAGATCCGCGCCGTCACCAGTCCGGCCGAGACCCTACTGGTGGTCGATGCGATGACCGGCCAGGACGCGGTCAACACCGCGCGCGCCTTCAACGAGGCGGTGGGCGTGACCGGCATCGTCATGACGCGCATGGATGGCGATGCGCGCGGCGGTGCGGCGCTGTCGATGCGCCACATCACCGGGGCGCCGATCAAGCTGACCGGCTCTGGCGAGAAGCTGGACGCGCTGGAGGATTTCCATCCCGAGCGTGTTGCCGGCCGCATCCTCGGCCTTGGCGATCTGGCGGGCCTGGTCGAAAAGGCGTCCGACACGCTCGACCAGGAGGAGAGCGAGAAGCTCGCGCTGAAGATGCTGCGCGGCAAGTTCGACCTCGACGACTATGCCTCGCAGATCAGGCAGATCAACAAGATGGGGTCGATCTCCGGCATTCTCGACATGCTGCCCGGCATGGGACAGATGAAGAGCGAGCTTGCCGGGAAGGATCTCGACACCTCGGTGCTGAAGCGTCACACGGCGATCATCTCGTCCATGACCAAGGCCGAGCGCCGCACCCCGGACATCATCAAGGCGAGCCGCAAGAAGCGCATCGCCGCCGGTGCGGGTGCCACAGTGCAGGAGGTCAACCGCCTGCTCAAGCAGTTCGACGACATGTCGACGATGATGAAGCGCATCAACAAGCTCGGCGCCAAGGGGCTGATGCGCCAGGGCATGGGCGCGTTGATGCCGAAGGGGATGATGCCCCAAGGCGGACCGGGGCAACGACCGCCGAACCGTCCGCGCTGAATTCCACAACTAGGAGTCTACAGACCAATGAGCCTCAAGATCCGCCTTGCCCGCGCCGGTGCCAAGAAGCGTCCGTACTACCACATCGTCGTCGCCGACAGCCGTTCGCCACGCGATGGCCGCTTCATCGAGAAGGTCGGCAGCTACAACCCGATGCTGCCGGCCGAGCACGAGGACCGCGTGCGCCTGGTCGGCGAGCGCATCAGCTACTGGCTGTCCGAGGGCGCGCAGGCGACCGACCGCGTTGCCAAGTTCCTCGGCAATGCCGGCCTCGCCGACAAGCCGGCCTTCCGCGAGCAGCCGAAGCAGTCGCTGCCCAAGAAGAAGGCGCAGGAGCGCGCCGCCGCCAACGCCGCCGCGGCCTGATCAGACGGCACCGGATGAGCGGCGGGCGGATCCTGATGGGCGTGGTGGGGCGGCCGCACGGCGTGCGCGGGCTGGTGCACGTGCACAGCTACGCAGCCGTGCCGGCCGACCTCGCCGCCTACGGCCCGTTGCATGACGATCGCGGCGGCGCCTGGACCTTGTCCTGGCGCGGTCGCGGCATCGGCGAGTTGACCGGTGCGGACGGGCAGGCGTTGCGCGACCGCCAGGCCGCGCAGTCGCTGGTGAACCGCCGCCTCTACGTTGATCGCGGCCGGCTGCCCGAGCCGGAGCCGGACGAGTTCTATCTTGCCGACCTGATCGGACTGCAGGTGGTCGAGCAGGAGACCTCGGCCGTGGTCGGCAGCGTGCTTGCCGTGCATGACTATGGCGCCGGATCGAGCCTGGAGATCGGCGAAGGCAACGGGAGTTTCGTGCTGCCCTTCACCCGCGCCTGCGTTCCCGGGATCGATCTCGCGGGCCGCCGGCTGGTGATCGTGCATCCCGACGAGATCGAGGTCCGGCCGGAAGATGATATCGGCGAGGCGGCGGAATGAGCTGGCGCGCCTCGGTCCTGACCCTGTTCCCGGAGATGTTCCCCGGCCCGCTCGGGCTGTCCCTGGCCGGCCGCGCGCATGAGCGCGGCGACTGGTCGCTGCGGGTGCACAACCTGCGCGAGCACGGGATCGGTCGGCATCGCGCGGTGGACGACACCCCGTTCGGCGGCGGCGCCGGCCTGGTGATGCGGCCCGACGTGGTGGATGCCGCGCTGTCCGAGGTGCTGGCGGAGGGCGATGCGTGCCCGGTGATCTATCTCACGCCGCGCGGCCGCCGCTTGGTCCAGGCCGATATCCGTCGCTATGCGGCCGGCGACGGCGTCGTGCTGCTGTGCGGGCGCTACGAGGGCGTCGATGAACGGGTGCTCGACGCGCGCGGCATCGAGCAGGTCTCGATCGGCGACTACGTGTTGTCCGGTGGCGAGCCGGCGGCGCTGGTGCTGCTGGACGGCGTGGTGCGGCTGCTGCCGGGCGTCATGGGCAGCGAGCAGAGCGGCCTGGAGGAAAGCTTCTCGGACGGGCTGCTCGAATACCCGCACTACACCAAGCCGGCCGAGTGGCAGGGCCGCGCCGTGCCCGAGATCCTGCTGTCGGGCAACCATGCGGCGATAGCTGCCTGGCGCCGCGCCGCCACCGAGGCCGACACCCGTGCCCGACGGCCCGACTTGTGGGAGCAGCATGCCTCCCGCACCCCAATCAGCGCCTTGCCGAGAACGGCCGGGCACCGTAACTGACGCTCGCGAGAAGGACCCTAGAGATGAACGTGATCCAGCAATTCGAGGCGGAGCAGATCGCCCGCCTGACCGCCGCCCGCGCGGTGCCCGAGTTCGATCCTGGCGATACCGTGCGCGTCATGGTGCGCGTCGTCGAAGGCGAGCGGAGTCGCCTGCAGGCCTATGAGGGCGTGGTGATCGCGCGTTCGAACAAGGCGCTGGGCAGCAACTTCACCGTGCGCAAGATCTCCTACGGCGAGGGGGTCGAGCGCGTGTTCCCGCTCTATGCGCCGACGATCGCCGAGATCGTGGTGGTACGCCGCGGCGACGTGCGCCGCGCCAAGCTCTATTACCTGCGCGGCCGCCGCGGCAAGTCGGCCCGCATCGCCGAGCGGGCCCGCGAAGTGCCTGCTCCCGCCGCTGCCGAGTGACGCTGCGGCTCGCTCCAGCCTGACTGACTGAGACGGGGTCCCGGCCTCCAGGGCGCGGACCCTGGAGGACCTGCCACCATGTCCGGCCCAGCCACATCCCCGCGCACCCTGTTCGACAAGATCTGGCAGAGCCACGTCGTCGAGCAACTCGAGGACGGCACCGCCATCCTCTATATCGACCGCCACCTGGTGCACGAGGTGACCAGCCCGCAGGCCTTCGAGGGGCTGCGTTTGAGCGGGCGCCGGGTGCGCCGGCCGGATGCGACCCTTGCAGTCGCCGACCACAACGTGCCGACCAGCGACCGCCACCGGCCGATCGAGGAGCCGGAGAGCCGGCTGCAGATCGAGACGCTGGAGCGCAACGTCGCCGAGTTCGGGGTGCCGTATTTCCCGCTGCTGTCGGCGCGCCAGGGCATCGTGCATATCGTGGGCCCGGAGCAGGGCATCTCGCTGCCGGGCATGACCATCGTCTGCGGCGACAGCCACACCTCGACGCACGGCGCGCTCGGCGCGCTCGCCTTCGGCATCGGGACGTCCGAGGTCGAACATGTGCTCGCAACCCAGACGCTGCTGCAGCGGCCTGCGAAGAACATGCTGGTGAGCGTCGAGGGCGAGCTTGCACCAGGCGTGACCGCCAAGGACGTGATGCTGGCAATCATCGGCACCATCGGCACCGCCGGCGGCACCGGGCACGTCATCGAGTATGCGGGATCGACGATCCGCGCGCTCGACATGGCCGGACGCATGACGATCTGCAACATGTCGATCGAGGCCGGTGCGCGGGCAGGGCTGGTGGCGCCGGACGAGACCACCTTTTCGTATGTCGAGGGGCGGCCGTTCGCGCCCAAGGACGATGCCTTCGCCCGTGCGGTCGCGTACTGGCGCACCCTGCCGTCCGATCCGGGCGCGCATTACGACCGGGTGGTCGAGCTGCGGGCGGGAGACATCGCGCCGCTGGTGACCTGGGGTACCAGTCCGGAGGACGTGGTCGCCATCACCGGCGTGGTGCCGGATCCGGCCTCGGCACCGGACGAGGCGAGGCGGGCGCAGTTGCAGCGCATGCTCGACTATATGGGCCTGTCCGCCGGCCAGCGCATGACGGACGTCGCGGTCGACACCGTATTCATCGGCTCCTGCACCAACGGCCGCATCGAGGACATGCGCGCCGCGGCAGGTGTCGCTGCAGGACGCACGGTGGCGCCGGGCGTGCGGGCGATGGTGGTGCCGGGCTCGGGCATCGTGAAGCAGCAGGCGGAAGCCGAGGGGCTCGACCGCATCTTCCTTGCGGCCGGCTTCGAATGGCGCGAGGCCGGCTGCTCGATGTGCCTCGGCATGAACCCGGACAAGCTCACGCCCGGGCAGCGCTGCGCCTCGACCTCGAACCGCAATTTCGAGGGTAGGCAGGGTCCGGGCGGCCGCACCCATCTGCTGTCGCCGGCGATGGCGGCGGCGGCGGCGGTCACCGGGCACCTAACCGACATCAGGGAGCTTGTCTGATCCATGCAGCCCTTCACCACCCTGACCGCGGTCGCGGCGCCGCTGCCGGAAGCCAACATCGACACCGACAAGATCATCCCGTCGCGGTTCCTCAAGACCATCAGGCGGTCCGGGCTCGGCCTGAACCTGTTCGATGCGCTGCGCTACCGCGATGGCGTCGAGCGGCCGGATTTCGTGCTCAACCGCGAGCCGTTTCGTCATGCCGGCATCCTGATCGCGCACGAGAATTTCGGCTGCGGGTCGTCGCGCGAGCATGCACCCTGGGCGCTGCTGGATTTCGGCATCAGCTGTGTCATCGCGCCGTCGTTCGCCGACATCTTCCACAGCAACTGCTTCAAGAACGGCATCCTGCCGATCCGCCTGCCGCGCGAGGTCTGCGACCGGCTGATGCAGGACGCAGCCCAGGGTGCCAACAGCCGGCTCACCATCGATCTCGAGCGCCAGGTGGTGGTGCGACCGGACGGGCAGGAGATCGGCTTCGAGGTCGATGCGCTGCGCCGGCACCGCCTGCTCGAGGGCCTGGACGATGTCGGCCAGACTCTGCAGCATGGTGACGCGATCGACGGCTTCGAGCGGCAGCGCGACGTGAGCCAGCCCTGGATGCCCGCGATCGTCGTGTCCTGAGCCCTGAGCCCTGAGCGCCTCCTGACGACTGGAACCACGATGGCCGCGAACAAGAAGCTGCTGGTGCTCCCCGGCGACGGTGTCGGCCCGGAGGTGATGCGCGAGGTCGGGCGGCTGGTCGGCTGGCTGAGCAGGCGGCGCGGCATCAGCTTCGAGATCACCGAGGACCTGGTCGGCGGCGCCTCGATCGAGGCGCACGGAACGCCGATCCGGCCGCAGGTGGTGCAGGCGGCGCGCGACGCCGACGCGGTGCTGTTCGGCGCGGTCGGCGGCCCGCAATGGGATCATGTCGGCTTCGAGGGTCGCCCGGAGCTCGCCATCCTGACCCTGCGGCGGGAGCTTGGCCTGTTCGCCAACCTGCGACCCGCCCTGGTTCTGGATCCGCTGGTGGATGCCAGCACGCTCAAGGCCGACGTGGTGCGCGGGCTGGACCTCATGATCGTGCGCGAGAGCACGGGCGGCATATATTTCGGCGAGCCGCGCGGCATCGAGACGCTGCCGGACGGCAGCAGGCGGGGCATCAACACCGAGCTGTACAGCACGCACGAGATCGAGCGTGTCGCCCGCGTGGCGTTCGAGCTGGCTCGCCGGCGGCAGGGCGCGGTGTGCTCGGTCGAGAAGAGCAACGTGATGGAGAGCGGCCTGCTCTGGCGCGAGGTGGTGACCGACCTGCATCGGCGCGACTATGCCGACGTGCGGCTGTCGCACATGCTGGCCGACAATTGTGCCATGCAGCTGGTGCGCAACCCGCGCCAGTTCGACGTCATCGTCACCGGCAACCTGTTCGGCGACCTGCTGTCCGACCTTGCCTCCATGTTGACCGGCAGCCTCGGCATGCTGCCGTCGGCGACGCTGGGCGCGGTGGATGCCTCGGGACGCCGGCCGGCGCTGTACGAGCCGATCCATGGCAGCGCGCCGGACATCGCCGGGCGCGGGCTCGCCAACCCGCTGGGGCAGATCCTGAGCTTCGCGATGCTGCTGCGCTACTCGTTCGAGCTCGAGGGCGAGGCCCGGATCATCGAGGAGGCCTGCCGTCGGGTGCTGGCGAGCGGCCTGCGGACCGCCGACATCATGAGCCCGGGGATGGCCCGGGTGGGCACCTCGGTGATGGGCGAGGCGGTGCAGCGGGAGCTCGAGAAGCTGGAGAGCTGATCGCCGACCGCCACTGCCGGCGCCTCCCGGCCGATGCATGACCATGCGATCCTGGCGCTCGGCCTGGTGCTGCTGGCGGCCTCGGTTGCCGCGCTGCTGTCGCGCCGGGCGCGGCTGCCGTACAGCGTCGGACTGGTGCTCGCCGGCATCGCGCTGACCCTGGTGCCGACCGGGATCGAGCTCAGGCTGACCCGTGACCTGATCTTCGAGGTGCTGCTGCCGCCGCTGGTGTTCGAGGCGGCGCTCCAGCTGCGCTGGCAGCCGTTCCGCGCTGCCCTGCCGGTCACGCTGACCCTGGCCTTTGCGGGCGTCGCGATCGCGGCGATGGCCGCATCGTGCGCTCTGCACCTGCTGCTCGGCTGGAGCTGGATCGCCGCCGGGCTGTTCGCCGTGCTGATCGCGGCCACCGATCCGGTGTCGGTGATCGCCGCCTTCAAGGAGATGCGGGTGGAACCGCGACTCGGCATGCTGGTGGAGAGCGAGAGCCTGCTCAACGACGGCACGGCGGCGGTCGGGTTCGGTGTGCTGCTGGCGATCCAGGGCGGCGCGCCCGCCGGAGTGCTGGCCATCGCCGGCTCGCTGCTCTGGACGGTGGCCGGGGGCGTCGCGGCAGGCGGCCTGGTCGCCGGCGCCGCCTTGCTGCTGGCCGGGCGCACCGAGGAGCACCTGGTCGAGACCACGCTGACCGCGATCGCGGCCTATGGCTCGTTCATGCTCGCCGAACGCCTCGGCACCTCCGGCGTGCTGGCGAGCCTGACCGCCGGGCTGGTGGTCGGCAATCTGGGCCAGCGTGGCCCGATCGCGGAGCCGAGCCGGGGGTGGCTGTTCGATTTCTGGGAGTTCGCGGCCTTCCTGGCCAACTCGGTGGTGTTCATCCTGATCGGCGCGCAAGGGGCGAGGCATCCGGGCGCGCTGTTCACCGCCGCCGCCGGCATCGCCGTCATCGTGGTGCTGCTGGGCCGGATGCTTGCCGTCTATCCGCTCTGCCTGCTGTTCAGCCGGACCCGGCTGCGGGTCGATCCGAGGCACCAGCACGTGCTGGTCTGGGGCGGCCTGCGTGGGGCGCTCGCCCTGGCCCTGGCGCTTGCCCTGCCGGAGACGCTGCCCGAGCGCGGGGCGCTGGTGGCGGCCTCGTTTGCCGTGGTGGCGTTCTCGATCTTCGTGCAGGGCATGACGATGCCGTGGCTGATCCGGCGCCTGCGCCTGCGGATCGGAGATTAGCGCGCTTAACAGGCGCCAGACATAAAGAGGGCCAGCCCTCCGGGGAGGCCGGCCCTTGACCGTGGTTCCGGGACTGGATTCAGAACCCCTCGCGCTCCAGGCGCTTGCGCTCCATCTTGCGCGCGCGGCGGACGGCCTCGGCGGCCTCGCGGGCGCGACGCTCGGAGGGCTTCTCGTAATGCCGACGGAGCTTCATTTCCCGGAAGATGCCCTCGCGCTGCATCTTCTTCTTCAGCGCCTTGAGCGCCTGGTCGACATTGTTATCCCGGACGAGAACCTGCACTGCGCCGTAAACTCCTTGATGCACGGCCGGCGGTCCGGTCGCGGTCGTGTGTCGTCGCCCGCCGGATCGCAGGCCCTCTGAGAGGCCGGCGCTATAGCACACGCATCCGCCGTTGCACAAATCCTTCTCCGGCCTCATTTGCTGGACCCGACCCAAGCTGCGACCGGAACAAAGATGGCCCTGCTCAAGATCGCCCGGATGGGCCACCCCGTGCTGCTCGGCCGTGCCGAACCGGTGGCCAACCCGGCCGCGCCGGAACTCCGCCGCCTGATCGCCGACATGATCGAGACGATGATGGATGCCCGCGGAGTGGGCCTGGCCGCACCCCAGGTGCATGTGTCGCAGCGGCTGTTCGTGTATCGGGTTCCGGCGGAGCGCAGTGCCGGCGCGGACGATCCGCCGCGCGAGACGCAGGTGCTGATCAACCCGGTGATCACCCCGATCGGCGACGAGACCAACGTCGCGGTCGAGGGCTGCCTGTCGATCCCGGGCCTGCGCGGCGCGGTGCCGCGCCCGGCGCGGGTGCATTATGCGGGGCTGGACGCCGACGGCCGCCCGGTCGGGGGCGAGGCGAGCGGCTTCCTCGCGGTCGTCCTGCAACACGAGTACGACCATCTGGACGGAGTGCTCTATCCGATGCGCATGCGCGACTTCACGCGGTTCGCCTTCGAGGACGAGATGCTGAAGCATGGCCTGCCGCCGGCGGAAGCGGCGTCCAACGGAACCGCGGAATGAACCCGTTCGGGAGCGGCCTGCGCCTGCTGCCCGGCCTGTTCGTGCGTCGTCTGCCGGGACTGGTGGATGGCGCTTCGCGGGCCGCGGTAACCGAGTTCCCTGGTCCGATCGAGCGCAGTCCGGAGCGCGACGCCGCCCTGCTCGCGGTGGTGCCAATGGTCGGCCGGCATGGCTGGACTGCGGCCGCGCTGCGGCTGGCGGCCGGTCCGGATGCCGACCTGCTGTTCCCGGGGGGCGGCGCGGAGATGGTCGAGGCGCATGCGGATCTCGGCGACCGGCGCATGGAGGCGGCGGCGCACGCCATCGCCGAAGCACGGCCGAGCCGGCGGGTGCGGGCGCTGATCCTGCTGCGGCTGGAGCAATCGGCGCTCGAGCGCGACGCGATCCGGCGCGGGTTGTCGGTGCTGGCGCTGCCGGGCAACCGGCTGGCCTCGCTGCGCGCCATCGCTCGCACGGTCGATGCGATCTGGCACGCGGCCGGTGACGTGTCGGTCGATGCGAGCTGGTACAGCAAGCGCGCGATCCTGGCCGCGGTCTATTCGGCGACGCTGCTGTTCTGGCTGCGCGATAGCAGCGGCGGCACGGCGACCGAGGCGTTCCTCGACCGCCGGCTGGCTGGTGTGGCGCGCATCGGGCGCCTGAAGCAGGCGGTCAGCCTGGACCGGTTCCGCCCGAAAGCCGCCTGAGCAGGGGGTTGCCTGGTAAAGGACTTGGCGCTCAGGCCGCGAGCCGTGCCGCGGCCTCTGCCGGCGGCATGCGCACCAGCGCCTCGTAGTCGGTGAGCAGCAGCTCGGTGATCGGGCCAGGCTTGAAGTGCAGGCCCTCGATCTCTCGGACCGGGGTGATCTCGGCGGCCGAACCGGTGAGGAACACCTCGTCGGCGTGCCGCATCTCGTCGGGCATGATCACCCGCTCGACCACCTGCAGGCCGCGCTTGCGGGCGAGTGCGATCGCCGTGCGACGGGTGATGCCGTCAAGGAAGCAGTCCGGGATCGGCGTGTGCAGAACGCCATCCATGACGAAGAAGATGTTGGCGCCGGTCGCCTCGGACACCTGGCCGCGCCAGTCCAGCATCAGCGCGTCGTTGAACCCGCGCTCCTCGACATCGTGCTTGGACATGGTGCCGATCATGTAGAGGCCTGACGCCTTGGCCCGGATCGGCGCGGTCTCGGGGTGCGGCCGCTTCCAGTTCGCCATGCCCAGCCGCACGCCCTTCATGCGGTCGTCGCCGAACAGGTTGGGCCACGACCAGGCCGCGATCATCAGGTGGATCTTGGTTCCCTGCGCGGAGACCGAGAGCTGCTCGGCGCCACGCCAGGCGAGCGGCCGGACGTAACCGTCGGTCAGTCCGTTCACCGCGAGCACCTGACGGCAGGCGGCGTCAATGGCGTCCATCCCGAACGGGATCTCGAAGCCGAGGATGCGTCCGCTCTCGACCAGGCGCTCGGTATGCTCGCGCAGCTTGAAGATGTTGCCGTTATAGGACCGCTCGCCCTCGAACACCGCGCTTGCATAGTGCAGGCCGTGCGACAGCACGTGCAGCTTCGCGTCGCGCCAGGGGATCAGCGCGCCGTCCCACCAGATCTGTCCATCGCGGTCGTCGAACGGCACCAGCGCCATCTCTGTCGTCCTTGCAAGCAGGGGTCCGACCGGAACTAGAAGCCCCCTTCCATTATGTCAATGAAGCTGTCTTAACTCGCGCATGGATACCAAGCCGCACGGCCGCCTCCTGCCGCCCTCTGTGGCCGTCTCGCGGGCCACGCCGGCGACCGAGCCGCCGCCCGCAAGCGGCGCCGGGACAGCCCTGCTGTTCCTGCGCGAGGAGCAGATGCGGCTGGCGCAGGACCTGTTCTTCCTGGCCTATCGCGACCTGACCGCGTCGGCCGACATCGTCCTGGAAGGGCTCGATCTGGGGCGCGCGCATCATCGCGCGCTGCATTTCATCGGCCGTCGCCCGGAGCTGCCGGTGAGCGACCTGCTCGCTTTGCTGCGCATCACCAAGCAGAGCCTGGCGCGGGTGCTGGGCGAGCTGGTGCGGCGCGGCTATGTCCGCCAGGACACCGGCGCGCGCGACCGGCGCCAGCGCCTGCTCAGCCTGACCGAGACCGGCCGGATGCTCGAGCGACAGCTCTTCAACCGGCAGCGCGAGCGCATCCTGAACGCCTATCGCGAGGCCGGCGGACCGGCTGTGGAGGGCTTCCGCCGCGTGATGCATGCGATGATGGACGAGCAGACCCGCACGCAGCTCGATCCGCGCACCCTGGACGGGGTGCCGGCCATGCCGACCCAGGGCCGCGATGCCCGGCGTGCCTGAGGTGCGATCATGAGCCTCTACACCTCGCCGCCGCCGGGTGCGCCGGATGCGCATGTGCTGGTGGTGGATGACGATGCGCGCCTGCGCAAGCTGCTGCAGCGCTACCTGTCGACGCAGGGCTTCCGGATCAGCGTCGCCTCGGGTGCCAGCGAGGCAAGGCAGATCCTGGGTTTCATGCAGCCGGACGCGATGGTGCTCGACGTCACTATGCCGGGCGAGACCGGGCTCGACCTCACCCGCGCGCTGCGGCTGGTCGGACAGACGCTGCCGATCCTGCTGCTGACCGCGCGCGGCGAGCCGGAGGACCGGATCGCCGGGCTCGAGAGCGGCGCCGACGACTATCTCGGCAAGCCGTTCGAGCCGCGCGAGCTGCTGCTGCGGCTGCGCGCGCTGCTGCGCCGGGTCGGGCCGCCGCAGCCCTCCGACAACCAGCGCCCGGTCGAACTCGGCGACCTCGAGTTCGACCCGGTGCGTGGCCTGCTGAGCGGGCCGGACGGCAACGTCCATCTCACCGGCGGCGAGAGCGCGCTGCTGGCGGTGCTGGCGCGCCGGCCGGGGGAGGTGCTGTCGCGCGAGGCGATTGCGCGCACGCTGGAGATGGACGAGGCCGGCGAGCGCGCCATCGACGTGCAGGTCACGCGCCTGCGCCGTCGCATCGAGCCCGATCCGCGCGAGCCGCGCTACCTGCACACCGTGCGCGGCCGCGGCTATGTCCTGAAGCCGGGCAACTGAGCCGCACCGCCATGTCCGTCATCCGCGCGCCGGTCGAGGCCGAGATCGCGGCAAGCCGGGAGCCCGACCGGCCGGCGCTCCGCCGCCGCTGGATGGCGATTCTGGAGCGGCCGATGCGCCGGGTGCTGCCGCGCTCGCTGCTCGGGCGGTCGCTGCTGATCGTGCTGATCCCGCTGGTGGTGACGCAGGGCGTCTCGCTGCAACTGTTCTACGGCAGCCATCTGGACATCGTCTCGCGAAGGCTCTCGGCGGGCGTGGCCGGCGAGGTCAACCAGACGCTGCTGCTGCTCGACCGCTACCGGCGCCCGGCGGACCAGGCCTGGATCCTGGCCACCGCGTCCGACCAGTACCAGCTCGCCATGCGGCTGCGCCCGCACGCGACGCTGGACCGCACCAGGCTGCCGAACCTGATCGGCCCGATGGATGACGAGCTCCATACGGCGCTGCAGGTGATCCGGCGGCCGTTCAACATGGACTGGTACTCGGACCCGCACGTGGTGAAGATCCATGTCCAGCTCGAGGACGGCGTGCTGGACATCGACGCGCCGCGCAAGCGGCTCGATGTCGGGCCGATCTACCTGTTCGTCGCCTGGAACACCGGCAGCGCGCTGCTGCTGTTCCTGGTGGCGGCCTTGTTCATGCGCATCCAGGTGCGCGCGATCCGCCGGCTGGCGCGTGCCGCCGAGGCGTTCGGCATGGGCCAGGAGCAGGGCACCATCCGGCCCGAAGGGGCGCAGGAGGTACGCAAGGCGGCGTCGGCCTTCAACCGCATGCAGGAGCGCATCCTGCGCTTCGTAGCGCAGCGCACCTCGATGCTGGCCGGCGTCTCGCACGACCTGCGCACGCCGCTGACCCGGTTGCGGCTGTCGCTGGCGATGGTGCCGCAGCATGGTCCGCTGCATGCCGAGGAGCTGGCCCCCGAGATCAGCGAGATGATCGCCGATGTCGAGGAGATGGAGCGGATGATCGAGGGCTATCTCGGCTTTGCGCGCGGCGAGGGCAGCGAGCAGGCAAGACCGGTCGACCTGCCGGCGCTGCTCGACGAGGTGGCGCTGTCGGCGAGCCGGGCCGGCGCGATGTTCGTGCGGGTGGTGAGCACGCCGATGCCGGAGCTGATGCTCAGGCCGGTCGCGATCCGACGCGTGCTCGCCAACCTGCTCGACAATGCGCGCCGGCATGGCGGGCGGATCTCGCTGGTGGCGATGCTGGAGGAGCGCGCGGTGCAGATCGTGGTCGACGATGATGGGCCGGGCATCACGCCTGATCGCCGCGAGACCGTGTTCCGGCCGTTCGAGAGCGGCGCCACCGGCGGAACCGGACTCGGGCTGACAATCTCGCGCGACATCGTGCGCGCGCATGGCGGCGAGCTGTCGCTGGAGAACTCGCCGATGGGCGGCCTGCGCGCCCGCATCAGGCTGCCGCTGCAGGCCGGGTCGGCCGAGATCTAGAGCAGCATCCGATCAATTGGAATCGCTTCGCGATGCCAAGTGCCGGAGAAAACTGCTCCATCAAACGACAAGCTGAGCATGATCGATCGGATCATGCTCTAGCAGGCCAGGGCATTGCCGCCTCGATCTGCCTCGCAGCCCATCCCATCAACTAACCCATCGAGGCCTGGAGCCCGAGGCCCCAGCCGGTCAAGGGCGGAGCCCCTTGTGGTGGCTTTCTCCGCGAACCTCCCGGAAAGTCAGAGTGGCTCGGCCGGGGCCGGCGAGGTGTCGTAGCCCCCCCAGATCGCCTGGTCGTATTCGATCACCGAACCGGTCATCAGGCCTGACTCCGAGGTTGCAAGGAACGCCACCGCGCGCGCGACTTCCGCCGGATCGATCAACCGGCCTGCCGGTTGCCTGGCGGCCGCTTCGTCCAGCCAGCCAGCCTGTGCGCCGTGGAATACGCGCTGGATCCGGTCCTCGCCGTCGGATGCCATCCAGCCGATATTGAGCGCGTTGACGCGTATGCGGTTGCGCAGCAGCGCGTAGGCGGTGTTGCGCGTCAGGGTCGCGAGCGCACCCTTGGAGGCCGAGTACGCCGCGATGAAAGGCTGGCCGGCACGTGCCGACATCGAGCCGATATTGACGATGCTGCCTTCGATCTTCTCGCGTCGCATGATCGCGATGCTATCCTGCATCAGGAAGAACGGCGCGCGGACATTGACGGCGAAAATGGCGTCGAACAGCTCGGGCGAGGTGTCGAGGATGGTGCCGCGGTCGGTGACGCCGGCGGAATTGACCAGGACGTCGATGCGCCCGAACAGCCGGTCGGTTTCGCCGACCACGGTGCGGCAGGCCTGCACGTCGTGCAGGTCGACCGCAACGAAAACAGTTCTTACCTTGCTGGTCTCGGTGATGGCGGCGGCCACGGCCTCCCCGCGGCTTCGGTTGCGTCCGCAGACCACCAGCCCGGCGGCGCCGCGTCGCGCGAGCTCGTGGGCGATCGCCGCTCCCAGTCCCTGGGTAGCGCCGGTGACGATCGCCACCTTGCCGGACATGTCGTGCATTGCACCGTCTCCTTGTTGCGATCCCGTGTCGTGCTCAGCGCGCATAGAGCGTGGGCGGCGCGTCCAGGCGGATCGGCGTACGCTGCCGTGACGCGAGCGCCGCGAGCGCCGCCTCCGCCGTCAGCGACGCCGCATAGCCGTCCCAGGCGCTCGATCCGGTCGGACGACCGCCTGCGATCGATGCGATCCAGGCGGCGGCCTGCAGGCGATAGGCGTCCGCGAAGCGGGTGCGCCAGTCCGCTTCCACCGGATAACCGCTATGCCCGTCGATGCGCAGCGAAACCGGGGGCACCGGCGCCAGTGACAGCGACGCCCGCTCGCAGACCAGCTCGCCCTGAACGTCGTAGCCGTACCGGGCATCGGGCGAGATCTCGACGGTCACCACCACGCCCGAGATGGTCTCCAGGATGACGAATTGCGGCTGCCGGCCGGATGACATCGCGCTGGCGCGCGCGCTGATGACGGTCACCGCCGCGAAGTCCTCGCCGAGCACGAAGCGGGCGATATCCATCTCATGCACGCCGGAATTGGCGATGACGAGATCGGACGTGATGTAGTCGGGAGCGACCTTGTTGCGGTGGATGCAATGCAGGAACACCGCGCGCCCGACCGATCCGGTCACCAGCGCCTGTCGCATCGCGACATAGCCGGGATCGAAGCGCCGCATGAAGCCGACCTGGACGAATTGCCGTCCTGCCGCGACCTCGGCTGCGACGATTTCGTGGCAGGCGGCACTCGAGGCGGCCAGCGGCTTTTCGCACAGCACCGGCTTGCCGGCCGCGATGCAGGCGAGGACGTAACCCGCATGGCTCCCGTCGGCGGACGCGACGATCACGGCATCGATCCCGGGATCGGAGATCAGGGCGTCGGCGCTCTCATGCACGCGCGGGTCCTGCAGACGCGCGGCAAGAGCGGCGGCGCGCGCGTGATCGAAATCCTGCACCGCCGCAAGCTCAGCCCCGGCCACCATGCCGTGCAGGATCGCGGCATGGTCCGAGCCCATTATGCCGCAGCCGATCAGCCCGACCTTGATGACCATCTCGTATGTCCCTCGATCGGATCGCGAGCCGATAGGCGGACCGGCTAGAGCATGATCCGATCGATCATGCTTCGCTTGTCGTTTAGAGAGCAGCTCTTATCCGACACTCTGCATCGCGCGGCGATGCCAATCGATCGGATGCTGCAAGACGGGTTGCAGCACGAGTTCCAGTCCCCGACGCTCGATTCCGTGCCGGAATCGACTGCGCGCGGCGTCGTCCGCGAGCGGATCGGCGAGATCGAGATGCGGTGCGTCGGACCGGTCGCCGGCATTGAGCTCGACGCCATCGAGACCGACCTCGACCGTCGCATCGAGCGGCGCCTCGACTGTCAGATCGCCGACCGTCCGATACGGTGCCGATCTTCATGGCGTCTCCTGCAATCGCTGTGCGAATGCTGCTGCCGGTTTCAGTCGACGCCGACCTTGCCGGTCGCGGCCGCAGCCTGCTCGCCGCGAAGCAGTTCGTGTTGCAGCGCGTTCAGCCCGGCGCCGCCGGCCATGTGGAACATCAGGTTGTCGAGGCTGAGTTCCGAGCGCGGCGCATCGAGCTCGACCTCGCCGCGCGCCAGCACCATGAAATGATCGCCGACCATGTAGGCATGGTGCGGGTTATGCGTGATGAAGATCACGCCGATGCCCTGCTCGCGCGCGGCATGGGCGATGTAGCGCAGCACGATGCCCGATTGCGAGACGCCGAGGGCCGCCGTCGGCTCGTCCAGGATAAGCACGCGTGCGCCGAAATGCACCGCACGCGCGATCGCCACCACCTGTCGCTGGCCGCCCGACAACGTGCCGACCGGTTGCTCCAAGTCGGTGACGTTGATGCCCATGCGCTTCAGCTCGACGTCGGTGGTGTCCAGCATCGTGCCGACATCGAGGCGCCGGAACGGCCAGGCGCCGCGCATCAGTTCGGAACCGAGGAAGAAATTGCGCCAGATCGACAGCAGCGGCACCATCGCCAGTGTCTGGTAGACGGCGGAAATGCCGAGATCGAGCGCTTCCCGCGGCGAGGTGAAGTGCATGGCCTTGCCGTCGACGGCGTAGATGCCCTGGTCGTGCGTGTGCAGGCCGGCGATGATGCTGATCAGGGTCGACTTGCCCGCGCCGTTATCGCCCAGGATGCAGGTGACCTCGCCCTGTCGGACGGCGAGGTTGACGTCCTTCAGGGCGGTGAAGTTGCCATAGCTCTTGCCGACATCGGTAAGCTGGATGATCGGGCTCGAATGCTCTGCCATGATGCTCACCTGCTGCTTGCGCGGGTGCGAAGCCATCCGTTGAAGACCGTTGCCAGAAGCAGCATGGCGCCCACGAAGAACATGAACCAGTCCGGGTCCCAGTCGGCATAGATCACGCCTTCCGTCGTCATGCCGAAGATGAAGGCGCCGAGTGCCGACCCGGCGGCCGAGCCATAGCCGCCGGTCAGCAGGCAGCCGCCCACCACCGCGGAGGCGATATAGAGCAGTTCGTTGCCGATGCCGGCGCCGGACTGCACGGTGTCGTAGGCGAACAGCATGTGCATGCCCATGAACCAAACCGAAAAGCCCACCAGCATGAACAGTCCGATCTTCACCCGCTTGACCGGGATGCCGACGGCGCGCGCGCTGTCGCCCTGGCCGCCAACGGCGAAGATCCAGTTGCCGACCTTGGTGCGCAGCAGCACCCAGGTGCCGATCAGCGCGAACGCGATCCAGTAGAGGATGGCGATGCTGAAGGTGGCGCCGGCGATGGTGAAACTCGATGCGAACACAGCGTGCGCGGAGTTGAATCCGGTCATGTCGGAGATGTCGTCGGTGGCCACGCTGCCGGTCACCAGCTTGGTAATCGCGATGTTGAGGCCCTGCAGCATGAGAAACGTCGAGAGGGTGACGAGGAAGCTGTGTAGCTTCGTCTTCACCAGCAGGTAGCCGTTGAGCGCACCGATCGCGAGCGACATGCCCAGTGCGACCAGCACGCCGAGCCAGACATTGCCCATGACCCTGGTTGCGAAGATCGCGGCGGTGAGCGACGAGGTGGTGACGGCGACGCCGGCGCTGAGGTCGAACTCGCCGCCGATCATCAGGAAGGAAACCGCAACCGCCGGAATGCCGAGTGTCGCAGACTCGTAGAGGATGGTGGTGAAGGCGGATAGATGCCGGAACGGCGGCGCCAGCACGGTGAAGAAGACGAAGACGAGGACCACCCCGCCGAGCGCGCCCACTTCGGGTCGCTTGATCACCTTCTTCCACAGGGCCTGGTGGGCAACCTCGCGTCGCGCGACGCTTGGTGCGGCTGTTCCTGTGACTGAGCTCACGTCGCCTCCAGTACGGCCTGCCCCGGCCGACACAGCTGTCCCGACCCGGCTGTCAGCGCGTCCCGGCCTTTGCGAACCTCGAGACGATCTCGATATTGGTCTTGTCGACAAAAGTCGGGCCGGTCAGCACCGGGCCGCCGCCGCCGACGGCATCGCCGTTCGTCTTGTAGAGCCAGAGCAGGTCGATCGCCTCGTAGCCCTCGACATAGGGCTGCTGGTCGACCGCCCATTGCAGCTTGCCCGACGCGATCAGCGCGGCAGCGCGCGGGGTGAGGTCGAAGGTGCCGACCTTGGCCTGGCTGTTGGCCATCTGCACCGCGGTCAGCGCCGTGGGCGCGAACGGCGCCCCGAGGGTCACGATGTAGCCGATCGACGTATCCTGCTGCAGTTTCGCGACCATGCGGGACTGCGCGCTCGCCATGTCGTAGCCTGGCACGTAGAGGATGAAGAGCGAGCCCTTGAAGGTCTTCTTGATGCCGTCGCAGCGCGCCTCGAGCTGCACCGCGCCCTGCTGCTGGTCGACGCAGATGGCGCTCTTCACCCCTTCGGCGTTGAGCTTGTCGCCGACGGCCTGTCCGGCGACCGTCTCGTCCTGCCCGACATAGCCCATCAGCCCGGCCTGCTTCCAGTGGTCGCCGCCGGCGTTGAAGCCTACGATCGGCACGTTGCCATCGACCGCCTTCTTGACCACCGGTGCGAGCGAGTCCGGGAAGGCGAGCGTCAGCGCGATGCCGTCGACATGCTGCTGGAGCACGTTCGTGACCAGTTGCGCCTCGCCCGACGCGGTCGGATTGGCGAGGTAGATCAGCCGCACGTTGTCCTTTTTTGCGGCCGCCGCAGCACCCTTGCGGATGATGTCCCAGAAGGTGTCGCCCGGTTGGCCGTGGGTGATCATCGCAAAGCTGTAGCCGGCGTCGGCGGCACGGGCCGGCGTCGGCGCCAGCAGGGCAACGGTGGCCAACGCGGTCGCCGTGAGACATGCGGCGGCTACCGCACGCTGGAATGCAGGCATCGGTCTTCCTCCCTGGAAGCGCAACTTTTGTTCTTCGCAGCCCATGAAGACACAGGACGCGCATCATGTAAATCATACCATGATGCATTACGCACCGCTGCACCGCTTCATCTGGCCGGTCGATGGTGAGCTGAGGGCAACTATCGCGCCGGCAGCCGCAACTGATGCCACAACCCTTGTTGACGTGATGCGAAACACATCATAGAACGGCCGACGTGGCAGATGATCTCACCAGCGGCGTCACGGCCTCGGCAAGGCCATGGCGAGGCCCGACCATCCGCTCCATCGCAAAGGTGACCGGGCTCGGGACCGCGACCATTGACCGCGTCCTGAACAACCGCCCCGGTGTACGCGAGGCGACCCGGGTCAAGGTGCACGAGGCGCTTGCCCTGTTCGGTGATCCGCCCCCGGACGGCGCCGCATCGACCCGTGCGAGGATCAGCGTGATCTGCGATTCCGGGCCGAGCTTCATCGGTTCCTTCCGAGACGCGGTGCGAAGATACGGCGCTGGCCATTCCAATACCGAATTCAGCTTCACCGGGCTCGAGACGGCGGCGGTGGACCTCCCGGATCTCGCACGCCTGATCGAGACGGCGGCCGACAGCGCAGACGGCTTGGTGCTGGTGGCGCGAGAGGCGCTGGCGATCAACCGTGCGGTGCGATCGCTCACCGCGCGCGGGGTTCCGGTCGCCTGCGTCACCTCGGACCTGCCGGCGTCGGACCGCACCTTCTATGTCGGCAATGACCAGTCCAGCGCGGGCTCGGCGGCGGCCTACCTGATGGGCAAGTTCGTCGCCGGGCGGCCGGGCAAGATCCTGCTCGTGATCAGCGCGCCATACCGCTCGCAGGAAGAGCGCGAGCTTGGCTTTCGTCGCGTGCTGCGCGCCGAGTTTCCGCATCTCGAGATCCAGGACCGGGTCAATTCGAACGACAGCGTCGAATACTCGCACCGCAGCGTCGCCGACTATGTCCGTGACCATGGAGCCCCGATCGGGGTCTACAACTTGGCCGGCGGCAATCTCGGCGTCGCCCGTGCGCTACGCGATGCCGGCCTGCAGGGCAAGACGATCTTCATCGGCCACGAACTCAACGCCAACTCGCGCATCCTGCTCGAGGGTGGCGAGATGGACGTGGTCGTCGGCCACGATCTGGACGACGAGATGGCGCTCGCCGTCGATGCCGTGACCAGGTATCTCCGCCACGGCACGGTTGCGGGCTTTGGCCCGACCCCGATACGCATCCACACGAAATACAACTGCGCCTGAACTGTCGCGCCGCCCCGGACGCGGTAGAGTCGGTCCAGGCGGCTACGAGCCGCCGCCCACCGTGTTGCCGGTGCCGCCATGGCCGTAGCCGTTGTTGCTGTTGCCCAGGCCGCTGCCGAGACCGCCGCTGCCCAAGCTGCCGAGCGGCGAGTAGCGACCGACATTGCCGATCAACTGCTGCATGAACGAGGTCTGGCTACCGGGAGTGGGCGTCTTGCCGGACGCCATGGCGATCTCGCGTCCATCCGACTTGTCCAGCAGTCGCCGGCTGCGCAGCGTGCCGCCGGCATCGAAGCTCAGCACCACCACTTCCTGGCTCTCGACACGCGGCAGCGCGGTCGGCACCGGTGCGGTTACCTCGCCGATATAGATCCAGGTATTGTCGTCGAACGTTGCATGCGTTGTCGGCGAGCCGATCAGGTTGGCGACGTCGGACTTGGTCGAGGTGCCGGGCACCAGCTTGTTGTAGTCGACGCTCTCGATGATGATGCCACGATTGGTCGGGATCGGCCTGAACAGTCCGCATCCGGCGAGTGGCAGCGCGAGCAGGGCGAGGGCGGCGATCGGCCGGATCCCCGTGCGCCGGGCGGAGGCGCGCCGGGCGGAGGCGAGCCGGGCGGAGGCGGGCCCTGCGGCGGAACTGGCCGGGACTTGCTTGGCGATCGGCCGCATGGCGATGTCCTCGTCGTGTGCTGGAAGCTGCCCGTCGGGTGCCTGATCGGCCGGGTGGTGTCAACACGGAGCCGCGCGGACTGCGGCCAGGGGAAGCGGCGCGCATGTGGATCGAGAGGCGGCTCAGCCGGCGCAACCGGTCGGATGCCGCGCATACCGGCGCATCGCTCTACGCCCGGGCGGTCGCGGCGGCGCGGGTGCCGATCTTCTACCAGGTTGGAGATCAACAGGACGATGCCGGAGGCTTCGGCGTGCCCGATACGCTGGACGGGCGCTTCGACATGATCTGCCTGATGGTGGCGCTGCTGGTCCGCCGCCTGCGACATACTGCGCCGGGCGTGGCGCAGGCCCTGTTCGATGCGATGTTCCGCGACATGGATGCCAGCCTGCGCGAACTCGGGGTCGGCGATCTCGGCGTGCCACGCCGGGTTGCCGCGATGTGGCAAGCCTTCAACGGCCGGTGCCAAGCCTACGATACCGCGCTCGAAGGCGGCAGCCTGCACGAGTTGTCCGGGCGGCTCGCATGTAACATATGGCGCGGATCCGTCGCCTCGGGCACGGCTGATCGCCTGGCACGGCATGTCGCTGCCCTCGACCGGTCGCTATGGTTGCACCCGGATGCGGCGCTGCTGGATGGCACGGTGGCGCTGGCCGCCCCGGTCGCGCAGGCTGCTTCGGGCTGAATGCGAGAGGATAGCGTGATGAGCCGGCCTGAATTCTCCAGACCCCTGCCGCTGACCAGGATCGGCGCGCATGGACTGGACCAGGAGATCGAGGCGAGCGAGGTCGAGCGGCGTGCCCTGGCGGCGCGGCTGCAGATCCCGGCGGTGATCTCGCTGCACTGCCGCTACCGGCTGTCGGCCCCGGTGGGAGGCGTCATCGAGGCGGAGGGAGAGCTGCGCGCCGAGGTGACGCAGGAGTGCGTCGTCACGCTGGAGCCGTTCGAGGCGGTGGTGCTCGACCGCTTCAGGCTACGCTTCGTGCCCGCTGGCACCGAAGATGACAATGTCGATCCCGAGGCCCCGGACGAGCTGCCATACGTGGATGGCATGATCGATCTCGGCGAGACCGCCGCCGAGCAGCTGGCGCTGGGACTCGACCCTTATCCGCGGCGGCCGGGCCTGCCATCGCTGGGGTCCGATCTGTCCGACGCGGCATCCGGGGCGGCGGATGATCCCGATGCGGATGCTTTCGGAAACGGACGCGTGCATCCGTTCGCGGCCCTGGCCCGACGCCGGCACCGGCCCGGCGGAGGCAACGCGTGAGCGCCGGACGTCCTGCCGGCGGCTTGCCGGCTTGCAGGTGCGGGCGGCGTCTGGTAGAGCCCGCGCCTCATCTCCGGCCGCAAGGTCGCCGTACGGCTGTCCGCAGGCCGTGCCTCATCTAGTTCGGAGGGGCTTACCCCCATGGCTGTTCCAAAGAGAAAGACATCGCCGTCCCGCGCCGGAATGCGTCGCAGCCACCAGGCGCTGCGCGTCGAGGCGCATGCCGAATGCAGCAGTTGCGGCGAGCTGAAGCGCCCTCATCATGTCTGCGGGCATTGCGGCCATTATGACGGGCGCGAAGTGGTCCAGGCCGGCAAGCCTCTGAAAGGCACCATTCGGATCTGACCGGAGGCAAGGTTGTCGGGCGCCACATCCTCGGGTGCTGCGGATCCGGACGCGCCGGGGAGCGTGGGCTCGGGTATTTCGGATGATTGCCCGTCCGGCATCCTGAACGGTGCGCACCCTGCGACGGCGGTGTTCAACCTCGCGGTCGATGGCATGGGCGGCGACGGCGCGCCGGAGATCGTCATCAAGGGGCTGGCGATCACCGCGGAGCGTCATCCCCGAGCGCGCATCCTGATGATCGGCGACGAGGCGGTGCTGGGCCCGATGCTGGCCCGCTCGCGTCGTGCCGCCTCGATCTGCACGCTTCGGCATGCCGGCAGCGCCATCAGCATGGACGCCAAGCCGACGCTGGCGCTGCGGGTGCGCAATTCCTCGATGCGGTTGGCGATGGACGCGGTGGCGGCCGGCGAGGCGCAGGGCGTGGTGTCCGCCGGCAATAGCGGCGCAATGCTGGCGCTGGCCAAGGTGGTGGTGAAGACCATGCCGGGCATCGACCGTCCGGCGCTGGCGGCGCTCAGCCCGTCCGCGCGCGGCGATGTGGTCATGCTCGATCTTGGCGCCAACGTGGTGTGCGACTGGCGCAACCTGGTCGAGTTCGCGGTCATGGGCGAGGCCTTCGCGCGCACCGTGCTCGGGCTGCCGGCTCCGACGATCGGGCTGCTTAATGTCGGCGCCGAGCAGTTGAAGGGCGATGATCGCGTGCAGAAGGCGGCGGACGTGCTCCGGTCCGGTCCGCTGGCGGCGCAGTTCCGCGGTTTCGTGGAGGGTCATGACATCACCGCCGGAACCACGGATGTCGTGGTGACCGACGGCTTCACCGGCAATATCGCGCTCAAGACCGGCGAGGGAGCGTTGCGCCTGGTCGGCGAGATGCTCAAGCAGGTGTTCAGCGCCAGTGCGGCGTCGAAGCTCGGCTACATCCTGGCGCGCCCGGGCCTCGAGCGGATGCGTGAATGGCTCAACCCGGCGCGCTACAACGGCGCCGTGCTGGTCGGGCTGAACGGGGTGGTGGTGAAGTCGCATGGCGGCGCCGACGCCGAGGGCTTCGCGCACGCGGTTGACGTCGCGATGGACATGGTGACGCACGGCTTCAACGAGCGGATCCGCGAAGGCCTGCAGCGGATCGACCTGCAGGGTGCGCACCGGGCGCCGGCCGCCGTGGCTCCCATCGCGGCCGCCGGCTGAAGGCGCGGGAGACGGCATGAGCGGTCAGCCTCGCCCTGGCGTGCATCTGGTCGGCGTCGGCGGCTACCTTCCCGAGCGCATCGTGAGCAACCACGACCTTGCCTTGCAGGTCGAGACCTCGGACGAGTGGATCCGCGAGCGCACCGGCATCCGTCAGCGGCATCTGGCGGGTCCGCACGAGACCGCCGCCTTCATGGCTACGCGGGCGGCGCAGGCCGCACTCGACGAGGCCGGACTGCGGGCAGCCGACGTCGATGCCATCATCCTTGCCACCAGTACGCCGGACCAGGCCTTTCCGGCCACCGCGGCACGCGTGCAGGCGGCACTCGGGGTCACGCGCGGCTTCGCCTTCGACCTGTCGGCGGCGTGCTCGGGCTTCATCTACGCGTTGGCCGCCGCGGATGCGTTCATCCGCAACGGGCAGGCGCGCACCGTGCTGGTGATTGGCAGCGAGGTGTATTCGCGCATCCTGGACTGGACCGACCGCACCACCTGCGTGCTGTTCGGCGACGGCGCCGGCGCGGTGGTGCTGCGCGCCGGCGAGCCTGGCAGCCGCGGCATCCTCTCCACCCACCTGCATGCCGACGGCAGCACCGGCGACCTGCTTTATGTCGATGGCGCGGTCGGCCAGAAGGACAAGCCGGGCACGATACGCATGCAGGGCCGCGAGGTGTTCCGGCACGCGGTCGCCAAGCTGTCGGCTTCGGTGGACGAGGCGCTGGCGGCGAACGGGCTGGCGCATGAAGATGTCGACTGGCTGGTCCCGCACCAGGCCAACAAGCGCATCATCGACGCCATGGGCCGTAAGCTCGGCCTGCCGCCCGAGCGGGTCATCGTGACGGTGGACCGCCATGCCAACACCTCCGCCGCTTCGATCCCGCTGGCGCTTGCCGAGGGGATGCGCGATGGCCGCATCCGCCGCGGCGATCTCGTGCTGATGGAAGCGCTCGGCGGCGGCATGACCTGGGGATCCGCGCTGGTCCGTATGTGACGCGTCGCGGTGGCCGCCCAGGCGCGAATGTTTCGTTCAATTGACGTGGGTTGCATGGTTGCCTACGGTTTGCGCATGAACACCGTGACGCGGGCCCACCTGGCAGAGCACATCTACACGCAGGTGGGGCTCTCGCGGAACGAGTCCGCCGACCTGCTCGAGAGCGTGCTGGAACGGCTGGCGCTGGCGCTACAGGCCGGCGATTCCGTCAAGATCAGTGGCTTCGGCACCTTCTCGGTGCGCCAGAAGGGTCGCCGGATCGGGCGCAACCCCAAGACCGGCGTCGAGGTGCCGATCCTGCCGCGTTCGGTACTGGTGTTCAGGCCGAGCCAGGTGCTGAAGGCGCGGGTCAACGGCCAGGAGCCAGGCGCCGAGGATGACGCCGCATGAGTGGAGCCGACGATCCCCTGCCTGGGGATCCGCAGGACGGCTCCGGGCGTTCGCGATGGTCGGATCCCGGCAGCGAGGGGGGCCTGTTCGATCTCGATGGCGGCGCCGCCGGTGGCCAGGATGCCGGCCAGGATGTGGGCCTGGCGCGGCTGAAGAAATCGCCAACCGCCTTCCGCACGATCAGCGAGGTGGCGGACGAGTTGCATGTGCCGCAGCATGTGCTGCGCTTCTGGGAGACACGGTTCCCGCAGGTCAAGCCGCTTAAGCGCGGCGGTGGCCGGCGCTACTACCGTCCCGACGAT
Source organism: uncultured Lichenicoccus sp. (assembly GCA_963693035.2). Taxonomy (GTDB): domain Bacteria; phylum Pseudomonadota; class Alphaproteobacteria; order Acetobacterales; family Acetobacteraceae; genus Lichenicoccus. Next base: position 59,975 of record CAXMMQ010000002.1, read on the forward strand.
GTCGGCCTGCTGCGCCGCATCGCCGACCTGCTCTACATCCAGGGCTACACCATCAAGGGCGTGCAGCGGCTGCTGCGCGATGGCGACGGGACGCTGCAGGGCGACCTGCCGCCGCCGGAGGTCGCCGACCAGGATGGCGACGATGCGCAGGCGTCCGGCGGCGAGGGCGCCATTCTGGTGGCGCGCCAAGAGCCGGCGCGACCGGCGCCGCTCCAGGGCAGCGTCGGCCCCGAGCCTGTTGCCGGGACGCATGCGGCCGGGCTGGCGGCCCAGGAGCCGCCTGCGGCCGCCGAGGCGGTTTCGCGCAGCCAGTCGCTGGAGATCGGCCGGTTGCGCACCGCCCTGGGCATGGTGCTGGCCGAACTGGAAAGCCTGCGCCGGCAGTTGCCGACTTGAGCGCGGGCGCCGTTGCAGTTGCCGCCGGGCACTGCTACATCGGCGCGGCCGCAGGTATGGCGGGCAGTAGCGCAGCCTGGTAGCGCATCAGTCTGGGGGACTGGGGGTCGTGGGTTCGAATCCCGCCTGCCCGACCAAAACTTCCCTGTCGGATATTCCGCCGATCGGGTCCCGACCCGGCGTTGAGGCCGGCAGCCGCTCCGGCATGCGAAACCTGCGAGGCCGGCGAAGATCGCGATTGCGATGAAGACGGGCGACATGAAGCCCGGTTCAGGCGGCGGTCCGGAAGAGCTGGTTGGTCGCGGACCGCAGCGCCGCAATCCGGAAACTGTCGCGTATGCGTATGTTGTCGAGGTAGCGCACGGATCCCCACATGCCGAGCAGCAGCAGCACGGCCTCGGAGGTGATCGACGCGATCACCGCGCCAGGCAGGCCGAGCGTCGGCAGCAGGATCAGATTGAGCGCGAGGCTGCAGGCCGCCGAGATGCCGGAGAACATGACCCGCCGGCGCACGTTGATCTCGGAGACCAGCATCGCGGTGTAGGCGCTCTGCATGAAGCGCAACGGGATCGTCGGCGTCAGGGTGATCAGCACCATGGTGGTCTTGGCATAGCGGGGGCCGAAGATGAACGGGACCGCGTAGGGCGCGCTGAGTGCCACCACGACCATCGTGACGAGGCCGACGGCGACCATCGCCGCGGCGCTGACATGCAGGATGGCCCGGAAGCTTTCGTGATCATGCTCCGCCCACCGGCAGATCCGTCCCATCAGGAACTTGGTGAACACGATGTTCGGGATCAGGTGGATGGCGGAGATGATCAGAAGCGCGCCGCTGAATACCGCCGTGTTGCTCGGCCCGATGAACCAGGTCACGAGCAGCAGAACGCTCTGGGAATAAACCAGGTAGAAGACGGTAATGAAGGCGAACGGAAACGACAGCTTGGCGGTGGCGAGTGGGCTTGGCCCCTCGAGCACGCGGTCGCCCTGAGCCGGCCCATGCCCGACGAGCTTCAATCGCCGCGTATAGAAGCTGCGTATGATCGCAGCGCCGCTCAACAGCAGCAGCAATCCGACGAAGCCATAGCCCTCCAGCACCGCATGCAGGGACCGCGCGTGATAGATCAGCGCAACGGCCACCAGGAAGCGGCCCAGTTGCGACAGCGCCTGCCACAGGGCGAGCTGGCCGAAGCGCTCCTCGAGCTGGAACTTGACCGATGCGATCTCCACGGCGCACTGGCCGAGCAGCATCAGGCTGGAGAACAGCACGACAAGGCTCATCCAGTGGCCGGAAAACCCGCCGGCGGAAATGATGTAGCCCGCCAGCGCGAGCAGGCTCAGCACGTTCGTCAGGCCGAGCAAAGCGAAGGACGGCCGCACCCATCGGAAGGCGCGATAGCCCTCGCGGCCGAAGACCTGGATCCAGAACCAGTTCACGCCGAATCCCGCAAGTGGCGACAGCAGGTTCACGGCGGCGAGGATGGTCGCGAGGCGTCCGTAGTCCGGCACCGTCAGCGAATGGATGAGCATGAGCTGCGCACCCATCGACAGCAGCGCCGCCCCGAAGGTGCCCCCGAACAGCATCAGCAACGGCCGCAGCTTCAGCATGACGGCGGCATCTGCAGGGCGCCCTGCGCGTGCAGCCTCATCGCGGGAGCCTCGGACGCGATCGACGCGAACAGGCCGAGATAGGCCTTCGCCTGGCCGAGGGTCGAGAAGCTGGACCGGGCATGCACGGTCGCGGCGGCGGTCAGGGTCTGCCAGAGTTGTTGGGAGTTCAGGAGGCGCGTGATGGAGGCAGCGAACTTCACCGCATCTCCCACCGGTGCGAGCAGGCCGGTCGATCCGTCGCGCACGATCTCGGAATTGCCCGGAATGTCGGAGGCGACGACCGCGACCTGCAGCAGCATCGCCTCGGCGAGGGAAATCGGCAGACCTTCCCAGCGGGAGGGCAAGACGCACACGCGCGCCTGCGAGAGCAGGTCGAGCGCCTCGTGCCGGGGCCTGGATCCGGCGAAGACGATCTGCTCGCCGACTCCGGTGGCCTGGATCTTCGCGCGCAGCGCCTGCTCGAGATCGCCGCCGGCCACGATCAGCATGCTCGGTCGCAGCGGGCGCATCGCGAGCAGGATGTCCGGCAGGATGAGCGGATCCTTCTGCGCATGCAGGCGTCCGATGAACGCGAGATCGAAGCGGCGCTGGGAGGGGCTGCGGACCAGGCCGGCGGGAACCGCGACTCCGTTATGGATGACGACATGGGCCGCGCGGCCGAGCAGATGGTGGTTCCTTGCCTGCGTTGCGTCGGCGTTCGACACGAACACGGTCCGGTCGGCGCGCGAGACGCAGAACCGTTCGGCCGCGCGTCCCACCGCGCGTCCCGCAAGCGACTTCCTGGTATAGTGCAGCCCGTGCACGATATGGACCAGTGGCGGCCTCCGGGAGCGACCGATCAGGGCGGGCGGCAGGGTCGAGCGGGCACCATGCGCCAGCATCATGTCCGGGCGGAAATCGGCGATGATCTCGCGCATGCGCGCGCTTGCCTGCCGCGCCTTCAGGCGACTTGAGAAATCCGCTTCGTAGAGCGGTAGGCTTGCCAGTCTGGCCTGCTGCGACAGGTGGCTGTAGACCTGCGTCGCAATGGCGGACCGCACGCCGAAATCGCCGAGCGATGCGCACAACGTCTGCACCACGGTGGGGCCGCCGCCCGCAGATCCGTCAGCCATGATGTGCAGGACCCGCATTACCTTGCGGCCGGACGGGCGGAATACGAAACCGCCATGGCGCGCCCCGGGAGGCGTTGCGTGCGGGCCGCGGGCGGCAGGGCGGAGAGCACGACGATCGCGGCGATCCCCAGGGCGCCCATCGCATAGCTCGGACGGAACGCGACCTCGGAAAAGGCCGACACGCCCCAGCAGACCATGAAGGTGGACAACGTCGCGATCAGCAGCGCGTTGCCGCCTTTCGGCTCCCAGGCGCGCATGGCCCGCACAATCGCCATGGCGACCGCGCCGTAGAGCAGCGCCGATCCGATCACGCCGCCGGACAAGGCGAGGTCGAGAAAGCCGTTATGGGAATGGCTGACCTTGAAACGCGCGACCAGGTAAGGAACCAGGCCGCCCATCGTCGCGGAGCCATAGCCATTTCCATACACCGGATGCTGCTGGATGATGCGCCATGCCGCCGCCCAGATCTCGGTGCGTCCGGACAGGTCGGCGCTGCGCCCGAGCAGCTCCAGGAACTCGGTCTTCAGCCCGCTCACGATCACCACCACGACCGGCAGCGCCAGCAGCGTGATCACCCGCAGGATGCCGCCGAGCACGAACAGCAGCCCATACCCGCAGACCCCCACGGCGAGGATCGCGAATGCCGCCGCCGACTTGCTGGCGACCGCGAGCAGCAGGCTGCATCCGAGTGCCGCGATCCACGCCACGCGCGAGCGGAACAGGTGCCTGCCTTGCACGAAATAGATCACCGAGAACGAGGCCATGACCTGGCCGAGGACATTCTTGTCGTCATAGACGCCACGCCACGCGCCCGCCGATGGCTCGCTGGCCTGATGCACGCCATAGAGCGGGAACAGCACGATGACGCAGAGTGAGACGACGGCAACTGCAAAGCCGCCGGACGCGAACACCCGGGCGGCGTCATCGGGCGTTCCGTATACTGCCAGCGCCACCCCGGCCAGCAGGGCGGTCGCCAGGTAGATCAGGTCGTTGACCGATGTCGACGGCGTGTCAGACCATAGCAGCGAGCAGGCGGCGTAGCAGAGGAACAGGCAGAGCAGCGGCGCCCGCATCAGGATCCGCCATCCGATTGCAGGGTTCAGCATCAGTGGCAGCCCGGCCAGTCCGAGAACCAGCGCCCGCACCAGCAGTTGCAGATACCTGTTCGTGTAGATGACCCTCGAGGTGCTGGGATCGACCAGGTCGGCTGCGCCCGGCACGATCCCCTTGATCGGGATCTCCAGCGGGTTGCTGAGCCAGAAGACCAGGATCACGCCAGCTCCGAACAGTAGCACCCTGGGGTCGCAGCCGAACATCGGACGTCGCGCCACCGCGAGGGCGTATTTCATTGTGCCGGCCGTACCATCATCTGCCACAGCCGCGGCGGCAGCATGTGCCGCGCCAGGATGACGGCGATCTGCCTGGGCGGCAGGATACGCGCCTTCAATCCGAACATGGTGAGCCGCAGCGCTTCGAGCGGCCGGTTACGGATCAGGACGCCGCCGAGCGCCCGCAGCCGGAAGGCGCACTGCACCTCGGGATCCATCACGCCCGCTGCCGCCTTCAGGAAACTCTCGCCGCGGCCGAGATCGTCCCGCCGGCTCAGCCGGTCCGGCCGCACGTCGTTCCGCCAGACCGTCAGCACCTCGGGAACGACGAGATACTGCGCGCCGCTCGCGTACAGCTCGATGAACACGAGATGATCCTCGTACTGACGCAGCCCCTCGCGGAACGGGTTTTTCAGCGCCAGCGATCGTGGCAGCAGCAGCGAGCTGATCTGGGCAAATCCACCCTGGACGTAGAGGTAATGTCCGAACGATTTTCCAGCCTGCGGTGGGAAGTTCGGACGCACGCGCTGCCAGCCACCAGGCATCATGACCGCGGTCAGGGTGACACAGAACGCCTCGGTATCGCTGCCGCGGGACGCCATCGCCGCGACCTGACGGGCGAGCTTGTCCGGATACCAGTGATCGTCGGAATCAAGGAATGCGACATGATGCCCGACGGCTTCCCGGACCCCCCGGTTGCGCGCCGCGGATACCCCGGAGTTGCGCTCGAGCCGGACGGCGCGCACCCGCCTTTCGGCGAGGGCCTCGATCACCGCTGCGATGTCGGTTTCGGAGCCATCATCGACGAAGATCGCTTCCCAGTCGGACAGGGTCTGCGCGCGCAGGCAGGCGATCACCGCCGGAATGCTGTCCGCCCGGTTGAAGACCGGGATCACCACGCTCACGACTGGAACAGGCCGGTCCTGCTCGCGCTGCTCCTGCTCGGGTTGCCTTTCAGCGACCGCACGAACTGCCATCGCAGGCTTTCAGTGCCCGATCAAGCGATAGGAGGTATATTGCTGCTGATAGGAGTAGCGCCCGCTATCGCCCATGCGACGCTGCCGGCGCAGGTCGATCCGGGTCAGGATCGCGCCGGCGGCGGGCACGCCGATCTCGTCGAGAAGCTTCATCGCCGCGCGCAGGCCCTGCGGCCGGGTCTTTGCCCAGCGCACCGCTAGCACCAGCCGGTCCGCCGCGCGCGCGAGATACCGCACGTCGGCAGTCGCCAGCAGCGGCGCTGCGTCCAGAAGCACGATATCGAAGCTCTGCCGAAGCTCGAACAGAAGCTGCGGCATCGCCGGGTTCGAGAAGGTGCCGGCCCGTCCGCTCTCCTTGCGTATGCCGATCCAGTGCATGCCGGACACGTCATCGAGCTGGAGCGCCATCTTGAGGCTGGCCGTTCCCTCGATCACCTCGACGAGGCCGTACGAGACGTCGGGGGCAAGCATCGTGGTCAGCGAGCGCCGGAACAGGTCGCAATCCACCAGCAGCACGCGAATGCCCTGCAGTGCCATCGTCCGGGCCAGAGCCACCGCCGTCGTCGACTTCCCTTCGCCGGTCACGGCGGACGTCAACATGGTGACGAGATGGCGCTGCTCGTTCACCATGAACGGTTCGGTCGCCGCGATCCCGCGTATCATCTCCGCGAAGCCGGAAACCCGGTCATACAGCGGCACGTCGATCGCGCGCAGGCCTGGACGTACGCTGTCGCCGCTGCTGTTCTCGACCTCCGGCACCGAACCAAGCCAGGGCGCCCGGATGAGATCCGCAAGCTGCTCGGGATTGTAGATCCCGCCGCGCGTCAGCTCCATGCCGGCCACGGTGAGCAGCCCGAACGCGCAGCCGAGCAGCAGGCCGCCGAAGACGATCACCTTGCGGCCGATCGAGCTCGGCCTGAGCGGGCTTGTCGCGATGCTGACGACCCGCGCATCGGCGCGTTCCGTCCCGGCCTCGGCGATCGTCTGCTTCACGCGCTCGAGCGACTTCCGGTAGACGTCGTTGTCGGCATTCGCCTGGATCTGCAGCTCGATTTCATGCCCGGCCGCCTGGTTTGCCTTCTGCTCAGCCGCCATGGCGTCGTTCAGGGACGTGCGCAGCGACGCCGTGCGCGCGGCGGCGATGTCCAGCGCGGTCAGCAGGGATTGCCGGATGCGCCCGACCTCCTGGGCGCGACGCCGCTCGATATCGGCGATGCCGTGCTGCTCGGAAATCGATTCCGGATAGGCCGAGCCGTAACGCGAATTCAATTGTGCAAGCCGCGCGCTGGCGGCATTGCGTTCGCGCTCCAGGTCCTGGATCACCGGCGAGCCGAGCGTGTCGCCCATGCTGTCGAAGCGCCGCGCGCTGCCCAGGCTGCCCTGGAGCTTGCCGCGAGCCACCGCCTCGTCGTCGCTGGCGCGTGACAGATCGACCGCCAGCGCGGCGATCTGCTGCTGCGCCAGAGAGGCGCCGTTGCTGCTCTGCAGGCCGATCAGCCCGTTCGCGGTCTGGTAGTCCTTCAGCGCGGTCTCGGACCTCGCCGCATTGCCCTGCAGCACCACGAGCCTGGAATTCAGCCATCCGACGAGTTGCGCGGCCTGGTCGGCCTTCACCTTCATCTGCCCGGCGATGTAGGCGGTCGCGAAACCGTTCGCGATACGCGCCGCGCGGTCGGCGGAGAGATCGCGATAGCTGACCGAGATCACCGAGGACAGGCCGAGACTATGGACGTCGAGATTCCGGGCGAGCGTCTCGATGACCAGCTCCTCGTGGGCCTTGCGATCGATGGCCTTGTGTCTCAGCATCAGGCCGAACCGGGATGGCGCGGCAAAGCCCGGATCATCCGCAAGCCTGAGATCGCGCATCACCGTCTGCACGATGTCGCGCGACTTCAGCACCTCGACCTGGCTGTCTACCGCCATCGGATCGACGCCACTGCCACCGGCGCCAAAGGACGCCTCGATACTGGTCCGCGGGTCCAGGATGACCTGCGTCGTCGCGGTGAAGGATGGCGGCTTGACCACCGCATACACCGCGGAAACGGCCGTCGTCACGACCGCAATGATGGCAAACAGCCACCAACGGCGGCGCAGCGCGGCAAGGCTCCATTTGAGGCCGCCGGGCCGGCTCGCGGCGTCCTGGGCGAGGGTCTCGCCGATCGAGCGCGTCGTCTGCAGCGCGCCCACCCTGGCGCGGAGTTCGGCAAATGTTGCGAGGCTCTGATTCGGGGGCTCGGAAATCATCATCGTTCTGATCCGGACACGCGCGTCAACCTGGTCTCCAGCGTCTCGGCGATCCCGTTCCAGTCGAGACTCCGGGCCGCCCGCCTGCCATTGGACGAGTACAGGTCCCATTCGTCACGCAGGCGCTCGATGCCCGTCGCCAGGGCGTCGGCGCTCGCCTCGGTGACGAAGCCGGACCGGAAGGCCGTCACGACCGCCTTGGTGCCGTTCTCGGGATATTCCGCCGTCACGATCGGCAGGCCGCAACTCATGGCTTCCGCAATCACATGCGGGAAGCCCTCGCGCCGGCTCGGCATGGCAAGCACTTCGCTCCGGCTCATCAGGGAGAACTTCTCGGCCTCGCTGATGAACCCGAGCAGATCGATCGCGCCCTGTTGCGTCGAGGCTGCCACGCACGCGCGCAACGCCTGCATCGCCGGCCCGTCGCCGGCGATCCTGAGACGCCCTGCATATCCGCGTGCACGCAGGATCTCAAACGCCTCGACGAGCATTGGCAGGTTCTTGTGCTCCGCAATGCGACCGACCGCCAGGATGTCGCGGCGTTCCTCGCGCGGCATGCAAGCGGACTTTTCGAGGTCGAGCCCGCTTGGCAGCGTGATCGCCTCGCATCCCGACATCGATTGGATCCGCTGCCCGACCGTGTCGCTGATCGCGCCGTTCAGGAGGGTCCGGGTTGGCAGGTAGCTCTGCATGAGCCTGAAGAAACCCGACTCCCGGATCTCGCACCAATGCACCAGCGCACGCCGGCGCGCATGGCGTGGGAGCGTCATGACGTGCATGAATGGCCACTGGTTCAGCAGGTAGAAGTCGTGCTCGCGCCGACGTGCGATCCTGCGGGTGTGCAGGGCGAAGCGGTACAGCGCTGTCCACTCCCGGCGCATGGCGGCAAAGCGCGGCCTGGTATAGTTCGGTGCGGTCAGCGTGCGGTGCACCGAGACCCCGTCCAGAATCTCGTCCGACGGCAGGCCGGCCTGGTGCGCGATGCAATATACGTCGAGCTGGTGGCCACGGCGAAGCAGAGCGCGACCGAGGCCGGCGAAGAAGACCTCCTGGCCGCCGACGCTCGGTGCATAAAGCTCGGTGAAGATGGCTATGCGCATGACGGCAGCAGGGTCATGTCGCTCGGCGCGAGACCCAGCCGCTCGGCCAGCTCGTCACTGAGATCCGGGTTGCGCCACAGGTCGCGTATCGCGTCGTCGATCGAGAAGCGCGGCGCCCAGCCGAAGCGCGAGCGGATCTCCTCGATCGAGGCGCCGAGGAACGGACGGTCGACGGCGCGGGCGCGGCCCGGATCGTGACGGATCGCGAAGGGCTGGCCGGAGACGTCCCGAAGCCGCTGGATCATCTCCTCGACCGAATATTGCTTCGAGGTTCCGAGATTGACCACGACCGTCTCGCCGGCCTCGACGAGGCCGGTCAGTGCAATCGCCGCGAACCCGGAGGCGGCATCGCGCACGTGGATGTAGTCCCGCTTCGGCCAGAGATTGCCGAGCGAGACATGGGTCAGGCCGGACTTCATCTGCGCGACGATCTCGGGCAGCAAATGCGGGTTGGTCTCGCCGGGCCCCACCACGTTGAACAGCCGGACGATGACGGCCGGCAGGCCGCGGAGCTTGGAGAAATACCGGACATACTGCTCGCCCTGCAGCTTGGTGAAGCCATAGACATCGCGAGGCCCGATCTCGGACCGGTTCTCGTCATGCAGGGCCTTGGACGGCGCATAGACCGCCCCGCTGCTCGCGAACACGAAGCGGCATTCCGGCGGCGCCGCCATCAGCAGGTTGGCGGTTCCCACAACATTGGTCTCGACCGCGGCGCCGGGATCGCGTTCGCAAAGCGGGATGAAGTGCGCCGCGGCGAGATGGATGATTATGCCGGGGGCGAACCGGTCGATCACGGCAGCAACGCCGGCGGCATCCCGCAGGTCGGTCCGGCTGAGCTCGAACCGGGACAGTTCCTCCGGCCGGAAGCGGTTGATGCCGAAGTCGAGGCGGTCGAGTACCAGCACCTCGTGGCTGTCGTAGAGCGCACGCGTCAACAGGCGCCCAATGTAACCGGCGCCACCAGTAATGCAAATGCGTTTTGACATGTTCTCGACGCCTTGGAACTGATGGATCTCTGCCCGAAATCCTGTTCCATATCCTGGAAGAGGCTGGCTAGGCACGCACGGTCAGAGTGCCTTTTCGAACAGGCAGGGTCAATCAGGAATTACCCGAACAGGTCCGAGGCTATCAATACGTTCTGTTAGTGATCAACCCGGAGCAAAGTATTTGGTTTACAGCCGGGAGATCGCACCGGGCAGGCGCTACACGGTGGACACCTCCATCCGCGACTTCAGGAGCGGCTGGTGCGGCGTCCTCGGACCCAGGAATGCGATCATGCGGTCGATGACCACGCGCCGCATGGCAGCGTTGGACAGGGCATGATCGAGGTCCGGCACGATCTGCACGACCGTACCCGGCAGCTTCAGGGCGGATCCGAATTCGCGGGCCAGCACCGGGATCCCTTCATCTCCCTCCGACATCAACAACAATGTCCGCGCTCGCAGGGACAGCTCCCGCATGCGATCCGTGATCGTGGCCTGCGCGGGAGGCCGCCTGCCGAGGCGTCGCGTGAGCCTCGAGGCCTGCCGGTTGATCGCCTCCAAACAGCGGGCCACCTGAACCTTGAAGATGCCCGCGACGTCGAACCTGCCGCGCAGCAGGTTGACCCAGACCGATCCCGATCCCAGTCTCTTGAGGAAATGCGTCGGATGACGCAGCGCGTAGCCTTTAAGTTCAACGCGGTCGCCCTCGGCCCATGACAGATGCTGCAGGTTGACCAGCAGCAGCGTCGTTATCCTTGGATCGTCGAAGGCAGCCTGCAGTGCATGATAGGCACCGGAACATAATCCGTGCGCCGCGAACCTGCCATAGCCGCGGGCCGCGAGCAGGTCGATCGCACTGCGGAGTTCCTGCCTGCGATCGACTTCGAAGATATGAGTGGGACCGTCATCGGGCGCCGCGCTGTCGCCCAGGCCGGTGAAGTCCATCCGGAGCGAGGCGACCCCCGCCGTCGCCAGGTCTCGCGCCAGCTCGACGCCGAAACGGGCGAAGCCGTAGCCCGGATTTCCGCTGCTGTTGGTGATGACCACGACGAGCCCGGTTGCCGAGCCCTGCCTCGGCTCGCACAGGATTCCGCGCAGTTCGCGTCGCGCCCCGAAGCGAACCGACATCTCGGTGAAGGCCGCTGCAACGAGAGGGCTTTCATCCGGCAGCCGGTCGATCGCGACCGACCTTGCCTGCGTCGGCGCCGTTTCGCGCAACCAGGCGAGGATCGACACCGGATCGACCGACGCCGTGTGGCTCATAAGGACCGGACGCAGCATGGCCTCCAGGCCGGTGATCTCGTGGCATCGAACCACGACTCCGGCTTGCCGCCAGGCAGCGACACACTCCGAGAGAAGCCGTGCCGGGGACTGCGCCAGGACGCAGATCGCGGAGCCTGCCGCCGGTTTGATCTGGCGCAGATCTATCTGTTGCATGCGCCGCACTGCCTTGCCGGACAGCTTGAGCTCGTGCACGGCCAGCGGCGCCGCACCGGACGGGTCGGTGAGCTTCACGCCGGCTTCCATGCCAAGCTGACGCAGATAGGAGCGTCCCCGCAGCACCGGCTCGATCAGCAGCACGCCCGCGATGTCCGACCGCGTCGCCGCGGCCTCCATGGCCAGCGTGGCGCCCGCGCGCAGGCCGCACAGGACGACACGGTCCGCGACGCCATGATGCCGCAGCCAATCAATCGCGGCGTAGATACTGGTCCTGCACAGCAGCCAGAAATCGTCGGTCTCGCAATCGTCAGAATTGCCGGTGCCTGGATAGTCGAAGCGCAGGGTGAGATAGCCTTCACCGGCAAGCGCATCCGCCAGCAGCCGAAATGGCCGGTAGCCGGTCAGACCGTCGGTGGACAGGCCTGAACACAGGATGACCGCCGTGCCGCCGGACCGGTCACCCGACGGCACGTGCAGCCAGCCGAAGCACTCGTCGAACCGGATTGCGCGCAACGCTGGCTCGAGCCCCATGTTTCGGTGAACCGTCCTCGATCGCGGCGGAGTAAGGTCGAAGATCTAGGTTCGTTAGTAGAACGAGGCGCGAGGCGAGTCCAGGTGGCGAATTCATCGAGACACAGCGATGAACACTTCCGAAGGTTAATTGTGCGTCAATAACTGACGGTCTTCTACTCTGTGCTTCCCCGCCCCGCAGAGTTCTGAGCTAGTCTCGTCGCGCTGAGACCGTCTCCGGCTTGCCCGCCTTCAAACGCGTGTTCCGAATTAGCGCGTGCGAGACTGCATCAAGGACCGATCCCATGAACTCCGCAATCCAGGGCGCTCCCGAGCTCGACGTCGCGCAGATCGACGACAGCGCGCCTGCCTTCCTGGTCGCGAACGAGCCCGGGCGCCTCGATCCGGCCACGCTGGATGTCCATCCGCTGCGAGCCGGTCTGAAGCGTGGTGGTGATATCCTCGGAGCATCGCTGTTGCTGCTCTGCGTGTTGCCGCTGCTGGTCGGCATCGCAATGCTGATACGATTGAGCCGTGATCCCGGACCGATCCTGTTCCGGCAGGAGCGTGTCGGTCGTCAGGGACGCTCGTTTACCTGCCTGAAATTCCGGTCGATGTGCACGAATGCAGACCTGGTGCTGAGCGAACTGCTGGCAGTGAACGAGGCGGCCCGGCTCGAGTGGGCCACGACTCACAAGCTCAGGAACGATCCGCGCGTCTCCGGGATCGGGAAATTCCTGCGTTCGACTTCGCTCGACGAACTGCCGCAGCTTCTGAATGTGCTCGTCGGCGATATGAGCCTGGTCGGCCCGCGACCGATCACGCAGGCCGAGATCGAAGGCCCCTATACGAGGTTCGATGGGCGGCATCAGTATCTTGCCGTGCGCCCCGGGCTGACGGGACTTTGGCAGGTCAGCGGGCGAAGCGGAGTCTCGTACGAAAAGCGGGTCGAGCTCGACAAGGACTATGTCCGTGACATCTCGCTGCGTCGCGATACCAGGATCCTGTGGCAGACCGTCTGGGTGGTGCTGCGCCGGGACGGCGCGTGCTAGGCGGTGTTGCCGGCATCGACGGTCATCACGGTCCCGGTGATGTTGCGTGCCTTTTCCGTGAACAGGAAATCGACCAGGTTCGCGACGTCATCAATCTCGGCCATGCGGCCGAGCGCGCTGCGCCGTCGGATTTTCTCCCGGTCCCTGTCACCCAGGCCATGCGTCATCTCGGTATCGATGAAGCCGGGTGCCACCGCATTCACCGTGATCCCGACCGGCCCGACTTCGCGGGCAAGCGCCCGGGTGAAGCCATCGAGTGACGCCTTGGTGGCGCTGTAGGCGGACAGTCCGCTATAGCCGGTCCGGCCGACGATGGAGGATATGTTCACGATCCGGCCGCTGCCTGCGGCCAGCATCGAACGCACGACATATTTCGTCAGCATCATCGGCATCAGCACGTTCAGATGGACGAGGCGCTCGATGTCCTCGTCCCTCATGGTCGCGAGCATGCCGCCGGTCCCGAGGCCGGCATTATTGACGAGGCCATAGAGAGCTCCAAACTCGGTGCGCAGCTCCTTCACCAGGACAGGCAGCGCCGCAAGCTCGGAGAGGTCGCGCGCACGGAAAATCAGTCTGCCTCGCTCCGCCCGCGCTGCCTGCGCCATCGCCTCTTCGAGTTCTCCGGTAGGATTGCGGGCGATGGCGATGACATTGAAGCCGGAGGCGGCAAGTGTCCGGGCGATCCCCAGGCCGAGGCCGCGGCTGGCGCCGGTGACGATGGCATTATGCATGCATGCGCGCCATCTTGCCGGACGGCGCAACCTCCAGCGAGCGCACCTCCTGGAATGTCATCGGCACCTGGTGGCGGGAGAGGCGGCTCTGGCACAATTCGCGCACCTGGCGGCGAACGGCGGCGAAGTCTTCGTGCTCCGGGAACGTCCCCTGCTTCAGGACGATTTCTGCAACCACGATCGCCCCGGTGATCGGGCTTGGGCGTCCGGAGACACGCGAGGTGTGGATGGCGGGATGCTCGTTGATCACCGCCTCGATCGCCTCCGGATGAACCTTCATTCCGCCGACATTGATGACGCCGCCGCGGCGGCCGATGAACCGACAGCGATCGCCATGCACGTCGATCAGGTCGCCGGTATCGATGAAGCCGTCCTCGTCGCGCAGGGACGTCGAGGCGGCGTCGCCGAGATAGCGGCTGGCCGTGCGCGAGGAGCGGATACGCAGGGATCCGTCCTGAATTCGCATCTCGACACCTGCGCGGTCGGGTCCGATGAACGCGGCCGGGAAACCTGCCAGCCCGTCCTTCACGTCGAATGCGACCCCGGCTTCGGTGGATGCGAACGCATGCGCGATCGCGGCCTGCGGATATGCAAGCTTCAACCGGTCCAGCATCGGCTGGTCGCATGCCTCGCCGGACAGGCGCAGATAGCCGGGCATGATGCAGCCGGCGGCGTCGCTCATCAGGGCGCCGCGCCAGTGCGACGGCGTGCCGGAGATGTGCGTCACGCCGCTCGCCGCAGCACGCGCCAGGAACCTGTCCACCGGCTCCCCGGCGTCCGACAGCACCAGCGAGCCGCCACCGACAAGCGCCCGCAGGAGGATCTGCAGGCCGCCATAGCGCCTTATGTCGTAAAACGTGCTCCAGACTGGCTCGCCGGTCGACAGGCCATCACCGATCGGCGCCGTCAGGCTGGCCATTGAATGCAGAGCGAGCTTCGGCGCCCCGGTCGTGCCGGACGTCAGCAGCACCCACTGCGTCTCCAGGCTCCGATCGATGGTTTCGGCCGTGGGTTCGAGCACGTCGGTGCAGAACGCACGCGACGCCTGGCGGAGGCGCGGATCGTGGGACGAGACCTCGTCGACGATAACGGTGTCGATTTCGGCGACACGCAGGGTCGCGTCGAGATGCGCCGCCGTCAGCCCCGGTGGGCACAGCACGATGCGCCGGGCGACGCCATCGAGTTCCATGGCGGCGAGGATGGTTGTGATCTGCCGATGCGTGACCAGCATGACGGAATGCCCGCGCAGATCCCCGAGCCGAGCCCCAAGGCTGGTGCGCGCCCGCATCGCGGCGACGGGAAGACTGACGCGAGGATCGGCAATGAAGTTGCGCCGGTTCGATGCCGCCTGCAGGACCGACTGCAAGAGCGAGCCCGGCTCAGACTGAGGCATGCTCGTAGAGCCGAATGAAGTCACCGATGGTGACCGGAAAGGCATGCGTCTCGATGGAGAGCGGGTCCAGCCCGAGTTCATCGTCGAGACGCGCGACGAGGATTGCAAAGCACAGGGAGTCGAGGCCGGAATCCAGCAGCTTCAGATCATCGCTCAAGGGTGCAAGATTTCGGCTCTGCTGGTCGGCGACGAGAACGATTTGTTCGAGGATGAACGGCCCTACTGGCATGACGGAACTCCCAGCCGACCGGGACGGCTCTTTGCAAAGAGGTTGCGGCCTCGGCCGTCGCGGCAACAGAGAGACGTTAGGCAACAACGTCGCTGCTAACATCCTGCGAGTCAATCCGGTAAAGCCGTTTCCCGACAAAAGTTAAACCATGGCGCTGCCGGCCTGTCAAAAGTCGTTGCATGCATACACGTGTTGAGCTTGAACGTGGTCGAGTGGATATCACAATAGCGAACTGGCCCGTTACGGCTCTGGTCATGCACAATCCAGGCGAGCGTGCCGCAGACGCTACGCAGGATCGATCAGCAATACAGAGTACGATGCCTCCATGGTCCCGTTATATCAGCGTCAAATAGCCACGTCGAGCCGTTAGCGAATTGACCACGTTATGCCGACCCGCTACCAGCAGACAGGTTCGGTAAGTCATCCGTCTCCGAAGAAGACAGCTGAGAAAACCTCGTTATAGTGCTTGCGCCCAGATCGATTCTGGGTCCTGCTGCGAATTCCGGCTTGTCACCCTCATTGATCACGTATCGGACTTCACCAGGGTGAGGAGGTCTTGCGGCGATCCTGGCCGACGCGATCCGACACCCAGAGCACGCGGCTCGACCGGTCGTCGGATCTCGGGCAGCGGCATACTTCGCTCGACACGCCCTGACCGTGTCGGGGCGCCTCTCCAGCCCGTGCCAGCAGGATAGTGTGCGTCATGCGTATCGAGACCTTGGCGCTGCATGCCGGCTTCAGCCTCGATCCGGCCACGCGGGCGCTGGCAGTGCCGATCTACCAGACTGCCGCCTACGGGTTCGAGAGTTCGGAGCACGCCGCGGCATTATTCAATCTGGAGGTCGATGGCTACCGCTACAGCCGTATCAGCAACCCGACCAATAATGTTCTCGAAGTCCGGATCGCGGCACTGGAAGGCGGTCTGCAGGCCTTGAGCGTCGCCTCCGGGCAGGCTGCATTGCATTACGCCGTCTCGAACATACTGCAGCCTGGCCGAAACCTCGTCTCGGTCCCGCAACTCTATGGCACCACGCACTCGATGTTCGCCCATTACCTGCCCGATCTCGGCATCGAGGTCCGCTTTGCCGATAGCGATCGCCCGCGGGATGTCGAAAAGGCAATCGACGGCAACACGCGGGGTATCTATTGCGAGAGCGTCGGCAATCCGGCAGGCAACGTCGCGGACATCGCCGGCCTGGCCGCGGTGGCGCACCGGCATCACATGCCCTTGATCGTCGACAACACCGTGGCCACGCCAGTCCTGATGCGTCCAATCGAGCATGGCGCGGACATCGTCGTGCAGTCGCTCACCAAGTTCCTCGGCGGCCACGGCACCTCGCTCGGCGGCGCCATCATCGATAGCGGCCGCTTTCCATGGCGGGACCATCCCGACCGGTATCCGATGTTCAGCGAGCCGGACCAGTCCTATCACGGCCTGGTCTACACGGAGCATTTCGGCGACGCCGCCTACATCGCGCGCTGCCGGAGCGTGCATCTGCGGACCACCGGCGCGGCACTCTCCCCGTTCAATGCCTTCATGCTGCTCCAGGGCATCGAGACGGTTGCCGTCAGGGTCGATCGCCATGTCGAGAATGCCGCGCGTGTCGCCGAATTCCTGCGCAGGGATCCGAGGGTCGAGTGGGTCAGCTACGCCGGCTTCTCCGACAGCCCGCAATATGCACGGGTGCAGAAATATCTCGGCGGCCGCGCGTGCTCGCTGCTGACCTTCGGCGTGCGCGACGGCTATGCCGGCGGCGTGCGGTTCTATGACGCGCTGAGACTGGTCAAGCGGGTGGTCAATCTCGGCGACTGCAAGACGCTGGCCTGCCACCCGGCCTCCACGACCCATCGGCAGATGTCGGCGGACGAGCAGAGAAGGGCGGGTGTCACGCGCGAGATGATCCGGCTCAGCATCGGCATCGAGCATATTGATGACATCCTCGCCGACCTCGATCAGGCTCTCGATGCCGCCGCCGGCGTCGCGGCCCAGGCCGTCGCTCCGGCGGCGCTCGCTCCAGTCGGGAGCGCGCTGTGAGGGACGTGCTCGATCCCCGTCTCGATTTGCATCCGGGCGGCAGCCGCCGGTCGCTCGTTGTCGGCCTGGTCAACAACATGTCCCCCGGCGCCCTAAAGGCGACCGAGGGCCAGTTCGCCCGGCTGCTGCGTGCCGCCTGTCCGCAGCTTGCGATCACGCTGGAGTTGTTCAGCGTCCATCCCGCCGGCGCCCCTGCGGCGTACCGTCCGATGCAGGAGTTGTTCGAGGCGCGCCTCGATGCGGTGATCGTCACCGGAATGGAGCCGCAGGCAGGGCAGCTCGAGGATGAGCCGGCGTGGGACTGCCTGACGAGAATCGTCGACTGGACGCAGGAGCGGGCAATCCCGTCGATCTGGTCCTGCCTGGCGGCGCATGCGGCGGTCCTGCATCTCGACGGCATCCGCCGCTCGCGTCTCCCGGCCAAGCTGTCGGGCGTCTTCGGGTGCGAGCTGGTGAGCTTCGATCATGTCCTGGCAGCGGAACTCCCGAAACGGTGGAGCGTGCCGCACTCGCGCTACAATGGCCTGTCGGAGGCCGCGCTGGTGACGGCCGGCTACGAGATCCTGTCGCACTCCGAGGCGGCCGGCGTCGACGGCTTCATGCGCGGCGGCTCGGCGCCCTTCCTGTTCTTCCAGGGGCACCCGGAATACGATACCGGCAGCCTGCCGGGTGAATATACCAGGGACGTGCGGCGCTATCTCTGCGGCCAGCGGGACGAATATCCTCGCGCGCCCGCCAACTTCTTCGCGGCGCCGCTGGAGGCCGCTCTGGACGATTGCCGGCGGAACATCCTGCATGGCGGGCGTGACCCTAGCGCCCTGCGCGAGGTGCAGCGTCTCGTGGCCGGTGCGACGACGCCCAACAGCTGGCAACGCCCGGCCATCCGGCTCTATGCGAACTGGATCGAGCGCCAGGTCCTGCGCATGCCCGACCAGCATCCCGGCATGTTCGCAGCGGGTCTCCTCGATGGCCGTCGTCCCGAGCCGGCCCTCGCGGGCGAGTTCTGAGCCATGGATGTCGCGGGCGCCGAGCTGCAGATCCCGACCCCGTTGTATCCGTCGGCGTCCGATAGAAGCACGCTGGACGACGAGCTGACTGCGCGGCTCGACGCGGCAGCGCTGCGCGTCGCCGCCGGCAGCGTCGTTCCCGACCTCGATCCGGCGATGTTTTCCGAAGCTCTCGCGAAGTATGACTTCGAGACTCCGCAGCCGCTTGCCGACGTGCTGCTATGGGTCATTCACCAGCTCGAGCATGGCGTCGTCCATCTCACCCATCCGAGCTATTTCGGACTCTTCAATCCGGCGCCGACCTTCCCGGCGGAATGCGCCGAGCGCATCGTCGCGCGCTTCAATCCGCAACTTGCCAGCTCGAGGACGTCGCCGGTCGCGGTCGCGATGGAAGCGCACGTGATCGCGGCGCTTGCGCGTCGTGCGGGGATGCCGGCTGCGAGCGCGGGCCACTTCACCAGTGGCGGATCGGAGGCGAACTTCACCGCCCTGACCTGTGCGCTGACGCGGGCCGAGCCTGGCTACGCCACCGGGGGCGCCCGGGCATTCGAGGCAACGCCGGTCTTCTATGTTTCGCAGGATGCGCATTCCGCCTGGTACAAGATCGCGCACCAGGCGGGGATCGGGCGCGCCGCGGTTCGACCGGTCGCGACCGACGCATCGGGCCGCATGGATGCGCAGGCGCTCGCCGCGGCGATTGCCGATGACGAAGCTGGCGGTTGCCGGCCGGTGATGGTGGTGGCCACCGCCGGCACCACCGGCGCCGGCATGATCGACCCGATTGCGGAGTGTGCCTCGGTTGCCGCCCGGGTCGCTGCCTGGCTGCATGTCGATGCGGCGTGGGGCGGCGCGCTGCTCGTCTCAGAGCGGCTGCGCGGATTGCTGGCCGGCATCGAGACGGCGGATTCCGTCACCATCGATGCGCATAAATGGCTGGCGACGACGATGGCGTGCGGCATGTTCATCACCAGGGATGCCACCATCCTGGGCGACGCCTTCAACGTGGCGTCGTCGGCCTCCAGCTTCATGCCATCGAACATCGGCAGCCTGGATCCCTACGTCACGACCGCGCAGTGGTCGCGACGCTTCCTCGGCCTGCGGCTGTTCCTGTCGCTGGCGGCCGCAGGCTGGTCCGGCTACGCCGATCATGTCGAGCGGTCGATCGAACTCGCGGCGCTGCTGCGTGACGAGATGCGGCGCCTGGGCTGGAACGTGGCGAACGATACCTCGCTCGCGGTGCTCTGCCTGGACCCGCCGGAAGGGTTTCCGGACGCAACCTCGATTGCGTCGCAGGTCGTGGCGTCGGGCAGGGCCTGGGTCGCGAGCACCCGCTTTCGCGGCCGCGACGTGCTGCGGATCTGCGTCACCAACGGCCAGACCATGCCGCACGACATTCTTGCGCTGGCCGAGCTGCTGCAGGCTCTCGGTCCTGTATCTCCGCCTTCAACCAGACCGGCCTGAAGGCCGAGGGAGACCTGTTCGATGACGACGATCGCACACTACCGATACCAGGCGGTGATCGACGAGATATGCGACCTCGACTGGCGCGGACTCGACAACGACGGCATGACCTCGGTCGCCTGGGCCTACTACTACTTCTCGATCCAGTTCAGGGAAAACCTGAAGACCGCGCGCAGCCTGCACCCGCAGGATGCAAAGCTGCGGCAGCTCGAGGCGGAGGAGTGCGAGACCGCCAACCTGTCGCCCTGGCCCGGCGTCGCCGAGTCCGGCGAGGCAATGAACCATGACGAGTTCATGCGTCGCACGCTCGAGCTGGTGCCGATCGACAGGGCGACGTCGCAGCGGTTCGAGGCGATCGGACGCCGCTATCTGGCCGAGGTGCGTGCGCTCGATGCCACGGTGCGGGCGGCCAGCATCGCAAGCTACGAGGATGGCGGCCTGGAGCGGGTGTTCAAGGCGATCCTGGGCCACTCGGGATGGAATACGTCGCTGCTGCAGGCGTTCCGACATTTTCTCGCCGAGCATGTACGCTTCGACAGCGACCCGGAGCAGGGCCATGGCGCGCTGAGCCGGCATATTGCGGTCGATGACCGCATCCTGCCGCTCTGGGAAGGTTTCAGGAAGCTGCTGGTGCGTTGTGTTCCCGGGCTGCTGAACAAGAGAGAAACCACATTGGCGAGGCTGCATGAGCTTGGCGATGGATACGAGGCCCTCCCGATCGGCCTTGAGCGAGTGGGCGCGCACGCTGGAGTGCATGAAGCAGTTGGACTCCTCGCAGCACACGACGATCCTGTCCGTTGTCCGTGAGGTCGCGGCGGTCCAGGGCGACAGGCCGGCGCTGATCGGCGAGGCTACGCAGTTCAGTTATCGCGAGCTGGTCGATCGCGCCGATGCGTATGGGCAATGGGCCCTGGCGCGCGGTGTCGAAGCCGGCGACGTGGTCTGCCTGCTGATGCCGAACTGTCCTGACTATGTGGCGATCTGGTTCGGCCTGACCAACCTCGGATGCGCGGTCGCGCTTATTAATACCGGCCTCGTTGGTGACGCGCTCGTCCACTCCATCCGCGCCTCCGGATCACGTCGCGTCATCGCCGACGCGTCGCTGCTCGCGCGCCTGCGGGAGATCGCGTCGAGATCGACGGACGGGCTGGAGATCTGGGTGCCTGACGAGTATGGCCCGGATGACGGGACCTCCGCGCTGGCCCGGCGTCGCGCGCCCGCACGGTCGGACCGCGCGCTGCTGATCAGCACGTCGGGGACGACCGGACTGCCGAAATCCGCAAACATCACGCATGCGCGCGTTCTGGAATGGAGCACCTGGTTCGCCGGTATGATGGATGTGCAGCCTCAGGACAGGCTGTATGACTGCCTGCCGCTCTATCACAGCATCGGCGGCGTGGTGGCAATCGGATCGATGCTCAGCCGTGGCGCATCGGTGGTGATCCGGACCAGGTTCTCCGCGCGTCGCTTCTGGGACGACATCGCGCAGACCGGCTGCACGATCTTCCAGTATATCGGCGAGCTCTGTCGCTATCTCGCCCGCGCGCCGCGGCAGCCGGCAGACACCGCGCACCGGCTCAGACTGTGCTGCGGCAACGGGCTGCGCGGCGACGTCTGGCAGGAGTTCCAGAACCGCTTCCGCATCCCGCGCATCCTCGAATTCTATGCCGCCACCGAGGGCCATGTGTCGCTCTACAACTGCGAGGGCAGGCCGGGCGCGATCGGGCGCATCCCGGGCTTCCTGGCGCATCGTTTTCCGGTGGCGCTCATCCGTACCGATGCCGAGACGGGCGAGCCGATCCGCGACGCGGACGGACGCTGCATCGCCTGCGTGGCCGACGAACTCGGCGAGGCGATCGGCCAGGTCGGCGTGGCAGGATCCAGGCCGGGGCGCGGGTTCGACGGCTACACCGATCGCGAGGCGAGCGCGCGCAAGATCGCGCGGGACGTGTTCGCCGAGGGCGATCGCTGGTTCAGGACCGGCGACCTGATGCGACGCGATCGCGCCGGGTTCTTCTATTTCATCGACCGCCTCGGCGACACCTACCGCTGGAAGGGCGAGAACGTCTCCACGATGGAGGTAGCCGCGGTGATCGAGGCCTGTCCCGGTGTCACCGGCGCGGTGGCCTATGGCGTGGCGTTGCCGCATACCGACGGACGCATGGGGATGGCGGCGATCACCGTGGGGGAGGGCTTCGACATGGCGGCGCTCAGGGCGTACCTGTCGGCCCACCTGCCGGAGTTCGCGCACCCGGTCTTCCTGCGGGTCTGCGAGGCGATCGAGACCACCGGGACCTTCCGGCCGACCAAGGGGAAGCTGGTGCGCGAAGGGCTGAGCCTGTCGCCCGATGCGGGGGCGCTGTGGTTCAACGACCGCAGGGAAGGGTGCTTCGTCGCCTGCGACGAGCCTCTGCTGTCGCGGATCCGGGACGGCGGCCTGTCGCCTTCGGAACAGGTCGCTTCAGGAGCAGGATGATGACCGCGACGAGACAGGACCGCACCGCACCGGAGGCTGCAGCCCATGGCGCATGAACGGCAGTTCTACATCGACGGCGCCTGGGTCGATCCGGTCGTGGCAAGCGTGCGCGACGTCGTCGATCCCTCGACCGCGGAGCGGTTCGCGACCATCTCGGCGGGGTCGGCTGCCGACGTCGATCGCGCCGTCTCCGCGGCCCGGGCAGCGTTCGAGACCTTCGCCTGGTCGGAGCGCCGGGAGCGGCTCGACCTGCTGCGCCGCATCATCGACGTCTATGACCGGCGCCGCGACGATCTCGCCGTGGCAATCTCGCGCGAGATGGGCGCGCCGCTGCAGTTCGCGCGCGACGTGCAGGTCGGTATCGGCCGGGCCCATCTGCGAAAGATGGCCGAGGTGCTCGAGACCTACGAGTTTGGGGTCCACAAGGGGTCCGGCTACGTGGTCAAGGAACCGGTCGGCGTCGTCGGCATGATCACGCCGTGGAACTGGCCGATGAACCAGATCCTGTGCAAGGTGGCGCCGGCGCTGGCGGCAGGCTGCGCCATGGTGCTGAAGCCGAGCGAGATCGCGCCGCTGAATGCGATCATCCTGGCGGAGATCCTCGACGAGGCCGGTGTCCCCGGGGGCGTCTTCAACCTGGTGAACGGGGACGGGCCCACGGTCGGCGCCGCGATGGCCAGCCATCCCGGGATCGACATGGTCTCGTTCACCGGATCGACACGGGCCGGCATCCAGGTCGCAAAAGCGGCCGCGGACACGGTGAAGCGGGTCTGCCAGGAGCTCGGCGGCAAGTCGCCGAACATTCTGCTGCATGATGCCCCGCTCGAGAGCGCGGTGGAGAAGGGCGTTGCCGGCTGCTATCGCAACAATGGTCAGTCCTGCAACGCGCCGACGCGAATGCTGGTGCCGCGGGAACTGCACGACCAGGCGGTGGCGTATGCGGCGGCCGCCGCCGGGCGCTATCATGTGGGGGGCGCCGACGAGCCCGCGACCACGCTCGGACCGGTGGTGAGCCAGATCCAGTTCGACAAGATCCAGCGTTTGATCGAGAGCGGGGTAGCTGCCGGCGCCACGCTGGCGGCCGGTGGTGCGGGGCGGCCGGAGGGAATGGGCTCCGGCTACTTCGTGCGCCCGACGGTGTTCGGCGATGTGACGCCGGACATGGCGATCGCGCGCGAGGAGATCTTCGGGCCGGTGCTCTGCATCATGCCGTACCGGTCGGAGGAGGAGGCGATCAGGATCGCCAACGACACCGACTATGGGCTTGCAGCCTACGTGCAGTCCGGCGACCTGGCGCGTGCGCGCCGGGTGGCGAGCCGGCTGCGTGCCGGCACCGTGCATATCAACTACCCGAGCTGGGACGCCGGAATGCCGTTCGGCGGCTACAAGCGGTCCGGCAATGGGCGCGAGTTCGCGGAATACGGGCTGGAGGATTATCTGGAGGTGAAGGGCATTCTCGGCTGGAGCGCGGCGTAACGGTCTGCGGCGCCACGCTCCAGGAGACTAGAGTTTTTCCGATCGAAGTGGATCGGTCAAATCTCTAGTTCTCTGTGTTGGCGAGCATCTTTATCCGATCGAGGAGCAAGGTCGATCGGATGATGCTCTGGGATCAGGGCGTGAGGGGCCGCAACGGGCTTGTGGGCAGCGTGCACATCGGGCCGAAGATATTCGACGGCCCGCTATAGTTGGCTTGCGGCGCAACCGCGACCGCATTCGGTGAATTCGAGTAGATGTGGATGTAGTCGATCAGGTAGGCGTTCGGGAACACGGTCGTACTGTCGACGTTGTTGCCGTTCCATCCGCCCACCGCACTGTTGAGGATGGTCTGCATCGGCGTGCTGGGGATCTTCACCACGACACCCTTGTAGACCTCGCCCTGGAAAAGCTGGAAGGTCTGCACGCCGTCGATGAACCAGGTGATGCTCGTCGGCGTCCACAGCATCCCGTAGACATGAAAGGCGTTCGAGAGGTCCGGGCCGGACGCGACCGTTCCCAGCCCGACGCCGTTGGTGAGGGCAGCGTCATTCGACGGATGGTAGGTCGACCATTGTTGCGAGGCGTTGTTGCCGAGCCATTCGAAGATGTCGATTTCCGGATAGTTGCCGTTGTTGTTCATCCAGAATGCCGGCCATGTGCCATGGCCGTTCGCCGGCATCATGGCGCGTTCCTCGAAATAGCCGTATTGGAAGGACTGCCTCGTGCTCATGAAGGCGGCGCTGTAGGGGCGCCCGGACGGCGAGCCTTTCGACGTCAACAGCTGGAGCGCGCCATTCGCCACGGTGGCATTGCTCGGGGTGAACTGGTCGAGGCCGTAGCCGCCGCCGATCCAACTGTTCGCCATGACGTTCCACTTGCTGGTGTCGACGGCGTTGCCGTTGAACTCGTCGTCGAGGACCAGCCTGTAAGATGTATCGATGGCCGTGGCCGCGGCGACATCCTGGGCCTGCGCCGCCGATCCGGCTGCCAGGCCGGCGATGGCTGCAATGAGGGCGATGCTAAATTTCACGATCATTCTCTACTTGAAATGTGCAGTGTGATAATTTCGTTAGAAACGATAGGCGAGCCCCCGATGTCAACATCTTTGGGCGTCACTCGGAACTAAGCTTTTTAGACGTCCGACTAGTTTTCGGACGTTTCTTAATCGTATCGTAACTGTCGCGTCGGCAAGCAGTGCCGCAACCCGGCCTGCGGACCGCCGTCCGCTGGGCAAGCGGTCGGGCGTGCTCGTCCCCGCCCGGCCATCCGGGAAGGATGTAAACATTTGGCCGTTTCAGGATCGACCGCGCCTCCGGATGTCCGAGGCGGTTATCTAGCGGCGGCGGCGGCGAATGGAGTTTCATGGCTGGAACACAAGACTTCTCCAACCGAGGGTTCCTGTCACCCGCAGATGCGCGCGGTCCCGGAACGCCCCCGGTTTGAAACGGATCAGGAAACGTCTATCGTCCCCGCGGGGCACCGGTTGTCCCATGTCTGGTTGAGGCGAGAAGCGGATGGATGGAGCGATCGGCGGCGACCCGCTGGCTGCCTGGAGCGGCCCGCGCCTGCTGATACCGACGAGCGTTGACGGACTGTACGGCCGGGGCGCCGACCTGGAAAGGCTGGTGGATTTCATCAGCCGCTGGGTGCTTGCGGCCGGCGCCGAGGAGGGCGCCGAGATCCTGCGCTTCCCGCCCTTGCTGCCGCGCCGGCATTTCGAGGCGTCGGGCTACTTCCTGAACTTCGCGTCCCTGGCGGGGACCGTGCATTGCTTCTGCGGTGACGAGGAGGAGCATCGGGCGCTCTCGCAATCGCACGACGCGGGAGAGGACTGGACCACGGCCCAGGCCGCCACCGATCTCGTCCTGCTTCCGGCCGCCTGCTACCCGGTCTATCCGGCGATTGCGGCCCGCGGACCGGTTCGCCATGACGGGCAGGTGATCGATGCGTGCAGCTATTGTTTTCGCCATGAGCCGTCACGCGATCCGACGCGCATGCAGATGTTCCGGCAGCATGAGCGGGTCTTCATCGGCAGCCGGGAGGGTGCCGAGGCGTTCCGGTCGCGCTGGATGGATCACGCGGCGACGCTGGCCGCGCTGCTCGGGCTGCCGCACGAGATCAAGGTCGCCAACGATCCGTTCTTCGGGCGGGTCGGGCGCGTGATGGCGCGCAGCCAGCGCGAGCAGGAACTGAAGCTGGAGCTTCTGGTCCCGGTGGTGTCGGCCGCATCGCCCACGGCCTGCGCGAGCTTCAACCTGCACCTCACCAAGATGGCGACGTCGTTCGGCCTGGTGTTCCCGGACGGAGCGCCGGCCTACACCGCCTGTGCCGGCTTCGGCCTCGAGCGCATGGCGCTCGCGGTGCTCCGACACCATGGCGCCGATCCGAACGGCTGGCCGCGGGTGCTGCGCGACCAGCGGCCGGCCTGATCAGGGCGCGGCCTGCACCGTGCCGGCCGAGGTCCATTCGCGCCAGAGCAGGATCAGCACCGCCATGATCGCCGGGCCGAGGAACAGGCCGAGCAGCCCCCAGCTCTCGACGCCGCCCAGGATGCCGAGCAGCACCCACAGGAACGGCAGCTTGGTGGCGCCGCCGATCAGCACCGGCCGGACGAAGTGGTCGGAGATGAAGATCACCACCATGCCGAAGATGAACAGCGCGATGCCGAAGGCGGCGCTGCCGTTGGCGACCACCAGCAGGGTGGCGAGGGCGACCGCAAGCACGGCGCAGAACGGGATCATCGCGGCGACCGCCGTCAGCACCCCGAACAGGGTGGGGTGCGGCGCGCCGGCGATGGCGTAGGCGCCGCCGAGAATCACGCCCTCGCCGAGGCCGACCAGCACCAGCCCATCCACCGTGCCATGCACCGACGCCACCACCTGTCGCCCGATCCGCTCGCCGCGCTCGCCGAAAGCGCGACGGCTGGCGGTCAGCATTTGCGCGGTGACGTCCTCGCCCTCGCGGAACAGGAAGAACAGCGTGATGATGGTGAAGGCGAACAACGTCATGCGGTGCACCACCTGGCTGCCGAGCTGGCGTGACATCTCCACGCTGCGCGCCGGCCGGAGCTGCTTGAACAGCGTGTTGGCGTCACCCGGATCCGTCAGGTGCTGCTGCCACCAGGCGGTCGCCGCCTGACTGGCGAATGGCAGGTGTGCCACCGCGGGAGGCACCGGCACGCCGTTCTGCCGGGCGTTGTCCATCCAGACCAGCACCCCCTGCGCCTCGCGCGCCGCCTCCAGCCCGATCAGCAGCAGCGGCACCACGAAGATCAGCGCGACGGCGCTGGTGAACAGCAGCGGCAGCAGGAGGTTGTGCCGGCCCGGCGGCCAGCGGTGCTTGGCGCGGCGGAACATCGGCCAGATGGCGATGGCGAACACCGCGGCCCAGGCCAGCGAGATCAGGAAGTCGTGCAGGGTGAACAGGCCGAGCAGCACCAGGATCAGGACCAGCACGCCGCGCGCGACCTGCTGCGAGCGGGTCGGGTCGATCGGGTGCGACCGGTCGGGAAGAGCTTCGAACGACATTCTGATCCTCTCGTGCCGCCTCTTGCCCGGGCGATGCAGTGTCGGCGCCGAGGCCGGGCGACGCTGCAACGGGCCGGTGCGGGCAAGGTTCTGACGCCGCCCGGCCATGGCGGCCGCCGCTTCTACCGCGTCGGGACGAGCCCTGGCGAACGATGATCGGCCACCGCCCGGGCACCTGCGCACGAACCGGCTCGCCCGGCGGCGGCATCCGGGGCAACATCGACGCAGGGTCGGACCGGACGCCGGACGCGGAGGGCCCCGACGAGAAGGACAGGGAATGAGCGTGCATCATGTTGCAGCGACGCCGGAGACGGTGCGGCTGGGTTTCTTCGACGCCACCGTCGCGCCGGTGCTGACGGTCGCGTCTGGCGACACCGTGCGGCTCGACTGCCTGTCCGGCGGACCCGAGGTGATGCCGCCGGCGGGCCACGTCCTGGTCGTGCCGCCGGCGCTCGCCGCGATCCATGCCGCCAGCCTGCCGCGCCTGGGCACCCACATCCTGACCGGGCCGGTGGCGGTAGCGGGGGCCGCACCCGGCGATATGCTCGAGGTCCGCATCGAGGCGGTCGAGCCCTCGGCGGACTGGGGCTATTGCGGCTTCCGGCCGCTGGCGGGCACGCTGCCGGAGGATTTCCCGCACCGCTTCATGAGCCACATCCCGGTGGACCGGGCCCGCGGCACCTGCCGGCTGCCTTGGGGTCCCGAGCTCGTCCTGCGGCCGTTCTTCGGTATCTTGGGAGTGGCGCCGCCCGCGGACTGGGGACGCATCTCGTCGCGCGAGCCGAGGCGGCACGGCGGCAACCTCGACAACCGCGAACTGGTCGCCGGCAGCACGCTCTACCTGCCGGTGCTGGTCGAGGGTGCCAACTTCTCCGCCGGCGACGGGCATGGGCTACAGGGCGACGGCGAGGTGTGTGTGAACGCGCTGGAGATGTGCCTGGATGGCCGCTTCACCCTGGTGTTGCACAAGGGCGGCGGTGCAGCCGATCCGGTGTTGCGGCAGCCGCGTGCCGAGACGCCGACGCATTTCATCAGCATCGGGCTGAACGAGGACCTGGACCTGGCGATGAAGCAGGCGCTGCGCGAGATGATCGCGATGATCACGGCCCGCAGCGGCCTGACGCGCGACGAGGCCTATGTGAGCTGTTCGCTGGCGGCCGATTTCCGGGTGACCCAGACCGTGAACGGCGAGAAGGGCGTGCACGGCATGCTGCGCAAGGGTCTGCTGTTCGACTGAAGCTTTTTCCGATTGAAGTGGATCGGAAGAAGTCTCTAGGTCTTGGTTTTGAAGAGCAGCTTTACCCGATCGATTGGCATAGTCGATCGGATGATGCTCAAGCATCCGGTTGGGTGGGGGAGGCGGGTCCTGGCAGACATGATCACCGGAGGCTGCTTCTGCGGCGCCGTGCGCTACGAGATCGAGGGCGTCCCGCTCGCAACGCGGGCCTGCTGGTGCAGGGACTGCCAGTACCTCGCCTGCGGCAACGCCACGGTGAACCTGATCTTCCCCACCGCCCACGTGCGGGTGTCCGGCCCGACCGCCGAGTTCGCGAGCCTGGCCGCCAGCGGCAACGAGATGCGTCGCCGCTTCTGTCCGACCTGCGGCACGTCGCTGTTCAGCGCCGCGACCTGCCGCCCGGACGTGATGGGGGTTCGGGCCGGCACGCTGGACGATCCGGCGCCGGCTCGTCCCGGCAGCTTCATCTGGACGGGCTCGGCGCCGGAGTGGGGCCTGAGCGATCCGGCGGTGCCGCATTTCGAACGCCACGTGCCGGTGCCCGCGACCGAATGATCGACGAACGGTTCGACCGTCATTGTCATGGACTCCGGCCGCAAGGCTGAAAAACAAGAACCCACGGGAGATCGTGTATGGACGAGGCCGCAAGCCATTCCGGCGGTTGCTTCTGCGGCGCGGTGGCGCTGGAGGTCAGCGGCGCGCCAGAGGGCATGCGGTACTGCCATTGCCGGTCGTGCCAGTCCTGGTCGGGGGGTCCGCTGAACGCGTTCACCCTGTGGAGGCCGGACGCGGTGCGCATCACCTCCGGCGCGGAGCATGTCGGCACGTTCCAGAAGACCGAATTCACCCGGCGGAAATACTGCACGCGATGCGGCGGCCACCTGATGTCCCAACATCCGACGGTCGAGCTGGTGGACGTGTTCGCCAGCACGATCCCGACGCTGCCGTTCGCCGCCGGCGTGCACGGCAACTATGCCGACAGCGTGCTGCCGATGCATGACGGCCTGCCGAAGTTCAGGGACTTTCCGGCCGAGCTCCGCGGCTCCGGCGAGACGCTGCCAAAATAGGCCTCACGCCGCACCGGCGCTCCCGAGGCTGGCGCACCAGATCGCGAAGCCCTGCGCCAGCGCCGCCTCCTTGAGCCGCTCGTATCGGCCGGAGGCACCGCCATGGCCGGCCCCCATGTTGGTCCGAAGCAGGACCGGGCGGTCGCCGGTGGTGACGGCACGCAGCCTCGCCACCCACTTGGCAGGCTCCCAGTAGGTGACGCGCGGGTCCGACAGGCCGCCCATCGCGAGGATGGCGGGGTAGGGCCGCGGGCGGATGTTGTCGTACGGTGAGTAGCCGGCGATCAGGTCGTAGGCGTCCGGATCGGTGATCGGGTTGCCCCATTCCGGCCATTCGGGCGGGGTCAGCGGCAGCGAGACGTCCGACATGGTGTTGAGCATGTCGACGAACGGCACCTGGGCGATGATGCCGGCGAAAAGGTCCGGCCGGAGGTTGCAGGCGGCCCCCATCAGCAGGCCGCCGGCCGAGCCGCCCTGCGCCACGATGCGCGCGGGGTCGGCGAGCTTCTGTCCGACGAGATGCTCCGCGCAGGCGATGAAATCAGTAAAGCTGTTCGGCTTGTGCGCGCCGCGGCCGTCGAGGAACCAGCCCCAGCCTTTCTCCGATCCGCCGCGCACATGGGCGATCGCATGCACCCATCCGCGATCAACCAGACCGAGTGCCGCGATGGAAAAGGCCGGTTCGATCGCGTGGCCATACGACCCATAGCCGTACAGCAGCAGCGGCGGCGTGCCGTCGATCTGCGTATCGCGGTGCATAAGCACGGTGATCGGCACCAGGGTGCCGTCCGCCGCCTTGGCCTGCAGCCGTTGCGTGCGGTATTGCGACGGATCGTGCCCGGACGGGATCTCCTGCGTCTTGAGCAGACGCCGCTCGCGCGTGTCCATGTCGTATTCGAACCACTGGCGCGGGGTGGTCGGCGACTGGTAGCCGGTGCGCAGCAGCACGGTGTCGTATTCGTAGCTGCCATCGACGGACAGCAGGTACGCCGGCTCGTCGATGGCGATGGTGTGGGTGTCGCCGCCATCCGTGTCGCCCCCCTCCTTGTCGCTGGACTGGCGCATGATGACGATGCGGTTGTTGGCTTCGTGCCGCTCGACCGTGACCAGGTGGTCGCGGAATGCGGTGATCCGGACGATGTAGCGCCCCGGGCGGTGCGGCACGAAGTCCCGCCAGTGCGCGCGCCCCGGAGCGGTGTCGGGCGCCTGCATCAGCTTGAAGTCGACGGCGCCATCGAGGTTGGTGCGGATGATGAAGCGGCCGCGCCAGTGCGACAGCGAGTAGCGCACGCCGCGATCGCGACCTGCCACCAGTCGCGGCTCGGCGATGGGATCGCCGGCCGGGATCAGCCAGGTCTCGTTGGTCTCCTGGTCGCCGCACTCGATGGTGATCCAGGCACGTGACGCGGTCGTGCCGACACCAATGAAGAAACCCGGATCGCGCTCCTCGTAGACCAGCACGTCCGGACCGCCACGCGCCGGTCGCCGGAAGATGCGGCTCGGGCGACCGTTATCGTCGCGGAACGTCCAGAACAGGTACCTGCTGCACGGCGAGAAGGTGAAATCGCCGGTGCTGCTCTCCACGGGATCGTCGAGCAATTGGCCGGTCTCGAGATTGAGCACGCGGATGCGGTAGACCTCCGAACCCTGCGCATCCTCGGCATAGGCGAACAGGTGGTGGTCCGGGCTGTGCTGCGCATCGGCGACGACGAAATACTCGTGCGGTCTGGCCAGCGCGTCCACATCAAGCAGCACCTGCTCCGCGCTGCTTTCGCCAGGGCCACCGCCCCTCGGGCGCCGCGCATAAATGGGCTGCTCGGCGCCGGCAGCGTAGCGCGCATAATATTCCCAGGCGCCGTCGGGCAGCGGCGGCGACATCTCGTCCGGCTTGAGCCGGCCCTTCATCTCGGCGAGCAGCGTTGCCTGCAGCGCCTCCGTCGGCGCCAGCACCGAAGCCGTGTAGGTGTTCTCGGCGCGCAGATGCTCCGCGATGTCTTGCCGGAGCACGGACGGGTCGCGCAGCACGCGCTGCCAGTTCTCGTCCTTCATCCAGGCATAGTCGTCGGTGCGCACCCTGCCGAGCTGCTCGATCTGTACGGGACGGCGTTCGGCCACCGGGGGCTGGGTGTGTGGGTCGGTCATGGCAAATGCTCCGTCAGGTTCCCGATCAACCGGAATGCAGGGTGCGCAGCGCGTCGGCGCGCCCGAACAGGTCGAGCAGCACGGCGACGGCACGGCCTCTCGCCGACACCAACTCGGAGTCGCGATCGAGCAGCATCTCGGCATCCTGCCAGGCCAGGCGCAGCAGCTCGTCGAAGCGCGGGCCGGCGGCGAGCCGGAAGCCGGGCAGGCCGGACTGCCGGCGGCCCATCAGGTCGCCGCCGCCACGCAGCCGGTGGTCCTCGTCGGCGATCAGGAAGCCGTCCTCGGTGTCGCGCAGCAGCGACAGGCGCTGGCGGGCGTTCGACGTCAGCGCGTCGTCATGCAGCAGCAGGCAGTAGCTGACATCGCCGCCGCGCCCGACCCGGCCGCGCAACTGGTGCAACTGCGCGAGCCCGAAGCGTTCGGCGTGCTCGATCACCATGATGGTGGCGCCTGGCACGTCGACGCCGACCTCGATCACGGTGGTCGCGACCAGGATGCGGGTGCGGCCGGCGGCGAAATCCGCCAGCGCCGCCTCGCGCAACGCGACATCCTGGCGGCCATGCGCCAGCCCGACACGGCCGGGACCGAACCGCTCGCTCAGCGCCGCATGGCGCGCCTCGGCGGCCGCCACGTCGAGCAGCTCGCTCTCGCTGACCAGCGGGCAGACCCAGAACGCCTGGGCACCGCCATCGAGTGCGCGCGCGATGCCGGCACAGACCTCCTCGATGGTGTGGGTGGCGTGCAGGCTGGTGCGGATCGGCTTGCGCCCGGGCGGCTTGCCGTCGAGCCGGCTGACCTGCATCTCGCCCCACTGGGTTAGCAGCAGGGTGCGCGGGATCGGCGTTGCCGTCATCACCAGGATGTCGGTGGCATCGCCCTTGTCGCCCAGCATGAGCCGCTGCTCGACGCCGAAGCGGTGCTGCTCGTCGATCACCGCGATGGCAAGATCGGCAAAGGCGACGCCGTGCTGGAACAGGGCGTGGGTGCCGACCGCGAGCTTCACCCGCCCGGAGGCGAGGTCGTCCAGTGCCTGCTTGCGGGCGCGGCCCTTGATGCTGCCGGTCAGCAGGGCGACCGGTACCGGCGAGAGGCGGCTGAGGGTGGCGAAGTGCTGGCGGGCCAGGATCTCGGTCGGCACCATCAGCGCCGATTGCAGGCCGCATTCCGCCGCACGCAGCATGGCCAGCAGTGCGACCAGCGTCTTGCCGGCCCCGACATCGCCCTGCAGCAGGCGTAGCATGCGGGTAGGCGCGGCGAGGTCGGCGTCGATCTCGGCCAGCACGTGAAGCTGTGCCGGCGTCGGCTGGTGGCCGAAGGTCGCAAGCGCGCGGCGCCGCAGGGTGTCGTCGCCGGCGAGGCCGCGGCCGGGACGCGCGCGCGAGCGGCGGCGCGCGCGTCCCATCGCCACCTGGCCGGCCAGCAGCTCGTCGCAGCCGAGCCGTTCGCGGGCGGCGTCGAGGCTCCTGGCAAGGGTCGGCGGATCGCTGTCGGCCAGCGTGTCGCCGGGGAAATGCAGCAGGCTTAGCGCCTGTGCGAGACCTGGCCAGCCTTCGCGCGCCACCACCGAGGGTTCCAGCCATTCCGGCAGCTCGGGCAGGGCCGCGAGCGCCGCGCGCAGGCTGCGCGCCACCACGCGTGGCATCAGGCCCGTGGTCAGGGGCCAGGAGGCTTCCAGCAGCGGCAGCTCCACGGCGCGCGTGCGCGGCAACATATGGTCGGGATGCGCCATGCTGAGCCGGTTGCCGTACTGATCGAGCCGGCCGGAGACCAGCAAGTCGGTGCCGGGGGCGAGCCCGCGCGCCTGATGGGGGCTGAAGAAGACCAGGTCGGCGGTGCCGGTACCGTCGCTGACCAGCACCCGCCAGGGCTGCCGGGGCCGCTGCGGGCGCTCGAGACGCTGCACGGTCACGGCGAGCGTCGCGATGCGACCCGGTTCGGCGTCGGCGAGACGCGGCCGGTAGCGCCGGTCGATCAGGCTCTCCGGCAGGTGGAACAGCAGGTCGAGCAGGGTCGGGCCGCCGACCGCGCGGACCAGCAGGCCGGCGAGACCCGGCCCGAGCGACGGCAGGGAGCTGATCGGCGCGCGCAGCGGTGCCAGCAGCGCGGCAGCCATTGCCGGGGACGCCCGGTCGCCCTGGTGGAGATCCGGCGCGTATCGGGCGATCTGCTGGGTCACGCGGTTGCGGTGTGCCTCTTGATGGCGATGGGCTGACAGGACGGGGGTGCGCCGCTATATGACAGCGCGCGCCATGGAACAAACCGACATTCCCGATCCGGCCCCAACCCTTCCGGAAGACGCATCGCGTCGCCGGCGCATGCTGTTCCGCGCCACCCATCGCGGGACCCATGAAACCGACATCCTGGTCGGCGGCTTCGTGCAGGCCGGGCTCGCCGGCTTCACCGGCGAGGAACTCGATGCGCTCGAGGAGATCATGGAATTGCCCGATGTCGATCTTGCGGACTGGCTGACCGGACGCCGCCCGATTCCGCCGGCGTCCGACAGCCCGATGCTGCGACGCATCGAGCAGGCTTCGCATGAGACCGCACGCAGCGCACGCCTCGGCCTGGTGTCGCGTTGAGCCTCGGCGTCGCGGCGAACCGGCCGGCAAAGGCGATCCACCATCGGCAGGCCGGCGTCACCCAGGTCTGGGGCGTTCCGGAGGGCTTCGATGCGCTGCTGCTGGCGGCGCGCCTTGCCGAGCATGACGGTCCGCTGCTCCACGTCGCCCGCGACGATGCCGGGCTCGCCCGGCTGGCCGACCTTCTCGACTATGTCTCGCCGCACACCGAGATCCTGCGGTTTCCGGCCTGGGACTGCCTGCCATACGACCGCGTCTCGCCGAACCCGGTGATCGTCTCCGAGCGCGTGGCGACGCTGGCCCGGCTGGTCGAGAAGCCCGCCGCCGATGCGCCCCGGCGCATCGTGCTGACCACGGTCAATGCGCTGGTGCAGCGGGTGCCGCCGCGACGGACCTTCGAGGGCACCTCGCTGGCGGTGAAGGTCGGCGAGTCGCTCGACTCCGCCTTCTTGTCCGAGCTGCTGGTGGCGAACGGCTACCACCGTGTCGACACGGTTATGGAGCCGGGCGAGTTCGCGACGCGCGGCGGCATCTTCGACGTCTATCCGTCCGGCGAGACCGAGCCGGTGCGGCTCGACCTGTTCGGCGACGAGGTCGACAACATACGCGGTTTCGACCCAACCACGCAGCGCTCCACCGGCAAGCTGCGCGAGTTCGTGCTGCGCCCGGTCGCCGAGCTGTCCTTCGATGCCGACAGCGTGTCGCGCTACCGCACCGGCTGGCGGGCGCATTTCGGCCAGGAAGCGACCGGCGACCCGATCTATCTGAGCGTCTCCGACCAGCGCCGCCATACCGGCATCGAGCACTGGCTGCCCTTGTTCCACGACCGGCTCGAGACCCTGGTGGATTATCTGCCCGGCGTGTCGGTGAGCCTCGACCATCAGGCCGACGAGGTGCTGACGGCGCGCCTGGAGATGATCGCCGACCATGCCGAGGCGCGGCGCCTGCCGTCGCGCGAGGGCGACGTGCCGTACCGGCCGCTGCCGCCCGGCCTGCTCTATCTCGATCGCGAGGCGTGGAACGCGATGCTTGACGGGCTGCCGATGCTTTCCTTCACCCCGTTCGCCAAGCCCGACGGCGCCGGAGGTCATGATGCGGGCGGCCGTCCGGGGATCATGTTCGCGCGATCGCTGCCGCCAGGGTCGCGCGAGACGGTGTTCTCGGTGCTGGGCGACCAGGCAAAGTCTTGGGCGGATACGAAGCGCCGCACGCTGGTCACCGCCTGGACCCGCGGCTCGCGCGAGCGGATCGGCGCGCTGCTGCGCGACCACAGCATCGCTGTCGAGGTGGTCGAGACGTGGCGCGAGGCGCGGCGGCTCAAGCCCGGCGTGATCGGACTGCTGACGCTGCAGCTCGATCGCGGCTTCGTCGCCGACGACATCGCCCTGGTCTCCGAGCAGGACCTGCTGGGCGAGCGCATCTCGCGGCCGCCGCGACGTCGCAAGCGCGCCGACCAGTTCATCGCCGAAGCCACCGAGATCGCCGAGGGCGACCTGGTGGTGCACCAGGATTATGGCATCGGCCGCTATGACGGGCTGGAGACGATCGGCGTCGGCGCCGCGCCGCATGACTGCCTGCGGCTGATCTATGACGGCAGCGAGAAGCTGTTCCTGCCGGTCGAGAATATCGAGCTGCTGAGCCGCTTCGGCAGCGAGCAGAACGGCGTGGCGCTGGACCGGCTTGGCGGCGCTTCCTGGCAGACCCGCAAGGCGCGGATGAAGCAGCGCATACGCGACATGGCGGGCGAGCTGATCCGCGTGGCCGCGACGCGGCAGTTGCGCGAGGCGCCGTCGCTGGCGCCGGCCGAGGGCACCTGGGACGAGTTCTGCGCCCGCTTCCCGTTCCTGGAGACCGAGGACCAGGCGCGCGCGATCGCCGACGTGCTGGAGGACATGGCGGCGGGCCGGCCGATGGACCGGCTGATCTGCGGCGATGTCGGCTTCGGCAAGACCGAGGTGGCGCTGCGGGCCGCCTTCGTCGCCGCGATGTCCGGCTCGCAGGTGGCCGTGGTGGTGCCGACGACGCTGCTGGCGCGCCAGCATCACCGCACCTTTGCCGCCCGCTTCCAGGGGATGCCGGTTCGCGTCGAACAGCTGTCGCGCATGGTGAATGCCAAGGATGCCGCCCTGGTCAAGAAGGGTATCGCCGACGGCTCGGTGAACATCATCGTCGGCACCCACGCCCTGCTCGCCCGCGGCATCGAGTTCGCCGATCTCGGCCTGCTGGTCATCGACGAGGAGCAGCATTTCGGCGTCGCCCACAAGGAGAAGCTGAAGGCGCTGCGCGAGGACGTGCACGTGCTGACGCTGAGTGCGACCCCGATCCCGCGCACGCTGCAACTGGCGCTGACCGGCGTGCGCGAGATGAGCCTGATCGCGACGCCGCCCGCGGACCGGCTGGCGGTGCGCACCTTCATCATGCCGTTCGATGCGGTGGTCATCCGCGAGGCGCTGCAGCGTGAGCGGTTCCGCGGCGGGCAGGTGTTCTGCGTGGTGCCGCGCATCGAGGATCTGCCGCGCATGGCCGAGCGGCTGCGCGAGATCGTGCCGGAGGCCAAACTGGTCGAGGCGCATGGCCGCCTGACGCCGACCGAGCTCGAGCGGGTGATGACCGAGTTCGGCGACGGCAAGTACGACATCCTGCTCTCGACCAACATCGTCGAGAGCGGGCTCGACATGCCGGCGGTGAACACGCTGCTGATCCACCGCGCCGACATGTTCGGGCTCGGGCAGCTCTACCAGCTGCGCGGCCGGGTCGGACGCGGCAAGCAGCGCGGCTATGCCTATCTCACCTGGCCGCAAAGCCATCTGCTGTCCCCGGCCGCCGAGAAGCGGCTGGAGGTGATGCAGACGCTGGACGCGCTCGGCGCCGGCTTCACGCTGGCCTCGCACGATCTCGACCTGCGCGGCGCCGGCAACCTGCTCGGCGACGAGCAGTCCGGCCACATACGCGAGGTCGGGATCGAGCTGTACCAGCAGATGCTGGAGGATGCGGTCGCCGACCTG
Source organism: uncultured Lichenicoccus sp. (assembly GCA_963693035.2). Classification (GTDB taxonomy): domain Bacteria; phylum Pseudomonadota; class Alphaproteobacteria; order Acetobacterales; family Acetobacteraceae; genus Lichenicoccus. The sequence goes on from CAXMMQ010000002.1 coordinate 97,096, forward strand.
CGGGTCGAGAAGGGACGCCGCAAGGTTGAGGATCGCGACTGGACGCCGAACATCGTGCTCGGCCTGCCGGTGCTGATCCCGGAGAGTTACGTGCCGGACCTGCCGGTGCGGCTGGGGCTGTATCGGCGCATCGGCGCGCTGACCTCGGATGCCGAGAGCGAGGCGATGGCGGCCGAACTGGTGGACCGTTTCGGCCCGCTGCCGGACGAGGTCGAGAACCTGCTGCAGGTGGTGTCGCTCAAGCGACTGTGTCGCAGCGCCGGGGTTGAGAAGCTGGAGGCCGGGCCGAAGGGCATGGTGGTGCAGTTCCGCGGCAATACGTTCGGCAACCCCGCCGGGTTGGTGTCCTGGATCGGCCACAAGCAGCAGGAGGGCGTGCGGCTGCGCCCGGACCACAAGCTGGCGGTGGCGCGCGAGATGACCACGGCGCAGCGCATCGGGCTGGCGCGCAAGGTGGTGGCGAGCCTGGACGAGCTGGCGCGACAGGGCCGGGCGGCCTGAGATGCAACTTGAGGGGAAGGTCGCGCTGGTGACGGGGGCGGCGAGCGGCATCGGTGCGGCGGTCGCGGCACGGCTGGCGCGAGCGGGTGCATTGGTTGCGATCGCCGACCTCGATTTCGCGGCCGCCGAGACGGTGGCGATCTCGCTCGGCCGCGACGTTGCCGTGGCAGTGGCGATGGATGTCACCGACGAGGCGCAGGTCGAGGCCGGCGTGGCGGCGGCGGTGCAGCGGTATGGCCGGCTCGACATCCTGGTCAGCAATGCCGGCGTGCAGCATGTGGCACCCCTGGTGGAGCTGTCCTTTGAGGACTGGCGCCGGGTCACCGCGATCCACCTGGATGCCGCCTTCCTGACCACGCGGTCCGCGATGCGCGCGATGCAGGCGCAAGGCGGCGGTGGCAGCATCATCTACATGGGCTCGGTGCACTCCAAGGAGGCGTCGCCCTACAAGGCGCCCTATGTCGCGGCCAAGCATGCGCTGATCGGGCTCGCCAAGGTGGTGGCCAACGAGGGTGCCGCGGATGGTATCCGGGCCAACGTCGTCTGCCCCGGCTTCGTGCTGACGCCGCTGGTGCAGCGGCAGATCCCCGAGCATGCCGCGCGGCTTGGCATCAGCGAGGAAGCGGTGCGCAGCCAGGTGCTGCTCAAGGACACCGTCGATGGTGAATTCACCACCGTCGAGGACGTCGCCGAGGCGGTGCTGTTCTTCGCGTCGTTCGGCAGCAATGCCCTGACCGGGCAACCGCTGGTGGTGAGCCACGGCTGGAGCATGCAGTAGCGACGCCTGTCCGGTCTCGGCCTAGCTTCAGCGCAGCGGAATCGGCACGTCGTTCACGCTGAGCAGGCCGCCGCCATATTTAAGCTGCCATTCGAGATTCTCGCCGGCCTGGCGCGCCATCAGCCGCGACAGGAACAGCGTGGTGTGGACCCGCATCATGTTCTGCAGCGCCGCCTCGTTGACCAGCGCATCGAACTTGTGCGCGACCAGGTCGATGTCGGCGGAACTGTCCTGCGGCGTGGCGGCGGCGTTCGCGGTGCCGGTGCCGTGCAGCGTGGCGCCCCCCCGGCTCATGCTGATGTCGTCGATGGTGACCGGGATGCGGGCGTCGGGTGCAGCGCCCCCGGCCGCCGACAGCAGCGTCGGCAGGCTGGAGGCCGGCAGGGTGGCGCTGACCGACAGCCGCTCGGGCAGCAGCGTCGGCGGCGTCAGGGTGCCGGTGATCCCGTCCAGGCTGAAAATCATGTGCACGGGGACCCCGGCGCCAGACCCGCCGGCGCCGTCCATGCGAAGCTGCATGCGACGGGCGAGGACATGGCCGGCGGCGCCGCGCAGCACCACATCCTGCCAGGTCGCGAGGTAGCCGCCGCCGCGCAGCAGCCCGTCCACGACCGGGTAGGCCGCCGCCTGCAGCGCATCGGCGGGGCAAGCGCTGCGTCCGTTGCCGGTGAGGGCGATCAGCAGCGAGGCGCCGGCCGCCGTCGAGGCGCGTTCGAGCGCTTCCGGCCCGGTCTCGGCGCCGTGGCTCGCGACATGCAGCGAGGCGGCGGCGAACGAGGGCGGATGCGCAGCGGCGTCGAGCGGAAGCTGGATGCGCAGCGATTCGGCCTCGAAGCCGGCGCCCTTGCCGCCAGTTGCGGCAACTCGGTGCGACGAGCCTGCGGTCGCGCTGCCGCAGCCCGTGGGTAGCGCCAGGGTTTCGGCATGGGCGGGGCGTGCTGCCATCGGCACCGCGCAGAGCAGCCAGGAGGCAAGGCACGCAAAGGCGACCGGGCGCGGGGCGCTCCGGCCCGCAGGGTGGGTGATGGTGTTGATGGGCATCGGGAGTTAAGGGTGGCGCACCTCAAGCGGCCTTGCAAATATATCGTTTCGCCTGGATGCCGAGATGCCGAAACTAGACCCGTTCCTGCTCGCCCTGATCGCCACCCTCGTCCTGGCCAGCGTGCTGCCCTGCCGGGGCGAGGCGGTGCCGGTCTTCTCGGTGCTCACCGTGCTGGTGATCGCGGTGATGTTCTTCCTGCAGGGCGCGCGGCTGTCACGGCAGGCGATGCTGGCCGGACTCGGGCACTGGCGGCTGCATCTCGCGATCCTTGGCTGCACCTTCGCGGTGTTCCCGGTGATGGGGCTCGGCCTGCATGCGCTGCTGCCCGGACTGCTGACGCCGACGCTTTGGCTCGGCGTGCTGTTCGTGTGCGCGTTGCCGTCGACGGTGCAGTCCTCGATCGCCTTTACCTCGATCGGACGCGGCAACGTGCCGGCCGCGGTCTGCGCCGCCACGGCGTCGAACCTGCTCGGCATCGCCATCACGCCGGTGCTGGTCGGGCTGCTGCTCAGCCGCACCGGTGCCGGCATCTCCGCGCACGCCGTACTCGACATCGTGCTGCAACTGCTGCTGCCGTTCGTGCTCGGGCAGGCGCTGCAGCCCTGGATCGGCGGCTGGGCGCACCGTAACAAGCGCCTGCTCAGCTTCACCGACCGCGGCTCGATCCTGATCGTGGTCTATACCGCTTTCAGCGAGGCGGTGGTGCAGGGGCTGTGGCACAAGCTGCCGCCCTCGATGCTGGCGCTGGTGCTGCTGATGGACGCGGTGCTGCTGGCCGGCATCCTGCTGATCACCCGCTACGGCGCGCGGGCGCTGGGGTTCTCGCGCGAGGACGAGATCGCGATCGTGTTCTGCGGCTCGAAGAAGACGCTGGCGTCGGGCGTGCCGATGGCGGGCGTGCTGTTCCCACCGGCCACCGTCGGCATGGTGGTGCTGCCGCTGATGATCTTCCACCAGTTGCAGTTGTTCGTGTGCGCGGTGATGGCGCGACGCTATGGCGCCGATACCGCGCCTGTTCCCCGGCTCGGGCCGGTTCAGCCGCGCACGTAGTCGAACGCCTCGACCGCGGCGATGTCGAGCAGCCGGTGGAACACCTCCGGCTCCTGGGCGCCGGACACCGCCATGCGGTCGCCGATCACGAAACAGGGCACGCCGCTGATGCCGAGCCGGTGCGCCCGCAGATTCTCGCCATGCACGACGTCGGCACCCTCGCGCGAGCGCAGGAACTGCCCGGCCTGAGTCCCGTCCAGTCCGGCTTCCTGGGCAATGGCGGCGAGGGTGACGAGGTCGCCGATGTCGCGGCCCTCGCTGAAATGCGCGACGAAGAGCGCCTCGACGAGCACGGTGGCGATCCCGTGCCGCTGGCCGAAGGCGACCAGCCGGTGCGCATCTACGCTGGACGGGATGTGCAGGATGCGGTCGAAGCGGAAATCCAGCCCCTCCGCCGCGCCGAGATGGGTGACGGCGGCATAGAGGCGGCGTGCGCGTTCCTCGCCGCCAAATTTCCGCACCACGTAGTCGAAGCGCGACATGCCGAGCCGCGGCATGTCCGGATTGAGCAGGAACGGCCGCCAGGTGATGTCGTAGCCGTAGGCGCTGCGTTCGGCCAGCGCCCGCATCAGTCGCCGTACGCCCAGGTAGCACCAGGGACAGACGAAATCGTGGACGATCTCGAGCGCGATGCGCGGGCGCGGTGGGACGAGGGCGTTCAAAGTCTTCCAGCGTACACGGTGCGACTATGGTCCGGTTTTTGCGATAATCTCTGAAAGCCCGCGCAAAAGCCAGCATTCGTCGGTGCTGTGCCGGGACGCTTTTCCCCTGAGGAGCCGAGGATGGACGAGGTCGCCCCGCACGATCGCTTCGCGGGCTTTGTCGCGACCCTCGGACGCGGGCCAGGACGGTCGCGTGCCCTGACCCGGGACGAGGCACGCGAGGCTTTCGCGATGGTGCTGCGCGGCGACGCCGACCCGGCGCAGGTCGGCGCGTTCCTGATGCTTCTGCGCTATCGCGGTGAGGATCCGGCGGAGATCACCGGGCTGGTCGAGGCGGTACGCGACCAGCAGGGCCTCGGGAGGCTTGGGGTCGCCGGGGCGTTCCCACCGGTCGATCTGGACTGGCCGAGCTACGGCGCCGGCCGCACGCGTGGCGCACCGTGGTTCCTGCTGGCGGCATTCGCCCTGGCGCAGTCCGGCCTACGCATCCTGATGCACGGCTCGAACGAATTCTCCGGCGGCCTCAGCGTCGACCGCGTACTGCCGGCGCTCGGCCTGGCGGCCTGCCTTGATGCGCGGATGGTTGAGATGTCCCTGGAAGGCTCCGGCTTCGCCTACTGGCCGGTGGCGGCGATGGCGCCGGCGGTCGCACACTGCCTGGGCATGCGGCGGCTGTTCGGCCTGCGCTCGCCGGTGAACACGGTCGCCCGGCTGCTCGATCCGGCTAATGCCGGCGCCTCCGTCGACGGGGTATTCCACCCGCCCTACATCGCGCTGCATCTGGGTGTCGCCGCCTTGCTCGAGCGCCCGGCATTGCTGGTGCTGAAGGGCGGTGGCGGCGAGGCGGAGCGGCCGCCGGGCAAGGCGACCGCGGTGCACCTGCACTATGCGGGCGAGCCGGCGCGGGAGATGCTGCTGCCGGCCCTGCAGGCGCCGGGGCCGCGCGGCGATCCCGGCTCCGACAGCACGGCGCTGATGCTGCGGGTCTGGCACGCGCGCGGCATCCCGGATGCGGAGATCTCGACTCCCGTCGCAACCGTGGTGGGCACCATCGCCATGGCGCTGCTCGCCCTGCGGCGCCACGAGACGCCGGAGGCGGCCGATCTGGCGGCCCGCGAGATCTGGTCGGCGCGACGCGCGAAGCCCGGACCCGGCGTCGGCTGATCCGCGGCGTCGGGAACCGTTGCTCTCCGAGACGTTCAACCCGCGCTAGAGACTGACCAAAAGGAGCCCAATTTGATGAAGACCATCCTGCTTTCCACCGGTGCCGCGATGCTGATGCTATCGGCCGTCGCGGCCCAGGCTCCGGCCGCGGCCAAGGGCTGCCTCAAGGGTGCTGCCGTCGGCGGCGTCGGCGGCCACATGGCCGGCCATCACGGCCTGGTCGGCGCCGGCGTCGGCTGTGCCGTCGGCCATCACATGGCCAACAAGAAGGCCAAGGCCGCCGCCAACCCGCCAAGCTGAACCCGCTCGTCTTGACTTACGCTCCGCAGGTCTGAAGCCTGCGGAGCATTCGGCGATCAGGCCTGCTGGTTAGGGTCGTCGCTGTTCTGGCTCATGTCGCCGAGCGTCTGGGTCATGCTGCCCATGCTCTGCCTCATGGTCCCCATGGTTTGGCTCATGCCGCCCTCGCCCTGCGACTGCGCCATCGTGCTGGCGCCATTGTCCAGCGCCTGTTCCGGCACCAGCAGTTCCGGCGGCGGCGGCCAGAAAGCGCTGGCGACGTTCTGCTGGATCTGCTGCAGTTCGAGCTGCACCCAGTCCAGGAATTCGTGCAGCCCGCGCACGATGATCTCCTCGATGGTCTGATCGACAAGTGACGCCCGCAACTCGTCGAGCCGCTCCAGGATGGCACCGCTGCGGCGCAGCCCGTAATCGGTGCGCAGCTGACCGAGCGCCCAGTAGACCTGCCGCAGCGTCAGCGACAGCGAGCGCGGGAAGGCGTTGTTGAGCAGCAGGAAACCGGCGACGTCCCGGGGCTGCAGTGCCCGCGGCATGGTGCGACGGAACGCATGGTAGCCGGCTGCCGCCCGCAGCACCGCGCTCCACTGGCTGACATCCACCTCCGAGCCGATCCCCGCCTCGCCGGGCAGCAGCGTATGATACTTGATATCCACCAGCCGGGTGATCTGGTCGGCCCGCTCCAGATACTTGCCGATCATGTAGAAGTACCAGCCCTGGTCCCGGTAGAAGGTGCCCTCCGTGATGCCGTAATGGGTCTGGCATTCCTGCTTCACCCGAGCACAAAGCGCCGACAGGTGCGACGGGCGCACGTCGTTGGGTCCCAGGTGGCGGATCCAGTTGTGGAACACGTTGATATGCGTCCACATCTCGGTCGAGATCAGCGGCCGCAGGGTGCGGGCGTTCTCCCGCGCCATGTTGACGATCGACGAGATCGAGTTGCCGTGGCTGGTATCGAGCACGTAGAAGTCGGTAACGCTGGCGGCGTCGGGCTGGACGTGACGCTGGTTGAACGGCTCGTCGTCGGCGTTGATCTGCACCACCGAGGCCCAGCCGTCCCGGCCCTGGCCGGTGCGCACGAAGGTCTCGGTGACGTCCAGCACGCGGGCGAGGTTCTCGATGCGCTCCATGTAGCGCGCCAGCCAGACCGTGCTTTCGGCGTAGCGCGAGAGCAGGTCGGAGGAGCGGATCGGCTCCATCTCGTCGGGATAGCGCCCGCTGCCGCCGCTGCCGTTGCTTCCGGTGCTCATGCCAGGACCCAGGTGTCCTTGGAGCCACCGCCCTGCGAGGAGTTCACCACCAGCGAGTTGCGGCGCAGCGCCACCCGCGACAGCCCGCCGGGCAGCACCCAGGTCGATCGACCGGTGACCGCGAACGGCCGCAGGTCGACATGGCGCGGTTCGATCGCGGTCTCGCACAGGGTCGGCGAGGTGGACAGGCTGATCACCGGCTGGCTGATATAGTTGGCGGGGTCGGCGATCAGCTTGGCCCGGAACTCCTCGAGTTCCGACTTCGAGGCGTGCGGGCCGATGATCAGGCCGTAGCCGCCGCTCTCGCCGACCGGCTTGACCACCAGCTCGGCCAGGTGGTCGAGGGTGTATTGCAGCCCGTCCGGTTCGGCGCAGATCCTCGTATCGACGTTGTGCAGGATCGGATCCTGCTCGAGGTAGTAGCGGATGATGCGCGGCATGTAGGCGTAGATCGCCTTGTCGTCGGCGACCCCGGTGCCGACCGCGTTGGCGATGGCGACGTTGCCGGCGCGCCAGGCGTCGATCAGGCCGCGCACGCCAAGCTGGCTGTCGGGGCGGAACACGTCCGGGTCCAGGAAGTCGTCGTTCAGCCGGCGGTAGATGGCGTGCACCGGCCGGAGGCCGGCGATGGTGCGCATATAGACGCGGCGGTTCTCGACGATCAGGTCGCGCCCCTCGACGAGGGGGACGCCCATCTCGCGGGCCAGGAACACATGCTCGAAATAGGCCGAGTTGTAGATGCCGGGCGACAGCAGCACCACCTGCGGGTCGAGCACGCCGGCGGGCGAGGCCTCCACCAGCGCCTGCTGCAAGCGCACGCCGTATTCCTCGACGCCGCGCAGGCGGAAGCCGGCCGCAAGGTCGGGCAGCACCCGCAGCGTCATGTGGCGGTTCTCGATGACGTAGGACACGCCCGAGGGGGTGCGGGCATTATCCTCCAGCACCAGGAAGCGGCCCTCGCCGTCGCGGACGATGTCGGTGCCGTTGACGTGGACATAGACGCCGAGCGGCACGTCGAGGCCCATCATCTCGGGGCGGAAGTTGCTGTTACCCACCACCAGGGCGCGCGGGATGATGCCGTCGGCCAGGATCTTCTGGTCGTGGTAGATGTCCCACAGGAAGTGGTTGATGGCGGTGACCCGCTGGATCACGCCGCGCTCGATGATGTCCCACTCCTTTGCGGTCAGGACGCGCGGGATGAGGTCGAACGGCAGGATGCGGTCGATGGCGTTGCGGTCGGAATAGACCGTGAAGGTGATGCCGAGGTTGTAGAGCTCCGCCTCGGCGGTGGCCGCGCGGCGGCCAAGCTCGGCGAGGTCCATGCGGGACAGCCGCTCGCGGATCAGCGCGAGATCGGGATTGTCGGGCTCCAGCCCATTCATCAGCTCGCAGAAGAAGCTGGAATCATAGCCCTCTAGCAGGCCACCTGTGGGGGCCTGGCCGGTCATGCGGCCAGGGGCCTCGGGCGCCTGGGCGTGGGGTGCTGAGGCCGGCGGATGCCGGGGATCAGGCGCGAGGAGAGCATTCCGTCCACCTGCTGTGAGACCGGCCCCTACGGAAGCAAGAAACGCACCGATAGCCAAGCCCCATCTCGGAACGGGCGGCGTTGGAGGCGTTGCCGGCCAGGGGGCTGTGGCCCTATGTGGGGGGCCTGGATGGGTGGCCGAGTGGTTTAAGGCAGCGGTCTTGAAAACCGCCGTGCGTGTGAGCGTACCGTGGGTTCGAATCCCACCTCATCCGCCAGAGGACGCCTTATCGAAATGTTCTGAAGAGGTTGATGAGTGGGTCTGCTTGCCGAAAACGCGGGTGCTCGGGCGGCTGTTGAACAACCTCCTCTTCCTAGATCTCGATCTTGGAGAGCAAGTATTCATTAATTCCGGCTTCTTTTTCAACGGAGCCAATATGCTGGTGGTTGAACCCAACGTGCGGACGGACAGTGCATCAGGGTAATAACGGCCTCTCATGTGATGGCCCGGCGACACAGCGCTGTCAGATAGAAGCGGTGACAGCGCGAGTTTCGATCGAGGCCGACCCTTGGTTCGGTGCCAACGTGACGATCCTCCCGGGCGTTACTATTGCACGTGGCTGCGTCATCGGGGTTGGAGCAACCGTCATTAAGACTAAAGAGCCGAATGGCCTGTATCTTGGTACTACTGCCCGTCGGGTTCGAGACCAGCCACTCGATTGAAAGAACCTCGAGCCTGAACGAGCCTTGGCTCAAGACAAGATAATCTTCGATGACTATTTGAACAACCGGCGTCAGCAGAAGGCGTGAAACCCCAAGAAAGCGCAGTCAAAGAGGGTCAAAACGCATTGCAAGACGCAAAAGCATTACCACATTGAACAGTTGAAAGGCGCTAAGGGAGGAAGAGGGTGCGTGTCTTCTTTGACATGTCGTGCGATCTGGAGTTGCGGCTAGCCGTGCTCGGCAACCAGCAAACTCCGGACGAAGGGCTATGGGTCGAAAGCTCCGCCGCGAGTGCCGACGTCGTCATCTTCGGCTCAGACGACATCAGTTATATCAACAACAGCGAGATTTATCGTTCGTACAAAGTAAAGTGCATTTGCATTTCAGAGTCTGATATACCCACTTTCCGTATTCCGGGGCTCTATGCCGCAAATCTGCATTCCTTCTTTACTGCTTCCCGATCAGCGACGACAAGCTACTTCATTTCTCAACGGTGGCGCGGTAATCCGGAAGTGCAGCGCCTGATTGGTACAGCGGCAGAAAAACGCTACATGTATAGCTTCATGGGCGGCTCGAATTCGTGGCCCCGAAAACGCCTCTTTAGATCCTTACCCTCGGGCGGAGATGTTTTTATCAAGCCAACTGATGCGTATAACCATTGGCAGGTTCATCCAGATGAAGCGCAGGCTCGCTCCTTGAGAATGCGGGAATACGCCGAAGTCATGGCTGCATCTAAGTTCGCGCTTTGCCCGCGTGGCTGCGGATTATCGAGCTACCGGCTCTTTGAAAGCATGTCGCTCGGTGTCGCGCCTGTAATTATTTCTGACCGATGGCTGCCGGTCGCAGGCGTTGACTGGAGTTTCGCACTATCAGTAAAAGAAAGAGATATTTCCCGAATAGATCTTATAGTACGTTCGCACGCCGCTGAGTGGCAGCAGCGTGGCGAGATTGCACAGGAAACCTACCACCGTTTTTTTTCCGATGACGCGGTTCCGTCGCAACTTCACGCCAGTGCAAAAGAACTCGTCGAGAAATACAAGGCCGGCCGCGAAGCGGTGATGGCACCGGTAACTGAAATGCGTGCCAATGGTCGCGAGGTCTATTGGGCAATCTACCGCGCCCTAAAATACCTGATCCTGCTAGGTTACAGCACTGCGCGGATTCCATTTCCAGTACAGCTCAATCGTCCAGTCGAGGTCCAACTCGGCTTAAAGAAGTCCGACTCGACACGAAATAACCCAAGCAAACGATAACAAACAAAGCATTCACCTTTCAGCAACTATATCTTGTCGTGATGTAGCGCGGCGCAGAAGCAGCCGGAGCTTAAGCTGATGGCAGTCCGACATGTTGCCAGCATTTAATAAGCGGATACAGGATCCCAGCCTCGGAAGAACCTGGTCCAGATCCTAAACAACACGAGCGACCAAATGCTCTTTAAAACGAAACAGGCGTCCCGCCTTCCACGCGGTTGCCGAACCCGGCAGCAGATCGAGAGCGAGTTCAACCATTTCTAACGGTCTCGCTGTAGATACCTTCGTAACGTTTGACCAGTTGCGAGACAAGGAACTTGTCTGCTCCCACTAATGCACTCTTGCCGAGAGCATCGCGGGCATCAGAGTTCCCCATCAGTTGGTTAAGTTCATGCGCTATCTGTTGTGGCGCACCGGGTGCAACAAGCCTGCCGGCCCTGCCATGGTCGAGCATCTCAGTGGTTCCTCCGACGCCGGTGGCAATGATGGCACAGCCTGCAGCACGGGCCTCCCCGATCGAGAGACTGCCCGGATCGGCGTAAGAGGCAAGCACGAAGATATCGGCCTGCTCGAACAATGGGCCCGGATCCGCAAGGAACCCCAGGAAGACGACTCGATCTCCGAGACCCTTGGTTTCTGCTCTCGCCTCAAGTTCCGCGCGGTCGGGGCCCTCTCCCGCAATGTAGAGGCGCCAATCTGGGTTCCGTCTAGCGACTGAAGAAAATGCCTCGATCACGTCGAAGACACCTTTCCGGCGATGCAGACCGCAAATCACGACGACACAGGGGCGCACTAGCCTTATGTCCCGATCATTGCGCATGTATGCGGTTCGGGGTGAGTTGGCCGGAGCATTGAGAACGACTGCCACAGTTTCCGGATTGCAGCCGTTCCTGATCAGGTTGTCGCGCTCCGCATGACTGACTGCCACGATCCTGCGCCCGAGCCGCATGAACACGGATTGCGGATCAAACGAATTATGTACGGTGGTGACCAGCGGGATACCGGTGAACCGGGAGGCGACGTATCCCATCAACGCGCCCGCCGTCATGTGCGCGTGGATCACATCAGGCCGTTCCGAACGGCAGAAGCGGACGAAAGTAAAGATCGAGCGCAGCATCCGCAGCGGCTGCGTGAGTTGCTGCGGCATGACCGTGTGGCGGACGCCGTGCCGGGTCAGCATCTCGACGAACGTGCCACCACCGCTGACAAACGTCACCTCGTAGCCGGCCTGAGCCTGCACACAGGCGAGGTCGACGGCGACATGGACATTCCCGTTGGCATAGCCGCAATGCTTCAGGACATGGGTGACGCGATGTCGTCGTGCGAATGCTCCCGTCGGCCTTGCGGTGCCCGCGAAGGCGCTACTCATGGCTTCATGATACTCGGTCTCCAGGAAAGGGTCTTGCGTTGAGGGGCTGGGTTTAAGTAAATCACCGCAGAAACTGATCAGTCCAGCTTGGAAGCCGCTATGACAACATCCCCGAGCCTACGGCTAGCGGGGGATCAGGCGCCGCAATTGCTTTCCTAGCTGACTCGTCCCGTGCGGGTTACCGAAATGATAAAGCGCAGTCGCTCGCGTGTGGCTTGGGTCACAGGCCTCGTTGGCATGGATCGACCGGTAGCCCCAGAAGAAGTAGGCGTTGCCCGGGATCATCTTGACCCGCTTCGTCGGCAGCAACCCGGTCCTGTGCATGAGACGGAGAAGCCACTGCGTCAGAGGATTATCGAGTAATACCTTGTCGAGCAGGCTCGAGACGTAAAAGCGTCGAATACGTCGGCGGTTTGGAAGCATGACCAAATCCCCGGCCGCGCGCGCATTCGGAATCTCCACCGGCAGGAGGGCGGTCACCACATATGAGTCGTAGTGGAAGATGAGCGAATGGCCCTTTCCGCTCTCTCCGGCGAGGCAGCGCAGGACCTGATAGAGGTCGGTCGGGGGTGCGGGCCGTCGGGTCCCAAGTTCATAAATCCGGCGCAGGAGAGCTTCAAAGGCGGCATCCTCCCCAATCTGGGCGAAAACGGACCCCTCCACCGCCTTTCTGCCAACGAACCCCAGATAGCCAAGACCACGGCGCGTCATCTCCGCAGCGACGAAGCTGCGCATCTCTCTCAGTGTCTCGGGCGGCAAGTAGTTCGCGATCATGCCGTAGCCGGCCGTGTTCATTTCGGCGATCAGGTGCTTCAACACGTCATCACCGACGACGGGGAGTGTTGAACCCTGCAAATTTTCTGTTACAGGACGCACACGCCCTTCACCAAGGACATTCGACACTGGCATCTCCAGGGACGTCAAAGCACCGTTAAACTCATGATCAGACCATCATAGCAATTTTGAACGCTGCAGCACACGGACTCTTCAGATATATCTTCATACTATCCCGAGGGGAGTGTGCACCGTCACGCCATGCTGACCAAATACCTGGCAAGCTGTGATGGTCCGCTGTTGTCGCCCAGGGGGGTAACGGGAGAGGATCGATGGCCACTGCGGCAGACTGTCGTCCGGTCGCAAACCCGGATCAGCAGCGGAGCAACCGGAGTAACGATCGCTATGGCACCCTTGATGCACTGCGAGGCGTCGCGGCCGTTGCGGTCGTGCTTTACCATGTCAGTGTTTACAACCTGTCGCCGCAGTTTTTCCCCGGTGGCTACCTGGCAGTGGACTTTTTCTTTATCTTGAGCGGCTTCGTCATTGCACTGGCTTACGAAGGCCCGCTCCAAAGGCAGCTCTCCTGGACCTCGTTCGTGGTCAAGCGCCTGATCCGGCTATACCCGCTGGCGCTTCTGGGCGCCATGGCCGGCCTAGCGGTGCTGCTGATGCGGTGGCACATCTTCCCCGGAAAGGCGGATCCCCTATGGACCATCCTGGTGTCGGGCCTGTTGAACGGCCTCATGTTGCCCACCTTCTTCGGCGAGGCGGCGTCGCACCTGGAGACGTTCCCGGGCAACGGCCCGCTGTGGACGCTTTTCTTCGAAGTCGCCGTCAATCTTGCCTGGGCGGCGATCGGCTTCTCCATGAGGACGCGCCATCTGTTCCTTGTGTGTGTCACAAGTGGGATGATCCTGATCGCCTTGGCGCTCCGCTTCCACACGGTCGATCTCGGATACATGAATGCGACATTCGTGGGCGGGGCAGCCCGGGTCTGCTTCGGCTTTCCCCTCGGGGTCGTCATCTACCGCATCAGCCCGCACTTCCCGTCGCATGGTATTCTTCCCAAAGCTCCGCTGCTCGCGGCGTCACTCCTCTTGGTGTTCGCGCTCCCGACCTTACGGATCGGAGATGTTCCGTTGCGGGATCTGGCGGCCATCCTTGTCGTCCTTCCGCTGATCGTCTTGCTAGGATTGGCGAGCCGCTCTGAAGGGAAGGTGGCGGCATTCCTGGGGAGGATATCCTACCCGATCTACGTCCTGCATTACCCGATCGTGGTCGTCATTGCGGCTCTGCATCAGACCTACCTGTCGCGATTGAACGTCCACGTCCTTGCCGGCTCGGCCATCCTGCTCTCGCTCGGCATGGCGGTGCTGGCGTCGCGCTTCTATGACGAACCGGTTCGCGGCTATCTTTCCGCCGTCGTCGCGCGACGGTCGGGTAAGACGGTTCTTAGCGGTCGGTTCGGGCAGGAGACTGGCAGTCGCTAGACGCCTAGTGTATGCGCCAGCGCGCACATCGCATCACTTCGTCGGACGGGATTGGCCAGCGGTTGGATCTAAGTATGGTCTAGCGCCCACGGCGTCAGGCGAATGAACATTCTGCATGTCATCAACTATGCACTCGGAAGCATCATTGGGCCGCGGGGGATGCGGTCTGCGGATCTACGGCGTGACTGGCCGAGTGTATGCGCGGATGTAGTCGATATACATGTACGACGGGTTCGGCGTGTGGTTGATTGGCCAACCGCTCCCCAGTCCAAGGTCGGCGAGGATCATCAGCCCGTGCCGATGTTCCGGCGGCGTCGGGACCCGCCACGTCTCGTTGCGGTCCAAATAGAACACCGTCCATTGCGGGCCGACCTCGACGCCATAGGTGTGGTAACGGGTGAACAGAGAGCCGAGCGGAACCTGGTTTGTATGCATTACCGAGCGGTTATGCTGGTGAGATAGCTTCGGCCATACCGTTACGGTCGAGTTGTAGGCGCCGGGAAACTTGCCATACTGCTCGAAGACATCAATCTCGACACTCGGATCGGTGGAGGCCTTCGGGATGAGGCTATCCAGCCAGAATGCGGGCCATGTGCCCGGGCCTGTCGGCAGCTTCGCGCGCATTTCAAAGTAACCGTACTGCAAGGCAAATCCGGCGCCGGAGGGATCGGAAGAGGCAAGCAGCCCCGACTCCCACTTCCCTGCTTTGTTCTTCCGCATCTCTATCCGGAATGCACCGCCAATACGCTCGAAAGGAAATTCCGGCTGAGGATCAACGAACTGCGCGTCACCGAAGTCGCCATGCCACGGTGTATGGGCAGTCCAGGTGGTTCCCGGGCCATGGCTGGAAACGCTCAGCTGCTTGAAATCCTCGTTGAACACCAGGCGGTAGCCGTCCAGGCTGAGCGGCTTTGTCTGCGCCGCACTTGGCAACGCCGAGAAGATGAGCAGGATGATCGCGAGCAGGATATTCTTCAGCGCCCCGGCCGCCGAGGCCAGGACAGCCTTCATGATGGCCAGCAGGGGTTCCTCCAACGCCCTCATCCAGCCGGCTGGTCCACTGGCGCATGCTCTGGCGCATGCTCTGGCGCATGCTCTGGCGCAGCCCTGCCGAGGCTCAGGGGCGGAAGCCGCGGAAGCCTGCGTGCTTTGCGCTCCGCCAGCGCGTCGCCCACGACCCGCCGCATGCGGTCCCGGAACGCAGCGGTGGAGAAACGCAAGGAATTGCGCCTGCAGGCCGCCGCGGTGAAATGGCTCTCATTGCGCTCGAAGCGCTCGACAGCGTCCCTGATCGCCGCTGCCGTCTGTGCATTGAAAAGCACCCCGGTCGGCTCTCTCTGGCTGGCGGTGTCATCGACGATGATGTCGCGCGCGCCGCCGGCGCCGAAGGCGATCACCGGAGTGCCACAAGCCTGAGCCTCGACCAGGGTGATGCCGAAATCCTCTTCCGCCGCAAACACGAAGGCGCGCGCGGACTGCATCAGGCGGACGAGCTCCGGACCGGGAACCGGCGCTCGCACCTCGATATTGCCGCAGCCGCGTGCCGCGTTGAGGATGCGCTGCTTCCCGGCACCAGCCCCGACAACAAGCAGGCGCCGGTTCGGCATGGCGGCGAACGCCTCGACGATCAGCTCGACCCGCTTGTAGGGAACGAAGCGGCTGGCGACGAGGTAGGCGTCCCTGTCTCCGGTCCCGGGCAGGAACCGATCGACCGCCACCGGCGGCGGGACGGTGATCGCGTCGCGCCGGTAGACCTTGTGGATGCGGTCGGCGATGTAGTCGGAATTGGCGATGAAGACATCGACGCCCAGAGCGGTGCGGGCATCCCAGTTGCGCAGCCTGTGCAGCAGCAGCCGGGCATACAGGCCCTTGAGGCCGCGCTCCAGATTGCCCTCGCGCAGATACTGGCGCTGCAGGTCCCAGGCATAGCGCATCGGCGAGTGCACATAACTGACATGGACCTGGTTCGGCCCGGTCAGAACCCCCTTGGCGATCGAGTGGCTGCTGGAAATGATCAGGTCATAGCCCGAAAGATCGAGCTGCTCGATCGCCAGCGGCATCAGGCCGATATATTCCCGGAACTTCGACCGCGCGAAGGGCAGGCGCTGGATGAAGGTGGTCTTGACCGGACGCCCCTGGAGGAATCCACGCTCCTGCTCGGGCACGAAGTCCACCACCGCGAACAGATCCGCGTCCGGGTAGAGCAGCATGAGCTGCTCGAAGACCCGCTCGGAGCCGGCATAATGCTCGAGCCAGTCATGGACGAGTGCGACCCTCATGGGACCTCTCACTTTGCAGCCGATTGCCGGACGCGCGACATCAGGTGGCCGCCGGATTTGCCCGGCAGCGCTCCGCGACAGCCACCAACTGCGTCGCGGCACGCGTCCAGGTGAAGGGCTGCGCCCGCTGCAGGGCGGCGCCTCGCAGGCGCTGCTCCAGCTCATGATCATCGAGCAGGGTGCCGACCTCTCGCGCGATGTCCTGCGGGGAGGACGGGTCGAAATAGTGGGCTGCATCGCCGCAGGCTTCCTGCAGCGCCGGGATGCGCGAGGCCGCCACCGGACAGCCGACCGCCATCGCCTCGAGGGCCGGCAGGCCGAAGCCCTCGTAGCGCGATGGGAAGACCAGGCAGGCGGCCGCCTGGTACAGCGCCTTCAGCTCGCCATCGCTGACCCGGCCGAGGTAGCAGGCGGGCTGCGGAAGATCCTGCCGGGATGCCTGCTGGAAGGCGCCGGTCGCAAGGCCGCCGGTGATCACCAGGCTCACCTTCCTGGCGGCCAGCATCCGCGCCAGATCCGAGAGTGCCGAAAGATTCTTGTGCGCGGCTAAGTTGCCGACCACCAACACGAAGCGTCCGGGCGGCAGCGTCCGCAGGATCGGGGGATCGGCCTGGATTGCGTGCATGTGGTCAGCGCCCTCGGAGATCACCTCCACCTCGTCGCGACCGACATGCAGGTTGCGGCAGATCTCGTCGCGGGCAAAGTCCGACACCGTGACGATCCGGCTGCGACCACGCACCAGGCGCCTGTGCGCAAAGCGGTACCAGGCACGGAACTTCCAGGAGTAGGCTTCCGGCGTCGAAAATACGCCGGCATCGTGGATCACCACCAGTTGCGGCCGGTTGCGCAGCGGTCCGGTATTGCCAAGGTTGATCAGCACGCCAGGCTTGGCATGCGCGGGCAGTTCGAGCTGTTCCCAGATCTGCCCCTGTCGCTTGCCCACGACGCGCAGGCCCGCCACGCCATCCTGCTCGACCCCGACGGGCGCAAGCACGACGACGCGGTCCGGATTCAGGCGCGTGAGAGCGGCCGTCATCTCGGTCGCGAACCGCTGCACACCGCTGAGCGGCTGCTTGAGGAAGCGCCCGTTGACGAACAGCCCATCATGTCGACCGATCTGCAAGGCGCTCGCGCGCTCGCGGGTCCGGCTCATGCCCGGAAGTAGCCGGAGATGTTCTTGAAGACGTGGCCGTAGCCGCCCTCGGCGCCACCCAGCTCCTCGACCCGGACCTGGGTCAGCACGCCGCCGAGGACACGCACGCCGAACGCCTGCAACGTCCGCAGCGCGCTCCTGATCGCCACCGGCGGTGTCTCGTTCCAGCGCACCACGAAGATCGTGCCGTCGGCGATCTGTGCCATCACCGCGGCGTTCGCGACCGCGAGCACTGGCGGCGCATCGATCACGATCAGGTCGTAGCGGTCGCGCGCCCGGTCCACCAGGTCCTGCAATTCGCCGGTATCGAGCTGGGCCGATGTGCCTTGCGCCGGCGGCCGGAAGCTCACCACGTCGACGCCGGTCAGCGCGTCCTCCTGCATCACCAGCCGCACCGCGCTACCCGCGCTCATTCTGTCGGATGGCTGCGGCATGTCGAGCGACTTGTGCACGTCGGGATCACGCAGGTCACCGTCTATGAGCAGCGCCTTGCCGCCCTCCTTGCCGAGGCTGGCGGCCAGCGAGACGGCAAAGAAGGTCTTGCCCTCGCCACGGGACGCCGACGTGACCAGGACGACCTTTGCCCGCTTGCTGGCGCTTCCGAAGCGGAGCATGCGGCGAACGCCGGTTATCGATTCCGTGTAGAGCGTGCTTTTGCGCTCCAGCTTCGACTTTGCCTTGTCGGCCACCGGGACGAAGCCGAGCGGGAACAGGCCGGTCTCGGCCTCGAGCTGCTCGAGCGTGCGCATTCCCTTGCGCGAGCGCTCCAGGCCCAGCGCGAGACCGCAGCCCGCCAGAAGGCCCGCGATACCGGCCAGCGCGGTAAGCCGAAGCCGCTGCGGTCCCGTGGCGCCGACCGGCGGCTGCGCGGTGGTCACCAGGTTCGCGTCCGGCTCCTGCAGGGTCGCCTCCGACGAGGTCTGCTCGAAGCGCGCTAGGAACTCGCGATACACGGCACGGGCCGCCGAGGCCTCGCTCTCGAGTTGCTGCAGCTTGACCCTGGCCTGGCCCTGCCTGAACACCTGCTGGCGGATGCCGGCAAGGTTTTCCTCGAGAGATGACACCTGCAGCTTCGTCCCGCTGACGTCGCTCTGCAGCGTCGTCATCGTCTTGTGCACCTGCTCATCGAGCGCGCGCCGGAGCGAGGCGTTGTTGGCGCGGGCGGCGACCATGGCCGGATTGGCGCTGCCGGCGGATTCGCCGAGCGTGATCTCGCGGCTTTCAGCCTCGACCGCCTCATCCCGCAGCCTCTGGATCAGGGGAGAGCTGTCGACGGTCGGGATCTCGTCCAGCCGGCCGCTTCTGAGTGCCACGTTGGCCTGCGCCAGCTCGCTCTCCTTGCGTGCCAGGTCGCCTTGCGCCACCAGGAGCTGGCTGTTGGCCTCGTCAAGCTGCTGCTCGGCGATGGTGTGGCCCTCGGGCGCATCGCCGTTGCCGCGCTGGCTGACCACGAGGCCGTTCTCTTCCCGGAACTGCTCGGCCGCCTGCTCGGCTGCATTCACCCGGGCCTGCAGCGGTGCGATCTGCTGGTCCAGCAGATTATTGCCGCGCGCCACCGCGGTCGTCTTCATTTCACGGTTGAAGGAGAGATACTGGGTCGCATAGGCGTTGGCGATCCGCGCGCTGAGCGGTCCGCTCGCAGTGCGCGCCTTGATCGTCAAGGTATAGGAGCGGCCGTCATTGGAAATGGTCACCCGGTCGCGCAGCCAGTCGATCGCGACCTCGCGCTCCATGACCTGTCGCGGCAGATGATCGGCTCCCCCGTCCGCCGGCCTCGTGCCGATCAGCCTGTCCAGCAGCTTTCGGTACTTCGGCTCCGGCGTGTGCAGGATATGCTGCACCGGCGCGCTCTGGACCAGGTCCAGATTGTCGACCACCCGTCCGGACATCTCGGCGGAGTCGAGGATGTCGGTCTGCGTCCGGACCGTCAATGTATCGCCCTGTGCGTTCAGATCGCTTGCCTGCAAGTCGCTGAAAGCGGTCTTGCGCACGTCGAGCGCGAGTGTGGCCTCCGAGTCGTAATAGGGCCTGAGCGTGAAGATGTAGGCCATGGCCGGGATACTGACGAGCAGCACCACGCTTGCGATCAACAGTTTCCGCCGGCGAAAAACGCTTATCGCATGAACCGGAGAGACATGCTCCGGACCACCCGGCCGCACAACCGTCGCCGGCATCCGATCTTCTAAACGCTGCTGGATCAAGGAAGACATGTATCGCTACCAAAATGAGGCGAACGCGAACCTGCCAGCGCACGGCGGCGAAAACAACAAAATGAGATTTTTTTGCGAAATGTTAACTAGCGAAGCGCTCAAGCACCTGCTCATTGTGATTCTATTCCGCATGTAGTGTTGAAGATGTCAATCCTCATGTTCGCCATGTTTCCAGACGACCGACGCCTCGTGAGCGCCTGCCGTCCGGTCCGGCCCAACGGCACGATGATTGCATGGCAACGCCCGGCTCGAGCCTCTGGCGGGCGGTTCCTCAGACAAGAGCATTACTCCGAGCGGATTAGGTTAATTCCCCATTAAACGGTAAGTTTCAATTTGTGTGCGGCGCGTCATTTATCTAGATGGGTGCAGCCTCGACGGAACGTTACGCACCGGATGTTGTCTGTGCCGCAGGTGCAAATGCCCGGTTGCGCATCGGGAAGTAAAATCTGGTGGGGATACGCATGTTTGTTGGTCGCACAGCCCTAACTATACTTGTTTTTGTTCGCAATTAGCATGAGGGGCGCCTGACCATGTTTGTAGTGGACAACGGCAACACCCAGATTGGGGTGGCGGCAGTCGCCAAGCGGGCGATCGACATCGTCGCCGCGACACTGCTCCTTGTCCTGATCAGCCCGGTGATACTTGCGATCTGGATCGCGGTGCGAACCGATGGTGGCCCGGCGCTGTTCCGGCATGAACGTGTGGGGCAGGGCGGTGCCAGCTTCGCCTGCCTGAAGTTCCGGTCGATGACCATTCGTTCCGAGGAGGTGCTTGCGCAGCACCTTGATGGAGATGTCGAGGCCCAGGCGGAGTGGGCACAATTTCGCAAGCTTCGTCGCGATCCGCGCGTGACCGGTATCGGTCGGATGTTGCGCGGCTACAGCCTGGACGAACTGCCGCAGCTTGTGAATGTGCTGCGCGGAGAGATGAGCCTGGTCGGGCCGCGGCCGGTGGTCCAGTCCGAATTGGACCAGTTCTATGGGGCGGAAGGACGCGCCTGCTACCTGTCGGTTCGGCCTGGCCTGACCGGTCTCTGGCAGGTGACCGGACGTAGCGAGACCGACTATGAGAGGCGCGTTGCGCTGGATACCAAATACGTCCAGAACGTGTCGGCCCTCAGCGACGTAATGATCCTGCTCCGGACGGTCGCCGTCGTCTTCTCGCAGAAGGGTGCCTACTAGAGCGTGGTCCCGGCCATGCCGCGCCTGTCGTCCGAAAGGCTCCTGACCTGGGAAAGTCCGGTCGGTCTTGCGACGCCGGCCCGCTCCGAAGGGGTCCTTGACGTGCCTCCCGGGCGCATTCCGGAGTAGGTGCAGCATACAAGATTTTTCGTAGTCCATAGCGGATGCTCGGCTAGAACGCCGGTTTCGATCAACCGGCGGCGGTAGGCATGACAACCTGTGCGATATGCTTCACCACCGATCGCGGCTACCTGTTCCCTACACTTGTCGCCGCGCAGCAGGCGAGGCGGAACGTTCCGGTCGGCAAAACAGAGATCATCATCTTCAGTTTCGATGCGGACGATGATACCGACGAGATGTTTCGCGGCATCTGCAGCCGGGAGAATATCCGGTTCGTCAGCCTGAAGCGCACAGCCATCGACAACGCGCCGGTGATGCTGGCGCGCCTGTTCCTGGACCGGATCGTTCCAGCCGAATACGACCAGCTTCTCTACCTCGACGGCGACGTGCAGATCGAGGGTTCGCTCGCTTCCCTCGTCGAGGCCTCCGTCCCGCCGGGCCACTTCCTTGCGGCAAACGATCCGATGGCTTTTTCGGTCGGCGATGGACCCGCGCGGCGGCGCGGGCTTGCGGCGCATGTCGCGGCAATCGGCTTGCCTGCTACCGCGGCGACGTCCTACTTCAACAGCGGCGTGCTCCGGATCAACCGGCTCGGCTGGGACGAGCTTGGCCTGCTTGCCTGGCGCCTGTTCACGACGAGACCGGGCGGGTGGCGCTTCCCTGATCAGGATGTCCTCAATCTGGTCGGCGTCGACCGGCGCCTGCCGATATCCCTGGGATGGAATTTTCCGATCTTCCTGCGCAATGCCAGGCTGGAGGCTTCCATACAGCCACGCATCTATCACTTCATGTCCAGCCCGAAGCCCTGGAACCTGGCCTGTCCGCCATGGACCAGGTCATCACACGTTCCCTACCTGGCCGCCGTGCAGAAGTACCCGCAACTCGAGCCGTTCAACCCTCCCATGGCGCTCCGTCGCCAGTTTCGTTACCATCTGCAGCAACGCCTCAAGCGGGTGCTGGAAACGGCAAGCTGGGGATACGGTGCGAAACGGGCTAGAATCCTCGACTACGAGGCCAACAAGGCCGTGAAACTCTAGCGGATCGTGACGTGGATGAAGCGTTGATGAGGTCCGGGGCCCCTGCGGTTGAACAAGGGCAGCCGGTCGGTCCGTCAAGAATTGCCGTCGGGATCGCCACCAAGGGCAGGGCCGCGGTGCTGCGTGCTACCCTCGATCATCTGCGCAGGCAGACCCGGGTCGCGGACCGGGTGATCGTCTGCGGCACGATCCCGGCCGATATAGAGGGTCTGCAAGCCTACCCCGAGGTCGAGACCAGGCTTGTCGCTGCCGGCCTTTGCCGCCAGCGTAACGAGATCCTCGACCGTCTCGCTGACTGCGATTTCCTCCTCTTTATCGACGATGACTTTTTCCTGGCGCCACACTACGTGGCGGCCGTGCTGTCGACGTTCGCCGCCGATCCATCCGTCATGGTAACGACCGGACACGTCATCGCGGATGGTGCGGTCGGTCCGGGTCTGAGTGTCGAGCGGGCAAATGCGGCATTGGTCGATGATCCCGCCGCCACGGTTGCCCATGTCATCGAGCCGGCCTGGAACGGCTACGGCTGCAACATGGCGCTGCGTCTGGAGACCTTGAGGCAGCACGAGCTGCGGTTCGACGAACGCCTGCCTCTCTACGGCTGGTTCGAGGATGTCGATCTCACGCGCCGGCTCGGACGGTATGGGCGGACCGTGAAGGTCTGCGACGCCCGCGGCGTTCATCTGGGCGTCAAGGTCGGCCGGACGTCTGGTGTGCGGCTGGGCTATTCCCAGGTCGCCAATCCGATCTATTTGGCCCGGAAAGGCGTCTATCCCTGGCGGCGGGTCGCGCGCGACCTCAGTCGTCATATGCTGGTGAACTGCCTCAAATCGATATGGCCCGAGTCTTTCATCGATCGTCGTGGACGCATGCGCGGCAATCTGCGAGCCTTTGGCGACCTGGCCCGGGGACAATTGCGCCCCGAGCGGGTCCTGTCGCTGTAGTCGTCTTGGAACGGGACTCAAGACTGTGGGCGTAACGGCCTTCACGTTCGTGTTGTTGCCGCTCTGTGCGCTGTGGGCGATGCGGCCGGATCGTCTGCTCAGGTTGATGATCCTAGCCCAGGTCTTCGAGGCGGCGGCGGCGCTCATCATCGGCAATCTCGGTGTCCAGCCGGGCCTGCTGCCGGCCATGACGTTCATGGGCTTCGTCCTGCTGCAGTTGCTGCTGGGCGCTCAGTATCCCGGCGCGCGCGAGAGCTGGCGTCTGGTGCGGCCGCTGGTTGCAGTGACTGCCTGGGCGCTGGTCACCTCCTACGTGATGCCCAGGCTGTTCGAGGGTCAGGCCTATGTCTGGCCGCAGAAGGAGCTCCCCCCCTTCGTCATCGAGCCGCTCCAGCCGACCTCGTCCAATATCAACCAGGACGTCTATCTCTTCCTCGACTGCGCCCTCGTTGTCCTCGGCTCCTGTTTCTTCACACGGTCACGGCTGCCGCTGCTTCCGTTCCTTCGGACCTACTTCATCAGCGGTCTCGTGGTGGCCTTCATCGCCGTCTGGCAGTTCGCCAGCAAGATCGCCGGCGTGCCCTATCCGACCTCCCTGTTCTATTCGAACCCTGGCTGGGCCATCCTGACCGGCCAGAGCATCGGCTTTGTTCCCAGGATCAATGCGACCTTCTCCGAGCCCGCGGCCCTGGCCGGCTACATGGCCTCTATCGTCTGCGCCAGCGGCTGGGTCATGCTGCAGGGCCACCGTGACCTTCTCGTGCGCCTGGCTTTCATCGCCGGCCTCGGAACCATGGCGCTCTCCACCTCCACCACCGGCTTTGCGACACTCGCCGTCGTTGCGGTCGGCGTGCCGATCTATGCGGTGTTGAGCGGGTCCGCCCGCCGCGTGGCGATGGTGCTCAAGGTCGGAGTGCCGGTCGTCCTCGTGCTCGGCCTTGCGTTCTTTGCCGGCGAAACCCTGGTGCCGCGCTTCGACAGCAATGTCGACCTGGTCGTTTCGGCAACAATGGATAAGCAGCAGAGCACCTCCTACAACGACCGCACGAATGCCGATGTCGACAGTCTTGCCGCTGCCATCCAGACCTTCGGCCTCGGCACCGGCTGGGGCAGCAACCGGTCCTCCAGCCTGCTGCCGGGCATCCTGGCCAGCGTCGGGGTTCCCGGCCTGCTCGGCCTGATCTGGTTCGGCGCCGGCATCACGCGCGTGGTGCGGCGGGTGCGTTCTTCTGCTTCGCCGGAGCAGTCGATGGTGATCGATGGCTGCTGCGGCGGGGTGTTCGCCTTCGTCCTTGCCGCCCTGATCTCGGGACCAACGATCAGCTCGGTTACATTCTACTTCTTGCTGTCCCTCCTCATCGGCTGCGCGGTCCGTGCGGAGCTCGATTCCAGGCAGTTCGCCGCACGGGCCTCGCACCGGGTCGAGGTACCGGCTTGATCCACGACAACCCGGCCTTGGGCCGCGACCTGGGACGGGCATCCGGTGCTGGGTCGTAGAACCGCGCTGAGCGGCGTCCTGCTGATCGGGGCACGCCTGTTTTCGCGCCTGATCGATCTTGTCACCATGTTGATCCTGGCACGACTGCTGCAGCCGAAGGATTTCGGCCTCGTCGCCATCGCCATGACCGTGATCTCGGTGGCCGAGGTCGTCCTCGAGCTCAACGTCGCGCAGGTCCTGATGCGCTCGGAGGTCCTCACCCGCTCGCAGCTCGATACCGCATTCACCCTGAGCGTCATCCGTGGGCTTGCAATGGGCATTGTGATCCTCGGCTCGGCGTGGCCGCTCGCGAGCCTGTATTCCGATCAGCGGCTGGTCGCGCTGGTTGCGGTCCTCAGCCTGTCTCCGATCCTGCGCGGGCTGCGAAGTCCCAGGCTGGTCGAATACCAGAGGGCGATGAGCTTCTGGCGCGACACGGTGACGGAGGTCGGCGGCAAGGTGGCCGCGATTGCCGTAGCACTCGGCGTGGGGCTGATCACCCATGACTACTGGGCCCTGGTGGCCGGGACGGTCTCCTTCCCGGCAACCATGATCGTGATCTCCTACGCGCTGGCGCCCTATCGACCCCGTCTCAGCCTGGTCGGGTTGCGTCGGTTCCTCGACTATCTCGGCTGGCTGACCGGGGCGCAGGTCATCAGTGCGGTGAACTGGCAGTTCGAGCGGTTGCTGATGGGCAGGTTGGTGTCGTTTGCCCGGCTTGGGCTCTTCACCACTGCAAGCGACCTTACGAGCATTCCGCTGAACGCGATCATCGGACCGATCATCGGGCCGCTGATGGCGGCGTTCAGCGCCGTTCGCGACGATCCTCCGCGGCTGCTGAAGATCTACCAGAATGCATCTGCCGCGGTGATGACGCTCGGCCTGCCGATCCTGGTCGGGGAGTGCCTGCTCTCCGACCCGATCGTGCATTTCGTCTTTGGCGCGAAATGGCTCGGCGCCATCCCCTTGCTGCGTGGGCTCTCACTCAGCGTCATTCCGGGGTTGCTCGCCCTCGGTGCCGCACCGCTGATGATGTCATTCGGCGATACGCGCTTCTTCGTGAAGAAGAACGCCATCGAACTCCTGGTGAAATTGCCCTTGGTCATCCTCGGTGCGTTGAAGTTCGGCTTCATGGGGGTGATCGGCGCGCGGGTCGTCTCCGAGTTCGCGGCCGCCGCCTATGCGGTGAATGTCGTGCGACGAACCTTCGACCTCTCCATCTTGCGCCAGATCCTCAATATCTGGCGCAGCGTCGCCGGCGTCATGGTGATGACGCCGGTGGTCCTGCTCGCTGACCACCTGCAGCCGTTCGGAAGCGACGTCTGGGCGGCCGGGCCGAACCTGGTCATCGCGGCTTCGCTGGGCGGCATCGCTTACGCCACCGCCCTCGCCGCCCTCTGGTTCGCCACCGGCAGACCCGCCGGTCTTGAAGCCATGGTCCTGAACGGTCTCATCAACCGCCTCCACAGAAACAAGCAGCTTCGCCAGCCGGAGCGGGCGCTTTAGCAGCCGGTGGCGGCTTCGAAGCCAATCTTCCTTCCCCGGTAGAGTTATGATCCAAGCCCGCCAAGATGGACGCCATCGACAGGAGCTCAAGGTCGGGAAGCGATGTTACCACGCGTCCGGCAGGCTGCACGGGCTTCAGGTCGGCGGCACAACGATCGCGAAGTGGGACGTCCAGTCGCCCAGGATTGCAGCTGAGCTATTCGGAGTCGAGGTGCCGTCCACGGTGATGCCGTTGACGTACAGGTTCCGGTCCGTGCCCGGGGTGCCGGCGTAGAGGTCGTTGACGAAGGAGACCGCGATGTCGTGTGCACCGGCGGCCAGGTTGCCGATGCTAAATGCTTCGGATGCGCCCGCGGAATGGAGAGCCGTGACGCTCTGCGGCGCGGAGGCGGCGCCACCGTCGATGGAGTAGGTGAACTCGGCGTTGCCCTGGTAGGCATCCTCCGAAAGATTGAGAACGACCGGGCTGGCGGGTGACGTCGGCGTCGCAGTTCCAAACAGGAAGCTCATCGGGCCACCGCTAAGTTCCGTCAAGGTGCTGCCCGGCACCGCACTGCCACCGTAGGTTGCGTTGTCCACATAGAGGTTCCGGTCGGTCGTGGCGGTTCCGCCGTAGGCGTCGTTGAGGAACGTCACGGTAGCCGAGTTCTGTCCTGCGAAGGTTCCCAGGACGTCAAAGGTCTGCGCGGCGCCGGTCGAGTGGAGTGCAGTCGCGGTCTGCACGCCGCCGACCTGGATCCCGTCGACCGCAACAGTGAACTGGGCATTGCCGAGCCAGGCATCTTCCGAGATCTGCAGCGCCAGCGTGTCCGGGCCGGAGCCCAGGATGGTGGTGCCTGCCGGAGGCGTGCTAGGAGCCGGGGCCGACAAGAACACTGACTGCGTCTCGTCGGTGACTGCGGCGCTGGAGGCATCCCTCACGCTGTAGGCGATGGTGTCGGCGCCTGCGTCGGCTGGGGAATAGCTCCCCGGGGTGTAGACGATCTGGCCGTTGTCCAACGCGATCGAGCTTCCCGAGGCGATCAGGGCGTCCGAGGTCAGGGAAACCGCCAATGCGTCGCCGTTGCTCGTTGTCGCCGTGCCGAGCACGACAGATCCGCCCGCAGCGACGGTGGGTGCCGGGACCAGGCTGACGGCAGGAGGTGTCGCGGCGACGCCCGCAACGGCGACGTTGAAGGATTGCGGGCCCTGTGACAGCAGCGCCGCGTTCACCCGTGTCGTCACCCCGTGTGTCGCAATCGTGTCGACATAGAGATTTCGGTCGGTCTGCGGCGTGCCCGCATAGGCGTCATTGAGAAAATCGACGGTGAGAACATGGGTGCCGCTGGTGAAGCTGCCGTCCACGGTGAAGCTCTGTTCGGTCCCTGCATCATGCAGCGCAAGGGCGGTCTGGGTGCCTCCGATCTGCACGCCGTCGACTGCGACGGTGAACATCGCGTTACCGAGATACGCGTCTTCCGAAATCCCGAGCACGATGCTCTGTGGACCGGAGCCGAGTATTACGGCTGGGGGCGCCGTTGCGATGACTGGGGCCTGCAGCGTGACGGACTGCGTTTCCAAGCTGACGGTGTTGTTGGTCGTGTCGGTGACGCTATAGGCCAGGCTGTCGGTGCCGGCCTGTGCTGCGGCATAGCTGCCGGGGGTATAGACGATCTTGCCGCCCTGGATGGCGAGCGTGCTGCCGGAGGCGATCGAGCCGTCGGATCTCAGCGTGACGCCGAGACCGTCGCTTCCGCTTGCGGTCACGGTTCCGAGCACCACCGAGCCGCCTTCTGCCACCGACGGGGTGCTTGCGAGCACCACCGCGGGAGGCATCGGAGGCGGCACGACGACGGGAGCCTGCAAGGTGACGGACTGCGTTTCCGTGCTGACGGTGTTGTTGGTCGCGTCGACGACGCTGTAGGCGAGGCTGTCGGTGCCGGCCTGTGCGGCGGCATAGCTGCCGGGGGTATAGACGATCTTGCCGCCCTCGATGGCGAGCGTGCTGCCGGAGGTGATCGAGCGGTCGGATTTCAGCGTGACGCCGAGGCTGTCGCTTCCGCTTGCGGTCACGGTTCCGAGCACCACCGAGCCGCCGTTCGCAACCGACGGGGCGCTTGCGAGCAAGACGGCAGGGGGTGTCGGCGCAGGCGGTGTTGCCGCGGTGGCTCCGGTCAGCAATGTCGCGATGCCGGAGGCAATGTCCGAGTACAGCAGCATAGAGGGATGAACGTTGTCGCTGGCGAGCAGCCCCTCCGCTTCCAGGGTCAGGGGGTTGTCGTTGTAGGTTGCCGAAAGATCGATCACCGGCACGTTCATGGTGGTGGCGAGCTGGTAGATGTCCGCGCGCAGGGTGGCGATCTCCGCCGTATAGTTGGCTCCGCCGAAAGGCTGCGGAATGATGATGACCGGATCCGTGCCGTTGGCGCGGAATTCGGTCACCATCAGGGCGATGTTGGCGGTCGTCTGCGCGGCCGTCAGCGTTCCCTGCAGGATGTCGTTGATGCCGAAATTGATCAGAGCGAGATTTGCCTTGAGCGCGGCGGAAGCGGCCACTTCTCCCGCTCCCGGCGTGACGCCGTCGCCCACCACGTTGGACTCAGCGCCGCCCTCGCCGGCATTGAGAACCTGGACCGCAGGCGTCGTCGAGCTCCAGAACGAGGCTCCCTCGATTTCGGCGGGGTTCGCCGAAGCGGATGTGATGGTGACGCTGGAGTGCAATCCGGCTGGAAGATCGATCGTCTGGCTGACCATGAGGCCGGAATTGCCGACCTGAAGCACCGCCAACGTCGGGCTGCCATCGACGGAAACGTCCAGGGTTCCGCTGCCGCTGCTGAGGTAGTCGATGGTCACCCTGTCGTAGATTTTCGGGGTCGGGATGGTGAAGCTGATACCTTGGCCGATGCCGTCCGTGACCACGATCGGGCCGCCGGCCACGAACGGGTAGCCCCAGAAGGCTCCGCCGAACAGAGCAAGCCTCGTGTCCGGCACATTGTTGTCTTCGTTGCCCTGGCCGAGGAAGTTGTCCCCCTGTGCCGCTACCCCGTCCTGGGTGAGGTCGGTGACAAGGTCTGCCGGATAGGACACGGTTGGCCGGTAGTCGTTGGCGGAGCCGCCAAAGCCGACCGTCGTGGAATCCCCGACTGCAACGATCGTTGCCTGCGCCCCTGCAACGCCGGCGGCGACCGCGGCCTGGGCGGCGAGATAGCCACTGAGCTGCGTGGCGGGGTTCCAGTTGTAGGTCACGAGCGGCAAGAGACCGACGGTGCTCGCAGTGGAGGACGTCGCGGCGCCGGCGCTACCGGTCGAAGTGGTCATCTTGCTTCCTCTGAATGCATGAATACGTTTTGTTTACGTAATGAAAATTCGTATTTGGGGCTGTCTTGATCGTCGGGCGGCCACTGTAATTACCTATTCGGATGCGAAACTGCCGTCAGCGTCGTTGCAACCCATCCTTGTCTTAGCGTAGCGAAGCCCTGCCGCCGGCTGCGACCCGGAGGCCGCACTTCGCTGCAAACGTAATTTTAAGGGTAAAGATTCCGCGAACGGTAGATCTATTTTCGTTATGGCAACGATTGTGCGGCCGCCGTCGCATTGGATGCAGGCAGATTGATCGAGGGCTGTCTTCCGGAACGGCAGCGGGCGCGGTGCGCACAATGCTCGCAAGCTGGAACACGGCCCCTACATCAGGCCCGGCTTGTCGCTCGATGCGGGAGAACCAGCGGCACCCGTCGAGCCGCTCTTGTTCTGCCAGGCTGCTGGAGAACTCCCTCCGCTTGATGAGAGGGTTCGCAGGAGAGACGTGTCAGATCGCCGGCAGTTTGAGTACTTCAGCAGCCTGTTTGGGTCTTCTCCGAACAAAGTGGATCGGCAAACGTCTCTGGTTGTTTGTTATGGCAAGCATCTTTATCCGATTGAGGAGCAAGGTCGATCGGATGATGCTCTAGCAGGCTGCTGAAGAACTCCCGCTGCCAGATGAGAGCGGTCCGCAGGACCGCCGCCGGCGTGACTTTCCGAGCACCGGAGCGGCCGTCTCGCCGTCAGCACTGGAGCACAAGAAAAGGCATGTCGGATCGCCAGCAGCGGGAGTTCTTCAGCAGCCTGCTAGGCGGAAGACCGGGAGGCCCGCACGATTAGACGAGCCAGCGGCGCGCGGCTGCTCTGGATGCGTCCCAGTCGCAGCAGGCGGAGGAGCAGAGCCCTCGGAGCCAGGGCGATGGCGAGGAACCAAAGCACCCAGAGCAGGCGGCCGTTTGGTGTCAGCCCGTCCGCCCGCATCGCCGCCCGCAGGGCAAGCCAGAGCAATCGGCCGACCGTGTCATCCTCGACCGGGTGCTCTTTCTGGCGCAGCCGGAACGAGAGCAGCCTCACCTCGATCCATTGCGGCACCATCCGGTCGATGTAGGACCCGACCTGCAGGCCCCGGCTCGCCGCGACCTCGGCGAACTTATTGTGCAGGTCGCGATCGAACCGAACATTGCGCGTATAGCCGGCGAGGTTGACTTTCTTCGCCGACGACGCCCAGAGATTACTGCCGTGCACCCGGTAGGCACCAAGCTGCCGCGGCAACGTCTCGACGTCGCCGAACAGCGGCGCCAGCTTGTTTACATAGCCGTCGGGCGCCTTCCAGATACGCGGGTGAGGAACCGGCATAACCGCGAGCAGGTAGTCGCACGCATACGCATTTCCCGTCGAGACCGGCCACGGGTAGTAGCCATTCGCAATCGACCTGCGGCGGATCTCGCCGGCGTCCAGGGCTGCCGAATAGGCCGGAAACGGCATGTTCAGGTCGGTACCCGATGCATCGATCGTATCGAGCCGGAACTGCACTTTCGACAGGCCGGGACGCCAAGCCAACAGGACAGTTTCCACGCAATCCTGATATAACAAATCGTCGGCATCAACGAACAGGAGGACGTCGCCGCAACTCGCGGCAAAGCCAGTATTGAACGCCCGCACATGGCCAAGGTTCTCCTGCCGGATCGTCGAGATACGATCACCATAGGATGCCAGTATGGCGGCGGAGCCATCGGTCGAGCCGTCATCGACGACAATGATTTCCACCCGGTCATGGGTCTGCGCCAGAATGCTTTCGATACAGGCCGGGAGGAACTGTCCGTAATTGTGATTTATTATTACGACAGTGACGAGAAGCCCCGCTGTTCGATCAGCCCGCTCTTGCACTTCGCTTGCCTGCATCATTTTTCAGAATGCCACGCTTCCCGCGTCCATCCAAGTCCAAATTCATCCAAAGCGTCGTCGCCGCTTTAATCGCGCACCGAGGCAACCTCGACGATGTCGTAACAAAATTCGCGCGCTCACCCGGCATTATCTAGTTTCGTCATTGGCGTAGGACCGACCGATTGCCGCCGGCATCTGTGCCGAGGGTCCCACCAGCACCAACACCGTCAGCGCTGCCAGGTAGGGCGTCATCTGCAGTAGATACGGGTTAATCCCAACTCCCGCCGCCTCGAGATGCAGCTCCAGCGCCTCGGCGCCCCCGAACATCAGGCAGGCCAGCGCGGCTCCGAACGGTGTCCAGCGGCCGACGATCAGGGCGGCCAGTGCCAGATAGCCCCGCCCACCCGTCATTCCCTCGGTGAAGCTGCCGACCTGCTGCAGCGACAGCACCGCGCCGCCCAGGCCGGCCACCATCGCCCCCGCCACCACCGCGCGCTCGCGCACCCGGCGCGGATCGGCACCAGCGGCCAGCGCGGCAGCCGGACTCTCGCCCGCGGCCCGCAGCGTCAGCCCGATAGCGCTGTGGCGCAGGAACCAGGTGAGGGCGACGCAGCCTCCAAGCCCAAGCCAGGTCAGCGGCGGCTGCACGAACAGCGGCCCCAGCACCGGCAGCCGGCCCAGGCCGGGCGGCGACCAGGCAGCCAGCGGCACCCAGTGCATCGCCTCGCCACCGGACGCACCGCCACGCTGCGACAGCAGCCGCAGCAGCATACCGGTTGCGCCGAGCGCCACGATATTGGCCGACAGTCCGGTCACCATGTTGTCGGCCCGGCTTCGCACCGCGACCACGGCGACCAGCACCCCGATCACGCCGCCGCCGAGCATGGCGCAAAGCAGGCCGACCGCAGCACTGCCCGTCGCCCAGGCGCCGAACAGGCCGGCAAACGCACCCGCCAGCATCATGCCCTCCAGCCCGACGGCGAACACGCCCGCACGCTCCGACAGCAATCCGCCGAGTGCTGCCAGCAGCAACGGCGTGCCGATGCGGATCGCGCTTGCGAGCAGGTCCACCCGGCGGCCTCAGCGTAAGCCGCGACGCGAGGTCGCGGCCAGGACATACAGCACGGTCAGCCCCTCCAGCACGGTCACCATCGCGGTCGGCACCCCGACCTCGCGTTGCATGGACAACGCTCCGGCCTCCATGAAGCCCACGAACAGCGCCGCCGGCACCACCAGCACCGGCTCGAGCAGGCCGAGCAGCGCCACCGTCACCGCCCGGAAGCCAAAGCCGTTGCTGAAGCCTTCGACCAGGCGACGGTGCAGCCCGAGGATCTCGATCGCACCCGCGAGCCCGGCTAGGGCGCCGGCCAGCAGCATCACCAGCATCGTCAGCACCGGCGGCCGGAAACCGGCATAGCGCGCGGCCGAACGCGAGGCGCCGAGCACGCGCAGTCCAAAGCCGAGGCGGGTCCGCCACAGCAACACGGTGCCTCCCGCCGCCGCCAGCACGGCCAGCGGGAAGCCCAGATGCACGTCCAGCAGCGGCAGCCGGGGCAGGCGTGCCGACGGTGGAAATCGCGGGGACTGAAGGAACCCGGCACCGGCCTGCCCGAGCGGCCCGGCCAGCAGGAGCTGCACCAGAAGCAGCGCCACGAAGTTGAGCAGCAGCGTCGCCAGCACTTCGTGCACGCCACGCACCAGATGCAGCAGCGCGGCCAGACCCGACCAGGCGGCGCCGGCCAGCGCGCCCGCGATCAGCGCTAGGGTGATCGCGGCGACAGGGCTGCCAACCGGCGCACCCAGGGCCGCGGCTGTCGCACCCAGGCCACCGACCGCGATCTGTCCCTCGGCGCCGATATTGATGATGCCGGCGCGAAAGCACAGCGCCACGCCGACGCCAGCCAGCAGATACGGCGTGCTGCGGTCCAAGCCTGCGCCGATGAGGCTGCGCGTGCCGAACGCGCCCGCCGCCAGCGCTTGCACGGCCGCGACCGGATCATGGCCCGACAGCACCACCAGCAGCACCGCGGTCAGGCCGGACAGCAGCGCCGCCAGCCCCAGGCGCGCTCCCAACGTCTGCAAGACGCTGCCAGCGCCGCTCACGCCGAGCCGCCCGCCATCCACAGTCCGAGCTGATCCATGCGGGCTTCGGCGCGCGGGGCGATGCCGGCGATGCGGCCCTCGAACAAGACCGCGACGTGGTCGGACACCGACAGCACCTCCTCCAGGTCGGAGGCCACGTAGAGGATGGCGGCACCCGCGCTGCGCAGGCGCGCGACCTGCTGCAGGACGAAGCCGGCCGCACCGGGATCCAGGCCCCAGGTCGGCTGGTGCGCGATCAGGATTCCGGGTGCGCGCTCGATCTCGCGCGCCAGCACGATCTTCTGCTGGTTGCCACCGGAAAGCGTCGCGGCCACAGCCTGCGGTCCGGGCGCCCGGATGTCGTACTCCCGTATCAGCCGCTCGGCTTGCCGGGCCAGCAGGCCACGTCGCCGTGGCGTGCGGCGGTCCTGCCGCAGCGCCAGGTTGTCGGCGATGCTCATCCCGCGCACCAGCCCGGTCTGCGCGCGGTCGGCAGGACTGTAGGCGAGGCCGGCGCGAAGCCGTGCGGTCACCGAGGCGAAGGTGATGTCCCGCCCGTCGAGCGTGATCCGCCCCGCCGCCGGACGCTGCAGTCCGGCCAGGCTGTCGACCAGCTCGATCTGGCCGTTGCCATCCACCCCGGCGACGCCCAGCACCTCGCCGGCACGGATCTCGAAGCTCACGCCCCCCAGGACCATGCCGCCGGGCGGTCCGCCACGCAGGTCGCGCACCGACAGCCGCACCGCCCCCACGGTTCCCCGGCCGGCCTTGACCGCCGCACCCGCCATGCCGGGCCCAAGCATGGCGGCTGCCAGGCTCTGCCGGGTTGCCGCCGCAACCGGCAGTCGCGCTACCACCCGGCCGGCGCGCAGCACCACGACGTCGTCGCACACCGCCAGCACTTCCGGCAGCTTGTGGCTGATGAGAACGATGCCGGTGCCATCCTGTCGCAGCCGGCGCAGCACGCCGAGCAGGCCATCTACCTCGGCTGGAGCCAGGTTCGAGGTGGGCTCGTCGAGGATCAGCAGGTCGGCGCCGCGCAGGATCGCCTTGAGTATCTCCACACGCTGCCGCCGGCCCAGTGGCAGGTCGCGCACCCGGGCGCCGGGATCGACCTCGAGCCCGTAGCGCGCGCCGGTTTCGACGATCATGCGGCTGATCTCGCGCCGCCGCAGCACCCGCCCGGCGCGCGGCCAGCCGAGCATGACGTTCTCCAGCACGGTCATTGCCTCGACCAGGGTGAAATGCTGGTGGATCATGCCCA
The DNA here is from genome assembly GCA_963693035.2 of uncultured Lichenicoccus sp. Lineage (GTDB taxonomy): Bacteria > Pseudomonadota > Alphaproteobacteria > Acetobacterales > Acetobacteraceae > Lichenicoccus. The sequence continues at coordinate 131,327 of CAXMMQ010000002.1, forward strand.
GCCCGGCCCGCATCGCCTGCGCCGGAGTATGGCCGGACAACTCGCCACCCTTGAAGACGATGCCGCCCGCATCCGGTCGCAGCATGCCGAACAGGATGCGCATCAGCGTGCTCTTGCCGGAGCCGTTCTCGCCGAGCAGGCCGACGATCTGCCCGGCGCAGACATCGAGATCGACGGCGTCTAGCGCCGTGACCGCGCCGAAGCGTCGGACGATGCCGCGCATCTGCAGCATCGGCGTCATCGCCACCCGATTTCGTCGCAGCCGCTGTCGTCAGCCTCCGGCGCGGGCATCGGCGCGCGTCGGCTTGACCGACAACGCGCCGGACGCGAATTGCTGCTCGGCATGGCGCAGCTCGGCAACCACGGAAGCCGGCACCACCGGACTGAATTCCTGTCCCGCCGCATAGTGCAGCGAGGCGCCGGTCACCGGCGGCGTGTCATAGCCGTATTGCACGAACCGACCGGAGAGCTTGCCCGCCTTTACGTCATCGGCGACGGTTCCGAACATCGCAGGCCAGTCCTCGATGATGCTGGTCAGGACCGCGCGCGGCGCGGATTTTGCATCGTCGAGCGATCGCCCGGTGACATATACGCCTTTCTCCCGCGCGGCCTCCACCAGGCCGGATTGCGCCGCGTTCAGCTTGCCGGTCAGCACGTCCACGCCATTGTTGATCAGGGCGAGCGCCGCCTCCTTTGCCGAGGCCGCATCTTCCATGTCCTTGACATAGAGGATGGTGACCTTCGCTCCCGCCCGCGTCGCGCAGATACGAAAACCGCCGGCCTGCGCCGTGATGTTCGGAACTCCCTCGAGCCCGTACACGCCGGCCACCTTGCCGGTGCGGCTCATGCGCGCGGCCAGCATGCCGAGTTCGCAGCCGAACTGCGCATTGTTCCAGTCGATCGACATGACGTTCGGCGGCGCGCCCTCGTTGCCCGACGTCACGATGAACTGGGTGTGCGGGAAGTCGGCGGCGATATCCTCCATCGACGACATGAACCGGCCGGAATGCCCGATCACGATCGAGGTGCCGCGTCCGGCATAGTCGCGCAGCGCCTGCTCCTCGTCGGCATCGGCGACATTCTCGGAGTAGGCCACCGCATAGTCGTGCGTTTTCAGGCTCTGCACGATCGCATAGCCGAGCGCGTTCCAGCTATGGTCGTTGATGCTGCCCGGCAGCAGGATCGCGGCCTTGCCGGCATCGGCCGCCATGGACGGGCTGCATCCCACAAAAGCGGCAAGTGCGGCGAGAGCGACCAGGAGACCGCCTCGCACATGCCTCAGCTTCAGCATCATCCTGTTGTCTTCCCGTGGCCGCGGATATCCGAGCAAGAGCCGTGCCGCACTCAGGGTCCGGATGCCGTCAGCCTGAACCGCAGCGCCACCCGCTCCGGCGCGGCCAGCCAGCCTCGCATCGCATCCTCGCACTCGAACCGGCCGGCCGCCGGCAACGGCCGGGCCTCGGCGACCAACACGACCTGCGTGGTGCGGAACGGCCAGGGTGAGACGGTGAACTCTGAACCGTCGGTGCCGGCGGCCTGCAACCGCAATTGCCGCGTCCCGCCGCCAGGGTCAGGGGCGGCGACCTCCAGCGGCACCGCCACTTCGCCGCACAGGGCGAGCGAGAGTGTGTCGACGCAGGCCAGCAGCAATGTGTCGTGGTCCAGCACCGCCTGGTCGAGCGCAAGCGATGCGGCCCAAGTCGCCTCGACCGGCGCCTGGGTCTCCAGGTAGCGGGCGGCGGCATCCGCATCGGCCTGCGACAGACGGTGGCGGTCGGTGAAGCGACGGTAGATCACGCCGCCATGCCGCGAGATCAGCAGCGCGACCCGGGTCCCCCAGGCCGCCAGCGCACGCTCGACGCCGCGCCTCCACATCGGCGCGTGGATCGCCGCACCGACATCGCGGAACAGGGTTGGCCGGCCGGTGCGCTGATCGAAGCCGGGATCGGCCTCCCAGTCCAGCCAGCCGATATCGTGCTGCTCCGCCGCCAGCAGCAACGCTTCGTCGAGCTCGCCCGCCCAGGCCTTCAGCAACTGGCCCGATATCCAGGCATGCGCCGGCTGGCTGATGGCCAGCACTGGAGAGGGACCTTCACGGAACAGCATGCAGCAAGCCTAGAGCAGCATCCGTTCACTTGGAACCGCTGCGCGATGCCAAGTGTCGGATAAAGCTGCTCTATTAAACGACAAGCGGAGCATGATCGATCGGATCATGCTCTGGCCCGCCTCGATGGCTTTGCGGAACCGCCGATCATGTCGAGGCAAGCCGTTACGCTATCGAGCGAAACACCACGGGTCCGGGCTTGGGACAGCGCACCATGCGCCCTCAACCATCCATGGAGACCTGCATGTCCGCCACGACAACGACCGACATCTCGATCATCGAGAGCGGCGTGCTGACGTCGCTGCCCGGCCTGATCGGCATCGCCTTTGCCGGCAAGCTGGCGCCGATCTCGGTCACGATCCAGAACGCGATCGGCACCGCGGACGGCACCGTCGCGGCCGCCATCACCAGGCTGCAGGCGCAGCTCGACACGCTCGAGACCGGCAGCCCGCTGGTCGTGCAGTCGATCGTGGCATTCCGCAAGATCGCCACTGTCCTCGGCCTGGCGCTGCCCTCCGAGGATACGATCTTCCAGGGCGTGAAGGCAGCGGCGCACGAAGTGCTCGAGAGCATGCTCGCGACGGCATGACGAAAGAGAGGTAGTGATCAGTGCGGCCTGATCACTACCGCGATCGATGGCGCCAGCTTCTGCCAGTGGATCGGCGCATGGCGGGTGTTGGTCTCCACGCCGAAGCCCCAGACGCCGATGCCGACGACGAGAACGGCGCCGATCACCGCATACAGCGCCACGCGGCGCGCCTGCCTGCGCTCCCGGGCCCTGAACCGGTCCTGCTCGGCATCAAGAAAATCGTTGAACGAGGCGGACTGCGCCGCCGCCTCATGGATGCGTGGGCGTTGCGGCGGCGGGGAGTGGAGCATCAGGACATCCTGGCCAGGACGCGTCGCGTGCGCAAACCGGTCTCAGGGCTTGACCTGGACACCCTTCCAGAACGCCACCCGGCCCTTGATCTCCGCAGCCGCCGGCTTCGGCGCGTCGTAGTACCAGGCCGCGTTCTCGTTGCGCTTGCCGCCGACGTCGAGCGAGAGGTAGCGCGCGGTACCCTTCCAGGGACAGACGCTGGTATGGGCACTTTCCACCAGCACATCCTCGCGCAACGCGCTGCGCGGAAAGTATGCGTTGCCCTCGACGCTGACGATGTCCTCGCTCTCGGCAATGACCTGACTGTTCCAGACCGCCTGCATGATCCTGCTCCCCTTGACCGTCCCTTGATAACGCGACGCGGCCCGCGCCGTTGCGCTCGGCGGTTGCGTGAGGGCGAGCATCTGGCATCCCGGCCTTCTTCGTGGAAAACTGGAGGCCGCGCGGACGGGCGCGCCGGCGAGGGACGTGACACTGGACTGGACGAGCAACGTGGCGGTGGGTGGCCTGCTGCCCCTGCTGCTGTCGACCCTGCTGCTCGTAGTGACCGCCTTGGTGCCGCGGCTCGCACACCTGCTCGGGTTGCGCTGGCCGCTCTGGCTGCGCGTCGCCTGGCAGATCACCGCCTTCGCGCTGCTCACCATCCTGCTGGAGCAGGTAGTCGGCTCGCCGCTGCAGCCGCGCTACCACGCGCCGCGGGCCAGCGTTCAGCTCTGGCAGCAATTCATCGAGGCCGGCTGGTGGCTGGTCGGGGCACGTATCGCCATCGGGCTGGCGCGCCTGCTGGTGGTGCTGGAGGGGCGCCCGCGCGAGACGCGTATCATCTCGGATCTGCTGGCCGGCGCGATCTACGTGGCCACCATCCTGGCGATCGTGAACTTTGCCTTCACCGTGCCGATACGCGGCCTGCTGGCCACCTCCGGGGTCATCGCCATCGTGCTCGGCCTCGCGCTGCAGAGCACGCTGTCCGACGTGTTCTCGGGCATCGCGGTCGGGCTGGAGAAGCCCTACAAGCCCGGCGACCTGCTGTGGGTGGAAGGCGGCATCGAGGGCCACGTGGTGCAGGTGAACTGGCGCTCGACGCAGATCGCCACCGGCCAGAGCAACATCGCGGTGATCCCGAACAGCATCATCGCCAAGGCGCGGCTGGTGAACCGCAGTGCGCCCACCCTGATGCGCGGCGACAGCATCGAGGTGCGGCTCGACGCCAATGCGGTCCCCGAGCAGTGCCAGAACGCGCTGCTGTCGGCGACCCGCGCCTGTCGCCTGCTGCGCGCCACCCCGCCGCCGGGTGTGGCCTGCACCGGCCTGCAGGGGGACGGCGCGATCTACGAGATCAGCTTCTCGGTGGACAGCAGCGAGGGGCTGGCGACCGCCCGCACCGAGCTGTTCACCCAGATCCACCGCCACCTGCACCATGCCGGCATTGCGCTCGCCCTGGCGGGTGCTGCGGCCCCGCCGCAGGTGACGGTGCCGACGGTGGCGCAACTGCTGGCGGAATCCGACCTGTTCGGCAGCCTCGAGGCCAGGCAGCGCGACCTGCTGGTGCAGCGCTTCCGGCCGGTCTGGCTGCAGTCCGGCGACCGGCTGATCCACCAGGGCGACGCACCGCAGGAGCTGTTCATGATCGCCTCGGGCGTCGCCGAGATCACCATCGACGGGCCATCCGGGCCGCGCGTGGTCTACCGGATGAGCCCGGGCGAGAGCCTCGGCGCCATCGGGGTGATCACCAACGCGCCGTTCTCGGCCTCTGCGACGGCGCTGACCGCGATGAAGGCTTACCGCCTCGACAAGGCGGACATCGCGACCGCGATCAAGGCGGAGCCGGCCCTCGCGGCCGCCCTCGATGCGGTCGCCCAGCGCGGCCAGGCGGCCCTGCGCCGCACCGTTGTCACCACCGACGATGCACAGCTCGCCCATCCCGACATGTTCCTCGGCAAGCTGCGCGGCTTCCTGCACCTGCTCGGGACCTGAGCCGGGCGCTCCAGGCCGGGTCCGCCTCGAAGCTTTTGCTTAAGCTTTGCGGGTCACACTGCCGAAGCGACCCGTCCGGACACCCGGCCGGAGGCGCTCCGCAGAGGCCCAAGCTGACGTGACGCAGCCCAAGAGCATCCTTCTCGTGACCGCCGATCCGCAAGGCACGCCGTCGCTGCGCCGCAGCCTGGCGCTGTTGCAGCCGGTGCGCACCCTCTGCCTGCTGGATCCGGTGTCGCTCGCGGGCCCGGAGCAGGACGCGGCGTCCGGTCATGCCATGATCCCGCACGGCGTGATCGCCGCGATCGTCAGCGATGTGGCGCCCCGCGGCGTCGACAGGATCCGGCAGCTCCGCACCGCCTTCGAGCCGTTCCGCCAGCAGCACACGCCGATCCTGTGCCTCATCCCGGACGCCAGCCAGCGCGACGAGGTGCAGGCCAGGGCGCTGGGCGCCTCCGCCGTGCTGGGCGTCGACAGCTCGTGCCGCGTGCTCGCGGCGACGCTGCGGCCATGGCTGCGCGACTCCGTCAGCCGGGCGGATGCCGGCACGATGCCGGCCGCAGCCGCCGCCGATGTCGGCATGGCGATCGCCGACATGCTGGCTGCCGCGATGCAGGGCAGCCGCATCAGCCTGCACTCGGTGGTCGAGGCATCCGACATCATGCTGGAAGCCATCGCCGGGGACGGCATCCATGGCTGGCTCCGCCTGGTATCCAACGTCGACGACCGGACCTACCGTCACTGCATGACGGTCGCGGGCTTCGTCGCCGCCTACGCGCTCGCACTCGGCTTCAGCCACACCGACTGCGATCGGCTGACGCGCGCCGCCCTGATGCACGATATCGGCAAGGGCACGATCCCGCTGGAGATCCTGAACAAGACCGGCACGCTGGATGCGCGCGAGCAGGCCATCATGCGCAGCCATGCCGCCGTCGGCCACAGCCTGCTGGTCGCCCAGGGCCGCCAGGAGAGCACTCCCGAGGCCAGACCGGAGGCGATGACGCTCGACGTGGTCCGGCACCATCACGAGGCGCTCGACGGCACCGGCTATCCGGACAGGCTGGCCGGCGCCGCCATCTCGGACCCTGTCCGCATCGTCACCATCTGCGACGTCTTCACCGCCCTGATCGAGTGCCGGCCGTATCGCCAGGCGCTGGCCGGCCACGATGCCTTCAGGATCATGCAGGGCATGCAGGGCAAGCTCGACAGCCACCTGCTGGCCATGTTCAGCCAGGTCTTCGATCGTCCGCCGGCCTGATCGCGGCGCACGGCTCCCAGGCTGCCTTGGCATGGTTCAGGCGGCGCCGCGGGCGGAGGCGGCGGCACAAAGCTCGAGGAACTGCTGGCGGTCGAGGCCGGCCCACTGCAGGACATAGGCCTCCGCCATGCACTCCTTGAAGCCGCGCAGCGCGGCCGGCCACCTGCGTCGCGCGCCAGCGTCGTGAGCAACGCGCAGGCTGCCCCGAAGCACAGCATCAGCTCGGCCCCTCGCTCGGTCAGCACCGCCTGTGCGGTCTCCGGCCGGGAGGCATAGATCCATTCCGACGAGACCGAATACGCCGCGCCGTCGGTCGCCATCTCGAACAGGTCGCGCAGCACGACCCACGGGAAATCCGGCCCGGCGAGCGGCGAGCGATAGAAGCGGATCGGCCGCCCGCGCATCGACGTGCCGTGCAGCAGCGGCGCCGCACGGGCTTGGCGCCGCTGCGTGCGCCGTCCGCAGATGCCTGACGCATCACGCCACGCGCCCCGGCGGATGATGACCGCAGCGGCCATGAGCATGAGAACGAGGTAGATGAGCAGGCCATAGACCACGAACATCGGAACCGCATCCCGAGCCGCGAAAGGCGCGACAGCGCGCCCCGGGTTTCAGGGACCGGTTGAGCATGCGCTAGGGTGAGTCAGAAGCGCATTCAGGCGCCGCCCGGCGTGTCGGATGACCACCCTCGTAGCATGATCAAACGGTCTCTCAGCTTTCCAGCACGCTGTCCCAATACAGATAGTCGCGCCAGCTTTCATGCAGGTAGTTCGGCGGGAACGCGCGGCCGTTATCCTGCAGTTCCCAGGTGGTCGGCTGCGCCGGAACGCGGCGCGGGTGCATGCGGCACTCCCGCGGCAGCCGCGAGCCCTTGAGCAGGTTGCAGGTGCCGCAGGCGGTGACGACGTTCTCCCAGGTGGTGCGGCCGCCACGGCTGCGCGGGATCACGTGGTCGAAGGTGAGGTCGTGCGTCGGCAGCCGGTCGAGGCAGTATTGGCAGGAGAAATTGTCGCGCAGGAAGACGTTGAACCGGGTGAAGGCGGGTCGCCGCGCCGTCGGGATATAGTCCTTCAGCGCGATCACGCTGGGCAGCCGGATTGCCTGGCTCGGCGAATGCACGACGGTGTCGTATTCGTTCAGCACCGAGACACGGTCCAGGAACACCCCCTTGACCGCATCCTGCCAGGACCAGAGCGAAAGCGGGAAATAGGAGAGCGGCCGGAAGTCCGCGTTCAGGACCAGAGCCGGATAATGCTGGCCGCCATGAAGCAAAGCGCATCCTTTCCCGGATCGCGGCTGGCAGCATGGCGTTCAGTCGCACGGGCGATCACGCTGCGCCGTCGATTACCTGTTCAATCTATTGCAGACACCCAATGGACCCGCAAGCTGGCTGCACAATCCGTGATCACCTTGTCCCCGAACTGCAACATTCCGGCGCTGGTGACCCGCTTCGCGCCAAGCCCGACCGGGCTGCTGCATCTCGGCCACGCCGCCTCCGCCCTGGCCGGCTGGCATGCCGCCCGCACTGCTGGCGGCCGGTTCCTGCTGCGACTCGAGGATATCGACCCGCAGCGCTGCCGCCTGGATCTCGCCGGCGCCATCCCGGAGGATCTCGCCTGGCTCGGCATCGACTGGGACGGTCCGGTCCGGGTGCAGTCCGCGCATCTCGATGAGTATCGCGAGGTCCTCGGCACGCTGCACGGACGCGGGCTGCTCTACGAGTGCTTCTGCAGCCGGGCGGCGATCGGCCGCGAGACGGCAGCCTGCACCCACGCGCCGCATCTCACTCCCGACCATGCGCCCTTCTATCCCGGCACCTGCCGCGGCCTGCAACCCGGTCGGAGGCGGCAGCGGGTCGCGTCCGGCGAGCCGTACGTGCTGCGCCTCGACATGCGCGCGGCCCTCGACAGCCTGCCCGACCCCGACCACCAGTTGCGGGCGCTGGACGCGGCGACCGGCCAGGACTGGCGGTGCCGCCCGGAGCGGTTCGGCGACGTCGTGCTGGCCCGCCGGGACAGTCCCGCGAGCTACCATCTCTGCGTGACACACGATGACTGGCGTCAGGGTGTCACCCTGGTGGTGCGCGGCGAGGATCTGCGCCCTGCCACCGACGTGCACCGGCTGCTGCAGGCCCTGATGGGCTGGACGCCACCAGCCTGGTTACATCATGATCTGCTGCTGGACCGGGACGGCAGGCGGCTGGCCAAGCGCGACGGCGCCCGGACCCTGCGGGCGATGCGCGCGGACGGGATGACCGCGTCCGAGGTTCGTGCGTTAGCAGGGTTCGCGTGAGGTCGGGATGATCCGCCCGCGGCGGCAACGGAGCATGTCTTGCCAGCTCACGACAGCACGGCCCGCTTGGCGACGCCACGGCATCCGATCCTCTACCAGATCAATACGAGGGTGCTGCTGGCCTCGATCAGCGCCCGCTACGGGCGCCAGGCCGGGTTCGACAATATTCCAGACGAGGCGCTGCGGGCGGTGGCGGAACTCGGCTTCGACTGGATCTGGTTTCTCGGCGTCTGGCAGACTGGCGCCGTCGGCCGCTCGATCTCGCGCAGCAATGCGGCCTGGCAGGACGACTACCGGCAGGCGCTGCCCGATCTGCGGCCGGAGGATGTGAGCGGGTCGCCGTATGCGATCTCCGGCTACGTCGCCGACGCCGATTTCGGCGGCAACGCGGCCCTGGAGCGGCTGCGCCGCCGGGTGAACGCCGCTGGGATGCGGCTGATGCTTGATTTCGTGCCGAACCATCTGGCGCCGGATCACCCCTGGGTGACCGACCGCCCCAGCCTGTTCGTGCACGGCGCCGCGGCCGATCTGGCGTCGCGACCGCAGGACTGGCTGCGGGTCGAGAGCCCGCGGGGGACGGGGTCGATCGTGCTGGCGCATGGCCGCGACCCGTATTTTCCCGGCTGGGTCGACACGGTGCAGCTCGACTACGCCAACCCCGATACACAGGCGGCGATGGGCGACGTGCTGCTCGACATCGCCGGGCGCTGCGACGGGCTGCGCTGCGACATGGCGATGCTGCTGCTGCCGGACGTGTTCCGCCAGACCTGGCCGGGGATCATCAACGGCCGGGCGGTGCCGGATTTCTGGCAGGACAGCATTCCGCGGCTGCGCGCGGCGCATGCGGATTTCTGCCTGATGGCGGAAGTCTACTGGGGTCGTGACCGCGAGATGATCGCCCACGGCTTCGACTTCGCCTACGACAAGGGGCTGTACGACGCGCTTGTCGGAGGCGACGGGCCGCGTGTGCGCGACCTGCTCGCCGACGATCCGCACTGGCAGGCGCACCTCGCCCGGTTCCTGGAAAACCATGACGAGCCGCGTGCGGCGGCAACCCTGCCGTTGCCGCGGCACAAGGCCGCCGCGGTCCTGTGCTTCACCGCGCCCGGCCTGCGCCTGTTCCACCAGGGCCAGCTCGAAGGCGCGCGGGCGCATATCCCGATTCATCTCAACCGCGGCCCGGTCGAGGAGATCGACGTCGCGGTGCACGAGTTCTACCTGGACCTGCTTTCGGTGCTGCGCGATCCGGTGCTGCGGACCGGGACCTACCGGTCGCTCGCGGTGGACGCCGCCTGGGAGGGCAATCCGAGCCACCGGGCGTTCAGCGCCGCGTTCTGGTCGGACGCGACCGGACCCAGGCTGCTCGGGGTGGTCAATTACGGCGACAGCCGGGGCCAGTGCCGCATCCGCCTCGCGCATGCGGGACTGGCCGGGCAACTGGTCTCGTTGTCGGACCGGCTCGGCCCGGAGCACTACGCCCGCGACGCCGACGCCATGGCCGGCGAGGGGCTGTATCTCGACCTGCCGGGCTGGGGCTACAACCTGTTCGCGATCGCCTGACCTCATCGCGACTGCCGGTTTGCGTCAGAGCATCCGGCTGCCCAGCGACACCGCGACCAGCATCATGGCGATGATCGCGAACGCCGCCGGCAGGCTGGACAGGTGGGCGATGAAGCCGATGCCGGCCGGGCCTGCAAGGATGCCGGCATAGCCCAGGGTGGTGATCGCGGGCACCGCGACCGGTTCGGGCATGACCTGCTGCCGCCCGACGGCGCTGAACAACACGGGCACGATGTTGGCGCAGCCGACCCCGACCAGGGCAAAACCCACCAAGCCCAGCGGCCACGAGCCGGCGACCAGGGTCACAAGGAAGCCGGATGCCGCGCACAGCCCGCCCGCCAGCACCACGCGTCTTGGCCCGAGCGCATCGACGATGCGGTCGCCCGCGAGTCGTCCTGCCGTCATCGTGGCTGCGAACGCCGCGTAGCCGAGACCGGCATAGGCCCGCGCCATGTGCCGGATCGAGGTCAGGAACACCGCACTCCAGTCCAGCACGGCGCCCTCGGCGAGGAACAGCACGAAGCAGAACAGGCCGATGAGCAGCACGATGCCGTGCGGCACGGCGAAGGCCGGCCCGTCATTGAGGGCGCCATAGGGCAGCAGGTGCGAGGCGGATGCCGCCAGCGCCGCCAGCATGACGAGCGAGACGCAGAGCGTCGCCGGCAGCGGCGGGAGACCGGCGCCGAGCAACAGCGCCATCCCGCCGGCGCCGGCGATGCCGCCGAGGCTGAACAGGCCGTGGAAGCCGGACATCATCGAGCGTCCGCTGGCGCGCTCGACGATGATCGCCTGGACGTTCATCGCCACGTCGAGGCCGCCGATGCCGGCCCCGAACAGCATCAGCGCCAGCACCAGGCCCGCGAGCGAGGAGAGCGAAGCCAGCAGGGGCAGGGCAATCGCGGCGGCCGCGGCGGTCGCGACGATCACGCGCCGGCAGCCGAAGCGCGCCGCCAGTGCGCCCGAGAGCGGCATGGTGACAATCGAGCCGATGCCCAGGCACAGCAGCAGCAGGCCCAGGGTGCCGTCGCCGAGGCCGGCGCGCGCACGGGCGAACGGCACCAGGGCGGCCCAGGCCGCGCTGCCGAAACCGGTGACGAAGAACACCAGGCGCGTGGCGCGCTGCTCGGCGCCGGCCGGCACCGGCCAGGCGCCCGGTCGTCGGGGCGCCGTCACCGGCCGGCTCCGAGCGCCGCCGCACGGTGGATGCCGATCCCCAGCGCGAGGAACGGCTCGAGCAGCGCGGGCGGGACATCCGCCTCGACGACGAGATGGTCGAGGCGGCTCGCAGGCAACACCGCGAAGGGCGCCGCTGTCGCCAGCTTGCCGCTGGTCGCGGTGGTCACCAGGAGCGTGCCGTCCTGCGTCGCCGCGCGCTTGAATTCGGCATCCTCCAGGTGGAAGGCGGCGAGGCCGGCCGCTGCGTCCACCGCGCAGGCGCCCAGCAGGACCACGTCGAGCCGCATCGCCGAAAGGTCGCGCAGCGCCCGCAGGCCGAGGGCGGCGCCGCACCTGGGATCGACGCGGCCGCCGATCATGACCAGCTCGATCGCACCGGACGCGTTAACTGCCGCGGCAACCTGCGGCGCGTTCGCCACCACGGTGATACGCAAGTCCGGCGGCAGCGCACGGGCGACCGCGACGTTGGTGGAGCCGGCATCGAGGAACAGCACCCCGTGTGGCCGCATCAGGCTGGCGACCAGCGACGCGGCAGCCTGGCCGAGCGTCGCCGTCTGCTCGGTCTGGCGCTGCGCCAGTGTACCCACGGCCGGCGACAGCGGCAGCGCGCCGCCATAGACCCGCTGGCACAGGCCGGCCGCCGCCAGGTCGCGCAGGTCGCGCCGCGCAGTGTCCTCCGAGACGCCGAACTGCTTGGCGAGATCGGCCGCGACGACCCGACCGGAGCGGACCAGATGGTCAAGTATGTGGCGCTGTCTGACGTCCGGCATCGACCAGGCTGGCTCGCTCATCCATGCTCTCCGCGACCGCGGAGCAACTTGCATGATCGTGCATATTCGTGCAAGTCGCGTTGCTGGTTTCCCGGGTCGGTTTCGCGGCCGCCTGTTATGATCTACCCTGCGGCTTCCCATGCACCACCGGACAGGCCCCATGGACCTCATCGCCGCCCGCCTGAACAAGATCAGCCCGAGCCAGACCATCGCCATCACGACCAAGGCCCGGGCGCTCAAGGCGAGCGGGCGCGACATCATCAGCCTGTCGGCGGGCGAGCCGGATTTCGACACCCCCCCGAACGTCAAGCAGGCGGCGATCCGGGCGATCGAGGCGGGCCAGACCAAGTACACCGATGTCGCCGGGACGCTCGCGCTGCGGCAGGCGATCGCCGAGCGGTTCCGGCTGGATGCCGGCCTGGACTACCGTCCCGACGAGATCATCGTCTCCACCGGCGGCAAGCAAGTGATCTACAACGCCATGGTGGCGACGCTGGACGTGGGCGACGAGGCCATCATCCCGTCGCCGTGCTGGGTCTCGTATCCGGACATCGTGGCGCTGGCGGACGGCGCGCCGGTGATCGTCCCATGCGGCCCGAACTCCGGCTTCAAGCTGCGCGCCGAGGACCTCGAGGCGGCGATCACCCCCCGCACCAAGTGGTTTTTCCTCAACAGCCCGAACAACCCGACCGGGGCGGCCTATTCCGCGGAGGAGCTGCGGCCGATCTGCGACGTGCTGCTGCGCCACCCGGATGTCTGGATCTTCACCGACGACATCTACGACAAGCTGGTGTACGGCGATTTCAGGCCGGCGACCATCGTGCAGGTCGAGCCGCTTCTGCGCGACCGCACGGTGACGATGAACGGCTGCTCGAAGGCCTATGCGATGACCGGCTGGCGCATCGGCTATGCCGGCGCCCCGCAGGCGCTGATCCGGGCGATGGACAAGCTGCAGAGCCAGTCCACCTCGAACGCGAGTTCCATCAGCCAGGCGGCGGCGCTGGAAGCGCTGACCGGGCCGCAGGACTTCATCGGCGGCATGGTCGAGACCTACCAGGGACGCCGCGACCTCGTGGTCGAGATGCTGAACCAGGTCCCTGGCCTCACCTGCCACAAGCCGGAAGGAGCCTTCTACGTGTATCCGTCGATGCAGGGCTGCATCGGCAAGACCAGCCGCACCGGGATAGCCATCGAGGACGACGAGCGCTTCGTCACCGCGTTGCTGGAGGAGGAGGGCGTCGCCACGGTGCATGGCGCCGCCTTCATGTTCCCGGGGCATTTCCGCGTCAGCTACGCCACCGACACCAACAGCCTGCGCGAGGCGTGCAGGCGCATCGAGCGCTTCTGCGCCGGCCTGAAATAGGGCGGCGCGCATGCCGGAGCTGGCATCGCGGCTTGCCTCGTTGCAGGTGCCGGCCACCATCGGCATGTCGATCCGCGCGCGCGCCCTGCGGGCGCACGGCTACCGGGTGATCTCGCTGGCTCTCGGCGAGCCCGACTTCGCCACCCCGCCGGACGCCATCGACGCGGCGCACGACGCCGCCCTGGCCGGGCACACCAAATATCCGCCGGTGGATGGCACCGCGGCGCTGAAGGCGGCGGTGCGCGCCAAGTTCGCGCGCGAGAACCGGCTCGAGTTCGCCGATGACGAAATCATGGTCGGCAATGGCGGCAAGCAGATGCTGTTCAATGCGCTGATGGCGACCCTGGAGCCCGGCGACGAGGTGGTGATCCCGGCGCCGTACTGGGCCAGCTACCCGCTCATCACCCAGCTGCTCGGCGGCGTCGCGGTGCATCCGCAATGTCCGGAGGCGCTGGAGTTCACACTCACCCCGCAGGCGCTGGAGGCGGCGATCACGCCACGCACCAGGTGGGTGATCCTGAACTTTCCGAACAATCCGACTGGTGCCACCTGCTCGGCGGACGAGTTGCGCGGCTATGCTTGGGTGCTGGAGCGCCATCCGCAGGTCTGGGTGCTGTGCGACGAGATCTACGAGCACCTGATCTATGACGAGCCGCCGCATGCGTCGCTGGCCAAGGTGGCGCCCGGATTGCGTGACCGCATCCTGACCATCGGCGGGGTTTCCAAGACCTATGCGATGACCGGCTGGCGCATCGGCTATGCCGGCGGTCCGGCGAAGCTGGTACGCGCCATGACCACGATCCAGAGCAATGCCACCTCCGGCGCCAGCACGATCAGCCAGGCCGCAGCGGTGGCAGCGCTCGAGGGGGGCGCCGAGCTGGTGCAGGTCATGCGGGTGACCTACCGGCGCCGGCGCAACCTCGTGGTCGCCGCCCTGCGGGCGATGCGCGGCGTCACCTGCGCGATGCCGCACGGCGCGTTCTACGCCTATCCGGGGATTGCCGGTTGCCTCGGCCGCACCAGCCCCGGCGGCAAGCCGATTGCCACCGACGAGGATTTCGCGCTGGCCCTGCTCGAGGAGCGGCATGTCGCCGTGGTGCAGGGAGCGGCCTTCGGGATGAGCCCCTACCTGCGCCTCAGCGTCGCGTCCGACGACGACACGCTGCTGGAGGCCTGCGC
>CAXMMQ010000003.1:0-704535 GCA_963693035.2 uncultured Lichenicoccus sp.
AGCGCGCGGCCAAACCGGCCGGCAAGCCGCGGCTCGAGCTGCGCGATCGCCTCCGCATCGAGCCATTCATGGCCCTGCGTGCGTCGTGCGAACCGGCAGCAGCTCGCCCTGGTCGCGCGCCGGCGCCAGCACCAGGGCTGCCGGCCCCTCGCGCGCGTCCGGAACATGCGCCAGCCACCAGTCGATCGCACCCTCGCCAATGCAGCAGGATCGCGACGGGCGCCGTCTCGGCCTCGCACCAGGGGGCCAGCATGCCGCCGGCGATCCAGGACGCGCCGGAGCCGATGCGCGGCCCCTGCTCGGCGAGCGTCACCCGGGGCGCCACGCTCGGCCGAGGGTGACGGCGGTGACCAGCCCCGGCGACGCCGGCGCCGCGGACCAGAACCTGTGGTGAGGTGCTCAACGGCAGCCGGACCCGAGCACCCGCTGCGGATGGGTGCAGAGCTCGAAGCCGTCCTCGCGCCCGACCGCGATCAGGGTCAGCCCCGGCCGCCTGCGCGGTCCGGATCGCGAGCGCCGTCGGCGCCGAGACCGCGGCGAGGATGGCCGCGCCCATGCGCTGCGCCTTCTGCACCAGCTCGACCGAGACCCGGCTGCTCATCACCAGGATGCCGTCCGAGGCGTCGCATCCTGCAGCGGCGAGCGCTCCGGCCAGCTTGTCGAGCGCATTATGCCGGCCGACATCCTCGCGCAGCGCGAGCAGGCCCCCACCTGTGCCACGCCCAGGCTGGAAGAACCCCGCCGCATGCACCGCGCGGGTCTCGCGGTTAAGGGCCTGGGCGGGACGCATCGCCGCCATCGCCGCCATGATGTCGGCGGCCGCAACCGCGTGGCCCGCCGGCACCGGATCACCCGGAACGGCGATCGCCTCCTGCAGGCTCTCGATGCCGCACAGCCCGCAGCCGGTCGGTCCGGCGATTCGCCGCCGCCTGGTCTCCAGCCCGGCCATACGGGCGGGCTCGATCCACATGCGCATCTCGATGCCGGTGCCCTCAGGCAAGTCGACGCGCTCGATCTCCTCGATCTCGGCGAGGCTGCCCACGATGCGCTCGTTCAGCGAGAAGCCGCGCGCGAAATCCTCGAGATCGGCGGGCGTCGCCATCATCACGGCATGCGACAGCCGGTTGTAGGAGAACGCCACCGGCATCTCCTCGGGGATGCAGCGGGTGCCCGATGTAAAGCCGCCGTCGCGCCAGGCCAGCCGCTCGATCAACAGGGACGACGGCGTCGCGCCAGGACCTGAAGCAGACGGCACTATTCCACCGTCACCGACTTCGCGAGGTTGCGCGGCTGGTCGACGTCGGTGCCCTTCAGCAGCGCCACCTCGTAGGCCAGCATCTGCACCGCGATGCTGTGCAGGATCGGCGCGGTAAAGGCGTCCGCCTCCGGCAGCACCACCATCGCCTCGGCAATCCCGCGCAGCCCGGCGGCACCCTCGGCATCGGTAAAGGCGAGCAGCCGGCCGCCGCGCGCCCGCGCCTCCTGCAGGTTGGACGCGGTCTTGGAGAACAGCCGCCCGGACGGGGCGATCGCCACCACCGGCACGGTGCGGTCGATCAGCGCGATCGGGCCGTGCTTCATCTCGCCGGCGGCATAGGCCTCGGCATGGATGTAGGAGATCTCCTTGAGCTTGAGCGCGCCTTCCAGCGCCACCGGGAAATAGGCGCCGCGGCCGAGATACAGCACGTCGCGCGCCTCGGCGACAATTGCCGCCACGCGCTGGATGTCGGCACGCAGGTCGAACAATTCGGCCGCCTTGCCCGGCAGGTCGAGCAGCGCCTGCACCAGCTCCAGCTCGCGCTCGGCGCTGAGTGTCGAGCGCGCGCGACCGGTGGCGATCGCGAGACACGCGAGCACCGAAAGCTGCGCGGTGAACGCCTTGGTGCTGGCCACGCAGATCTCTGGACCCGCCACCGTCTCCAGCACCATGTCGCTGTCGCGCGCCATGCTGCTCTCCGGCACGTTCAGGATCGACAGGATGTGCTGCCCACCCGCACGCAACGCACGCAGTGCCGCCAGCGTGTCCGCGGTCTCACCGGACTGGCTGATCAGCAGCGCAAGCCCGCCCTGGGTCAGCGGCGCATCGCGATAGCGAAGTTCGCTGGCGACATCCGCATCCACCGGCAGCCGCGCCTCGCTCTCCAGCCAGTGCCGTCCGAGCAGGCCGGCATAGAAGGCCGAGCCGCAGGCGGTGACGGTGACGCGCGGCACGGTGGCCAGATCGAACGGCAGCGGCGGCATCACCACGCGCCGGGTGGCGGGATCGATCATCCGGCGCAGCGTCTGGCCGATCACCAGCGGATGCTCGTGCAACTCCTTGTCCATGTAGTGCCGGTAGCCGTCCTTGCCAATCGAGCCGCCGGCGAGCGCGGTCTGGCGTATCTCGAATGGCACCGGCGCACCCGACGGATCGAACATCTCGGCACCCGTCCGGCTCACTACCACCCAGTCGCCGTCGCGCAGGTAGGCGATGCGCCGGGTCAGCGGCGACAGCGCGAGACTGTCGGAGCCGAGGAACATCTCGTCCTCGCCGAAGCCCACCACCAGCGGTGCGCCGTGCCGCGCGCCGATCATCAGCTCGGCATGGCCCGCAAAGATCATCGCGATGGCGTACGCACCGTGCAGCCGTCCGAGCGCCGCATGCGCCGCCTCGCGCGGCGCCATGCCGAGGCGCAGGTTGCGATCGACCAGTCGCGCGACCGTTTCGGTATCGGTCTCGGTGCTGAACACCGCGCCGTCCGCCTCGAGCTCGGCGCGCAGCTCGGCATGGTTCTCGATGATGCCGTTATGCACCAGGGAGACCAGCGAGGTGCCGTGCGGATGCGCGTTGCCCTCGGTCGGCGCGCCGTGGGTTGCCCAGCGTGTGTGGCCGATGCCGGTGGTACCGGACAGCGGCGCGCGCTCGAGGGCGGCCCCCAGGTTGACCAGCTTGCCCTCGGCGCGCCGCCGCTCGATATGACCGTTCACCAGGGTCGCGATGCCGGCGGAGTCGTAGCCGCGATATTCCAGCCGGCGCAGCGCCTCGTAGAGGATGGGGGCTGCCGGGTTCGAGCCGATGACGCCGACGATGCCGCACATCAGCCGGTCTCCCTGTTGCGTTTGTCGCGCGCCTGCTTGTCCCGGAGCAGCTTCTCGCGAAGCATCGCGCCCTGCCCGGGCTTGTTGACCTGCCGCGCCCGGCCGAGTGCCAGCGCATCCGCCTCGACGTCGTTGGTGATCACGCTGCCGGCGGCGATCAGTGCGCCGTCGCCGATGCGCACCGGCGCCACCAGGATCGAGTTCGAGCCCACGAAGACGCGCTCGCCGATCTCGGTGCGATGCTTGGAGACGCCGTCATAGTTGCAGGTGATGGTGCCGGCCCCGATATTGCTGCCGGGCCCGATGCTGGCATCCCCGATATAGCTGAGATGGTTCGCCTTCGCACCGACACCAAGGTCGGCCGCCTTCAGCTCGACGAAGTTTCCGACATGCGCCGCATCGCCGACCCGCGTGCCGGGACGCAGCCTGGCATACGGCCCGACCTGCGCCGCCTCGCCGACGCTGCACCCTTCGAGATGGCTGAAGGCTCGTATCTCGCTGCCTGCCCCGACCGTAACTCCCGGCCCGAACACCACGTGCGGTTGCACCACGACATCCGCCGCCAGCACCGTGTCGGCGCTGAGGAACACGGTGTCGGGCGCCACCAGGGTGGCGCCGGCTTCCATCGCGGCGAGGCGCAGCCGGTGCTGCATGGCGGCTTCCGCTTCCGCGAGCTCGGCGCGGCTGTTGATGCCGCGCAGCTCGGCCTCGGCCGCCTCGACGGCACGCACACCGCCGCCGGTCGCCGCCGCAAGCGCCACGACGTCGGTCAGGTAGTATTCGCCGCGGGCGTTGTCGGCGCGGACCGCCCGCAGCCAGCGCGCAAACTCCCCGCTGTCGGCACACAGCACGCCCGCATTGCACAGCCCGATGGCGCGCTCGGCCTCGCCGGCATCGGCCCATTCGACGATGCGCTCGACCTGGCCGCCCTGCTGCACCACGCGGCCGTAGCGCCCCGGCGCGGCCGGCCGCATCGCGAGCAGCGCGAGGCGCGTTCCGGGCTCGCGCCGCGCCTCCAGCAGTCGCCGGAGTGTGGCTGGCGTGATCAACGGGTTGTCGGCGTACAGCACGGCGACATCGCCCTCGCCGAACAGCGCCTCGGCCTGCAACGCCGCGTGCGCGGTGCCAAGCCGCTCCTGCTGCACCACGACCGCATGCGGCGCCGCGATCGCCTCGAGCTCGTCCATCCCGGGCCCGACCACGACCACGATGCGGTCGAACACCGCGCCGCAGCTTTCGATCAGGTGACGCAGCATCGGCCGTCCGGCCAGGGCATGCGCCGCCTTCGGACGGCTCGACTTCATCCGGGTCCCGAGGCCGGCGGCAAGCAGGATGGCAGTGGCATGCATGGCCCGTTGCGGGTAGCTGTCCGTGGGCCGGAGTGTCAAACACCGGCTGCTTTGCGTGTTTCACAATGCGTTACCGGATACTGCGCACAGGAAGCCTGGTTCATGACTGCATCGCGCCTGGTCGTGTTCGACCTGGATGGCACCCTGGTCGACACGCTCGAGGATCTCACCGCCTGCGCCAACCGGCTGCTGGCCGGGCTTGGTGGGCTCAGGGGCGCTCACCGAAGCGGAGGTGCGCGTGATGGTCGGCGACGGCGTGCCGGCCCTGGTGCGCCGCGTGCTGGCCAGGGCCGACGTCGCGGGTGTGGACGCTTCGGCCGCGATCGGCCGCTTCACCGCCGACTACGAGCAGCGTGCCGCGGAGGCCTCCCGGGCCTACCCGGACGCGCACGAGACGCTGGCGTGGCTGCGCGCGCAGGGCTGGCGTCTCGCCGTCTGCACCAACAAGCCGGAGCGCGCCGCGCGGCATCTGCTGGCCGAACTCGGCCTCGCGCGCGCGCTCGACGCCATCGGTGGCGGCGACAGCTTTGCCACCCGCAAGCCCGATCCTGCGCACCTGCTCGGCACCATCGCGCGCGCCGGCGGCGATCCCGCGCACTCGGTGATGGTGGGCGACCATCGCAACGACATCGCGGCGGCGAACGGAGCCGGAGTCGTATCGATCTTCGCCGGCTGGGGTTTCGGCGGCGCCGCGATGGCCAGCGGCAGCGACGCACGCGCCGAGGGGCTGGCGCAGATCCCGGCCCTCGCCGGCGCGCTGCTGGACCGCGGCCCTCGCGGCCGGACGGATTAGCCGCCCGGCGAGGCCTGGCCGGGTGCGCCCGCTTCCACGCGCGTCAGCACCATCGTCGCCAGGCCGAGCTTCGGATGCTCGAAGGTGATGCGCACCGGCAGTGGCGGGGCGCCCGCAACCACCCGGTTGATCCAGGCGGTGCCGTGCTGGGGGCGGTGCAGTTGCGCCTCGTCGTCGTTATGCAGGAAGCCCGCGGTCTGCTGGCTGACGAAATCGCAACGCAGCGCCGTGCCGCCATAGGCTGCGGCCGGATCCCGCGGCACGGCCTGCTGGCCGGTGGTCTGTGAACGAGTCTGGGTCAGGCGCAGGCCGTCGAAGATCAGGGCGTTGCCGTCGCAGCGCCCACTGCGCTCGACCTTGCGCACCAGTTCGGCGATCGCGCTCAGGGTGTCGACGCTGCCGCGCGCCGCGGTGATCGGCACCGGATCGCGCCGTGTCTCCGGTGGTGCGAGCACTGTCACCGACGGATTGCCGTCGGCATAGTCGAGCTGCGTCTGGCGCTGGGCGCCGCGCGAGTAGCCGATGCTTGTGAAGCGCACCGGCTGCACGCCGTCGCCGACGAAGCGGCCCTGCGCGGTGCTGGTGACGTTGGCCCGCAGCATGAAGCCGAGCAGCCCGACGGTGCGGTCGTTGAGGCGCACGCTGTAGGCATCCGGCGTCAGCAGCAGTTCGACAGTGACGTCCATGACGTGGAAGCCATGCCCGTACAGCGCGTAGTCGAGCCGGATCGGCGGTGCGGGTGCGGCGTCGGGCATCGCGGCAGCGGACCCCGGCGGACCCGACACGGCGGACGCCGTTGCGCGTGTCGGGGCCGGCGCGACCGCAAGGCAGGCCACCACCAACGCGGCCGGCCAGGAGGTGGTGCGTCTCATGCCCCGGATGGTGCGGCGCCGGCGCAGGATGTCAAGCGGAGCAGCCCCGGCGACTGAGATGCGGCTCTGGGACCAAACAAGAACGTTTCGGCTCACGGCTCACGAAAGTGTTACACCAGGCGGCGACTAAAGGTTTCTGGAGAGCGGCGTCGGCACGGCGGCTCATATTCAAGACTGTGATACAAGCCCTGACGAACTACGGCAGTTACAAGCGCTAAACCGTTGCAAGCGAGAAATTAACGAAAGTATATCGTCGCCGATTGGCGAGCCGGTCATGGCTATGCATCACGTGCCACGTTCAATTTAGTAGAATCCGGTATTAGTGTCTGGACGACGACCCCATCAGCGGCTGGCCACAGAACGGGATGACCGTGATGCCACTGCAGCAAAGACCTGCACAGACCAACCCCATCCGGCTCGAAGACCGGCGGCGGGACGAGGTTTCCCTCGACCGACGCCTGCTCGAAAACGCCCCGCACGACACGCCCAAGCGCGTCGATGCGGGCTTCGACGAGCGCAAGCTCGACGAGCGCCGCTTCGTCCGGACCGCGGGCGTGTCGGACAACATGGTCACCCTCCTGCCCGGACCATTGCCGCGCAACCTGTCGCCCGGCGGCTGGCTGCCGGAGCTCGAGCAGGCGGCCTGGGCGCTCGGGCAGTTGAAGGCCAAGGCCGACACGCTGCCCTCGCCGCTGCGCCTGTACCAGCTGCACGCCCGGCGCGACGCGATCGCGGCGAGCCAGCTCGTCGGCACCAGCGCCACGCTGGCCATGCTGCTGGCGCGCGAAGCCGATACGAGCCCGTCGCCGGCCCGCGACCTGCGGCAGGCCGAGAACCATGTCGGCTACTATTTCAACCTGCTCGAGCAGCATGACGGCAGCGTGCGCACACAGCACGAGCCGACCATCGAGACGCTGTGCGGCATGCACCGGCGGCTGAACGAGCGGATCACGGCGCATGCCGGCTTGCTGCGCAGCAAGCCGATCACGCTGGGCGGCTACCGTCTGGGACCCTGGCGCGTGGTGCCGCCGCCGCCGCAGGAAATCGGCAACGCCCTGCAGGACCTGGAAAGTTTCCTGGCGGGCTCCAGCATGCTGCCGATGCTGGTCCGCGCGGCGCTGGCCTGCGCGCAGGTCGAGGCGATTGCACCGTTTGACGACGGCAACGAGTTCGTCACCTTCCTGCTGCCCTCGGTGATAAGCCTCGCCGCCGGGTATCCGCCGCTGTTCCTGTCTGACATCTTCCTGGGCAACCGGGTCCGCTTCCGCGAGAGCCTCTCCTCGGCCCTGCTCGGCGGCGACTGGGACGCGTGGCTGACCTTCTTCCTGCAGGCGGTGGTGGAAAGCTGCGCCGCCGCCGAGCGCCGGATCGGCCACATGACGCAGACCGCAAGGGCCTGGCACACCAGGCTTGCGCAGGTCCGCTCGGACAGCCAGGCGCACCGGCTCGCCGAGCTGGTACTCGACCAGCCGGTGGTGACCGTGGGGCAGGCGCAGAAGATGCTCGGCGTGTCGTTCCAGACTGCCAACACGGCGGTGCAGACCCTGGTGCGGCACGACATCCTGGCCCAGTACCAGCGCCACGATCGCAACCGCATCTTCCTCGCCCCGCGCATCGTCGCGTTGTTCGAGGCCGCGGAAGCCTGACCGGCGGGCCCTGACGCAAACGGCCGGCAGGCTTTCGACTGTCGCCGAGGTTGCTGCTGAAGCGCCCGGCCCGTGGTCCCTGGTGAAAACAGCGATGGACAGCGAAGCGGCTGAAGCGGCCCCGGCCTTGACTGGCGATCGGGTGCCCACGATCAACATCGTCAGGCAGGGCAACGCGGGCAACCAGGCCATCCAGTACATGGCCGCCCTGAAGCTGGCGAGCCGCCTGGGGGGCTGCCGCATCACCGGGGTCGATATCCCGGCCTTCGGGATACAGACCCAGGACGCCGACCGCGCGGCGCGGGTGGTGTTGCACCCGGGCGACGACGGCACGTTCAAGATGCATCTCGACGAGGCCCTGGTCCTGCGGGTCCTGGCCGGCGACGGGCAGAGACGCGTCGACCTGGACGGCTACTTCCAGCGGATGGAGAATTTCCTGCCGGTGGCCGCCTATCGCGACCTGTTCGAGCACCTGCGCGCAATCGAGGTCGAACGCTTCGGCGACAAGCACATCGTCTGCAACGTGCGCGGCACCGACAGCTTCCTGGCCGGGCATCCCGACTACACCATCCTGCCGGTCGAGTTCTATGTCGACGTGGTCAAGGCGAGCGGCCGCAAGCCGGTCTTCATGGGCCAGGTCGAGGACAACGCGTATTGCCGGCGCCTCCGGGGCGCCTTCCCCGACGCCCGCTTCCTGCCGAGCGGAGGGGCTGCGCATGATTTCGAGCTCATGCGGCGCTCCAAGCATCTCGTGGTCTCGGTCAGCACCTTTTCATGGCTGGCGGCGTGGCTGTCGGATGCATCCAGCATCGTGATGCCGCTGAGCGGGATCTTCAACCCGGCGCAGTTCCCGAGCATCGATCTCCTGCCGCTGCGCGATGCGCGCTACCGGTTCTGGCTGTTCCCGATCAGCAAGGCGGCTCCCGCCGACGAGCTGGAAGCGGCGCATGCCACGATCCGCGGCCTGTGGCGGTTCATGCGCGCCGACGCGCTCGAGGACATGCGCAGCAACGGCGTTCGCCGTCCGCGACGGCTGGACCGCTATCTCGGCCTGTTTGATGAAGCGGGCTACCTGCATCAGCATCCGGACGTGGACGCCGCGGTGAAGAGCGGTGACTGGGGCAGCGCGCTCGAGCATTTCGTCCATGCCGGCTTCCGCGAGGGCCGGCCGCCGCGGCGGGTCAACGCCGACCGCTACCTGCGCCGCTATCCGATGGCGGCGTTCGAGATCGCGCAGTTCGACTATTACGATGCCGTGCATCACTACGTGGAGGTCGGGCATGAGAGGGGATATGATATCGATCCGGGTCCGGTCTGATGCCGGACCGGCGCACCCTTCCGCAGCAAAGGGCCCGATCATGAAGCAGAGCGCTGGATGAAATGGTACTTCGCGATGAGCGAGGCCTCGATCGACCGGCTGGAGCATGGCTGGCGCGGCCTCATCCGGGTGTCGGTCGATTCTGCCCTGCGCCACACGACGCTCCGGCCGCACATGCTCTATGACGGTGCGGACAGCCCGTTCATCGATGAGCTGCGCAACCGGGGCGTGACGATCGTGCCCTGGCGCGTGAGCTTCTACGACGCGCTGGCAGTGCGTGGCGCCGGCTACCAGGCCGTCGCGGCCGGCGCCTTCCTGCGTGTCGAGATCCCCGAGATCGAGACCGAGGACGATGTCGTCCTCTACACGGATTGCGACGTCGTCTTCCGGAGCGACCCGGAGTTCGATTCCACTCCGAGGCTGTTCGCCGGAGCGCCGCAGACCTCGGTGCACGACTACGCGCGCGACCTCAATACCGGCGTCATGCTGATGAACGTGGCCGGCCTGCGCGCCGGGCTTCCCGCCTTCCGCGAGTTCATCGTGGCGAACCTGCAGGCCGGTTGGCCCGGCTGCGACCAGGAGAACTACCGGCGTTTCTATGCGGGCCGCTGGGAGTCGCTCGACCCGAAGTTCAACTGGAAGCCGTACTGGGGCAGCAATCCCAAGGCGGTCATCATGCACTGGCACGGCCCGAAGCCGATGCTCGTCGACAAGCTCATACGCGATCCGGACATGGTCACCGACCGGGCCTGGAAGGAACTCTACCACGGTGCCAGGGCGCATTACGCGCAAGCCCTGGACGAGTGGAACGCCGTCGCCGGGGTCACGCGCGAGCCGATCCTGAAGCTGTCGGTGGACGAGGCCAGCCCGGAACGGGTGCGCGGCTGGGTGGTCGGCGCCCAGCCCCCCTCGCCCCCGCAGTTCCTGCGCTTCTTTGTCGACGGCGGACTTGTCTGGGAGGGCGAATGCGACGGGCTGCGACCCGACGTGATGGCGGCGGGCCATCCGGTCTCCACCGTCGGCTTCGACTTCCGCATGCCGCCGCACCCGGCAAGCGACGGACCCGGCGTGCTGACGGTGGAGGACCGCGCGGGCACGACGCAGCGATTCCTGCACCTGGGACAGCGCGTGAACGAGGTCAGCCTGCAGGCGTCACGCGCCTGAGCGCAAACGTGGCTCAGCGACCCTGTCTGAACAACGCCGCCTGCTGGCGCAGGATGTCGAGGCTGCCACTGCCGAGTTCTTGCGACGGCTCTACATCCTTGCTGTGCAGCGGATCGATCTGCTCGCTGATCCACCACTCGTTGAAGGTGCCCGCCAGCACGAAATGCGGACCGATCCGGCGCGCATCGGTCCATTGCGCGAGGTAGGTCCGGCCACCGTCGCGACCGGGGCTGTTGATGCCGCGCCAGGAGGCCACCACCGTCATGCATTCCGGATGCCCCGCCGACACCGCGCAGATCGGAGTGACGCGATCCTCCCAGGACCAGTAGCCGTAGCGGCTCAGCCCGGGCGGCCCGATCAGGTTCGGCTGCTGCGTCAGGAACCCGGTGACGAAGCGCACGGTGAAGCGGTCATCATGCCAGGGCGGCAGACCCTTCTGCCAGAAGGACGGCGTGTTGGCATAGACCAGGAGCAGCGGTTTGCCGAGATAGGTCTGCAGCAGCCTGGCGCGTGCCGGGTCGGCGACGAACAGGGCGTGAACCTCGTCGGCCTTGGCGCTCAGCGTGCCGTCGGACGCCGCGTCCTGGTGGCCGGGGACGCCGAGCATGATGGTGACAAGGGGTCTCGGTGCGAGCGGCGCCCAGACATCGAACAGCCTGACCGTCGCCTGCTCGATGAAACGCTGCGTGGAGGGCTTTCCCGTGATGCGCACATCCATGCCGGTGTCGTTCGACCAGTCGACCACGATGAAGTCGACGCCGGCGCCGGACAACTGGGCGGCGTGCCGGGTCAGCACCGCGGGATCGTCGGAGCGGTAGAAGCCAGCCGCCGGCGTCCCCCAGGGCCTGCGGACGTCGTGCCGCCACTGATCGTCCTCGTGCCACAGGGCGTAGCCGATGCCGACCCGTCGCGCCGCCAATGGAAACGGCGACCCGGGTGCGGCCGATGCGGCCGTTGTCGCGTACGCCACAAGACGTCCGGGCACCGTCGTGCACGCTGCCAGCCAGCCGCCGGCGCCCAGCAGCAGGCGACGCGTCCAGCCCGTCTTGCCGACGCCCAGGGACTCAGGCCCGCGCATGACCGGCATTTGCGAAGCTGGGGGCCGCGACGCAGGGGCTGCCGCTCAGCTCCAGCCGCTCCGGCATCACGAACAGCCGGAGCACGGTCTTGCGGTCGAGCGCCAGCAGCGACGGCGGCACCTCGATGGTGAAGCCGCATTCCTCCGTGCTCGACATCGCGCGCGCGACATCGCGTCGCACCAGGTCGGCCTTCACCTGCGCCACGATGCGGTCGCCGTGCACGAGCGCCACCGTGCAGCCGCCGGATCGATGCAATCCCTCCGGCGTCACCAGGTTGCGCAGCACCCAGCCCTGCATGCGTCCGTTGCGGAAACTGTCGATATGGCTGACCATCGGCGGCGCCGTGATCGCCACCTTGCGTGCCTCGCGCAGGATTATCTCGAGATGCGATCGCTGCTCGTGCAGCATGCGGACCGGCCGGCCCGCCTGGTCCAGGATCGTGAGCCTGCCCTCGCCCGGTGCCGATTTCGAGGCGGGGATGGCAAAGTTGAAACCGACGCGATCGGTCGGATGGCCGGCCTTGCGCACGTCCTCGCGTGGCTGGTCGCAGGCGCCCTCCCAGACCGTCAAGCCATCCACGACGAAGCGAAGCACGAGCGGCTGCTCCGGCGCCGCCTGGTTCAATGCCCAGCCGCGTATCCGGTCGGCGCTCGCCTCGTCGACTGCCAGCAGCGGAGGGGCCGGCGGCGGCGGGGCCGGCAGCTTGGGTGCCGCGACCGCCACCGGCGCTTCCGCCAGCGCCGGCAGCCGGAACGCCCTGAACGGGGACGTCAGGCCGAGCACCTCGAAATGCTCCTCGAGCTCGGGAAAGTCGATCCACTGCGACGGGCTGCGAAACTGGCTGTAGTACGCCTCCGAGCCACCCAGCAGGTACGGCACCATATGGCGGCCCATGCCGGTGAAGTCGCGCAGGAATTCGGGATCGTCGATCTGCGCGTCGCTCAGTTCCATGCGCAGCTTCTGCCTGGCGAACTCGACGACCTCCGCATACGGGCGGTAGTGGAAATGCACGTAGACGAGGTCGCAGGCGTGGTAGGGCGAGCTGCCGTCGCGCACGACGCCGGTATGGTAGCCGTGGTCCATGTGCAGGAAGGTCTCGCGCGGATAGATCGTCTTCGAGTAGGGCGCGGCGCGGAACCGGTCCGGCGTACCCAGCAGGTTGGACAGGTTGAGCGTCACGTGCAGGATGTCGCGGCGGTCGCGCAGCGCGTCGAGATAGGCGTGGATGCGGTCCGGCTCGGCGGTGAAGCCATCCCCGCTGCGCATCGCCACGAACTCGTCGCAGTCGAGCGGAATATAGAAATCGTAGTCGCTCTCGCGATCCAGCCGCTTGATCAGATCGCCGAGCACGGTGCCCTTGCGCCGGAAATCACCCGGGCTGTCAAAGCCACGCTCGACATGGCCGCCCCGCGCTTCCAGCCGCTCGAGTGCGGCCAGTACTTCGGGGTCGGTGCTGCCATTGTCGAAGACGAACATGTTCTCAGCCCTGAACAGGTCCGCATGATAACCGATGAACAGCGAGGTCAGCGTGCGCTCGTTCTTCAGCATCACCATGCAGGCGACTTTTGCCATCGGCCCGAGCCCTTTCGGTTGGCGCGCCTCCGGCCCCGCTATCGCAGACTGGAGAAGATGCCGTGGTCGCGCGAGAAGTGCGGGTTGTAGAACGGATCAACCGCGAGCACGTCATGCCAGCGCTCGAGCATCACATGGTTCTCGTAGAAGAAACGCTGCGCCTTGCCGGCGGAGACGTCGTCGCCACGGCTGAGGCTTTCATGATGCTCGGCAACCAGGTCCGGTGTCCAGATGATATGCCAGCCGGCTAGTCCGACCTTGAGGCAGAGGTCGACATCGTTGAATGCTACCTTCAATTCCTGCTCGTCGAAACCGCCGACATCGAGGAGCACGTCGCCGCGGCAGAGCATGCAGGCGCCGGTCACCGCGGAGTAGCGCTGCGCACAGCGGGCGCGGGACAGGTAGCCGCCATGATCGGCGGGAAGGCCGCGGAACACATGGTCCGCGATGCCGCCCACGCCGAGGATCACGCCGGCATGCTGCACCGTATTGTCCGGATAGACCAGCTTGGCGCCGACGATGGCGACCCTGGGATCCGCCATCGCCTCTCCGACCATGACGTGCAGCCAGTCGGGCTGCGTCAGGAACACGTCGTTGTTGAGGAACACATAGAACTCGGCTGGGAATTCGCGCGCCATGAGGTTGTTCAGGCGCGAATAGTTGAACGGCTCGCGGACATGCCGCACCACCACGTGCGGATCGAGCGCCGCCTCGCGCACGAAGGCGGCCGCTTCCGGCGTCACCGAGCCGTTATCGACCAGCACGACGCGCCAGTCGGCCCAGTCGGTGTTCTCCAGCAGGCACTCGAGGCAGCGCCGCGTGGTGGCGACCTGGTCCTTGAACGGCACGATGATGGTGACGGACGGCTGCTTCTCGATGCCCCAGTCCACGCTGTAGCTGGTGCTGCCGCCGGTCGCCCTGACCGTGCCGTGCTTAAAGCCGCGGCGCGCGAGGTGATCGGCGACGGCGCGACGGCCGGCCTCGATCGCATAGGGCTTGGCGCTGTCGCACTGCGCCGTCGAGGCCGCGCTCTTGCGCCAGTGGTAGAGGATCTCCGGCAGATGCGCGATCTGCCGTGGTTCGCATGCCTCCGAAAGCCGCAGCAGCAGGTCGTGGTCCTGCGCACCGTCATACTCCGGCCGCAGCAGGCCGACGCGCAGCAGCAGCAGCCGCTCGATCATCAGCAGGTGGCAGACATAGTTGTTGCCGAGCAGCAGGCGATAGTTCCAGTCCGGCTTCAGGTTTGGCTCGCTCAGCACGCCGAAGCCGTCGATCTTGTCCTCGTCGGAATAGACGATGCGCGCTCCCGTGAGCAGCGCCTCGCGCACCATCTCCTCCAGCGCCACGTCGACCATCAGGTCGTCATGGTCGAACAGCACCACGTAGGCGCCGCGGGCCCGGCGCAGGGCCACGTTGCTGGCGGCGCTGATCCCGCGATTGCGCTTGGACAGCACGCAGGTGATGCGCGGATCCGACGCCGCATACGTGCGCAGGCAGGCGCCGAGGGCGGCCTGGGCGCTGCCGTCATCGACGATCACCAGTTCCCAGTTCCGGTAGGTCTGCTCGCACACCGAGGCGATCGCGGCCGTCAGGTGCGCGAGGTTGGTGCGGTAGGTCGGCATGATGATCGAGACCAGCGGCGCATCGTCGGGCAGCGGCGCGGCGCCTGCGACGCGGGCGCGCAGGCGGGCGAGGTTGCGTCGCGCCCAGTTGTCGTAGTTGGACACGGTGGCTTCCGCGACCGGCAGCATGGCGTGCAGCTGGCGCTGCAGCTTGAAGGTCTTGGCGCACAGATCCTCGACCGTCTCCATCAGCGCGCGCAGCTCGCCCGCATTTTCGTCCGGGCGGTGCTTGACCAGCAGCGGGCTGCCGGCCAGCTCCTGCCCCTCCGGCAGGGCGCGGAACACGAACTCAAATTCCTGGCCGCTACGGCAACGGGCCGGCAGCCTGAACTCGAAGCCGACCGCGGGATCGCAGCGGTTCTCGCGCGCGACATCGGTCCGCTGCTGCTCGGCGGTGATCTCGCTGACGATGATGCCGTTGCACAGCACCTGGATCTGGATATGGCCTTCCAGGTCGCCGGTCATGTGGTGCCGGCGCACCGCCCAGCCCTTGATGCTGTCGCCGTGCAGGCCGTCGACGACACCCATGATCGAGGTCACCGGCTCGGCGGTGAAGTCGAGCTTGCCGCGGGTCTGCCCCTGGCTGTCCATGAAGGACAGCGTGCCGCCATCCTCGAACAGGATGGACAGCGCGTGGCTCAATCCATCGAGATAGCGGCTCGGGATCTCGAAGGCGAAGCCGCCGGTCTCGGTCGGCAGTCCGAGGGCGCGCAGGCCCGGATGCGGGCGGTCGCAGATGGCGGTGCCGGCCGCGTGGCCGTCGACGAACACGCGCAGCCGCATGGTCTCGTGCGGCGATTGCCGGGAGACCGCCCAGCCGGTGATGGTGGTGCCTGAGAACGGATCGGCGAGCCCGGCATTGGCACCCTGCTCGAGCGCAGGTGCCGGCCGCCTTTCCTGCTCGAGGTCGCGGCCCTCCGCCGGGCGGCCGCCGCTTGGCTCCTCGAAGCGGAAGCGCAGGTTCGATCGGGTGACGCCGCCGCGGGTGGGGCACTCGATCGCGGTACCGTCGCCCAGCACCAGCGACAGGACATGCGAGCGCCCGTCCTGGAAGTGCCAGGGGATCGGGTAGGTGAAGCTCCTCGCCTGAGTTGGTGCGGCGGCGTCGGAGCCCGACCGGGCCGACACCGTCGCCCGGCCGGCACTCTCGCCGTCGATGAAGGCGTCGATCTTGCCGTGGCCAGGCGACACGAACCAGCCGGTGACCCTGGCACTCTCGACCGGATCCGCGCGGCCGAAATGCGCGGTATCGTCCGCGGCCGCGACGACGGCGGCATCCAGGGTGATGCCGCCGTCCATCGCTCAGTTCCTCGCCGCTGCCGGGAAGAACCCGGGCCGATGCATCAGGAGAAGTCGCTCTTGGTCAGGTCGGAGACGTTGGTCAGAGTGATCTTGGTGTTGTCGGACAGGGTGACGACCGCACCGGTCGGGCTGTACTGGACATGCTGCAGGGCGTAGCCGACCTCGCCGCTGCCGAAGCCCTTCAGGTTCAGGCTGTCGCCCTTCACATCCGAGAAGTCCACGATCAGGGCATTCGAAGCGTCGCCGTTGATGAACTGGAACACGTCCTTGCCGAAGCCGCCCTGCATGGTGGCGCTGCCGGTGCCGCCTACCAGGGTGTCGTCGCCATAGCCGCCGGTGAGCTGGTCCGTGCCGGCGCCGGCCTGCAGCAGATCGGGGCCGCCCGAGAGCGAGCCGTCGAGGGTCTCGTTGCCGCCCGCGGCATAGATGCTGGTCCCGGCGCTCCCGGTCGCATCCAGCACGTCGCCGCCGCCGCCGCCGAGGATGGTGGTCGGGCCGTTGCCGCCGACGATCAGGTTGTCGCCCCCGGTGCCGCCCTGGAAGTAGCCGCCCGCGGTTGCAAAGATAGTGTCGCTGCCGGCGCCGCCGAGCACGGTGGCCGCCCCGTTGCCGCCGATGAAGGTGAGATCGGCATCCGTGGCGCTGACGCGCAACGGGCTGCTGCCGCTGGCCGAGATCGTGTCGTTGCCGACATTGGCGGTGATGGTGTCGTTGCCGGTCGAGCTGACCAGGTTGTTGCCGCCATTGAGCAGGATCGAGTTATGGCCGGTGCCCGCGGAGATCGTGTTGAGGCCGCCTGCGATCGCGATCTGGTCGTTGCCGGCGCCAGTATTGATGCTCCAGGGATTGGTGCCGGTCTCGATGATGCGGTTGTTGCCGTCGCCGGTCGCAATCGTGCCGGAGCCGCCATTGGTGAAGAAGGTGAGTGCGCCGGAACCCGACAGCACGGTCTCATTCAGCGCGCCGCTGCCGAACAGCACCGAGTTCGCCACGGTGTCGATCACGGCCAAGGCCTGCGTCGGCAGGGAAAGCGGCCCGCTTGCCTTGATGACGATCTCGTCCTGGGTTCCGGCGGCGCCGGGCGGCAGGCTCAAGCCGGTATAGGAGACCGGCGTCAGCGTGCCGGCGGCAACCGCCAGGGTCACGGTGTCTGCCAGAGCCTGCGCCAGCACTGCATTCTGGCCGGAGGCGAACGGCAGGACAATCGTGTCGCCCGAACCGCCGGATACTGTGACACCAGCCATTTTAATCAT
This sequence comes from uncultured Lichenicoccus sp., assembly GCA_963693035.2. Taxonomy (GTDB): domain Bacteria; phylum Pseudomonadota; class Alphaproteobacteria; order Acetobacterales; family Acetobacteraceae; genus Lichenicoccus. The sequence goes on from CAXMMQ010000003.1 coordinate 17,049, forward strand.
TCCAGTATTTTGTTTGCGTAGGCTGGCACGCGTCGTGAAAACACTGTTAGGGGACCACAGTTTGCTTCTCAAGGTATATTTTTGTGAATCGATAGTTACTCCGATTGTCCATTTTTAAAGACATGGCCGGCGGCTTAGACGACGTTGTTATTGCCCGTCAATAGTTTCTTATTTCAAAATAACGCTCTATGCCGGCACGCCCGGATCCGTCGCGTTGCGGGGCGCGAGCCTCCAGCAGGCGAGGTCTCTGTCTCTACACGCGGAAGATGCAGCGCGCCGCTGCCCACGTGCCATATGGCACTATCGCGTGAGATCGATTTCCAGTGCGATTGCACAGTATTACGCGGCCATGGATCAATAAAGCCTGCCGTCCGGTAAGCAGAGCCCTACTCCGCAACTCCTGCCACCGCACGGGACCGGCGGCCACGCAAGCGCAACCGGTCGAGGACGAGATAGACCACCGGGGTGGTGAACAGCGTCAGCGCCTGGCTGACGATCAGGCCGCCGACGATGGAGATGCCGAGCGGCTGGCGCAGCTCGCTACCCTCGCCGAAACTGAAGCAGAGCGGCAACGCCCCGAGCAGTGCCGCGAACGTCGTCATCATGATCGGCCGGAAGCGCATCACCGCGGCATGGAAGATCGCCTCACGGCTTTCCATCCCGTCCTCGCGCTCGGCGGCGAGCGCGAAGTCGATCATCAGGATAGCGTTCTTCTTGACGATGCCGATCAGCAGGATCATGCCGATCAGCGCGATGATGGTGAACGGGATGCCGAACAGCATCAGCGCCAGCACCGCGCCGACCCCCGCCGACGGGATCGTCGACAGGATGGTCAGCGGATGGATGAAGCTCTCGTAGAGCACGCCGAGCACGATGTAGATCGCGGTCAGCGCCGCCAGCACCAGGATCGGCTCGGATTTCAGCGATTGCTGGTAGGTCAGCGCGGTGCCGGCAAAGCCGACGGCGAGATCGACCGGCAGCCGGATGGACTTCACCGCCTGCTGGATCTCGCTGGTGGCGTCGCTGAGCGACTTGCCGGGCGCGAGATTGAACGAGATCGTCGTTGCCACGTACTCGCTCTGGTGGTTGACCGCGAGCGGCGTGTGGTCGGCGATCGAGTGCGCCACCGCCGAGAGCGGGATCATCGTCTCGGCTGCGGTCGCCACCGCCGACCCGGATGACGAACTGCTGTTGCCGGTGCTGGTGAGCGACGCCTGCGCCGCGGTGCGCACCGCATTGTTCGCCGCCGTGCTGGTGCCGTTGGCGGTGCCGGTGCTGGCGGTGCTGCTGCTGGCGCTGGTGGTGCCGGCCGCCAGCGAAACGACGTTGTTCGAGACCACAGCGCCGCTATTGGAAGACGACGCGTAGTTCGACGACAGCGACGCCGACACCGGCGCCACCGACGCAACCGAGGCGACCGTGATCCCGGTGGCGCTCCCGGCGGTCACCGAGCCCGCGGCCAGCGCGGTGGTGGCCGACCCGCTCGCCTGCGCGCCCGACGTGCTGATCCAGATCTGCTTGAGGATCGACGGGCGCTGCCAGTATTGCGGCGCCACCTCCATGATTACGTGGTACTGGTTCTCGGCGTCGTAGATGGTCGAGACCGAGCGCTGCCCGAACGCGTCGTACAGCGTGTTGTCGACCTGGTACATGGTCAGGCCGAGCCGGGACGCAGTGTCGCGATCGACCACCACGTTGGTCTCCAGTCCGCCCTGCTGCTGGTCGGAACTGACGTCGGCGAGCACCCGGCTCTTCTGCAGCGCAGCCAGCAGCTTCGGGCCCCACAGGTTCACCTCGTCGGCATTGTCGCCGAGCAGCGTGTATTGATACGCCGCATTGCTCTGCCGGCCCCCGACCCGGATATCCTGCACCGCCTGCATGTACAGCCTGCCGCCCGGCACGTGGCCGAGCTCGCGCCGCAGCCGCGCCAGCACCTGCGGCATGCGGTCGCGCTGGCTCAGCGGCTTGAGCGAGACATAGACGCTGGCGGTGTTGGTCTGCGCCGAGGCACCGCCGCTGCCCGCCCCGGTGGTGCCGACGACGTCCTGCACCGCCGGATCGTGCTGCACGATCGACATCATCTGGGTGAACTTCTTGCTCATCAGCTGGAACGAGATGCTCTGGTCGGCCTGCAGCGAGCCCATCAACCGGCCGGTATCCTGGTCCGGGAAAAACCCCTTCGGAATGATCACCAGCAGCCACACATTGAGCGCCACCGTGCCCGCCAGCAGCAGCAGCACCAGCGCGCCATGATCCAGCGCCAACGCGAGCAGGCGCGCATAGCCGTCCTGCACGCGCTGGAACAGGCTGCGGCGCCGCAGCCCGAGCATGCCGCCATCCGCGCGCCCCTGCTCCGGACGCAGGAACAGCGCGCACATCATCGGCGTGGTGGTCAGCGAGATCAGCATCGACACCAGGATCGCGATCGACAGCGTGACCGCGAACTCGCGGAACAGCCGCCCGACGATGCCGCCCATCAGCAAAATCGGCAGGAACACCGCGATCAACGACAGCGTGATCGACACCACGGTGAAGCCCACGTCGCGCGCCCCCACCAGCGCCGCCTGCACCCGAGGCATGCCGTCCTCGAGATGCCGGGAGATGTTCTCCAGCACCACGATCGCATCGTCCACCACGAAGCCGGTGGCAATCGTCAGCGCCATCAGCGACAGGTTGTCCAGCGAGTAGCCGAACAGATACATCAACCCGAACGTCCCGATGATAGAGACCGGCACCGCGATCGCCGGGATCAGGGTGGCGCGGCCGTGGCCCAGGAACACGTAGACCACGCCGATCACCAGCAGCACCGCGATCACCAGCGTGCGCTGCGTATCGGCGAGCGACGCCCGGATCGTGGTCGAGCGGTCGATCGCAAAGGTGATGTCGAGATCGCGCGGCAGCGCCGCCTGCAGCTTCGGCACCGCGGCCCGCACGCCGTCGATGGTCGAAATGATGTTCGCACCCGGCTCGCGGAAGATGATCACCAGCACCGCCGGCTTGCCGTTCGCCAGCCCCAGGTTGCGCAGGTCCTGCACGGAATCCTGCAGCTGCGCCACGTCCGACAGCCGCACCGCATCGCCGTTGCGGTACGCCACCACCAGCGGGGTATAATCCACCGCATGGTTGGACTGGTCGTTGTCGGTGATCTGCCAGCGATGGCCGCCGAGGTCGATGCTGCCCTTTGGCGTATTGGCGTTGGTGTTGGACAGCGCCGAGCGGATATCCTCGAGCCCGATCCCGTAATGGAACAGCGCCAGCGGATCGAGCTCGACACGTACCGCCGGCAGCGCCGCCCCGCCGATCACCACCTCGCCGACACCCGAGAGCTGCGACAATTGCTGCTGCATCACCGTGCTGGCCGCGTCGTACATCTGGCCGCGGGTCAGCGTCCTGGACGTCAGCGCCAGGATCAGCACCGGCGCATCGGCCGGGTTGACCTTGCGATAGGTCGGCTGCGACAGCAGGTTGGTCGGCAGGTCGGCCTGCGCCGCGTTGATCCCGGCCTGCACGTCGCGCGCCGCGCCGTTGATGTCGCGATTGAGCCCGAACTGCAGCGTGATGCGCGCCTGCCCGGTCTGGCTCTGCGACGTCATCTCGGTCACATCGGCGATCTGCCCGAGATGCCGCTCCAGCGGCGCCGCCAGGCTGGTCGCCACCACCTCCGGACTGGCGCCCGGAAGCTGCGCCTGCACCATGATGGTCGGAAAGTCGATCTGCGGCAGCGGCGAGACCGGCAGTTTGCTGTAGCCGAGGATGCCGGCCAATGCGATCGCGATGGTCAGCAGCGTTGTGGCGACCGGGCGCGAAATGAAGGGGGCGGAGATGTTCACGTCAAGGCAAGGGCGCTGCCCTCGACCCGCTGAAGCCGCAGGCCCCGGACCCCGATACCGACTGTCATCCCGCCGGTGCCTCGCCGGTGTTGCGGTTGGCGTGCATGCCAAACAGCCGGACTCCGATGCGATCCACCAAGAGATAGATCACCGGGGTGGTGAACAGGGTCAGCAACTGGCTCGCCAGCAGGCCGCCGACGATGCAGATGCCTAAAGGCCGGCGGAGTTCGGAGCCGGCGCCGGTCGCCAGCATCAGCGGCATGGCGCCGAACATGGCGGCCAGCGTGGTCATCAGGATCGGCCGGAACCGCAGCAGGCAGGCCTGGTGGATGGCATCGCGCGGCGATCGGCCCTCCACCCGCTCGGCCTCCAGCGCGAAGTCAATGATCATGATCGCGTTCTTCTTCACGATGCCGATGAGCAGGATGATGCCGATGATGCCGATGATGTCGAGATCGTAGCCGCCAAGGCGCAGGAACAGCAGCGCCCCGACGCCGGCCGACGGCAGCGTGGACAGGATGGTGAGCGGGTGCAGGAAGCTCTCGTACAGCACGCCGAGCACGATATAGACCGCGACCACCGCGGCCAGGATCAGCAGCAGCTCGTTGCCGAGCGATTTCTGGAACGCCGACAGCGCGCCCTGGTAGGCGGTGGAGAAGCTCGCCGGCAGCCCGATATCCGACTTCGCCTGCTCGATGGCGGCGACGACCTTGTCGAGCGAGGCGCCATCCGCGAGGTTGAACGAGATCGAGATGGTCGGGAATTGCCCGAGATGCTCGATCTGCAGCGGCCCGTTGGTCTCCGACAGGCTGACCACCGCGCCGAGCGGCACCTGGCCGCCGCCGACGCCACCGGTGGTGGTCGAGGTTGAGGACGGCAGGTAGATCGCCGAAATGGCCCCACGCAGGCTGCGCAGGTCGCGCATGTCGGCGTTCAGGATCACCCGATACTGGTTGGACTGCGTGTACAGCGTGGACGCGATGCGCTGCCCGAAGGCGTCGTACAGCGCGTTGTCGATTGAGGCAGGCGTGATGCCGAAGCGGGCCGCAGTCTGCCGGTCGATGGTCATCTGCAACTGCCGGCCGTTGTTCGACAGGTCGCTCGACACGTCGCGGAACAGCGGATTCTTCGCAAGCTGGTCCACCAGGCGCGGCGCCCATTGGGTGAACAGCGCGCCGTTCGGGTTCTCCAGGAAGAACAGGTACTGCGCGCGCCCGACGGTGCTGTCGATGGTCAGGTTCTGCACCGGCTGCAGCGCCACCGAGATCCCGGCGAGCGATCCGGTCTCCCGGTTCAACCGGCTGATGATCTGCGTGGCGGTCGCGGTGCGCTGCCCGAAGGGCTTGAGCGTGATCAGCATGCGGCCGCTGTTCAGCATCTTGTCGGTGCCGTCGACGCCGATGAACGACGACAGGTTCACCACGTCGGGATCGCGGAGGATCACGCCGGCGAGGCGCTGCTGCTGCTCCGCCATCGCCGCGAACGAGATGTCCTGGGCGGCCACCGTGACCCCCTGGATCGCGCCGGTATCCTGCTCAGGAAAGAAGCCCTTCGGGATCTCGATATATTGGATGACCGTCAATAAGAGTGTCGCGGTGGCAACCACCAGGGTCAGGCCCTGGTGGTTCAGCACCCAGCCGAGGGCGCGGTCGTAGCGGCCGATCACCCAGTCGAAGCCGCGCTCTGCGGCGAGGTCGAGGCGGTTGCGACTGCTCTCGGGACGATGACGCACCAGCAGCGCACACAGCATCGGCACCAGGGTGAGCGACACCACGGCGGAAAGGATGATGGTGGTGGCCAGCGTGATCGCGAATTCGTGGAACAGCCGCCCGACCACGTCGCCCATGAACAGCAGCGGGATCAGCACCGCAATCAGCGAGACCGTGAGCGAGATGATGGTGAAGCCGATCTCGCTCGAGCCCTTGAGCGCCGCCTCCAGCGGCGTCTCGCCGGCTTCCACATAGCGGGCGATGTTCTCGATCATGACGATGGCGTCGTCGACCACGAAGCCGGTGGCAATCGTCAGCGACATCAGCGACAGCGTGTCGAGCGAGAAGCCGAACAGGTACATGCCGGCGAGCGTGCCGACCAGCGAGAGCGGCACCGACAGGCTCGGGATCAGCGTCGCCGGCAGGTTGCGAAGAAACGCGAAGATCACCAGCACCACGAGCACCACCGCCATCCCGAGCTCGAACTCGACGTCGCGGACCGAGGCACGGATCGTCGTGGTCTGGTCCGACAGCACCTGGATATCGAGCGCGCTGGGCAGCGAGAGCTTCAGCTTCGGCAGCAGCGCCTGCACCTCGCCGACCACGGCGATCACGTTCGAGCCCGGCTGGCGCTGGATGTTGATGATGATCGCGGGCGTCTTGTCGGCCCAGGCGGCAAGCTCGGTGTTCTCGGCGCCCTCGATCACCGAGGCGACGTCGGACAGCCGCACCGGCCCGTTGTTCTTGTAGGCGACGATCAGGCAGCGGTATTCCTCGGCACTCTGCAACTGGTCGTTGTTGTTGATCGTGCTGTCCTGCGACGGGCCGTCGAAACTGCCCTTCGGCAGGTCGGTGTTCTGGTTGGTGATGTCGGTGCGTATGTCGTCGATCGCGATGCCGAACGAGGCGAGCGCCCGCGGATTGACCCTGATCTGCACCGCCGGGCGTTCGCCGCCGGCCAAGGAGACCTGGCCGACGCCCCCGAGCTGCGAGAGCTTCTGCGCGACGCGGACGTCGGCAAGGTCCTCGAGCTGGGTCAGCGACAAGGTTTTGGACGTGACCGCCAGCGTCATCACCGGCGTGTCGGCGGGGTTGATCTTGGCATAGACCGGCGGCGCCGGCAGGCCGGTCGGCAACAGGCTGGTGGCCGCGTTGATCGCCGCCTGCACCTCCTGCTCGGCGACGTCGAGCGACAGGTCGAGGCTGAACTGCAGGGTGATCACCGAGGCGCCGGCCGAGCTGCTCGAGCTCATCTGGTCGAGGCCCGGCATCTCGCCGAACTGCCGCTCGAGCGGCGCCGTCACCGCGGTGGTCATCACGTCGGGGCTGGCGCCCGGGTAGAAGGTGGAGACCTGGATGGTCGGGTAGTCCACCTGCGGCAGCGCCGAGACCGGCAGGAACTGGTAGCCGACGATCCCGATCAGCAGGATCGCCACCATCAGCAGCGTGGTGCCGACCGGCCGCAGGATGAACAGGCGCGACGGACTCATGCCAGACGCCTTCCAGACCGCCTACTGGCCACCCGGCGCCTGGGCATTCGGACTGGCATCCGTGGCGGCCGGCTTCCTGTGGTGCCCGTGCTGGCCGGGCACCTTGGGCGTCGCCGGCGCCGGCTCCTGGCCGGGCGGTGCGCCCGGGCCCGGATTCACACTCGATGACGGGTTTGAGCTGTCGGCCGTGACACGCACCTTCGCGCCGTCGCGCAGCCGGTCGGCGCCATCGACCACCACCATGTCGCCGGCCTTGAGCCCGGACAGGATCTGCACGCGGTCCTCGCTGGTGACGCCGGTCTTGACCACCGTCACGCCCACAGTCTTGTCCGGCTTGATCTGATAGACGAAATCGCCTGGGGCGCCGTGCTGGATGGCGGCGACCGGCGCCACCACCACGTCGTTCAGCGTGTCCACCAGCAGCTCGGCATTGACGAACTCGTTCGGGAACAGCGCCTGGTCGGTATTCGGGAAGTTGGCGCGCAGCTTGACCGTGCCGGTGGTGGTGTCGACCTCGTTATCGACGCTGTCCAGCATGCCGGTGGCGATAGCCGTCTGGTCGGTCCGGTTGAAGGCGGTAACCGACAGGGTCCGGCCGGCCCGGAGCTGCCGCCAGACCGCGGCGAGATCGTCCTCCGGCAGCACGAAGATCACCGAGATCGGCTGCAACTGGGTCAGCACCACCAGCCCGGTGGTGCTCGTGGTCTGCACATAGTTGCCGGGATCCACCAGCCGCAGGCCGACCCGGCCGGTCACGGGTGCGACGATATGGCAGTAGAGCAGGTTCACCTGCGCGGTCGCCAGGATGCCCTGGTCGGCCAGCACGGTGCCGCGATCCTGCTCGACCAGATATTCCTGGTCCGCCTCCTGCTGCATCGCGATGCTGTGCTGGGCCAGCAGCAGCTTGTAGCGCGCCAGATCCGAGATCGCCTGGTGCAGCAGGCCGGTATCGTGCGCCAGCGTACCCTGGTCCTGCTCGACCGCCGCCTGATAGGGGCGCGGGTCGATCTGGGCCAGGAAGTCGCCCTTCTGCACGATCTGACCCTCGTGGAAGCCGACCGACAACAACTGCCCGTTGATCTGCGTTTGCACGGTGATGGTGGCCAGCGGTGTGACCGTGCCGAGGCCCGACAGGGTGACCGGCAACGCACCGGTCGCGACGGTGGCGGCGCCGACCGGCTGCCCCGCGGCGGCGGCGGCGTGCCCAGCCGGCGGCGCCGAGGCATTGCGGCCGACCGCGAACCACCAGACCAGGATCGCGGACAGCAGCAGCCCCGCCGCCACCAGCACCGGCCCGAGCCAGCCGGACTTGTGCACGGGCGGCCGATCCAGCAGTCCCGTGCTGCTCCGTCTTGCCGGGTCCGCGCGTTCCACCGGTCCTGCCTGCTTGTCCATCAACCGGTCCGACCGTCCCTCTGCCTTGGGCTTGTCTAACCCATGCCGCAGGCCCGGTCGCGGTTGCCGGTCCAGCGGCGCGACATAAGCGGCAAGACGCCGCTGGATGCACGTTGCAGGTTGTATCGCCTCACGTGTTTCGCCGGGCGGCGGACGGCGCGATCAGATCGGGCACGCCCCGCTGGCGCACTGCAGGTGCGCCCAGTCTACCACCTCCTGCGCCGCCTCGTCATGGATCGCATCGGCAATCGCGGCGAAGCGCGCGGCCGAGACCTCCTCCTCGGGCAGGTACTCGTAGCCGAGTTCGCTGTCCGGGCGGCTCGGCAGGACCGAGCAGCAGCGCACCATCGGCTGCTCGCGGGCGACGATCTCGCGGAATTCCGCGAGATCGGTCCGGTCGGTATAGATCTTGAGCGTGTACGAGACCTGGTTGCCCTGGTCGGCCCCGATCCAGTGCCGCTCCAGCAGCCGCAGCCACCGGTATTGCTCCTCCGGCGAAGCCTCCGGCGCGGTGACCAGCGCATCGCCCAGGCCAAGCCGCTGGATCAGCGAGACCGTCGGGAAGCCGACGATGCTCATGCCGGGGAACGAGCGCAGGGTGCGCACGGGATAGCCGCGCTGCTCGTATTCGGGCAGCAGCGGATCGGTGCCCTCGAGCCAGTCGCCGTCTCCATCGCGCGTGCCGCGGAACTGCACCCAACGCAGGTACTGCCGGCGCGCCGGCAGGTGTGCGCCCTCGGTCAGGCCGAACAGCTTGGACGTGGTTCCGGCCGGCTTCACCGTGGTCACCGTGACCGGGCGGGCGGTGCCGAGTTCGGCGGCATAGGCGTTGGCCTCCGCCTTGGCGATCGACGACAGCATGGCCAGCATGCGCCAGAACGGCGCCGAGCGCTCCTCGTCCAGCAGGTCGCGGAAGCTCAGCCCGTACCGTACCCAGGCCCATTCGTGCAGCCCGGTGGGGCCGATGCCGATGCGGTTGGTGCGCGCCACCTCCTCGGCATAGAGCGCGTCCATGCGGTTGGCGCGCAGCAGGAAGCGCACGCCAAGGCGAACGGAATCCGACACCCGCTCGTCCCACAGCGCTGCGATTTCGGCCGTGGGCTCACCGGGTGCGAAGTCGCCGAGGCCGACCGGACAGGCCAGCAGCGGCGCGAAGTCGGCGATCACGCAATAGCCGCCGGTGACGTGCAGGGTGATCTCGCCGCACGGATTGGTGGTGACCGGGAAGCGCGACCGGCTGGCCCGAGTCGAGAGCTCCGCGAGCAGGTCAGCCGCCGCATCCGCCTGATAGCGGATCGAGCTGAAGTCGCGGCCATCAGCGTGCACCGGCTTGTCCCAGGCGGTGCCGGTGCGGTGGTCCTCCAGCAGGTCGCCATTGATGAAGCCGGGCTCGCCGTTGACGTAGGCGCAGCGCGTCACCTCGGCGAACACGGCGCGGGCATGGTCGGCGAGCGGCCCTTGCGCGGTTGGCTCCAGCAGCGACCAGAAGATGCGGTCGACCATCACAGAATGGTTCGCCGTCCACAGCCCGCCGTCCGACTTCGAGCGCACGAAGCGCAGCACCCCGGCATCGCGCCAGGACTTGGTCGCCATGCGCGCGGCGCGACGGGCGCCGCCGACCTGCACCTCGACGGAGAGATAGTGGTCGACCAGCAGCGCCTGCTCCCAAGGCTGCAGGACGCGATCGGGCTGCAACTCCTGGCGGCCGTCGCCAGCGTTCGACAGTGCCGCGCGCGCCGGCTCGATCACATGCCGGCGTATGTTCATCAGGCCGCGCAGCAGCGAGATCGGACCGGATGCCGGACGACCCTGCATACCTGCGATCGGGCTGCCCTTGCTGCGGATGACCGAGAGGTCGAGCAGCAGCGTCCGGTCCGCCTCGCCGCGGAAGGCCATCGCCTCGAGGATCTCAACCGCCTTCGCCCAGCCCTCGCGACTGTCTGCGATCAGGTGGCGCACCGCACCGGCGGGCGCCTGCGCGAGGTCGGTCAGCAGGCAGGCATCCAGCGCCCCCTGCACCAGCGCCTCGGACGCGGCATCGAACGCCTCCAGCCCCATGCCCCAGGGCAGGAGCTGCATCTCGACGCCGAAGCGATGCAGGCCCGCCCGCCCGCGCGGAAAGTCCGGATGGTCCGGCGAGAGATGCAGCAGCAGGGTCGGCGCCCGCGCCCAGTCCACCGCGCACAGCTCGTCGTCATACGCACGTCCGACGCCGGAGCCGTTCAGCAGCAGGTAGAACTTGGCGAACGAGGTGATCGCCGTCGCGCAGTTGGTAAACACTTCCATGTTGCGCGTCGGCTGCTCGGCGTCGCCATGCTGCAGGTGGCGCCCCGACGTCAGCAGCGCCCCGGTCGCGATCGCATTGCGCAGCTGCGCCTGCTCGGTTCCGGTGACATGGTCCACCAGTGCCACGTTGCCCGCGGCCACCCGATCGGCGACCCGACCGAAGCTGTCGGCATCCTCCGACCGGAACACCGTGCGACGGCCGACGGCCTCGCCCATGCCGCGATCCAGCGCCCGCCCCGGCAGCGGCGCGACGCCGAACGCGCCACCCAGCCGGGACAGCGAGAGTTCGGCCTGGTCGGAGGCCGGGTGCAATCGGGTCGCCAGATGTCCGTCCATGCAGGCACTCCAAAGATCCACGCTCAGCCGCCCCAACTCGCTTGCAGGGAGGCTACATATAGGGACCCTGGCTGCGCCTTGCACCACATCTAGTCAAGGATCGTGGGTTGCAGCCTGTGGTTGTGCTCCGCGCCGGGCTCACCGGATTTTCGTTGGACAGGCGCACGCCAGATTATTACATTCAGGCAAGGTCAGGAGACTGGGTCATGAAAAGTGACATGCAGCGACGCCTTGCGGCCGAATTCATCGGCACTTTCTGGCTTGTCTTCGGTGGCTGCGGCAGCGCGATTATTTCGGCGGGATATCCGCATCTGGGGATCGGCTTCCTCGGCGTGGCGTTTGCCTTTGGGCTCACCGTGCTCTCCATGGCCTATGCGGTCGGCCACATCTCCGGCGGTCACTTCAACCCGGCGGTGACCCTGGGCCTGTGGGCGGCGGGACGCTGCGCCAACAGGCATGTCGCGCCGTACATCGTGGTCCAGGTCATCGGCGCGGTCCTGGCGTCGAGCGCGCTCTGGATCATCGCCAGCGGCAAGCCGGACTGGCTCCCCGCGGGTTTTGCCGCCAACGGCTACGGCGACCTCAGCCCTGGGCACTATTCGCTCGGCGCCTGCCTGCTCGCCGAATTCCTGCTGACCTTCTTTTTCCTGATGATCATCATCGGCACCACATCGAAGGGCGCCGCCGTCGGGTTCGCCGGCATTCCGATCGGCTTTGCGCTGACGCTGATCCACCTGATCTCGATCCCGATCACCAACACCTCGGTCAATCCCGCGCGCAGCACCGGACCTGCGTTGTTCGCCGGCGGCGAATATCTCGGCCAGCTCTGGATGTTCTGGGTCGCGCCGATCGCCGGCGCCATGGTCGCCGGCGTGCTCGGCCGCATGCTGCACGATCCGGTCGACCAGGCCGTCGAAGCCGGACGCGCCACCGCCACCTGACCCCGCGCGCTGCCGGGCGCGCTCGGCGACAAGCCAGGCTCGGCCTGCGGCTCTCGTGACCGGAACGTGCGCGCCGTGCAGCCGCACGGCCTGACGCTGTTGGCCGGCGCACGACAGCCCCTTCCGACATTAACCTGCCATTAACCTCCGGCGCGCGTAGCTAGCGCAGCCGGACCGTGGATCGTCGCGCGTTCCGCGCACCGGCAGCCGAATGCCGGCAGGAAAAGTCGCAGCGCTCTCTTTACTATTTCGAAATGAAGAGGCGTCTAGGATCAGGTGATGGGGTGCCGGTTCGCAGCGCTTGCGGGGCCGCCGGTCCCGGCCGCGTCGCCGCACCCTGTTCGCACCGCAATTTGCTTCAACAGGACATCATCATGCTGAACATCGTGCAGGCCTGGACCGGACTTCGCCTGGATCGCCGCGGCGTCACCGCGCTCGAATACGCCATCATCGCCGGCGTCCTCGGCACCGTCCTGGTGACCGTGTTCACCGGCCTCGGCGCCAAGTTCACCACCGTGTTCGCCGCCATCGAGAAGACGCTCTGAGCGCCAACCGGCGGCGCTGCATGGCGTCGCCGGCTTTTCTCTGACGACTTGATCCGCAGACCGATCCACGACACAGGCCGAAATGGCCTGGGCCGGTCGGGTTCTTGCGGATCGCACGTTCCCCGGGACCGACCATGTTGATCCATGCCACCATGCTGGCTGCCGCCGGCTGCCTGACGCTGCTCGCCTATGCGGCGCTGCACGACCTAGCCGGCCGCACCATCCCCGACGGTGTCTCCGCCGCGATCGCGGCGCTGGGATGCCTGCGCGCGGTGCTGGTGCAGACGGCAACGCCCTCGATCCTGATGGCCGCGGCGGTCTTCGCGAGTGCCGCCCTGGCATGGCGCGCCGGCCTGCTCGGGGGCGGCGACGTCAAGCTGCTGGCCGCCGTATCGCTGATGGTGGCGCCGCAGTCCGTGCCGATCCTGCTCGCCTCGATCAGCATGGTCGGCGGCATGCTGGCCTGCCTCTACCTCGCCGCCCGGCGCGTGCTACCGGCGCCGCAGCCGATCCGGCCGACGCGGCTGGTCCGGCGTGTCGTCCGTGCCGAGCTGTGGCGGGTGCACCGGCACTGCCCGCTGCCGTATGCGGTCGCCATCGCGCTTGGCACCATGACCCAGATCGTTGGTCACTGACCCGGCCATGATCACCCGGGTCGTCCTGCTGGTCTTCATGCTGCTCAGCGTCGGCGGCTTCGGCGCGATCGCGTGGTCGATCATGACCCCCGGTCGCCCTGCCGGCACCGCCGCCACCGCGATCGTGCAAACCCAGGTCAGCGTGCTGGTCGCCGCCCGCCTGCTGCATGCCGGGCAGCTGGTGCGGGCGGAGGATTTCGCAGCCCGCAGCTTTCCGGTGGCCAGCGTCGCGCCCAATGCACTCACCGATACCGCAGCCGAGCGCGACGGCCTGGCGGGCGCCTTGCTGCGGGTCACGATCCCGGCCGGCGGCCTGGTGTTTCCGCAGGATGTGGTGCGGCCGGGCGACCACGGCTATCTCGCCGCCGTGCTCTCGCCCGGCAAGCGCGCGGTCAGCATCGGCGTCGACGCGGTCAGCGGGATCGCCGGCCTGGTCTGGCCCGGCGACTATGTCGATCTCATCCTGACCCAGACACTGGACGATCCGAACGTGTCGAGCAGCCACCACATGGCGGCCGAGACCGTGCTCGGCGGGCTGCGCGTGATCGCGACCGACCAGGACATGGTGCGCGGCGAGTTGCCGACCAGCGCCAGCGCGGCCTCGCGCACCGTGACCATCGAGGCGACCCCCGACCAGGCGGAACGCATCTCGCTAGCCGCGCGCCTGGGCCGGCTGTCGCTGTCGGTCTGCCCGCTCTCCGAATGCGCCGGCAGCCGCCAGCCCGCCAGCCTGACGTGGGGCGGCGACGTCTCGCCGGCATTGGCGCACGACCAGACCGTGGTCAGCACGACCCTGCACGTGTTCAACGGCGCAGCCGAGCAGAAGGACATCCATTTCTGATGGCGCGCTGCCGCCTGCGCATCGCCGCCCGGATGGCGCTGCTGCTCGCCGCCGCGCTGTCGCCTGCGACGATGCAGCGCGACGCGCAGGCCGCACAGCCGGCGTCACGCCTGGTTTCGGTCGAGGCCGGCTCCGGCCGCCTCCTCGCGCTCTCCGCACGTGCCGCCAACGTCTTCGCAGCAGACCCGAAGGTTGCCGAAGTCCGCGCCGCCAGCCCGACCAGCCTGTTCGTATTCGGCGTGGCGCCCGGCCATACCACCGTGGTCGCGATCGATGCCGACGGCAACGCGGTCGGGCACTTCACGGTGCAGGTGGTGCCCTCGAGCTATGCCGCGCAGGCAACCGGCCGTGCCTTGGCCCGGAGCGGCATCGACGGGATCCGGATGCAGCAGGGCGACGACAGCATCACCTTGAGCGGCGACGCCGCCTCGCCCGCCGCGGCGCAGGCGGCGGTCACCATGGCGCAGGATGCGCTCGGCAAGGATGGCCATGTGGTCAACCGGATGCGCGTCGCCGGCTCGATCCAGGTCAATCTGCGTGTGCGCATCGCGGAGATGTCGCGCACGCTGACGCGCCAGCTCGGCATCAACTGGCAATCGGTCAACGCGCTCGGCACCCAGGCCGCGATCGGCGTCTCCACGGCGTTCCCGGGTGCTGCACTGGCCGGCAATTTCGGCTTCCTGTCGCGCTTCAGGATCGGCAGCCACGCGACGACCCTGGACACGGTGATCGACGCGCTGTCGCAGGACCAGCTCATCCACATGCTGGCCGAGCCGAACCTGACCGCGATGAGCGGCGAGCCGGCGAGCTTCCTTGCCGGCGGCGAGTTCCCGATCCCGGTCAGTGCCGGCCTCGACAACATCAGCGTCGAGTTCAAGCAGTACGGCATCTCGCTGTCGTTCGTGCCGACCGTGCTCGATGACGGCCAGATCAGCCTGCATGTCCGCCCGGAGGTCAGCCAGCTCACCACCCAGGGCGCGGTCTCGATCACATCGGGCAACAACGTGATCCAGATCCCGGCTTTGACCGTGCGGCGCGTCGATACGACCGTGGAGCTCGGCAGCGGGCAGAGCTTCGCGATCGCCGGGCTGCTGCAGGACAGCACCACCGACAACGGCAGCGGCGTGCCGTTCCTGGGCGACGTGCCGGTGCTGGGCGCGCTGTTCCATTCCGACAGCTTCCTGCGCAACCAGTCCGAGCTGGTCATCGTGGTGACGCCATACATCGTGCGCCCCGTCGACACCACCGACGCCCTGCTGCTGCCGACCGACGACTGGCAGCCGCCGAACGACCTCGAGCGCATCCTGCTGCTGCGCCAGAGCGGACGCGCGCGTGATGCCGGTGTCACGGTTGGCGCGCTCCCGGTCCATGTCCCGGGCGATGCCGGCTTCATCGTGGAATGAACCAGATGCCTCTGAACCCGCGTGCTGCGCTGGCGGCCCTGGCGCCCAGGCTGCTGCTCACCTGCGGCCTAGCCGGCACGTCGGCAGGCTGTGCCGCCACCGACCCGCTCTACGCGACCGGTCGCTGGAACCCCACGAACGTGAATGCCGCCAATCTGGCAGCGCAGGTTGCCGAGGCGTCCGACCTCCAGCACGGCCGGCACGTCGAAGGCTCGGATGCGCTGGCGGCGGCGGCGGCGGTCGCCCGGCTCCGCCAGGACCGCGTCAAGAAGCTTCCTGACAGCGGGCTCGCGCAGATCTCGCTCTCGCCGGGTGCTGCCTCCGCCGATACCGCTGCCCCTGGCCTCGGCGGTCTCTGATGGCCGACAGCGCGGGGCTCGCCTCGGTACATGCCGAGAGTGTTGCGGGACGGGCGGAGCGGCCGAGCGTCACCGCCTTCGTCTCCGATCCGGCAACCGAGCAACTGCTGGTCGAGGGGCTGAGCGAGGTGATGCCACGCGGCATCGACGTCCGCCGCATGCCGTGCCGGCAAGCCATCGCGCTGCTGCGGAAGATGCCGACGCCTCGTGTCCTGATCATCGATGTCAGCGGCGAGGACCAGCCGATCGCACTCCTGGTCGATCTGTCGCAGGTGGTGGAGCCGGATGTACGCGTGCTGGTGATCGGCGACCGCCAGGACGTCAATTTCTATCGCGAGATCACGCGCGGTCTCGGCGTGCTGGAATATCTGTACAAGCCGCTGGCGCGCAGCATGGTGGCGCGTCATTTCGGCCGCTGGATCAATGACGGCGCCCCGGTCAGCGACACCGCGCAAGGCGGCCGCGTGATCAGCTTCACGGGCGCCGGCGGCGGGGTGGGTGCCACCACGATCGCCACCAGTCTGGGCTGGCATCTCGCCACCGACGTGCGGCGCCATACACTGCTGCTGGATTCCGACCTGTTCACCGGCAGCATGGCGCTTGCCTTCGGCGTCAAGGGCGATACCGGGCTCCGGACCGCGCTCGAGCTGCCGGCGCGCGTCGATCAGCTCTTCATCGAACGCAGCGCGCAGCCGGTGACCGACCGCCTGTCGGTGCTGTCGAGCGAGGAGAAGCTCTCGGAGAACCCGGATATTGCACCCGGCGCGGTGCAACACCTGCTGGGCATCCTGCGACGGCGCTATAATTTCGTGCTGGTTGACGTGCCGTTTCGGGCCCAGCTGCTCAACCGCGACCTCATCGAGCTGTCCGACCAGCGCATCCTGGTGATGGACCCGACCCTACGATCGGTGCGCGACACGCTGCGTCTGCTCGCCTCGATCAATACCGGACCGCAGAGCCGGCATGCGCTGCTGGTGCTGAACCGGCTGGGACAACCGGGCACCCTGACCTTGCAGCAGGTCGAGGAAGCCGTCGGCCAGAAGCCGGATGTCACGATCCCCTACTTGCCGCGCGTGCTCGGGCAGGCCGCAATCGCCGGCAAGCTCGCGGTGGTCGGCAAGGGGCCGTTCCGCAGCGCCATCCTGGCCCTGGCGCAGGAAGCCGCCTTCGTCCGCATGGTGGAGACGGATGAAATCGGCATGGCCCGTCGCGGCGCCGCCGGCTGGCGCCGGCTGCTGCGGTTTCGCGCATGAGCGCGACCCTGGGCTTCGGCCGCCGCCCCTCTGAGATCGAGCCAGCGCCGGTGGCGCCGGTCTTGCCGGCCAGCCGGCCGGCTTCGGACGCCATGCTGCTCGAACTGCGCGGCCTCTGCCTGAGCCGTCTGGATCCGGCCTTCGTGGTATCGCTGCCCTCCGACCGGCTGGCGAGCGAGGTCGAGCGCCTGGTGGGCGACATTGCCAGCGAGCGCAGGATCCAGCTCAACCTGCGTGAGCAGCGCGATCTTGCCGGCGAGCTCGTCCACGACATGCTCGGGCTCGGTCCGCTGCAGCCTCTGCTCGACGATGACAGCATCGCCGACATCCTGGTGAACGGTCCGGATCGCATCTTCATCGAGCGGTCCGGCAAGACCATGCTGTCCTCGGTGCGCTTCCGCGACGTGGCGCATCTCGTCAGCGTGTGCCAGCGCATCGCGACCGCGGTGGGAAGACGGATCGACGAGAGCAGCCCGATGGTCGATGCGCGACTAAAGGATGGCTCGCGGGTCAATATCGTCTTCCCGCCGCTGGCCCTCGACGGACCCTACCTGTCGATACGCAAATTCTCGCGCTCGGCGATCACCTTCGAGCAGATGACGCGCAACGGCTCCTGCTCGGCACCGCTCGCGCGCATCCTCGAAATCGCCGGACGCGCAAGGCTGAACATGGTGATCTCGGGCGGCACCGGCTCCGGCAAGACGACCCTGATGAACACCATCTCGCGCCTGATCGACCATGGCGAGCGCATCGTGACCATCGAGGACGCTGCCGAGCTGCAACTGCAGCAGCCGCATGTCGTGCGTCTCGAGACCAGGCTTGCCAACCTGGAGGGCCGCGGCGAGGTGACGCAGCGCGACCTCGTGCGCAACGCGCTGCGCATGCGCCCCGATCGCATCATCATCGGCGAGGTTCGCGGCCCGGAGGCGTTCGACATGCTGCAGGCAATGAACACCGGCCATGACGGCAGCATGTCGACGATCCACTCGAACACCACGCGGGATGCCGTCACCCGGATCGAGAACATGGTGCAGATGGGCAGCATGGGATTGCCGGCGCGCGCAATCCGCACGCAGATCGTCAGCTCGGTCAATCTGATCATCCAGATCGAGCGCCACCGCGACGGCGTGCGCCGCATCACGCAGATCACCGACGTCGCCGGTCTCGAGGGCGACGTCGTCGTGCTGAACGACATCTTTGCCTACGAGATCGATGGCGAGGCGACTGACGGCAGGCTGAACGGGCACTACCGCGTCAGCCGCGCCCGACCCAGCTTTCATGACACGCTCACCTACTTTCAACTCGACCGCGCCTGGACTGCGGCCATGGAGGACGTGCCGCGATGAACCGGGTAGCGCTGTTCTCGCTCGCCGCTGCCTGTGCAGGCGGCATTCCTGCCGCCGGGATCGGCTTCTTTCTCAACGAAAGCCGTACCGCGCGCCACTCGGTCGCACGCCGGCTGCGCGCCATCACGGCACCGTATCGCCCGGTCGAAGCGGGTCCGATCCTGCCGGGCGACAGGATGAGTGCGCCCGCTTCACTCGCCGCCCGTCGCCTCGAAACCCTTTTCGGCTTCAGGCGCGAACGACGGCTGCAATATTTGCAGGGCTTTCCACACATCCTGGCGGTTTCAGCCTGCCTCGCAGCGGCCGTCGGCTTCTTCGCACTGCGCATTCTCGGGCCGGCCGGGATGCTGGCCGCCCCCGCGCTCTGGATCGTCCTCTGTCGGCTATACTATCGTCGCTGCAACCGGCGGCGTAGCGAAACCCTGTTCCGGCAGTTCCCGGACGCACTCGGAATGATCGTGCGCGCGGTACGCGTCGGCGTGCCGCTCGGACGCTCGATCACGCTGATCTCGGAGGAGGCGCCGGACCCGACAGCCTCGGAGTTCCGGCAACTGGCCGAGGAGATGGCCGTCGGCCTGCCGCTCGCCGAAGCGCTACGCGCGATGGGGGCACGCAACGAACTGACCGAGTACCGCTTCTTCGCGACGGTGCTGTCGTTGCAGAACCAGACCGGTGGCGGCCTGGCCGAGACTCTCGAGACATTGGGCGACACGGTGCGCAAGCGCGTGGCGGCCCGCATGCGCGGACACGCCCTGGCGGCCGAGGCACGGGCGAGCTGCTACGTGCTTGGCGGCCTGCCGTTCGTGGTCGGCGCCCTGCTGCTCGTCAGCAACCCGACCTACATGTTGGTCCTGTTCACCACCTCGTCCGGCCTGAAGCTGCTCGGGGCCGCGGCGGCATCGCTTGGCATCGGCCTGACGCTGATGCAGCAGATCACCAACCGGTCGCTGGCATGATCCGCAACGCTCTCCACTCGCGCGAGATGCCGCTGCTCGCCGGCGCCGCGCTCCTGGCGGCGGGGCTGGCGGGTTGCCTGTTCATGCTGCGCCGCGATGGCCAGCAACGCATGCTGGCGCAGCGCCTGTTGCTGGTGCGCGCCTCGGCTGGCCTGTCGGTCGCCGCCGTCGCGAACCCTCGCGAAGACGCGGCACTGCGGACGGTGGCCCTGGTCGGGCGACTGCTGTCGCAGAGCGGGTTGCTGCCGGCCGCAACCCTCGGGCAGTTGTCCCGCACGCTGACTACCTCGGGGCTGCCGGGCAGCAACGCGTTGGCGATCTTCATCGGCGCCAAGGTGCTCGGATGCGGCACGCTCCTGCTGCTCTCCTGGCTGCTGGTGACGGGCTTCGGGATCCACGCGCCCTGGCGCACCCTGCTTCCGGTGGCCGGGGCCATGACGGGGCTGCTGGCGCCGGACTACATCCTGCGCCGGAGCCGTAGCAGCTACCTCGCGCGCGTCGAGGCTGGCATACCGGATGCCCTCGACATGCTGGTGATCTGCACCGAAGCCGGCCTCGGCCTCGAGCCGGGGATCGAGCGGGTGGCCGACGAGATGGTGCATGCGCATGTCGAGGTCGCGCGCGAGCTGCGCATCACCGCGAACGAGATGCGCCTGATCACCGATCGCGGCCAGGTGCTGGCCAATCTCGGCATACGCACCGGCCTGGAAAGCCTGCGCCGCCTGGGCACCACCCTCAACCAGGCGACCCAGTTCGGAACCCCGATGGGCCAGGCGCTGCGCACGCTGGCGGTCGAGATGCGCCAGGAGAGCATGACACGCTACGAGGCGCGGGCCGCGCGGCTGCCGGTCATGCTGACCTTCCCGATGATCCTGTTCATCCTGCCCTGCATCTTCATCGTCGTGGTCGGTCCCGCGGTCCTGCAGATCAGCAAGGTCTTCGGCAAGGGCCACTAGCCATGACGAGACTGAGCCGGCTGGCAACGATCCTGTGCGTCATCGAAGGCGGCTGTCTGCTGTCGGGATGCGCCACCATGCCGGCTTCGCCACAGGCGGACCACGACCTCAAGGTGGCCGACATCGAACTCGCCAGCGGCGCGCCTGATGCGGCACTCCGGATCATGCAGGAGCTTGCCGCGCAGCGCCCGCACGACCTACAGGTCGCATTGCGCCTGGGCGAGGCCAACGCAGCACTCGGTCACCCGCAGGCGGCCGAGGCAAGCTTCCGCCGCATCCTCGCCACTGCGCCCCACGACGTGCAGGCCGGCTTCGGGCTCGCACGCCTGCATCTCGCCAGCAACCCCGCCGCGGCCCTGGTCGAGTTGCAGGGCCTGTCGGAGGCGGCGCCACGCGATGCGCGCATCCTGACCGACCTCGGCGTCGCCTTCGACCTGCTCGGCCGGGCCCACGAGGCGCAGGCCGCCTATCATCATGCGCTCGACCTCGATCCTGCCCTCTCATCGGCACAGGCGGACCTCGGACTGTCGCTGGCGATCTCCGGACATCCCGAGGCCGCCCTGAGACTGCTCGGCCCGCTCGCGCAGGCGGCCGATGCCGGAACGCGCGTCCGTCAGGATTTTGCCCTCGCAGAGACGCTCGCCGGGCATCAGGATCAGGCGGCGAGCGTGCTGCGGCACGATCTGCCGGAGGCACAGGTCGCAGCCGCCGTCAGCGCGTTCGAGGCGCTGCGCAATGCGCCGGAATAACCGGCCTGCGGACGCCCGACGCCGCAAGAACCATCGGGCCGGAACGGCGGCAGTCGAGTTCGGCATCCTTGCCCTGCCGTTGCTGGCCGTGCTGCTGCTGGTCTTCGAGCTCTCCTACGACCTGTTCACCCAGACCGTGCTGGACGGCGCGCTGCAGCAGGCCGCGCGCCGGGTGCAGACCGGCAATGCGCAGAACCTGACCGGCAGTTCCTTCATCAGCGGCATCATGTGCCCGGAGCTCGAAGGTCTGCTGTCCTGCGCGAACGTGTATGTCAGCGTGCAGCGCATCACGCCGGGTGCCACCCAGGATTATTACGATTTCACCACCGGCGCGCCGCCGATGGCCGGTGGCCAGCTCGATCTTTCCGCCTATTCCGGCGGCAGCTTCTGCAATAGCGGTCCGTCGCAGCTACTGCTGGTGAGCGCGATCTACGTGGGACCGGCCTTTCTCGGCAGTCTGCTGTCGAACGGCTTCGGCGTGCCCTACCAGGGGCAGACGGTGCACGCGACGCTCTCGACCGTCGGCATTGTCAGCGAAGGCTACTCGCCCGCGGCGGCGCCTGCCGGCTCGGCGCCATCGTGCTGAGGGTGCGTCTCCGGCAGGCGCGCCGCGGCGTCGCCTCGCTGGAATTCGCGCTCATGGCTCCGGTGCTGATCCTGCTCTGCATCGGCGTCTTCGATCTCACCCGCGCGATGATCGTGCAGGAGCAGGTGTGGAACGCCGCGCACACGATCCCGGTCTCCGCCAGCAGCCTGGCGGTTCAGCCGGACCAGAGCACGTCTCTCACGGTCACCCAGGTGCAGCAGACGTTGTCCGGCATCTTTGCGGCGATGCCCCTGCTCCGCAGCGGCGCCCTGACCGGCGCGACCTACGTCGTCATGTCGTCGGTGAATTTCGTGCAGGCCGATCCCGCTTGCGTCCGGGCGCCGGCGCTGCCGTGCAGCATGACGCCGCAGCTCGTCTGGAGCGTCGCCTATTCCGGCCACGGCCTGGGCAACTTCCTGCAGGTCACGCGGTCCTGCAGTCCCGCCCCGGTGCAGGTCGCGTCCGTCACCAGCGCGGTTGCCAGCCTGGTCTCGCTGCCGGTGCTGGGCATCGCCTCGCCCGCGCCGATCCTGGTGGTGGACGTGTACTACCGGTTCACCCCGATGTTCTTCGGCGTTGCATCCGGTCCATTCGACTTCTGGGCGTCGGGCTATTGGCCGATCCGCAGCGCCAGCCCGAATGTGGCCGTCGGAGACCAGTACACGAGATACGACATCGCCAACCAGGCGGGTGGTGCAGGCAAGTGCGCCGGCTACAAGTGATGCGCGGGCTACGACTGAAGCGCGGGCAGAACCGTGGCAGCGTCGCCGTCATAGCAGCCCTGGCGCTGCTGCCGATGACCATGATCGTGGGGCTGGCGATCGATTACAGCATCTACAACCAGATGCGCGCGCAGGCCAATCTCGCCATCGATGCCGCCGCGATGCATGCCGTGCATGCGGCGTCGATCGCCTATGGCAACGGCAACGTCTCCACCACGGCGCTGCAGCGGGCAGGTGTCCTGGCCGGGCAGGCCTGGTTCGCTGCGCAGCTCGGAACCACGGTGCATGGCAATGCCTCGGCGACGGTCACGGTGACCTACACCCCGTCGCCGAGCACGTTCACGGCACTCGCGACCTATACCGGAAGCGTTTCGGTCCCGTTCCTGGGACCGCTGGATCTTGGCACCTGGCCGATCAGCGGCACCGCCACGGCAGTCATCTCGAACTCGTATGTGGAAGTCCTGATGCTTCTGGACAACTCATCGTCGATGCTGATCGGCGCCACCACCGCGGACATCGTGGCACTCGAGCAGGCGACGCCATGCAGCACGCAGGGCGCCAACGAAGGTCAGGCGATGTCGGCCTATTCCTGGATCTACTCGCCGACCAGCTATGGTTACGGATCCGGAAACGTGGTGCCGCCGGCCACCGGGAACGGCAACTGTGATCCGGCCTATGACGGAGCGGCCGCCGCCTGCACCTATCCGGCGAGCTTCCCGCTGATCTCCACGATCAATCCGGCCTCCTGCACGAATGGTGGCGGCTCGCCGGCGACGATCAACGGCAAGCTCTACACCCATGCGCCGAACGCCCCGTGCGCCTTCGCATGCCACAACGACGCCGGCAACAACGACTATTACGGCCTGGCGCGTTCCCTCACGCCAGCGATTAGCTTGCGGCTGGATGTCGTGCAGCAGGCCGCAGCGCAGGTGGTGACGACGCTGCGGACCAGGCAGCAGGCGCCCGGCCAGTTCCTGGTCGGCATCTACCAGTTCAACAGCACGATGCAGCCGCTCTATCCCGCCGCCGGCACCGGCGAGGCCGGCAGCGACCTCGCTGCCGCGCTCACGACGGTGCAGAACGTGCCGGCAAACCTCGCGCCCAACGGTGGCAACACCAACTTCCCGCTGGCTGCCGACACGCTGAATGCGGATGTCGTGGCGGCTGGCGACGGCTCGACCGCGGCCCTGGCACGCAAGAACCTGTTCATCGTGACGGATGGCATGCAGGACACGCCAGGAAGCCGGGTGATGGGGCCGATGACGAGCGCCGGCAATGAGCAGCTCTGCACGCAGTTCTGGAACAAGGGCTTCAACGTCTTCGTGCTGTACACGCCATACCTGCCGCTGCCCAATCCGTTCTACCTCTCAAACGACAGGCAGTATGTCGAGCCGAGGCAGTCGAGCCCGGTGCTCGCGGCGCTGCAGGCCTGCGCGCGTTATCCGTCCAACTTCTTCCAGGCCAGCGACCCGAAGGCCATCCTGTCGGCAATGCAGACGATGCTGTCGCAGGCTCTCAACACCGCCGCACGGGTGGCCGACTGAGACCGCTTCCCCGCACCAGGTTGTTCTGATGACAGAACGGCGTTGATCCTGCTAGGATCGGCCACCGTGGTTGTATCCGCAGGCTCGTGCATGCACGGCAGCAGGCGGCGGCAGGCCGCTCGCTTCGGAGGCGTCTGGCATGACAACCGCATGGACCGGCAACACGACCGGGACCAACTATTGGGACGTCGCCGGCAACTGGTCGACCGACACCATACCCGGCTCGGGCAGCAATCTCTCCATCATGGGAACGGGACCGTTCTCGGTGGTGATCACCAGCACGGACCGGTCGTACGCCATCAACAGCCTCATCCTGGGTGGTGTCGGGAGCAGTCCGACCCTGCACGTCCTGGGACGGCTGAGCGTCACCAACGGGATCGCCGCGACCGGCGGCGGCGCGCTCGACATCGGGGCGACCGGCAGCGTCAGCGCCTCCTCGCTCGATCTCGCCGGGGTGACGCTGATCGACCAGGGCCTGCTGACCATCACCGGAACCAGCAGCGGCAGCGGCACGGTCGACGTCGCGGGCGGCAGCCTGTTCATCAACACGATCTCCGGCACCAACACCTACGACCTGACCGGCTCGGCCAACATGACCATCACCGACAGCGCGGGCAGCTCCGGCGCCATCGTGTTCGGTGACACCAGCCCGATCTCACTCAACCTGAACGTTGCCGGCTCCGCCTTCGGCGCATCGATCACCGGCTTCGGCGCCGCCGACAGCATCGATATCGGATCGCTGGTCTGGGCCAGGGGCGAGACCGCCAGCCTCGCCGGCACGACGCTCACGATCACCAGCGGCACCAGGACGCTGTTCACCTTCAAGGACTTCAACAGCTCCGCGAAGATCCACCTCGAGAGCGACGGCAACGGCGGCACCGAGCTCTATACCTGCTTCCTCGCCGGCACCCGCATCCTCACCGACCAGGGCGAGGTGGCGGTCGAGGCACTTGCGGTCGGCGACATGGTCGCGACCCTGACCGGCGGCCAGATCGTCCATCGTCCGATCCACTGGATCGGCAGCCGCACGCCGGGTCGGTCGGCGATACGGCGCAGCGGCGCCCACCCGGTTCGCTTCCGCGCCGGCGCGCTGTCGGACAACGTGCCGCGTCGTGACCTGCTGGTGACCCCCGAGCATTGCATCCTGATCGACGGCCGCCTGGTGCCGGCCCGCATGCTGGTGAACGGCCGCAGCATCTTCGTCGACCGGTCCGTCGGCGCCTTCAGCTTCCACCATGTCGAGCTCGAGCAGCACGGCATCCTGATCGCGGAGGGCCTGACCACCGAGAGCTACCTGGACACCGGCAACCGCAGCATCTTCGCCCCCGCGGTCGTGGACGCCGCCGTCATGAGGCAAGCGCCGATCGCCCGAGGCCAGGATGGCGGCCAGGACGCAGACCAGGATACCGGCCGCCATGCCGCCTGCGCGCCGTTGCAGACCGACCGGGCTTGCGTCGAACCGCTCTGGCAGCGGCTCGAAAGGCGCGCCAGCGCCGGCGGGTGGCCCGACCAGCGCCCCGCGCTCGAACTGACCAGCGATCCCCGGCTGCGCCTGCGCCTGCAGGGTGGCCGCCAGATCGCCGCCCTGTGGAACGATGGCGAGCGCCACATCTTCCACATCCCGCTCGGCGCGAGACCGGTCCAGTTGCTGTCCCGGGTCTCGATCCCGGCCATCGTCATCGGCCCGTTCGTCGATGACCGTCGCAGCCTCGGAGTGCAGGTCAGCACGATCGTGTACTGGAACGGCCTGCTCGATACGGTGCTGCCGGCCGAGGCGATCCGGCTCGAGGGCTGGCACGCGGTCGAGGACGGCATGCGCTGGACCAACGGCGCGGCACGACTGGACCTGCCGACGGCGGCCAGCGCGGACACCTTCGTCGAGCTGCGCGTCGTCAACACCCTGCCCTACCAGCAGCCGGTCGCGTTCCAGCGCATGGCCGCCTGACCGCCGCCGGAGCGCCGGACCGAGTGTGAGGTCGGACACCCGGCCGCGTCGCATCCGATCGACGCCATGCCCCGTAGCCGGGCATGGCGAGCAATCCCGATACTCTCATCGCATCCGGCCCGAAGCAGGGACGGCAGCTCTCCGAGCGCATCCTCGGCGCGGCGCACCAGGCCTGCGAGCAGGGTGAGCTCGCAGTTGCGCAGCGGCTGCTCGAACTGGCGGAGAGCGTGTTCAGCAGCAACCAGTCCGAAACACCGGTGGCGCGCGAACACCTCATGGAGGGCCTGATCGTGACCCACCAGATGCTGTGGAACCTGCGCCAGCGGCCCGGGTCATGATCCGAAGGCTGCTGACCACGGCCGCCACCAATGCAAAGCCGGCACCCGCCTCGACCGAAAGCCGGGTGCCGTCGGCCGGTGCCAGGGCAAAGATCATCGCGACCAGCGCCGCGCCGCAGGTCTGGCCGAGCAGGCGGGCGGTCGAGAGCATGCCGCTCGCACCGCCGGCGCGGTCGCGCGGGGCCGCCTGCAGCATGGTCCGGTTGTTCGGCGCCTGGAACAGGCCGAAGCCGGCGCCGCACAAGGCAAGCCGCCAGACCAGCGCCATGTCGGATGGGTGCGCCGGCAGGCCGGCGAGCAGCATCAGGCCGGCGGCGAGCGTCAGCAGCCCGAAGCCGCCGAGCAGGCCGGCAGGGTAGCGCTCGGACAACCGCCCGGCCAGCGGCGCCACCACCGCAAGCGTCAGCGGCCACGGCGTGAGCAGCAGCCCGGTCTGCACCGCCGAACGCCCCAGCGTGTCCTGGATGTAGAACGGCAGCGCGACGAAGGCGAGCATCTGGGCCGCGAACGAGGCGAGCGAGGTCGTGATCGACAACGCGAAGATCGGGATGCGCAGCAGGTCCACCGGCAGCAGCGGCGCCGGGCTTGCGCGCTGCCGTCGCACCAACCACGTGCCGCAGATCGCGAGCAGGCCGAGCATGCCGAGCACCGGCCTCGCGCCCGCATCGTGGCCGACGCCGTCGATCGCCGCGATCAGCAGCCCGAACGTGGCGGCACTGAGGGCCGCACTCGGCGCGTCGAAGCGGCGGTCGGCGCGCGGCGTCGACGGCAGGCTGGCCAGCGCTACCGCCAGCGCCAGCAGGCCGACCGGCACGTTGATCGCAAACAGCCAGGGCCAGTGCGCAACCGAAAGGACCGCGGCGGCCGCGGTCGGCCCCGCGGCCGAGGCGACCGCCACCACCATGGTGTTGTAGCCGACCGCGCGGCCCAGCATGCGGTGCGGGAAGATGAAGCGGATCAGCGCGCCGTTGATGCTCATCACTCCGGCGGCGCCGAAGCCCTGCAGCACCCGCGACAACGTCAGGATCAGCAGCGAATGCGACAGCGCGCAGGCGAGCGACGCGGCGACGAACAGCCCGAGCCCGGTGCGGTAGATGCGCTGGTAGCCGAGGATCTCGCCCAGCGAGGCCAGCGGCAGCAGGCTGACGGTGATGGCGAGCTGGTAGGCGTTCACCACCCAGATCGAGGACGCAGCACTCGCATGCAGGCCGGCGGCGATCGTGGGCAGCGCCACGTTGGAGATCGACCCGTCCAGCACCGCCATGCCGACCGCGAGTCCAACGGTGAGCATCGCCCAGGCCCGGCGCGGAAACGCGAGCCCGTCCTCCTGCAGCGGCGCCGCCGGCAACCCGGCGGCGGCCGGTGTCTTCCGGGGACGCAGTTCGCCCAGGCGCACCGTATCACCCTGCCGCCACGCCGGGATCGGGCCGCGGGAACAGGGCACTGCTGTGCCCCGCCATCCGGTAGGCGACGAGACCGATCCACTCATGCGCCGCCCAGTCGAGCGTCGCCAGCTTGCCGCCGAGCGATTGGGGCCAGTTCGCGATCCTATCGCGCGACAGGTAGCCGACCGGCCAGGGCAGCACGGTCCAGCCGGCGCGCCGGAAAACGCCCACCGAGCGCGGCATGTGCGCCGCCGAGGTCAGCAGCACCCAGCGCTCGCCTGCCCTGGGATGCACCAGGGCTGCGGTCATGACCGCATTCTCCCAGGTCGTGCGCGAGCGGTTCTCGAACGTGACGCGATCCGGCGGCAGGCCGAGCTGGTCGAACATCTCGCTTGCGTAGCGGGCCTCGTTGCTCACGCCCTGCACGATGCTGCCCGAGCCGCCGGTGAACACCAGGCGCGCCTTCGGGTAGCGATGCGCCAGGATCACGAAGCTGGTGATGCGGTTGCCGGCCGAGGTCAGGGTCGGGGTGCCGCGATCGAGGCTGGTGAGGTCGTCGATGCCGCCGCCGAGCACCACGATGCCATCGACATCCTGCGGCGGGATCACGACCTGCGGGAAGCGGTCCTCGAGCGGCCGGATCAGCCAGCCATCGACCGGCAGCAGCAGGCAGGCCACGAGCCCGGCGGCGCCGAGTGACGCGAGCAGGCGTCCGCCGCGCCAGCGCCGGAGCAGCAGTCCGACGACCACGCACTCGACCAGCAGCGCGGTCGGCAGCAGCACCATGGTCAGCAGCTTGCCGGCAATGAACATCCTGGGTACGCCTCGTATGCGATCCGCGTCCTATCGCTACGAGACCTTGGCCGGCCCAGGCAACCGGTCGCCGCCTGCCGGTGCGGAGGCCGCCGCTACCGTCCTGGGCGGCGGTGCAGCCTCAGCCCGGGGGCGGAGCGTGCGCGGGGGCCGTCGACGGAGAGGCAGTCGACCCGGCCCAGGCCGGAGCCGCCTGCCGCGACGCCGACACCGCAGCCTGCTCGGAGGGATCGATCGGCTTGAACCAGGCTTCGACCGGCGGGATGTAGCGCAGGTTGTACACCGCCTCCAGCATGTCGGTGAGCGCCATCCGGTAGGTCGCGATATGGCTCGGATCGCCGGAGAAATTGCTCAGCAGCCGGGTCTTGAGATAGGTCAGGGCCTTGCCCTCGCCGGCCTCGTGGCCCGGCCGTGCAGCCGGCGCGGGGGCGGCCGCTTCTGCAAAGGCGGCAAGCGGGCCGGTCGGCGCCGCGGCGCCCGGCTCGTCGATCACGGCCATCACGGCGTCCTCTTCCACACGCAGGTCATTGAGCGGCCCATGGCCGAAATCGACGACGTAGTCCCGCTTCTCGGCATAGACCGCGACAACGAAGCCGATATCGCCGGTCTCGACGTTGGGCGGGATGTCGCGACAGGCCCGGACGGCATTGCCGACCTTAAACTGCATCGCAGCCACCGCCTCCATCTGCTCGCTCATCGGCTTTCCCCTGGTCATGACAACGACAACTGAAGCGCAGCATCGAAATAACGCAACCTTATCTCGTTATCGTAATCACAGAGTGGTGAGCGTTATGATCTGCCGACCGAGTCCCGAACCGCGCGGGCGGTTCGCCACGCCGTGTGACATCCACGTGGTAACTTCGGCCCGCACCTGTTCGAACATCAGGGCAGCGTCCCCGGGCGGAGCATCTCCCTGCGCCAAGCATCCATCGAGCTCATCAGCGGAACCTGCGCCGTCGCCGTCATGGGCAAGGTCCCGCGCGCCGGTCGGTCCAAGACCCGTCTCGGCGCGATCATCGGCGCGGACGCGGCCGCCACCCTCAGTGGCGCGTTCCTGCGGGATACGACCGAGAACGTGGCACGCGCGGCGCGCGCGGCGGCGATCAGAGGCTATGTCGGCTATGCGCCCGCCGGCGAGGAAGCCGAGCTCCGCGCCTGGGTCGCCGCCGGCACTCAATTCCTGCTGGCAGACGGCGCCGGACCGATGCCGGACGGTGTGCAGGGCTTCGGGCGCTGCCTGTTCGGTGCGGTGCGCGACCTGCTCGCCGCCGGACACGATGCCGCCTGCGTCCTGAACGCGGATGGTCCGACTTTGCCCACCGAAATCCTGCAGCGCACCGCCGCCCTGCTGGCGCAGCCGGGCGACCGCGCCGTGCTCGGGCCGGCGGAGGATGGCGGCTACTACATCCTCGGGCTCAAGCGCCCGCACGCCACCCTGTTCCGCGACATCGCCTGGAGCACCGCCGACGTCGCCGACGCCACCCGCGCCCGTGCCGCCGCTATCGGCCTCGATCTCGTTGAGCTGCCTCGCTGGTACGACGTCGACGACGCGGTCTCGCTCCGCCGCCTCGCTGCCGCACTCGCCGACCCGGCCCATGCGGGATTCGCGTCCCCTGCCACCCGGGCCTGCCTGCAACGCCTCGGGCTCGAAGCGGGCCGGCCCGGAGCGCCGGCTGCATGTCGATGAGCATCGGCCTGCGCCGCGACGACGTCAGCCTCGCGGTTCTTGGCGTCCTCATCGTCGTGCTGGTGCTGTCCGGCCTGGCCCTCCACCGTCCCGGTGCTCCCGGAGTCGGATCGATCCCCCTGGTGAACGCGTTCGTCGCCCTCCTTGCCGCCGCCGGACTGGTGTTCCTGCTCGCCTGCGCGGTCGTGCTCCGCCGGCAGCCCGACGCCGGCGCGGATCGGCGGACCCTGCTCATCGTCCTAGCCGTCGCCGCCCTGATGCGCGCCGGCCCGTTGCTGGCTCCCCCGTTCCTGTCCAGCGATCTCTACCGCTACGTGTGGGACGGCCGCGTCCAGCGCGCCGGCATCAATCCCTACCGCTACATCCCCGCCGATCCCGCGCTCGCGCGGCTTCGCGACGCGGCCATCTACACGCACGTCAACCGCCGCGACTATGCGCCCACCATCTATCCGCCGGTCGCGCAGTTGCTGTTCCGCGCGGTCACCACGCTCAGCGAGACCCCGCTGGCGATGAAGTCCGCCGCCGTGGTGATGGAATGCCTGGGCATCGGCTGCCTGGTCGCGACACTCCGCCAGGCCGCCCGTCCGACCGCGCGAGTGCTGCTGTACGCCTGGAACCCGCTCGCCGCCTGGACCTTCGCCGGCAACGGCCATGTCGACGCCGCTGCCATCGGCCTGCTCGCCCTCGCGCTGCTGCTGCGGCTGCGCGGCCGGGAGGGCTGGAGCGGCGCCATCCTGGGCGCAGCCGTGCTGGTGAAGTTCATCCCCGCCGCCATCGTGCCGGCCTTCTGGCGCCGGCGCTGGCGCTTCCCCGCCGCCCTGGTCGCGACGATGATCGTGCTCTACCTGCCGTTCCTCGGCGCGGGCTGGCGCCGCACCTTCGGATTTCTAGGCGGCTATGGCGGCGAGGAAGGCCTGCGCGACGGCAGCGGCATCTGGCTGCTTGCCGGCCTGGCCCGGTTCGGCCCGCTGCCGGCCGGCGCCGTCACCCTGTATCTGCTGCTCGCAGCCCTGTGCCTGGGCGCCCTGGCGCTGGCGACCGGGCTGTCACGTCGCCCTTCCACCGCCAGCGATCCGTCCGCGGTCGCCGCCCGCGCCGGTTGCCTCGCCGCCGCCACCTTCCTCGTGCTCAGCCCGCACTATCCCTGGTACTTTCCCTGGCTCGGCCTGTTCGCCGTGCTGGTCCCTGCCCGCTCGCTACTCTGGCTCTCGGTGGCGCCGCTCGTGCTCTACCTGGACCCCTGGCACGAATTTTTCCTCTGGCCATCGCTCGTCTACGGACCGGCACTCCTGCTGGCTGCCCTCGATATCCGCGCCGGCATCCTGCCCTTCGGCCCCCGCGCCCCGATCCCGGCGCCCAGTTTCCTGCCCTGAAAGCGAGCATCCCCGCATGAGCACCGACAGCCCCGGCCTGTCCCCTCCGGCGCACGATCCGGGCCGCTATTTCGAGCAGATCGAGCGGTCGCGCTCGACCGAGGCCGGGCGGCCGCCGGTCTGCCTCTACCTGGAGGTCACCAACCGCTGCAACCTGCTGTGCGAGACCTGTCCGCGCACCTTCGAGACGCTCGAACCGCCGGCCGACATGAGCTGGGAGCTGTTCACCCGCATCGTCGACCAGATCCCCGGCCTGCAGCGCGCGGTGCTGCACGGCGTCGGCGAGCCGATGCTGGTGCGCGAGCTGCCGCGCATGGTGCGCTACCTCAAGGATCGTGGCGTGCACGTGCTGTTTAACACCAACGGCACCCTGCTCAACCCGCGCAAGTTCCGCGAGCTGGTCGAGACCGGCCTCGACGAGCTGCGCGTCTCGCTCGACGCCGCGGATGCCGCCACCTACGCCGTGGTCCGCGGCAAGGACTTCTTCGACCGCATCGTGCGCGACGTCCGCAAGCTGACGCAGTACCAGCTGGCCACCGGCGCCACGACGCCGCGCGTCTCGCTCTGGCTCACCGGCCTCAGGGAGACGGTGCAGCAGCTCCCCGACTTCGTCCGCCTCGCCGCCGACATGGGCGTGCGCGAGGTCCACCTGCAGCGCCTGGTGTTCGACGACACCGGCACCGGGCTGGCCCGCGCCGAGAGCTCGCTGTTCGAGCAGACCCGGGCCGAGGAGCAGACGGCGATCGCCGAGGCCACCGCCTTGGGCCGCACCCTGGGCATAACACTCGACGCCTCCGGTGCCACCGAGCCCGGCCTCAGCCTCAGGCAGGCCGATGACGACCAGCCCTGGTCGCTGTGCCGCCGCCCGTGGTCGCTGATGTATTTCACCGCCCACGGTCGCGCGCTGCCCTGCTGCATCGCGCCGTTCTCCGCCCGCGACTACGCCACCTACACCCTCGGCGATGCCACCCAGCAGGACATCCGCGAGATGTGGAACGGGCCCGCCTACCGCGACTTCCGCGCGCAGTTGCTCAGCGACGAGCCGCCGAAGCCCTGCCAGGGCTGCGGCCTGCGCTGGAGCCTCTGAGCGCATGCCCCCGGAGCCGGACCTGATCGCCGCCGTCATCCCGGTGTTCGAGGAGCAGGGCGCCATCGGCCCGACGCTTCGCCGCCTGCCACGCGACGTCGTCGGCCACGCCATCGTGGTGGATGGCGGCTCGCGGGATGGCACCGCAGCCGAAGCCCGGGACGCCGGCGGGAGCGTCATCCTGGAAACCCGTCGCGGCTACGGGCGCGCCTGCGCCAGCGGTGTCGCCGAGGCGCGCCGCCATGGAGCGGCCATCGTGCTGTTCCTCGACGGCGACGGCAGCGACGAGGTCGAACGCGCGGCCGACATCGCAGGCCCCGTGCAACGCGACGAGGCCGACCTCGTGCTGGCCTGGCGATCCGCGCCGGGCCGGGAGCCCGGCAGCATGGGTCGCCACCAGGTCTTCGCCGGCTGGTCGATCGGCCTGCTCTCCCGCCTGCTCACCGGCACCCGCTATCGCGACATGTCGGCGTTCCGGGCCATCCGCATCGACCGGCTCGGAAGCCTCGGGATGACCGAGATGACCTATGGCTGGAACCTGGAGATGCAGCTCCGCGCGGCCCATGCCGGCCTGCGCGTCCGCGAGATCGAGCTCCCCTATCGCTGCCGTCGCGCCGGCGCCTCCAAGGTCGCCGGCAACTGGCGCGGCACGATCCGCACCACCCTGCGTCTCGCGGCCGTGCTCTCGCGCACCGGCCGCGCGGTGCTGGCGGGCGGCCGATGAGCGCTCGGTCAGTGCGACGGCTTCGCCAGACCCACCTTGATCTCCATGTCGCGCGGTACCGGCTGCGTGCCCGCAGCCGTGAAATCCGGCAGCGCGTCGAGCTGCGCGACCGAGAACGCCACCGGCTCCACCACGTCGCCGAGCAACGCCATCGCGTCCACCGGCACCGCGATCAGCCGGCCGCCGATGCCGACCAGGCCGCCATAGCGGATCAGGCCGCCATAGCGGATCACCGCCTCGATCCGGCCGTTGCCGTCCCGTACCACGTCGCGCACCGTGCCGAGCGCCTGCTGGCTCGCCACCGGCCGCCTGACAGAGCGCCCGATCAGCGCGCCCACCCGTACCGGCTGCGGGAACCGCATCGCCGCCGACTGTTCCAGGCTCATCCAGGCCGGTGGCGGCATTCCGCCGGGAGCCCGGCTCTGCGCGAATGCCGCGTTCGTCGCAAGGATGCAGACGGCCAGCACGATGCGCTTCAGCAAATCCGCCTCTCCTGTCCGGGAACATCGTGCCGAGATCGGCAACACCCTGATCTTCGTTGCGGCCGGCACGGGAGGTTACACCCGTGACGACCGAGATCGAAATTGCTCCGGTCCGACAACCACGCCGTCTGCATCCCTGGCCGGTACGCATCATGCACTGGCTCAACGCGCTCGCGATGATCGTCATGATCACCTCCGGCTGGGGGATCTACAACGACGACGCCATCATCAAGGGTTTCCTGTTTCCCGGGGCCCTGCGCCTCGGCGAATGGGCTGCCCCGAGCCTGAACTACCATTTCGCCGGCATGTGGCTGCTGGCGGTCAACGGCCTGTTCTACCTCGTCTACGGCCTGGCCACCGGGCGACTGCGCGAACGCCTGCTGCCGATACGCCTTCGCGACGTGGTGCTCACGGTGCGCGACACGCTGCATTTCAGGATCGCGCACGAGGACCTCACCACCTACAACGCGGTGCAAAAGCTGCTCTACATCGTCGCCATCCTCGCCGGTACCGCGCAGGTGGTGTCCGGACTGGCACTCTGGAAGCCGGTGCAGTTCTCAGGCCTGGTCTCCCTGCTCGGCGGGTTCCAGTTCGCCCGGATCGTCCATTTTGCCGGCATGGCGGTCCTGGTCGGCTTCGTGCTCGTGCATGTGGCGCTGGCCCTGCTGGTACCGCGGACGCTGCTGGCGATGCTGTCCGGCGGTCCGCGGCTCGCGCGAGCGCGGGACGACGCAACCGGTCCCGCCGGCGAAGGAAGCGTGCCATGAGGTCGCCCTTCCGTCCGACGGACCTCCCCGATCCCGCCATCCTCGACGACCACAAGCCGCTGCTGCGCACCATCGAACGCCGCCGCCTGCTGCGCGGCGGCCTCTCGCTCGGCGCCTTGTCCATGCTCACCGGCTGCGATGTGCGGCGGCCGGACTCCGTGCAGTCCACCCTGCTCGCGATCTCGCGCCTGAACGACGGCGTCCAAGCCTGGCTGTTCGATCCGACGCGGCTGGCGCCGACCTATGCCGCCAGCCAGGTGCTCAGGCCGCCCAAGTTCAACGCCTACTACGACGTCGTCGACGTGAAGCCCGTCGATGCCGCCGGATGGAAACTCGAACTGTCCGGCCTGGTCGCCGAGCGCAGGGCCTGGACCCTGCCCGAGTTGGCGGCGCTGCCGCAGACCGACCTGATCGTCAAGCATATCTGTGTCGAAGGCTGGGACTATATTGGCGACTGGTCCGGCGTCCGCCTGTCGACTTTCCTCGACCGCGTCGGCGCGGATCGCAAGGCGCGCTATGTGTCGTTCAGGACCGCCGACGACTATCCCAGCAGCATCGACATGGCGACCGCCCTGCATCCGCAGACCATCCTCGCACTCGCCTATGCCGGCGAGAGCATCACCGATCCGTTCGGCTTCCCGCTGCGTCTGCGCATGTCCACCAAGCTCGGCTACAAGAATCCGAAATGGATCACCGCCATCGAGGTGACCAACACCTACCCCGGCGGCTACTGGGAAAAGCAGGGCTTCCCGTGGTTCGCGGGTATCTGATCGCCCTGCCTCAAAATGGGATAGAGCCTATCCGGGACGTCAATCTGTTCCCGGCGCGTGCTGCGGGACCACCTTGTCGCGCAGCTCGTCGACCAGGACGTGCATGTTCTCGCTGTAGTCGATGGGCACGTCGACCACATGCACGCCGCCTTCGGCAAACGCCGCCTCCAGGGTCGGGATCAGCCGGTCCAGGCTGGTGACGTGCGTGCCCTTCGCGCCGTAGCTCTCGGCATAGCGCACGAAGTCCGGATTGCCGAAGGTCAGCCCGAAATCGGCGAACCGGTCCACCGCCTGCTTCCAGCGGATCATGCCGTACGCGCCGTCGACCAGGATCAGCACGACCAGGTCGAGCCGCAGACGCACCGCGGTCTCCAGCTCCTGGCTGTTCATCATGAAGCCGCCATCGCCGCAGATCGCCATCACGCGCCGGCCTGGATACAGCATCGCAGCCATCATCGCCGATGGCAGGCCGGCGCCCATGGTGGCCAGCGCATTGTCCAGCAGCAGCGTGTTGGCCACGAAGGTGCGGTAGTTCCGCGCGAACCAGATCTTGTACATGCCGTTATCGAGCGCCACGATCCCGTCCTCGGGCATGACCCGGCGCACGTCGTGCACCAGGCGCTGCGGCGTCGGCGGCCAGCGATCCTCGGTGTTGCGGTCGGTGAGGCGCGCCAGGATGCCGTCGCGCAGGCCCAGCAGGGCGCCGGCATGGCGCAGCCTGCCCTCCAGGCGATCGGCCAGCAGCTCGAGACTGGGCCCGACATCGCCGATCACCTCGGCATGCGGGAAATAGACCTGGTCGACCGTCGCCGGGATGTAGCCGACATGGATCACCTGCGGGCCGCCGGGTCCCATGATGAAGGGCGGCTTCTCGATGGTGTCGTGGCCGATGGCGATGATCAGGTCGGCGCGATCGACCGCCTCGTGCACGTAGTCGCGCTCGGACAGGGCGGCGGTACCCATATACAGCCTGCTGCCGCCGGCGACCGTGCCCTTGCCCATCTGGGTGGTGAAGAACGGGATCTGCAGCCGGCGCACGAAACCGCCGAGGCCCGCGGTGCTTCGCGGCCGGCTGGCGGCCGCACCCAGCATGATCAGCGGGCGTTTCGCGTCGAGGATCATGGCGGCCGCCCGGTCGAGCGCCGCGCGGTGCGCGATCGGGATGTCGATCGGGTGCACCGGCACCATCGGCATCGCGTCGGTCGCCTCGCCCGCCACATCCTCGGGCAGTTCCAGCAGCACCGGCCCGGGCCGTTCCTGCATGGCGATGCGGAAGGCGTCGCGCACCAGGGTCGGTATCGCGCCGGGGCTGACGATCTGGTGCGACAGCTTGGTCAGCGGCTTGAACGCAGCGACGACATCGACGATCTGGAAGCGCGCCTGCCGGCTGCTCATGATGCCCTTCTGGCCGGTGATCATGATCATCGGCATGGCGCCGAGCAGAGCGTAGGCCGCACCCGTGGTCAGGTTCAGCGCGCCCGGACCGAGTGTCGTGAGGCAGACGCCCGGGCGTCCGGTCAGCCTGCCATACGTCGCCGCCATGAAGGCGGCTGCCTGCTCGTGGCGCGTCAGCACGAGCCTGATCGTCGATGCGCGCAGGCTTTCCAGCACATCAAGATTTTCTTCGCCAGGAACACCGAAGATGCAATCGACGCCCTCGTTCTCGAGGGCCGCGACCAGCAGATCTGAACCTTTCGGCATCGAATTCGTCCACCCTGTCCACGATTGCCCCGGGGGACTGCCGCCGTGCCCGGGCCGGCCATTCCGGACGCTAGCATGCGGACGCTTTGCCCGATAACTCTTACCCGCGTAGCTGACCTGCCGACAGGAACTGCAGGCCCGCCAGCCTAGCATAGAGCCCGCCCGCCGCGATCAGCGTCTCGTGGGTGCCGGTCGCCACCACCCTGCCCTGCTCGACGACCACGATCAGGTCCGCGCTGCGCACCGTCGCCAGCCGGTGCGCGATCACCAGGGTGGTGCGGCCACGCGAGACGGTGGCCAGCGCCTCCTGGACCGCGCGCTCGGATTCCGCATCCAGCGCGCTGGTCGCCTCGTCGAGCAGCAGCACCGCCGGGTCGCGCAGGATCGCGCGTGCGATCGCAATGCGCTGACGCTGTCCGCCGGAGAGCCGCACGCCGCGCTCGCCGAGAAAGCTGCCATAGCCGTCCGGCATCGCATCGAGGAAGTCGAGCCGCGCCGCGGCGCCGGCCGCCCGCACCTCGGCATCGGCGGCATCGGGCCGGCCGTAGCGGATGTTCTCCAGCGCGGTGGTGCTGAAGATCACCGGGTCCTGCGGCACGATGCCGATCCGGCCGCGCAGGTCGGCCGGCAGCATCTGCCTGATGTCGACGCCGTCGAGCCGGATCACCCCGTCGTCGGGGTCGTAGTAGCGCAGCAGCAGTTGCAGGACGGTGGTCTTGCCGGCGCCCGATGGACCGACCAGCGCCACCGTGCGCCCCGGCTCGATGTCGAGCGAGAAGCCGGCGAGCGCGCTGTGGTCGGGGCGGCCGGGATAGCGGAAGCCCACCGCCTCGAAGCCGACGCGGCCGGCCGAGCGCTCCGGCAGCCGAACCGCCTGCGCCGGCGCCTCGATCGTCGGCCGCTCGGCGAGCATCTCGCGCAGCCGGTCGGCGGCCCCTCCGGCCCGCGCGAGATCGCCCCAGAGCTCGCTCATCTGCGCGCCCGCGGTCGCCACCAGCACCGCATAGAACACGAAGGCGGACAGGTCGCCGCCGCTCAGCCGCCCGGCCACCACGTCGCGGCCGCCGACCCACAGGCTGAACACGATCGCACCGAAGCCGAGCAGGATGACGACGAACACCAGGGTGGCGCGGGTGCGTATGCGTCGCAGCGCGGCGGCGACCGAGCGCTCGACCTCGAGGCCGAAGCGCGTGCGGTCGACCGGCTCATGGGTGAAGGCCTGGACCGTGCGCAGCGCGTTGACCGTCTCCTCCGCATAGGCGCCGAGATCGCCGACGCGGTCCTGCGCCGCGCGGGACAGCACGCGCTCGCGCCGCCCGAACAGCACCAGCGGCAGCACCACCAGCGGCACCACGAGGATGACCAGGACGGCGAGCTTCAGGCTGGTCACCACCAGCATCACCAGCGCGCCCACGACCAGGATGGCATTGCGCAGCCACTGCGACACGGCGGAGCCGACGAGTGCCTGCAGCACCGAGATGTCCGCGGTCAGCCGGGTCAGCACGTCGCCGGTGCGGGCGGTCTCGAAGAAGGCCGGCGACAGCGACAGGATGTGGGAGAACATCTCGCGCCGCAGGTCGGCGCCAACCCGCTCGCCGAGCCAGGACACCAGGTACGAGCGCAGCGAGGTCGCCAGCGCGAGGCCCGCGACCACCACCGCCATGGCGAGTGCGGCTTCATCGAGGCGCGCCAGGCTGCGGGTGGCGAAGCCGAGGTCGATGAGCCGACGGACCCCCTGCCCGAGCACCAGCACAAGGGCAGCCGAGCCCAGCAACGCCGTGGAGGCGCCGAGCACGCGCCACCGGTATGGCCGGAGGTAGCTGGCCAGCAGAACCGCCGCGCCGAGGCGGCCCGGCCTATCCGGCAAGCGTCAAGGTCCGGCGGGGCATCGGTTCACCTCCCGTCCCGGGCTGCTCTGCCACGGCCTTGCCGGCACCGGTGCAAGCCGGCAGGCTCATGCGATGCCCCCCGATGCTTCGACGATACGCGCCGAGATGCTACGCCAGTTGCAGGTGCGCGGCCTTGGAAACTCGATCTGCCCGAGCGAGGTGGCGCGTGCGCTGGCGACGGACTGGCATGGGCTGATGAAGTCGG
Source organism: uncultured Lichenicoccus sp. (assembly GCA_963693035.2). GTDB lineage: Bacteria > Pseudomonadota > Alphaproteobacteria > Acetobacterales > Acetobacteraceae > Lichenicoccus. The sequence goes on from CAXMMQ010000003.1 coordinate 56,097, forward strand.
TGCGGTCGGTGGCGATCGCGCTGGTGGTGGAGGGGCGCATCGACATCCTGCGCAAGGGCCGCCCGGTGACGCTGGCCGACGCCGTGCCAGAAGGCGCAACAGCAGGCGCGTCAGAGGCCGTGGCTCCCGCGGCCACGAGCAGCCACGAGGTCAAGGGCGTGATCAGGCTGCGCTTGCGTCCGGATCCCGCCTGAACCGCCTCGATCCTGGCGTGCTCCCGGCCGCTCTAGCCGGCCTTGCGAAAGCCGCTGAGCGCTGCCAGCAGCATGCCGGCCCGCGGGGTGACCAGCTTGTCGTTGCCATGCCGCAGCTCGGTGGTGAGAATGCAGAGCGAGGAGGCGCTGAGCAGAAGGGCGCCGACACGCTGCGTCGAACGCGTCACCACCAGCGCCGCCCCGAGCAGCTCGGAGGCGCCGATGACCTGCATGTCGCGCTTGCTCCAGCCCCAGCTGCTGAACAGCGCCCGCTGCGGCTCGAGCGCCACCAGCTTGCTGATGCCCGCTGCTGCAAAGCCCAGCCCGATGATGCTGTGCCAGATCGACGGCCGGTATTTGGACATGCGCACTGCTCCCGTTTGTGACAGGAACGCGCCCGCGCCGGCCCGGTTCGTCAAGCGCCCGGGAGCGACCGCTTCCGGTCCGGCGGGAGCCGTCGGATCAGTTGTGCTGCGGCAGCGTGCGCGCGCGCTCCATGTGGTCGACCGCAAGCGCCGCCAGGTCCATCAGCAGCGTTCTCTGCTCCCCGGTCAGGGGCGGTCGTGGGCGGCGGTCGATGATGCACAACGCGCCGAGGACATGGCCGTCCAGCGGGCTGAACAGCGGCGCGCCGGCGTAGAAGCGCATGCCGTTGGGACCGCAGACATGCGGGTTGCCGGCGAAGCGGGGGTCGCGGGCGGCATCGCAGATCACCATCGCATCGGTCCCGGCGATCGTATGGGCGCATAGGGCGGTATCGCGCGGCGTGGTCTGAAGCTCGATCTCGTAGCGCCCGACCAGCCGCACCTCGTCGGCGCCGACCAGCGAGATGTAGGCCGCGGATGTGCCGAACAGGCCGGCGGCAAGCCTGGCGAGCTGGTCGAGCCTGGCGCCGGCCAGCGCCGCCACCGGCGTATAGGGCACCAGCGCCTGCAGGCGAAGCGCCTCGTTCGCCGGTATCGGCGGACCACCGGCCGACTGCATCGCGCCGGCGCTGACCACCCGGTTGCGACCCAGCCGCTTGGCCTCGTAGAGCGCGCGGTCGGCGGCGGCGACCAGCTCCGGGCCATCGGTGCGCGGATTTTCGTGCGACGGGTAGATCGTGGCACTGCCGACGCTCACGGTCACGACGCCGTTGCCACGTGCATTGCCCTCGTGCCGCAGGTTGAGCGCCTCGATCGCGTCGCGCACGCGTTCGGCGACAAGCGCGGCACCGGTTTCGGGGATCCCCGGCAGCAGCAGCACCAGCTCCTCGCCACCATAGCGCGCGGCGAGATCCGCCGGGCGCCGCGCAATCCCGCCAAGCGCGGCCGCGACCGCCTGCAGGCAGCGATCGCCGGCTTGGTGGCCGTAGAGGTCGTTGTAGTTCTTGAAGCAATCGACATCGAGCAGCAGCAGCGACAGCGGCACCGCCTCGCGCGCCGCGCGCCGGCACTCGCGGGCCAGCACCGTCTCGAACTGCCGGCGGTTGGCGAGACTGGTCAGGCCGTCGCTGCTGGCGAGGTGGGCGAGCTCCGCATTGGCGGCCTCGAGCTGCTGCTCGGCCGCCTTGCGCCTGGAGATGTCGCGCAGCACGACGATGAAACCGCCATCCTCGGCCACGAAGCTGTAGCGCCCTTCCATCCAGACATGGTCGCCGTTCTTGTGCCGGACGCGATAGGTCGCCTCGGCTTCGCTCAGCGTCTGCTGCGCCTGTTCCAGGGTCTGCGCCACGCGGGGCCAGTCGTCGGGATGCACGACGCTGTGCGGATGCAGCCCGATCAGCTCCTCGGGCGCGTAGCCGAGACGCGGTCGCACCGACGGCGAGACGTAGGTGCGGACCTGGTCCTGGTCCAGGCGCATGATCACGTCGCTGGCATGGTCGGCGAGCAACCGGTAGAGCCGCTCGCTCTGCCGCTGCTCCGTCTCGGTCTGCCGGCGCCGCCACGCCTCCCGCCGGTGCATCAGCCCGAAGGCGGCCGAGGTGGCGCACAGCATTGCCAGCGCCAGGCCGATCACCAGGGCGCGGCTGCGCCAGACGGCGAAGATGTCGGTCTCGGCCAGGGCGACGTCGAGCACCAGCGGCAGAGTTGCGACATGGGTGAAGCTGTAGACGCGCCTTATGCCGTCGATGTTCGAGGGCGCCGCGAAGGTGCCCGATGCGGTGCGCTGAAAACGCGCGAAATTGGTGCCGCCTATGAGGCTGCGGCCGATCAGCGCCCGGTGATACGGCATCCGCATAAGATAGGTGCCGTCCTCGCGGAACAGATTGACCGCGCCGTTCGGCCCGAGCCTGGAGCGGCCGAACAGGCCCTTGAAATAATCCAGTCCGAGCGTGCCGACGATCACGCCGGCAAAACTGCCATCATCATGGCTCAGGCGCCGGCTGAGGATGACCACCTGCCCGCGCCCCAAGGCGCCGTCGGGATCGATGCCGATCCGCAGGCCGGAGCCGGCCTCGCCGCGCGCCGTCCGGAAGAACGCGGTGCCGGCCAGGCTGGCGCCGGCTGCCGGCTGGTCGCGGGCAGCGTCGCGCACCACGTGGCCCTGCTCGTCCAGGACCAGGATCGGGCCGAGATCGGGCGCCGTCGCCGCGCGATCGAACAGCATGAGCCGCTGCATGCGCGGCGACAGCCGGGCCAGCTCGGGCTCGCGCAGGCCGGCGGCGACCGCCTGCAGGGAGAGATCATACTCGCCGATCGTCCGGTAGATGTCGGCCGCCATAGCGGTGCTCAGGTTCTGCGCGCCGTTGACAGCCTGACTCCAGGTGTCGCGCCGCAACTGCACCAGCATGACGATGGAGACGATGGCGAAGCCCGCGATCAGCAGCGCCGTCGCCAGGATCGGGCCGCGGGAGATGAGGCCGTTGCTCCGGCGGGGGGACCTGCCTGTCTTCATCACGGGCGCTTTCAGCCATCGGTAGAACGTTGGAGGACAGACCTAATTAACGTTTTTTTTACAATCAAGATAAATCGCATTCAGTAACGATCTTGGGGTCGGGCCTGCTCCAGGCAACCGGGGCAGCCCCGGAACGTAAAAGATGGTCGGACCGGGCTCCGCCGATCGCTCGCATCCAAGGGAGGCTTTGGTGCCTGAAAAACCGCAGCGTGCGAGAGAGCGTGACATTAGGCAGGCTGTTCTGTCGGTCGGCATCCTGCTCTCAGGTCTTGCCGCCTGGCCCGCGATCGCGGCGCCCCCAACCCTGCCGCCTTTGCAGCAGCCCGCCGGCACGGAGCGGCATCCGGGAAAGGTCATCCTCGACCAGCTCGTCACGCCGGACCTGCAGGCGGCGGAGAAGTTCTACGGCGCCCTGTTCGGCTGGACCTTCAACTCCCTCTCCAACACTTCGTACCCCTATGCGATCGCCCGCCTCGGCGGCCGCGAGGTGGCCGGCCTGTTCCAGCACAGCATCGACCCCGCGACGCGCCGCCAGTCGGCCTGGCTGACGTTCTTCGCCGCCAAGGACGTCGATGCGGTGCAGGCGCTGGCGGTCCAGCATGGCGCGCGTCTGCTGTTCGGGCCGCGCACCCTCCCCGACCTCGGTCGCGAGGCAGTGTTCCAGGATCCGCAGGGCGCGGTGTTCGCGGTGCTGGCCTCGTCCAGCGGCGATCCGCCGGACCAGGCCGTCGCGGCCAATGACTGGATCTGGCGTTCGCTGATCACCCCGGATCCCGACAACGACGCCGCCTTCTACCAGACGCTGCTCGGCTACGACGTCTATGACGTGACGGCTCCGGCCAGCGACCCGCGGCATCTGATCCTGGCGTCCGACGGCTATGCGCGAGCCAGCGTCAATGCGCTGCCGGCTCGCCGACCCGATGCGCATCCACGCTGGCTGAACTACATCCGGGTCGAGGATGTCGGGACGACCTCCGCGAAGGCGGTGTCGCTGGGCGGCCGCATCCTCGTGCAGCCACGACTCGATCATAGCGGCACCCGCGTCGCGGTCATCGCCGACCCGCTCGGCGCACCGCTGGGTCTGATGGAATGGTCCGACACCGGCAGTCAGGCGGACGCGAAATGAGAACCCTGCTCCTGCGCTCCTGCGCCGCCGTTGCCCTGAGCGGTCTGGGGGTGCTGGCTTCCGGCTGCGTGGCCCCGGGCTATGGCGGCTACGATCCCGGCGGTGGCTATTACGAGGGTGGTGGCGGCGATTATGGCTGGGGTCCTGGCCTCGCCATCGGCCCCTATGGCGGCGGCGGCTATTATCGCGGCGGCGGCGGCGGGCGGCCATGGCACGGCCCGGCCGGCGGTGGACGGGGTGTCCCGTCCTTGCCCGGTGGACGAGGCGGCGGCGGCAGGCCCGGCGGCGGCGGCGGCTTCCATGGCGGCGGAGGTGGAGGTGGCCGTGGCGGCGGAGGCGGCGGCGGCGGCGGCCATCGCTAGAGCGTAAGGCGGGGTCGCGCCCCAGGCCGGTTTTGCGTCCGCGCCCGCGGTATCCTATGGACGGCGAATGAGACTAATCCGCCGTGTCGCTCCGTGCGTTCTTGCCGCCCTGCTCGCATCCTCCGCCGGCGCCTCAAGGGCAGCCTTCGCCCAGATGGCGCCAGCCGGGGATATTCCCAACCAGTTCGCGCGGCCGCTGGCACAGAACGACTACGTGCGGCGGATCGTGATGGTCCCGATGCGCGATGGCGTGAAGCTCTATACGGTCATCGTCATTCCGAAGACCGCGCACGGCGCGGCAATCATCCTCACCCGCACGCCCTACAACGCGCACAGGGCAGCGGCCGACAGCGACTCTCCGTTGATGACGGAGGTCCTGCGCCGCGGCGACGAAGAACTGACGGATGCCGGCTTCATCCGCGTGTACCAGGATGTGCGCGGCAAGTACCGCTCGGAGGGCGGGTATGAAATGACGCGGCCCCCGCGCGGGCCGCTGAATTCGACAGCAACCGACGACACCACCGATGCCTGGGACACGATCGACTGGCTGGTCAGGAATGTCCCGCAAAGCAACGGCCGCGTCGGCATGATCGGCTCGTCCTACGAAGGCTGGACCGTGGTGATGGCGCTTCTGCATCCGCATCCTGCGCTGCAGGCGGCGGTGCCGGAAAGTCCGATGGTGGATGGCTGGATGGGCGACGACTGGTTCCATTACGGCGCCTTCCGCGTACCCAATCTCGACTACATCGCTGAGCAGACTGAGCAGAAAGGCGAAGGCGACGGCGTGCCGCGAGCGCAATACGACGACTACACGACCTTTCTTGAAGCGGGCGCCACGCAGTCCTATGCACAGGCGGCCGGCCTCGAGCAGCTCGGCTGGTGGCGCAAGCTGCAGGCGCATCCCGCCTACGACGCGTTCTGGCAGAACCAGGCGCTCGACAGGCTGGTTGCAAAACACCCCTCCGGCGTCCCCACGCTCTGGGAACAGGGCATGTGGGACCAGGAGGATATGTGGGGCGCGAACCACTGCTTCGCCGCCCTGAAACGCGTCGGCCACGAGGGCAACAACTGGCTGGTCATCGGTCCATGGTTCCACAGCCAGGTCGGTGGCGACGGACATGCCCTCGGTCCGCTGCTGTGGGAGGGCGACACCGCAGCGCAGTTCCGGCGCACCATGGTGGTGCCGTTCTTCCGCGAGCATCTCGAGGGCGGACCGAAGGCCAACCTGCCAAGGGTCAATTTCTACGAGCCGTCGGAGAACCACTGGCAGTCTTTCGCGGACTGGCCGGGCGCACAGGCGACGACGCCGCTCTACCTGCAGGATGGGTTCTCGCTGTCATTTGCCAAGCCCGCGACGGCCGGCTCGGACAGCTACGTTTCCGATCCGGCCAAGCCGGTGCCGTTCGAACCGCGTCCGATCCGTTTCGACGACCGCGCCGCGTGGCGCACCTGGCTCGTGCACGACCAGCGCTTCGTCGACGGGCGGCCGGACGTGCTGACCTACCAGGGCGCGATCCTGACCGCGCCCCTCAAGCTCGAAGGCGCGCCGGTCGCCGACATCGTCGAGAGCACGACCGGAACGGACACCGACGTCGTGGTCAAGCTGATCGACGTCTATCCGGGCGAGCGCCGCGAGCAGCCCGAGATGGGCGGCTACGAGTTGCCGATCGGAACCGACATCCTGCGCGGCCGCTATGCGGGCAGCTTCGAGACGCCGTCCCCGGTTGCGGCCGGTCAGCCGCGGCACTATCGCTTCACCCTGCCGAACGTGAACTACACGCTCAAACCGGGCCATCGGATCATGGTGCAGGTGCAATCGACGCTGTTCCCGCTCTACGACCGCAATCCGCAGAGCTATGTCGCGAAGCCGTTTGCGGCCACGCCGGGGGACTACCGCAAGGCGACGATCACCGTGCTGCACTCCCCGGACGACTCGAGCGCGGTCTGGCTGCCCGTCGTGAAGTAGCCGGACGTGGTCGCGCCGGTTTCCGGGGCCCCCGCCCGACCGATATTCATGCGCGTTGGTGTGTGCTAGCAGAAGGGATCGCGGGTCGAGGGCGGCTGGAGAACGGTCACATGAAGCTGAAGGGCTTGCGTTACCCCGGCCTTGTCCTCGCCCTGGTCACCGGTCTCTGCGGGTGTGCGACATCCGATGTCTCCGCGGACCAGAAGGACTATCTCGCTCGCACCTATTGCCTGGATAACCAGCCGACCGACATCTTCGCGTCGCGGGAGGAAGGGTGCGCATTCTACCAGGCCCATTTTATCCGCAGCTCGACAGGCACTCCGGAAGGCTTCTTCCAGTATCTGCAATCGACCAAAAACCTGTGCGACCTGGATCCGAAGAACTGCCTGAGCTACTGGCAGGCGGTCAGCGAAAAAAGCATCATGTCGAAACTCTATCCGGGGCTGGACGTGCGGGATCCGCGTATCTCCGCGGCCAAGCGATCCACGGTCAAGGCCTGCATGGACGACAGCCACCCGGTCACGCTAGACGGACGCGACGCCAAACCGGATGTGTGTCTCCAGGCGGCCCGGCTGGTGCGTGGCGATCACGTCTCTCCTGCCATGCAGCGGAAGCTCGAGCACAGGGCCTGCGATCTCGGCGATACCGACGAGTGCCACTACGCAACGATGGACGGGGAGGATGTCGACATCAAGGCGTCCGAAGCGCTGGAGACCGCGCGCCAGCACCAGTCCGGTGCACAGGCGACGGCCGCGGGACCGGCGGCACCCGTCCCCGCATCTCCTCCGCCGCCGACTGCACCTTCGGACACGCCCTGACAATTGATCCCGGCTACTGCGCCTGCGGCGGCGCTGCCGGGACCGGCGATTTCCTATCCGCAGCCTGGGCGTCCGGGTTCGAGGCGCTGTCAGACAGCCAGTTATCCTCGTCACCCTGAGCACGCGGCAAGGTCGCTCCTGGCGGTGCCGTCTGCTTGCGCGGCGAAGCTGCCTGCACTGCTGCCGTTGGACTTGCCTTTTCCGGCTGGATGTCGGATTTCATCTCGATTTTATTGGCGGGCGCGAACTGCTTCCGTGGGGTTGGCTGGGCGCCGGCAGATTGCTGCATGTTCGACTGACACAGCCAGTCGCAACTGCCGGTATCCGACGCCGGAGCCGGGGCGGGCGACGACGCCTGGACGGGCGGAGTCATCGCCGGCGCGGGCGTCGTCTCCGGCGACGTGGCAGGCACCGGCGACCGTGGCGTGTGTATGTGCCTGCGTGCCAGAACGGCTCTCACCTGCAGCGTCCGGTCCTGGCTTCCTTCGCCTCTGACAGAGCCGGAGACCACGAGTTGTTCGTCGCCCGCCAACAGGGCAAGTCTCGCCTTCAGATCGAGATGCAATGCGTCGAGATCAACATCCGCGGTGATCGGCTTTCTTGTCTGTCGATCGACGATGTTCCAGGACAGATCCGGGTTCCGCGAAATGATGTAGGTGGGAAGCACAGGCGGCGGAGACGACGCGATGAGCTTGCCCGGAAGCTCGAAGCCCGGAAGGCTGATGAGAGCACCCGGCTGCGGCACTGTCTGGTCGGCAGGAAGGCCCGGAGCCGCCAGTGTCGGTATCTCCTTCGGCTGCGGCGGCGGGGCGAGCGACGGCGGCGCCTCAATGATTGGCGGCGCGATCGCCGGCACCGGCACCGGTTCCGGTTCTTTCGGCGGCGGCCGCAGCGGCGAGGCCTGATGCGTATAGTGGAAGGTCAGAGCTCCGCTCGCCGATCCAAGCAAGAGGCAGCAACCCAGTGCGAGCCATCGCAGCGCGCCTCTGCGGGCATCCGGTCGGGCTGCGTCCCTCTCGTCGGCTTGCGGCTCCTGTGGCCCGGTCCCGATACGCCTCCCGGCCACGTAGTCGAGGGTCCGGAAGTTCTCGTCCGCGGCCTCGGCCGGATCACGCGCGATCTGGTCAAACGCCCTTGTCCCTGCGGCCGAAGAAGTGTGCGGCACCAGCCGGGTGGCCTCCTGGAGCTGCACCGCCTCGAGTTCGAAGATCAGCGGGATCGCCTGGCTGTCTCCGATCTCCCGTCCGCACAACAGAACGCAGAAGCGTGGCCGCCCCGCCTGCCGGAGCCCGCTCAGGGTGCAGAGATAAACGAGTGCTTCCGGTAGCAGCGATTGCGCGTCATCGACGGCGATGACCGGCGGAGCCGTATCGACCTCCGCCTTCAGCACGTTCCGCAAGGCAGCGTCGATCTCGTCCGCCGACAGGTCGCCGGCACGCTCGATCCCCAGCGCGGTGGCGATCGCCCTGTGCAGATGCAGCGGGCCGGCCACGAAGTTCCTGATGCGCACGATCCTGCGGCCAGCCGCCTCGAGCCGTATCATCGCGGCGTTCAGTGCGACGGTCTTGCCGCTCCCTGCGATACCGACCAGGGCCGCAAGCGGCCTGAAGGCGAGCGCACACTCCTCCAGGAAATCGACCGCGTCCTGCTGTGGCTGCGACAACGGCAACGCGATGACGCTGCGGCCGAAGAAGACCGTCGCCGGCTCGCGCTGCTCTGCGTTGCTGTTCATTACCCGCTGCCGCCGGAGAGGGCTGCGAGGATGCTAGGTTGTCTTTGCGGCTTGCAGATCATAGGTGACGGTTGCGCCGCCCCCGGCCTGCCCGGTCGCCTCCATCGGCGTGATCTTCACTTCGATCTTTGTGAAGTTGAAGGAAAGGCTTTCGCTCGGCCGGTCACCGCCGCTGCTGGTCGAGTATCCACTGATGATGACGTTGGACAAGGTCAGGGTCTCGTAGACACTCTGCGTCTTGTCGGTCCGGGTGAAGTCGATCTGCACCGTCGCAGCATCGGCGGCACCGGTTCCGATCAGGGCTTCCTGCAACAGCTTGATGCTGGCGGAGTCCTGGTTCTTCGTGACCGTAATCTCGCTGATACTCGGCGCGCTGGCCTCACGATCGGCACCTGACCCGGTCCTGTTCGAAACGCCGCGGCCGATGCCCCACTGGAACGATTGCAGCTCGATCCAGTTCTTGTGGCCTTCCTCGGCCACGTCGCCCTTGAAACTTCCAAACTTGCAGTAGATCGCCATATCCAGCCCCCCAACCCTTGATCATGATTCAGGTAATCGCGTAGGTGAACTCGCCGGCCCGGTATCCGACATGAACCGCGGACACTGGTTCGTCCTCTGCCAGGTGTCCGAGCATCCTGATCGAAAGCTCCGGCAACAGCGTCCTCGACAGGATCGTTTCGATGTTGCGCGCGCCCGCGCTGCTCTCGGTGCAGCGGGCGGCAATCACTTCGACCAGATCTGGATCGTAGGTGAACCGGGCCTTATAGGTCTCCTGCACGCGGCGCGCGATCCGACCCAGTTGCAGCGCGGTGATGCCTCTTATCACCGTGTCGGAGAGCGGCAGATACGGCACGATCTGCAACCGCCCGAGGAAGGCCGGCTTGAAGTGGCGGCCAAGCTCCGGGCGCAGCACATCGCTCAGGCCCGATGCATCCGGCGCGGTGTCCGGATCCGCGAACAGCTTGGTGATCATGTCGGTGCCGGCATTCGAGGTCATGATGATGACGGTGTTCTTGAAGTCGATGTCGCGCCCTTCGCCGTCCTTCATGGTGCCCTTGTCGAACACCTGGAAGAACACATCCTGCACGCCGGGATGCGCCTTCTCCATCTCGTCGAGCAGGATCACCGAATAGGGACGCCGGCGCACCGCCTCGGTCAGGATGCCGCCTTCGCCGTAGCCGACATAGCCGGGCGGCGATCCCATCAGCAGGCTGACCTTATGCTCCTCCTTGAACTCGGTCATGTTGATGACGGTCAGGTTCTGCTCACCGCCATAGAGCAGTTCCGCCAGGGCCAGCGCCGTCTCGGTCTTGCCGACGCCCGAGGTTCCCACCATCAAAAACACGCCGATCGGCTTGCGCGGGTCGGTCAGGCCGGCGCGCGACACCCTGATCGACTGTGCCACCGCCTCCAGCGCATGCGGTTGGCCGATCACCCGCTTCTCGAGGTTGCGCCGCAGGTCGAGCACCGACCGGATCTCGTCGGACCGCATGCGGCCGGCCGGGATGCCGGTCCAGTTTTCAACAATCTCGGCAACCGCCTGCGCATCCACCATCGGAAACACCAGCGGATGTTCGCCCTGCACCGAGGCCAGCTCGCGCCGCAACGCGTGCAGCCTGCCCCGCGGGCCGGCCTGGGTCTCGTCGCCGCCGGCCGTCTCGACGGACGTCAACGCCTTGCCGATCGCGGTGGTCAGCGTGCGCTCCTGCTCCCAGCGCCCGGTGAGCGCCTCGAGTGCCGCGCGGTCGACCTGCATCTCCGCGTCCAGCGCGGCCAGACGCGCCGCGTGATCCGCACCTGCGGCCGTCTCGCGGTCGAGCACCGCCCGTTCCGTCTCGGCCAGCGCGAGCCGACGATGCCGGTCCTCGACCGGTCCCGGCGTCGCCGACTGGCTCATGCCAACGCGGGCGCAGGCGGTGTCGAGCAGGCTCACCGCCTTGTCCGGCAACTGGCGGCTCGGAATATAGCGGGCGGAAAGCTTGACGGCGGCATCCACGGCTTCCGCAAGGATGCGTACGCCGTGGTGACGCTCGAGCGTCGCCAACATGCCGCGAACCATGGCAATCGCCGTCGGCTCGCTCGGCTCCTCGACCTTGACGACCTGGAAACGCCGCGTGAGAGCCGCATCCTTTTCGAAATACTTCTTGTATTCCGCCCAGGTGGTGGCCGCGATGCTGCGCAGCTCGCCGCGTGCCAGTGCCGGCTTGAGCAGGTTGGCGGCATCGTTCTGCCCGGCAGCGCCACCGGCACCGATCAGGGTATGCGCCTCATCGATGAACAGGATGATCGGGTTCACGCTGGCCTTAGTTTCCGCGATCACCGCCTTCAACCGGTTCTCGAACTCGCCCTTGACGCCGGCGCCGGCCTGCAGGAGCCCGAGATCGAGCGTACGCAGGACTACGTCGCGCAACGCCGGCGGCACGTCGCCGGCAACGATGCGCTGCGCGAAACCCTCGACCACTGCCGTCTTGCCGACCCCGGCCTCACCGGTCAGGATCGGATTGTTCTGCCTTCGGCGGGTCAGGATATCGATGACCTGCCGGATCTCCAGGTCGCGTCCCAGGATCGGGTCGATCTTTCCCGCGCGGGCCTGCGCCGTCAGGTCGATGGTGTATTGCGCGAGCGCGCCGCCACCGCCGGATGCAACGGCGCCGTCGGTTGCCGCCGCGCGCCCGTCCGGCGTCGGGCTGGAGGTCTCGGCGCTGCGCGCAAGGATCGCCAAGAAATCGCGTTCCAGGATCTCGAGCGGAATGCGCTGCAACTGCGGCGAGATCTCGCGGGTCCGGCGTCCCAGCGTCTCGTCAGCCAGCAAAGCCCAGAGCAGGTGACCTGACCGCACCTCGGCGGCGGAAAGCGCCACCGACGCGATCATCCAGGCTTCCCGGATCAGGCTGACGATCTCGGGGGCAAGTGCCGGAGCGCGGCTGTTGCCGGTCTTCAATCGCTCGAGCTGCCGGTTGAGGTCGGAGACCAGCCGGCCCTCATCGAGCTCGAAATGCCGCACGATCAGCGCGACATCGGAGCCGGGCTGCTCGATCAGCCTGGCAAGCCAATGCTCGAGCTCGACATTGTAGTGGGTTCGCGACAGCGTCATTCCGGCCGCGGCTTCGAGCGCGGCACGGCTCTGGGTGTTCAGGCGCTCGACGAGGCCCTTCAGCGCGACCGCGACCATTCTGCGTATCACCTCTGCTGGAGCAGAACGCCTCGTTACTGCCTGAGAAAGAAAGCCGAAGCTCGGCCCGCAGGTCCTGCTCGCGATCCCGTCGGCGGCCCGAACGACGCAGAAACGAACAAGCAGGCACTTGAAGCCGGTGCAGGTAAGGATATGGTGGCATCCTCGCCGAGTCCATACCCAAACATGTCGATACGGAAAACAGATGATTGACGAGTTGGCCGGCCCAGGCTTCGACATCCTGCATGCCGCGTTCGCGGAGGGACCGCCCGCAGGTGTCGACCTCAGGACCGACCACGCGCCCAACTCGCTCTATCAACGGCTGCGCGACGCACGCTCGGAGGCTCGTGCGCGCGAGCGTAAGGAAGACAGTCCCGACCGAGATGACCCGCCGCCGCCGCCCGACTGGAGACTTGTCCAGCAGCTTGCGGTCGAGGCGCTCAGCCAGAAGAGCAAGGATCTGGAAATCGCGGCCTGGCTGACCGAGGCGCTGCTTCGTCTCGATGAATTTCGTGGCCTGGCGACCGGCCTGCGGCTGATGCAGAACCTCGTGCAGGATTTCTGGGCGTTCGGCCTCTACCCGCAGGAGGACGAGGACGGAATCTCGACGCGGGTGGCTCCGATTGCCGGTCTCAGCGGCCAGGGTGCGGAAGGCACGCTCATCCAGCCGCTGCGCAAGCGGTTCTTCCTCAAAACAGGGTCGAGCATCGAAGTTCGCTTCTTCGACTATGCCGCCTCTGAGTCACTCGAGGACGAGCAAAACCCCGAGACGCGTCAGAGGCGGGAGAAAGCCGGCAACCTCATGCGCCTCGAACTCATCGAGCGCGAGGCCCGGTCAGCGCCCCTCGGCTGGTTCGCCAAACTGCAACGCGACCTGCGCACAGCGGATGCGGCATGGTCGGCTTTGGGCGAGACAGTACAGGCCGTCGCCGGTCCGCTGGCGCCATCGACCAAATACGTCACCGACCGGCTGCAGGAATTCCTGAAGATCGTGGCACGGTACGCACCCGAGGAGGAGATCGTGGCACCGGTTCCGCTCGACACGACATCCGACGCTGCCGTCGATCCCGCGACCGATGCGACCACGCAGGCAGGTCGAGCCTCGGCAGAGCCGGCGACACGGGACGACATGCTGCGCGAACTGGCACGGATCGCTGCATTCTTTCGCCGCACGGAGCCGCATTCCCCGCTCGCCTATACGCTCGACGACGCCGTCCGGCGCGGCCGGATGAGCCTGCCGGACCTGCTGGCCGAGATCGTTCCCGACCGGGTGACCCGTGAACAGATGCTGCTGCAGCTTGGAATAAAGCCCGCATCGACCTGATCGGCCACCCGTCTAGAGCCGCACCCGATCAACCGAGATCGCTTCGCGATGCCAAGTGTCGGATAAAGTCGCTCTATCAAACGACAAGCTGAGCATGATCGATCGGATCATGCTCTAGCGGCCCTACAGCAGCACCTGCGAGCCGGCGCGCGGTGGCCACGAAGCGACCGTTTCCGGCCGTCCGCGCAGGACGCAGCGGGTCCGGACGAAGCTGTTCACGGTGGCATGCAGGGCAAGGAAACGCTCGAGCACCGAGGCGAGCAGGAACAGGCTGCCGCCGGCCCACAGCGTGGCGTCCCATTCCAGCACGACATCGAGGCCGCGGCAGAAGGCGCCTGGCCGGGCGCCCGGAACCCGTGCGACACCCGGCGACGACCGGACCGAGAGCAGCGCCTCGACGTCCTTGCGGGTGTCGTCGGCACCGCGCAGATCATAGAGCCTGAGCACCTCGCGCAAGGCCTGCGCGGCCGTCTCGCCACCGACCACCGAGAGGTGCCCGAGCGAAAGATGCGAGACCAGCGGCCAGAATCCCTCGGCGCGTAACGGCGCAGGCAGGCTAGATGTCGGCGCCGTCAGGCAGGTAATCCGGGTTACCGCGGCCAGCCCGTCCACGAACCGCAGCCCCAGCCGGCCGATCGCGAATGGCAATTCCTTCGGCAGATCCCGGTTGCTGCACAGCGCATCGATGGAGAGCACCGCATCGGCCGCACCATCGGCGTCGAAGCGCGGGTCGAACGGCGCCAGGAACAGGTCGGTGCCCCCAGACCCTACGGAGTTCCGCCGCGATACGGCGTAGAAGCCACCGGCAGGTGACTCCGTCGCGGTCTGGTGCAGCCGGTAGAATGGCTGCCAGGCAGTGGCGGTGCCGTCGCTCCGGGTCTCGCGGACCTGCTCGACCTGCCATACCTCCAGGATGCCCGGGCGACGCACATCGGGCTCGATCCGGTACTCCGTCGTCGCATGGGTGAGCGTGATCGGCTCGCACCGTTGCATGAACAGGTTGATCACCGGCGTGCAGCCAAGGGCGAGCGCACCGTCATCGACGAGCCGCTCGAGTTCCGTCATCGCGCAGTCGAGGTAGATGAAGATCTCCAGCCGGTTGCCCGCCCCGCGCAATGTCTTGGCATCCAGCCGCGCGAGGTCGAAGAACAGGAACTTCTCCGGCAGCGCGAACAACTCGGTCAGCAGGCGGAAGGCCGAAAAGCTGCGCTTCGGGAACGGCAGCAGCGCATCCTCGGCAGCGAAACCGGCCTGCGTCAGGATCGATCCCGGCAGCAGGACCGGCGACGCGTCGGTGGCGCTGTCGGCGAGCGCCACCGACATCGTGTGCGCGCAGAGCAGTTCATGCAGAGGTCGGCTCAGGTTCGATTTGCCACGAATGAAGAACCGCAGCGTGTCCAGACCAAGGCGGCCGAATTCCATCATGGGATCGGCGCAGCGCAATGCGATGCGCAGGACCGACTGCGCACGCTCGGCGCGAGGATTGGCAGGCGCCGCCAGCGGCAGGCCCGACAGGCGGACACCGTCGATCTCGATCGGCCACAATGTGACGTCGCTGGTGGTGCGAAACCGGCAGGTCTCGCCGCCCACCCGCTCGATGGTATCCAGCAGCCGTCCCGCCGGCACGCGCAACGCAGCCGCCTGGCCGGGCTGGCAGGCAAGCTGGATGATCGCTCCCGACGGCACCGGGGCCAGGTAGTGCGGATAGAGCACGCCGAGCAATGCCTCCGTTAGTTCTGGAAACTCGTCATCGAGGCGCTGGTGAACCCGTGCAGCCAGGAAGGCGGCGCCATCCAGCAGGCGGGCGACATGCGGATCGTCGACCGCGTCTTCCGTCAGCCGCAGCCGCCCCGCGATCTTCGGATAGGTCCGGGCGAACTCGGCCGCGAGTTTTCCGATCGCATCCCGCTCCCGATCGTAATAGGGCAGCAGGCGGTCAGACATCGGTCGCACGCACCGTAACGTTCGATCGGGCGACATCGACCAGGGTCTCGAAGACGATCGCTTCCGGCGCCGGCTCCGCGTGCAGGGTCGCCTCGATCTGCAGGCGCAGCGTCGCCGCCAGCGGATCCCTGTCGTCCAGCGTCACTCGGACATGCGAGAATCGCGGCTCGAACCGCCGGATCGTATCCTCGATCTCGGCGCGCAGGGTTTCGCGCTCGCGCTTGTCGTGGTAAGCGCCGGCGGCGCAGTCCGGAATGCCGAAGCCCAGCGCGGAGCCGGCGAGGTTCGCAAGATCGGGAGACCAGCCGCGCCAGCGGCGTCGGCTGTTGAGCAGCAATTCGAGATCGCGTCGAACCGCGTTGCGCAACGCTTCCAGCGCCTGACCAGCGGTGAGAGCCGGGTCATCCGGCCGATCCGGCGCGTCGTCGATCAGCCGGTCCAGCAACGGCATCAGCACGCGTCGCGGCTGCGACCGGACGGCGGTTCCGCGCCCACCACCCTTCACCGGGCGAACTCCAGGCTCGCCATCGACAGCATGACGCTGGCCTCGTCGCCGACGAGCCAGGTCCGCTGGCCCTGCCCGACGACGAGCCCGTCCTGCTCGATCCAGTCGGAGGCGCGACCGAGCCTGAGGCTCGCCTCCCGGGTCTCGTCATTGCCGTAGAGCGCCGGAGAATAGACCTCGCCGTCAGGACCGCCGCTGATGGCAAGCGTCGCGCGGCGCCAGAACAGATCGCGCGGCCGCAGCGGCGGGTGGAAGGTGGCACTCTCGATACGCTCCAGCGGGATCCAGAAGTATTTTCCCGTGGTCGTCAGCACTTCGAGATAGCCGATATGCAGATCGCAGGCGTCGCGCAGATCGTCGAACGCGACCGCATCGAGCCGCCCGGCCACGCGCGGGCGCAGCGCTTCCGCCTCGGCGGCATGACGCGCGGCGCTCCCTGCATCGCCGGTCCGCCACGCGATCCGCGCCGCGACCGACGCCTGCAGACAGGGCGTGGGTTCATCGATGAACTCCGGCACGCGCCCTTCGAGGCGCCACTGCCGCCGCGCCATTTCCGCCCGCAGCAACTGGCGAAACTCGGCCACGACCAGCGCCGCCGACGGGTCCGCGTCCCCGGCTGCATCGAGGATCCTGTCGGCGCGCTCGAGGTTGCCGGCGAACAGCAGAAGCTCCGCAAGCAGGATGCGCGGCGCCAACGCGCCCGGCGCCGCGCGCACCGCGGCATTGGCGGCAATCACCGCATCCTCCAGCCTACCCTGCCGGTAGAGGCTCCCCGGCGTCGCCTCCTCCGTCATGCTCACCACCTGGCCATCCTCGGGCTCCTGACTGTGCAGCCGCCCGTCGCGATCAGGCCGCGCGGCCGGGTGCCTTTATATCGGTCTTGAAACGGAACGAGGCCGACACGTCATCGAGCTGGAAATGCGGCTGCAGCATGAAGGAGCAGCCATAGCACCCCGGCCGCCCGGCTTCCTCCTGCACGGTCACCTCGCCGGCCAGCAACGGAGCGCGCGCCCGGCTCTCCGGGCCCGCATTGGTGTTGGTGTTGATGTAGCGGCTCAACCACTCCCGCAGCGTACGCTGGATCTCGTCCTCGGTCTTGTTGTCACCGGTCATCCTGCGGCCGATGATTTTGACGTAGTGCGCGAACCGGCTGACGCAGAGCATGGCGTTGAACTGCGCGGATATGCGCGCGTTCGCGGCAGCCGCCTCCGCGTTGCGGCCGCCGTACCGGCCCGGCACCTGCAGGCTGCGAAGTGCGACGAACGCCGCATCGCCCGTGTACGGCAAGGCGGTCAGCGGCATCAGCCCCTGCTCGATCAGGGACCGTTCCTGTCGGTCGCCGAACACGATGTCCAGCGGCGCGCGCAGCCAGCCATGGTCACGCTCGGTCGAATAGCCTTCCGACGGCAGCGCGGTCACCACGCCACCGCCTTCGCGGTCGAGATCCACGCCACGTATATCGGCCGGCCAGCCATGCGTGCAGAAGGCGCGCACCGCATTGGCCGCAAAGGCGTAGATTGCCGACATCCAGACGCGGCTGGCCGCGTCCGGCGCGTGCTCGGCGTAGCGAAAACCATCGCCACGCGCCGGATCGTCGGCCCAGGGACAGCGCGCCAGCAAACGCGGCAAGGCGACGCCGACGAACCGCATGTCCTCGTTCTGTCCAAGACGACGCCAGCGCGCATGGGCGGGATCGGCCAACGGCGATGCGGGATCCGCCAGCATCGCCAGATCGGCCCACTCGCCCACATCGAGCAGGACCGGTGACGCGGACAGCAGGACCGGACTGAAGGCGGCGGCGCTGACGGCGGCAAGCTGCGTGATCGCGGCAGTGTCGTCGCTCGGAGCCTGCGGATCGGACCGGTGCCGCACCTCGTGGTCGATGATCAGGAGCCCGAACGGCTCACCTCCGGGGGTTCCGAACTCGTCGTCATAGATCCGTCCGAACAGTTGGCTCTGGTCGAACTCGACGGCCCGTTCGAGATCACGGACGATCTCCAGCCAGCTCACATTGAGCAGTCGCACCCGGACCCGTGCGGCCGGATCGATCTCGCCGAGCAGCCAGGAGAGACCGCGCCACATGCCTTCCAGGCGGCGCAGGCGCGCGGCATGCAGGACGGCATCGAGCTGGACGGATATCAGGGCATCGAGTGCCGCAATATCCCGGTCCAGCAGACCACGCAGCCGGCCAGGATCGGTGGCCAGCGGCTGATCGCAGCCGAACCAGTCGGCGAGTTCCGGCGATGGCCCACCGATGAAGGCTGCGTGCTCGCGAGCCGCCTGCCCGCTCTGAGGACCGAAGAACAGTCCCGCCAGCACCGCATCGCGGAGCGAGGCCTTCCGATGGATGGACGACGTCCCGACAAGTGCGGCCGATGCCGGCGCGACCTCGGACATTGCCAGGCTGTCAGGCTTTCTTCGGTATTTCGGCGACCATGCGCATGCTGGTGGTCAATTCTTCCATCTGCAGCCACGGCCGCAGATATGCCACCGCATTGTAGGATCCGGGCCTGCCGGGGATCTCCTCGACCTTGATCTGCGCCTCGCGCAGTGGATACTTGGCCTTGCTCTCCGGTCCGGCCTTGTCGTTGGTGTTGACGTAGTTGTTGATCCAGCGGTTGAGGAACTGCTCGCAGTCGCTGGCCTCGATCGGACTGCCGATCTTGTCGCGGGCCATCACCTTGAGGAAATGCGCGAAACGCCCGGTCGCCATCAGGTAGGGCAGGCGTGCCGAGAGCCTGGCATTGGCGGTGGCCGCGGGCCGGTCGTAGGTCTTCGGCTTCTGCACGCTCTGGCCGCCGACGAAGACCGCGTAGTCCTCGTTCTTGTAGTGCGAGAGGGGAAGGAAGCCGAGGCCGGACAGCTCGTTCTCGCGCCGGTCGGTGATGGCGATCTCGGTCGGACACTTGGTATCCTGGTCGCCATCATCGCTGATGAAGTTGTGCGTCGGCAGGCCCTCGACCTTGCCGCCGCCCTCGGCGCCGCGGATCGCCACGCAGAACCCGTGCTGCGCAAAGGCGTCCGTCATGCGCGCGCCCATGACGTAGGCCGCGTTCATCCAGCAATAATCATGATGCTGCTGCGACCGCGCCACGCCGGCCTCGTCGATCGGCGCCTCCTCGTAGTCGAACTCGTCGATCGGCTTGGTGGCATGTCCGTACGGCAGCCGGGCGATCACCCGCGGCATGACCAGACTGACGAACCGCGAATCCTCGCTGTCACGGAAACTGCGCCACTTCGCGTATTCGACGGTGTCGAAGATCTTGGCGAGGTCGCGCGGCCTGGACAGCTCGGTCCAGTCCGAGAAGCCGAACATGCCGGCGCCGGCGGCCGAGATGAACGGCGAGAACCCGGCGGCCGCGACCTGCGAGACGAGTTTGAGGCTCTCGATGTCGTCGGGATGGTTGGTCCACTCGTAATCGCCGATCAGCGCCCCAAACGGCTCGCCGCCCGGCGTGCCGAACTCGTTCTCGTAAATCTTCTTGTAGAGCTGGCTCTGGTCGAACTCGACGGCCTTGGTGAGATCACGGTTCAGCTCGCGCTTGCTCAGATTGAACATACGTATCTTGAGCTGGGTGCCGGTCTCGCTTTGCTTGACGAGATAGTTCAGTCCGCGCCAGCTCCCCTCCAGCTTGAGAAACTTCTCGGTGTGGATGATCGCGTTGAGCTGCCTGGACAGCTTGCGGTCGATCTCGGCGATGGTCTGGCTGATGGTCCGGGTGAGGTTGCGATCAAAGGTGACGGTGCCGGCGAGCGCCTGCTCGACCAGCGCCTTGACGAGGTCCTGTGCCTGGTCGGGCGCCGTCTGTCGTGTCGCGCCGACAACCTGATCGAGCAGGCTGGCACCCTCCAGCGCGATGTCGGCGGAGGGCTTCGCGGCAGTCTCTGCACCGGACATCGCTACGCCTTTCCGCCGAGGCCAAGCTGGCTCGAGAGCGCGTCGAGGTCTTTCTGGTTCTGCAGCACCTGCTCGAGGACACCTTCCAGCTCCTCCGAACGGTCTGCCTTGCTGAGCAGGTCACGCAGCTTGTTGCGCGTTTCCATCAGCGCCTTTAGCGCCGGAACCTGCTCCACGATGCGGCCGGGCTCGAAATCCTCCATCGATCTGAACGTCAAATCGACGGCGATCTCGCTGCCATCGCCCTTGAGCGTGTTCTCGACCTTCAGCTTCAGTCCGGGGCCGATGCGCGCCATGACGTCGTTGAAGTTGTCACGATCGATCTGGACGAACTTGCGTTCCGACAACGGCTTCAGCGGCTGCGTCGGATCGCCCGAGAAATCGCCCATCACGCCGACGACGAACGGCAGCTCCCTCTGGACCTGCGCACCTTCCGTCTCGACGTCATAGGTGATGTGGACACGCGGCGGACGAACGCGCTTGAGTTTTTCGTGGACGCTGGCGCTCATGGTATATCCCCGGTGCCGTCTCCAAACGTAACAATGGCGGTGTAATTTCATGCCGTCAATCGACCGACTTCAGGCCGGGTGCATTTAGCCTGCGGAAGCATTCAGGAAAGGCGAGCCAGCCGTGAATACCCAGAGCTTGGGAAACGCCGCGAGGCCACGAAGCCCGAGGTTGCCGGAATGACGCCACGCGAGGCCCTGATCGGCGATCCCTCGCGCTTTGCGTTCGATGCCGCGGTCCGGATCCTGGTGCACATGGCCCAGACGCCGGATCCGGCCGGGGCGGCGCAGTTCGTCTCGTCGCCCGATCTTGCCTATCCTGGTGCGGAAGTTCGCAGCGTCGGGCCCGCGACACCGCGACCGCGCGTGCAGACCAACGTGATGAGCATGACGGGGCCGTCCGGCGTCCTGCCACGTGGCTACACGGAGCTGGTGACGGCGACGGCGCGCGACCGTTCGCCGAGCCTGCAGGCGTTCCTCGACATGCTGGCGGATCGCTTCGTGGCGCAGTTCGCCCAGGCCGGCAGCAAGTACCGCATCCATCGTGCCGCCGAGGAGGCTGCTCTCGGCGGCGGCGGCGACCGGTTCGGCCACGTCCTGCTGGCGCTCACCGGCTTTGCCACCGCCGACCTCGCATCGCGCCTGCGCGCCGGCGAGGCCGCGCTGCAACACTATGCCGGATACTTCGCGGCGCGGCCGCGCTCCGCCGACCGCCTCGAGGCAATGGCGTCGGACTGGCTCGGCCGGCCGGTCCGGGTGCAACAATTCGCCGGCGCCTGGCTCGCGCTGCCTGCAGCCGAGCGCACCGCGCTACCACACGGCAACGACCTCACCGGCTTCAACCGCCTCGGCATCGATGCGGCGCTCGGCGTGCGGGCATGGGATCAGCAGTCGCGCGTGGTGCTCGAGGTCGGGCCACTCGACCGGGCCGAGTTCGAGACGCTGCTGCCGGGCTCGGACGCATTGTCGAATCTTTGCGCGCTGGTCCGGGCGTATGTCGGCTTCGAGATCGCCTTTGCGATCCGGCCGATCCTGCGCCGTGACGCCGTACCCCCGCTGCAGCTCGATGCCGAACAGCCGGCGCCACCCAGGCTCGGATGGAACAGCTGGCTCACCGCGCCGGCCCCGAGCCGCACCGCGGATGCCGCCGATGCGCTGTTCGAGGTCGAGGAGACGTAAAGGCCGCTTCGGGCAGGAGATTTTCAGACATCGGCCAGAAGCGACCGGTTGTAGGTCTCGTCATGATCCGTCGTCACCACGAGGGCGGTGACGTTGTCGCGTGCGCCGGCCTGCAGTGCTGCGTCGAGCAGGGCGGCGGCCGGATCCGGCTCCTGCATCAGGGCAGCCAGTCGCACGTCATCGAGGACCTTGCTCAGACCGTCGCTGCACAGCAGGAAGCTGTCGCCGGGCACGATGTCGCCGAGCGCCTTGTCGAGCTCGGCGCTGTCGTCGGAGGCGCCGACGGCGCGTATGATCACGTTGGCCTGCGGATGCCCCTCCGCCTGCTCCGGGGTGATCGCGCCCTGGTCGACCAGCGCCTGCACTAGGCTGTGGTCCCGCGTGACCTGGGTCAGTACGCCACCGCGCAGCAGATAGGCGCGGCTGTCGCCGCACCAGAGCACGGCGAAATGGCCGGCGCGCAGCAGCAGCACGACCAGGGTCGAGGCGATGATGCTGTCGCCGCGACGCAGCGCCTCCTCGCGCAGGCCGGCATGGACTGCGGCAACGGTGGCGCGGATCTGGGTCAGCGCATCGTCGGGCTCGTTCGCCACCGCCATGCGACCGAGGGCGTCCGCCAACATCCCGGACGCGACCTCGCCGGCCGCATGACCGCCCGCGCCGTCGGCCACGGCCCAGAGGCCGCGCTCGGGGACATCGACGTAGGCATCCTCGTTGTGCGGCCGGACCGTGCCGCGATGGGTGGCGGCGAAACTCACCGGGGTCATGCGGCACTATCCAGCATGCGGGCGAACAGGTCCGCCGCGGGGAGTTCCGGCAAGCTCATGCCGCCTTCCGCGACCCGCGGGCCGCCGATCGTCCACCAGTTCGATCCCGGCACGATCCCGGCGGCGCCGCCCGGCTCGTCCCCAGGCTGCTCCGGAGTCTCCGCCAACAGGTCGGCGAGCGTGTCCGGATCGAGCAGGTCGGCAAGCGCCCGGCGTCCCATCGCTTCGGCCTGCTGCAGCCACGGCCCGGCAACGATCGTCGTCGTCGCCAGCAGCAATGGAAAAGGCCGCCCGACGCCATCGACGCTCGGCATCCAGAGGCCGGTCACCGGGTCGTCGCCGAACAGCCCGGGTGCGGCGGTGAAGCACCAGACCGGCGCCTCCATCCAGGCCGGTATCCACGCCTCGCCGAGATGCCGGCGGCTGGCCTCGATGCCGGCGCAGACCCAGCCGTCCCAGGCCGAGACCAGCCCCGGCGGCAGGCCGGACCCGACGAAATCGCCCCGCGACGGCAGCTTACCCCAATAGCCCCTGGCCGGCCGGCCGAAGCCGTGGCCGCTGACGGTCGCATTGGCGCTGCTCATCGCATGGACGGGCATCGGAACTCCTGCAGCAGGCTGGAGGTGAACGGGTCCGCGTCCGGGTCGGCCGTGAGGCGGAAGCCGACGCTGTGCTCGCCGGACCTGAGGCTGAGCATGCTTTCGCCCGGCCGAGCGCCGCGCTGCAGGCGGCCGTGATCGATCAGCCGGAACAGCGCCCACTGGCCGGACGCGGTGATCGTGCCGGTGGCGGCGCGTGGGGCGGGATCGAAGCTCAGCCCGGCGCTATCCATCCCCATCGGGCTCGGCCACGTCACCTGCGTTGCCGCGACCGGCTGGTGCGCAGCGACGATGACGATGCCGCCCAGGTTCAGGGTGGCCTGCCTGGCGCCGGCATCGAGGACGTCCGGCATCACCGCGAAATGCACGGACGGCACGGCGCCGCCATCGGCAAAGAACACCCGGCCGATCGCCTGCGCCGTCCGGAACTGCGCCAGGTCGGCATCCCCGATCGGGGGCGGCACGCCGTTGGCCGGCTGCAGCCGCCAGACCCTGGCTGCCGGGTCGGCTACGAAGGGCGCCAGCCGCGATCTGAAGAAGCTGTCGAAGACGCCGCCGGGGGCGAACAGATGCGCAAAGTCGTGCATAGCGACATCGGTGCCGGCATGGCGCCGGAACGGATAGAAGCCGGTCACGGTCCTGCACAGCGGTCCCGCCCCACCCTGCGCCTCGAAGTCGGCCCGCGCGCCCTCTCTGAGGCTGTCGGCCTGCGTGGCGCTCGACCCGGTGGCGATGGCGCGCAGCCAGCCGTCGATCGGCAGCGGCGAGTGCGACGCTTCGGCCAGCAGCAGCGGAACCGCATCGCCGCCGGCCTCGGCTGTGGCGGCGGGGGCTCCCCCAGACGCCGCCGCACCGACCTGTCGCCGCAGGGCGTCCAGCATCGTCAGGGTGGTGTCGAGTTGCGCGCTCGGGCCCGGTCCGATCCAGTCCCGCAACGACGCATAGTGCTCGGCAAGGGTTGGGCCCGGCGTCGCGCCGGCACCAGCTTCGTTCAGCAGCGCCAGCACCCCAGCCGGGACACGCGGCAGGCCGGGCGGTACGGCCGAAGCGCGCGCCGGCGGATGATCGAAATCCAGTTGCTGGGCAATCGAACGGAGCAGGTTCCTCAATGGTGAGTCGAGGAGAAACAGCCTGCGTTCCGCCTCCTCCCCGCGACCGAGCGGCCGCAGCTTGAGGTCGAGCAGCATCGCGTCCCACTGGGCCTCGAAGTCGGCCGTGTAGTGCCTGATGATGTCGGCCTGCCGCATCCGGTCCGGGGTCGAGACGAGCTGCGGCAGCAGCACCGAGAAGAAGCCGTCCGGGGTGAAGAAACCGGGCACCCCTTCGGTCAGCGGCTTCCCCGACGCACGATAGAAGATCTGCGTGTCGGCGGTGCCGAGGGCGCCGGCCGCTGTCCAGTCCGGCAGCGCCTGGGCCGCCGCCGAGGACCGGATGCGCAGATAGGCCTGTTGTGCGGCGATGTCGGACGGCAGGCTGCGCGTCGCCTTGTCGAGCAGCGCCGCGTCCGGTGCGATCGCCGGCAGCGGCGACAGTCGCAGCAGGGCATCGACATGGCGCATGAGCGCCGCCGACTCTTCGCCCGGCAGCGTGCCCTGCGCGTCCTGCTCCTCCCACGCGCGCACCTGCGACCGCTCCGGCCGCTGCAGCCCGCAGAGCATGCGATAGGCCTGCAGCGCCTGGTACAGCGCGTCCTGGCGCGCCGGCGTGTCCGGCGCATCCAGCAGCGTCTGCATCTGCCGCTCCAGCCGCAACACCAGGCGGGGCAGCAGCAGCCGGGTCAGCGCGTTGCCATACAGCACGCCGCCGGCCTCGCGATAGGTCCCCGCCTGCTGCAGGCCGAACCCGGGCAGGAGCGGCCTGGCACGCCCGGCACCGGACAGTGCGGCGGCCTGATCGAGCAACGGCAGCAGCGACGCGAGGTCGGGATCCTGCACCGGATCCCGAGCCTGCTGCGCCACCGCGCCCTGGTAGGAGGCCAGCGTCGCGCTGATCCAAGCCGCTTCGCGCCGCTCGGCCTGCCAGCTCAGCAGCAGCCCGGCGGCGAGCGCCAGTGTCAGGACGCTGATCGTGGCGAACGCCGCCAGCCGCGCGGCGCGCCGGCGCCGCACAGCCCCTGGCCGGCTGCTGCCCAGCATCGCCTCGTTGAACACCAGCCGCAGCAGGCCGCCCAGGAAGTAGCTGCGGCCCTGCTGCGGCCGCAGGCTCGGCACCCGCATCTGGTCGACGCCGAAACTCTGCGCCAGCACGCCGGTCAGCCGGTCGATCGGCGTGCCCTGCTGGGTGCCCGACGCGAAATAGACGCCGCGCAGGTTCGGCGCCGGGTCGAGCCGCGAGCCGGCGAAGGCCTCGGTCAGGAAGTCGGCCAGCGCGGTCTCCAGGGATGCGAGCTGCGCCGGGAAGCCGGCCAGCAGCGATCGCCGCTCGATGCTGCGCTCGGTCTGCAACCGGTCGAGCAGCCTTGCATCCAGCCGGCCAACCAGGCCGCGCAGCGCCTCGCGCCACCCCGCAACCGGACCGGACACGTCGCCAGTCCCCGCGAGCGCGAAGCTGTGGCCCCAGACCTGGTCACGCCCAACGCGATCAAGGTCGTCGAAGAACTCCGAGAAGCCGGCCAGCAGGTCGGCCTTGGTGAACAACGCATAGACCGGCAACCGCAGGCCGAGCCGTTCGGTGAGTTCCTTGATGCGCCGCCGGATCGCGCGGGCATGCGCCAGCCGCTGCGGCGGCGCCGCCTGCACCAGGTCGGTCACGCCGATCGCCACCAGCACCCCGTTCAGCGGCTGTCGCGGCCGGGTCCGCCGCAGCAGATCGAGGAAGCCGAGCCAGCCGGCCCGGTCGGTCTGGGCATCGGAGTCCTGCACCGTGTAGCGCCCGGCGGTATCGATCAGCACCGCGTGCTCGGTGAACCACCAGTCGCACATGCGGGTGCCGCCCACTCCGGCGACCGCGCCCTGCCCCATCTCGGCGGCCAGGGGAAAAGTGAGCCCGGCATTGAGCAGCGCGGTCGTCTTGCCGGCGCCGGGCGGCCCGATGATGACGTACCAGGGCTGCTCGTAGAGATAGCCGCGCGACCCGCTGGCGCGGCGCAGCAGCCCCATCGCGGTGGCCAGCTTCTCTCGCATCTGAGCGGCCTCGTCGGCCCTGGCGGCGACCCCCGGAGACACCGCTGCGACGCCGTCCACCAGCGCCCGGTCGGTGCGCCGGCGCCGCGCAGCGAGCAGCAGGTTCGCCGCCAGCCAAGCGAGCACTATCGCCAGCGCCAGGCCGCCGCGGAGCCAGGGGCTCTCGACGACCAGCACGCCGAGGAACCAGACCAGCAGCGCCGCCAGCGCCGCCCCCACGAAGCCCAGGGTCCAGCGTGAGACCAGCACGCGCCGTATCGGACCCATCGCCTATGGCTCCGCCGGGTGCAGGATGACCTCGATGCGCCGGTTGCGCTCCTGGTGCGCCGGATCGTGCTCGATCAGGTTGGTCTCGCCGCGTCCGTCCGGCGCAAGGCGCCTCGGATCGGCGAGCGTGGTGGCCACCAGCGCCAGGGCGGCTTCGGCCCGCGCCCGCGACAGGGCCGCATTCGATGGGTAGCGCAGGCTGCGTATGCGCTGGTTGTCGGTATAGCCGGCGACGGTGACAGCGCCCGGGCGGGCGTTCAGCGCCGTGCCGATCCGGGCCAGCGTGGTGCGATAGGCGGGCATGACGGCGGCGCTGCCGGAGGCGAACATGCCGTCATTGCCGACCTGGAGCACCGGCACGCCGTCGGCGCAGGGCGGGATGGCGACCTGTCCGCCGGCGATGTCGGCAGCCAGCGCGCCGCGCAGGGCGTCGCAGACCGGCGCCTCGGGCGGTGGCAGCGGCTCGGGCGCCGGCTGGCCGCTGGCCGCTTCCTGGGCGACCGCCCGGGCGATGGCCGGCATCCTGGCCGGCGGTGCGGCCACGATCTGCTCCGCCAGCCGGTCGGACACCGCACCCAGATTGAACAGCAGGACCGCGAACAGGCTGCCGAGCAGGGCGACCCCGATCAACGAAGCGACCCAGAGCGGCAGCTCGGAGCGTCGCGGCCGGTAGGGCGCATCCACACCCTGCCAGTGCGGCGACAAATCCGGCTCGTGGCCGCTGCGATGCCGGGCGATCAGCGCGTAGAGCTCTTCGCGGACACGATCGAGTTCAGCGGGCCCGCGTGGCGACAGGCGATACTGGCCCTGGAAGCCGAGCGACAGGCAGACATACATCAATTCGAGGACCGCGAGGTTGACCGTCGGCGCCTGCGTCACCTGGCGCAGCACGTTGAAGAAGCCCTCGCCGCTGCGCACCTGCTCGTGAAAGGTGGAGACCAGCGAACGGGTCGCCCAGGCGCCTTCCGCACCCCAGGGCGTCGCCAGCACGACGTCATCGAGGCTCGCGCACAGGGCGTAGTGCGCCGGCCGCAACTGCTCGATGCCGATGCCCGCCTCGCGTGCGATCTGCTCGAAGCGGCGCAGCTCGGCCACCGCGCTGGCACGCAGGTCGCCGGCATCCGGGGGCCGTGCTGTATTGCGTAGCCGGGCCAGCAGGGACAGCAGGCCGGACGCCGCCGCCATCAGCGGAGTGCTGCCGGTCTCGATGCGTACCGGGCCGTCGATGCTCGCCGACAGGCCGCCGCCCGGCGCCGAATCCGACCGTGCTGCCGTCCCACGCGATGTTGCAGAGGCGGCCGTCGTGGCCGGTGCGGCAGGCCGGCCGCGGACGCCGCCCGGCGCCGGAATGAACATGGTCCGGTCGGAGTCCTGCGGCTCGGAAAACGGGTTGTCGCTCGCCATCGAGATCCTCGGGATCGTTACGCGCCGCGGATAGCCCAGAGCTCCATCCACAGGCCCGGGAACTCACCCGAGACATGGATCGCGAACCCGCCGGAGGCCTGCATCTGCTGCCAGTGCCGGGCAGCCCGGTCGAGTTCGAAATAGGTGGCATTGGCGTAGAACGGCAACTGGCGCGGCGCCACCGCCATCGCCGTGACCTCGATGCCGGGAAGCTGCACGTTGACCAGGTTGGTGATCTCCTCGACGGCACCGATCTTGCTCTGGCGCGGAAACCGCTGGCGCAGGGTTTCCGCCGGCACGTCCGCCCGCACCACCAGGACGAACCGCGCCGCGCGCAGGATGGCGCGGTCGGCGATCTGCCCGACGCGCACGCCAAACCGACGCTCCTGCAGCGGGATCGCCACGGCGCTGGCGTCGATCACCGCCGACAGCATCCGGCGCAGGTCGGCGACCACCGGGGCGAAGCTGTGCTGCAGGTCGTCATGCCGGTAGCCGGGATAGGTGTTCGGCCGCTTGGTCGCGCTGTCGAGAAAGGTCGAGAGCTCGCCTGCGATCTGCACGAACGCGGCATAGACGTCGTTCGGATGCACCGCGCCGGTATCGGCCCAGAACCGCAGCAGCGCCTGCGACCGGTTGATCACCTGCAGCAGCAGGACGTCGGTGACTTGCGCAACGCCCTGCTGGCCGGGTGCCGCGAGCCGTGCCGCCAGCGCCTCGCCGCGCTGGTTCAGCATGCCGGATAATTCCCTGATGATGCCGTGCAGCGCCGGTGCGGCCTCGGCCAGCAAGGTCGGCGGGATCCAGTGCCCGTCGAGGCTCACGCGACGGTCGGCCGAAACCTCCGCGATCCTGGCCAGGCCGATGCAGAAATAACCGGCACGGCTCTCGTCCTCCAGCAGGGTGCGCAGCCGCAGCCTGCCGACCTGCAACTCGGCCGGTTGCGGCGAGCCGGAATGGGTATCGAGGGCCTCGAAGCTGTTGGACTCCCAGCGCGCATCGCTGCCGTCGCCGGATGCGACCTCGACCGCACCGGCCTGGCCGATCGGCACGGCAAGGAATACCACCTGGCCGCGGGTGTTCGGCGGCACGTCGAGCGGCACCGGGTGATCGGTGTCGCGCGGGATGGCAAAGCTCGTGCCGTCCTCGAACAACCCGCTCGCCGAAAGCACCGCGATGCGTCCGGTGGCCAGCAGGTCCTGATCCAGCGCAAGCGACGTGACGCCCCACGGGTACGGCCGCAGGGCCGCGACGCGCGCGCGCAAGGTTGCCTCGAGCCAGCGATCCTGCTGCTGGAAATGCTGGGCCCGCAGGAACATGCCTTCCTGCCACAGCACGCGGTTGGTCCAGCTCATCCGAACGGCTCGCGGCCATGCAGGCTTCGCGCGATCTGGTCCCAGCCCTCCTGGCCGCGCCCCTCTATGTCGCCGGCCGCCTTGCCTCCGGCGCCCTTGTCGGGAGCACGCTGATCCTGCTCGCTGCTGCGCATGCGCAGGTCGTTCACGACCCTCTCGTAGGCGACCGCGAACGCCTTGCCGAACGCATCGTCGAATTTCTCACTGTAGGCCTCTCGCAACTTCTGGAATTCCGCCTCGAACAGGTCGAACGCGCGCGCCCGCCGGCTCGCGGGCAGCATGCTGGCGCCGGCGGTGCTGAGGAACCGCGCCGGGTCGAGCCTGCCCAGCATCGCCTGGACCGCCTCGCGCATCGCCGCCATGGTCGCGAGCTCGTGCAGGCGGATATCGGTCAGCGCGCCCTCGACGGCCGCGGCGGCGGTCATGTCGCTGTGGCGGCCACTGCCGAGCAGTGCCGCCAGCGCGTCGTCATCGCCGGCGGCGAACTTGAGCGGGTTGTTGCGTCGCGACCGCACCATGGTCTGCTCGATGCGGAATGCGCTCTTCACCTCCGCGCGCGCCATCATCACCCGGCGCAATCCCTGAACGAATGCCCGGAACGCCGCCCCGGCCTCCCGCATGGCGGCGGCGGCATTGCCGGGACGCGCGGCGGACGCCATGCCGGCCCCGTCGAGGAAGGCATCGAGCAGCGCATCGGCGACCAGCGCGGGCCGCGCCGGTTCCACCATCGCCGGCATCGGCTCCGGCGCCATCCGCAGCACCCGGCTCGCATCCGGCGCGGTATCCCATTCGGCCGGCAACGTCATGCGTGCCTGCGGCAGACGGATCACGTCGTCCTGCGCGGGGGAATGGTCGAACTGCGCCGCGATGCCGACAAAGGCGGGTTTCTCCGCCGCGGAAAACTCCGTGCCGAACCCCTCCGGCAGTCGCACCGAGGCAGGCGCGGACTCCTCGAAGCCTGTCGAGTGGCCATGGGCATCATCGAAGCCGCGCCCTGGGTAGAGCCCCTCGGATGTTGCGTCCGATGCGCCGCGTGTCCCGAAGCCGGATCCGGGATCGCCGTACGCGGCCGCCGGTGCAAGACCGATCTCGATCTCGTACTCGCCGAGCGCCAGCCGGTCGCCGGCCCGCAGCGCCCGTGTCGGCACGTTGTGCTGCGTGCGCTCGCCGTTGAGCATGGTGCCGTTGGTGCTGAGATCCGTCAGCGTCCAGTTGCTACCCTGGCTGATGAGCACGCAATGCCGGCGCGAGAGCTGTGGCTTGTCACCCGGCTCGGCCAGCACCCAGTCGGCCTGGCCGGCCCGACCCAGGACGAACGTGCCGCTCTCGACGCGCCGTGTCTCGGGTGCGACATGTCTGTCCTGGGCCGGACAGCGCAGGACGGTCAGGGTGAGCGTCATTACGCCTCAACCGCCGATCAGCACGGTAAGGCAGCCCAGGACGATGCTGCCGCCATGGCCACAAGGATCGCCCAGGCGCGCCGCCGGCAGGCTGCCGACCAGCACCGTCATCGACCCCATCGCAATCAGGTCCGGCGGCCCGACGCACGTCGCCGGATCGGTGGCACGCGCCTGCGGCAGGCTGCCGGTCAGCACGGTGGGCAGGCCGGCGATGATCGGGCCGCCGACATGTGGCACCACCCCGGTCACCATCGGACAGACATGCAGGTCGGACAGGCGTGCCGCGGGCTGTCCCATCAGGCCTCCTCCTCGGCGGCCAGCCGGCCGGTGCCGCCGCCGGAGATCTCCCGCCCGGACGCCAGGAACCGGAGGAGCCTGGGCACGCGCTGCTGCGGCCGGTCGCGCACGGCGGCCAGGATGACGCTGCCCGCCACGGCGATCGCGGCCAAGGTCGGCGGCGGCGGCACAGCGGCCTGTCCGGCCGGCGCGATCGAGGCGCCCGAGTGGAACGCGGCCACCGCGCACCAGGCTTCCGGAGTGCCGAACCTACTCGCCTGCGCATGCTCGTAGGCGGTCCGGCGCACGGCGTCCTCGGAGCGAAAGACCCAGGCCTCGGCCGCCTCGACGGCGAACCGATCCGCGCTTGCCAGGCCTGAAGGTGCGGTATGGCGCGCGCACATGCACGCCCACCACACCGCTTCGCGTCGTGGCAGCGCGTGCGCCATCAGCCTGATCGCGTCGTGATGCAGCAGGGCAGCTTCCAGCTTCGCCAGTGCAGCACCGGGCGTATCGGCGCCGGCCAGCGCCCGCGCCGTCGTATCGGCAAATGAAAGCTGTGCCAGCAATGCGGGCAAGGCTACGCGATCGATCTTCGCGGATCCGGTTGCCGGCAAAGGCTGCATGGCGGCACTCAATTGACCATCACCAGGCCGCCCTTCAGGGTCAGCATGCCGGTCGCGTTGGCCTCCACCATCGGCGCCTTGGTTTGCGCCATGGCCTGGCCGTCGATGGTGACCATCATCCCCTTCAGCGCGATGCCGGACTGGTCGATGGTGACGGTGTTGTCGCCGACCTTCAGCGTGATGGAGAGCGCCGCCTCGACACTGACCGCGCCGGTCGAGACGTCGATCTTGAGATCCCCCGCCTGCACGCTCAGGCTGTCGCCACCACTCTTCACGGTTGCGGTGCGCCCGGACTGCACGGTGATCGACTGGGCGTGGCCGATGGTTTCGGTGTCGTCGTTCTCCACTTCCCGGATCATGTCGCGCTCGGCGTGCAGCAACACGCTCTCGCGCCCGATGCTGTCGTCGATGGAGAATTCGGAGAAGCTCGTCGAGCCACCCTGCGTGCTGGACCGGCTGCGAAACCCGCTCCTGGTCTGCTGGCCGGGAACCGCGAACGGCAGTGCCATGCTGCCGTTATAGAAAGCGCCGACGACGACGGGACGGTCCGGGTCGCCGTCCATGAACGCCACCCCGACCTCGGTGCCGACGCGCGGCAGGTGCTGCCAGCCCCAGCCATCGCCGGCCCAGGGCTGCATGACGCGCACCCACACCGCCTGCTCGGCCACAGTTTCCTGCCGGTGGTCCCAGATCAACCGCACCTTGATCCGGCCGAGAGAGTCCGCATGGATCTCCTCGCCCTGGTTTCCGAGCACGACCGCCGAGAAGATCCCCGCCATCTGCGGACGCGGCGTATCCGCAGGCTGCCTCCAGGCGACACGGGCAGGGAACACGGAGAGCGAGTTGCCGTAGCTGGGCACGCCGCCCGGGCCCGCCAGCCAGCTCTCGTCACCGCCGTGATGCGACACCGCCCGTACTACATATTCTACGCCGGTCGCCCGGTTGAACGGGTCGCGGAACAGCGTGAAGCGGCAGCCGGGTGCGAGCAGGTGGTTGCTGCCCGACGCATCGACCAGCGAGATCTGCGCCTCCGCCGCCTCCACCAGGTGCTTCGCGCGATCGGCCACGACCGACGGGTCGGTGGCGTACGCCGGCCAGCGCATGACATCCCGGGCGTTGGCGCCGGCGGACTTCAGCGTTGTCGAAACGGTCGCGGTCGGCGGGTTCGCCGGATGCTCCGCATCGTAGTCGAACAGCCGAGCCTTCCCGCACGCGGTCGAGCGGCAGGTCCGCCAGGTGCTCAGGACGTCGATGTTGTCGCCCGCATGGATGACCGTCAGTTCCGGAGCCGGCCGCCCTGCATAGGGCAACCCCTGGTTCTGGTCGGTGACCACAAGGACATGCTCGCCGCGCGAATGCTCGAAGCCGTAGAACAAGCCCGCCGCTTCGAGGAGGCGGGTCAGGAAATGCAGGTCGGTCTCGTTGTATTGGGTGACGTAGTCGAGTGTCGTCGTCCTGCCATACACTCGGCATGTCAGGGCCTGTCCGGCCTCCTTGCACAACAACTCGAGAATCTCGACAACGCTCCTGCTTTGAAAGATGCGGCAATCCACCGTCTGCGTCATGAACCAGAGCCTGGGCACGACATCGAGGGTGTAGCGCCACTTGCCGCGAACCGGCAGTCCGGAGGCGGTGACGGCGCGCACGACGCCGTTCAGGTAGCGTGTCGTCGCATGCTGATTAATGGCTAACGAGATTGCCTTGAACAGCAACGCGTCGGCGTCGATGGCGCTCTGGTCCGAGACTGCCTCGATGGAAACATGGAATGGCGTCGAAAGCGCTTCGTCGGCTTGGAAGCTGATCGGCGACAAGGCATGCGGTCCGAGCGGCGTGGTGAGCGAGAGCAGGCGATTGGCATCATCGATGACCATCCGTTTCCCCCAGGGTTTCGTTGCGCCGCGTTGCATAGCAATAATGCTGAATTGGAAAGGACGCCATAGGCTGTTCCGACCCTCGCAGGGCCTGGGGATGGATTGACCGCCGGCGGCGCAGAGTGTCTAATCGGTCAACTATTGTGCAAGAGACGGCGCCGAAAACAATGGAACCCGTCGAAAGCTGGCCCCGCCACGCGCTTCCGAAGGGCACCGTGGTGCAGGGTTTCACGATCGAGGGCATCCTGGGTCGCGGTGGTTTCGGCATCACCTACCGGGCGCGGGACCGGCTGGACCAGGTATTCGCGCTCAAGGAGTGTTTCCCCAGGCAATTCGCTGTCCGGCATGGCCTCGAGGTCTTCGCGGCAGACACTGCCGATGAGCCAGGCCTGGCGGACTGCCTGGAGCGGTTCCTGCGCGAGGCCAAGGCGCTGAGCTCACTGGCCAGGCTCGGGGCTGCCACCGACGCGGTGGTCCGTGTCGCGACATTCTGCGAAGCCTACAGAACCGCCTACATCGTCATGGAGCTGCTGTCCGGCCAGACGATGGAGGAACTGCTCAAGCTGCGACCCGACGCGATCGACGAGGCGCGCCTACACGACATCATGCTTCGCCTGCTCCTGGCTTTGCAGGCCGTCCACGAGCGCGGCATGCTGCACCGGGACATCAAGCCCTCGAACATCTTCCTGCGCGACGATGGCCGCCCGGTGCTAATCGATTTCGGCGCCACTCGCGCCGTCGATCAGGAGCATACTGTCGCCTACACCCAGATCGTGACTGAGCTGTATTCGCCGATCGAGCAGTTCGGTGGCAATCGGCCGGGGCCGTATTCGGATCTCTACGCGCTCGGCATGTGCTGCTACCGCGCCATCGGTGGCAAGCCGGTCGATGCCCTGACGCGGCAGCACGCCTCCAGTCGCGGCGCACCCGACCCCAAGCCCAGCGCGTTCTTCGTCGGCGCCGGACGTTTCGAGCCTCTGACACTACAAACGATCGACGCGTTGCTGGCCCTGCAGCCTGAGGACCGCCCGCAAACCGCAGCGGATGCGCTGGCGCTGCTGACGCAGAGCGACGGCACCGTGAGTGCGATCGCCCGCAATGCGCAGCATCGTATCGCTCGGACCAGCAGCACCGTGGCACCGCCCCTGGACGGTCCGAGGATCAAGCTGTCCGAATCGACGCCGGCTTTCGGATCGGCTCGTCGTGGACCGCCGATGCTGGTTCTCTGCGGCTTGGCCGTCATTGTCGGTTTCTGCGCGACGTTTGGAGGGCTGCTGGTCTGGTCAGCCTTTAACGGAGCTTAAAGTCCTCGAAGAAGCTCGTGATTGTGTCTTCTCGACGTGCCTGGGGCTTTGGCTCGATGAAGTTTGGTAATTGCGCAGTACTCAGATCAGGCTTGCTGCTCTCTATATTGGTTCAATAGAGGTAGGGTTGAACGCATGCCGGAAGGCTATTTCTCTATCATTGATCCCTTTGGGTTCTCGATGGCCTATCTGTCGTCTGGAGCCTTGTTCCCGACAACCGGTCTATCGATGGATGGTTCGCCGGCATCCGGAAATCTATGGGTCAATCTTCCGAAAGCGACTTTCAGCCGACTGCAAGGTGGAAAGCCACTCGTCGTCGATCAAAAAGTCCTTGATGCAAACGGAGCACAGGAATTCTCGAGGTTTTTCAAAATTAAGAGCAACGCTGCCCAGATCCCGTGGATATTGGGGCCCATGAGCGCGATCCCCGGGATCGGAACAATCATCACGATAGCAACGTCGACTGTCGACGGCTTGCAGCGGCTGGCAGCATCCTCGGTCAACACTGACCAACTGTCCGTGTTGATAGCGTCTGGAGGCGCATTTATCAAAACACTGGCTTTAGAGGCCAGCAACCGGATCACTGCATCAGTTTTTTATTCGGTGCAGATCGGCACAGAGGCCAGAAGCTATGCAATCTGTTCGGCGACCTACGGGCTGACCGTCAGATAGGGCATCAGTCATCCAACTGGCCTGACCCTGGAGAACCGTTGGTCGGGTCGACGATACCCGTGGCCGCCCGACGAATGCCACGCGGGGGTCGTGCTTCTGATGGTGGTGTAGGAGGCGGCCACCGCGGTGGATCTGGGTAGGGTTGGGTTGCGACACGCAACTCTGACCTGGGACCACCCCGATGACCGATGACAAAATGGCGCTTCGCGCGCTGCTGGCTTGAGCTGCGAAGCAGATCAAGGGTTCTGACGCGACGTTCCTGCGCGAGATGATCGGCTTTGCCGCCGAGCGCCTGATGCAGCTGGAGACCGAGGCGCTTTGCGGTGCAGGGCCAGGCGAGTGAAGCACCGACCGGATCAACCAGCGCGACGGCTATCGTGAGCGCGACTGGCAGACGCGGGCCGGAACCGTCGAGCTCCGGATCCCGAAGCTACGCCGCGGCAGCTGCTTCCCGCCTTCCTCGAGCCGCGCCGGATCGCCGAGAAGGCGCTGACGGCGGTCAACCAGGGTTGAGCCGCGAAGCGGATCAACAATATCCAGGGATCGACGTATACGTCGATCGACCCGCTCGGTTGACGATCTGGTCAAGGCCAAGGTGATGCAGGGGATCAGCAAGAGCCAGGTCTCGCGTCTGTGCGGCGAGATCGACGAGCGGGTCGGCGCCTTCCTGGCCCGGCCGATCGAGGGTGATCGACGTATGCGTCGATCCCTACGTCTGGCTCGACGCGACCTCGTGAAGGTCCGTCGCGACCACCACATCGTCTCGGTCGCAGTGATCATCGCGGTCGGCGTCAACACCGACGGCAGGCGCGAGGCGCTGGGCATGACGGTCGGGCACAGCGAGGCCGAGCCGTTCTGGATCGAGTTCCTGCGCAGCACCGTGCCAAACTGCACAGCACCAACCCACTCGAGCGCCTCAACGGCGAGATCAAGCGTCGCAGCGAAGTCGTCGGGATCTTCCCGAACGCGGATGCCGTTGCACGCCTGATCGGCGCTTTGCTGCTGGAGCAGAATGACGAGTGGACCGTGCAGCGCGCCCGCTACATGACGCTGGAAACCATCGCACCGCTGAGCGATGATCCCATCGTCAGCCTGCCATCGTTGGCCGCCTGACCAAGCAGCCAACGCCGCTCAGACACACCGCTGCTACACCACGCGGTGGGCCACGATCCGGTGCGTCTCGAGACGCCACCCGGTGGGCAACTGCAGATCGATTTTGGCGGACGTCAGATCCGGATCGGCGAGGAGATCGTGCGGGCCTACCTGTTCGTGGCCACGCTGGGCAATTCGCGGCGGGTCTACGCCCGGGCCTTCCGCCACGAGCGCCAAATGTCGTATTTCGGGGGGCTGGAGGGCGCCTTCCGGCAAGGACGAGCGCGGCGTCGACTATCGGGCGCATAGCGTCGTCTCAACGTGGCGGCGTCACCTCAAGTCGCAGCCGGTCGAGCGGGCTCGGGGTGCCGCGGATCGTGCTGGTGGAAAGCTGCGTGTAGCGCGCAGTGGTGTTTAGGCTGCTGTGCCCGAGCAGGGCCTGGATGATGCGGATGTCGGTGCCGCTCTCCAGCAGGTGCGTCGCAAAGCTGTGCCGCAGCTTATGGACCGTGACGCGCTAGCTCAGGCGAGAGGCGGCGCAGGCCGAGCGGTAGGCGGCATGCAGCACCGTCGGATCGATCGGGTGCTGGCTGCCACGGCCCGGGAACAACCAGGGCGTAGGCCGCGCCAGCCGCCGATAGGACCGGAGGATGCTCAGCAGTTGCGACGAGAGCATGACGGTGCGGTCCCGGCCGCCAATGCCCTGTTGGACGCGAACAACCATCCGGTTGCTGTCGATGTCGGACACGTTGATACTCGCTGCCTCGGAGGCACGCAGGCCGGCCGCATACGCCGTGGTCAGTGCGGCGCGGGCTTGCCTGCGAGTGCGGCGTGTGGCCGCTTGGTGTTGGAGTCGTGCAGCCAGGGATGCATCTCAGCGTGGCGTTCGGCCGAGCTGTTGAACGGTGCGGCGTAGGCTCATTTTGCGATGCTGCTCTGGATGAAGCGCTCGGCGTTGCCGTTGGTCTCGGGCGTGTAGAGTCGGTTTCGCTTGTGGGCGATGTCATCGGCCTTCAGGGCTGCGGCGAACATCCGGCTCTTGTGAGCCGAGCCGTTGTCTGTCATCACGCGCTCCGCCACGACGCCGTGGCTGCCGAACCAGGCAAGGCTGCTCATGAGGAAGGCGGTGGCGTCTTCCCTGCGCTCGCCGGGCAGGAGCTGGGTGAAGGCCAGCCGTGAGCGGTCGTCGATCGCGACGTGCAGGCTTCGGAGCTTACAGCTGGGCAATCGTCGGCGACTGTCCTATGCGGCATTCGCCTGGCGAGCAGAGGACCGGGCGGATGCGAGCCGTCCCACATCGCGCGAGGGCGGAGTGCTGAACATGCGAGCATACTCGCGGCTGAACTGCGAAGCACTCTCGTAGCCGACGGCGTATGCGGCGGCGGCAACCTCGCGACCGGAGGCGATCAGGCGGCGGGCTTCCTGCAGGCGGAGGGCCTTCTGATACTGCACCGGGCTCATCGCCGTGGCGGACTTGAAGTGACGGTGCAGCGAGGCCGGGCTCATGCCGGCATGTTCCGCCAGCATCTCGATGCGTATGGGCTGATCATAGTGGGCGCGGATCAGGGCGATGGCGCGGCGCATCCGTGACAGGCGGCTGTCGGCCCGGGTGATCTGGCGCAGCATGGCGCCCTGAGGACCTTGCAGCAGGCGATAGAGGATCTCCTGCTCGCACAGCGGAGCAAGGACGGCGATATCCTGCGGCGCATCGAGGAGGCGGAGCAGGCGCAGCCAGGCATCCAGCAGCTCCGGAGTGACCGGATTGACGGCAAAGGCCGCCTCTCCCGCTGTCGGGAGATCGGTCGCCTCTGGCAGCATCGCAGCCAAGCGTTCGCCATCCAGGTCCAGACTGACGGCGAGATACGACTTGTCGGGCTGGTTCAGCCGCACGCAGCCGGAGGCCGGCAGCTCGACCGTCGCGATGAAGTAGCTGGCCGGGTCATAGCGCAGACGCCGGTCGCCGATGGCGATCTCTTTTGCCCCGCGGAGGATCAGCGCCATCATCGGCAGGTAGATCCCAGAGACCGGCTGCGGCACGGCTTCGTCCTTATAGAGGGCGACACGCGGCAGAGCGCTCGGCTGGCGCGGGCTCGCCGCATGCCGGTCAACGATGTCGCGGATCTGGTTCAGCGTGTCCTGCATCGCCGCAAGATCGGGCGGAGCGCGCAATTCGGCAAGCGGCCGGCTGCAATCGGCTGACGCAGTTTGAGAGTATCGGGCAAGCGGAAGCGGCGATCGGACATCCGCTCCGCACTGACGCGCGCCAACTCGGAAGCGACAAGGAGGCTTCACATGACTGAACGATCGACGGCGCTGGTCACTGGCGCGAACAAGGGCATCGGGCTGGAGATCGCGCGTGGGCTCGGTCGGCTCGGCTATCAGGTCTGGGTCGGCAGCCGTGACCCGGCACGCGGCGAGGCGGCGGCGGCCGAGCTTCAGAGCGAGGGGCTGGACGCTCACGCGCTCCAGATCGACGTCAGCGATGATGCCAGCGTGGCTGCTGCCGCAGCCGCCTTGGCCAAGGAGACCAGCCGGCTGGACGCTCTGGTCAACAACGCGGGCATCTCCACGGGCTGGGGTCCGCCCAGCGAGGACACCATCGCGAGCGTGCACGCCATCTACGAGGTCAACGTGTTCGGGGCCATCCGGACCACCCACGCCTTCCTGCCGGTCCTGAAGGCGTCAAAGGCCCCGCGTATCGTGATGATCAGCAGCAGCCTCGGCTCGCTCGCCTGGGCGTCGGACTTCGCAGCGCCGATGGCGCACGTGAACCTCCTTGGCTACAACAGCTCCAAGTCCGCTCTGAATGCCATCACGGTTGCCTTCGCCAAAGAGCTTGGTCCGCTCGGCTTCAAGGTCAATGCGGGCTGCCCAGGCTACACCGCCACCGACCTGAACCAGCATCAGGGATACCGCACCCCGGAGCAGGGCGCGGCCATCGGCGTGCACTTAGCTACCCTGCCCGATGACGGGCCGAACGGTGGCTTCTTCAACGATGACGGCGTGGTGGCCTGGTGAGCGAGACGCTCGGCGCCGGCCTCACCGGCAAGGTGGTTGCCATAACCGGCGCCAGCAGCGGCATCGGCGCGGCGACGGCTCGCCTATTGGCTGGGCGGGGTGCGCGGCTCGTGCTGGGTGCCCGCCGGCTGGAGCGGCTGGAGACGCTGGCGGCGGAAATTGGTCTGGGCGGCGGAGAGGCGCTGGCACTTGCCTTGGACGTCACCCGCCGCGGGGACCTCCAACGCATTGTCGACGTCGCGCGCGAGCGCTTCGGTCGCCTGGACGTTCTCGTTTCGAACGCGGGTATCGGGTCGATCTCGCCGCTCGATGCGCTGCGGGTGGACGAGTGGGAGCAGATGATCGATGTCAACCTCAAGGGCGTCCTGTTCGGAGTTGCCGCAGCCCTGCCGATCTTCCGTGCGCAGGGGTTTGGCCACTTCGTGCACCTGGCCTCCACCGCAGGGCTGAAGACCGTGCCTAATCAGGCGGTCTATTCGGCGACCAAGGTCGCCGTCCGCGCCTTCAGCGAAGGGTTGCGACAGGAAGCCGGCGAGCGGCTCCGGGTGACGCTGATCACGCCGGGCTTCGTGCGGACGGACTTCGTCGAAGCCATCGCCGATCAAGAATTCCGCAGTCAGCTCATCACGTCGCGTGACCTCATTGCAATGGCACCCGAGGCGGTCGCCCGAGCCATCGCTTTCGCCATCGAGCAACCACAGGACGTGGACGTTGGTGAGATCGTGGTGCGCCCTACCGCACAGGCCTGAGCTCCGGCCGCATGCCGCTTCGCAGCCTGGCGGCAGCAGCGAGCTTATCTTGAGCAGATCGCTTTTACCCACTGCTCCGCCTCGAACGCAGCAGCAACTATCGGTAACGTCTCCAGCTCAAATCAAGAATCTATAACCCCTATTCGAATAGGTCGTTCCAGCCTGCCGCAGGCTTCTCCGGATCGGCTTCGATCAGGTCGGTGGCCCGGCCGCACGCATCTCGTCCATGAGTTCGCCTAAGCGAGCCGGGCAGAATCTGTCTCGTAACATACGCCAAGCGAATTATGCATAATTATCAGCGTGTTGCGGTGGTCAGCGAGGTGGATCCAGTGACCGCCAAGCGGTAAGTCAGCAAGCATTCTTCACGGCGACAGTCTTAATCCGCTTTACGAAATGCGCGGCTTGAAACCTGGATGTTGTTGTCGCAGGGGTCTTTAGCGTTCGCGTAGGAATACCCGTCGGCCGGATGCTCGGCGCTGAACATGAGCCCATCGCCGGCACTCCTCTCGCAAAACCCTGAGACATCTTCCACGTCAAACACCAGCTTCACGGTGACCTGCCCGGTTCTGACGCCCTTTGCAGCGGCATGGATCATTATATTCGCACCACCGCTCAGTGCCACCAACTCGACGATTCGATCACCTGGCAAACGTAGCACCTGAAAACCAAAGTGTTTTTCGTAGAAGGCGACGGTTCCCTCGACATCGCGGGCGTAGAGAACGAGCCGGTTCAGTGCCAAAGGCATCTTGGTTTCCTGAATTCCTGTCGCCCGTCGGTTCATGCGCCACCATTTTCTATCCTCGCCAGGAGTTCGCCAGGATCAAGGAGTGCCGGCCCTGATGGTAGCCAGTCAGCTCAGCACGATGCCGCCGCAAACGTTGAGCGACTGGCCGGTCACGAACGCTGCTTCGTCGGAGGCCAGGAAGCACACCGGTCCGACGACGTCCTCCGGTTGCCCGAGACGGCGCAGCGCCGTGTTGCCGATCCACTTCTCGACCAGAACCGGGTCGGAGAGGTTGGTGCGACCCATGTCGGTCACGATGATCCCCGGGCAGATGCAGTTGGCGGTGATGCCGTCGATCCCGACCTCCTGTGCAAGGACCCGGGTAAACCCCATGATCGCGGCCTTGCTGGCGGAGTAGTGCGCCTGTTCCGGCGCACCGTGTTTGCCGCCGATCGAGGCGATGTTGACGATGCGGCCGTAGCGGCGAGCGCGCATGTGCGGCAGCAGCGCCTGCACCACCAGGAAGGTGCCCTTGGCGTTGACATCCATCACCGCATCCCACTGCGCCTCCTGCAGCGTCTCGACGCTGCCGGGGATCAGGATGCCGGCATTGTTCACCACCGCGTCGATGCCGTCGGCCTGCTCGATCGCCCGCTGCACCATCTCGCGCACGGAGGCGGCATCGCTGACATCGGCGAGCAGCGCGATGCCGCGCCGCCCGATCGACACGACCTCGGCGGCGACGGCGTCGAGTTCGCCCTGCTGGCGTGCGATGTCGTTCACCACCACGTCGAAGCCGTGGCGCGCGAGCCCGAGCGCCACCGCGCGGCCGATCCCGCGGCTGGCGCCGGTCACGAGCGCGGTGCGGGTCGTCTGTCCGTTCATGCTTTCCTCCCGATCAGAAAAAGCGGATCTCGCCGCGCAGGACGGCAAGGCTGACGGCGGCGATCATCACCACGCCGCGGACCTCGTTCTGCATGTAGAAGGGCGCCCCAAGCAGGTTGAGCCCGTTATCGAGCATGCCGATGATGATGACGCCGACCAGCGTGCCCTGGATGGTGGCCCGCCCGGGCTTGAACGCCGTCATGCCAAGGAACACCGCGGTCAGGCTGTCCATCAGGTAGCTCTCGCCGGCCCCGGGCTGGCCGGTGCCGAGGCGCGCGGTGAGCATGACCCCGCCCATCGCGGCGCCGAAAGCCGACAGGGTCAGGGCGATCAGCCGGCACCGGTTGACGCCGATGCCGGACAGCCTTGCCGCCTGCAGGTTGGACCCGGTGGCGACCAGCGCGCGTCCGAGGCGGGTGCGGTTGACCAGGACATAGAAGACGCTGACCACGACGATGGCGATCACGATCGGCACCGGAATGACGCCGAGCAGGTGCCCGGTGGCGATCTTGTAGAACAGCGGCGGAAAGCTGGTATAGATCGAGTCGCCGCCGTCATAGGCATAGTTCAGCCCGAGCGCGATCGGCCCCATTGCCAGCGTCGCGATCAGCGACGGGATACGCAGCCTGGTCACGAGCACGCCATTGACGATGCCGAGCAGGGTTCCGGCCAGGATGGAGAGCAGGATGGCGAGCGGGATCGACAGGCCGGACCAGCTCATCAGCCCGGCGACGAGCACACCGGAGAGGCCCGCCACCTGGCCCACCGAGAGGTCGAACTCGCCGCTGGCGACCGCGACGGTGAGGCCGGACGAGATCACGGTCAGCACCGAGATCTGCACCAGGATGTTGCTGATGTTGGCAGCCGAGACGAAGCGGCCGCTGGCGAGCGCGAACACCGCGAAGATCAGGATGGCAGCGCCGACGGTGCCGTAGCGGGCGCCGAGCGTGCCAAGGTCCACGCGCCGTGCCGGTGGATTGGCTGTCGTTGTCGACATCTCAGTTCACCTCGAGCAGGAGACGGTCCTCGGACAGGTCCGCGCGCGGCACGCAGTGGCTGATCCGGTCGTGGCTGATGCAGTAGACGCGATCGCAGAGCGAGACCAGTTCGGAGAATTCGGCGGATGCGATCAGCACCGCGGCACCGTCTCGCGCGAGATCGCGTATCAGCGCATACAGCTCGGCCTTGCTGCCGACATCGACGCCCTCGGTCGGGTTGTCCAGCAGCAGCAGCGTGTTGCGATCGAGACCGACGCTCTGGCCGATCCGCACCAGCCAGCGGCCGAACACCACCTTCTGCTGGTTGCCGCCGGAGAGCTGCATGATGTCCTGGTTGGGGCCGGTGCATTTCACCCGCAGCCGCACGATGATGTCGCGCACCAGGCGCATCGCCAGGCCGGCCTGCACGAAGCCGCCGCGGCTGACCTGCGGCAGCGAGCCGGCGAGCACGTTCTCGTCGATCGACAGGCCGCGGAACACCGCCTTGCGCAGGCGGTCGTCGGCGACCAGGTAGATGCCGTGGTCGATCGCCTCGGCGATGCTGCGCGGCAGCCGCTGCAGTCCGGCGAGGGATACCGACCCGGCGGATGCCGGCCGCGCTCCCGCCAGGCATTCGAGCAGCATGGTCTGGCCGGCGCCGAGCACACCGGCGATGCCGACCACCTCGCCGGGATTCACCGTGAGCGCCGGCACATCGAGGCGGCCGACACGCAGGCCCGCGAGCGCCACCACGCTGTCCGCGTCGCCAGCGCCGATGGATGCGTGGCTGGTCCAGTCGGTCTCCTCGATGACGCGGCCGACCATCAGCCGGACCACCTCCGGCAGGGTGATGTCGGCGATCAAGCCGTCATGCACCTTGCGCCCGTCCTTGAGGATGGCGATGCGCTCGCAATGCGCAAACACCTCGTTCATGTGATGCGAGATGAACAGGATACCGAGCCCGTGTCCCTTCAGGTCGGCCAGGAAACGGAACAGCAGCTGCGTCTCGGTGGCGGTCAGCGAGGCGGTCGGCTCGTCCAGGATCAGGATGCGCGGCCCGGTCGCGAGCGCCTTCAGGATGTCGAGGATCTTGAGCTCGCCGAGGCTGAGCCGGTCGCATTCCGCGGCGAGATCGATCTCGACGCCGAACCGGCGTGCCAGCGCCTGTGCCTGCTCGATCAGCGCCCGGTCGTGGATCAGCCCGCCCCGCAGAGGCTCGCGGCCGAGCATGATGTTCTCGCATCCGGTGAGCTGCCGGATGATGGTGACATGCTGGTGCGCCACGGCGATGCCGGCCGCGACCGCGTCGGCCACCCGGCGTGGCCGGATCGCGCGGCCGGCCACCTCCAGCGTCCCCTCCCCCGCGGCGAGCGCGCCGCAGATGATCTTCACCAGCGTCGACTTGCCTGCGCCGTTGGCGCCGACCAGCGCCAGCATCTCGCCGGGCCGGACGTCGAGATCGACATCGGTCAGCACCCGCGTCGCGCCGAAGCTCTTGCCGATGCCGCGCGCGCGCAGCAGCGGCTCGCCGACCTTGGCCGCGGCCCGAACGCCAGCCTCTGCGCTGTCCGGTTGCACGGAAAGCGTCGCCGAGCTGCTGCCGCCCATGCTCAGCTCTTCATGCCGGCCAGCGCCCGGTCGCGATAGATGTAGTACAGGTCGGTGGCGTCGTAGGTCGGTTGTCCGGCGGGCGGGATGTTGATGCCGCTGACCAGCAGCGGCGCCGGGAACTCCACCGTCGGCACCGGCACGACTTCCTTGGCGTTGCGGCCCTTGCCGACGATCTCGTTGATCAGCCAGCCG
This sequence comes from uncultured Lichenicoccus sp., assembly GCA_963693035.2. Taxonomy (GTDB): domain Bacteria; phylum Pseudomonadota; class Alphaproteobacteria; order Acetobacterales; family Acetobacteraceae; genus Lichenicoccus. The sequence continues at coordinate 100,608 of CAXMMQ010000003.1, forward strand.
GTATACGCACCCCAGACCTCGAACGCCTGCGCGGTGGTGGCCTTCAGCGGGTAGGACGTGTCGCGCATGCGGTCGACCGCGGTGGACTGGCCGTCGGCCGAGACCACGAAGATCTTGTCCTGCAGGTTGCGCGACTTGATGACCTCGGCCGCCGCCATGCCGGGCTCGTCCCACGGACACCAGATCGCATCGAGGTCGCTGCCGTAGCGGGCGAGCCAGTCGTTCACCACGTTCTGCGTGGCCTCGTAGAAACCGGAATACTGGATCACCCGGTCCGCCTGCAGGCTGATCCACTCGTTCTCGGACAGCACCGTGCGCATGACCTTGCCCCGCTTGCGCGTGCCGTGATGGAAGTTGGCCACCACCGCGCAGATATTGGCTTTCTGCTTGCCCTCGCCGAGCAGTCGGTCGACCATGTACTGTGAATACTGCCCGCCCATGACATAGTTGTTGCTGGTGATGTCGGCGATCGCCGGCGACTGCCAGCCGCTGTCGAGGCTGAAGAACGGGATCTTCGAGGAGGCAAGGTCGGCCAGGGCGCTGTGCGCGGCGGTCAGCGTGCCATACATGACCAGGATCGCGTCCGACTTGGCGGTGATCGCGTTCTCGATCTGGCTGACCAGCGCGCCGGGGTCGCCCTTGGCGTCGGTCATCTCGACCTGCCAGCTCTTGTCGAGCCCGGTCTTGCCGAGCCACTGCTGGAACCCGGCCCAGCTGCGCTGGTCGGACTGCGCCGAGAGCTGCTGCGCCACCACGGCGAGCTTGACCGGCCTGGAGCTGGCCTGCGCGCGAGCGGGATCGCTGCCCAGCGCGAACTGCGCCAGCTGCACGCCGCCGGCGACGGCGGCCGCGCCGCCAAAGGAGCGCAGCAGGCTGCGCCGGGTCGGCTGGATGATACCTGGTTGATCGATCATTGCTTGTTTCCTCGTTGGTTTCTTGATTCGCGAGATCTGGTTGAATTTTCAGCGAAAAAGGGCAGCCACCTCCGCCGGCTGGTCCCAGTGCGGGACGTGGCCGGCATCCGCGATCAGGTGGATCGCGCAGCGGCTGCCAGCTTCCTTTGCCTGGGTCCAGGGGATGATGCGATCCAGCAGTCCCCAGACGATGCGTGTCGGCATATCGACGGCGCGGAGGTCGGCGGTGATGTCGATGCGCTGCCCGCCCGCGTCGGCAAGCGAGTCTGCCAGGGCGACAAGACGCCCACGGCCGAGCTCGGTGGCGAGGGCGGCGAGTTGCGCCGGGGTCATTGCCGCCGGACGCACCACCAGGCGCCGCAGCAGATGCGCCAGCGCACCCGCCGAGGTGACCCGCACGATGCCGTCGACAAACTCGGTGTCGATCGCCCGGTCCAGTCCGGCCGGCGCGATCAGCGTCAGCCGCGCCACTCGCTCAGGGCGGAGGCGGGCAACACGCACCGCGACGGCGCCCCCGAGCGAATGCCCGACCAGATCCACCGGCTCGTCGCCGAGCTGGTCGAGGACGCCGGCCGCCACCGACGCCGCTGCATCGACATCCGAGCCGGCAACGGCGGTGCCGCCATGGCCCGGCAGGTCGATGGCGGTAACCGGACGGCCGCCGCGCGCCAGGAGGGCGGCGAGCACCGCCCAGCTCTGCACGTCCGCCGCCAGCCCATGCAGGAGCAGGATGCGCGGACCGGTGACCTGCACCGGGATCCAGTCGCGACGTTCGACATGGTCGCCCGCCACCGTGGCCTCCCCCACCGTCGCCGCCGGGGCATCCGGCCGCGGCTGCACACGCGCCCGCACGTCGTCCGCCTCGATACGCCCGCGCGGACCGGTGCCCGGCACCTCGGCCAGCGTCACGCCATTCTGGCGTGCGATCCTGCGCGCCAGCGGGGTCGCCCGCGCGCCGACCCGGGTGTCCGCCTCCGCAACCGGCGCTGCAGGCAGTGCCGGAGTCGCCACCGCCGCCGGCACGGACTGCGTCGCCGCTGCCGGAACCGGCTCCCTGGTGTCGGCTGCTGCAGGGGCTCCGTCCTGGCCATCGTCGTAGCGGCACAGCACCGCGCCGACATCCGCGTCCTGCCCGGCCTCGACGACGATCTCGTGCAGGACGCCGTCGGCCAGCGCCGGCATCTCGACCACGGTCTTGTCGCTCTCGATCTCGACCAGGGTCTCGCCGCGCCGGAAGCGGTCGCCCGGTTGCTTCAGCCAGGCGGCGACGCGACCAGTCTCCATCGTCTCGCCGAGGCGCGGCAGGGTCAGTTCGGCGATCATCGGCGCAGCATCCGGCGCACGGTCTCGATGATCAGCGGCGCGGTCGGAATGCTTGCCGACTCGAGGTCCGGCGAGACCGGGATCGGGATGTCCTCGCCGGCGAGGCGGATCACCGGCGCCTCCAGATAGTCGAAGCACTCCTCGCCGATGCGCGCCGCCAGCTCGGACGCCACACCGCCGGTCAGCGGCCCCTCGCTCACCACGACCGCGCGGCCGGTGCGTTCCACCGAGGCGATCACCGTTGCCATGTCGAGCGGGTTCAGGGTGCGCAGGTCGATCACCTCGATCGCGATGCCGTCGCCGTCGAGATGCTCCGCGGCGGCGAGCGCCACGTGTACCATGCGCGAGTAGGTCACCAGCGTCAGGTCGTGGCCCTCGCGCCGTATCACCGCATGGCCCCAGGGGGCCGGTGGCGTATCGAAATCGACCGTTTCCTTGCGGGTGTAGAGCGACTTGTGCTCGATGAACACGACGGGATCCGGCAACGTCAGGCTGTGGCGCAGCAGATGATAGGCGTCCGCCGCGGTTGCCGGCATGGCGAGGCGCAGGCCCGGCGTGTGCATGATCCAGCCTTCGAGGCTCTGCGAGTGCTGCGCGCCGGCGGAGCGACCGGTACCGCCCTGCGTGCGCAGCACCATCGGCACGCCGATCTGGCCGCCGAACATGTAGCGGATCTTCGCCGCCTGGTTCGCCAGCTGGTCCATGACCAGGCCGAGGAAATCGACATACATCAGCTCGGCGACCGGACGCAGCCCGGTCATCGCGGCGCCGACGGCGACGCCGACGATGGCGGGCTCGCTGATCGGCGTGTCGATCAGGCGCCCCGCGCCGAACTCGGTGATCAGGTCGCGGGTCACGCCATAGGCGCCGCCGTATGCGCCGACTTCCTCGCCGATCACCACGATGGTGTCGTCGGCGCGCATCGCGTCCTGCAGCGCCTGACGCAGGGCGTCGCGGTAGGTGGTCTCGGTCCGGGCCATGACGGCTATCCCTTCCATCACGCGGCCCTCACGCCGCGAGGATGCGGTCGAGGCGGACGCGCAACGGCTCCGGCTCCGGCTGGTCCGGGCCGAACACGTCGCGGAACATGCTCGCACCCGGGGGTGCGGCGGCGGCGGCGGTGAAGTCGATGGTCGCGTCCATCTCGCGCGCCACCTCGGCATCGAGCGCGTCGAGCGCCGCCGCGTCGCCCAGGCCCTGCGACAGCAGCGCATCGCGCGCGCGGGCAACCGGATCGCGCTTGCGGCCGAGCGCCTCCTCGTCGGCGGTGCGATATGGGCTCTTGTCCATTCGCCCGTGGCCGAAGAAGCGGAAGCAGGACACCGCCATGTAGCCCGGCCTGCCGGCCCGGGCGCCGTCCGCGAGGGCCTGGGCCGTGCGGTGCACCGCCTCGACATCCTCGCCGTCGACCATCGCGGCGGCCAGGCCGAACGCCTCGGCGCGACGATCGAATTCGATCGAGCGGGTGGCGCGGTCGATGCGCGTGCCCATGCCATACTGGTTGTTGATGCAGACGAACAGCACCGGCAGGTCCCACAGCGCCGCCATGTTCATGCTCTCGTAGAGCAGGCCCTGCTGCATCGCGCCGTCGCCGAAGAAGGCGACCGAGATGGCATCCGAGCCGAGCCGCTTGTAGCTGAGGCCGGCGCCGACGACGTGCGGAATGCCGCCACCGACGATCGCGTTCGCTCCCAGGTGGCCGAGCGCCATGTCGGCAATATGCATCGAGCCGCCCTTGCCGCGGCAGTAGCCGCTCTCCTTGCCGCCGATCTCCGCCATCATCCGCCCCGGATCGGCACCACGCGCCAGGAAGATGCCGTGGCCGCGATGATGGGTGGTGAAGCTGTCGTCCGGGCGCATCGCGGCCGCGACGCCTGCGGCGGCTCCTTCCTCGCCGATCGACAGATGCAGCATCGAGCCCGCCGAAAGCCCGCGTGCATAGAGCTCGGCCACGCGCTCCTCGAAGGTGCGGATGCGCCGCATGGTCCGGTAGAACTCGGGCAGCCGGGTGTTGGGCAACGTCATCGGACAGCAACCTCGCGAAGCGGCTTCAGGGCGGGATAGAGGCCGGCATAGCGCCGGTAGATGGCGTCGTAGCGTTCGACGTTGGCCGGGATCGGCTCGATCCGGCGCCCCGGGCGGACCATGGCGGCGATGCCGTCATCGATGCTGCCGAAGTGACCGGCACCGTGTGCGGCCAGCACCGCGGCACCGAGCGACGGCGCCTCCGCGACCTCGGGCACCACCACCGGCAGCCCGGACGTGTCGGCGTGGATCTGCAGCCACAGCGGCGAGCGGGTGGCGCCGCCGCCGGCGGTGATCTCGGCAGCACCCGAGCCGGCTTCGGTCATGCGGTCGATGATGGCGCGGGTGCCGAAGCCGATGCCTTCCAGCATGGCGCGAAACAGATGCGCCGCCGAGTGGTGCAGCGACAATCCGGTGATGGCGCCGCGCGACAGCGGATCGGTATAGGGCGTGCGGTTGCCCTGGAAGTGGTCGAGCACCAGCAGCCCGTCGGCCCCCGGCTCAAGCAGCGCCGCGTCCCGGTTCAGGGTCTCGAGATCGAGCGCGTCTCCGGTGAGGCGTCGCAGCCACGCGATGATCGAGCCGGTCGAGGTCTGGCCACCTTCGAGGATGGTGCGGCCGGGATAGACCGCATCCCGGTAGCTTCCCCAGAGCCCGGGCACATGCGCCGCTGTCTCGCCGACGGCGAACTGCAGGTGTGACGAGCCGGTGATCAGGGCGAGCTGGCCGGGGCGATGCACGGCGAGCCCGATCATGCCGATCAGCGCATCCGCCCCGCCCTGCACCACCAGCACACCTGGAGGCAGCCGGAGATGCGCGGCCGCCTCGGGCGTGAGCGTGCCGACGGGCGCACCGGGTGCCAGGATCTCGGCCGGCCACTTGGCCCGCAACTCGCACAGGTCGAGCGCGTCCAGCAGGCTGTCCGGCCAGCCGCCTGCGTCGCTGCGATAATGCCAGCGGATCGATGCGTTGTTCAGGCTGGCAACACGTCGGCCGGTCAGCCGCCAGTTCAGGAAGTCCTGGTATTCGCAGATCGTGTGCGCGGCGCGGAAGGTTTCCGGCTCATGGCGCGCCAACCAGAGCGCCTTGGGGATCATCCACTCGGCCGAGACTGGACCCTGCCCGGCACCATTGATCGCAAGGGCCGCATCGCCGGTTGCGAGCACGCTCCCGGCCTCCTGGTCGGCACGCACGTCCATCCAGATGATGGCAGGACGCATCGGCCTGGACGCCTCGTCCAGCGCGACCACCGTGCAGCAGGTCGTCGTGGCGCACAGCGCATCGATCGCGCCGGGATCCGTCCCGGTCTCGTCCAATACCTGCCGTACTGCGATGCCCAGGGCGGACCACCAGGCCTCGGAGTCCTGCTCGGCGCGCGCGCCGGCCGAGAACCGTGTCGGGTAGCTGCATGCTGCCGAGGCAATTCGACGTCCGGCGAGGTCGAACAGCGTTGCCCGCAGGCTCTCGGTTCCGCCATCGATGCCGATCACAAAGGCCATGAGCCTTGACGCTCCGCTGCCGCCCTGAAGCCGCACTCTCCACATTTGATGTGGGATACGACATATGTTCTTGAGCAACGATTGTCATCCGCCGTGACATCTGTCAACGACCAAAAGCGATCGGCTTGGTGAGACGCGAATGGTGACCCTGAACCTCGCCCATGAACCCGACGCCGCCATCATGACGCGGGCCGCATGGCTGTATCATGTGGGCGGCCTCACTCAGGAGGAGGTGGCGCGACGGCTCGGACTGCACCGGACGCGGGTCGTTCGCCTGCTGGGTGACGCACGCGACCGTGGGCTCGTGACCGTGACGATCAACCACGAGTCCGTCCGCGACCTGGACCTTGAGAGTGGCATTGCCAAAACGTTCGGCCTCGACTTCTGCCTGGTCACGCCGGGGATGGGTTTTCAGCCGGAGCCGGACGAGCCGAGGCTGGCGGCGATGCAGGAGACGATCGCCCGCCGTGCCGTCGGAACGGCCGCTGCGAACTTCCTCAAGGGCAAACTGATCTCGGGGAATCCGATCACCATCGGGGTCAGTTGGGGACGGACGCTGGAGCAGATGACACTCCACTTGTCCGGGGTGCAGAACAGCCGCGCCCGGTTCGTGTCCCTGATGGGCTCGCTCACCAGGAATTCGGCGTCGAACCCGTTCGAGGTCGTGCAGTCCCTGGCAGCGCGCACCGGCGGGGAAGGTCATTTCCTGCCGGTCCCGTTCATCGCGGACTCGGAGGACGACCGTTCCGTCCTGATGTCGCAGCGGAGTGTTGCGAAGGCGATCGCACTGGCACGATATGCTGACTTGTTCCTCATCAGCGTTGGCGAATTGCTTGAGACGTCTTTCCTGCGGCAACAGTCGATGCTCTCGAAGGCTGAGCTGCAAAGCATCACGGCTCAAGGCGGTGTCGCCGACGCGCTTGGACAGCTATTCGACCGGGATGGTATGCGCATCGACCATGAGCTCGCGCGGCGCACGCTGGCACTCGAGTTCGAGCGACTGCGCGGCCGCGATGTTGTCTTGCTGGCAGGTGGGTTACAAAAAGTGACCGCCGTCCGATCGCTTCTGCTCACGGGTATAGTACAGGGTTTGATCATCGACGGTGACGCAGCCCAGGTGCTTTGATTTGACGTTCCGACTTGTGCTTTGCAACCTTGGAAGTGGCAGGGACGGCTTACCGACATAGAGCGGACCAAGACCACTCTCACCAAGATCTCGCCGACGCCGATCAGCCCGATCGTGTCCCACCGCGTGGTGCGTGAGCGGTGTGTCTGCGCAGTGTTGGCTGCGCGGTCAGGCGGCCACTAATGAATTGGTTGTAGACTGACCATGGGGTCATCGCTCAGTGGCGCGATGGTTTCCCGGATAATGTAGCGCGCGCTGCACGGATCCGCACGTCCTGGTCCTCAAAAGTCTCTCGGCGATGAGGGCAAAGATTTGGTGGCTTTGTTTCGAAATCAGAATTCTTTACGAGCTGGTCTACGCGGGCGTCTGACAGAAAAGTCATGCGGGGATCCCCGGCCACTTCTAGCCGGTAGGCTAACATGAAGGTCGTTCGCTCCAGGAAAGCGCCGGTATTCGAGGTTGTAGGAGACTATATCTGCGAAAGCTGCGCCGGAATTAACTGACTGAGCTGTCATTTGCCGCAGTGTGAGGTTGCGTTATTATCCAAATGCCGCGCTCGCTGAAAGGCGGCTGAAGTCGGCTCTCCGATCTTCGGCGTCACAATCCCGTCCGGGTTTCGGCGCTGGGAGTTGATCGCACCGTCCCACGAGGCAAGCCGCTTCAACGAGCCCGGGGAATTCTTGGCAATCCCATCGCGATCAAGGCCTCCCGCAACGATTAGACGCCGGTCCCGGATGGGCCATACTTGCCAAGCTGGCTTGGAAGCAAGAGCCGTCTGCCGATTTTCGAGGTGCCTTCGTGCCCTGGCATGGCACGACCGTGCAGGTCATGGTCAAGGACTCGACGAAGTACGCGTCGACCGGTGGCCGGGGGACCCGGTCGCTTCATTGATGGCATGGCAGTCGACCGCGCGCAGCACGAGGCATGCTTCGGCTGCCACCAGGGCGAATGTTTAGCACAACGGCCATGTCTACACGCGGCTCGCGAAATGTCGGTCGCTCTGTCCAGAGCTGCTGCAACCCCGGGTTGCGCTGCAGGCTGGTGACCAAGAGCCGGATGTAGAGCCCCACGCGAGCGCCTCAAGGCGTGCCAGGGCAAGGTTCTTCCTAAAACATGATCGGTCGGCATAGTGAGGCGGCAGTGTCTCGCTTGCTCCGGAGAACGTCCGGCAGCGGTAGTATTTCAACGGCTCAGACCCAGCGCACATCTCGCCTGATGGCATCACACTCGACACCGCCTATCTGGCACGGCTCGGGGTGGACGAGATCCAACTTGACCTAATCTGCGACCCGCAGCAACGTGCAGTGCTACCCGGGCTGTGCAGTTCCATTCCCGTTAGCACCGCCCGCTGTTTCGGCGGATTGGGGCCGCGACGATGCGCACTTCCTTCCGGGCGGCACCGAGGTCTACTCCTGCCCCCGGGCCGGATACGGACGTTTATCTGCTGAGGCCGGCTCGCTAAGGTGCGGCTTTCTGGAGCGGCACGGACTTTGAGCACGGCAAACGCCGCGCACGAACGCCGGCCTTGGTCGGGAGGGCGTGGGGATCTCCAAGCGTCCTCCATGCCTTTTCCAACTGCGGAAACCCGAGGGATTGCTCGATTGAGGCTATCTAAACATCCGAGTTCCATTATCTCCGGCACCGCCAGAACAGAAGCCGGGGCGTCCCAGCTCACCGGACGCTGCGCACTGGGCGTGGCGCAAATCGTCCCGCGACTGCGGATGGCAATCGAGAAGTCGGGGCTATGGGGCTCGCACGAAATCGATCCGCAGATGCTGGAGCCGGGGCGGCTATGTCATCGGTCCGGTCCGGCAAACTTTGTTCTTTCACCTGAAATTCGTTGTCGGAATGTTGCATGCGGATCCAGCGTTCCTGCTCGAGGCACCGTTGAAGTTGGCTGTCATCAAACAGCCAAACGGCTCGTCCGACTTGCGCTGGCAGGACCCGCGGCGCCTTCCCGCTTTACGGCAACCCGGCCCTGACGGACCTCGGTCGTGAACTCAATCCGACGTGCGACCTCATCGTAAACCAGGCTATCGGAGACGCAGAGCACAATGCAGTCGCCTGATCATTATGAGTGTCTCGTTATTGGCAGCGGTGAAGGCGGGAAGTATCTCGCCTTGCACATGGCCCGGGCTGGACAACGGACCGCCGTCGTCGAGCGGCGGCTGATAGGCGGCTCCTGCCCTAACACCAACTGCCTGCCGAGCAAGAATGAGATCTGGAGCGCCAAGGTCGCCGACCTCATGCGCCACGGCGATCAGTTCGGCAGCATGGTCTCGGCGCCTCACGTCGATATGGCGCGGGTGGTGGCGCGCAAAAGGGAGATGGTCGATGACCTGATAGCCATTCACGTCAAGAACTTCCAGGCGACCGGCGCCGAACTGATCATGGGGAGCGCCCGGCTGACCGGCCCGAAGACCGTCGCAGTCGCGCTGAACGACGGTGGCGACCGGGTGCTGACGGCTGACCGGCTATACCTGAACCTCGGAACGCGGGCGGCGATCCCAGATGTGGAGGGGCTCAAGGGGGCGGGTCCGATGACGCATGTCGAAATCCTGGATCTCGACCGGCTGCCGGCGCGGCTCATCGTGATCGGCGGAGGCTATATCGGCCTTGAACTCGCGCAGGCGTTCCGCCGGTTTGGCAGCGCGGTGACCATCATCGAGAATGGGCCACGGATCGCTGCCCGCGAGGACGCAGATGTCGGGGCCACACTGCGCGAAATGCTGTGCAACGAGGGCATTGAGGTGCTGCTGTCGGCACGTCTCATCTCGGTCGTCGGGCGATCTGGAGACTTCGTTTCGGTCCGCCTCCGGCTGCCGGATGGTGATTGCGAGATTAAAGGCACTGATCTGCTGGTGGCGGCCGGGCGGATTCCGAACACGCAGGAGATCGATCTGGATCGCGCTGGCGTAGATCTTGACACGCGTGGCTATATCGTAGCGAACGACCGTCTCGAGACAACTGCGCCTGACGTATGGGCGATCGGAGAGTGCGCCGGCAGCCCGCAATTCACCCACGCCTCGTTGGACGATTACCGGGTAATCCGCGACAATCTCGCCGGCGGCCACCGCAGCACCAGCGATCGCCTTATGCCCTATTGTCTGTTCACCGATCCGCCTATGGCCCGGGTTGGCCTCAGCGAGGCGGAGGCGGTGCGCCAAGGCATTCCGGCGCGTGTGGCCCGCATCCCGACCGCTGCAGTGCTGCGATCGCGGACGCTGTCCGAGACGCGCGGCTTCCTGAAGGCAGTCATCAGCGATGACGATCAAATTCTGGGGTTCACGATGCTGGGTCCGGAAGCTGGGGAAGTCATGACCGTCGTGCAGACGGCGATGATGGCGAGGATGCCCTACACAGCCCTACGCGACGCCGTGATCGCGCATCCGACCATGGCGGAAGGCCTCAATGTGCTGTTCGCGAATGCGCCGCTACGGGTCAGCACCAGCCCATGATGGCTTCCGTACGGCTGCACAGGTCGTCGTTCCGGAGAACCATGTCGCCCGAGTGCTGAGTGGGGATCGCCGCAAGTGAAAGGGCAGTTGCTGGCCTCGACACGGAAGGTCGCCATCGTCACCGGTGCCTCGCGTGACCTGAACGCCCGGCTGATGCGCAAACTCGGCGTGAGCCGGCGGGAGTTCTTCGACAGCATCGACAACCCGGCGCTGAAGCCGCTCCCGGCGGAGCCCTACGCCTACGCCGGATGGCAGCGCTGCCGGTTGGCACCGAACTGTCACGTCGAGCTGCACCGGCACTTCTATTCGATACTATCGCGACTGATCCGGGAAATGGTCGAGGCGCGGATCACGGACGCGAAGATCGAGGTCTTCCATGCCGGTCAGCGGGTCGCGGCGCATCCACGGTCAGCGCTGCGTCGGCGGCACACGACGACACCCGAGCATATGCCGCGCGCCCATCGCCGCTACGCCAGCTGGACGCCGGAGCGGATCCAGTCGCCTGCCGCCCAGGTCGGTCCCGGCACCGCCGCCTTGGTCGAGACGATCATGAACGCCAATCCGCGCCCCGAGCAGGGTTTCCGCGCCTGCGTTGGGATCCTGTAGCTGGCCAAGACCTACGGCAGCGCCCGCCTGGAAGCAGTCTGCCAGCGCGGCCTCACCATTGGCTCACGCAGCTAAGGCTCGGTCGCCTCGATCCTGCGCAACGGTCTCGACCGGGCATCCCGGGACGATCCAGTCCCCGACACCGCGTTGTGATGCACGAGGACATCCTTGGCCGCGGCCATTACCACAGACAAGGAGATCCGATGCACGCCCATCCCACCGATGAACGCCTGATCGCCCTCATCCTCGGCGGCATGGCCAGGGCGTTCGATAACCAGCAACGACAGCCCGACATCGTCGCGCTGAGCTTCGAGGAGCGGCTGGCGCTGCTGCTCGATCGCGAGACCACCGAACAGGAGAACAAGCGGCTGGTGACCCGACTGCGGCCCGCCGCGCCGCGCCAGGCAGCCGTGGTCGAGGATGTCGATCTCCGCAGCCGCGGCAGCTGCTTCCCCGCCTTCCTCGAGCCGCGCCGGATCGCCGAGAAGGCGCTGACGGCGGTCAATCAGGGTTGAGCCGCGAAGCGGATCAACAATATCCAGGGATCGGCGTATACGTCGATCGACCCGCTCGGTTGACGGTCTGGTCAAGGCCAAGGGGATGCAGGGGATCAGCAAGAGCCAGGTCTCGCGTCTGTGCGGCGAGATCGACGAGCGGGTCGGCGCCTTCCTGGCCCGGCCGATCGAGGGTGATCGACGTATGCGTCGATCCCTACGTCTGGCTCGACGCGACCTCGTGAAGGTCCGTCGCGACCACCACATCGTCTCGGTCGCGGTGATCATCGCGGTCGGCGTCAACACCGACGGCAGGCGCGAGGCGCTGGGCATGACGGTCGGGCACAGCGAGGCCGCGCCGTTCTGGATCGAGTTCCTGCGCAGCACCGTGCCAAACTGCACAGCACCAACCCACTCGAGCGCCTCAACGGCGAGATCAAGCGTCGCAGCGAAGTCGTCGGGATCTTCCCGAACGCGGATGCCGTTGCACGCCTGATCGGCGCTTTGCTGCTGGAGCAGAATGACGAGTGGACCGTGCAGCGCGCCCGCTACATGACGCTGGAAACCATCGCACCGCTGAGCGATGACCCCATGGTCAGCTTGCCATCATGACCTAAGGGCCGCCCGAAACGCAAACTAGTGTCGATCTTCTCGGTCGTGGACACATTCCACCATCAGCCTACCAAGGCCCGTATCCTGCTCCGAAAGCTCCAGAACGCGGAAGGCCGCCGCTGCCGGAGGGAAACCTCGTAGCAGCCTCGCACATGAGTCCTAGAGGAGCATCACGTCGCTATCAGCTGTTGCAACGCAAGGCGGTGACGACGGTAAGACTAGGGTCTAGCTGCCGAGGCCCGTCATGACGGACTACAAGATGCTGATCCGCGACGAGAAGGGGATCGTGAAGGTTACCGATTACCTTGCTGCGGACGAGGATCGGCTGCACAGGCGAGAGCTCGATCCTGGACTGACGCTGGCTTCAGCCCGGTGCTCTGGCAGGGCGCGCTTCAGGTTGAAGCCCCCCCCCCGCGTGTTAAGGCGAGGGCACGATGGTGAGACTGAGCGGCTCAGCCCCATGGCCTGGCATTTGGCCGCCTTTGCCCCGGCGGCTTACCCGAAGGCTGAAGGAGACGATGTTGAGCGGAGGATCAGGTTCAAAGCTCGGTGGCATGCCGGCACGTCCACCACGGTTGCCGAGGCTCGGACGCTCTGGGACAGATTAAGGGCATGCGAACTGAAATACGGCGCCGCTACCAATAGCAGGAGGTGGAGCACGAGCTGGCCTCATCCCCATACCTTGAACAAGACTTTCCCGCTGGCGCCGCATCCGACGAGTTGTGCAAGCAAGCCGATTCTCAAGCCCGGCGCCTCGGTGTAACATGCCGCTCAACTCATCGACAATCTCGAGTCTTGAGGAGGAAGCGCACGATTGGATCGTTGCGCGCGCTGAGCAGCAGATCAACGAACAGTCTAGTCTTGCCAAGGCACAGGACGCACGAGCTGTCATGATGCTCACAACAGCTGTTGTCTTGTCGACGCTTTCCGCACTCGTCGCTGCAATTGCCCTTGCGGTGCCAAGAGACACGGTGGCTGTATTAGTCGCATCTCTTTCCGCGCTAGCTGGTTTCAGCCTGGCTTCGTCCCTTGTGCTTTTTTCGGTGAGATCCCCGAGCTTCAACATCTCTGGCGCGTCACCTTCCCAATTCGTGGAGGGAGGTCTCGGACCAGAACCACTCAGGGATTTCCGCAAAGCCCATGTCTTGAAGCTCGAGCAGTGCATAGCTGAGAACCGAAGGCTACTAGAACAGCGACGATTTCTAGGAAACTGGGCTCTCTGGACACTGATGGCGACCCCCATGATTTCTCTTCTTTATGGGTGGCTTGCCTCCACCGGACGTCATTAGCCGGTGCTGCACAGCGGAACCAGAGCAGAAGGTTCTTCCGTCCAATACCATATTACAACACGATCCGCTGTCCACAGCATTCAGGGTCACCTGCTCGCGGTTCACGGCGCTGATCGCAGGCGAGCGGTCCCAACTCAACCCAGGAGGTGCCGATGCTCGCTGAGATGTCAGATCAGACTGGCGCACGACTCATCTCGCACGAGGAGGTTCTATCAGTCGCTCGGCGGCCGGTCGTCGGTGACACCGAGCGTTGGGTCGACCATCACGCGTGAGCGCAGAGAGCGGGTCAAGGCGGATTTCATTTACGAGCGCGTCGACATCCAGCGCGTCCCGACCCGCCGACAGCTCGACCGATACCCGGAAAACGGATTGAGGGAGACGTGACGATAAGCTCTGTCGTCGAAGAGATAGTCGTGAGCGAGCGCCCCCTAATTCTTAGGGAGACGACCCACGTTCGCCGGGTGCGTAGCATTGAACACCACGACCAGACCGTAATGTCTCGGCGTCAGAAAGCGGTCATCTCGCACGCGCCTCCCGGTGGCGGCGTACTAAGTACATTACCTTCACCACTCAACGATGAGGAACCATCCAGTGGTTGAAGAGATGTTCAGCGGAGACGAAGATGGCGATGATGGTTGACGCGACTTTTTGGCGGCGACACCGATCACGATACGGCCCGTATATGACCGCAGCATGAAAACCGGTGCTACGATCGTCTCGGTCTTGACTCCTGATGAACACGTCACGGCGGTCGGCGGGATCCTCGAGCGGCACAATCCGATCGACATCGACGAGCGCAAGTCGACCTACGGCAGCGCGGCGTTTGCTCCCGCTACAACAACCGGCACTGCAATAGCCACCACCGGCACCGCAACCGGGCTGGCGGATGGACGCATAGCAACACCGGCGACTGGTGTGACCCTTCAGCCTGCCGAGGAGAAGCTGGTCGTCGGCAAGAGGCTGGTCAACCACGGCACCACGCGCGTACTCCGCTTCGTTGTAGAGACGCCGGTTGAGGAGCAGGTCACCCTGCATGATGAGAAGATCATCGTCGACCGCAAGTCGATCGCAGAAGGTCGTGCCGGCGGTGACGAAGCTTTCACGGACAAGGCAATCGAGATGACCGAAACTGGCGAGGAAGCCGTTGTCGGCAAGACCGCCCGCCTGCACGAGGAGGTCCACCTTCGCAAGAAGGCGGTCGACCGAGTGGAGACGGTTCGTGACACTGTCCGCCTTGAAGACGTGGCAATTGAGAAGGTACCGGGTGCCGTGCCGGTCGAGCGCAAGATCTGATGACTGTCTCTCCTCCCCGGTGTTGAAAGGGACTAAAAGCGAAGATTGGGACTGGTTGCCTAAAGGCGCTTCCAGCCTCGTTGCGTTTCCAGCGGTTGATCGCGTCATCTTAACTCAAGCAAGAAACACAGGCCCCCCGCGGCCGAGCCTATTGCTTTCAAATCTGTCAGGATGGACAGGCAAGCCCTTTACGAGATCATATGAGGGCTTTCGTGCGCGACGCACAGACTCCGCGGCGCCATGGACTACTTCCTTTTGAAGGATCGAAGCCCAATCGCCAAAATGAGTGGTGCAAGTGTTGCTGCCGTTCCAGCAGCAGAAGCAATGGTTAATGCAAGTGCGACCGCGTTCCGCGAGCGGCTGGTGACGAACTCATTTCGTGGCGGCTTTGTGCGCGAGACAAACGGACCGTCGATGCCGGGGTCATCCTCGTCAACGTCATACAGGTTACCGGGTGAGGCAGGCTCGATGGACCTGTCCAGCTGACTCTCCCACATCTTTGCGGCTTGGCGATCCCCGAAGTCTGGAGCGACAGCCTGCACCAGCGCCATCTGCATCGTCGAGCGACCGACCCAGACCTCGCGTTGCGGTTTGGCGACCGCCGAGACGATTGCGGTCGCGCAGGCCCGTGGATCGAATATGGGGTCCGGTGCATTCTGCCCAGCGCCGGTGTAGTTGCGGGCCCGCCGGAACTGCGGGGTGTTCACCGCCGGCAGATACACTGTCACCAGGCTGACCCTCGACTGGTCGTGTATAAGTTCCGCGCGAAGACTGTCCGTGAAGCCGCCGACGGCGCTCTTGGCGCCGCAGTAGGCGGATTGAAGCGGGGCAGCCCGCAGAGCGAGCCCAGAGGAGACCTGAACAATAACTCCTCTGTCGCGCGGCTTCATGAATTTAAGAGCGGCTAGCGTGCCAAACACCTGACCGAGGTAGGTCACCTCGGTGACACGACGATAGTCAGCAGGCGTGATCTCTGTCGCCGGGGCGAGGATCGTCGCCATCGCGTTGTTCACCCACGCCTCGATCGGACCCAGCTCCTGTTCGATGCGAGCGGCGGCAGCGTCAACGGCGGCAGCGTCCGCAACGTCACACGAGATGCCGACGACCTGCGCGCCGAATGACCTCAACTCTGTCTCCGTACTCAGGAGGCGGATTTCGCTCCGGGCTAGCAACGCCACAGCCCAGCCCTCGCGGGCAAAGGCGATGGCGGTAGCCCTGCCGATACCCATCGTGCCCCCGGTGATGACAACCACCCGTGGAGCTTGCTTCTTGTCGTCGATCACTTTCTTGCCTTCACGGTTTGAGACGGTAGCTGCCAATACTAGCCTTGCATCTGCATGCTTCACACGGCGAGATAGCGGTCGCATCGGCGGTTCACGTCAAGCGGTATTGTCAGCCGCCGGAGCCGCTTGAGGTAGCAGCCGCTCACGCGGCGTCATCCAGCGCCCGACGTCGGCAATGCTGTAGGTAGGCAGCTGAGATGGTAGCGTCTCGTCGGACAGGGCCTGTCTGATGGTAAGCTTGGTCCTGGTTGTCGTCAGGCCGCCAGCATCTCCATCCCGGCTGCCTCATATGCTTCCCCAGGCGTCCGGCCCGCCAGAGCGGAATGAGGCCTCCGCGTGTTGTAGTATCCGATCCATCTGCTGCGCCCGGCCGGCACTTCCGAGCCGGTCTCGAACGCGTGCAGGTAGACGCATTCGTATTTCAGGCTGCGCCAGAGCCGCTCGATGAACACGCTGTCCATCCACCGGCCGCGCCCGCGCTGCTCGATGCGCTCGCGCAGGTTCTGCAGCAGGTGGAAGCGGTCGGCGACCTGCCGCGCCTGAGGTGCTTATTCGTGCGCTCCCTCGGCATAAAGCCCGCCTCGATCACGGCTGACGATCTCAATCTCGGGCTGCCTTCTTGAGCCACTGCGCTGTGCTCTCGGTCGAGCGATCGGGCAACACGTCGACAACCTGTCTGCGCTCAAGGTCAACAATCAGCGTTCCGTCGCGGCACCCCTTGATCCAGCCCCATCCGTCGATGCCCGCTACCCGGACAGCAGTTGGCTGGCCGGAACGGGCAGCCTGGCTCTTGAGATGCCGCAGGACGGTCTCGTCGCTTGTCGGCATGCCAAGCCGGCTCATCAAGCGCTCTGCCGACCGGCCGCCAGCAGCAAGGCCGAGCAGGCGACCAGATCATCCCGCCACCTCGACGGAGAGCATCACGATGGCCCGCTGTTCCGGCAGATCCAGAAGGCGACGCTTGTACTGACCGTGGCGGACTGGTGAGGGAACAGCACAGCCTGGACAGGCCGCAGATCCTTCACCAGCCGCTGATATCAGCCACTTCCCATCGAGACGTTCGACGTTCACGACTCGCACCCCAGGTCCTGGCGCCCATGCTGATTTGTTCTTCATCCAGGCTCAAGGCCACGGCCGAGCAAGGAGGTGTAGGTCTCACACACTCTGAGGGAGAACCGATAGAGTAAGGCTTTCTTCCATAACCCGTTGTTCGGGGCAAACGGGCTTTTCGACAATTGTCTATAGCGCGAACGGTGGACGAGACGGCCGGGCTGCGGCCGCATGCTGACCCGTGCAACATAGTCGTGCTCCCAATGTGATTAACGCGATCTCAACCCTTTGCAACCATAGTAGCGATCCTTACCCACGAGGTCGGCATGCCGAGATTGTTTTGGCAACTCTATCGACCGTCGGGACCGTTCCATAAGCTGCGGACGGCGCTTCTTCTTGTGGCCGTCTTTTCTACAATTGTGCTCGTCACTCGCCTCGCCTGCATCGACTCTCACAACAGCACCGTCTTCTGGCCGGCCAACGGTGCTCTTGTTGTCGCGCTGCTTTCCCTTCCCTGGCGCTTTTCTGTCCCGGTGCTCGCCGCCTGCCTGTCCCTGAACCTTGTCGCCAACGCGTTCTCCAACTGCAGCGCGTTCGACGATGTCCTCAATGCCGTCCTGAACATCGTCGTCAGCCTCACCACGGCGCTACTCACCCGCAATCTCTGTGGTGCCAGAATCGACCTCTCACGCTTCCGGCGTCTGAGCATGTTCGGCATCGTCGCGTTCCTATCCGCCGGCTTGGAGGCAACTCTTGGCGAACTGATCGACCCAGGAGGAACCACCAAAGCCGAGGCCTTCACCGATGGCCTCCAATGGACCCTCTGCGATGGCTTCGGGCTGCTCATCGCAACGCCTGCTATCCTGCTGTGCGTTGTAGGCGGCAACGGTTCCTCTCCATGCGAAGCCGGCCGTCTCGAACGCTGGTTCCTCCTCGTCGCGACTGCCTGCCTCAGCTTGCTATCATTCTACCTGGCGCGTTCTCCCACCTTCATGCTGATCTACCCGCTTCTTATCCTGACCGCCTTCCGAGCCGGTCCAGCCTGGGTCCTTGCCTCGATCCTGATCACGTCGCTCATCTCGGCCGCGCTGACCGCCCACGGCTATGGACCGCTCGCTCTTCTCTCGTCGCGCAGCTTTCTGCTCGGCCAGGGAATGGTGCAGCCGTTTCTTATCTCGATCTTCCTTTGCGCTGCTCCTGCCAACAACGCGCTTGGCGAGAAGAGCCGTACGATCCGACGCATCCTGCAGATGAAGGAGGCGATCGAGCATGCCGCGACCCACGACACCCTTACCACCCTGGCCAATCGTGACCTGTTCCGCCGCCGGCTGGGCAACCTGATCCGGATCGGCGATGACTTCGTAGTGTTCTATATCGATCTCGACCGGTTTAAGCAGGTCAACGACACGATGGGGCACAGCGCCGGGGACCAGTTGCTACGCGACTTCAGTCTGCGCATGCTCACGATTGTCGATCGCGATGTGAGTGTGGCACGGTTCGGCGGCGACGAGTTCGCAATGCTGGCGCCGTATCATCCGGGCCGGTCCGACCTCGAACAGATGTGCAACGGCATCTGCGAAGTAGCACGCACTCCGTTCATGCTCTCTGCTGGCCCGGCCCACGTCAGCGCCAGCGTCGGCCTGGCCATCGGTCCGGGCGGCACGTCCGATGCGAGTGAACTGATGCGTCGCGCCGACATCGCCCTCTATGCCGCAAAGGCCGCCGGCCGTGACGGGTATCGCCTCTTTTCCGATGAGCTCAACGGGATCTCCCAAGACCGTGTTCAGCTTAAAGCCGATCTCGAAATAGCGCTCGAATGCAGCGATCAGCTCAAGCTGGTCTATCAGGTTAAGGTAGGAGCCGACGATGTGGTCAGAGGTGTCGAAGCCTTGCTACGTTGGCACCATCCGACACGAGGCGAGGTATCGGTCCAGGAGACCATCGCAATCGCTGAGGAGACGGGGCTAATCATCCCCTTGGGCGCATGGGTCCTGCGCGAGGCGCTCGGCTTCGCCGCGCGTTGGCCGATGCTCACCATTGCGATCAACGTCTCACCTGTCCAGCTGCGTCATCTGGAATATGTCAACAGTGTAATGGAGCTTCTCCGCGCTTCGCTCATTGGTCGGGGCAGGATCGAGCTCGAGATTACTGAGACCGCGCTGATTGACGATGTCGACGGCGTCGCGGGCAAGATTGCCACCTTGCGGGCGGCCGGCCTGCGCGTCGCGCTGGACGATTTCGGCACCGGCTTCTCCTCGCTCCGTCATCTTCACCGCTGCGCGGTAGATCGTATCAAGATCGACCGATCTTTTATCGAGGAAATAGGGCAGAACGAGAAGGCAGCCGCAATCGTCCGGGCTGTTATTCAGCTCGGACACGCCATGGGGTTGCAAGTCACCGCTGAAGGTGTCGAGACTGAGGCACAGCGCCTGTTCCTGGTTGGAGCCGACGTGGATGAGATCCAGGGTTACATCTTTGCGCGACCGGTCGATGAGGCGTTCCTGACAACAAACGATGATAAACGTCGCTCGTGGTTCTTCGGGAAGCAGCGGACTCCGGCAATCTCGAATTTAGAAGATCACCAGCGGAACTCATGCCGCAGACCTGAGGTCGCCGCATGATTATGCAGAACAGCTCTTGAGCAGGATCAAAAGAAGCGATTCCATAGAGCTATCCGGCTATGGCCGAAGCCGGGTGATGGCGGGTTCGGCAAGGTGGTGTATCGAGATGGGCGGAAGCCTGCCTGAGCCTCCTGAAGGAGCGATACGCCAAGATGAGCGATTGAGGTTGCCTTGCCTCGTTGAACAGGATCTATCTGTCGAGAAGCTTGGATCTGGTTGTCGTCAGGCCGCCAGTTTCTTCGTCCCGGCCACCCCTATGCCTCGTCCGGCGACTGGCCTGCCAGGGCCGAGTGCGGCCGCCGGGTGTTGTAGTAGCTGAAACATCGGCTGGGCCCGGCCCGCGGCTTAGATCTAGGCTCGAACGCGGGCAAGTAGACGCACTTGTATTTCAGGCTTCGCCAGAGCCGCTCGATGAACACGTTGATGCTCCTATAGAGGTCAACAAGGTTTTTACTGAACGAGATTTCGATCGCGGGCGGCACAGGTGGCCAAGGACTGACTTGGCCACATCGGGTCAATTTCGATTCGGGACTGCGCTTTGTTGTTCGATCTGCTGGTGGCTGGCCTCGATGTCGTAGGGTTGATCCGCCATGACCAGGGCGCTGTGCGGCAGTCCATGCAGCAGGCCCTCGACCGCCCGGCAGTCAGCGACATGGCCTTCGGTAAGGCAGAAGGCGACCAGGCGCCCGAAACCATTGGCCAGGACGTGGATCTTGGTGGTGCGGCCACCGCGGCTGACGCCGATGGCCTGGGTTTGGCGCCCCCTTTTCCTCCGGCGGCGCAGCGGTGGGCCTTGACGTGGGTGCTGTTGGGGAGAAGCGCCTGAAACAGGCGCTGCCGTGTTCCGGGGGCGCCCCAGCGGATCAACCGGTTGTAGAGGGTCTACGCGCCCGTAGATCGCCGGTGGATCGATCCACGGACCACCTGGCTCCAGCACGTGCACAATGCCGCTGCTCACCCTGCGGTCATCGACACATGACACACCACGCGACTTGCGCGGCAACAGAGGCGCCAGACGCTTCCACTGCCGCTCGCTCAGCCAGAATTCCGAAAGCGAAAGGTGTTAGCTCCTTGACCTGCTACCGCCGGACTCGACCATAGCGGACTCTCGCAGTATCGGCGCTACCGGCTGGTTCCGGCCGCTAGCCGTCTGACCGTTCTTGGGCGAGGCCGGGGAATATCTGCCGTTCACGTTTCGCGGGGCGAAAAGTCTTTCGGGTCTGTGTACAATTTGAAACTTAGGTCGTCCCGTGTTGATGGCGTCCTCGTGGCGGGCTTGCAAGGCGGCCAGTCGTCTCTTTGGTCGAGGCCGGATGTTTCCCGAGCGGCCAGATGTTCAACCAGGAAGTCGATGAAGGCGCGGATGCGGGCGGGCACGTAGCGGCGGGTAAAGTGAGTGGCGTACAGGTGAACATCGTCGCAGGCGTAATCGGCCAGTAACTCCACCAGCCGGCCGGCGCGCAGGTCGTCCTCGATGTCCCACAGCGCCTTGATCGTCACGCCCGCGCCGTCCAGGGCCCAACCGTGGATCACGTCGGTGCTGCTGCTGGTCAGTGAGCCGGAGACGGCGATCTTGAGCGATCCCTGCGCGCCCCTGACTGTCCACTGGTCGTAGACGTGGGTTCCGCGCACCATGCACAGGCAGTTGTGGGCGGCCAAATCCTCGGGGCGTTCGGGCCGGCCTCTAGCGGCAAGATAGGCCGGCGCCGCGCAGATCACCCGCCGGCTGCTGAGGAGCTTGCGGTAGACCACGTCGCCCTCGGTGGGCCGCTTGGTCTGGATCGCGACATCCAGCGCGCTCTCCAGGATGTTCGGACGCGCGTCGGTCAGGCTGAGCTCGAGGCGCACCTTGGGATGGCGCTCGCCGAACGCCCTGCAGAGGCTGGAGATCTGGCGGCGGCCGATCTCGTGCGGCGCGCTGACGCGGAGCAGGCCTTGTGGCGGACCGGAGCGGGCGGCGAGTTCGGCAGTGGCGGCGTCAAGGGCTTCCACGATGGGGACGGCGCGCTCGTGCAGCAGCAGCCCCTCCTCCGTCAGCGTGAACTTGCGAGAGCCCCGGTCGATCAGGCGCACGCCGAGCCGGTCCTCCAGGCCAGACAGCCCTCGGCTGACCGCGGCCAACGAGGCGTTAGCCCGGCGCGCGGTTTCCGACAGGCTGCCGGCCGCCACGATGCGGGTGAAGAGGCGAAGGTCGCTCAGCTCGTCTGCCATGGGCGTCCGCTCCCCGTCCGTTCCAGCCAACGTTGCGGTGGCCGGGCCGTTGCGGCGGAGGACGCGCATCGTGGATCAGAAGGGATGCTGCAGGCGGATGTTGACGCTGACGCCCTCGGGCCGGTTGCGGGCTTCAAACTCGCCATAGGCGGCGACCAGGATGTTGGTCTTCCCCACCTGCCAACGGGAGACCGGGCCGAGCGCGAAGATGCGCTGCAGGCTGTTGGGGGTGGACGCTCCGTCCACGCTCGCCGGCCCGACCTGGTGCAGCAGGTAACCGCCGAGCCCGGCCCGCCACGCCGGCGTGAGCGCATAGGAAGCCGAGGCGTTGAGCGCGAACTGGTCGCCCGCCTGCAGCCGCAGCCGCGAGCCGTCCGCCGCCTGTCCCCTCGCCGACCCGCTCCAATCGTAGATCGCCCGGGTGCTGAGCTCCCAGCGGGAGGAGACGCGCCAGGTCAGCGCGAGGTAGGGCGAGACCTGCCAGCCGCCCTGGCCGGTGTTGACGGCCTCAGCCGCATGGTGGTCGCCTGTCGGCGCGACCACGCCCAGCGCCAGTCGGGCCGAGACGGTCCCGGCCTTCGGATGGGCGCTCGACCATTCCAGGAAGGGCTCCACGGTCGTGTCGCCGAGCCCGGTGTCATGGCCGGCGCCGCTCGCGGCGAAGCCATTGTTCACGTAGCTGACCGGGACGAGCACCTCCACGCCGGGGTGCGCCCCCAGGACGGACGCAGCTGAGACCAGGATCGGGTGCGCGATGGCCGAGATGATCTGCTGGTCGTTGTCGCCGGGGACGCTGCGCCCCTCCGCGTCAGTCAGCCGCCCCGCACCGGAGCCGAAGGTGATGATTTCCAGCAGCTGCCCGGGGGCGCCTTCGCCGTCCAAGATGTTGGTCTGGCCGAGGTCGAGCGGCGGTAGCGGCTCGGTCTGACCGGCTTCGGCGCTCCCCTGCAGCCCCAAGACCAGCGCAAGGCTCAAGCCGAAAGGCAGGAGCGCGCGCAATTGCCGATCCCGGCCCGAGGATAGCGACCTCGGACAGGTCCCTCGTCTCACCCGCACGGCCGGCATCAGGGCGCCTCCGCGTAGAGGCGCTCGTCCACAGGGCTGGCGGCGAGCGGCTGGAGAGCGTCGCGGAAGCGCCGGATGACCGGATCACTCTGGGCCGCCTCCCGCTCCGCTTTGCTCCGCCAATTGGTGAGCAGGATGAAGTGGTTTGAGAGCGGCGCCTGGCCGCGGATCAGCCGAGCCTCCAGGAAGCCCGGTCGTCTTTCTGTAGCGGCGGCGTAGCCATGCAGGAGGGCCGACCCGGCGGCGGCCTTGTCGGGATAGAGGTCGATGATGGCTCCTGCGTAGACCCCCTGCGCCGGGGCGGCCTGATCCAGCGGCGACGGCGCGGCCAAGGCCGGGCGCACTCCGGGCGCAAGACATAGGCACGCCAGCGTTAGGGCGATGAGGTGCGATCGGATGGGAGTCATGGCACCCGGGCTCCTGTGGGCTGGGCTGAGGACGAGAGCGATGCGCGCCACGTCCGCTTGAGGAAGGCGAGACCGTCGCGGGCGAGATCGTCGGTGGAGGGGGCGAGATCGCGCCAGCTCCGCGTCCGCAGGGCGACCCCGGGATCGCCATAGGGGAAGCTCTCGATGGCGCAGCCGCCGGCGTAGCCGATCTCGGCCAGCGCGGCGAACAGCCCCGGCCAGTCGATCAGCCGGCCCGTGCCGGGCGCCCCCCGATCGCACTCGGGCAGATGGAGGTGCTTCAGCCAGCGTCCGGCTGAGCGCACGGCCGCGCAGGGGTCCTTCTCCTCCACCGCCATGTGCGCGGTGTCGAGCATCAGCCCGACGCAGGCGTGATCCACCGCCTCGCACAGGGCGACGCCCTGCGCCGCGGTGTTCAGGAAAAAGGTCTCGAACCGGTTCATCGGCTCCAGCGCGGCGTGGACGCCGGCCGCCTCCAGGAGCGGCCCGAGCGCCTGCAGGCCGTCGACTACCCAGCGCTGCTGGTCCGGCGTGCTGCGCGCGCCGCTGAACCACCAGGGCGGGGCGTAGAGCGGGCCGACGACGAGGCGGGCGCCGAGGTCGCGCGCCACGGCCACAGCCTCGCGCAGGTAGCCCAGCGCGGCGCGCCGGGCGTCCGCGTCTTCGTGCAGCAGGCACAGCTCCGGGCGCGGCGGCGAGGTCGAGAGGGTGCAGCCGAGGCCTACGCGCTCCAGCTCGCGCCGGATGGCGTCCACCGGGAAGTCTTCCTCGAAGCCGCTCCGCTGCAGCTCGATGGTGTCGGCGCCCAGCGCCGTGACGTGCTCCAGGAGCGGCAGGTGGCGCACCTCGAAGCGGGGGGACCACATGAAAGTGTTGAGGGCGAAGAACATGCCGTTACGCCCCAGCGCGCAGACGCGCCGCCTCGACCCGGTCCACCAGCGTCGGCGTCGTCTCCGCGCCGGGCTGGGGCCAGTTGGCGAACATCTCGGCGTAGCTGTGCGAGACGATCTCGATCGTCGTCCACCAGGGGTCGCGCGTGTAGGCCAGCCGCCAGGGCCGGCCCGGCGAGAAGGCGTGGGGCTCGGTGTGCTTGTGGCCGCCGTGGGCCACGATGCGCGCGACCATGGCCTCCACGTCCGGGTGGGTCAGGGCGATGTGCCAGGCGCCGCGGCGCTGGTAGTCCAGGCCCTCGGCCGGCGGCAGGGGCCCGGGGTCGAGCGGCTCGAACAGCTCCAGCCCGACTTCATTGCCGGTGAGCAGGTGGGCCTGCAGCATGCGGCGGAAGGGCGGTCCGAAGACCGAGCCGGTCTCGGCCGTCGCGGGTGCGTCCACGCTCATCAGCCGCGGCCCCATGATGTGGGTGCAGCCGAACACCTCGCCGTACCAGTCGATGGCGGCGTGGATGTCGGGGACGGTGATCCCGACGTGGTTCAGCGCCAGCGGGGCGAGCTTCACGGCCTCGCTCCCGTCAGGGCGCCGATCGCCGCCAGTGCGCGCGGCCACGCCGCCTCGCCCAGCACCATGCCGAGCAGCCCCGTGAGCGCCACCAGCGGCGGCGCGGGCGAGCGCACCCGCAGCACCGCGTAGAGCACGCCGACCAGGAGGCCCACTAGAAAGGAGAGCAGAAAGGCTTTCATCGGATTCACCAGCGTCGAAGGACGGCTGGACTAGTAGCTTGCGAGGACACGACTACTCATCTCCCAAGGTCGCAAGCGGGCCTTGCGGAATAAGTAAGCCTCATAGCCTCTCGGCTGAGGCTAGATCCGTTTGCCAATCCGTCTGCGGAGGCCTGTCCGCCTCGGAGCGAAGAGATCAGGAGATCGCATGGCTGTGCATCCCATCCGCCTCGTAAACCTCACTGCCGTCGGCGACTTGACAATCGCGGCCCACGAGGCCGGCCCTGCAGACGGCCCGGTTGTCCTGCTCGCCCCCGGCTGGCCCCAGACCGCGCACTGCTGGCGGCGCGTGCAGCCGATCCTGGCCGAGGCGGGCTATCGATCGCTGGCGCTGGATCTGCCTGGCATGGGCGGGTCCGACCTGCTGCCGCAGGGCGTGGCATATGATACCGGCCACGTCGCCGACCTCCTCGCCTCCGCGGTGGCCGGAGCCGGGATCGAACGCTTCGTCCTGGTGGGCCATGACGTGGGGACCTGGGTAGCCTACGCCTGGGCGGCGCGTCATCTGCAGACCGTGGACAAGCTGTGCCTGACCGAGGCGGCCATCCCCGGCGTCACCGCCGACGGAGCCCTGCTCCTGGCCGCCGCGCCCAAGGTGTTCCAGTTCTACTTCAACGCGGTGGAGGACCTGCCGGAGCTGCTCACCCAGGGCCGCGAGCGCCTGTTTCTCGACTGGCTGTTCCGCACCAAGACGATGGTGAAGACCGCCATCGGCGACGCCGATCTCGACTTTTACACCCAGAGCTACAGCCGGCCGGGGCGCATGAGCGCGGGCTTTGCCTACTATCGCGCGCTCCTGCAGAGCATCGAGCAGAACAAGGCGGCACCCGCCCCAGCCATGCCGATGCTGGCCATCGGCGGCGAGGGCGGCGTGGGCGAGGCGCTTTACAGGGCGCTCAAGGCCAAGGCGCCTCAGACGGAGGGCGGGGCCATGGCGGGGGTGGGCCACTACATTCCCGACGAGGCCCCGGAGGCGTTCGCCGAGCGCCTGCTGGCTTTCATAGCGGCCTGAGCCGGAGAAGATCGCCGTGAAAGCCGTCATCGTCGAACCGCCGGGCGAGCCCCATTATGCCAGCTTCCCTGAGCCTCAAGGCCAGCCGGAGGCCGAGGTGGTGCAGGTGCTGGCATCCGCTCTGACCAACCTCGACGTCGCGAACGCCGAGGGTCGCCACTACCTGACGCCCGAGGCGCGGCCCTTCGTGATCGGGCGCGAGGCGGTGGTGCGCTCAGCCGACGGGCGGCGGCTGTGGTGCAACGCGGTCAGCTTGGTCGCGCCCCACGGGTCGATGGCTGAGTACACGCTGATGCGCGCCGGCCACGGCCTGCCCCTGCCGGAAGGCGCGTCAGACGCGCTCGCCGCTGCAATCGGAAATGCTGGCTTGGCGGCCTGGTTGCCGCTGTCCTGGCGGGCCCGGCTCCAGCCCGGCGAGACGGTGATGATCCTGGGCGCCACCGGCGTGACCGGCTCCATCGCGGTGACTGCGGCCAAGCGGCTGGGCGCCGGACGGGTGATCGCTGCGGGACGGCGGCCCGAGGCGCTGGCCCGCGCGCTTGCCCAGGGCGCCGACGCCATCGTTCGGCTGGACCGGACCGACCTGCCCCAGGCCTATGAGGAAGCGGCGGGTGCGAGCGTGGACGTGGTGATCGATTACCTGAACGGTCCGCCGGCCGAAGCGGCGCTCGGCGTCATGGCCCCCGGCGGCCGCATGGTGCAGGTCGGCTCCGGCCTCGCGCCAGGCATCCACCTGCACGCCCAGACCGCGCGGCGCGCGTCGCTCGACGTGCTGGGGTTCGCCTACTATCACGCGCCCCTCGCCCTGCAGGCTGCCGCCTATGCCGAGATCTGCCGACTGGCCGTCGCGGGTGAGATCGTGCTGGATCAGGAAGTGATGCGCCTCTCGGACTTTCCGGAGGCATGGCGCCGCCAGAAGGCAGGTTTGACTACAAGACTGGTGCTCGCACCCTGATCAAAGGGTCGTCCGAACGGCTGCTGGCAGGCGGCCTCATGAGCTTCAACACGGCGAGGATGAGCGCAAAGCAGCCGATAGCGACGATCAAGGCGATATCCCGTCTCCATCAATCTCAATTGTAACCCGCTCAACCTGCCCAGGGCAGCAGTTCATCGAGACGGCTCGCCGGGTGACCGTTGACCATCATCGTGAGGCTGTCGTGCAGCCACGCAAACGGTTCGATACCCTTGAGCTTGGCCCTCTCGACCATGCACGCCACGGTCGCCCACCGGTTTGCGCCTCCTCTCGCTGCCGGCGAACACTAAGTGTCTGACCGAGACCGCGGCTACCGCGTGTTGACGCGGATCATCCCCGGCTGTGGCTTGGGCTGGTGCCGATGTTCCACGGCAGCAGTTCATCGACGTGGTTCACGGGGTGATCTGCGATGAGGGCGATGACGTGGCGCAGGTAGGCCTCCGGATCGAGGCCGTTCAGCTTGACGGTGCCGATCAAGCTGTAGATCGCGGCGGCACGGTCGCCGCCGGCGTCGGGTCCGGCAAACAGCCAGTTCTTTCGGCCGAGCGCCACCGGCCGCATCGCTCTCTCGACCGGGTTGTTGTCGATCCCGATGGTGCCGTCCTGGGCGTAGCGGACCGGTGTAGTCCAGCACCTCGGTGACGTCCTCGCCCAGCAGGCGGAGCGCGCCGCCGCAACTCGGACAGACGCAGGCCGCCTGATGTTCGATGACGTCACGCGGCAAGTGCGGCGGGAGCGGCCGCCGTGCTGGCTTGGCCTTGCCGAGCTCGCTGTCGGCAGGCGCTGGCGGCTGTGCCGCAGCCTTGGCGCCGTCCTCCTCCTCCAGGTCCTCGAGAGCGAGCTCCAGCTGGACGATCGCCGTGTCGAGCTTCTCCGACGAGAGGCCGAACTACAGCCGGCGCAGTCTGGAACGGGGGGCTGCAGCACCGCGATACGGGTCTGCTGCCCGTCGAGCTCGGTCTGCTGGCGCGTAATGATCTCGGCCTGCGCTGCGATCATTGTGCGCACCTCGTCGGGCAGCAGGGAGAGGTCGATCGACACCAGGCGATCATGGCCAGGACGGAGCCGGCTGTACAGCGGCCAGGAGGTGCTATCCCGCCATCTCAGGCTGCCAAGTGCGGACGGGCATCCGCCAATCGATCCCCTCGAGCAGCATCGACAGCTGGGCTGGCGTCAGCGATACCGAGCCTTCACGTGCCTGCGGCCAAACGAACCGGCCACACTCGAGGCGCTTGGCATAGATCACCAGTCCCTGGGTGTCCCAGAACAGGCACTTGAGCAGGTCACCGCGCTTGCCGCGGAATACGAACAGGTGGCCGCTGAACGGATCGAGCTGCAGCACCTCCTGCACTTGGCCGGCCAGCCCGTCGCATTCACGGCGCATATCGGTCGTCCCGGCCGCGAGCCAAACCCGCGCGCCAGGCGGCAGCACGATCATCCACGCAGCGCCGCGACCACCCGGCGCAGCGCGACCAGGCTCACCTCCGCGCCAACCCGAAGACAGCTGCCATCCGGCAAGTCGATCTCGATCCGGTCAGCAGGGGCGGTCAGCTGCGCTGGCGGAGCAGGTTGGTTCGTGTCCTCTAGGCGGGGCGTTGCCGCAGGCAGCGTGTTCGCTAGATGCACGGGCGAGAACGATGCAGGCGGTTCCGGCCGAAGCCTACCGCGCCGCACGTGCGCCCGCCAGTTCCACAGCAGCCCCTGACTGACCTCGTGGCGGTCGGCTACCTGCGCAAAACAGGACGCGGCGATGGATGACCCATCCGATGCGCTTGGCGGCCGCATCAAGCTGCTTAGGCCGTCCGAACTGACCCCAGTCCAGAAACAGACCTACGACCTCGTGGACACCACGTAAAGCCCGATCAGAGCGGTGTCGTGTTCATCATGAACGTGACAACAGCTTCTGAGGCCGACGCCCTGCTCGAGAAACTCCCCTTGGGCATCGCGGGGCAGATGAGGTTCCAGCTCATTCCGCTCGGGCCACTTAGTCCACTGCGGGCTCCACTTAGGGCGCCACCTGGATAGTCACATCCCTTCATGGGACATTGAAGATCCAAGGCCTTCCCGAAGCTTTCGAATGATTAGGTTCTTGGTAATCAGCCATCTAGATATCATAGGAGGCGGCCAGCCCCCGCGCCGCTGCTCTTCGGAGGACAGATGCTGATGCGCCTGTGACTTCAATAGCCCACACGCACTGCGACCGCACTTTCGTGCATGCGTGCGCCGAAGCGGTCGAGGCGGCGCATCCGCGCCTGGTTCTGGCGACCTGCATTCTGGCCTCTAGCCTCGCCTTTTTGGACAGCTTGGTGGTCAACGTTGCCTTGCCGGCGATCGGGCAGGCGCTCAAGACCCCGGCGAGTGGCCTGCAATGGATGGTGAACGGATACCTTCTGCCCCTGTCAGCCCTGTTGCTGCTTGGCGGTGCGGCCGGGGACCGATGGGGTCGTCGTCCGTTGTTGCTGGCGGGGATCATGGTGTTCGGCATTGCCTCGCTGGGATGCGCCCTGTCATTCAGGCTGCCGACTCTCATCGGGGCACGCTTCGTGCAAGGCTGCGGAGCAGCCACGCTGATGCCAACGAGCGTCGCGGTGCTCGGCGATACCTTCTCGGGCGAGGCACGGGGCCGGGCAATCGGGATCTGGGCGGCGACAGGTGCCATCGCCAGCGCCGTCGGGCCCGTGCTGGGCGGTGTTTTGGTGGAGACGATCGGCTGGCGCGCGGTGTTCCTGATCAACCTGCCCTTGGCGGCCGCCGCGTTCTGCCTGGCCATTCGTGCGGTACCCGCGACCACAGCCAGACCTGGACAGAAGCTGGACGTGGCGGGTGCCTTACTCGCCACGACGGGCCTCGGTCTGGTCACTTGGGGTCTAACGGAGGGGTCTGGGCGCGTCGGATGGTCCGTCTCCTCGATGGGCGGATCGGCCTCGGGTGTCATGGCGCTGTTGCTGTTCCTGGTGGTGCAGTGGCGGCGGGGTGAGGCAGCGATGATGCCGCTTGCCATGTTCGGCTCCATGGCCTTCACCGGGCTGACGCTGCTCACCCTCCTGGTCTATGGGGCTCTGGGCTTTCTGTTCGTGCTGCTGCCCTTCGTGCTCATCCAGGCTGGTGGATACTCAGCCTCCTTGGCCGGCACTGCCTTGCTGCCGCTGCCGTTGCTGCTCGCTGTGTTGTCGCCACTGGCGGGCAGCGTGGCTGGTCGTATCGGGCCGCGCCTGCCGCTGACGATCGGGCCGGCCATCGTCGCAGCCGGCTTTCTCATGATGCTGCGGATCACACCGGCTGTGAGTTATTGGACGGAGGTGCTCCCAGCCTTGCTGGTGGTCTCGATCGGGCTTGCTGCTGCAGTGGCGCCCTTAACCGGCGCGGTCCTAGGATCGGTTGGGACTGACCACACCGGCTCGGCTTCCGGCCTGAACAGTGCGGTCGCACGCACAGGTGGTCTGATTGCCACCGCTTTAATTGGACCGGTCTTGGCGGCAGCGGGTAGCGCTCTGGTGAGCGCCTTCCACATCGCTGCCCTCTACGCGACTGTGGCATGCCTAATCGGAGCGCTGGCCGCATTCTTTATGATTGGACGCCGCTCACCGAACTAGAAGTCAGGAGGGTCACGATGGGCATTGCCGAGACCCGGCGGGAGCAGATGTTTCCGTGCCTCACCGACGCGCAGATCGGGGTGGCCAGGCGGTTCTCCTCGGATGGTCCGCGCGAATTCGTGCCTGACGAGTGGGCTCCTCTTACACAATTAAGATCAATGCGCTAACCTTATCCCTACCAACCGCGTGACACGGCCTGCCTGGCATACACAAAGCGAGCCAACCCATGTTCGACGAACCCGGTTTTCGAAGCGACCCTGACTGTGTCGCCACCGCGCCCACGCTGTACACTTTCGTATATTGCAGTCGTGCCGCCGATGGCGTGGACGACACCGAGGTGAACCGCCTCATCGAGGCGGCGCAACGCCACAATCTCACCTGCGGCATCACCGGGCTGCTCGTTTTCGGCAGCGGCGTCTTCTTCCAATGGATCGAGGGGCCGGCAGGCGAGGTACGGAAGCTGATGGCGAGCCTTCATGGCGATCCACGCCATTACGACATCGTCTCGCTGGACCAGAGCGAGGAAAAGCGCGAGCGTCTGTATCCGAATTGGCAGATGGAGCGGGTCGGTGCCGACGACATCCGCGAAGTGCTCCAGGACGCGCTCGAAAACACCGAAGACGAGAACAATATCGCAGCATTGAAACGTATTCTCGATCACCTGGATACGAGGTCCCTGGGTTCGCTTGGGCGAGCTAATTAGGACAACAACTGGCAGCTTCGAGCCGATCGGCCACTAAGCCGAGGCGACGGAAGGGTCCATTCCCTCCGCGTCCAAAGCGCCGAGGCGATAGAGGAGATCTGAAGTCGCTACACCGGGCTTAAGCCGGCAAGGCCGTCACGTCCATTGCGGCCAGAGGCACGGGCACATAGGTTCGGGACGCGTTGATGGTCCGTAGGATGGATCCGTCCACCCCCAGGGCGGTTGTGCTGGAGAGGTCAGCTCCCACGGTGGCGCCAGCCGTACTGTCCTCGGCGAAGACACGGCCACCCACCATCACCCGCAGGCCAGGATTTTGCGAGGCCCTCCGCGCCCGAATGATGGTTTCTGTCACCCGCGCCATCCAATGCTCGCGACGGAAAGCCACACTCAGGGAGAGGTCCAGCACGTCCACCCAACTGGTTGACAGCATATCCTGCAGTGTCCCGTCGTCGGCCGGGTACTCGCAATGAGGCGACCACCCCGCATCGCGTAGCACGGCTCCGTCCATGGCGGCGCCCAGGCGATGCAGCTCCCCTGGCTCTGGCGCGATCAGCACGACAGGATGCTTGCCCCGGTAGGCAACGCGCGCCGGCTGGGCTGCAGTCAGTAGGCGGACTGCATTCTGTAGACGAAACAGGCCTAGCGTTACCTCAAATTCGTTGCACCGATCCTCGGTCCACAAGTCGCCGAGTGCGCGAGCCGCCGGTTCAAACAGCCTCGCATACAACATGGGCAACGCCCCATTATGTGGGCGTAGCTCATCGATCAATTCGCGCGCTGCCGTCTCGTCCGAAGCCGTCAGCAGCTCGGCCAGTTCGACGGCCCGCTTGCTCGCGGTGGGCACCCTCCCTCGTGTTGCGGTCGATAGCTGGGGGATCACCTTAGCCAGGATCACCCGCTTCAAAATCGCAGCGGTCGCGCTTTGCAGCGGCGTCCGGACAACGGCACCGGATGCCAGCTTTGCCTTCGACTCACTCGCTGAGAGCGGCAACAGCTTGACGAGTAGGGCGGGTGCCGCCTCTGGACGCTGGCGCAGGCCCTCGACGATTTCCTGGGGCGGCGCGATCACGTCGTGGCGCCAAGATGTGGTTGCCGGCACCTGGGCGGCCAGCTTCATGGTCCAGCCGTCGAATGTGCGGGCACGAGCCGGCTGGGAGTCCAAAACCTCCAGGTCGCGGTGGCGCTTGTCCACACGGATCGATCCCATTACCCGGTCCACGCTGTCAGGTGGCCCTTCCAGCCACTGGAAGAACCGGTTGTTGTCATAGAGCATCAGCCCCGTCACCGACTCGCGCTCGTTCCGCGCCTGCGCCACCTGCATTAGTTCACGAAGCTCAAATTGTGAGAGCGCACGCACAGCTTTGCTGCGATACACAATTGTCGCCAGCGTCGGTGATGGTGGGGTCGAAGTCAGCGGATGCAGCATGCAGCGAGATCCGTGTGGATGAACCTTCCCAATGGTTTTTCCGATACCCTGCTTGGTAGTCAGGCATCTAAGACGCCTTCGCTCATAGAAATCCTAGGCTTGAGCTTAGCAACGTCTTTTGCCCCATCTTCCGCAAAATGGTCGCATGGTCAAGAGATCGATGGTGTAACCGACCACTTGAACGCCGGTGTGCCGAGCCAGGTTACGGGCTCTGTGGGCGCCCGGCGCGCGACCCACAGGTACTGCACCAAAACCGGCGCCTCCCGCTCGACCTGCAGCTCGGCCGTCCTCGTCCATCCCTCCAGCGGATACCGTCCGCATACCGGATGTCTCAATCAACTGTGGAGCGGAGGATGATCCAGCGTTAGCTGTCGGTCGCGCGCGAGCTCTAGCCCGGCAGTGAGCGTGCTGGCTAAGGCCGATCGTGTCCGGAAGCTGCCCGGCTTCTCCATCTCCAGCTCCGGCAGGAAGGACGTCAGCGCGCTGCCATCCGGCAGCACCGCCAGCCGGTCGCGGATACGGGCAATGGAACCTGGCACCGGCCACAGGGTGCGCGGCGGCAGCCGGTAGGTATCCTCCATCTGATCCGGCAGTGCCAGGGCTGCGAGACAAGCCCGCATCAGCTCGGCGAGATCTGCACCCTGGCTCGCAGTGCTTCCAACTCCCGCTTCTGCCCTGCCCCGCGCCCAGACATGGATGTCAAGTTGCTGGCGGCGTTCAAGCCAGTCAGCGGCGGCCTGGATGTGCTGCCGGCTGAGCAATTGCCGTCGGAGCCCCTCTGCCTCGCGGGCTGCAGCCTGCGCCTCCGGTGCAGTCGCCGGCAGGATCAGCCGCGCGCGCAGCTGGGTCAGCGTTGCTGCCATCACCAGCCAGTCCGCCCAACGCGAGAGCGACGACCTGGCTCGGGCTGCAAGGCCCCCCTGCAGCGCCTGCTCCAGAGCGGTGGCGAAGGCCTCAATCAGCGCCACGATCGACAGCCGCGACAAGTCGAGACGGTGTGTCCTCACCAGCTCAAGCAGCCAGTCGAGCGGTCCCTCGAAGCCCTCCACCGACAACATCGGCGCGTCGCTCTCCCGCCGGAGTGCACGCGGCGCCTGCTCCCAATCGGCCTCATCGGGTGGCGCATCTTCCAGTGCCAGCGGCTCGGCGTTGTCTGTCATGCCGCCTGGTCGTAGAGCGGCCGGGTGACGAAGCGCAGCCGCGGCCAGTCGGCTGCCACCGCCGCCAGCGCCCGCCACGGCGTCCAGTCTGCCGCCCAGAAGCCGACCCGCAGCACCGCCTGCCCAGCCCCGACCGCCTCCGGCTCATGTGGTTCCGCGAGCACGACCACATGGCGCAATGGCTGAGTGGTGCCCCAGTGCTGCCACAGCCAGGCCACCGCCTGCGGATGGTCCGGCCCCAACGCCAGGACGCTCTTCGGCACTGGAGACAGCGCGTGCAGGTCCAACACACAGGCGCGGCTGCGCCCGACCTGCGCCACCGCCAGCGCATGCCGCCGCTCGGACGCCTCGCGCAGCTGCTGCGCCAGGATGCGGGCGCCTGAGGCGCTCAGCGAGCGCTCAGGTTCTGCCATTAGCCGGTGGAACCAGTCCTCCTGCAGCTGCTCGAAATCGAGCTGCCACGGGATCACCTCAGCCCGGCAGCCGCAGCACGGAAGCGCGCCAGCTCTCCCACTGGTCCGACGATCGTCAGCCGATGCTGCAGCCAGTCGGTATCAAGCAGGCACAGCGCCTCACCCGGCTCCGCTTGTCGCATTGCCTCAAGGAAAAGGTTACCGGGCTGAGGGTGTTGCCTCACCTGAAATGTTACCGGTGAACGCGCATGCGGCCATGATGCCCTCGTCGATAGGGGGCATCATGAAGACGAAGATGACGCATTCTCTGCGGGCTCCTCCGCTCCACAGTTGATTGAAACATCCGGTATGCGGACGGTATCCGCTGGAGGGATGGACGATGACGACAAAGCAGCTGGATGCACTGGGTGTTGGGCGTGGCGGGCGGATGTCGCGTCAGCGCAAGCGTGACGCGGTGCTGCGCCTCCTGCGCGGCGAGGACCTCGATACGGTGTCGCGCTCGCTCGGTGTGACCGCGGCGACGCTGAGCAACTGGCGTGACGCTTTCCTCGACGGCGGCGAGGCCAATCTCGCGAGCAAGCCGTTGGATGGGGAGGAGCGTGAGAGCGAACGCCTTAAGGCACGCCTGGGCGAGATGCTAGCTGCTGGAGCAGAAGATCGCGCTACTGGAGGGCAACCGTGGCCTTTGGCACGCAGAGGTCGAGGCGATGAGCCGAGTGCACTCGCCCAGCAGCGGCAAGCCCTATGGCCTCGCCCGGGTCTGCCGGATCTGGCGCAGTGCGCGAGCGAGCGTCTATCGGCATCGCCAGTCGGAGCCAGCGCGGCAGAGGCCGGGTCCATCAGGCCCGATGCCGGATGCGGCCCTGCTGGAACAGATCCGTGGCGTCCTCTCCAGGAGCCCCTTTCACGGCGAAGGTCACCGGAAGGTCTGGGCACGGCTGCGGATCGGCGGCATCCGCACGTCGCTGCGACGGGTGCTGCGGCTCATGCGCGAGAACAACCTGCTGGCACCCGGTCGGGTTGGTCAGCCGCGCGGCCCGCGCAACCATGACGGCACCATCATCCCCGCCACAATCGACACCAAGTGGGGCACCGACATGACCACGGCTCGCAATACATGTCCGACACCTTCCAGACCGAGATGCGCTTCCTGGGCATCCAGAGCTCACCCGCCTTCGTCCGGGCGCCCGAGGGCAACGGTTGCGCAGAGCGCTTCATCCGGACGCTCAAGGAGAACCTGCTCTGGATCCGGACCTTCGACACCGTCGAAGAACTACGGCTTGCGCTGCTCGCCTTCCGCGACATCTACAACTCCACCTGGCTGATCCAGCAGCTCAATTACCGAACTCCCGAGCAGATCAGGCACCAGAAGCTTTCAGCCGCCGCGGTCGCCGCGTAGGCTGGTCATAGATGTCTCATCGACCGCAGGCGGTAAAATGCCTGGTCCCGCCGGGTCGTCGGCTACGCGCTCAGCCGATCCATCGATGCTCGTCTCGCCATTGCCGCTTTGAACGCAGCCATTCAGGTAAGGCAGCCAATGCCTGGCTGCGTCCACCACAGCGACCGCGGATCGCAATACGCGTGTGCCGCCTACCGCAAGGTGCTTGCCGACAACAAACTCGTCGGATCCATGAGCCGACGCGGCAATTCATACGACAACGCCAAGGCAGAAAGCTTCATGAAGACGCTGAAGGTGGAAGCGGTCTATCCCATGGCTTACGAGACGTTCGCCGATGTCGTCTCCGACCTCCCGCGCTTCATTGATCAGGTCTATACGTCGGCTGCATTCAGCTCTGGGCTACCTGAGCCCCGCAACCTTCGAGGATCAACACGCCCGCCAGATGGTCAAAGTAGCCGCCTAATAGCGTCCACCCACAGGGGCGCACTCCACCGTGGGGTCAATTTTGGGCGCCGATTACCCCCCTCAGGGGGCTCTCCCGCACTTTGCGTGCTGTCGTTGCGGTTTCATACGGGGTTTAAAACACGAGCGCGCAGCAGGCTGAACCCGGCGCGGCCATACATCGTGCGCTTGAGCATCTTGAGGCGGCTGATCTGGCCTTCGACCGGGCTGGTGGTCCAGGGCAGGTCGATTGCGGCTCTGATTGCGGCGAAGTCGCGATGCAGGCCTGCGGCGAACCGCCCGAGCAAGGTGCCTCTGGCGGCGTCCAACACCTCGTCGAGGCTTTCTTCCGACTTGCGGCGTAGCAATGTGTTCATGCGCTTTGCCCAGGTGACCGCGATGTTGAGTGCCGGTTCTTCGCTCAGCAGCCGTGTCACGAACAGCTGCTCCTCAGGGGTCAGCCTCGTCGGGTCACTTGTGAGCAGGCTGGCCAACCTGTAGCCGCCGGGCACCGGCCAGACTGGCCTTTGGGATCGACCGGCGGTCTCTCCGGGGCCTGACGAGGCTCGGCGACGCTCGCCTGCCCAGTGCCGTATGGTGGATGGGCGACCACGAAATCCCAGTGCCACCAGTTCACGCCAGAGCTGGGCAGAATTCCGACACCCCTCAGCCCAGCGTCGCTGCAGAAACTCGGCGAACGGGTCCAGCATCCGGTCGCGCGGCGGCTTCTTCCAGGATGGCGCATGACCCAGCCGTAGCCAGCGCTGCACCGTCTTGCGCTCTGCGCCGACCTCTGCCGCGACACGCCTGATTGACGCTCCTTCGGCACGCAGGCGGGCAGCTTCCTCATAGCGCAGCTGCCGTCGGGCACGAGAGGCATCGCTGATCCGCTGTGCCGCCCTTGGCAGCGATGGTTGTTGCGGGGACACCGGCGTCCGCTCGATGACGGCCTGCAACTCCATTCTGACACATTGAGCAGCGCGACCGGCAGCGGCCGTGTATCGGTCGACCATGGCTCGGACGGCGTCACTAAGATTGCGTAGGAGATGCCAGCGGTCGGCAACCTGGACAGCGTCGGGTGCACCTTTGCGAATGCCGTCGGCATAGGCATTGGCACGATCACGCGCGACGATCTGGACGCCAGGATGATCCTTTAGCCAGGCCGCGACAGTTGCGGCCTCGCGGTCGGGCAGCAGATCGACGACCTCGTTCCTCTCGAGATCGACCAGCACCGTACCGTAGCGATGGCCGCGCCGCCACGCCCAATCATCGATCCCAAGCACCTGCGGCGTGGGCCGCCGTGTGCCATTGCTCGAACCTGATGACGCCAGTCTGAGCAGCGTGTCCGGGCTGATCTGCGCTGCGAGACGTGACGCCAGCCTTGCTCCTGCTTCGCCGCCAAGCGCAAGCGCAAGGTAATGGTGCAGATCTCGCAGTCGGCTCGTCTGGCGACCGGAGAGCTGCGCCACGTCAGGCAGACGCTCAACGAAGGTACGGCGTGTGCACAGCGAATTTGTGCAACGGAAGCGACGAGCGGCGACATGAAGCGTGACCGGGCGCCCCTGCCAGGGCAGATCCTGCAGCACCCGTCGGTAGAGACTGTGCACACGTGCTGACGAGATATCACAGATCGGGCACTTCGCGGAGATGAGACGGGGCACCGTCTCGATCGTGACCAGCCCCGAAGAATGTATCACCTGAGTGATGCGGAGCATGTTCGGAACAAATGAACTGAGATCGGAAGGCACGAGGATGGGCACCATTGACGTGAGTCCATCGTCTCCTCCATCCGGCTCCGGAGTACAAGATCGACAGCACGCAAAGTGCGGGAGAGCCCCTCAGGGGGTCAATATTCAATGCCGATCTACACCTGCCGATGCTCGGCGGGGTAATAGTCACCGGGGCGAGCGCGGATTCGATCGAACGCCGAGTTGAGCATTCGGATGATCTCCGAGGACCCGTTTGAGACGATAGTGCCCTGCTCCTTGTCCCAGAGAACCGGCACCGTCACGCGCGAGGTGCAGGCTGGGTCAGCCCTCGTACACACCCCGTGCAGCGTGTATTGGCCGTTGACCGTGTCGGGCACGACGCCAGGTCCCGGCTCGAACGTCCAACCCTCGTCACCCATCAGCGAATGGACAACCGACAGACCGATGAGGTTTTCAAGCCCTTTCAGGCTGCGCAAGATCAACGCCCTATGGGCCCAGGGGCAGGCCAGAGATACATACAGGTGATAACGGCCGCTTTCAGCCTTGAACGCCTTCCTGCCCGGCGCGGCGGACCCGTCGGCCGTTACCCAATCACGGAACACCGACGGCGGCCTCTGAAGCAGTCCGCTGGCGGTCACTGTCTCGATGCCGTTGACGCGCCACTCGCCGCTGATCAGTTCACTTAACGCTCACCTCCAGGGTCCGGCTGATGTCGGTCGGCCCGGCGGCGGCCGCACGGACGACCGGCGCCACCTTCGTGCCGAGCAACTCGATCGAGCTCAGCATGGCGCCGTGTTCCAACAACGCTGAACTCATCTGGAACGTCAGGCGCGAGATGCCGCCCAATGCCTCGCTCGCGGCAAGGACTTTCTCGGCGACCGTTTCAGGATCGCCGATCAGGTAGGCCCCAGAGGGGCCGCACAGCGCATCGAACTGCTGTCGCGTGGCGGGCGCCCAACCTCGCTCGCGCCCGATCGCCGTGAACATGTGCGCCCAGCCTGGGAAAAAGGTGTCGCGGGCCCGCGCCGATGTCTGGCCGACGAAGCCGAAAGCGTGAACGCCCACGCGCAGGGCTTCCGGCGAATGGCCGGCGCGCTGCCCCGCATGGCGGTACAGCTCGACGAGGGGACGAAACCGGCGGAACTCGCCGCCGATGATGGCCACCATCAACGGCAGGCCAAGCGTGCCGGCTCGGGCGAAGGACGCGGGCGTGCCCCCGACGCCCACCCAGATCGGCAGCCGTGCTTGCTGGGGCCGGGGATAGACACCCTGGCCGGTCAGCGGCGGACGATAGCGCCCGGTCCATGTGACATGGGTGTCATCGCGGATTCTCAGCAGCAGCCCGAGCTTCTCGGCGAACAGCGCGTCGTAGTCGTCCCGTTCCAGTCCGAATAGCGGGTAAGCCTCCCCGAACGATCCCCGACCGACGACGATCTCCGCCCGCCCGGCAGCGACCAGGTCCAGGGTCGCGAACTCCTGGAAGACCCGGACCGGGTCGGCGGCACTGAGTACAGTCACGGCGCTCGTGAGGCGGATGGATTGCGTCCGCGCAGCCGCCGCGGCGAGCAGGATGGCTGGTGCCGAGTCCAGGAACTCGGCCCTGTGGTGCTCGCCGATCCCGAACACGTCCAACCCGGCGTGGTCGGCCGCCTCGACCTCCTCTAATAGATTGGCCACCCGGTCGGCCCCGGTGAGCGTCCGTCCCGTCGCGGTGTCCGGGAACAGGGCCGCGAAGCTGTCGATGCCGATCTCGATCATTGCCCGCGCCTAGCATGCGGACGTGCGCGTGACCACGAACACCAGTTCGGCGTCGGGCGCGGCTCGGATCGTCACAGTGGGTTCACTCCGGATCGCCAACCCCTCGCCTGCCTCGACGCGGATGCCGTTGACAACAACCGCGCCAGCGGCGGGAACCAGATAGCCGCCATGTCCTTCGTCGAAAGTGTAGGAGATCGTCTCGCCGGCACCCAGCAGTGCCCCGTAGATTTCGGCGTCAGCGCCGACCGGCAGGGCCTCCGAGCCGCCGCTCCCGCTGGCAAGCAGCACGAGCCGGCCCGAGCGGTCCGCCTTGGGGAAGGGCCTGGCACCCCATTGCGGCACGCCGCCGCGCTGCCTGGGATGCAGCCATATCTGAAAGATACGCGTGGTCACGTCCTCGTCATTGTGCTCGGCGTGCCGGATGCCCGTGCCGGCGCTCATCACCTGCACGTCGCCGGCGCGGGTGATGCCCTGGTTGCCGAGGTCGTCCTTATGCGTGATCGCACCCTCGCGCACATAGGTGATGATCTCGACGTTGGCGTGCGCATGGAGCGGGAAGCCCGCGTGCGGCGCGATAGAGTCGTCGTTCCAGACATACAGTCCGCCGACTGGCTGATGAGCCGGGTTGCCGTAGGAGCCGAGCGCAAAATGGTGCTTGGCGTTCAGCCAACCGGCCTGGACGCCGGCGATGTCGTCCACTGACCTGTGTTCAAGCATGATGGAATGTCCTTGGCTGCGTCCGCCCAATCGGGTCTCGTGGTCAGGTTCGTTTCGAACCTGACCACGGCGTCTGCTTATCGGTTTGTTCGGCCATACTTTGCCGGAGTCATGTCGCAACCGCCGCGTGGAAGCGTCGTGCGTCGAGGCTGTAGGCGCCAGCTCCGAATGCCACCACTTGCAGTAGGCCGCCAATCATGAAGACGTTCTTGAGGAAGTGGATCATTTGGTTCTGGTCGGCAAAGTTGTTGTGGAAGAACACCGCCGTCGCAAGGGTGAAGACAGCCAGGACGATCGCCACGATCCGCGTCTGAAAACCCGCGATGAGAAGAAGGCCTCCGCCGAGCTCAATCAGGATCGCAACCAAGTAGGCGGCGAGCGGCAATGGGAGCCCAACGGATGCGATGTAACCCTGCGTCATGGTCGGCGCCATGATCTTGCCAAGGCCGCTGAAAGCGAAGACGGCACCCATGAGAAGGCGGCCGACGGCAGCAATTGAGGCAGTTTGATTGTTCATGACACCCGTTTCCCTTACTCGCAGCGGAAACATGTGGCGCGGATGGACATATAGGAATAGAAAGGATTGCAAACCATCCTTGCAGGTTTGACGTGTCCAAGCTGCCTGACTTCGAAGGTCTTGCCATGTTCGCGAAGGTGGCCGAGGAGCGATCCTTCGCCGCCGCGGCGCGGGTCATGGGCGTGTCGGTCGCGACCGTGTCGCGCAGCGTCGCACGGCTAGAAGATCGCCTGGGCGGTCGCCTCCTTAATCGCACGTCGCGCCGGCTCGCGCTGACGGAGCTGGGGCGGAACCTCGCCGACCGGGCTGCGCGGCTCTACACGGACGCAGAAGATGCCGAGAACCTGGCTCGAGAAACCTCCAGTCAACCGCGTGGCGTTGTTCGGCTCGCCGTTCCGATGTCGTTTGGGGTGCGTTGGATTGCACCAATCCTGCCGGATTTTTTCCGGGCCTACCCGAAAGTGTCAGTCGACCTTCACCTCACAGACGACAAAATCGACCTGATCGGGAACGGCTTCGATGCGGCGGTGCGGATCGCGGTGTTGGCGGACTCCTCGCTTGTCGCGAGAAAGATTGCGACGGTCCGACGCTACATCCTGGCCGCGCCGAGCTACATAGCGCGTTACGGCCTTCCCCAGCATCCGGACGATCTCGTCGCCCATTCCTGTCTGGGATACGCCTTACGCGACAGGGGCGATGCCTGGCGTTTCGCGGACGACGAAGGGCACGACTTGGTCTTTACGCCCGTCGGGCCACTGCGCGCAACCAGCGTCGATGCCTTGCTCCCTACCATGCTCCAAGGCCTCGCGATCGGCGAACTACCCGACTTTATCGCATCGGAGCACGTCGCGGGCGGTCGTTTGGAAGTCATTCTACCGCGTTGGCGCATGGCTGAAGGGGGCGTCTACTTCGTGACACCGACAACCCGTGCGCGGCCGGCGAAGATCGAAGCGCTCAGCAATCTCCTGATCGAACGCCTCTCTCATGCGCCATGGCTGATTAGCGGCTCCTGAACGCCATGGGCTTGTGACGGTAAGGGATCCGGCTGCCCAAGCCGTCACTATAGGGCTCTAACCCAGCCGCTACATCTACCCGCCCCCTAGTTAGCCACGTTGCGTGCCAGATCGGGTGCGTCCAGTGTCCTGTCTCAGAGATACGAATGCGATTTCTGAGATAAGCAGGCCACTATCGTATTGATAAGCCACGTGTCCACTGAGGCTGGTCGCCAGGACGCACCAGCCTCCGGCTGTTTCCTAAGCCGCCGACCGGGAAGCCACATCAACTCTAACTGGCCGGTCAGTCCACAGACTTGGCCATATAGACGCGATCGAACCCTTTCTCGCTGACCCGGCCTGTCTCGCGAAAGCCGAGACGATTGTAGAGCGCGATGTTCTCGACCATCAGCACATCCGTATACAGGCGGACCTGCCGACAGTTACGGCGACAAGCCTCGCTTTCCGTGAAGGCGACCAAACGCCGCGCAATGCCCTGCCCTTGGGCGGATGGAGCCACCGCGATGTTGTCGAGCAGCAGCGCGCCTTGCCCATCGTCTTCCAACACCACCAACCCTGCGATCGCCCCGCTCGCCTCCAACACCCATGCCTGCCGGTCATCGATACGCTTGGAGTAGTCATCCAGCATCGGTCCAGGTGCCTTGCCCATCCGCTCGATATAATGGCCATAAGCCTCGTCCACGATCCGCCGAAGGGAGTGGCCCTCCTCGGGACGGGCAGGACGGGGTTGGTTGGTTCCGGCGTCTGTCATCGGCGCGTGTCCCGCAACTGATCGAGCCGTGAGCGCATCAACACGCCTCCTTCGCTTACCAAGACAGCGGCTGAGACCTCGAGTGGCCCGCCCCACCCAAGCACCACCCAGGTCCAACGCTGGCAGGACGACGTCAGGCGAAATGGGCAGCATCTCCCGTGAACTCCACCCACCATGATGCATCTCAGGGTCGCTTGGCGTTCCGGCTGGACTTGGCCTCGATCTGACCGGGGATGCTCAGCGCCGAGACATTATCTTCAACAGGATTCCCGGGCGAGTCAGGGCTGCGAGATCGCTGCAAGCGGTTAGCTGCTATACCGACCCGCTCAGTGATAAACGTCACGAAGCTTCGGAGCTTCGGGGTCGGGCGCTGTTGTGGCAATGTGAGCAGGCACAGCGGCAGGCTCGGCGCTAAGTAACCCGCCAGGAGGCGGACGAGCCGTCCTGCGGCGAGGTCGCTGGACAGCATGATGTCTGGTTGCCGGATGATCCCTGCCCCGTCCAGTGCGGCTAGGCGAAGCGCTACCACATTATTGACGGACAACCTGCCGTTCACGCTGACGGCGATCTCTCCTGCCGGCCCGCCGAACCGCCACAGGCCCGGCTCGGATGCGTGGTCAAAGTCCAGGCACTCGTGTGCGGCAAGGTCGGACGGCGTCTCGGGGGTTCCTTGGGCCGAAAGGTAGTCAGGGGCGGCGCATACGACGAGTTGCAATGGCGCCAGGGCACGGGCAACCAGGCTGGAGTCCGGTAGTGCGCCAGCTCTTATTGCTACATCCATCTCATCCTCCAGCAAGTCAGCCCGGCGGTCCTGCAGCATCAGGTCGACCTGAACCTGCGGATGAAGCCGCATGTATTCCACGACCAGACCGGGCAGGAAGGTAGCGCCGAGGGCCACGGGCGCGGTAACGCGAAGCAACCCCCGCGGGAGCGCCTGCGCCTCGTCGGCGAGCGTGTCCGCCGCCTCGATCTCGGCCAGGATGCGGCGGCAGCGCTCGTAGTAGGCGCGGCCAAGCTCGGTCAGGCCTTGCCGCCGGGTCGTGCGGTTGAGCAAGGCGGTGCCGAGCCGGGCTTCCAGGAAACGCACGTGGTTGCCGACCATAGTCGCGGACAGGCCGCTGCCGGCCGCTGCGGCGGCAAAGCTGCCCTTCTCGATCGTCCGCACGAAGCTCTGCATCGCGGCGATCCGGTCCAT
This sequence comes from uncultured Lichenicoccus sp., assembly GCA_963693035.2. Classification (GTDB taxonomy): domain Bacteria; phylum Pseudomonadota; class Alphaproteobacteria; order Acetobacterales; family Acetobacteraceae; genus Lichenicoccus. The sequence goes on from CAXMMQ010000003.1 coordinate 144,340, forward strand.
TCGCAAGCTCCGCTTATGAGTGAACGTTGAAACGCGGCGTTTATCCGAGCGGTTCGCAGCATCACATTGCAATGGCAACCATTGAAAGGACACCGCCATGTCCGGTCCAAGCCCCGCCATTCTCGCCGTCGGCGCCGCCGGCAAATTCGCCGGCCTGGTCGTCCCGGAACTCGCCAAACGCGGTGCGCACGTCCGCGGCTTGGTGTCGAAAGCCGAACAGATTAGCGTGGCGCGCGCTCACGGCGCTTTAGAGGTTGCAGTCGGCGACCTGCGTGACCGCGCGAGCCTCGATGCGGCCCTGCTCGGCATCGAGCGGGTGTTCTACATCGCGCCGGCCTTCCTGTCCGACGAGGCCGAGGTTGGCCTCGCCATGGTAGAAGCGGCGAAGGCGGCCGGGGTGCGCCGCTTCGTGTTCTCCTCGGTGATCCATCCGGTCCTCACCGAGTTGCCCAACCACGCTGCCAAGGGCCCGGTCGAGCAGGCTGTGCTGGACTCAGGCATGGAATACACGTTCCTGCATCCGGCCCTGTTCTTCCAAAACTATGCGGCAGGCTGGCAGCGCGTCGTGCAAAGCGGCGTGCTCGCCGAGCCGTGGTCGGATGCGACGCGCTTTTCCCGAGTGGATTACCGGGACGTGGCGGAGGTTGCGGCGAATGCCTTGACGACAGACACGTTGCTCTACGGCACGTTCGAGTTGTGCGCGGAGGGCGCGCTGGACCGGCGCGAGGCCGCGGCGTTGATCGCCGAGGTGCTCGGCCGCGATATCCATGCACAACGCATTGACCCTGACGTGATGGGGCCGGAGGCGCAGCCGCGGCGACCCATGTTCGACCACTACGACCGCCACGACCTCCGAGGCAACGCGCTCACGCTGCGCACCATCCTGGGCCGCGAACCAAGGACGCTGCGGGCTTATTTTGCGGAATGGGCCGCGCGGACGACCCCGCGGCCGTGATCGATGCCGAGAGACCGGTCCACGGGACCCGCGGCTTGCGCGTGGTGGACGCCTCGATCTTCCCGGAAGCCATCTCGGTTCCCATCAACCTGACGACGCTGATGGTGGCCGAGCGCATCGCGAAGCTCATACGAAAGGAACAGCCGCTATGACATCGAAGACACCAATCGCTGCACCGGCCTATCATGTTCAATCCACCGCGGAGACGATCCGGGACGGGTTTCCCTACTTCCCGCACCATGATTCTGTCTCTGCGCTGTGGAGCAAGAAGTGGCGGATGCCGTGCGCGCACGGCATCTATCCCTTCACGGACGCAAACGTCGAGGACTTCGACCCGATCTTTGGTGACCTCGTCGCCCGATCGGGCGACCAGCGGGATATCCTCTACCAGCCGGACGAATACGCCAAACCATTCCTTGCCATGGGCGAGCGCCTGGCGAGCATGGCGGCGCAGGCCGAGGAGCAGGGGAATGCCGCGAACGCGCGTGACCTTTACCTGCGCGCTGCGGCGGTCTACCGCATAGCGCGGTTCCCGATAAACCGCTCGCCGTTGAGCCACGAGGCATGGGAGCGAGGCAAAGCCGCCTATGCCAAGGGCGGGCAATTTCTCACTCCGCCAAGCGTGCCGGTCGAATTGCCATTCATGCACGCAGACCAGTCCGCCGGTGACAGCGGCGCGCCGATCCAGGCGTATCTGCGCCTGCCGGTAGGCGAGAGGCCAAAGGACGGCTGGCCCGTGCTCCTGTTCGTCTGCGGCCTCGATGCATACCGGACGGACCATACCCCGCGGACCCAGGCCCATGTCGACCGTGGCTTTGCCACGCTGAGCTTCGAGATACCGGGGACTGGCGATTGCCCGGCTGCGCCGAACGACCCGGCCTCTCCCGACCGCCTCATGAGCAGCGTCCTCGATTGGGTTGCCGCCAACGGCCGCACGTATGGCTTCGACCTGACCAAGATCGTGGTGCGCGGGATCAGCACCGGCGGATACTATGCGATGCGGGTCGCGCACACCCATGCCAGCCGCCTATTTGCGGCCGTGGCTCAGGGCGGCGGCTGCCACCATATGTTTGATCCCGCGTGGATCGGCGCCCAGGACCAGATGGAATACCCGTTCGCCCTGGCCCCAGCGCTAGCGTATAAATTCGGCTACCGCGGTCCTGATCTGGTTGCCGCCTATGCGGCGGACGCCGGCAAGTTCAGCCTGCTCGCGTCCGGCGTGCTGGATCATCCAAGCTGCAAGCTGCTCGTCATCAACGGCATGGAGGACTCGATCTTCCCGATCGAGGACAGCCTCATCGTTGCTACCCGAGGCGACAAGAAGGACCTCATCCTCAGGGGCAACCGCGGCCACATGGGCAATCCTGGAGCCGAGGACATCCTCTACCGATGGATCGACAACGCAGCCTCAGGAAAGCCCTGAACTGCCCCGCGTTAGGAGAACCGCAATGGAATATAGCTCTTCCGCCCGACGACCCCCGGCGCCATCTCATACACGCGCGGCCGGATCAGGACGGGACCCTGCCGCATGTCGGCATGGCAGGCGATACCTATACGATCCTGCTGACCGGCAAGGACACGGATGGCCGTTATTGCCTGATCGACATGCACGTGCCGCCCGGCGGCGGCCCGGCACCGCACCGCCACGACTTCGAGGAAATGTTCACCATCCTCGACGGTGAAATAGAGGCCACCTTTCGCAGCCAAAAATCGGCCGGGCGAGCGGGCGAGACCATCAAAATCCCGGCCAACGCGCCCCACGCCTTTAGGAACGTTCTCGATCGGCCGGCACGGCTGCTTTGCCTATGCTCGCAGGCTGGGCAGGAAGAGTTCTTCATGGCCGTCGGCGCTCCCGTCGCGGGACGGATAACGCCGCCACCAAAGCCGAGCGCTGCGTCTTTGGCCACGTTCAAGGCGATCGTCGAGGCGCTGGCGCCGAAATACAATACCGAAGTGTTGACTTGTAAACGCAGCCTGAACTAGGGATTGCGATTTTCTGATTGATTTTTGTAACCTAACAACGTTCGACAGATGGGAGATGAAGTTTTGGTTCCTTGTATACCGGACTCCCAGTAGGACGCGCAGCCGTTCGGATGTGAGCAGCGCGACGATATAACCAATCTTCTGGGCGCCTCCGGCAGGCGTGACTTTCGGGGCTTTTGGTAGCCTGTTTTGCCGGTATCCCACGCGGTATCTACGACAACATGCGGACTGCGGTGGACGCGGTGTTTGTCGGTAAGGCGTGCCAGTTCGAACGGCGCTTTGTGCAGCTGTGCCCGCACTATCTGGTAGAGCCGACGGCCTGTACGCCGCGCTTGGGCTGGGAAAAGGACCAGGTCGAGAACCAGGTTGGCACGTCGCGGGAACGATTGTTCACGCCGCGGCTGCGCTTCCCGGGCTATTCCGAACCGAACGGCTGGCTCGAAGCACGCTGCCTTATAGCGCGACGATCTGGATGAGGGTCCTGTTGCCTCATCCCAGAATGTTCCCGAAGATCGTGCGGTTGTCGCGCGGGATCGGACCGGCCACATCTACTGTGTTTCCATCGCTGATGCCTCTCCAGGTGCTTCGTCAGCCGACGACCTTCCGAACACCATCAGGTGCGCCATGTCCCGCCGCCACCCCTTCAAGCGCCGTTGGAGCGTCCGGATCTGACCGTTCGCATAGGCATCAGGGTGCTCCATCTGAAGACGCTCGAACAACTCTCTCGACGTCCGTCATGGCTCAGATTCAAACCAGGGTCGGAGGTCAACAATCACGAACGAGAACGGATCTGGAGTGGTTCGCTTCTTCCTCTTTGGTGGGACCTTTCGCCGAGCCGTTGGTCGGACTTCCCCCATCCTGCCAGGCTGTCCGCAAACTGGTCAGGAATTGTGCAAGCGTCGGTTGCTCGATTGCCAGCGCAACCTCCGGTGCATCAGCGATCTCTACCAGGCGCCTCTGCCCAATACGAATGTCACTAAGCAGAAGTACCGGATCGAGGGTCTCATACTGCGCCTTGACCTGCGCGCGCCGACGGTTCCTTCCTCCCGGTCGCCCCTTTGCCTCGCGCAAAGCGCGATCCATGGTCGCAGCGCTCATCGCCAGAAGACCCATGCGCACTTCAGTGGTCAGCTCGAGATGCCCATGGCGCTCCATCGCCTCGAGCATCACGGGAACCAACGGTCATAACCGCTTGCCGCAGATCCGGTCGGAGGCTTCCCACAGAACGATCAAAGCCTCACGGGCGGCGTCATTGTAGATCCGTCGGCCCGGCCGAGGCCCCGGCGGACGTCCGCGACGCCCACCCTTCAGGAGCCGCGTCGCGTGCTTCCGGTGAAACCTCGTCACCGCCACGAACTCGTCGAGAATGAGGCCTCGTTCCGTGCGACTGCCATCCGCATACCGCTCAACAAGCGCCGCTACCAAGTCGTCACGCGTCGCCATGCAGACCCGTCCCATGCTCGTCCCCAGTCAGTCCCCGCCGGGAGCATGTCAGATGAGGCAACGGATCGGGCCCGGGTAACATTTCAGGTGAGGCAATGCCACCGGCCATCAGTCGTGTCGCGCTACAGCCAGGCCGAGACGACGCTCGGCAGCGGCCAGCAGCATGATGCCGCCATCAGAGGTGATCCTGCCGCCATCGAAAGCCGCGGTGACTTTCTTGCGGCCGACGGCTGGAAACAGGAACGGTGCGGCCGTATCGTCGGACATGGCGGGTGTGGCTCGGCGTGATCGTGGGACGGGATGGTCTCGACACCCAATCCGTAAACACGATCAGCCGCTTACGCGACACCCGCCACCGAATCCCTGCCATGCCGCTGAATAAGAGCGGCTAGCGGTCCTTTACTGCCGTGGCCGGAATGCGGGCTCTGGTGGACAGCGGTCAATCCGCTCTCGGGTGAACGAGGTTGAAAGCGGACTGACCGCCGAAGCTAAGCTGAAATCGCTAATACGATTGCAATAATGACGAGGCCGCAAATTACGTAGCTGACAAGCTGTTGCGGAGCCAAGCCAAGTGGGCGGGGGGTGCCCGAGGTGAACTCTGGGTCCATCCAGGCGGTCCTCGGAAACAATGGCGCGAGCGCCATCGTCACGAAATAGTTGGCCGCGATCGCCGTCGCAAGCAAGAAGACGGGTAGGGTGAGCGATGACGTGCCGAACAGGATGACCAGGGACAAGGTCCCGCTCACGATGCCCATCAGCATGGTCTGTGCATTATGGAATTTGGCGTGTGGTGGCCAGCGCGGGTTAAATAGATGCTGCCTGGCAGTAGCCGGCACGAGCGCATCTGCAACCAGGCCGCCAAAATTGAAAACGGCGACGAAGGCAATCAGGTAACAAGCAATTTCCACAGGACGCTCCTCTTCCTACGTAGGGAAAGGACGCGCAGGTTGCCCACGTCTGGAATAGAGCGTGTAAGCTGCACGAACGCAAAACGTCACCCGGACTACCGACCGGGCAGTGACTTTCGCACGTCCAAGCGGACTTAAATCGCGTGTCTGAGTGTGTGTCAACCAGCCTTTGGTCGATGACAGGAGGCGCCGGTCGTGAACCATGCGCTGTACGAATATCGGCTTCAGATACATCCACGGTATCCGGGTAAAGCATTGTGATATTATTAGGTCGCGATCCGGCTGCCAGATCATGGTGTTGATCCTGGGCCATCGCAGGAACTTCGGGCAGCCAATAGGCTCCCCGGGGTTGTGCACGCTCAGCTGACGCGGATGTCGAGTGTGCGCATGAGGTCTGCAGGCCGGCATCCTGGGTCGGGATCAGGCGGCCTCATGGTCAGACTTGCTGAAGTGGGCATGCCAAGAGCCGGGGCAGTGTGATGAAGGCGCAGCCTGACTCCCAATCGACCTTGACCGGGTTCGCGATCTCGCCGTTGAAGGCGAGCTCCGCTCCGACCAAGCTGTAGCAGCCAGGGTCGCAATCAACGATCAGATCAAGCGCGATCGACTGGTGCCGGTGAGGCTTCTGCTCGGTATTGGAGCTGATCATGCCGTACATCGCCACAGCACGTGGGTGACGGTCCTGGTCAGCGGAAACTCGGCGTTCGCGAGCAGGGCGCTGACCCGGCTGTGGTTGGCAGCTTCGGCATCGCTGGCAACCTTCTTCAGCCCCTCGTTGGCACGGTCGGCCTTGTAGAGCACCGGCGAGAAGCGCCGGATCATCGCCAAAGACAGCATCGCCATCGACGTGAACGCCACGTCGATGGTGTTCCATGTCCTGCGAGGCGCCGGCACCGCCGAGATCGGGTCCGATCGCCTTAAGTGGTCGACCGGCGATTTCTTCACCACACCAAGTGCCGGTGCTTCAGGAAATAGCTTCCAGTTCCGCACCCTGTAAGGCTGTCAGCGGCAAAGCACGGTTGCTTAGGGGCATTACTGATTCGTGATGCGTCTGGAAGCAGCCGCATCGGCACGAGGGGCTTGCTCCCCGGTCGGCACGGTGGCGGGCCGACCGGCCTGCAACGGGTTGCTCTCCCAGCGGGACGAGCGGCTGAACAGGACGCCGAGGAACGCCAGGAACGCCTTGACCTTCGGGGAGACGATCTTCTTCGGCGGATACAGGGCCCAGATCGCCCGAACCGACCCGGGCGGCGGTACCATGTCCACTGTGGCAATACGGCTTTCATCCGCCCGTCTTGTAGTTCGCAATGACATAACCAGTCAGGCAGAAGCGCGATGCCGCCGCCCTCGGTGACGGCCTGTCGCAGCACCTCCAGGTCGCTCGTGCGCAGCCTGCCGCCGACCTCGATCTCGAAGGATGGGTTATTGGGTTCCGCGGCTTCCCTGAAGTGCCAGGCCCTGCCGGCGTGCGGGTTCGACACCAGGCACTCGTGGCCGGCAAGGTCAGCGGGTTCCTGCGGCTCCGGATGGTGGGACAAGTAATAGGGGCTACCGACGAGGACGAAGGTCTCAGGCGCCAGCCGCTTCGCGATGAGGTTGGAGTCGGCCATCACACCGATGCGTACTGCTACGTCGATCCCGGTCTCGATCAGGTCGACGAACGTGTCTGCCAGCATGGCGTCGAGCCGGAGATCCGGATTTGCGTCGAGGAAAGCCCGCATATGCGGCATGACGTGGCGTCGGCCGAAGGCGGCCGGCAGGGCAATGCGCAGCAATCCCTGCGGCCGCGCATTCAGGGACCGGACCGCATCCCGCGCTTCCTCAACATCGTTCAGGATCTGCACGGAGCGTTCGTAGAAAACCTGGCCCGCCTCCGTCAGGTGCAGGCTGCGCGTCGACCGGTTGAGGATCGCCGCACCCAGATCGGCTTCCAGTCTGCTCACATAGCGGGACACGGTCGAAACCTTCACCCCGGCCTCTTCGGCCGCCTTTGAGAAACTGCCGAGCTCGACCGCCCTCACGAAGGCTCTCATCCCCGCATAGTAGTCCATCTGCCAACCATTCGGCCTCTTTGCGCAAGAATGTTTTGCCACTGATGGTCTTCCGCCGGCAACCCCGCGTCATCTAGCTAACAGGATCGACCATGTGCATGGGAGGCGCAGATGCTGATCGCAATCCTAGTTCTGTTGGTATGCCAGTTAGTCGGTGAGGCCTCGCGTGAGGTGCTCGGGCTGCCGATACCTGGAGCGGTCGTCGGGATGTTCCTTCTGGCAATCGTGCTGGCCTGCCGCGGGCATGGACCACGCAGCGTCCCGGTGGCACTCGAGACGACCGCGGAGATGTTGATTTCCTTCATGGGTCTTCTGTTCGTACCTGCCGGTGTTGGCATCATCACGGAGGCGCAGTTGCTCGGGCAGCAATGGATACCGATCCTCGCCGCCGTCATTGGATCGACCGTGTTAAGCTTGGTGGTCACCAGCTTCGTGATGCACCGAATCATGCGTGGGTCGGAGAAACGGCAGACATGTGCGCATGTATCGATTGTCGAGGAAACTTCTTCATGCTGACCGCGAGCTTGAGCCATGCATGGACGCCGCTCGCCGCGCAGCCGCTGCTCTGGCTAGTCGCCACCCTCGGTAGCTACGCGATCGGGCAGGCGGTGCAACGGTTGTGCGTCGGCCTGGCGATTGTCAATCCCGTGCTCATTGCCATGATCCTGATCGGCACGATTCTGGAGGTGAGTGGCACGTCGTACCAGACATATTTCTCCGGCGCGCAGTTTATCAATTTTCTTCTTGGGCCAGTAACAATCGCGCTTGCGGTTCCGCTCGCCAAGAACTTCGCCTTGATCCGGGCGAATGCGCACAGCATCGCGGTGGCGTTGCTCGCCGGGTCGCTGACCTCGATCGTATCGGGAGCCGCGATCGTATGGGTGTTGGGCGGCTCGCGGCAGGTAGCGTTGTCGATGCTGTCCAAGTCGGTCACGACGCCGATCGCAATGGCCGTCTCCCAGCAGGTCGGCGGCATCCCGGCGCTGACGGCAGCGCTCGCTATCCTTGGCGGCATCGTGGCGGCGGTGACCGGGCAACACATGTTGCGGCGGATGCAAATCATCGACTGGCGCGCGCATGGTTTGGCGGCTGGCGTATCTGGCAGTGGCGTCGCAGCAGCACAGGTGGCTCCGTTGCACGAAACTGCTGCGGCGTTTGCTGCGCTGGGCATCGGCTTGAACGGTCTTGTCACTGCGTTTCTGGTGCCGCTGCTGGTTCGACTCTAGCGTCCATACCCGCGCACCCGCCGCCGACCACGTGACCTCCCGGCCCGCTGCACCGGCTGCGGCGTCCAGCCGCACCGTGACCTGCCCGGTGCGCGCGTCGATGCCGGTGATCACCCCGGCGTTGCCGTTGTAGATGTGCCGCCTCTTGTCGGTGTCGGTGAACTGCACCCGGTCGCCGACCGCGAAGTCGGCCGCACCGTGCCTGGTCGCGAGCCGCACGTCCGGGCTGCCCAGCTCGCCGCGCTCGCGCCGCACCTGACGCAGCTCGGCGTTGATCCGCGACACGTCGGCGTTGGTTTAGGCGAACACGAACCGGCTCGCCTGCGGTTCGGCCAGCGCGTCCGTCTTACAGCGTTCCACCAGCGCCGCACGCGCGGCCTCGCCGTCTCCGGTCCAGGTGATCGCGCCGTGCCGGTCATACGCGGCCACCGCGCTGTCGAACCGGCCTTCGGCCAGGTCGTGCGCCGCCTCGCGCTGCCAGTCCACCTTCTGCCGAGCCACCTCGGTGATCTCGGCCGCGCCGTGCTGCTTGCCCAGCTCGGTGAACAGCCCGCCGCGCTCGATGGAAGCGAGCTGCCGGTCGTCGCCGGACAGGATCACCTTGGCCCCGACGCGCCTGGCTTCGGCCAGCACCTCGCGGGTCACCCGGCTGTCCAGCATCGCCGCCTCGTCCACAACCAACACGGTGCGACGGCCCACGACGTGCGCCCGTTCTTGATCCCGAACAGGGCGGCATGGACTGTTCCGGCCTCGGCGAAGCCGTCCGCCTTCAGGTCCTGCGCCACGGCATTGGTCGGGGCCAATCCCACGACACGGTAGCCAGCCGCCTCATGCGCCTCGCGCACTGCCGCCAGCGTGTAGCTCTTGCCCGTGCCAGCCCGGCCCTCCACCGACTTCAGCCTCCGTCTGAAACCGCGTGCTCGAACGCGGCGCGCTGGTCATCCCGCAACGTGCGCGTGCCAAGCGCCACTTCCTGGTGTCAAGCTTTCACGCCCTGGTGGTGCCGCGCCCCTGCAACGGCGGCCCCGTCTGCCAGCGCCACCCGCTCCTGTTCGCGCACCGTGCGCGTGCTGAACCGCCCGGCCAGCTCGCCCGTCTCGCGGTCGTGCAGCGCCAGCAGATACTTTTGGCCCGTCACCGCGGCCTTCGCGGCCGCTATGTCCCGGGCCTGCGCCGCGTCGGGCGTCCCGTCGACACCTGGACCGAGGTGCTTGGCGAGATAGCGCTCCAGTTCCCGCTCGGTGAAGGTGGCGTTGTAGCGCGTCAGCGCCGCCAGGACCTGCTCGGGGTCCCGCGCGGCCGCCTCGTTCGCCGTGCGCAGCGCCTCCGCGCGCTCGACGGCCGGGCTGTCAACCTTGCGCATCCGCACCGGGCCGATGTGCTCGCCGGGGTGCGCCGCCGTCGCGTCCACCCGCAACTCGATGCCGTGCTCGGCGAAGTAGCGGTCCTGGTGCGCCCGCCACGTCTCGCCCCGAGCCTCGGCATCCGTCACAAGGGTACGAGTGCCAGCCTTCCGCACCTCGGGATCCAGGTCGCGCGCCTTCTTCGACGTCGCCCTCGATGCGTCGCGTGGTGATCAGCAGGTGGGCGTGCCAGTTGGTGTGGTCGCCGCCGATACCCTCGGTCCAGGCGCCCTCGGCTTCCCCGCGATCCTTGTGCGGCGCGTGCACGTCGCGCTGCACCGCCAGACCCTTCGAGACGAAGTGCTCCTGGGCGAACGAGCGGGCCAGCTCGATCCGGTCCTCGGTCGAGAGCACCCAGTCGGCCGGCAGCGCCAGCACGACCGCGCGGGCGACCTGGGCGTTCTTGCGGCGCTCGGCAGCCTCGGCCGCGTTCCACAGCACCGCGCTGTCGGCCAGGCGCGCGTCCGCACCTTCAGGCAGTAGTACTTCGTGGTGCTCGGGGGCGTCGCGGTGGCGGAAGTGGAACAGCTCGCCGGTCCGCTCGGCCGTGATCGCCTCGCGAGCATTGTAGGCCGCCGAGCGCACGGCGTTGCCGCCGCAGCAGCGGGACAGGTAGCGGGCACGGGCGAACGCGATGGCCATGGCGTGCCGGAAGGCTAGTGCGATCGATTTCCCTCTTCAAGCAGCGTTGCCTTGGCAACGCATATCGCGTCTGACCTGCCTCGCTCGCTTACGCTCACTCGGAGGACAGAACCCGCTGACGCGGTGGGAATATGTTATCCAGCAGCTCACACGCCGACGGTCGAATGATGGAGAAGACCATGTCCGGGCCATTTGGCAGCACGTCCACGACAGATGAAGTGCTTCAAGGCCTCGACCTAAGCAGCAAGCGCATCCTCGTCACTGGCGTCTCAGGCGGGCTCGGCGTGGAAACCGCTCGCACTCTGGCCGCACACGGCGCCCAAGTGGTCGGTGCTGCGCGGAACCTCCCGAAGGCCGAGACAGCGACAGAACAGGTTCGTGATCAGGCTGCCCAAGGTGGCAAGTTGGAACTGGTACAACTCGACTTGGCATCGTTAGGGAGCGTGCGTGCCTGCGCTGATGCCTTGCTCGCTGTCGGTAAGCCGTTTGACCTGGTGATCGCGAATGCCGGGGTCATGGCTGGTCCGCAGCGACTGACCGTGGATGGCTTCGAGGCACAATTTGCGACGAACTACCTCGGGCACTTCGTCCTCATTAACCGTATCGCCAGTCTTCTGAAGCCTGGCGGGCGTGTTGTCATGGTGGCATCTGCTGGTCACCGCAGAACCGACGTCCATCTTGACGATCCGAACTTCGAGCGGAACCCATATCAGGAATACATGGCCTATGGCCGGTCGAAGACCGCCACCATCCTGTTCGCGGTTGAGTTCGACCGGCGTCACAGTCCCAAGGGCTTCAGGGCTACGGCGGTCCATCCAGGCGCAGTCATGACCGAGACCGTCCGAGGGATGATCGAAAGGCTAGGTGACGGGAGAGAGGGTGCCGTCGCGGCCCACGATTGGAAGACTGTTCCACAAGGCGCGGCAACGGCTCTGTGGGCCGGCATCGTTGCGCCCGCGGATACGGTCGGCGGCCAATACTGCGAAGACTGCCGCGTTGCCGAGATCAGCGATGACCCGAACTCCAGGATAGGTATCCGCTCCTACGCCTTGGATCGCGACCATGCACGAGCGCTGTGGGTGAAGAGCGAGGAAATGGTCCGCGAGCGTTTCTGACAGCGGCAGGCTCGCTCATTGGTATCGCTCTTGCAAGCGTAGGCTCAATCCAAGAACAGAACAGGCTTACGCGGCGTCTCTACAGCAACTGGCGCACTGAGCTAATCTCGGGTGGGCTACGGTGAACCCGGAATGTTGCCGACCCAGAGGAGAGTATGGATGCTAAATCACGTCATGGGTTGGATCGAACGATGTCGAACACTTGAAACGCTTCTATGGTCTTCCTCCGGTGAGGAGGAAGACAAGGGTAACCGGGACAACGGATTTTCTAACATCACTGCAAGCGAGATCGAAAACTTCTGCGGAGGGCAGAGCGTCGCTCTTGATGACAGTCCGGATGTCTTCAATGAACCGGGAAAGCCTTCATCTTGAGACCTGAACGCATGTCTCCTTAAAAGTCGCATCCTCCCGGTATTTTCCCTCCCCTCCTGTGCGCAACGGCAAGAAGTGGGACGACCACATCGGCAATGCAGCATCGCTGAAGCGCAGGGCGGACGACCTCTCGTTCATGTGCCTTACGCTGCTACGCATCTCGCTGGTGGGCAACGTCTGGCTGGGCACCCAGTCAAAGATCGCCATGATCGTGGTCATCAGGGAAAAGCTTGGGAAGATCGTGGCGCTCGATCGTCCCGACAAGGAGATCGCGCTCGAAGATGCGGCGGTCGGCCAGGACTTATCGCGCTGGATCGAGAATGTCCGCACCGTCGCTTGCCGACTTGGCCCAGGCCTCACCCAGTCCGGCAGCAACCGTCTCAAGCGCGCGCTTTATCTCAAAGCCGACGCCGCACGCAGGATCGATCCGGGACTGGCCGAGGTCTACGGGACAATGATGGTCCGCAAGGGCCACCACCAGAGCGAGCCCTGTGTCCCGTAGCGCTCCGGCTCGTGTTTGATCCCACAAACTTCACCGAACTTCCTCCTGTTCCTCGCTGTTCCACTTGAAGCGAGCTGGCGGGCAGCACGGCAACTAAGGATTCGCGCGCTCAGCGCGTTCGGGCTTACCAAGGAGCCACCGTCTGTACGTCTGCCCGGCGAGCGTCGGCAGAATCACACGGCCGACGGCAGACACTACGTTAGGTGTTGTAAACACAAGAGGTGAGGTTCCTGGACGGCGATTGGTCGGTTAGCCTGCCCCTCTGTGCTTCGGCCTTCGACGTTCGGATCAGGTCATCCGGGTCGAGACGTAGAGGGAGGCCAAGCCCTTCACGCTTCATAAAGGATATGGCCGTATGTTGCTGAAGGCCGGCAGGAAGTGTCCAACACCAGCCAGATTGAAATAGCTCGTCGCCGAGAGAAGGCTGTCTCGTCAGCCGGTTGGTCTAGAAATCAGTTGTAGCGGTTCGCAAAAATGGCAGTCACGATGCATCGGCAGCAAGCGGTGAGCAAAACTACGGGCTTGTCTTCGAACGCTTTCGAGAACACCTTGCTGCAGGCACTCGCTGAAAATGTACCGCATCGCATCTACGCAAAGGATATGCAGGGCAGGTTCATCTTCGCCAACGGCGCGGTGGCGCAGGGCATGGGCGTTTCCGACCCTGCGGAGCTGCTTGGAAAGACAGACTTTGATTTCTACCCAATAGAACTGGCGAGAGAGTACACGCGACAGGAACAGGAAGTATTGGTTTACGGGCGCCCGCTCCTTAATCAGGAAGAGCATGCCAGGTATCTGCTGCTCGGAGAGGAAGCGTGGCTTATCACAACTAAGGTAGCAGTACGCGACCACACTGGCCGGATCGTCGGGTTGGTGGGCATCAACTATGAGGTTACGACGCAAAAGGCCGCCGGACTGGCGCTGGAGGCTGCTCACGCTCAAGCGGCGGACGCGGCAGTACAGCTGCGAGCTACTGTCGCGAGGCTCGATCTCGAGGTGAAGGAGCGTCAGCGCTTCGAACAGGAGCTGCGCCACCGGGCCATGCACGATCCCCTTACCGGACTGCCGAACCGTGTGTTGTTAATGGACCGAATTGAGGAGGCGATAGAGTTGGCTCGCTGCGACGGCCGTATGCTCACCCTGCTATTTCTCGATCTCGACCGTTTCAAGATGGTGAACGACAGCCTCGGCCACGCGGCCGGAGACGAGCTGCTGCGCATCGTGACGCAGCGGATCAGCCGCTCTCTGCGCTCGAGCGACACCTTCGCTCGTCTTGGCGGCGACGAGTTCGTCCTGTTGCTCCCCAATCCCATGCCTTCCGACGTATTGTCGAACCTTACCAACCACCTTTCCCGGCTAGTCGCCGAGCCGGTACTCGTCGCCGACCGCGAAGTATCCGTAACGTGCAGCCTGGGTTATAGCGTCTATCCGCAGGACGGCGAGGATGCGATCACTTTGCTAAAGCGTGCGGACGTCGCGATGTACGGGGCGAAGAAGGAGGGCGGAAACCGCATGCGGCGATACACGCCCAGCCTGAGTTCGCATGCCGGCGAACGACTGGAGGTCGAGACTCAGCTAAAACTAGGGCTTCAACGCGGTGAGTTCCTGCTGCATTACCAGCCACAAATTGAAATCGCTAGCGGGCGCATCGTCGGTGTAGAGGCTTTGGTGCGTTGGCAGCATCCAGCGCGCGGGCTGGTGCCCCCGATGCAGTTTATCCCGGCGGCCGAAGAGTCCGGCCTGATCGAGCCAATTGGTGAGTGGGTGCTGCGTACTGCCTGCGCCCAGGCTGCAGCGTGGCAGCGCAGCGGGTTACCGGATCTACGAATGGCTATCAACGTATCTGCGCGACAGTTCTATGATCCCGCTCTAGCGTCGATGGTCGCGCAGGCGCTCGCCGAGCATGGGCTCGCCCCAGAGCACCTCGAAATAGAGATCACAGAGAGCATGTCGATGAAAGACCCGAAAGAAAGCTGCCGCATCCTGGCCAGCTTCAAAGCTCTCGGGATCAGCATTGCGATCGACGACTTTGGCACTGGTTACTCGAACCTGGCCTATCTGCGCCAATTTCCGGTGCGTCGCATCAAGCTCGATCGTGGGTTTGTCAGCGAGCTCGGTTCCCAATCGAGCAGCGACGCTATCGTCGAGGCAATCGTCGCGATGGCCCACAAGCTTGATCTGCAGGTTGTTGCCGAGGGAGTTGAGACTGCCGAGCAACGCGACCACTTGCTCCGATACGGCTGCGACGAGCTGCAGGGCTACTGGTTTTCACCGCCGGTCGATGCCGACAGGTTCGAGGCTCTGCTGCAGAAGCGGTGTCGATTTGGGTAAGGCTCGGGCTCTCCCGCACTTTTCTTGCTGTTGATCTTGTACTCCAGGGCCGGATGGAGGAGACGATGGACTCACGACAATGGTGCTCGTCCTCGTAGCCCGAGCGTCGCATTGGCGGAGAGGGTGGGATTCGAACCCACGGTACGCTTGCACGCACAACGGTTTTCGAGACCGCCCCGATCGACCGCTCTGGCACCTCTCCGACGCACGCGGCGGGCGGGTTATAGGGGGCTCCCCTGCCTGGCGCAATCCTGTTGACACCTGGGGAAGCCGCACTATAATCGCCTCTTCCGCACCGGTTCCGCCGGGGCATCGCCATGTCCGCATGGTCCATGACAAGAAGCGACTGAGGCCAGCCCGGGTCCGTCTTCCGGGAGCCTAGAGATCGGAAAGCAGAGACAAAGATGTACGCAGTCATCCGCACTGGCGGAAAGCAGTATCGCGTGACCCCGCAGACCGTGCTCAAGGTCGAGAAGCTCGATGTCGAGCCCGGCGCCACCGTCACCTTCTCCGAGGTCCTCGCCGTCGGCGGTGCGGGCAACACCAGCATCGGCGCCCCGTTCGTGCCTGGCGCCACCGTCACCGCAACCGTCGTTGCCCAGGACCGTCTGGACACCGTCATCATCTTCAAGAAGCGTCGCCGGCAGAACAGCCGCCGCCGCAACGGCCATCGCCAGCCGGTCACCGTGCTGCGCATCGCCGACATCACCACCGCCTGAGACTAAGGAGACTGATCCATGGCACATAAGAAGGCAGGCGGCTCGTCCCGCAATGGGCGCGATACCGCCGGACGCCGTCTCGGCGTCAAGAAGTTCGGCGGCGAGAGCGTGATCGCCGGCAACATCATCATCCGGCAGCGCGGCACCAAGGTGAAGCCCGGCCGCAATGTCGGCCTCGGCCGCGACCACACCATCTTCGCCCTGGTCGACGGCCGCGTGAAGTTCGAGACCCGCGCCGAGGGTCGCGTGCAGGTCAGCGTCGACAGCCTGCCGGTCGCCGCCGAGTAGCGCCTCCCCAGCCTGGCACCCGCCATGTCACTCCGGATGCAGGGTCGGCCGTCATGGGCCGGCCCTTTGTCGTTGCGGCGCCTCCCTCCCCCGTGACCCGCCGGAAGTTCTTCAGCCCGCCATGAAATTCCTCGACCAGGCCAAGATCTACGTGAAGTCGGGGGACGGCGGCGACGGCGTGATCGCGTTCCGGCGCGAGAAATACATCGAGTTCGGCGGCCCGGACGGCGGTAATGGCGGCCGGGGCGGCGACATCGTGTTCGAGGCGGTGGCAAACCTCAACACCCTGATCGACTTCCGCTACACCCAGCATTTTCGCGCCCGCAAGGGCGGCAACGGCGCCGGCTCCGACCGCACCGGCGCCGGCGCCGAGACCGTGCGAATCCAGGTCCCGATCGGCACGCAGATCTTCGACGACGACCGCGAGGTCTTGCTCGCCGACCTCGACGCCCCCGGCAAGACGGTGCTGCTCTGCCGCGGCGGCGATGGCGGCTTCGGCAATGCGAGCTTCAAGACCAGCACCAACCGCGCGCCGCGTCGCGCCGACAAGGGCTGGCCCGGCGAGGAACGCTGGGTCTGGCTGCGGCTCAAGCTGATCGCCGATGCCGGCCTGATCGGCCTGCCCAATGCCGGCAAGTCGACCTTCCTGTCGGTCGCCTCCGCCGCCAGGCCGAAGATCGCCGACTATCCTTTCACCACCCTGCATCCGCAGCTCGGCGTGGTGCGGCTGTCGATGTCGGAGGAGTTCGTGCTCGCCGACATTCCCGGGTTGATCCAGGGCGCGCATGAAGGCGCCGGCCTCGGCGACCGCTTTCTCGGCCATGTCGAGCGCTGCGCGGTGCTGCTGCACCTGGTCGACGGCGCCGCCGGCAATGCCGTCCAGGCCTGGCGCACCGTCCGCACCGAGCTCTCCTCCTATGGCGGCGGCCTTGCCGACAAGCCCGAGCTGATCGCACTGAACAAGACCGACGCGATGACGCCGCAGGAGATCGCATCGCGGCGGCGGGCCCTGGAAAAGGCCAGCGGCAACCCGGTGCTGCTGCTCTCGGCCGCCACACAAGGCGGGGTGCCCGAGGTGCTGCGCGCCCTGCAGGACCGCATCACCCGGGAACGCGCCGCCTCGTGAATACGGACGTTTCGCCACAAACAGCCGCGCCGGAGCTCGCTCAGGCCAGGCGCCTCGTGGTCAAGATCGGCAGCGCGCTGCTGGTCGACCCGGCCGCCGCCGCACCCCGCCAGACCTGGCTCGACAGCGTCGCCGCCGACATCGCCGCCCTGAGCGGACGCGGGATCGAGGTGATCGTGGTGTCGTCGGGCGCCATCGCCCTGGCTCGGCACGCCCTGCGCCTGCCCCCCGGCAGATTGCGGCTCGAGGAGAAGCAGGCCGCCGCCGCGGTCGGGCAGATCCGCCTCGCCCAGGCCTGGAGCCTCGCACTCGCGGCGCACGGCCTGACCGCGGCGCAGTTGCTGCTGACCCCGGGCGACACCGAGGACCGCCGGCGCTACCTCAATGCGCGCGCGACCCTGAGCACGCTGGCCGGCTTCGCCTGCGTCCCGGTGATCAACGAGAACGACACCGTCGCCACCGCCGAGATCCGGTTCGGCGACAACGACCGGCTGGCGGCGCGGGTCGCCGAAATGGTTCAGGCCGACCAGCTCGTGCTGCTGTCGGACATCGACGGCCTCTACACCGCCGACCCGCGCCAGGATCCGTCCGCCGTCCATATCCCGCTGGTGCCGGCGTTGACGCCGGCGATCGAGGCGATGGGTGGCGCGCCGCCGCCCGGCTACTCGTCCGGCGGCATGCGCACCAAGCTGGTCGCGGCGCGCATCGCGACCGGGGCCGGGTGCGCGATGGCGATCGGGCTCGGCTGCCGGCTGCACCCGTTGCAGGCCCTGCTGGACGGGGCCCGCTGCACCTGGTTCCTGCCGGTGCCGGACGGCCGCTCGGCACGCAAGCGCTGGATCGCCGGCGGCCTGCAGCCCTCCGGCCGGGTGCAGGTCGATGCCGGCGCAGCGCGCGCCCTGCGGTCGGGCAGCTCGCTGCTGCCCGCCGGCATTCGCGTCGTCGAGGGCGAGTTCGAGCGCGGCGACCTGATCGAAGTGCTCGACGGCGAGACGCATCTGCTGGCGCGCGGCCTGACCGCCTATGGCAGCACCGATGCCCGCCGCATTGCCGGGCACCGTTCCGGCGCGATCGAGGCTCTGCTGGGCTGGCGCGGCCGCGACGAGATGATCCATCGCGACGACCTCGTGCTTCTCTGAACCAGCACCGGTCGTCAGATCAGCGACGGTCGTCGCGCGGCGGCCAGCGCAGCCGCGGTTCGCTGCGCTCCTCCTGGCCGGACGGTTTCGGCGCAACCGGCCGCACCTCCGAGACATCGCGCGGATCGATGCGTATGCCGCGCCGGATTGCCGCCGGCTCCTCGTCCTCGAACGCCGGGACGGAGTGCGGGCCCGGGTCGGCCGCCTTGCGCGAGGACTGGGCCGGCTGGGCATCCGGCAGCCGCATCGACAGCATGCGCAGCTCGGCATGGATGTCGTCGAGCTGCGCCTCGAGCAGGTCGAGCCTGCCCCTGAGCCCGAGCACGGCAAACGGCATCATCAGGAAGGCGCAGGCGAACAGAACCAGCAGCACCAGCAGGACGAGCTGCGCCCACCATGGCACCCAATCGGGCAGGATCGCCGGCAGAGTCATCCAGACGTGGACCTACATCCCGAGCGCGCGGCGGTAGATGTCGAGCAGCGTCTCCTGCTCCTCGACCTCCGCCGGCTCCTGCTTGCGTATGCGTATGATCTGCCGGATCACCTTGACGTCGAAGCCTGCGGACTTCGCCTCAGCGAAGATGTCCTTGATGTCGCTCGACAAGGCCTTACGCTCTTCCTCGAGTCGCTCGACGCGCTCGATAAGGCTGCGCAGCCGGTCGGCCGCGATGCCGCCGGTGGCGGCCCGGTCTTCCGCCGAGCCATCCTTCGGGCTGTCCGACTTCTCCTGGTCCCGAGAGCCTGGCCGTTCGGCCGTATCCAGCGTCATGTCGTTCGGCCCCAATCCAGTCGCCCCCTCGAGTTGCCCGTTGCCGGGTTGCCACCAGGGAGGGGCGGCTTACCAAGACCCGCCATCGGGGGTCAATCGGCATCTCCATCCAAGGAGCCGGCCGCCGACCCCACCGCGTCATCATTGCAACCGCACGGCGCTTGCAGGACGTGCCGCGAAGCACAATCCTGCACGGAGCGGTTCCGGCCCGATGCTTCCGGCCGAAGCGCACAAGCGGCATACATTGGAGCAGGCCCAGAATGCCAAGTGTAAACGGTCCGGTCGAAGCGTTCGACTACATCGTCTTCGGCGCCACCGGCGACCTCACCATGCGCAAGCTGCTGCCGGCGCTGTACTACCGCTTCCGCGACGGCCAGATGCCTGCCGATGCCCGCATCATCGGCGCCGCGCGGTCCAAGCTCTCCGACGATGATTTCCGCAGCCGCGCCGAAAAAGCGCTGGCCCGCTTCATCAAGGCGCCGGACCTCGACGAGGCGGTGGCGCGGCGCTTCATCGGCCAGATCTTCTACGCCAGCGTCAACGGCGCGGAAGCCGACAGCACCTGGGAGAACCTGCTGCGGCTGTTCGACGACAGCGTCGCGGGGCGGACCCGGGTGTTCTACCTCGCCACCTCGCCCAGCCTGTACGGCGACATCTGCCACAACCTCGCCCAGCACGGGCTGGTCACCGCGCACTCGCGTGTGGTCCTGGAGAAGCCGATCGGCACCGATCTCGGCTCGGCGGAGCGCATCAACAACGAGGTCGGCCAGGTCTTCGAGGAGAAGAAGATCTTTCGCATCGACCATTATCTCGGCAAGGAGACGGTGCAGAACCTGATCGCGCTGCGCTTCGCGAACCCGGTGTTCGAGCGCCTTTGGTCCTCGGATGCCATCGACCACGTGCAGATCACCGCCGCCGAGACGGTGGGCGTCGAGGGCCGCGGCGACTATTACGACAGCTCCGGCGCGCTGCGCGACATGATCCAGAACCACCTGCTGCAGGTGATGTGCCTGGTTGCGATGGAGCCGCCCGGCGCGCTCGACGCCGACAGCCTGCGCAACGAGAAGCTCAAGGTGCTGCGGGCACTCAAGCCGATCCTGCCCGAGGACGTGCCGAACGTCGCGATACGCGGTCAGTACGGCCGTGGCCGCATCGGCGATGCGGTGGTGCCCGGCTACATGGAAGAGCTCGGCGAGGGCCGGCAGAGCAAGGCCGAAACCTTCGTGGCCCTGAAGGCGGAAATCCATAATTGGCGCTGGGGCAAGGTGCCGTTCTACCTGCGCTCGGGCAAGCGGCTGCCGAACAAGTCCAGCGAGATCGTGGTGCAGTTCAAGGAGACGCCCTGGTCGATCTTCAAGTCCAAGCTGCAATCCAACCGGCTGATCATCCGGCTGCAGCCCGAGGAAGGCATCCAGCTCTCGATCATGAGCAAGGATCCAGGCCCCGACGGGATGGTGCTGCGTCCGGCCAACATCGACATCTCGTTCGAAAAGGCGTTCTCGACCCGCTATCCCGACGCCTACGAGCGCCTGCTGATGGATACCGTGCGCGGCGACCCGGTGCTGTTCATGCGACGCGACGAGGTCGAGGCGGCCTGGACCTGGGTCGAGCCGGTGCTGGATGGCTGGGCAAAACACCCGGACACGCTGCACTACTACACTGCCGGGTCGTGGGGTCCTGACGCCGCACGCCGACTGCTCGCGCAGGACGGACGGTGCTGGCACGAGGACGTGGACTAGCGGCTTGGCCGGACGGAACACAACCACGCGGACGCGGCGCTCCGGCCCCCGTGCCCCGGTTCCACGCACCACGCGCCGCCAGCTCGGCACGCGCATAGCTGCCATCGTGCTCGCGGGCGCGCTGGTGGTGGTGCTGCATTTCACCGGCGTGCTGCCGCGCCTGCAGGGCCGCTTCTTTCCCGAGCCGGTCGACTGGCACAACGACTACAAGACAGTCGAGCACCTACGGGACCAAGTGGTGACGAGCGGCCTCACCCATGATGCCAAGGACTGCCTGCTGTTCATCATTAACGGCAACGACGCGCCCTCGGCGCAGCGCTTCGAAGTGATGGAGAAGCATAGCGGCGCCTGCCCGGGCCAGCGCGGCCAATTGCCGCACCTGTTCACGCTGCGTGTCGATCGCGAGCACGGCGTGGTCGAGACCGACCAGGGCAGCCCCGGCCGGTTCCACGCCATGCCCGGGACATCCTGACCTACGGCTAGCGCCAGTGCGCCGGGATCCAGCGGCCGAACCGGCCCCAATGGCCCGGCACCCACTCATGGTAGCCGGGACGCCGGATCACATACGCGCCCGGCATCCAGGCATAGCCGCGCCCGTCCCAGCGCCAGCCGCCGCCGCGCCAGAAATAGCCTGGACCGGGTGCCACCGGCACGGTCTGGTAGCGTGGCGGCGGCACCGGCGGATAGGGCTGCGCCTGCGCCTGCTGCGGCACGGCAAAGGTTGTGGCGCCGATCAGCGCCGCGAGGGTGATGCCCGAGATTCGTTTCATGTCACAGCTCCCTGAGATGATGGTGCAGGCGGCTCAGCGGCAGCGATACGGGTGCCAGTAGCACCAGCCGCCGCCATGTCCGGGCGCGATCACGCAGCCGGAGACCGACAAGCCGCAACCGGCGAGAAGGACGACGGCACATAGAAGCCGGACCAGACGATTCTGCATTTCCCGAGTGCTCCGCTTGCTCGTTGGGAGCGGGCCGATGCCCTGCTCATGCCGCTTCAACGGGCCGTCGCGGCGATCTCCGTCGCACATGACCGAAAAGACACCCGGCGAAAGTCAGCGGTGCGCGGGATGGCGGAGCGGGCCGCCGCGCGCGAGGCCACGCGCCAGGAACACCCGCTCGTCCACCGGCAGCGAGGCCGCCACCTGCACTGCCGCGGTCTCGAGCCGGCGGCGCAGCTCGAAGTCCGCCGCGCGCGCCCGATCGAGCGCCGCCAGCACCGCGGCCGCGTCGAACTCCGGCTGCACGAACAGATCCGCAGCCGCCGTCCGGTTGTCCCGCGCGGTGACGCCGAGCTCCCGGCTGTCGCGCAGCACGGTGCGGATCGCGAGCCGGTATCGCGCCCGGTCCGGCACCGGCAAGCCCTCCCCCGCCGCGCGCAGGGGCGGCCGCACCACCGGTTGCGCGCGCAGGCCACCCTCGCGCGACAGCATGAACAAGCCGCCGCCAATCGCCCCGACCGCGAAAACATTCACCAGCAGCGAGACCGCCAGCAGCATCCCGATGCGCTGCGCCATCATGGCCGTGTGTCCGAGGTCGCAGGCTCGTCGGGATCGACCGGCGTTCCCAGCACGCTGACCTCGTACAGCGGTTCGCCGACCTGGTCGGGGCCGGGTTGCGACAAAGTGACGTAGGCGGCGCCGGCGGCGAGGCCGCCCGCCAGCACACCGGCCGCGCCGAGACCGGAGAACCACAGCCGCAGCCGCGTGGCCTGTCGGCGACGGGCTCCGGCCTGCATCAGGATGCGCCCGGAGAGCGCCGCGCCCGGACCTGGCACCGTCCAGGCGGCCAGGGTCGCGTCCAGCCGGGCCTGATGCTCCAGCGCCGCGCCGGCCTCCGGATGCAGCAGCAGGAACGCCCGGGCGGCATCGCGCATCGCGGCCGGCCAGTGTTCGATGCTGCCGCCATGCGCATCGGCAAGCGCTGCAAACCGTTCGGGCGTCATGGTCATCCTTCTCCAAGCAGGTCGCGCCCAAGCTCGTCGCGCCCAAGCTCGTCACGCAACGCGCGCCGACCGCGCGACAGCAGGCTCTCCAACGCTTCCACGCTGATCTCGAGCACCATGGCGATCTCGATGTTGGACAGCTCCTGGTACGTCTGCAGCACGATCGCCTCGCGTTGTCGCGGCGGCAGCCGGGCCAGCGCCTGCCGCACGCGCCGCGCGGTCTCGTCGCTCTGCATCGCCCGGTCGGCCAGCGGCGCGGGATCGGCGCGATCCGGCGGCTCCGACATCACCACCTCGCGTCGTTTGCGCCGGATGTCGGTGCACAGGTTCAGCACCACCCGGTGCAGCCAGGTGTCGAACCGCGCCGCACCTGGGCGCCAGCGGGATGCCTGCCGCCAGGCCCGCAGCAGCGCCTCCTGGGCCACGTCGTCGGCCTCCCCCGTCGGCCCGAGCAGCCGCTGCGCCAGCGCGTGCAGCCGCGGCAGCTTGCGATCGACCAGGATGCGGAACGCCGCCTCGTCGCCCTGCGCCACGCGCGCGACCAGCGGCGCGTCCGGATCCTCGGCCACGGCCGCCGGCGCCCGGACGACGAGGCGCATCAGCCCGCCGGTCGAGGCGGAGGCGGCATCCGCCGTGAGCAGTCCAGCACCGTACATCCACGCCCTTCCCGACCCGCACGCAGCTTGCACGCATGGGTGCCGCCAATCCGTCGCGGGAATCGTCGATCCGTCGCCTGCATCAGCGAGCGACCTGCGGCGGCGGGCTGCCCGCGAACATGCCGCTGCGGCGGAAGTCGCGCGGAGTCATGCCGTAGAAGCGTCGGAACAGCTTGGTGAAGTAGTTGGCATCGGCAACGCCGCAGCAATCTGCCACGACATTGATCGGATGCGGCTCGGTCTGCAGGCGGCGCGCGGCCTCCTCCATGCGCACGCGCAGCCGATAGCGCGCCGGCGGCATCCACTCGATGGCGCTGAACAGGCGGCTGAAGTGGTAGCGGCTGTAGCCGCTGGCCGCCGCGATGCGACCGACATCGACCGGCGCGGCGGCGCCCGCATGCACCAGGGAGACCGCGCGGTCGATCGCCGCCGGTCGCTTGCTGCTGGTGCGCACCTCGCCCCAGGCCAGCATCTCGTCGGCAAGCTGCATCGCGATCGAATAGGCAAGCTGCGAGCTGTGCGCCGGCGGCGACGCCTCGCCCTCAAGCACCGAAGCACAGGCCTGCGCGAGCCTGTCGATGCCGGCGACGCCGAGCCGGACCAGCCGACCGGTCTCGAGCAGTTGCCGCCAAAGCCGCAGCACCTCGGAGCCGTTCAGGCAGATCCAGAAGAACTCCCAAGGTGTTGCCGGGCGCCAGCCAGTAGCGGTTGTCGTGCGGAAAGCCGAGCAGCATGGTCTGGCCGGGCAGTACGTCATGGCGAAGGCTGCCTTAGCAAGCTGGTGCGGGACATGCTCAAGGTCGAGGTGCTGCAGGATAGCGAGTTCGCGCTGCACGACATCAATGCCACCAATCTCGACTTGGTGGCCCAGATCTTCCGCCGCGACATCGAGGCGAACCACCTGCAGCCCGCGTCAGCACCTCGACCGACCGCCGCTCGGCGCTTTCCGGCGTGCGCTACGTGATCTGCTGCGTGCGCATCGGCGGCCTCGAGGCGTTCCGCCATGAAATCGAGATCCCGCTGCGCTACGGCGTCAACCAGTGCGTCGGCGACACCATCTGCCGGCGGCCTGATCTACGGCATGTGCACGGTGCCGGAGATCCTGGCCTGCTGCCGCGACATTCGCGAAGTTGCCGAGCCCGGCGCCTGGTTCCTCAACTACGCCATCCCGATGGCGATGAACAGCTGGGCCGCGATCGAGCATGGCGGCGTCGCCGACACCGTGGACCTGTGCTAGGCGCGCAGCATGGCCGGAGGCAGATCGCCGAGGTGCTGGGCGCCACAGATCCGCGAGAGAGCGAGTATATCTGCGCCGGCATCAACCACCAGACCTGGTATGTCGACCTGCGCTGGAACGGCCGACGCATCGGGCGAGACGAGCTGCTGGACGCCTTCGAGCGGCACCCGGAAATCAGCCAGGAAGAAAAGGTGCGCATCGACGTGCTGCGCCGCTTCGGCGTCCGCGCACCGGCATCATCCGGCGCATCCTGTTGCTGCTCGCAGCACCCGGGCTGCTACCCGCCGCTGCTTTTGCCTTCATCAATGCGTGGAACGAGTTCATGTTCGGCTACGTGCTGATCAACGACGACGCGCACCGCACGCTCATCCCCCGGCATCATGCTGTTCCGCAGCGCGCACGAGACCGACCGGGGTAGCCTGATGGCCGCCTCGGTGCTGGCGGTGGGGCGGTGGCGGGGTGCTTCCTCTATTTGCAACGGTATCTCATCGGGGGATTGGCGGCAGGCGTTGTGAACGGCTGAGCCAGTTCCGGTCTTGTTCGGATGCGGCCGAACGGGCAGAAATGACGGGAGCGCGCCGGAGACGACATGGCTGTTGAGACTGCACCCCCGAGTGAAGGTCACGGCCATGGCCCGGAATCCGGTCCGCGGCGCGACTTCCTGACCCTGCTCACCGGGGCCGCGGCGGTGGTCGGCGCCGGCGCCTTCGTGTTCCCGTTCCTCGACAGCCTTTCCCCGGTCGCCGGTCCCGACAGTGCCGACGCCACCGTCGACGTGGATCTGAGCAAGGTGGCGCCCGGCCAGCAGATCGTCGTGGTCTGGCGCGGCAAGCCGGTGTTCGTGGTGCACCGCACGCCGGCGGCATTGCTTGGGCTGCAGGACACCAACCTCACCAACCGGCTGCGCGACTGGGCCTCGCGCGAGCTGCAGCAGCCCGACTACGTGGTCAACTGGCACCGCTCGATCGCGCCGGAATACGGCGTCATCGTCGGCATCTGCACCCATCTCGGCTGCGTGCCGGGCTACGTGCCCAACCCGTCGCCCACCGAGCCGGTCGCGAACTGGCCCGGCGGCTATGCCTGCCCGTGCCACGGCTCCAAGTTCGATCTCGCCGGCCGGGTCTTCGAGGGTGCGCCGGCGCAGTACAACCTGCCGGTGCCGCCGTACTCGATGCCGACCAAGACCAGCCTGCGCATCGGCCTCAGCCCGGACGATCTCGACTTCGACTTCGACACCATCCGACAGCTCTAGGGGAGCACGCCACGTCCTGGCCCACCGCTGAGGGGAAGCGCCGGACGCGGTCATGATCGCGGTCGTCGAGGGCTGGCGCGCCGGACTGTTCGCCCGGTCGCAATGGCTGCCGAACATCATCTCCGGCCTGATCGTCGGCGTCGTGGCGCTGCCGCTCGGCCTCGCCTTCGCCATCGCCTCGGGGGTGCGGCCCGAGCAGGGCCTCTACACTTCGATCGTCGGCGGCCTGGTGGTGTCGCTGTTCGGCGGCAGCCGGATCCAGATCGCGGGCCCGACCGGCGCCTTCATCGTCATCCTGGCCGGCGTGGTGGCGCGGCACGGCACCGACGGGCTGCTGGTGGCGACCCTGATGGCCGGCGTGATGCTGCTGGCGATGGGGCTGGCGCGCTTCGGCGCCGCCATCCGGTTCATCCCCGATCCGGTGATCAGCGGCTTCACCGCCGGCATCGCGGTGATCATCTGGGTCGGGCAATGGCACGACTTCTTCGGCCTGCCGCATACCGGCGGCGAGCATTTCCACGAAAAGCTCGCCCAGCTCGTGCGCGTGCTGCCGCACCTGCAGCCGGCCACCGCCGGCCTCGCGCTGGCAAGCATGGCGCTGGTGCTGTATGGGCCGCGCATCCCCGGCCTGCACCGCCTGCCCGGACCGCTGATCGCGCTGGTTGCAGCGACCGGCGCGCAGGCTGCTTTGCACCTGCCGGGGATTGCCACCATCGGCAGCACCTTCGGCGGCATCCCGCGCGGCCTGCCGCACCTGACCCTGCCGCGGCTCGGTTTCGACCAGGCGATGTCGCTGCTGCCGTCGGCGTTCACCATCGCCATGCTCGGCGCCATCGAGAGCCTGCTGTCGGCGGTGGTGGCCGATGGGCTCGCCGGCACGAGGCACAACTCCAACCAGGAGCTGATCGCCCAGGGCGTCGCCAACATCCTCAGCCCGCTCTGCGGCGGCATCGCAACGACGGGTGCCATCGCCCGCACGGCGACCAACTTCCGCAACGGGGGTACCGGCCCGCTCGCCGGCATCGTGCAATCGCTCACCCTGGTGGCGGTGCTGCTGGTGGCCGCACCGCTCGCCGGCCGGATCCCGCTCTGCGCGCTGGCGGCGATCCTGTTCGTGGTCGCCTGGAACATGAGCGGGGCGGCGCACTGCGTGCGCATGATCCGCACCGCGCCGACGGCAGACGTGGTGATCCTGCTGATCACCTTCGCGCTCACGGTGCTGACCGACCTGGTGATCGCGGTGAATATCGGCGTGATCCTGGCGATGCTGCAGTTCCTGCGCCGGATGGCGTCCAGCGTCGAGGTGGTGGCGCAGGACGCGGCGGCGCTGTCGGTGCCCCTGCCGCCCGGCGTGCTGGTCTATGCGATCGAAGGCCCGTTCTTCTTCGGCGCGGTGGACACGCTGGAACGGGCGCTGAGCCACACCGGCACCGACCCGCGCTGCCTGATCCTGCGTCTCGGCCACGTGCCGTTCATGGACATCACCGGCATCCAGGCGCTGCAGGAGGCGATGGCGAACCTGGAGCGGCGCGGCGTACGGGTGGTGTTCTGCGAGGCCAACATGCGGGTGCTGCGCAAGCTGCTGCGTGCCGGCCTGTTCCCCAGGGGCGGCCCGCGCCGCTACTGCTCGACGCTGGCGATCGCGCTGGAGCGGGCCGGATGAACAACCTGGGCATGTAATCGCACCGCTTTTGATTGCTTTTTGCAACAAAAACCCGCACAAGGGACAGGTCTTGCGCCGAGATCTCGCCTGATGCTCCGACCTGCATGGTTGTGGGCGCTTGTTACTGATAAGCAATGGAAGCGGGCGCGGCATGGCTTCGACCTATAGCGAAACAAGCAGGCTGGGCACCGGCCAGTATTCCAATGACTACCTGTTCTCGACGCTGCCCAACTGGTCGGGTGGCGCGCTGCCGACCGGCAGCACGACCGCTGTCACATTGAACATGGCCGTCGGCACGACCATCGCGGTGGACGACACCGCCAATTTCGGCGCTCTCACCTTCAACAACAGCAGCCAGGCCGCCACCCTCCTGATCGGCGGCAGCCTGACCGCTACAACGATTGCCACAACATCTGGCAGCGTCACGACAAAGATCCTGGCCGGAGGCACCCTCAACTTCACGGGTGCCACAGCTTTCGGCGCCAGCAGCACCGTCAGCGTCGCTGGCATCCTGACAGGGACCGTTCTGAGCTTCTACCAACAGTCGAACCTGTCGAGCCTGAGCGTGACATCCGGCGGAAGTATCACGGCGACGTCGCTAGACCTGACGGACGTCCTGACCACCAGTATTGCGTCCGGGGGCAACCTTACCGCGGCCGTGATCCTGGATGGCGGGACACTGGACGTCGCCGGTACCGCCACACTGTCGTCGCTGACCCTGTCTGCGGGAACTTTCACCGTCGAAGGAACGGCGAGCGTCGGGAACACGGGAGACGGGACCTTTACTGTCAACCAGGGCGGTCACCTCACGATGGGCGCCACGGTGAGCACTCTCATCAACAACAAGACCCCCACCACGGCTGAAGTCTTCAACATCAACGGCGGCAAGCTGACGGTCGCAGGCAACGCCCAAAACACCGGCCTGCTTCTGAACAGCAGTTTCAATTTCGGCTCGGCCGCGAACGGATCGTTCGACGTCGGTATCTATTCGGCAACAGGCTTTGCGTATGCCATCACCAGCCTTGTCGCCAGTGACAGCTTCGAGATCGGCACGCAGAAATTCACCTCCGAAACATACTCCGGCACGACCCTGACCCTTGCCGGCGGCGGATCGAGCCTTCAGCTCACCAACATCACGGGGGCCAACCTCACCACTGCATCCTTCCACCTGAGCACGGCCACCGACGGCGGCACGACCATCACCGTGAGCTGCTTCCTGGCCGGCTCCCGCATCGAGACCACGCGCGGCGAGGTCGCGATCGAGGCGCTGGCCGTGGGCGACGAGGTGGTGACGCTCGACGGCGCCCTCCGCGGCGTCTCGCGGGTGCGCTGGCTCGGGCATAGCGTCATCGACGCCACCGTCGGCGGCGTGCAGTCCGCCCCGATCCGCATCCGGGCGCATGCCTTTGCCCCCGACCAGCCACGGCGCGACCTGCTGGTGACGCCGGAGCATTGCATCCTGGTGGAGGGCGGCCTCATCCCGGCCCGCATGCTGGTGAACGACATCAGCATCCTGCGCGAGCCGGGCCTCGGCCAGTACGACGTCCATCATGTCGAGTGCGAGCGGCACGTCATCCTGTTCGCCGAGGGCCTGACCACCGAGAGCTATCTCGATACCGGCACCAGCGGCAATTTCGGCGTCCAGGACCGCGCCGCCGCCGACTGGACGGCGGACGCCGCCGCACCGCTCACCACCGCGCGCGAGGTCGTCGAGCCGATCTGGCGCCGGCTGCGCGAAAGCGCCGGTGCGGCGACAGCGAGGCAGACCGACGCCGCCTCCGACGATCCCGACCTGCGCCTGTGCCTGACGGACGGCAGCGTCCTGCGCGCGCGCAACCGGCGCGGATCACGGCATTTCTTCGTGCTGCCGGAAGGCACCGTCTCGATCACGCTGCTGTCGCGCTCTGCGGTGCCGGCAGAGATCGAGGGCCCGTTCGTGGATGACCGCCGCCGGCTTGGCGTGCAGGTCAGCCGCGCCCTGCTCTGGAACGGTCTCGCGACGCAGATCCTGCCGCTCGCCGATGGCAGCCGCTCCGGCTGGCATGCACGCGAGGCGGCGACGGACGCCTGCTGGACCGACGGCCGGGCGGAACTTGGCCTGCCGCCGCTGCCCCGGCCGACGATCCTCGAAATCGAGCTCGGCGGCATCCCGCACTACCACCCGCATCCCCGGGCCCGGCACGCTAGCTGCTTGACGTAGGCGCGACCCGGCCCCAGGGTCCGCCCCGCCAGACGGCCGGACGGTCGCTGCTGCTCCTGAGCCGCCCGCAACGGCGGCGCCAGGCGCGGTGGAGGAAAGTCCGGGCTCCACGAAGGAACGGTGCCGGCTAACGGCCGGCGGGGGCGACCCCAGGGAAAGTGCCACAGAGAACAGACCGCCTGCACGCCGGCCCGGGCAACCGGGCCGGCCTGCCGGCAAGGGTGAAACGGTGCGGCAAGAGCGCACCGCGCTTCCGGCAACGGCGGCGGCAGGGCAAACCCCACCGGGAGCAAGACCGAATAGGGGCGGCAGGACCGGTTCGCGACTCCTGTCGCGGGCCGGCTCCGGAGGTCTTCGCCTCGCCGCCCGGGTTGGTCGCGCGAGGCACGCAGCAATGCGTGTCCCAGAGGAATGACCGTCCCGCATCGCAAGGTGCGGACAGAACCCGGCTTACAGGCCGTCTGGCACCTTCGCCCTGCTCGCCACGCTCCTCCTCCTTACGACACCGATTCGAGTCCGCGTCGAGCGCCCGCATTGTTCACATTCACGGTTCAGATCGCTCGCGAACCAGAACAATCCAAGAACAGACATCTCGAATTATAGCGATTGCGCAACAGTTGGACGGCCAACCTGCTGTTCTTCCGGCTACCACGCAAAACCGCACAAGTCGTGGAAAGAACATGCTTTCTGGTTTGACCGCCCATGTTGGCCCATGATATCCCAAGGATGCCCACGATACAGAGCGTTTCAGCGAATGCTTGCCGGACCGGACCCACCGGTTCGCTGAGTCCCGAACGCGATGTCCGCGGGCACGAGCGGCGCTGCATCGGGCGCCCGGGTGAGCAAAGGGGGCGTCGCACAGCATGAGCGTGTTCCTCGGCACCCACCAGAACCGTCTCGACGCGAAAGGCCGGGTCTCGGTGCCCGCCGGATTTCGCTCGGCGCTGCGCGAACGTGCCGCGCGTGACCAGGCAATCGCGCTCGACGACGTGCAGGGCCCGGTACAGATCGTTCTTCGTCCGTCGCACAAGCATCCCTGCATAGAGGCCTGGCCGCCGGCAGCATTCGCGGCGCTCGCGAGCCCACTCGACCAGCTCGACATGTTCTCCGAAGACCATGACGACCTCGCCGCGGCGATTTATGCGGATGCCTATCCTATCGATGCGGACAAGGAGGGGCGAATCATGCTTCCAGAGATCCTGTCCGCACATGCGGGACTGACCGATTCGGTTGCATTCATGGGGCTAGGCCACATCTTCCAGATCTGGGAACCCAAAGCTGCCGAGCGCAGGCGCAACGAAGCCCGCGTGCGGGCACGCGCCGTCAGCCTGCCGGGCGCGCGTTCCGGTGGGGCGAGCCAGTCATGAGCGCGCGCCGCATCCGCGCCCGGAGCGAAACATCCGCGAGCGGGTCTTCGGCAAAGGCGGACGGCCATGCGCCGGTGATGCTGCCGGAGGTGCTGGAAATGCTGTCGCCGCGCGACGGCGGCCTCTATCTCGACGGCACCTTCGGCGGCGGCGGCTATGCCCGCGGCATCATGGCGGCGGCGCGCTGCACGCTCTGGGCGATTGATCGCGACCCGCAGGCAATCGAGCGCGGCGCCGCGATCATGCAGGAAATCGCCCGGCAGGATGAGAACGGGCAGGATGGCGACCAGGCGGCACGGCTGCATCTCATCGAAGGCAGCTTCGGCAGCATGATGGCGCTGCTGGCCGAGCGCGGCGTGCGGCGTCTCGACGGCGTGGTGCTCGATCTCGGCGTCTCCTCGTTCCAGCTCGACGATCCGGCGCGCGGCTTCTCGTTCCGTGCCGAAGGCCCGCTCGACATGCGCATGAGCCGGCACGGCGAAAGTGCCGCCGACCTGATCCGCACGCTGCCGGAAGCCGAGCTCGCCGACACGCTCTACACTCTCGGCGAGGAGCGGCTGTCCCGGCGGGTCGCGCGCGCGATCGTGGCCGCGCGCGCCGAGGCGCCGATCGAGACCACGCTGCAGCTTGCCGCCATCATCCGCGCGGTGGTGCCCCCGGATCGCTCGGGGCGCCTCGATCCCGCAACCCGCTCGTTCCAGGCGCTGCGCCTGCGCGTCAATGACGAACTGGGAGAAATCGGACGCGGCCTGGCCCAGGCCGCCGAGCTGCTGGCGCCGGGCGGCCGGCTGGTGGTGGTCGCGTTCCATTCCCTCGAGGACCGCATCGTCAAGCGCTTCATGATCGAGGCCGCCGGCCGCCTGCCGCAGCCGTCGCGCCACGATCCGCGCGGCCTCGACGGGCGCGCCACGCCGCCGCGCTACCGGCTGCTCGCCAACCGGGCCGCGCGCCCCGGCGAGCGCGAGGAGAGCCGCAACCCGCGCGCCCGCAGCGCCAGGCTGCGCGGGCTCGAACGCCTCAGCACACCGACACTCGCACCACCGACCCTGCCGGCAGGAAGCCCCGCATGATCCGTCCCCTGACCTTTTTCTGTGTCGTGCTCGCCGGCACCTCCGGCCTGTACCTGTACACCGAGAAGCACCAGACCACGGTGCTCGACCAGCAGATCTCCAGGGTGGTGCTGGAGACCCAGCAGATACGCGAGCGCACCTCGATGCTGCGCGCGGAGTGGGCGCTGCTGAACCAGCCGGACCGTCTGCAGTCGCTGGCGACGCGGTTCCTGCCGCAGCTGCACCCGCTGGACCCGACCCAGTTCGTGCAGCTCGCCTCGGTGGAGCAGCGGCTGCCGGAGTTGATCCAGCCCGACGCGCCCGCTCCGGCCCAGCCGGCGGAGATCACGCCGGAACAGGTCATGGCGCGCGCCACGCTGCCGTCCGAGCTCGCCACGCTGTCGGACACCCCGCATACGCCTGACGTGCAGATCGCCGACGGCGCGGACCAGCCGGCCGACACCCAGGCCGCCCCGGAGCCCGCCCGGCACGTCGCCGCCGTCGCCCAGCCACGTCGCGCGCCTGTGCGTCCGCATGCGCCCCGGCCGGTTCTGCTGGCCTCGACGCAGCCCGCTCGCCCGGTCGAATACAAGGCCGTGCATCCCGGCCGGACCGCGCCGCTGGTGCAGATGGCAGCCTATTCGGCGCTGCCGCTGCGCCGGCTGATCCCGAATGCCTCCATGACGCATCCGGCGCCGCTGCCGATCGCCGCCTGGCGCCCGGCCCAGCGCTACGTCTCGGCCCAGGACTCCAGATACCAGTCGCCCCGCTACCAGGTGGCCGGCTTTGGCGGCTCCTCGCTCGGCTTCTCTCACGTGGCCCTGCCGCCGCCGGTTCCGATGCAGGACGGCAACTAGGAAGAGACGGCAACCGGGTAGACAGGCCAAGAAGACAAAGACGTGACCCAGGAGCAGACGCTGCCCGGCCGTGAGCCCCTCCCTGGGCGCGAAACCCTCGTCAGCGTCACCCACGGCGACCTGGCGCAGCGCGCGCTGATGGAGCGCATGCGGGTGCGCCTGCTCAGCGTCGCCGGCGGCTTCGGGGTGCTGTTCGGCGCGGTCGGGCTCAAGCTGACCCTGGCCACCGTGCTGCATCCGATGGCGCCGGCGCCCCGGCAGATCGCGCCGCAGGTGCCCCGGATCCCGACCCAGGGCGCCGACCCCAAAGGGCTCATGGCTGACGATCTCAGCCTGTCGCGCGTGAAGCGCGCCACCATCACCGACCGCAACGGGCAGATCCTGGCGATCTCGCTGCCGATGGCGACCGTGTTCGCCAATCCGCTCGAGCTGATGGATCCCCGCGACGCCGCGCGGAAGCTGCACGCGATCCTGCCGTCGGTCGATGTCGACGACGTGGTGCGCCGGCTCTCCGAGAAGAAGCAGTTCGTCTACCTCGCCCGCGAGATCCCGCCCGACAAGGAGATCGCGATCAACGACCTCGGCATTCCCGGCATCTATTTCCAGCCGGGCGAGAAGCGGCGCTACCCGCTCGGGCGCACGGCAGCGCAGATCATGGGCGCGGTCGATGTCGACGACCACGGCGTCGCCGGTGTCGAGCGTTTCTTCGATCGCCGCCTGACCTCGGATGCCTCGCCGCTGAAACTGTCGCTCGACGTGCGGGTGCAGGCGGTGGTGCGCGACGAACTGGCGGCCGCCAAGATCGAGTTCCAGGCGATCGGCGCCTGCGCCATCGTGA
The DNA here is from genome assembly GCA_963693035.2 of uncultured Lichenicoccus sp. GTDB lineage: Bacteria > Pseudomonadota > Alphaproteobacteria > Acetobacterales > Acetobacteraceae > Lichenicoccus. The sequence continues at coordinate 178,109 of CAXMMQ010000003.1, forward strand.
TGGACGTGCGCACCGGCGAGGTCGTCGCCATGGTCAGCCTGCCGGACTATGATTCAAACCTGTTCAACCGCGCCACCGACGACCAGCGCTTCAACCGCGCGGTCACCGGCATGTACGAGCCCGGCTCCACCTTCAAGCTGCAGACCGCGGCGATGGCGCTGCAGGATAACGTGGCGCATGTCTGGGATCGGTTCTCGACGATCCCGATCCATGTCGGCCGCTACACCATCTCCGACATGAAGACCGACCATTTCGCGCCGTGGCTGTCGATGCCGGAAGTGATGGCGTATTCTTCCAACCCGGCGGCGGCGCACATCGCGCTCGATGTCGGCGCCAGGCGCCAGCAGGACTGGCTGCGCGCGATGGGCTTCTTCTCGCGGGTGCCGATCGAGCTGCCCGAGGCCGGCCACCCGATAATCCCGGGGCTCGCGCGCTGGGGCCAATCGACGGTGATGACGGTGGGCTTCGGCCATGGCGTCGCCGAGCCGCCGCTCGCCATCGTGCGCGGCACCGCGGCGGCGGCGAATGGCGGCGTGCTGGTCAGGCCGACGCTGCTTGCGCGTCCCGAGCCGCAGCAGCAGGCCGACGGCCAGGGCACGCGCATGTTCACCACCGCGGGTGCGGCGAGCCTTGCGGGCGACGGTTTCCAGAACGTCTCGGAGCATCTGCCGGTCAGCGACGGCCCTCCCTCGACGGGCCAGGGCGCCTCCGACAACAACGCCGACGTCGCGGGCGACGCCGAGATCGTGCCCGAAGGCCCGAAGCTGCTGTCGGACGCGAACTCGCTGCTGCTGCGCAAGATGCTGCGCCTGGTGGTCACCAAGGGCATCGGCAAGAGCGCCGAGGTGCCCGGCTACTTCGTCGGCGGCAAGACCGGCACCGCCGAGAAGGTCGGCGCGCGTGGCGGCTACCTCAAGCACGTCAACATCGCGGCCTTTACCGGCATCTTTCCGATCAACACGCCGCGCTATGCGGTCTATGTCATGCTCGACAGCCCGATGGCGACCAAGGCGACGCATGGCTGGACCACCGCCGCCTGGAACGCGGCACCCACGGTCGCCAAGATCGTGGCCCGCATCGGGCCGATGCTCGGCCTGTTCCCGAACACCGCAGATGCCGCAAGGATCGATGCGGAACTCGACATCCCGATGCAGCCGGCCGCCCCATCCGGCTCCCGCCAGCTCGGACCGGGCAACGATCCCGGCGATCCACACGACGAGGAGCGCTCGCGTCTGCACGAGGCCGCGCACCATGCAGGCAAGCCGGACCTCGATCGGCTGCGCCAGACGATCTCCTATCGCGACGGGTTGCCGGAGCGACGAGATGCGTCTCCCGACGCGCTCCAGACGAGCCGAAATGCGGCTCGATGAACTGGCCGGCGGCGAGATCGGGTTGCCGGTCCCGCCCGGCGCCGGCGCGACGGAAATAGCCGCCCTCACCCTGGACAGCCGGCAGGTCCGCGCCGGCACCCTGTTCGTTGCCGTGCCGGGACGCAGCAGCGACGGGCGGCGCTACATCGTCGACGCCGTCACCGCCGGCGCCGCGGCGGTGCTGGCCCCGACCGGCACCCTCTGGCCCGAGGGCGTGCCGAAGCGCCCGCTGCTGCTGGACAGCGAGCCGCGCTACACCGTGGCGCTGCTGGCGGCCCGCCTGGCCGGCCCGCAGCCGGAGCGGATCGCGGCGATCACCGGCACCAACGGCAAGACCAGCACGGCGGAGTTCCTGCGCCAGCTCTGGACGCTCGACGGCGTGGCGTCGGCCAGCCTCGGCACGCTCGGCGTGATCGCGCCGAGGATACCGCAGTCCAGCGGCCCCCATCCTGGACCGGCGATGACCACGCCGGACAGCATCGAGCTCGCCCGCATCCTGGCCGAACTGCGCCGCGACGGCGTCGGCGCGGTGGCGCTGGAGGCCTCCTCGCACGGGCTCGACCAGTACCGGCTGGACGGGGTAGCGATCACCGCCGCCGGCTTCTCCAACCTGACCCGCGACCATCTCGACTATCACGGCACGCTGTCGGAATACCGGCGCGCCAAGCTGCGCCTGTTCGACACCCTGCTGCCCGAGGGCGGCCTCGCCGTGGTCAATGCGGACATGGACGCGCAGACGCTGGAGCGCCTCACCACCACCGCCAGGACCCGCCACCAGGTGCTGCGCACGGTCGGCGAGCGCGGCACCAGCATCCGGCTGCACCGCTCGACCCCGCGGGCGAACGGGCAGCTCCTGGAGCTCGAGATCCAGGGCGCGCGGCACGAGGTCGCGCTGCCGCTGCCGGGCCGCACCCAGGCCGACAACGTGCTGCTGGCGGCCGCACTTGCCGATCCCGACGACGCCTCGCTGACCCGCCTGCTGCCGCATCTGTCCTATCTTGCCGGCGTGCGCGGCCGCATGGAGCTGGCGGCGACGCTGCCGAACGGGGCCGCCGCCTATGTCGACTACGCGCACACGCCCGACGCCCTGGAGCGGCTGCTGCACGGGCTGCGGCCGCATGCCGCCGGCGGCCACCTGGTGGTGGTGTTCGGCGCCGGCGGCGACCGTGATCGCGGGAAGCGGCCGATGATGGGCGCGGTGGCGCAGCGGCTGGCGGACGTTGCCATCGTCACCGACGACAACCCGCGCAGCGAGCCGCCGGCCGCGATCCGCGCCGAGATCATGGCCGCCTGCGGCAACGCCGTCGATGTCGGCGGCCGCGAGCGGGCGATCTCGGCCGGGCTGCAGGCGCTGCGTCCCGGCGACGTGCTGGTGGTGGCCGGCAAGGGCCACGAGCAGGGCCAGACCATCGGCGACAAGACGCTGCCGTTCGACGATCGCGGCGTGATCCGCCGGCTGGCCGGGCTGCCTGACCTGCCCGAGCTTGGGCTGACCCAATGAGCGTGCTCTGGACCCACGAGGCGCTGCAGCAGGCGACCGGTGGCACTGCCGGCGGACCGATCGCGGCGAGCGGCGTGTCGATCGACACCCGCAGCCTGCAGCCGGGCGACCTGTTCATCGCACTGGTCGGCGAGCATTCCGACGGTCATGCGCATGTCGAACGGGCGCTGAGGCTCGGCGCCGGCGGTGCCGTCGTGCATGACGCTGCCGCGTTGCCGGCTGGCGTGGCACGGGACCCGAGTCTGCTGCATGTGCGCGACACAAGGGCCGCCCTCACCGATCTGGGCCGCTTTGCGCGCTTGCGCTTCGGCGGGCGGGTGGTCGCCGTCACCGGCAGCGTCGGCAAGACCACGACCAAGGAGATGCTCCGCACCGCGCTGTCGGCGCTTGGGACCACGCATGCGGCGAGCGCCTCGCACAACAACCATTGGGGCGTGCCGCTGACACTGGCCCGGCTCGATCCCCGGACGGCGTTCTGCGTCTGCGAGATCGGCATGAACCATGCGGGCGAGATCGCCCCGCTCGCCGGGCTCGTGCGTCCGGACGTGGCGGTCATCACCACCATCGCTGCCAGCCATATCGGCCACATGGGCAGCCTCGACGCGATCGCCGCCGAGAAGGGTGCCCTGGTCGCCGCCCTGCGCCCCGGCGGCGTCGCGGTGATCCCGACCGAGGCGCCCGGGCTCGACGTCGTGGCCAGCCGGGCCACCGCCGCCGGGATACGGGTGCTGCATTTTGGCGAGGATGGCGACATCCGCCTGCTGAAGCTCAGCCTGCAGGCGAGCAAAACTGTCTACATCGCTGATTTTGAGGAAGTTCAGGTTCCGGTCACTCTGTCGGCGCCAGGGCGGCACATGGCGATGAACAGCCTGGCCTGCCTCGGGGCGGTGCATGCGCTCGGCGGCGACGTGGCGCGGGCGGCGGCGGCCTTGGCGGAGTTCCTGCCCGGTGACGGACGCGGCGCGCTGCGGCCCCTGCCGGGTGGCGCGGCACTGCTCGACGAGAGCTACAACGCCTCCGGCGCCTCGGTGCGGGCGGCCCTCGAGGTGCTGTCGCTGCTGCCCGCCGCAAGGCGGGTGGCGGTGCTCGGCGACATGCTCGAATTGGGCGATTTCGCAGCGTCGGAGCACTTATCGCTGGTGCCGTTCGTGCGCGAATCGGCGGACATCGTTTATTGCTGCGGCGAGATGATGACCAGACTCTACAAGGAATTGCCGCAGGATCTGCAAGGCGCATCTGAAGCGGATGCAACGATGCTGGCGCCGAGGGTGGCCGAAGCGGTGCGGCCCGGTGACGTCGTGCTGGTCAAGGGCAGCTACGGCAGCCGCATGCGCGAGGTCGTCGCCGCCCTGCTGGCCGACAGTTTGGTCCCCGGCGATGCGGCGCGCTGATGCTCTACAACCTGGCACGCCCGTTCGCCGAGCAGTTCGCGCTGTTCAACCTGTTCCGCTACATCACCTTCCGCTCGGGTGCTGCCTGCCTGACGGCGCTGTTCCTGTCGCTGTGGCTGGGTCCGCGGGTGATTGCCCGGCTGCGCCAGGTGCAGCGCGGCGGCCAGCCGATCCGGGCCCTGGGGCCGGAGCGGCACATCGTGGAAAAATCCGGCACGCCGACGATGGGCGGGGTGCTGATCCTGCTGTCGCTGTTCCTCTCGACCCTGCTCTGGGCGGACCTGTCGAACCGCTTCGTCTGGGCGGTGCTGGCGATCACCGCTTCCTTCGGGGCGGTCGGCTTCGCAGACGACTATCTCAAGCTGTCGCGCCGCAACACCGCCGGCGTCAGCAAGCGGGTGCGGCTCGGCTGCGAGTTTGCCACCTCGCTCATCGGCGGCTGGTGGCTGAACAGCCTGATGCCGGTGCCGCTCGAAGGCACGGTGGCGTTCCCGTTCGTCAAGGAGCTGCTGCTGCCGCTCGGCTACGCGTTTCCGATCTTCGCCATGCTGGTGATCACCGGCTTCGGCAACGCGGTGAACTTCACCGACGGGCTGGACGGCCTGGCGATCGTGCCGGTGGTGATCGCCGCGTTGGTGTTCGCGCTGATTTCCTATCTCGTCGGCAACCGCATCTTTGCCGACTACCTGCAGCTGCATCCGGTGCCGGGCGCAGGCGAGCTGGGCGTGTTCTGCGCCGCGCTGATCGGCGCCGGGCTGGGCTTCCTGTGGTTCAATGCGCCACCGGCCGAGGTGTTCATGGGCGACACCGGCTCGCTGGCCCTGGGGGCGGCGCTGGGCGCGGTGGCGGTCGCGGTGAAGCACGAGATCGTCCTGTGCATCGTCGGCGGCCTGTTCGTGGTCGAGACGCTGTCGGTCATCATCCAGGTGTTCTGGTACAAGCGCACCAAGCGCCGGGTGTTCCTGATGGCGCCGCTGCACCATCATTTCGAGAAGAAGGGCTGGCAGGAGCCGAAGATCGTCATCCGCTTCTGGATCGTCTCGATCATGCTCGGCCTCGCCGGGCTGGCGACTCTGAAGATACGATGAGTGGTCTGGTGTTCCCTGCCGACCTGTTCGCCGGACGTCGCTACGCGGTGCTCGGCCTTGGCCGCAACGGCGCCGCCGCCGCCCGGGCGCTGGCCGGCATGGGGGCGGAGGTGATCGCCTGGGACGATGGCGAGCGCGCGCGCGCCGCCCTCGCCGGTCCGGTCCAGCGGGTCACGATCGCGCCGATCGACAGCATGGCGGGGTTCGACGCGCTGGTGCTGTCGCCGGGCATCCCGCACCGGCTGCCGGTGCCGCACCCGGTCGCGGCGCGGGCGCTCGCGGACGGCGTGCCGGTGCTGTCGGACGCCGAGCTGCTGTTCGAGGCGGTGCGGGCAGCCGGCAGCCGGGCGCGCTTCGCCGGCATCACCGGGACCAACGGCAAGTCGACCACCACCGCCCTGCTCGCCCACCTGCTCACCGAGGCGGGCATCCCGAATGCGGCCGGCGGCAATCTCGGGCCGGCCGCCTTGTCGCTGCCGCTGCTCGGCGACGACGGCGTCTATGTGCTGGAGATGTCGAGCTATATGCTCGAGCGGCTGTCGAGCCTGCGCTTCGATGCGGCGGCGCTGCTCAACCTTGCACCCGACCATCTCGACCGGCACGGCGACCTCGCGGCCTATGGCGACGTCAAGCTGTCCATCTTCGATCGCCAGGCCCAGGGCGACGTCGCGGTGCTGGGTTTGGACGATGCCTGGTCGTGCGAGCAGGAGCAGACCCTGCAGGATGGCCCGGCGGTCCTGGTCACCGTGAGCGGCAAGGACGGCCTGCCCGCACCGGCACCCGCCCTGCCCGGCGCGCACAACGCCCAGAACGCCCGCGCCGCGATCGCCATGGCGCATCATCTCGGGGTGCCGGAGGCGGCGGTCGCGCCCGCGCTGGCCAGCTTCCCGGGGCTCGCGCACCGCCAGCGCCGCATCGCCACCGTCGACGGCATCGACTTCATCGACGACAGCAAGGCGACCAATGCCGACGCCGCGGCCCGCGCGCTGGGATGCTACGACCGCCTCGTCTGGATTGCCGGCGGCCTCGCCAAGTCGGGCGGGATCGAGGCCCTGGCCGGATATTTCCCCCGCATCGCCGAAGCCCTGCTGATCGGCCGCGACGCACCGACGCTGGCGAACACCCTGTCCGCCAGAGGCGTCCGCCACCGGATCGTGGACACGCTGGAGGCGGCGGTTCCGGAGGCGTTCGCGGCGGCCCGCACCCATGCGGCGCCGGTGGTGCTGCTGTCGCCGGCCTGCGCCAGTTTCGACCAGTTCCCGAACTTCGAAGCGCGCGGCCTTGCCTTCGCAGCGCTGGTGCAGGGCCTGTCGAAAGACCGGGCAGGACTGGCGGGGAGTGCCGCCTGATGCGCAGCCTGTCGCGTATCGACAACTCGCTGATCGGCCGCTGGTGGCTGACCGTGGATCGCTGGACGCTCGGCTGCATCGGCGTGCTGATCGGCTTCGGCTACGTGCTGATGCTGGCGGCAAGCCCGGCGGTCGCCGCCCGTATCGGCGCGTCGCGCGACATGTTCATCCTCAAGCAGGTGATCTTCCTCATCATTGCCGGCGGCATCGTGATGGCGGTGTCGATGCTGCCGCCGAAGGGCGTGCGCCGGCTTTCGCTGGCGGGTTGCCTGGTCGCGATCGGCGCCACCGCGCTCACCCTAGTGCACGGCATCGAGATCAAGGGCGCGCGGCGCTGGATCGCGCTGCCGATGATGTCGGTGCAGCCGAGGCGAGTTCCTCAAGCCGTGCTTCGCGGTGGTGACCGCCTGGCTGCTCACCGAGCGCCGCCGCAAGCGCTATTTTCCAGGCATGGCGATCGCCTTTGTGGTGTTCGGCGTGATCCTGCTGCTGCTGAAGTCGCAGCCCGACATCGGCATGCTGACGGTGATCACCACCGTGTTCATGGCCCAGCTGTTCATCGACGGGCTCAACATGTTCTTCGTCGGCGTCGGCTGCAGCGCGATGGTGAGCGCCTTCATCGGCGCCTATTTCGTGTTCCCGCATGTGCGCAGCCGGGTCGAGCGGTTCCTGCACCCCCAATGTCGGCGACCACTACCAGATCGACACCGCGTTGCAGGCATTCGGCAATGGCGGCCTGCTCGGGCGCGGACCGGGCGAGGGCCGGGTCAAGGACCTGCTGCCCGACGCGCATGCGGATTTCGTGTTCGCGGTCGCCGGCGAGGAGTTCGGGCTGCTGGTCTGCCTGTTCATCATCGGCGTGTTCTGCTTCATCGTGATCCGCACGCTGCTCAAGCTGCTGGCCGAGGACGACCCGTTCATCGTGCTGGCGAGCTGCGGGCTGGTGACCGGCTTCGGCCTGCAGGCCTTCGTCAACATGGGCTCGACGCTGCATTTGATCCCAACCAAGGGGATGACGCTGCCCTTCATTTCCTATGGCGGCTCCTCAGCGATCTCGGTGGCGCTGACCATCGGCATGGTGCTGGCGCTGACCCGCAGGCGGCCGCGGGTGCGGGTGCTGCAGCGGCGCCGTCGTGTGTCGCAGGCGATGACGTCATGAGCGGCCCGATCGTGATCGCCGCCGGCGGCACCGGCGGCCACTTCTTCCCCGCCGAGGCGCTCGGCGCCGAACTGCTGGCGCGCGGCCACCGGCTGATACTGATGACCGACCGGCGCGGCGGCCAGCGCGAGGGCGGGGTGTTCGCCCGCGGACCCCAGCACGTGCTGCCCGGCGCCGGCGTCGCCGGCCGTGGCCTCGCCGGCCGGCTGCGCAGCCTCGCCGCGATTGGCGCCGGCGTCATCGAGGCGCGCCGCATCCTGTCCGGCCTGGATGCCGCCGCCGTGATCGGCTTCGGCGGCTACCCGTCGGTGCCGCCGCTGCTCGCCGCCCGCCTGCTCGGCCGCCGGCGCCCGCCGATCGTGCTGCACGAGGGCAACGCCGTGCTCGGCCTGGCCAACGCCCAGCTCGCCCGCTTCGCCGACGCGGTGGCGACCAGCTACCCGAACACCGCGCGGCTGCCGATGGGAGCGGAGGTCACCCTCACCGGCATGCCGGTGCGCCCGGACATCGCCGCCATCGCGGGCCGGCCCTATCGGACGCCGGGAGAGATCATCAACCTGCTGGTCTGGGGCGGCTCGCTCGGGGCGCGGGTGCTGGCCGACATCATGCCGGGCGTGCTGGCGCAGTTCGAGCCGGGGCTGCGCGCGCGGCTGCGCGTCACCCAGCAGGCGCGCCCCGAGGATGTCGATCGGGTGCGGGCGGCCTACGCCCAGGCCGGGATCCCGGCCGAGGTGGCGCCGTTCCTGCGCGATATCCCCAGCCTGCTGTCGGCGGCGCACCTGGTGATCGGCCGCGCCGGCGGCTCCAGCGTCGCCGAGATCACCGTGGCCGGGCGGCCGGCGCTGCTGGTGCCGCTGCCGATCGCGGCGAGCGACGAGCAGACCGCGAACGCCACCGCCCTGGTCGCCGCCGGAGCTGGCTGGCTGGTGACGCAGCCGCACTTCAACGCCGCCGGACTGTCGGCGCTGCTGCCGACGCTGCTCACCGATCCGCTGGCGCTGCCGAGTGCGGCGGCCGCCAGCGCCGGCCTTGGTCGCCCCGACGCGGCCCGCCTGCTGGCCGACCTGGTCGAGAGCCGCTTGCGCCGGCCTGCATCGTCGGCCATCCCGTCCGCATCCAGCGCGCCTGGACCCAGGATGGAGACCACGGCATGAGGGCGCTTCCGCTCAATATCGGCATGATCCACTTCGTCGGCATCGGCGGCATCGGCATGTCGGGCATCGCCGAGGTGCTGCACACGCTCGGCTATGCGGTGCAGGGCAGCGACATCGCCGAGAGCGCCAACGTCATGCGGCTGCGCGCCGCCGGCATCCCGGTGCTGATCGGCCACGAGGCGGCCAATCTCGGCACCGCCCAGGTGGTGGTGATCTCGACCGCGGTGAAGCGCGACAACCCGGAAGTTGCGGCCGCCCGGGCGCGGCTCATACCCGTGGTGCGCCGCGCCGAGATGCTGGCCGAGCTGATGCGGTTGCGCTGGTCGATCGCGGTCGGCGGCACGCACGGCAAGACCACCACCACCAGCCTGATCGCCGCCGTGCTGGAAGCCGCCCGCCTCGATCCGACGGTGATCAATGGCGGCATCATCGAGGCGTACGGCACCAACACGCGCATGGGTGCGGGCGACTGGATGGTGGTCGAGGCCGACGAAAGCGACGGCTCGTTCCTGCGCCTGCCGGCGACCATCGCGGTGGTCACCAACATGGATCCCGAGCATCTGGACCATTGGGGCACGGCCGAAGCCATGCAGGCGGCGTATGACCAGTTCGTCTCCAACATCCCGTTCTATGGTTTCGCGGTGCTGTGCGTGGATCATCCGGCGGTGCAGCAGATGATCCCCCGCCTGTCGGACCATCGCGTCATCACCTACGGCTTCAGCCCGCAGGCCGACGTGCGCGCGGAACGCCTGGTCGCCGACAAGCGCGGCGCCACCTTCGAGGTCGCCTTTACCGACCGCGCCCGCAACCGCAGCCGCCGGCTGGGTCCGTTCCGGCTGCCGATGCTGGGCAGCCACAACGTGTCGAACGCGCTCGCCGCGATCGCGGTCGCGGTCGAGATGGAAATCGACGACGGCACGCTGCGTTCGGCGTTCGCCGCCTTCAAGGGCGTCAAACGCCGCTTCACCCGTATCGGCGAGGCCGGCGGCATCAGCATCGTCGACGACTATGGGCATCATCCGGTGGAGATCGCGGCCGTGCTCAAGGCGGCGCGGCAGGCCGGCGCGCGCGATGTCGTGGCCGTGGTGCAGCCGCATCGCTATTCGCGGCTGAGCGCGCTGTTCGAGGAGTTCTGCACCTGCATGAACGACGCCGGCACGGTGATCATCGCCGACGTCTATGCCGCCGGCGAGACCCCGATCGCAGGGTTCGACCGCGATGCGCTGGTCGACGGCCTGCGCGCCCGCGGCCATCGCAGCGTGGTGCCGCTGCCGGGGCCTGAGCATCTCGCCGAGATGGTGCACGCCATCGCGCGTCCGGGCGACTTCGTGATCTGCCTGGGTGCCGGCAACATCACCGCCTGGGCGCAGACCCTGCCCCAGCAGCTCGCGGTGCTGCAGAAGCAGCGCGGCGGCCACGCCGCATGAACGCGGTCAGAGCCCGGGACGGCTTCTCGTCGCTGCTGCCGCCGATCCGCGGCCGCGCCACCGTGAACGCGCCGCTCGGACCGCAGAGCTGGTTCCGCGTCGGCGGCCCCGCCGACGTGCTGGTGCGTCCGGAGGATGCGGGCGACCTCGCAGCCTTCATGGCCGCGCTGCCACCCGAGCTGCCGGTGATGGCGATCGGCGCCGCGTCCAACCTGATCATCCGCGACGGCGGGCTGCGCGGCATCGTGGTCAAGCTGGCGCGCGGCTTTTCCGGGGTCGTGGTCGAGCAGGACGGCATCGTCGCCGGCAGCGCCTGCCTCGACATGACGATCGCCGAGCACGCCGCGTCCGCCGGGCTGCGCGGGTTGGAGTTCCTGGCCGGCATTCCCGGCTCCGTCGGCGGCGCGGTGGCGATGAATGCCGGCGCCTACGGCAGCGAGATCACCGACGTGCTCGACTGGGCCGAGATCGTGACCCGCTCTGGCGACCTGCTGCGGCTGCCGGTGCAGCAGCTCGGCTTCTCGTACCGGCACTCGGCGCTGCCGGACGGCGCCATCGTGGTGCGTGCCCGCTTTCGCGCCGAACCGGCGGACCGCGCGCTGGTCGCGGCCCGCATTGCCGAGATCCGGGCCGCCCGCGAGGCGACGCAGCCGGTGCGGGCGCGGACCGGCGGCTCGACCTTCCGCAATCCAGACCCAGGCGAGAGCGACCGCCGCGCCTGGGAACTGATCGACCTCGCCGGCTGCCGGGGCCTCACCTTCGGCGGCGCGCAGGTGAGCGAGAAGCACTGCAACTTCCTGCTCAACACCGGTCATGCCATTGCCGCCGACCTGGAAGCCCTGGGCGAGCAGGTGCGCGAGCGGGTGGCTGCCACATCCGGCGTGGAGCTCGCCTGGGAGATCAAGCGCATCGGGGTGCCGGCATGACGATCCTGCGCCGCCGCAAGGTCATGTCGACATGACCGCTTTTCGAAGGCGCAAGGTCATGTCGACATGACCGCTTTTCGAAGGCGCAAGGTCACGGTGCTGATGGGCGGCCTGTCCGCCGAGCGCGCGGTCAGCCTGTCGAGCGGCGCCCAGGTGCTGCGCGCGCTCAACGAGAGCGGCTACGACGCGCGCGGGCTCGATGCCGGGCCGGACCTGCGCGCCCTGCTCGCCGACCTAGATGCCGACCGTCCGGACGTGGTGTTCAACGCCCTGCATGGCCGTTTCGGCGAGGACGGCGCGATCCAGGGCGTGCTCGACTGGATCGGCATTCCGTACACCCATTCCGGCATCCGTGCCTCTGCGGTCGCGATGGACAAGCATGCCGCCCGCGCGGTGTTCGCCGCCGCCGGGCTGCCGGTGGCGCAGGGCGGTCTGGTCGCCATCGCCGACCTCGCGAACGCCGACCCGCTGCCGATGCCTTACGTGATCAAGCCGGTCAACGAGGGCTCCTCGGTCGGCGTCGAGATCATCCGCGAAGGCTCGAACGCGCGCGCCGCGATCGCCGCCGGCTGGAAGTTCGGGCCGAATGCGCTGGTCGAGGAGTTCATTGCCGGCCGCGAGCTGACGGTTTCGGTGGTCGGCGACCGCGCCCTCACCGTGACCGACATCACCCCCAACCCGGCGATGAGCCACGGCTTCTACGACTACGACGCAAAATATGCCGCCGGCGGATCGCAGCACCAGTTGCCGGCCACGATCCATCCCGAGGCGTTCGCGCGCGCGCTCGAGATCGCGCTCGCCGCGCATCGTGCGCTGGGTTGCAGCGGCGCGTCGCGCACCGACTTCCGCTACGACGACACGCGCGCGGGCGACGCCTCACCCGGCCGGCTGGTGATCCTCGAGGTCAACACCCAGCCCGGCCTGACGCCGACCTCGCTGCTGCCCGAGCAGGCCGCGTTCTGCGGCATGGAGTTCGGCTCGCTGTGCGCCTGGATGGTGGAGCACGCCGCATGCCGCGCGTGACGCGCATCCGCGCGGGCTACGGTCCTGCCGCGGCAGCCACGATGGATCGCCCGTCGCGGCTGCTGATCTTCGCCCGGCGGCGGCGCCGCATGATCAAGCCGGCGCTGCTTGTCATCGTCATGCTCGGAGCCGCCGGCGGCGCGCTGCATGTCCAGCGCGCCATGCGCAGCGAGCAGGGTTTCGCGCCGATGCGGGCCGAGCTGGGACGGGTCAGCGGGCTGCATGTCAGCGAGATCGTGGTGCAGGGCCGCAACATGCAGCCCGAGGCGTCGGTTCTGGCAGCCCTCGGCGTGACCCGTGGCGATCCGCTGCTCGGCTTCTCGATCGAGCAGGCGCGCCGACGCATCGACCGGCTCGCCTTTGTCGAGCATGCGACGGTGCAGCGCCGGCTGCCGGGCACCGTCCTGGTGCAGCTCGTCGAGCGCCGGCCGTTCGCGGTCTGGCAGGACCAGGGCCGCTTCGTGCTGATCGACCGCGCCGGCCAGGTGGTGGCGCAGCAGGGCATGAACGGCAAGGACGCCGAGGCCTTTGCGCAGCTTCCGCTGGTGGTCGGCGCCGGTGCTCCGATGGCGGCCGCCGACCTGGTCGACGCGCTCGACGGCCAGCCGACGGTCCGCAGCCATGTGGTCGCCGCCGTGCGGGTCGGGCAGCGGCGCTGGAACCTGACGCTGCGCGGCGGCACCGACGTGCTGCTGCCGGAAGGCGAGGAAGTGCCGGCGCTGGCCCGGCTGGCGCTGCTAGAGGAGCATCTGCACCTGCTCGAGCGCCCGCTGGTGAATATCGACCTGCGCCTGCCCGACCGGCTGCTGCTGCGCGTTCGTCCGCAGCCGGCGGCCGCCCTACCGGACGCGACGCCGGGGGCGCCGGCAACGCAGGCACCCGCCGCGCCGGACAGCGCCACCATCATGAGGAGGCCGGCTTGAACGAGCTCACCCGCCCTCCTGCGGGCCAGAACCAGCAGGGTCGCGAGCAGCCCGGAACCCAGCTCCAGGTGCATGTTGCGTCCGAGCCCCCCGCCTTCGAGCCGATGGCGCGCAAGCGCACGACCAGGCGGACCCGCAAGGCGCTGGCGCGCAAGGCCGGGGAGCATGACGCGACACAGACGCGCGCGCTCGCCCTGGCCGATGCACGCGCCGCCGGCAACCAGGCTGGCCAGCGCTCCCTCGCCTTGTCGCCGCCGGACCAGCGCCGGCGCCGCGAGTGGCGGCCGGGGGTGTTCGGCGTGCTCGATATCGGCACCAGCAAGGTCACCTGCCTGATCGGCCGCGGCGAGCCGGACGGCACGCTCCGCGTCATGGGCTGCGGCTGGCAGCGCAGCCGGGGCGTGCGGCTCGGCGGCATCACCGACCTGCGCGAGGCGGAGCGCGCCATACGCGCCGCCGTCGGCCAGGCGGAGGAGGCCGCCGACCACCATCTGCGCAGCGTCACCGTGAGCCTGACCTGCGGCCAGCCGGAGAGCCGGCTGTTCAACGTGCGCTGGCCGGTCGGCGGCCGCGTCGTCGCCGACGCCGACATCCGCCGGATCGTGACCGAAGGGCGCCATCGTGCCGGCACCGAGGGACGCGAGATCATCCACGCCCTGCCGCTCGGCTTCGTCGTCGACGAGGTCGGCGGGGTCGAGGATCCGCGCGGGCACCATTGCGATCAGCTCTCGGCCCGGCTGCACGTGATCGATGCGAGTGCCATGGCGCTGCGCAACCTCACCGCGGTGATCGCGCGCTGCGACCTCGGCATCACCGAGCTGGTGGCCGCTCCGTTCGCCTCGGGGCTCTCGGTGCTGGTCGATGACGAGCGCGAGCTCGGCTGCACGGTGATCGACATGGGCGGCGGCACCACCCAGATGGCGGTGTTCGCCGAGAACCAGTTGCTGCACACCAGCCAGCTTCCGGTCGGCGGCCTGCACGTCACCAAGGACATCGCCGAGGTGCTGTCGACGCCGCTTGGCAGCGCCGAGCGGCTCAAGGTGGTATTCGGCAACGCGGAACCCAGCAGCGAGGATGAGCGCGAGATCCTGCAGGTGCAGCAGGTCGGCGTGGACGAGCACAGTTTCATCCGGATGCCACGCTCCAGGGTGGTGTCGGTGATCCGCCCACGCCTGGAGGAGACGTTCGAGTTGCTGCGCGACCGGCTCGACAATGCCGGTCTCGGGCGCGCGAGCGCCGAGCGGGTGGTGCTGACCGGTGGCGCCAGCCAGCTCGACGGCGTGCAGCGGCTGGCCAGCCGGGTGCTCAACCGCAAGGTGCGGCTCGGTTCGCCGACCGGCATACGCGGCCTGCCGGCGGATGCGGGCGGACCCGGCTTTGCGACCGCGAGCGGCCTGCTCGCCTATGCGGCCGGCGCCGGCCGCACGCTCGACGACATCGATCTGAGCGAGCCCCGGCCGTCCGGGCTGCTGCGCCGGCTGATCGACCTGCTGCGCGAGCACGTCTGATGCCCTTTCTCAGGAAGCCAGGCAGGGCGGGCCGGAAGCGAAGCAGAACCGGCACGACGAACTGCCTTGCCACGAGATCGACCGAATCGGATGACCCGAGACGGACGCCTGCCTACACTGAACCCCAGGGTGCCCCCTCAGAATACCCCAGGGTCCTCAAGCCCGGAGTGACGCCTTCATGACCCTCAACCTGACCTTGCCGCAGCAGACCTATTCGGACTTCACGCCACGCATCACCGTGATTGGTGTCGGCGGCGGCGGCACCAACGCCGTCGACAACATGATTGCGCTGCAGTTGCAGGGGGTCGAGTTCGTGGTGGCGAACACCGACGCCCAGCAGCTCACCCACAGCCGGGCCGACCGCCGCATCCAGCTCGGACCGCATCTGACCCAGGGCCTGGGCGCCGGCGCGAAACCGGAGATCGGCCGCGCCGCCGCCGAGGAGGCCGCCGACGAGCTGGCCCGTCATCTCGACGGCGCGCACATGGTGTTCATCACCGCCGGCATGGGCGGCGGCACCGGCACGGGAGCAGCACCCGTGATCGCCCGCATGGCGCGCGAGCGCGGCATCCTGACCGTCGGCGTGGTGACCAAGCCGTTCACCTTCGAGGGAGTGCGGCGCGGCAAGGCGGCCGAGACCGGCATCTCCGAGCTGCAGCAGTTCGTCGACACGCTGATCGTGATCCCGAACCAGAACCTCTTCCGCCTCGCCAACGAGCGCACCGGTTGGAAGGAGGCGTTCAAGATGGCCGACCACGTCCTGTATATGGGCGTGCGCGGCGTGACCGACCTGATGGTGGCCCCCGGCCTGGTCAATCTCGATTTCGCCGACATCCGCACCGTCATGGCCGAGATGGGCAAGGCGATGATGGGCACCGGCGAGAGCGACGGCGAGAACCGCGCCATCCGCGCCGCCGAGGCCGCGATCTCCAACCCGCTGCTCGAGGATACCTCGATGGCGGGTGCGCGTGGCCTGCTGATCAACATCACCGGCGGCGACGACATGACGCTGTTCGAGGTCGACCAGGCCGCCAACCGCATACGCGAGGAGGTGGCCGAGGACGCCAACATCATCTTCGGCTCGGCGATCGACGAGAGCCTGACCGGGCGCATCCGGGTGTCGGTGGTGGCGACCGGGATCGACACGCCGGTGGCTCAGGCCGACCGGCCGCGCATGAACGAGGCGCTTCAGATCAGCCAGCCGATCCCGTATCCCACCCCGGGAGCGGTTGGCCAAGGTGCGCCGACGCCAGCGTATGGCGGCTCGCGCTTCAGTCCGGCGCGCAAGGCGGTTCCGGCGACCGGCCCGATCGGCGCACCCGTGCTGACCCAGCAGGGACCGCGGCATGCGCCCGGCCATGCGAGCGACAACTGGTCGCAGTTCGCCGCCGCGGCGGAGGCGCCGGCGCCGACGCCGAACTATGCGGCGCCAACGCAATCGTCGCATGGCGGCTATTCAAGCGCCGGCGCGCAGCACGACGACCAGGACTACGTGCGGGCGCCGTCGCCGAGCGCGCTGCCGCACCAGTTGCCGTCGCAAGGTGGCCAGAACAGCGGGGGCCTGCGCACCGCGTCGCCGCGTTCCGGGCTGTTTTCCGAGCCGCCGCGCGGTCATACCGAGCCGGTGCCGGCACCCACGCCGAGCCGCAGCCTGTTCGGCATCGTGACCGGCGCGCTGCGTCGTGGTGCGGCACCACTGCCGGGGGTGCCGTCGCAGATGACGCACGATCCGCGGCGCGCCGAGCCGCAACTGAACGACCATCAGCAGTCGTACGACAGCGGAGCGGATCGCGCCGAGGCACCGACAGCGAGCGTGCGCCCGGTCGCGGCGGAAGAGGCCGGCCTGGATATCCCTGCCTTCCTGCGCCGCCAGTCCTAGCGCTACGGCAGCCTGATCGGTTCGACCGGGCAGACCAACGGCCGGCTGGGCAACCAGCCGGCCGATGTGGTTTGATACAAAAAGTCGTTTCTTGTCATGAGGTTAGGTCGAAATAGTCGGCAATAATCGTTGACTGGCAGCGCCTCGTCGCCCCGTCTAGACATAGCCTCGAAGATGTTGGCTCCTCCCGCAGATGCGTTCCGGGATCGATGCACGGGAAACGGGGTTCGTTCATGGATGGTCTGGCCGCGCTCGAGAGCCTGCAGGTGACTGGCAGCGACGACGGTGTGGACCTCATCCTGGATCGCGGCGGCCTGGATCGCGTGAGCACGCCCGATGCCGACCCGTCCCCCGGGGCGTTTCCGTCGCTCGCCACCGATATGCCGATCCGGTTCGGGCGCGTCCGGCAACACACCCTGCGCAACCCGATCTCCTGCGTCGGAGTGGGCCTGCACTCCGGGCGCACCATTCATTTGACGTTGCGGCCGGCGCCGGTCGATAGCGGCATCGTCTTCTATCGCACCGACCTCGGCCTACGCGTCCCTGCCCGGCACGACATGGTGGTCGAGACCCGGCTCAGCACAGTGATCGGCATCCGCGGGCAGCCCGAGGTGCGCGTCGCCACCGTCGAGCATGTCATGGCCGCCCTTGCCGGCTGCCTGGTCGACAACGCGATCATCGAGGTTGACGGGCCGGAGATCCCGGTGCTGGACGGCTCCGCGGCGCCGCTGGTGTTCCTGATCGACTGCGCCGGTCGCCGCGAGCAGCAGGGCTCGCGCAGCATGATCGAGGTGCTCAAGCGCGTGCGCGTCGAGGAGGGCGAGGCGTTCGCCGAGTTGCGCCCCGCCAGCCAGCCATGCCTGTCCCTTTCGCTCTCGATCGCCTTCCCGGCGCGGGCAATCGGCAGGCAGGCATACAGCATGACGCTGACCGAGCGTGCGTTCCGCACCGAGGTCGCCGACTGCCGCACCTTTACAATGCTCGGCGAAATCGAGGCGCTGCGGGCGTCCGGGCTTGCCCAGGGCGGCTCGCTGGACAATGCCGTGGTGGTGGACGATGCACGGGTGGTGAACCCGGCCGGCCTGCGCCGGCGCGACGAGTTCGTCCGCCACAAGCTGCTCGATGCGGTCGGCGATCTCGCCCTCGCCGGCCAGCCGATCCGCGGCGCCTTCATCGGCCACCGGTCCGGCCACGGCCTGAACAACCGCCTGCTACACGCCCTGATGTCGGATCAGAGCGCCTGGCGCCTGAGCGGCCGCGGGGTGCTACCAGACGTCAGCCTGGCCGCCTGATCATCCGGCTGCTCCGCCGCGTGGCGCCGGGCGGTCCCCACAGAGGCGGCCGCCTCTTCTCGCTCCGGCGCTGCGTGATATAAGGCGGGCCCTTTTGGAAGAGCCGGCATGTCGCGCATTCCCCGACCCTCCACGACACAATTCTCCAGGGCGGCGCCGGTCGCGACCCTCGCCCTGCTGCTGACCGGCTGCGCGACGCTGAACTCGATCAACCCGTTCGGCAGCACGCACTCGCAGAAGGAAATCGCGGTCCAGCCCAACCAGAGTCCGGAGACGCTGTATAATAACGGGATCGATGCGCTGCATACCGGCCGCTACCAATTGGCGCAGGCGCAGTTCGAAGCCATCCAGCAGAACTTCCCGTATTCCGCCTGGACCTCGAATGCGCAGCTCATGGAGGGCTACGCCTACTACCTGCAGAACAGCTACCCGGACGCGGTGTCGCAGCTCGACCGCTTCCTGCAACTGCATCCCACCAGCAAGGATGCCGCCTACGCCTATTACCTGCGAGCGCTGTGCTACTATGAGCAGATCGCCGATGTGAGCCGCGACCAGCAGGGCACCGTGGAAGCGATGTCGGCGCTGCAGGAAGTGGTCACCCGGTTTCCCGACAGCGGCTACGCACGCGATGCCAGGCTGAAGATCGATTTGTGCCGCGACCATATCGCCGGCAAGGAGATGCTGGTCGGGCGGTACTACGAGAGCCAGCATTACTACGAGGCGGCGATCAATCGCTACCAGCGCGTGGTGCAGGACTTCCAGACCACCAACCACACCGCCGAGGCGCTCTCCCGGCTGGTCGAGCTCTACCTCAAGCTCGGCCTGACCGACCAGGCGCGGCGCACCGCCAGCGTGCTCGGCTACAACTATCCCGGCAGCCCCTGGTACCAGACCAGCTATCGCGAGCTGCGTTCGGCCAAGGCTCTCGATCCCGGCATGCGCGAGCCCGGCACCAGCGGTCCGGAATCGACCGCGAGTCCCGTCAGACACCCGGGCTTCCTCGGCCGCGCCTGGAACTCCGTGTTCTAGCCAAGCCCCCGCAGCGGCACCCGCATGCTGACCCTGCTCTCGATCCGTGACGTGGTGCTCATCGAGAAGCTCGACCTGGTGCTGCATCCCGGGCTGACCGTGCTGACCGGGGAGACCGGGGCCGGCAAGTCGATCCTGCTCGACAGCCTTGGTCTCGCACTGGGCGAACGCTCGGCGGGTTCGCTGATACGCGGCGGGGCAGCCCAGGCCAGCGTCTCCGCATGCTTCGAGATCGGCCCGGACCATGCGCTGCACGCCCTGCTGGCCGAGCAGGGAATGGCGCCAGAGCCGGGCGAGCCGGTGGTGCTGCGCCGGATCGTGACGCCGGACGCCCGGTCGCGCGCCTACATCAACGACCAGCCGGTGGGCGTCGGGCTGCTGCGCCGCGCGGCCGCCTTGCTGATCGAGATCCAGGGCCAGCACGAGCAGATGGGGCTCGCCGACCCGGCGACGCATCTCGACCTGCTCGACGCCTACGGCACCCACGCCCGGCTGCGCGAGACCGTCTCCAGGCACTACCGGATCTGGATCGAGACCACCGCGGCGCTCGCCGCCGCCCGGGCCCGGCTCGACGAGGCAGCGCGCGAGGAGGACTGGCTGCGGCTTTCGGTGCAGGATCTCGCCGCCCTGGCGCCGCAGGAGGACGAGGAGGTGGCGCTCGCCGGCACAAGGCAGGCGCTGCAGCAGGGCGAGCGACGGGCGGAAGCGATCGCCGCCGCACTTGCCGAGATCACCCCGCGCGACCGCCGCAACCACGGGCCGGCGGCAGCCCTGCGTGCAGCCAGCCGCGCGCTGCAGCGGCTGGTGCCGCCGGCTGCCGATTTGCCGGCGGACCAGGACCCGGCCTCGCCGGAGGTGCGGGCCCACGCTTCGCCGCAGGCGCTCATGACGGCCGCGCTGGCAGCACTCGACCACGCCGAGGAGGCGCTGGCCGAGGCCGAGACCCTGCTCGACCGGCTCGCTGGCGACCATGAGGCCGATCCCAGGCTGCTGGAGCAGACCGAGGAGCGGCTGTTCGCGCTGCGGGCGGCGGCGCGCAAGCACGGTGTCGCCGTGATCGAGCTGCCCGGGCTGCTGGCCGAGCTGCAGGGCCGGCTCTCCTCGCTCGAAGACGGCAACATGCAGCTCGAGGCGCTGGATGCCGCCGTGCGCACGGCGCGCGCCGGCTACGAGACCGCCTGCGCCGCGCTGTCCACTGCCCGCAGCGCGGCCGCCCGGCGGCTGGAGGCGGCGCTGACTGCCGAGTTGCGGCCGCTACGCCTCGAGCGGGCGCGCTTCTCGATCGCGCTGCCGAAGCTGGCGCCCGAGGCGTGGAACCTTGCGCGGCGCCGAGCAGGCGAGCTTCCTGATCGCGGCCAACCCTGGCCAGGAGCCGGGACCGCTAGCGCGGGTCGCCTCGGGTGGCGAGCTCTCGCGGCTGATGCTGGCGATGAAGGTGGTGCTGGCCGGAAGGTCGGCGGTTCCGACGCTGATCTTCGACGAGGTCGATTCGGGCGTTGGCGGCGCCACCGCGGCGGCGATCGGCGAGCGGCTGGCGGCGATCGCGCGCGACGTGCAGGTGCTGGTGGTGACGCACAGCCCGCAGGTGGCGGCGCGCGGCAACTCGCACCTGCGCATCAGCAAGCTGATGGCGCGCAACCGCACCGAGACCCGAGCCGAGCCGCTCGACGGCGCCACCCGTCGCGAGGAGATCGCGCGCATGCTGGCCGGCGAGACCATCACCGAAGCCGCCCGCGCCGCCGCCGACAGCCTGCTGGGGGCGGCGTGAAGCAGCCGGCGGTTCCCGGCCGGGCGCTGCCGGAGGTGGCACCCGAAGCGCTCACCGAGATCGAGGCCGCCACCGAACTGGAGCGGCTCGCCGCCGAGATCGCCGGCCACGACCGCGCCTATCACGGCGGCGACGCGCCGAGCATCGACGATGCCGGATACGACACGCGGAAACGGCGCAACGACGCCATCGAGCGGCTGCACCCGGCACTGGTGCGCCCGGACAGCCCCTCGGCCAGGGTCGGCGCGGCACCCGAGGCCGGCTTTGCCAAGCATGCGCACGTGGTGCCGATGCTGTCGCTGGACAACGTGTTCGACCGTGCCGACTTCGACGGCTTCATCGCGCGCGCCCGCCGGTTCCTGGGCATGACGCACGACGCCGTGCCGCTGGTGGCCGAACCCAAGATCGACGGGCTGTCGATCAGCCTCACCTACCGGGGCGGCCGGCTGGCGAATGCCGCGACACGCGGCGACGGCACCACCGGCGAGGACGTGACCGCCAACGTGCGCACCATGCGCGCGGTGCCGCAACGGCTGCATGGCGGCAGCCCGGAGCTGATCGAAATCCGCGGCGAGGTGTTCCTGGCCAAGGCGGACTTCCTGGCGCTGAACGAGGCGCAGGCGGCGTCCGGCCAGCGCCTGTTCGCCAACCCGCGCAACGCCGCCGCCGGCTCGCTGCGCCAGCTCGATGCCGGCATCACCGCGCATCGCCCGCTCTCGCTGTTCGCCTATGCGCAAGGTCGGTCCAGCGAGCCGGTGGCGACGAGCCACTGGGGCTACCTGAAGCAGCTCGAGGCCTGGGGATTTTCCGTCAACCCGTTGTCGGAACGGCTTGACGATGCCGAGGCGGCGGAGGCGTTCCAGGAGCGCATGGCGCGCGACCGCTCCGGGCTCGGCTACGACATCGATGGCGTGGTCTACAAGATCGACGATCTCGCGCTGCAGGAGCGGCTGGGTTTCGCCGGCCGCGCGCCGCGCTGGGCCACTGCCTGGAAGTTTCCCGCCGAGCAGGCGATCACCCGGCTCGCCGAGATCCGCATCCAGGTCGGGCGCACCGGCGCGCTGACCCCGGTCGCGGTGCTGGAGCCCGTCAATGTCGGCGGCGTGCTGGTGACGCGCGCCACCCTGCACAACGAGGACGAGATCGCGCGCAAGGATGTGCGCCCGGGCGACCGCGTGCAGTTGCAGCGCGCCGGCGACGTCATCCCGCAGATCCTGGGCGTGGTGCCGCCGGGTGCGGACGAACCGCTGCGCGCTGCACCCTATGTCTTTCCCGACATCTGCCCGGCCTGCGGCAGCCGCGCCGAACGGCCTCCCGGCGAGGTGGTGCGACGCTGCACCGGCGGGCTGATCTGTCCGGCGCAGGCGGTCGAGCGGCTGATCCACCTGGTGTCGCGCGCGGCCTTCGACATTGACGGGCTCGGCCAGAAGACCATCGAGGAATTCCATGCCGAAGGGCTGATCCGGCGTCCTGCCGACATCTTCCGTCTCGGTGGCCACGAGACGGCGATCGCCAGCCGTGAAGGCTGGGGCCCGGTCTCGGCGTCCAACCTGATCCGCGCCATCGATGCACGCCGAACGATCCCGCTCGCCCGCTTCATCTTCGGCCTCGGCATACGCCGCATCGGCGAGACCAACGCACGACTGCTGGCCCGGCACTATGTCTCCTATCCGGCGTGGCGCGCGCAGATGCAGGAGGCGACGGTGATCGGCTCCGACGCGCGGCTGGCGCTTGGCTCGATCACCGGCATCGGCGGCAGCATTGCCGACGAGCTGGCCGCTTTCTTCGCGGAGCCGCACAACCGAGACGGCGTCGACGAGCTTGCAGGCCTGCTGGCGATCGATGACGAGACGCTGTCGCAGAGCGGCGAGTTGTCCGGCAGGACCATCGTCTTCACCGGCACGCTCGCCAGCATGACGCGGCCGGAGGCGCGTGCGATGGCAGAGCGCCTGGGTGCCAAGGTGACCGACAGCGTCTCGAAGAAAACCGACATCGTCGTGCTCGGCGCCGATGCCGGCTCGAAGGCGAAGAAAGCCGCCGCATTCGGGCTCAGGACGCTCGACGAGGCCGGCTGGCGCGAACTGGCCGGACTTCCCCCGGCCGCATCGCGAGAACCCGGCTGACGACGTTTTGGCATTGTAATATGCCAGCCGTGTAGCTATTTTGAGCCACCAACGGATTCTCCAGATCGCGTCGTCCTGATCGACAGGCTGCGTGGCAGCAGAAATGGTCCGCTGTGCCGTAAAAGCATTGCCGCCAAAATCATCCAGGGCGAACGAGCCGCATCTGCCATCGCGCGTGCCTGGCTGCTGCCGCCACACGCGTCTCGCGGAACCCGACCGA
The DNA here is from genome assembly GCA_963693035.2 of uncultured Lichenicoccus sp. GTDB lineage: Bacteria > Pseudomonadota > Alphaproteobacteria > Acetobacterales > Acetobacteraceae > Lichenicoccus. The sequence continues at coordinate 201,239 of CAXMMQ010000003.1, forward strand.
CAAGAACGACGTGATCGAGTTCGATCATGCGGCAGTCCATCGCAGGAGAGATGTTCATGGCCAAGGGACAGAAGCGCGGCAACCGCGAGACCAAGAAGCCGAAGGCCACCAAGACGGTCGTCGTGCCCCCCTCGGCCTTTATCCAGAGCAAAACAGTGCGCCCGCTGCCCACCAAAAACTCCGGCAAGTGAAAGCCCAGCATTGATGGCAGCCCGCACCGTTGCCGCACCGCTCGACCCCCGAGCTGGTCTGGTTCCAGGTCAGGAACGGCATCCACCTGATCACCTGCAACGTCTCGGACGAGGCGCTCGAGGCGGTAGCCTGCCTGGACGCCGCGTCGAGCATGAGCCTGCGCCGCCGCTCGTTCGACCGTTTCCGCATGCTGATCGAGGCGGCTGCGAAGCTGAAGCTCGCAACCTTGCCCGCGGGCTTCAGCGGCCGGCTGGTGCTGTCTAGCCGCGACCTGCGGCTGGTGCCGCCGGTCGCCGGCGTGCCGGTCTATGGCAGCCTGGGCCGACGCGCGCCTGACCCGGCCGTGGCCGCCTGAGCAGACTCAGAACAGGCAGACCAGCGTCAGGCCGGCGATCATCGTCACCGCACCCACGATGCGCCAGACATTCACCAGGTGGGTTCCGAGCCATGCACACCAGGGCGTTCCGGCAAGGCTGACCAGCGAGGGAGAGGCCTCCCGGTTGATCAGCACGCCCGACAGGATGGCGATCCCCGACACCAGGCAGGCGAACACCACCGCCCACCAGGGTCGTGACAGGCTTGAAGTAAGCTGAGCGTTGGTGCCGCAGTGGATCGCGTTCAGCACCCCGGCCAGCACTGGCAAGGCGTAGAGCGCGATCTGCATGGCTCGAAATCCGCTTCGAGAGCAGCATCCGACCAAATGGGATCGCTTCACGATGCCAAGTGTTGGATAAAGCTGCTCTATCAAATAGCAAGCTGAGCATGATCGATCGGATCATGCTCTAGGTGAAGTCGTTCCGGCCGCCTCGTCCTGCTTCAGCGACGCCATGTCGATGACATAGCGGAACCTTACGTCGCCGTTCTCGACCTTCCTGCACCTGTACCTCCTGGGTCTCGGCGATGCTGCCGATGATTGAGCCGGCGATGCTGATGCGGTGCATCGCGCGCTGCTGGTTGTCGACCCGCGCCAGCGGCTCGAGCGCGCCGACCACCGCCAGCGTGCCGTCGCGCCTGAGCAGCGTCACGAACGGGTTGAGGTCGTGCTTCTCCGGCACCGTGCTCGGCATGAAGTCGAACTGCCCTTCAGCGCCTTGAACGCCTCCTTGTCGCTTTCGAGCACGCCTCGCACGCCGAGCCTGCCGGCTTCGGCGAACTCCGCCTCGGTGCGGGTGAAGACGGTCACCTGCACACCCATCGCGCGCGACAGCCTGGCGGCCATGTCGCCGGGTCCGCCGAGACCGATGATGCCGACTTTGTGGCCCTGCTCCACGCCCCAGTGTCGCAGCGGCGAGTAGGTCGTAATCCCTGCGCACAGGATCGGCGCAGCCACCTCGGGGCGCAGGGACGGCGGAATCCTGAGCACGAAATCCTCCGGCACCACGGCGACGTCCGAATAGCCGCCATAGGCATTGTCGCGGCCGTAGCTGTGATCGCCGTCGGGACCATCGGGCCGTTATAGGTGGCAAACCAGCTGTTCGGCCCCTCGCAGTAGTTCTGCTCGCCGGCCTCGCAGGGCTCGCCATGGCGGCAGCTATCGACCATGCAGCCGACGCTGACCAAGTCGCCGACCGCATGACGCGTGACCGAGGCGCCGGTCCGCACGACGCGGCCAACGACCTCGAGCCCCGGCATGCACGGGTAGACCGTGTTGCCCCACTCGTTCTTTACCTGGTGGATGTCGGAGTGGCAGACGCCGCAGGCCAGCACCTCGATCTCGACCTTGCCGGGCTTCGGGTCGTCGCGCTCGAAGTGGAAAGGCTTCAGGCAGCTGAAGGAGTGCCTGGCGGCATAGCCGGTCGCCTTGATCATGGTGGTGTCCCGGGGGCTGCCGGAAACGACGCCAACGCCGCCGATCCCGGGAAGATCGAACATGCTTTGCGGATACCGCCTCAACCCAGCAGGCGGCCGCCCAGCACCCGGTTCAGCAACACCACCACCGCCACGGCGAGCGCGTGCACCGCAAGGTCGGTGGCGGCCGCGTCGAGCGGATGGAACAGGTTGAGCAGCGTGGCGGCGGCGGCGGCGGAGGCAAGCCCGGCAAGCGCTGCGGTGAGGCCCGGGCTCAGCGGGCAGGCGCGCCGCAGCATCAGCACCAGCAGCACGGAAAGCGGCACCGAGACGCCCAGGATGAAGACCAGGCAGGGCATGCTGCCATCCGGTGCTTCCACGATCGTCCTGGGCAGCGCGAAACCGCGCAGGCAACCGGCCCCGCTGGCGCCGATCCAGAGCGCGAGCGTCGGCAGCGGCAATGCGGCCCACCATTTCGAACGATCCGGCAGGCTCGACATGAACGCCGCCAGCGCCGCCAGGGCGGCTGTCGCCGCGGCGCCGACAGCCGCCATCGCCATGTCCGGCGTCGCGGTGAGCCGTGCCCACATCCGGCCGAGATCGGCAAAGGTGGCAAGCATCAGGCCGATGAGGCAGACCGCGGTCAGCCAGAGCGCCGCCCGCCGGCCCGGGCGGGGCAGCGGGGGCATCGGGCGCAAATCGAGCGAAAGCCGGTCGATGAGCCGCTCGGGGAGCCGCTCGGGGAACCCTGCGGACATGTGCGTGTCAGACATCCGGCCCGCTCCCCGACCGGCGTCGCAGCGCCGCCAGTGCCCGATGGAAATTGACTTTTAGAGCGCCCTTGCTGCGTCCGGTCAGGCGGGCCGTCTCCTCCAGCGAGCGCTCTGCGAGGCCCAGATGCTCGACCGCCTGGCGTTGCCCGGCGGGCAGCTCGTCGATCAGGCCGCGCAACGCCTGGTGCTCCTGCCGCCGCGCGATCTGCTCGCTGGCCGGCAGCCCCGGGTCCTGCTGCACCTCGTAGGCCGCCTGGTCATGCACTTCGCGCGCCTGCGCCCGGCCATGTCGGCGGAGCACGTCCACCGCGCGGTGTCGGGCGATCGCACGCAGCCAGGGCAGGAACGGCCGCGCGGGATCGTAGGTCGCCCGGGCGCGGTGCAGGGTGAGCAGGGTCTCCTGGATCGCATCGTCGACCAGGTCCCGCCCGACGCCTTGCGACCGCGCGATGCCGGCGATCAACGGCACGCAGTCGCGCAGCAGGGTGCGGTAGGCCAAGGCATCGCCGCCGAGCGCCGCTCCCATGCGATCCGAAAGCACCTGCTCGTCCGGGACCGGATCGGTCACCGCTGTCCCGAAACACGTCTCATCCTCGCAGCATAGCAGCAGGGCCGCGATCGGCTACTGGTGCGGGGGCGCCGACATCGTGTTGCTCGATGTGGCCGCCCGCGGCGGCGCCATGGTGCTCGGAGCCATGCTGGCTGGGGCCATGTTGTTGGGCGCCATGCTGCCGGACGACATGCCGTTCGGGCTCATCGCGTCCGGGGCCATCGCAGTGGGAGCAGGTGCCATGGCGTTCGGCGACGGCTGCATCGCATTCGGCGAGGGCTGGACTGCGTTTGGCGAGCTCATCGCATTGGGCGCCGACATGCCGCTGGACTGCGCTCTCGCTTGTGTGATGCCGATGCCTGCGATGGTCAACATCGCAGACGCAGCAAGCATGGATTTCAACATCATCGCCTCCGGGCCGCAGCCCCGCCTGGTTACTGTCGTAGTCTCCATTACGTTTCGACCGACCTTGCGGTTACCTGCTCGCGAAAACATGCTCGCGCGGAAGCAATTGCCCCGCCAGCGGCCATGATCTGCCGCGAACGGAGGCAAGGCGGTGCCCGCGGTTTGGAATTGTAGGGGTTCGCCCGGAAAGTGTCAGGAGCCGTGGGCCATGCGATGCACACGGTTGCCCGCGATTGTCGGCATCGCTTGCCGCGCTCCTTCTGGCACACTGCTTGCTGTCTCAGGCCTGATCCAACAAGGGGCGTTCGAGACATGCCAGCAGTAGAAGCAAAGCGTCACGAGCCGGGCGACTATCTTGTCGACTACGAGGAGAAGGTCTTCGAGGACGTCAAGGCGAAGCCTGGCGAGAAAGCCCTGGTGACCTTCCACACCGTGGCCTTCGAGGGCTCGATCGGCCTGGTGAACCTGCTCCAGGCGACGCGCCTGCAACGCAAGGGCTTCGAGACCTCGATCCTGCTCTATGGCCCGGGCGTGACGCTGGGCGTGCTGCGCGGCTTCCCGCGTCTCGGCGACGAGGCCTTCCCAGGGCACCAGAACTTCAACAACCAGCTCAAGAAATTCATGGATGAAGGCGGCAAGGTTTATGCCTGCCGGTTCTCGCTGCAGGCGCTGTACGGCCACGGCGAACCTTCGCTGATGGAAGGCATCCGGCCGATCAACCCGCTCGACGTGCTCGACTGCATGCTGATCCACAAGCGCGACAACGCCGTCATCATCGATACCTGGACGGTCTGACCGCGATGGCGGCGCCCAGGCGCATGGTCCGGGCTGCCGCCATCCAGCTCGTACCGGTGCTGGAGGACGGCACCGGCACCGAGGAGAAGGTGCTGGCGGCGATCCGCGACGCGGCGGCGCAGGGCGTGCAGATCGCCGTGTTCCCCGAGACCTTCGTGCCATACTACCCGTACTTCTCGTTCGTGAAGGCGCCGGTGTTGATCGGGCCCGATCATCTCCGCCTCTATGAGAATGCGCCGAGCGTGCCCGGCTTGTTCACCGACGCCGTCGCCGGCGCCGCCCGCGAGAACGGCATCGTGGTGGTGCTCGGGATCAACGAACGCGATCACGGCTCGCTGTACAACGCGCAGCTCGTCTTCGATGCCGACGGCAGCCTGCTGCTGCACCGGCGCAAGATCACGCCGACCTACCATGAGCGGATGATCTGGGGCCAGGGCGATGGCGCCGGGCTGCGCGTGGTGGAGAGCCAAGTGGGCCGCATCGGCGCGCTCGCCTGCTGGGAGCACTACAACCCACTCGCCCGCTACGCGCTGATGACCCAGCACGAGGAAATTCATTGCGCGCAGTTCCCGGGCTCCATGGTCGGGCAGATCTTCGCCGACCAGATGGAAGTCACCATCCGCCACCATGCGCTGGAAGCCGGCTGCTTCGTCATCAACGCGACCGGATGGCTAACCGACGACCAGTTGCACGCCATCACGCCGGACACCGCGATGCACAAGGCGCTGCGCGGCGGCACCTGCTCGGCAATCATCTCGCCGGAGGGCAACCACCTGGCGCCGCCGCTGCATGAAGGCGAGGGCATGGTGATCGCCGACCTCGACATGGCGCTGATCACCAAGCGCAAGCGGATGATGGACAGCGTCGGCCACTACGCGCGCCCCGAACTGCTCTCGCTGCTGCACGCGACGGCCGAGACGCACACCACCCAGGAGATGAGGAGCGATCATGCTGCAGTCCGCCACGCGAACCTCGTCGAACATGCCGGCGGTCTCCCTGCCGCTGCCCGCGCCGGCGAGCGACCTGATGCCCGCGCCGGCGAGCGACCTGATGCCCGCGCCGGCGAGCGAACTGCTGACGGAGCTGCAATCGCTCGGGATGCGGCTGACTGACAGCACCGGCGCCGCATCCCGGCGTGGTGGCGCCGGACCCTCCGACCACAAGGCGGTCCAGTTCGCCGGCCAGACCATCATGGTGCCGATCCATACGGCGGCGTCGCACGTTTCGCCGTTCAGCGCCGCTCCGGCGGCCCGGGACGGCACCGCAATGCTGCTGCGCCACGGCGCGCCGGTCGGCCGGATCAGCTTCCCGCCGCAACCCCGCTTCTATGCGATGCAGACCCTGGATGGCGAACCGTATTGGAAGATCGCCATGCTGCACGGCACCGACGTGCTGGCGACCACAGTGCTGCAGACCTGCATCCGCTATGCCGACCGACGCACCGCCTGCCAGTTCTGCGCCATCGGCCAGTCGCTCGCAGCCGGCCGCACCATCGCGCACAAGACACCGGCGCAACTGGCCGAGGTCGCCCGCGCGGCGGTGCTACTGGACGGGGTGAAACACATGGTGCTGACCACCGGCACGCCGAACGTCATCGACCGCGGCGCCGAAATGCTGTGCGAGAGCACGCGCGCGATCAAGGCGGCGGTCGATCTGCCGGTGCAGGCGCAATGCGAGCCGCCGCGCGACGCCGTCTGGTACGAGCGCCTGCGCGAGGCGGGCGTGGACAGCCTGGGTATGCATCTGGAAGCGGCGACGCAGGCGGTGCGCGCGCGCATCATGCCGGGCAAGGCCACCGTCAGCGTCGAGCGCTATCTGGATGCGTTCCGCGACGCGGTGCCGGTATTCGGCCGCGGCCAGGTCAGCACCTACCTGCTCGCCGGCCTCGGCGACACCACGGCGGAAATTCTTGCGCTGTGCGAGACCCTGATCGGCATCGGCGTGCACCCGTTCGTGGTGCCGTTCGTGCCGATCACCGGCACGCCGCTGGAATCGCACACGCCTCCGACAGCGGAGTTCATGCGCGCGGTGCTGGCGCCGCTCGGCCGCATGCTGCGCGACAACGGCCTGCTGTCGCGCGAAGTCAAGGCCGGCTGCAGCCGCTGCGGCGCCTGCTCGTCGCAGTCCACCTACGAGAATGCCGCCTGATGATGCCCGGGCTCAACCTCTACGAGGATGCGATCCCGCCCTTCGTGCCGGGGGAATACCGCGTCAAGCTGGCCCGGGAGGCCTGGGAGCGACAGGCGCATTTCCGGCTGCGGCGGGATATCTTCTGCGACGAGCAGCGCATCTTCACGTATGACGATCGTGACGGTATCGACGACATCGCCATTCCGATCGTGGCGCTGAGCTGCATCGCCGGCGCCGCCGACGGAGTGGTCGGCGTGGTGCGCATCCACCAGCCGGACCCCGGCCTGTGGTGGGGCTCGCGCCTCGGCGTGCACCGGCATTTCCGGCGCATCGGCAGCATCGGCGCCGAACTGGTGCGGCTTGCGGTCTGCACCGCCACTGCGCGCGGCTGCGAGCGCTTCCTGGCGCACGTCCAGGCGCAGAATGTCGAGTTCTTCGAGCGGTTGCACTGGCACTCGCTCGACACGCTCCCGCTGCACGGCCGCCCGCATCATCTTATGCAGGCCGATCTTGCGCAGTATCGACCGCACGGCCGCGAGACGCTCGGCTTCGTGCGCCCGCAGCGCCGGATCGCCGCATGAGCGTGGTCGCATGAGCGTGGCCGCCCTCGCCGCCTCGCTGCGCGCAGGCATCGGCCTGCTGCACAAGCAGGATATCGCGCCGGTGATGGCAGCACTCGGACTCGCAGGCAACGCCGTGCGCGTCGGCGACGATTGCGCCGCCATCCCGGACGGCGATGGCTGGCTGCTGCTCGCCATCGAGGGCTTCCTGCCCGCCTTCATCGCGCGCGAGCCATATTTCGCCGGCTGGTGCGGCGTCATGGTCAATCTGTCCGACATCGCCGCCATGGGCGGAAGGCCTCTCGCGGTGGTGGACGCGCTGCTCTCGCGCGACGGCGAGCATGCCGAGCCGATCCTGCGCGGCCTGCGCGACGCCAGCGCGCGATACGCTGTCCCGGTGGTCGGCGGCCACAGCAACATCCGCGCCGCTGACGAGCAGCTCAGCGTCGCCGTGCTCGGACGCGCGCGCAAGCTGCTCACCTCCTTCGATGCACGCCCGGGCGACATCCTGCTGGCCGCGATCGACCTGCGCGGCCGCTACCATGAGCCGTTCGCCTGGTGGGATGCGAGCTCGGACTGCCCGGATCCCGCGCGCCTACGCCAGGATCTCGAGCTACTGCCCGCGATCGCCGAGGCCGGCCTGAGCGTCGCCGCCAAGGATATCAGCATGGGCGGCCTGGTCGGCACCGCGATCATGCTGGCGGAATGTTCCGCGATCGGGCTCGTCATCGACATCGATGCGGTGCCGCGCCTGGACGGCGCCGACCTGGAGCGCTGGCTGACCGCATTCCCGTCCTACGGCTTCCTGCTGAGCTGCATGCCGGAGAATGCAACCACGATCATCGACCTGTTCAGCCGGCGCGGCATCGCCTGCAGCATGATCGGGAGTTGCGAGTCCGGATCGCGCGTCGAGCTGCGGCAGCATGGCGCGCGCGCCACGGTTTGGGATCTCGCGCAGGATACGCTGACCGGCTGCGCGGGTGCGGCATGAGAGAATTGCACGTCGGCATCGTGACACATTCCACCAACCCGCGCGGCGGCGTCGTGCATGCGCTCAGCCTCGCCGAGGCGTTGACCGCGCGTGGTGTCGATGCGACCCTGCTGGCGCCCGCCACAGCGGGTGCGACCTTGTTCCGCGCCGCGCAGTGCCGCACGATGCTGATCCCGGCGGCGCCGGTGGCCGCCACTGCGACCCAGACCCTGGTGCGGACCCGGCGCGCGGAGATCACCGACTTCCTCGGCACGCGTCATTTCGACCTGCTGCATGCGCAGGATGCGATCTCGGCACTGGCCCTGTCGGATCTGGAGGTCTCCGGCCACATCCGGGGCTTCGTGCGCACCGTGCATCACCTCGATGACTTCGCCAATCCGGTGCTGGCGCAATGGCAGGACATGGCGGTCGCCCGCGCGCGCGGCCTGTTCTGCGTCAGCCGGATGTGGCGCGAGATCATCGCCACGCGCTACGGGCGGCGCAGCGTGGTGGTCGGCAACGGCGTCGAGACCAGACGCTTCACGCCCCGGCCGGACCATCGCGACGATGCACTCCGGCGTCGCCTGCGGCCGGAGGGCCAGCCATTCGTGCTTGCGGTCGGCGGCGTCGAGGCGCGCAAGAACACAATCGGCACGCTGCGCGCCTTTCTGCGCGTCGCCCGGACGCAGGCGCATCCCGACCTGCGGCTGGTGATCGCCGGCGGCGCCAGCCTGCTCGACCACAGCGCCTACCGGCGTGCCTTCGATGCCGAGCTGCAGGGCTCCGGTCATGCGGGTCGCGTGATCCTGGCAGGGGTGATCCCGGATGCCGACATGCCGGCGCTGTACCGGTCGGCGTCCGTGCTGTGCTTCGCATCGCTGCAGGAAGGCTACGGGCTCTGCGTCCTCGAGGCACTCGCCAGCGGCATTTCGGTGATTGCGCCGCATGGCGCGCCGTTCGACGAGTATCTCGATCCGCCGGACGCGCTGCGAGTCGATCCGCACAACGATGCCGAGATCGCATCGGCGATCCTGCACGCCCTGCAGCCGCCGTGCGCGCGGCGTGCCCGCAGGCATGGTCCGGTCCGGGCGCGCCAGTTCGCCTGGGACGAGGTCGCGGCGGCGCACCTCGCCGGCTACCACCACCACAGGGAGATGGCCGATGCCTGAGATGCAGTTCCGGGTGCGCTGGCCGGACGGCCGCGAGACGCTGTGCTATTCGCCGTCCCTGGTGGTCCGCGAACACCTCGCACCGGGCCGCAGCTACGCGCTGCCGGATTTCCTGGCCCGCACCCGCACTGCGCTGCAGATCGCGAGCGACCGCGTGCAGCAGAAATACGGCATGCCCTGCTCGCGCGCCATCGGGCAGCTCCGGGCGATCGAGACGCAGGCCGCGCGCCATGCCCCGGACGCCGCCGTCACCGTGACGGAGTTCGTGCTGTGAGCAGCGCTTCGCCTGCAGCGCACGATGTCGTCATCATCGGGGGCGGCCAGGCCGGGCTTTCGGCAAGCTGGCAACTCACCCAGCGCGGCATCGACCATGTCGTGCTCGAGCAGCACGCCACCGCGCATGCCTGGAAACGCGAGCGCTGGGACACGTTCTGCCTGGTGACGCCGAACTGGCAGTGCACGCTGCCGGGCTACCCCTATGCCGGCAGCGACCCGCACGGCTTCATGCTCCGCGACGAGATCGTGGAGTATGTCGAGGGCTACGCCGCCTCGTTCCGGGCTCCTGTCCATCAGGGCACGAAGGTGGTCGCGCTGCAGCGTGACGATCGCGGGTTTCGCATCTCCACCGGGCATGGCGAGCTGCGCGCCGGTCAGGTGATCGTCGCCACCGGCGGCTATCACGATCCGATCGTGCCGTCCTTTGCGGCAACCTTGGATCCGTCGATCCTGCAAATCCACTCCTCGGAGTATCGCAATCCCGAAAGCATGCCGTCGGGCGCGGTGCTGGTGGTGGGCACCGGCCAGTCCGGCTGCCAGATCGCCGAGGACCTGCATCTGGCCGGGCGGACAGTGCATCTGTGCGTCGGCGAGGCGCCGCGGGTAGCCCGGCGCTATCGCGGAAAGGATGTCGTCGAGTGGCTGCACCTGATGGGCTACTACGACATTCCGGTCGACGAGCATCCGCTGCGCGAAGGCGTGCGCGACAAGACCAACCACTACGTCACCGGGCGCGATGGCGGCCGTGACATCGATTTGCGCCTGCGCGCGACCGAAGGCATGCAGCTCTACGGCAAGCTCGCCGGCATGCACGGGCAGATCATCGAGGCTGCGCCGGACCTTGCGCGCAACCTCGATGCCGCCGACGAGGTCGGCGAAAGCATCAAGCGCAGCATCGATGGCTGGATTGCAAAGCAGCCGATCAAGGCGCCGGTCGAGGCCGCCTACCGGCCGCCATGGCGCCCCGCGAACGAGCGCACGCAGATCGATTGCAAGGCACTGGGCATCACAAGCGTGGTCTGGTGCATCGGCTTCAGGATGAATTTCGCCTGGATCGAACTGCCGGTGTTCGACGATCGCGGCGCGCCCCGCCACCGTCGCGGCGTCACCGAGCAGGAGGGGCTGTATTTCCTTGGCCTGCCCTGGCTGCATAGCTGGGGCTCCGGCCGCTTCTCCGGGATCAGCCGGGACTCCGAATATGTCGCCGAGCAGATCGCCCAGCGCGCTCATCAGTGATCTATGAATGCCCAAGACGCGGCGCGTGAACGCGCTACTCGATGCGCGCAAGAGACGCGGCGCGTGAACGCGCTACTCGATGCGCGCAAGAGACGCGGCGCGTGAACGCGCTACTCGATGCGCGCAAGAGACGCGGCGCGTGAACGCGCTACTCGATGCGCGCAAGAGACGCGGCGCGTGAACGCGCCGCTGGGCCGCGCCGACATAAGCTGGCTGCCGGAGCGGCGCACCCTTTCGGGGCCGATCTATCGCGCCATCGCGAACTCCATCGGGGAGGCGATCCGCAGCGGCGGCCTGCAGCCCGGCGACCGGCTGCCGCCGCATCGCACACTCGCTGCCACCATGGGCATCGACATCACCACGGTGACGCGCGCCTACGCGGAGGCGCAGCGGCAGGGGCTCGTCGAGGCCACCATCGGCAGCGGCACCTTCGTGCGCGCCGAGGCGCCGGTGCTCGGGCAGGCCAGCGAGCGCGGCATCATCGACCTCACGATGAACCTGCCGCCTTCACTGCCCGCCTTCCCGCTTGGCCGCGCCATGCAGGACACGCTGTCGCGGCTGCTGCGCCAGCAGGATGCGAGCACGCTGATGTCGTATCGCTGGGGCGCCGGCACCAGCGAAGACCGTGTTGCCGGCGCCGCCTGGCTGCGTCCCTGCCTCGGCCGCATCGATCCGCAGCACCTGCTGGTGACGCCCGGCGCGCAGATCGCCATGCTGGCGGTGCTGACCACGCTGGCGCGGCCCGGCGACGTGATCCTGAGCGAGCGCATCACCTACCCGGGCCTCAAGGCGCTGGCGGCGCAACTCGGGCTCATCCTGCACGGCGTCGGATGTGATCGCGAAGGCCTGCTGCCGGACAGTCTCGACGAGGCCTGCCGGCGACTGCGTCCGCGCCTGCTGTACTGCAACCCGACGATCCAGAACCCGACCACGGTCACCATCAGCCCGCGCCGTCGCGCCGAGCTCGCCGCCATCGCACGCCGCCACCATCTGCCGATCCTGGAGGACGACGCCTACGGCCTGTTTCCGACCGACCCGATCCCGGCGATCGCGACTTTCGCCCCGGAACTCACCTGGTATGTCGCGACCACGGCAAAGACATTGTCGCCCGGGTTGCGCATCGCCTACCTGCTGGCGCCCGGGCAGGCGCAGGCGATGCGGCTGACGGCGGCGCTGCGGGCGACCGCGATGGCGAGCTCCGGCCTGCTGAGCGGCATCGTCACTGCCTGGATCAAGTCGGGTCAGGCCGTCGAGATCCTGGCCGCGGTGCGCGCCGAGGCGAGTGCGCGGCAGGTGATCGCGCGCTCGTTCCTGCCAGAGACCGTGGCGCGCGCGCATCCCGAGGGTCTGCATGTCTGGCTGCGCCTGCCGGCGCACTGGCAGGCGCAGGAGTTCGCCGCCTACGTGCGCCGCCAGGGCCTCGCGATCGTGCCGGAGGACGCCTTCAGCCTCGACGGCCCGGGCCAGCGCGCGGTACGGATCGCGCTCGGGGCCGCCCCGGACCGCACCCGGCTTGCCGATGCGCTGCGCGCGGTGTCGGCGGCGCTATCCCATCAGGTACCGACTGCCTACGCTTCGATCGTGTGAGACGCAGGGTAGGCTTCACCTGGACCCTTGGGTCGGATTGGAGCTCCCAGTCGGGTCATGCTGCGCAACGCGTGCGCGGCACTTCGCAATCGAGCCTGGTAAGACCGCCTACCCGATCGAGGTTTTCCTGAACTACCGCTCCGACAAGAAGTTCGCCATTCTTGGGCGTAACAGTCCAGGAACCGATCGTCGGTACCGTCACGGCTTACAACCACAACTTCTCCCGAAATTCTCGCAGGGCGGCGGAGCTGGTTGCTGGATGATGCAGCAGCGTTCGGGATCAACGGAGACTTTCTTGTCCTGGAGACCAGCGCGGTGCAAGGATTTTCGTGCACGTTCTACAGGACGAGGGACAAAATCCTGGGTCTTAAGGATCATATCACTCCGATCTGGAACACCATACTGACCTATCTTTTCAAAATCAGGGACGTCGTCGTACCGCCGGCTGCGACGCCGCCAGGCTGGAAGCGCGACGGCTTTAACCTGTCGATGGACTCACTCTACAAGATTTTTGAGAGGCTGGGCGATCTCAAGGCGAACGGAGAGTCTCACCGGGCACTCGCACTCAATCCTGATCTGCTGCCGGAAAATCTGCGATAGGTGCCTGTCCTGCTGCCGGACGTGCATACAGGGCGGGCGGGCTGCCGATCTCGGCGGCCTTGGCATGCGTGTGACGACACGGCCGGCAAGCACGCCGCATCTATCCGTCCACGCGCAGGACACTCTCGGATGCCAGCCAGTCCACCACGCCCTGCAGAGCACTGTTGTCATCCAACCCGCCTTGCAGTCCGCTTCTGTAGATCTCGCGCTGGCGGTCGGCCCCGGTGCCGCGGGCAGCGATCCCACGCACCGCGTCGAGTTCCCGCTCGCAGTCGAAATCGGCGGCATCTTCCCCGACCAGTGCGAGCACCGTCTCCAGCGACTGCGCGAACGGGATCATCGCGCGCGCCTCCTCGTCGATCAGCGAGGCGTGCACACCGTGCTGCTGCACGCGCCAGAAGTTCTCGCTGGCAATCGCCCGCGACGCTCCGGTCAGCCTCGCATGGATGTCGTCCCGGCGATCGAGCATGCGCACCACGCAGCGATACAGCGCCGCGATCGCGACACTGTCGCCGACGCGGACGCAACTATCGCAGACACGCAGTTCCAGCGTGGGATAGTGCATGGACGGCCGCAATGCCCACCACAGGTAGCTCGCATCCGCGATGGCGCCCGACTGCGTCATCACCTGCAGGTAGTGCTCGTAGTCGGCAGCACCATCCATCAGGTCCGGTAGTCCGGAACGAGGCCACTCGCGATACGCCGCCATCCGGTAGCCGGCGAGACCGGTCGCACGGCCCTCCCAGAACGGCGACGACACCGACAAGGCGAGGAACATCGGCACATACGGCACCATGCGCCGCATCAGATCGGCGCGGCGGCCGGGATCGGGCAGCTCGACGTGGACGTGCAGCGCGCACACCATGTTGCGCGTCGCCAGGATGCCGTACTCGGCGACCATCCGGTCATAGCGTTCGCCTTCGCTTTGACGCTGCTCGGGCCAGGCGGCGAGCGGATGCGTACCGGACGCGAACACCAGCAGGCCGTGCTCGCGGCCGATCGCGGCCAGCCCCGAGCGCAGGTCCCGCAGACGGTCATGCGCCTCGGCGAAATCGGTTCCCGGCGCGGTCGAAACCTCGACCTGGCTCTGCAGCACCTCGCGTCCGCTGCCCGGCAGCCGGTCGTTCGCCGCGACATGGAACGCCCTCGCCGCGTCCGGGGCGGGCGTGCCGCGGGTGGCGGCGTCGGCCAGGAAATATTCCTCCTCGATGCCGAACCTATAGGTGCCGTCCATCGTCCATCCCCCGTCGTGTCGAACCCACTCAGCCGGCCAGTTCGCTGCTGTCCTTCGGCAGCAGCAGGACCAGCGGCAGCATCACCGCCGGCACCAGCAGCGGCAAGGCCAGGCCATGCCCGCAGAACACGCCGGCGGCCGCTCCCGCGACATAGGCCAACCACAGCGACGGCACGGTCACCAGCACGACCCGGTCCCCGTCATCGAGAGCGGTCCCAGCCATCAGGCTGGCCAGCACCTGGCCGAGCTTCTGTAGGTCGCCTGAGACGAAGCTGGTATTGATGCTCTGGCCGCCGAACCGGGTGAAGACGGCGTTCTGGCCGCCGAGTGCCGCACCCAACACCAGCACGTTCACCGGACGCGGCAGGAACGCCGCCAGCACGATCAGCAGGGTCGCGACCAGGATCGCCAGCACCCTGCCCTGGCGCGATCCCTGGCCCGGTCGCAGCAGCAACCGGGAGACCAGCGAACCGGCCAGGAAGCAGAAAATCGCCGCGGCCTTCTGCGCGGCACCGCCCCAGTGGCGCTCGGCCAGTGCAACGCCAAGGAGCGCGGTGTTGCCGGTCATCTGGGCGGCGAACAGCCCGGTCTGCAGCCAGCCGAGGCCGTCGCAGAGGCCGGCGATCAGGGCGAGCCAGGACGCCCGGAAGGCCGGATGGCGCAGCGGCGCGTTGCCGGGGAGCGTCACTTGGCCGCCAGAGGCTTCGGCATCGGCTTCGGCTTCGGCTTCGGCCCTTCCATGCGCAGCCCGTGCCAGGCCAGCACGCTGTCGGCGGTAAAGGCGGCCGGTGTCCGCATCGTGCAGACCAGGGCCACGCCCAATAGCAGCACCAGCCAGGATCCGGCGCCCGAGTTGCGCAGGCTGCCGAGGAACAGCACGAGCGCTGCCCCGCAGGCGGCGGCACCGCCCACGGCCCCCAGGCCGATCGCGCAATCGAGCATCACCAGGCGCCGGTGCAGGCGGCGCGAATGCCGGTGCAGCACGACGCTCGCGGTGTCGTCCGCCGGGTCGGA
This sequence comes from uncultured Lichenicoccus sp., assembly GCA_963693035.2. Taxonomy (GTDB): domain Bacteria; phylum Pseudomonadota; class Alphaproteobacteria; order Acetobacterales; family Acetobacteraceae; genus Lichenicoccus. Next base: position 216,518 of record CAXMMQ010000003.1, read on the forward strand.
CTGCTTGTCGGCGATCGTCTCCAGGGGTCCCGAGGCGCGTTCCAACCGCGTGTTGAACAGGTTCAGCAAGGTGCCAATGCCCGACAGCATGAACACCGGCGTCAGCGCGATCTGGGTGATGTGCGCGACGTCGTCGACGGACTGGCTCGCCAGCGGCGCGCTGAACGGGAAGGCCATCAGGCGTTCATCCGGCCCTGAGCCAGACCGCATCAGAGAGTTTGCCCACGAACGCCGCGTGCGCCTGCAGGGCCTCGGCATCCGGCACCAGCAGGTGCTGCCTGCGGGTCGCACCCGTCGTGTAGGAGACGGCCAGGCTGGCGCCCTCCTCGACCGCCAGCGCCAGGCCGCGCTGCCGCCCGCCCATCAGCTCCAGATAGACCTGCGCCAGCAGCCGGCAATCGAGCAGCGCGTTGTGGGTGGTGCGCTCGGCGAGGTCGATGCCGTAGCGGCGGCACAGGCTGTCGAGGCTGTTCGGCAGGCCCGGGAAGCGCGCGCGCGCCAGTTCCAGCGTGTCGACCATACGCACGCGGTCGAGCGGCGGCAGGTCGAGCTTCGCGAGCTCCGCATCGAGGAAGCCGAAATCGAACGGCGCGTTGTGCGCGACCAGCGGATCGTCGCCGACGAAGGCGAGAAATTCATCGACCACGCCTGCGAACTTCGGCTGGCCCACCAGGTGTGCTCGCGTGTAGCCGTGCACGCGCGAGGCCTCCTCGGGCACGTCGCGTTCGGGATCCAGCAGCACGTGGTAGTGCCGGCCGGTCGGCAGGTCGTCGATCAGCTCGACCGCGGCGATCTCGATGACGCGGTCGCCGGTGCGCGGGTCCAGCCCGGTGGTCTCGGTGTCGAACAGCACGGCGCGTTTCATGTCGAAGCCTCCCGCAGCGTCGCCAGCATGCGCCTGATCTGACGCAGGCTGTGCCAGCGCGACAGGCCGGTGCGTATCACCACGTCGGCGCGGCGTCGCTTCTCGGCGTCCGGCATCTGCCGCGCGATCAGGGAATGCGCCTCGCTCTCGCTCATGCCGCGCCGCTGGCGGATGCGCCGGATCTGCATCGAGGCTGGCGCCGACACCACCACCACCAGGTCGCAGGCGCGCCAGCCGCCGCGCTCGAACAGCAGCGGGATGTCGAGCACCGCGAACCGCGCGCCGCGATCACGCGCGCGGCGCAGGAAGCGGCACTGTGCGGCGCGCACCATCGGATGCATGATCTGCTCGAGGGCGTGGAAGGTCCCGGGGCTGCCGATCGCCGCGGCCCGCAGCACGCCGCGATCGATGCAGCCGTCACGCACGGCTGCCGGCACCAATGCCGCGATCGCCGGCACCGCGGCGCCGCCGCACGCCTGCAGCCGGTGCACCTCGCGATCGGCATCGAACACCGGCAGACCGGCCCGGCGCAGCGCGCGGGCGGCGGTGGACTTGCCCATGCCGATGCCCCCGGTCAGGCCGATCACCTTCAATCAAAAGCGCCCTGCGCGGCGACGCTGGATGCCAGCAGCGCCGTGACCTCGGCATCGACCACCGGCGTCACCCCGAACCAGGCGGCAAAGCCCGGCACCGCCTGGTGCAGCAGCATGCCGAGGCCGCCGACCGTGCGCAGCCCGCGCGCGCGGGCTGCGGCCATCAGGCGGGTTTCCAGCGGCACATAGACGATGTCGGCCACCACCAGATCATGCGTCGCGCGCGACAGGTCGAACGGCAGCTGCGGCTGGCCCTGCATGCCGAGCGAGGTGGTGTTGACCAGCAGCGCCGCGTCCGCCAGCGCCGCCGGCCATGTCGCCCAGTCGAGCACCCGCACTCCCGTCGCGAGACGCCGTGCCAACGCCTCGCCGTGCTCGCGGGTCCGGTTGGCCACGAGCACCGCGACGCCGTGCGCGCGCAGGGCGTCGGCCACTGCGAGTGCGGCACCGCCGGCGCCGAGCAGCAGCGCCGGGCCGGCGCCCGCAGCCACGCCGGCGGCGTGCAGGCTGGCCAGGAAGCCGGCGCCGTCGGTGCTGCGGCCCAGGCAGTCCCCGTTGTCCGAGAACACCAGCGTGTTGACGCTGCCGGTCCGCGCGGCCGCGTCGTCGAGCCCGTCGCAGAAGGCGGCGACCGACTGCTTGTGCGGCACGGTCACGTTGACGCCGGCGAATCCCGCCGCCTGCAATCCGCGCAGCGCGGTTGCGAACTGCTCCGGTCGCACCGCCAGCGGCACGTAGGCGCCGTCGATGCCGTGGCGGGCCAGCCAGTGGTTGTGCAGCAGCGGCGAGCGCGAATGCGACACCGGATGGCCGATCACGCCGGCGAGGCGCGCGGCTCCGGTGATCATTGCAGTCCCGTCACGACGCGACCGACTGGTAGCGCGCCCAGGCGAGCGGCAGCAGGCGCGCGAGCCTTGCGGCCCACGCCGCCTCGCCGGCCTTGTCCCCGATCAGGTCCTGCCGGATCTCGATCTCGACCTGCGGCAGGCCGCGCTGCTCGCCATGCACCGGCACCGTGTAGTCGTCCTCGTCGGACAGGAAATACGGCTCGTTGTTGCCGACGACGAGATCGCCCTCCGCTTCCAGCAGCGCGAGCAGGATCAGCGCGAAGCGCGGGTCATGGTTGTGCAGCAGCCCGACATGCCACGGACGCGGCGCGGTGCCGCCGGGCGCCGGACGGTCCGCGCGACCGAGTTGCGGCGTGAAGCTGTGCAGCGCCACCAGCACGGTCGGCAGCCCCAGCGCACGCCGCTGGTCGAGCAGGTTCGCGAGCCGCGCGTGATACGGCGCGAAGATTTCGCGTTCGCGTGCCAAGCGCTGCGCGCTTGAGAGATCGTGGTTGCCCGGCACCGGAGTCGAGTCGCTTGCGGTGGGGATCGACGAGGCGTGACCCGGTCGCCGGTTGCAGTCGATCACCAGCCGCGAGTAGGCCTGCGCCACCAGCGGCGCGTCGAGCGCCTCGCCGAGCAGCCGCCCGGTGCCGGCGATCCCGATGTCCCAGGCGATGTGCCGGTCCAGATCCGGACCTGCCACTCCCAGATCGCCGAGGGCGGCGGGGATCGCGCGGCCGGCATGGTCGGAAGCCAGCACGAAGGGCGATCCGGAACCCTCGCGCAGCATCGTCACCGGTAGCGGATCGTTCGCACCGAGCAGCACGCCCGGCCGGACCGATTTGTTTTGGCCGTGATCTTGCACCGTGTTCTTATTATGCACGCTGGTCGTATCCGATCATCTCGCCCATCCATCTGACGCCACGGAACGGCAACGCCGACGAGTGGCCGGGGCCACACCTCCGGAGAAGGATCTTCATGCCGGTTCTGTCTGTCCAGCATGTCACGACCTACCGATACCGTCGTCCGGTCGGATTCGGCGAGCACCGGATGATGTTCCGGCCGCGCGACTGCGTCGACCAGCGGCTGGTCTCCTGGACGGTCGAGATCACCCCCGAGCCCACCCTGCTGCGCTCGGTGCCCGACGCCTTCGGCAACGTCATCACGCTGGCCGGCTTCACCCGCCGCTCGCGCGAACTGCGCGTCGAGAACCGCCTGGTGGTCGACCATACCGAGACCCTGCTCGATCCGGGCCAGGTGTCGCCGTATGCGCGGAACTGGCCGTTCACCTATGACCTGGACGACATGATCGACCTCGCCCGGGTGATGGAGCGGCATTATCCCGACCCGGAGCATCGGGTCGATGCCTGGGCGCGCAGCCTGCTGCCGGAGAGCCGCACCGGGTCCACGCTCGACGTGCTGATGGCGATGACGCGGGCGATCAAGCACGACTTCACCTATTGCGCCCGCTACGAGGAGGGGGTGCAGGACCCGGCGCGCACGCTCGCGCTGCAGGCCGGCACCTGCCGCGACTACGCGGTGCTGATGATGGAGGCGGTGCGGGCGCTCGGCATGGCGTCGCGCTTCGTCACCGGCTACATCTATTCCCCGGCGGTGGAAGGACGCGTGAACCAGGGCGGCGGGGCGACGCATGCCTGGGTCGAGGTGTTCGTGCCGGGCTGCGGCTGGGTGGATTTCGACCCGACCAATGGCATCGTCGGCTCACGCGACCTGATCCGGGTGGCAAGCGTGCGCGAACCACGCCAGGCGGTGCCGCTGGCCGGAACCTGGACCGGGTTTCCGGCCGACAGCCTCGGCATGACGGTCTCGGTGCATGTCGGCGCTGGCGACATCAATGCCGGTCGGGAAGACGCCCCGGCATCGGAGGCTTCGCACGCGGGGTCCGTCGTGCGCCTGCTCGACCGCGACAAGCCGACGCCGGCCACGTTCGAGGACCAGTTCGACCGCCGCCGCGACCGGAACTACGCCGCTCCACTCTGAAGCTGGCCCTCTTTGAGAGAAGCGAGAACGACACCATGCTCATCCGCGCCGGATTCGACATTGCCTTCAACGCCCCGGTTCCGACGCCCCTGCTGCTCATGCTCAGCCTGCATCCGAGCCGGCTGCCCGACCTGCAGACGCCGCACGCCCTGGTGTTCGACCCCCCGGTGCCCGCGACCGACTACACCGATGGCTTCGGCAACGTCTGCACCCGCGTCGTCGCACCGCCAGGCCTGCTGCGCATCACCAACCAGTTCACCGTCCACGATAGCGGCCTGCCGGACGCGACCGCCCCCGACGCGCAGCAGGTCGCGGTGGAGGACCTGCCGTCCGAGGTGCTGGTCTACCTGCTCGGCAGCCGCTACTGCGAGACCGACCGGCTGTCCGACACCGCCTGGTCGCTGTTCGGCCAAACCCCGCCGGGCTGGGCGCGGGTGCAGGCGATCCTCGACTACACGCACGACCGCATCACCTTCGGCTACGAGTTCGCACGCTCGACGCGCACCGCGCACGAGGCGTTCATGGAGCGCCAGGGCGTGTGCCGCGACTTCGCGCACCTCGCGGTCACGCTGTGCCGCTGCATGAACATCCCGGCGCGCTACTGCACCGGCTATCTCGGCGATATCGGCGTGCCGCTCGACGAGAACCCGATGGACTTCTCGGCGTGGTTCGACGTCTATCTCGGCGGCAAATGGTACACCTGCGATGCGCGGCACAACCGCCAGCGCGTCGGCCGGCTGCTGATGGCGCGTGGCCGCGATGCGACCGACGTCGCGATCTCGACCGCGTTCGGCAGCGCCTGGCTCGCCGGTTTCGAGGTGATCACCTACGAGCAGACCGGAGAGGTCATCGGCGCGGTCGCGACAGCCTGACGCGGAGCGTCCTCAGGCGGCCAGCCGCCTGAGCTTGGCGGCTGCCTCGCTCGTGTCCCACTGCACGGCTCCCTGGATGCGCGCGACTTCGCGGCCGTTGCGATCGACCACCAGCGTGGTCGGAATGCCATCGAGTTTCAGGGCCATCATCGTCTCGCTGTGCGGATCGAGCAGCACCGGCAGGCTGCGTATGCCATGCGAGGCATAGAACGCCGCCACCGCCCCGGCCCCGCCGCGATCCAGCGAGACCGCAAGCACCGCCATCGGCGGACGCCCGCCCGCGAGCGTACGCGCCAGCGCATCGAGCGACGGCATCTCGGAGACGCAGGGTGTGCACCAGGTCGCCCAGAAGTTCAGCACCACGCCATGTCCGGCATAGTCTGCCAGCGTCTTCCTCGTCCCGTCCGCATTGACGAAGGCAAGCGTCGGCAACGCGGTCGGCAAATGCGGCGCGAGATCCCCGATGGCGCGCGGAGCAGGTTCGGCCGGCTGGTCGGCGGCCTGGGGCGGAACTGCAGGAGAATGCACCCAATTGCGTGCAATCACCGCGGCCAGTAGGGTCCCGCCGGCCGCCAGCAGGCCGCGGCGCATGACTGTCCGCGTTCTCGGGGGCGGCGTTACCAGGGGCATGGCCATGTCTTTAGAAGAGGGCAGCAGCCAGGGAAAGCCCGGCATCGGCGCCAATGCGCAGTGGGGCGGCCGCTTCGCCGGTGGCCCGTCGGCGATCATGCAGGAGATCAACGCCTCGATCGGCTTCGACCGGGCGCTGTGGCGGCAGGACATCCGCGGCTCGCTGGCGCACGCGGCGATGCTGGCCCGCACCGGCATCATCGAGGCGGCGGACGAGCAGGCGATCCGCGACGGCCTGGAGCAGATCGCGGACGAGATCGCCGCCGGGCGCTTCAGCTTCGACGCCGCACTCGAGGACATCCACATGAACATCGAGGCGCGGCTGTCCGAACGCATCGGCGAGGCCGGCAAGCGCCTGCACACCGCGCGCAGCCGCAACGACCAGGTCGCCACCGACTTCCGGCTCTGGGTGCGCGACGCCATCGACGGCCTCGATGCGCAGGCGGCGGCCCTGATGCTGAGCCTGTCGCGCCGGGCGCTGGAGCACGCCGCCGATCCGATGCCGGGTTTCACCCACCTGCAGACCGCGCAGCCGGTCACCTTCGGCCACCACCTGCTGGCCTATGTCGAGATGCTCGCGCGCGATCGCGGCCGGCTCGCCGACACCCGTCGGCGCCTGAACGAGTGTCCGCTGGGAGCGGCGGCGCTGGCCGGCACCTCGTTCCCGATCGACCGCCGCATGACGGCGGCGGCCCTCGGCTTCGACCGGCCCTGCGGCAACTCGCTGGATGCGGTCTCGGATCGCGACTTCGCGCTGGAATATCTCTCGGCGCTGGCGATCATGGCGATGCACCTGTCGCGCCTCGCCGAGGAGATCGTCACCTGGTGCTCGTCGCCGTTCGGCTTCATCCGGCTGTCGGACGCCTTCACCACCGGCTCCTCGATCATGCCGCAGAAGCGCAACCCGGACGCCGCCGAACTGACCCGCGCCAAGACCGGCCGGATCACCGGCGCGCTGGTGGCGCTGCTCACGGTGATGAAGGGGCTGCCGCTGGCCTACGCCAAGGACATGCAGGAGGACAAGGAGCCGGTGTTCCAGGCGACCGAAAGCGCAAGCCTGTCGCTTGCCGCCATCGACGGCATGGTGCGCGACCTCACAGCAGAGACCGCCCGCATGCAGGCGCTGGCCGGCTCGGGGTTTGCCACCGCGACCGACCTCGCAGACTGGCTGGTGCGCGTGCTGCGGCTGCCGTTCCGCACCGCGCACCATGTCACCGGCCGGCTGGTCGGACGCGCGGAAGCAAGCGGCACCGACCTTGCCGGGCTCGGGCTCGCAGAGATGCAGGCGGAGGAGCCCGGCATCACCGCGGACGTGTTCTCGGTGCTGACGGTCGCGGCTTCGGTCGCCTCGCGCACCAGCGAAGGCGGCACTGCGCCCGGCAATGTCACGCGCGCGGCGAGCGCCTGGCTCGCGCGACTGGATCACGCCGCGACGGCCACAGCTTCATCGGAGCACGGCGCATGAGCAGGACCGTTCTCCTCGCGGTGGCGGCACTGCTCTGCCTGCCGCTCGGCGCCTGTGGCCGCAAGGGCGCGCCGCATGCGCCCGGTCCGGCGGACCACATCATCTACCCGAAGGCCTATCCGACGGAGTAGCGGACCCGGGAGCAGCAGTCAGGGCCGAGGCGCGCCCGCCGGCGCCGCCGATCCGGGCCTCGATCTGCACGCCGACGACGACCCACCGGCCGGCTGCGTCCCGCGCCAGCAGCGGCGCGCCGCTGGTGCCGCGGGTGCCGGTGCAATCATGCTGCAATACCCCCTGGCGCACGGCGAGCAGCCGGCACGGCGGACCACGCACCGCGACCTCTTCGCGATCCGCGCCATAGCCCGCCAGCGCCAGCCCGGTGCCGGGCGGCGGCAGTGCCGGGGCGATGCGCAGCACCTCGGCGGAGGCCGCGATCGGATGGTCCAGCAGCAGCACCGCCCGGTCCCGGCCCTCGTTTCCGGCTTCCCGCGCCGGGTCGTAGCCGTTGGGCACGATCAGCCGCACCGCCTGTGCGTGCGCCGCATACTGCCCCCTGCGGTAGCGCAGCAGTACATGCACCGAGGTTGGCTGCAGGAGATGCCCGGTGAGGGGGGCATACAGGCAGTGCGCGGCGGTCATCGCAATCGCGGGCGCGATCAGGAAACCGGTGCAGCGAACGCCGTAGCGTGTCTGCACACGCACCAATGCCCGCCATGGCGCCACATCAAGCGGCACTTCGGAACGCGGCCGGGCATCCTCCCCCGGCAGCGTGGATGGGGCGCGTGCGCCTGCCGGAAATAGCCAGGGACATGGCGCGAAAGCCGCAGCGAGGAACAAAACGCGCGCCGCCTTAACCATTCCGTATTCAAACTGTCTTAGCTTGGAGCATCAAGGCCTGAGATCGACATGATCGTGCCATCAAACTGCCACGAAGCCCATGAAGATCGGCCAGCTCGGGGCGAAGCCCAGGTCCGAGGAGGATCTCGTGTGCAGACAGGATAGGCCGGGGTCGTGGCAGGCGCCGGTGGAAGAAAGATTGGCGCACCGGGCCCTCGGACCGCTCAGTCCGCGTGCCGCGGTCCCGATGATGTCGCAGCAGGCTCGCGACCGGCTGTACGAACGCATGTTTCCGCAGCACATCTGTGGGGGCAACTGCGATGAGCAGACCGATTAGGTCGCCGGACGGCCAGCACGGCGTGATCGTCGTCTATGCGTTCGGGAACTATCACGAGGCGGACTTCGTAGACGACCCGCAGGAGATCGAGCAGCTCGTATCCGACGGCCAGGGCTGGCGCGTCGTCGACGCGGTCCGTCTCGACAGGAAGTAGCCCGGACGCCCGGGCGACAACCGTCAGGAGCGGATGAAGCGGGACAGGTCCTCGGTGAGGCGGTCCTTGTCGGTGATGAACAGGCCGTGCGGCGCATTGGCGTAGTGCAGGTGGGTCGCCTCAGGCAGCGCGGCGGCGGCGGCATCGCCGGTGATGCCGGCCGGCACGGTCTTGTCGCCGGTGCCGTGGATGATCAGGGTCGGCACCTTGAAGAACGGGAGATCGCCCCGGAAATCGGTCTCCGAGAACGCGCGCACACAGTCGATGGTCGCGACCGGGGACGCCTGCAGCGCCATGTATAGGGTCCACTGCATGATCCCGGCGGAAACCGGCGAGCCGAGCAGGCCGGCGCCGAAGAACAGCTTGCCGAAGTCGGTCAGAAATTGCGGCCGGTCGTCCTCGAGGCTGCCGACCATCTGGTCGAACACGCCGCGATCGACGCCCTCGGGATGATCAGGGGTCTTGAGCAGGAACGGCACCACGGTAGAAACCAGCGCCACCTTCACGACCCGTGCGGCGGCGTGCCGCGACAGGTAGCGGGCGATCTCGCCGCCGCCCATCGAGAAGCCGACCAGCGTCACGTTCCGCAGGTCGAGGCCGTCGAGCACCGCCTTCAGGTCGTCGGCGAACACGTCGTAGTCATACGGGCCGAGCGGCTGGTCGGACCGGCCGAAGCCGCGGCGGTCATAGGCGATCGTGCGCAGGCCCTGACGCGCCAGCGGCGTCATCTGGTACTCCCACATGTCGGCATTGAGCGGCCAGCCATGGATGAACACCACAGGGCTGGCGCTCGCCGAACCCCAATCCTTGTAGAACAGGCTGGTCCCGTCCGTGGTCGTTATGTGCGGCATATCGATCCTCCCGTCGGCCGTCGGCCCTGCCTGGCACCCGAACGGCGGTTCTGGCGGCCAGTTGCCGCGTCGCCGGTCGCCGGTCGCCGCACAGGGGCGTGATGGTGGCTTGCTCAGAAGCCCAGATCCTCCGGTCCGAACGAGTGCGGCAGCAGCGCGTCCAGGCTGCTCTGCATCAGCACGGCGCCATGCTCGTCGACCATGCGGATGACCGCCTCCGGCCCGGCGAACTCGCGCATCTTCTGGCGACAGCCGCCGCACGGCGTGCATGGGCGCCCCCCGCGGGCGGCAATCACGATCTCGACGATGCGACGCGACCCGGCCAGCACCATCGCCGAGATCGCCCCGGCTTCAGCGCAGACGCCCTGCGGATAGGCGGCATTCTCCACGTTGCACCCCGCGTGCACGCTGCCATCGTCGCAACGCAGCGCCGCGCCGACAAGGAAGCGGGAGTACGGCGCGTGCGCGCTTTGCCGCGCGGCGACGGCGGCCTCGATCAGCGGATCGGCCAAACCTCTCTCCTGCAAATCGCGACGCTAACCAAGCTCACTCGGGACGGGAAGAGACCTTGGTCGCCGGCACATGCACCGGTATCGTCACGCTGATGCAGAGCGCTGCCCCGCTTGTCCGGCTGCCCGACCCGACCATCGACGAGCTGCTCGCCGGTCGGCCGAACCTGTCGATGCACGCCGTCTCCGGGCTGATGCTGGACGACGTGCCGCTCCGGGGCATCGCAGACGCACTCGGCACGCCGGCCTGGGTCACCGGCGCCGACACGCTGCGGGCGCGCTATCGCGCCCTGGCCGACGCCTTTCGGGAAGCGGCGCTTGACGTCTCCGTGCATTATGCGGTCAAGGCCAACGACCACCTCGCCGTGCTCCGGGTGCTGCAAGCCGAGGGGGCCGGTGCCGACGTGGTCAGTGCCGGCGAGTTGCGCCGGGCGATGGCGGCCGGAATCGAGACCGATCGGATCGTGTTCTCCGGCGTCGGCAAGTCCGACGACGAGCTGCGGCTGGCGATCGGTCTGGGGGTCCAGGTCAACATCGAGAGCGCCGAGGAGATGGCCCGGCTGTCCGCGCTGTCGGCCGGCATGGGCCGGGTCAGCCCGATCGCGCTCCGGGTCAATCCGGATATCGACGCCGGCACCCACGACAAGATCAGCACCGGCCGGCTCGGCGACAAGTTCGGCATCGATCATCGCGACATCCCGTCGCTCTACGAGGAAGCCGGCCGCCTGCCCGGCCTGCGCCCGGTCGGGCTTGCTGTGCATATCGGCAGCCAGGTCGGCTCCGCGGCGCCGTTCCGCCGCGCCTTTTCCCGTCTCGCCAGCCTCGTGGTCGCGCTGCGCGAGACCGGCTCCGTCGTCGAGCTGGTCGATTGCGGTGGCGGCCTCGGGGTCTGCTACCGCGACGAGGACAGCCTGTCGCCGCGTGCCCTCGCCGGCGCGATGCGGGCGACCCTCGGCAAGCTCGGGGTGCGCCTCGCCGTCGAGCCGGGGCGCTGGCTGGTGGCGCCGGCGGGTGTGCTGCTGGCCTCGGTGCTGCTGGTCAAGTGCCAGCGCGATGCGCCGCCCTTCGTCGTGCTCGACGCGGCGATGAACGACCTGCTCCGACCCAGCCTGTACGGCGCCTGGCACGGCATCCTGCCGCTCTCTCCGTCGGCCGCCCTGTGCCCGGCTGCGCCCGCGCACGTCGTCGGGCCGGTCTGCGAGACCGGCGACAGCTTCGCGTGCGACCGCCTGCTGCCGGCGCTGGCACCCGGCGAGAGGGTCGCGATCCTCGATACCGGCGCATACGGCGCGGTGATGAGCTCGACCTACAATGCGCGGCCGCCGGCGGCCCAGGCGATGACCGATCGCGGGCGCTGGGGCGTTATCAGGAACCGCCAGCCGGTCGAGGCGCTCTGGCGCGACGAGATCGTCCCGGACTGGCTCGGATGAGCATGGCAGGATCGACATGGACCGCAGGGATCGGCCGAGCCCGCCTGCGCGCGTCCCGCATCCTGCGCATCGAGCAGGCCGGGCCGGCGCTGCTGCCATCGCTCGCCCTGCTGCTCGTCTATGCGGTGCTGGCGCTGCTCGACCTGCCGCAGCAGATGCCGGTCTGGCTGCAGGTGCCGGTGCTGCTGCTGGTGCTGGGCGCCGCGGCGTGGCTGGCCTGGCAGCGCCTGCGCCGGATCGCGTCACCCGCGCCGGATGCCGTCGACCGCCGCATCGAGCAGCGCTCCGGCCTGCGCCACCGCCCGCTGCAGGCGCTTGCCGACCGGCCTGCCGGCGACCCCGGCCCCATGGCCGGTTCCGTCTGGGATGCGCATCTCGAGCGCGTCGGGTCGGCCATCGGCGAGCTGCACACCGGCTGGCCGCGCCTCGGCCTGCTGCGGCACGATCCGCATCGCCTGAGCCTGCCGCTGGCGGCGGCGCTGCTGGCGGCGCTGCTGGTGGCCGGCGGCCAGATCCCGGATCGGCTCGCCGCGGGCTTCCTGCCCGGCCTGTTCGAGCCGCCCGGCCCGGCGCCGCGCCTGCAGGCCTGGATCACGCCGCCCGACTACACGCATGCGGCCCCCGTGTTCCTGACCCAGGCGAAAGCCGACATCACCGTGCCGGCCGGCTCGGTGCTGCAGATCAGCCTGACCGGCGTGCTCGGCCATCCGCGGCTGGACCAGCAGCCGCTCGATGCCGCGCCGCGGTCGGCGATCCGGCTTGACCGGCTGGCGGCCGGAAGCTGGGCGCTGCACCAGGCGTTGCAGGCGCCGATGCGCCTTGACCTGCGTGCCAACGGCCGCGCGCTGGCCGACTGGACGCTGCGGGTGGCGCCGCCGCCGCAGATCCTGGTCGCCTGGAACGGCACCCCCGGTCCCGCTTCCGAGCCCTGGTTGACCCGTCTGCCCTGGCACGTCGCGCACCCCTATGGCGTGACCTCGCTGGCCGCCGAGATCCGGATCGCCGATCCGAAGGATGCCGCAACCACGCCGCTGCGCGTGCCGATCACGCTGCCGCCGGATGCACGCGACGCCAGCGGCACGGCACTCCCGGACCTCGCCGCCGACCCGCGCGCCGGCGAGGCGGTGATCGCCCGCCTGCTCGCCACCGACGCCACCGGGCACACCGCCGTCTCCGGCGACGCCCGCCTGCGGCTGCCGCTGCGGCCGTTCCGCAACCCGCTGGCGCGTGCCGTGCTCGAAGCCCGCAAGCGCCTCGCACTCGGTCGCGAGAGCCGGGCCGCGACGGCGTCGGACCTGCAGGCGCTGGGCGACGCGCCCGGGGCGTTCGCCACCGATTCCGGCCTGTTCCTCAACCTGTCGGGCGCGGCCTCTCTGCTGCGCGACGACGACGTGCAGGACGACGCCGCCATCCGGGAGGCGACCGGCCGGCTGTGGGACCTGGCGCTGGCGCTGGAGGACGGGCTGCACAATGATCGCGCCGGCGCCCGCGCCGCCGCCGACGTGCGCGCCGCCCGCGACGCCCTCGGCCAGCAGCTCGAGCGCATGCGCCAGCTCGGCGACAAGGGCCAGACCGCGCAGGAACAGTCCGAGCTGGAGCGGCGCATGCAGACGCTGATGGCGGCGATCGCGCGTCGGCTGCAGGCGCTGGCCGAGCAGGCGAAGCGCGAGCACACCATGCTGCCGCCGATGCCGGATGCGCGCGCGCTCACCGGCGGCGACCTCTCGCGCATGATGCAGCAGATGCGCGACGCCGCCTCGCAGGGCCACACCCAGGAGGCGATGCAGCAGCTCCAGCGGATGCAGTCGATGCTGGACCGCATGCGCAGCGCCACGCCGCAGGACCTGCAGAGCCTGCGCGAGCAGTCCCAGGCACAGGCGCAGGTGCGCGAGCAGATGGAGGGCCTTCACGACCTGGAGCGCCGCCAGTCCGCCATGCTCGACCAGAGCCAGGCGCGGCAGGCCGCCCGGCAGCGCGAGGCGCAGGCCCGCAATGGCGCCGACCAGCGCGGCCAGATGGACGAGGCGACCGCCGAACTGCTGAGCCGGCTTGGCGTATCGCCGCCGCAGGAGCAGGGCTTTCCGCCGCCCAACCCGACCGGCCGTCCCGACGATGCGCCCGACCCGCAGGCGGAGGCGAGGCGGCAGAAGGCCGACGAGGCTGCCGAGCGGAAGCGTGCGGAGCAGCGGGCTGGCGACACCCGCACCCAGCACGCGCTGTCACGGGCGCTCGAGGAGCTCGGCCAGGAGTTCAAGGGCCTGAGCGGCAAGCAGCCGGGTGGCTTCAACGAGGCCGGCCAGGCGATGAAGAGCGCCCGCGAGGCGCTTGCCGCCGGCCAGGACCAGGCGGCGCAGCAGGCGCAGCAGCAGGCGCTGGCGGCGCTGCAGAAGGGCGGCCAGCAGATGCAGCAGGCACTGGCGTCGTCGCAGGGCGGCAGCCCGATGCTGCTGCCGGGCATGCCGGGCAACAGCCCGTCGGACGATCCCGGCGACGCTCCGGGCCAGGAGGCGCAGGGCGACGGCCAGGATCCGCGTCCCGGCCAGCGCGATCCGCTGGGCCGTCCGATCGGCACCGGCCCGCATGCCGACGATGGCGACACCCATGTGCCCGATACGGCGGAACGGCTGCGCTCTCGCGAGATCGAGCAGGAGCTGCGCCGGCGCGACACCGACCGCACCCGGCCACCGGCGGAGCTCGACTATCTGGACCGGTTGCTGAAGTCGTTCTGAGTAGAGCCCGGGCTAATCGTTGCCGAGACGCACCGTGCAGGCAACCCGTGCCCGTATGGCTGCGCTGGAGGCTGGTCGCCGGCTGGTTCGGCCTCCTGGAAGGCGGTCCTGAAATCAGCCATCCGGAGCCGTCCCGTGATCGCGCTGCCGCGTGCCCGCGTCCCGGCGGCGGATGCGCCGCAGCCGGAGAAGCTCACGCGGATCGTCGCCGGCGTGTTGATCGTCGCGGCGCTCCACCTGGGACGCGAGGTGCTGATCCCGTTCCCGGTGCTGCGTCTGGCCGGACGCGGTCGGCTCGACGTCGCGGCTGCCACGATGCTGGCGCAACTGCCGCAGAAGCACGGGATCGGGGCGCGCGTCGAGGCCGACCCGGCGGCATCGCGGGAGAGCATCGAGACGCTCGACGTCACCGGGGTCGCGATGGTCTTCGTCTCATGCCTGGACCTCGGCGGCACTCCGCTGCGCATCCGGGCGTTGCTGCGCCGCCTGCGCCAGCGCATCCCCGGTGTGAAGATCCTGATCGGGCTCTGGCCGCACCCGGCCGCCGAAATCACGGACGATGCCGCGTCGGCGGACGAAGGCGCCGATGACGTCTTTTTGGCCAGATCAGCGTCGGTCTCTACGCCGGTACCCTGGCAGAGGCAGTCGCGGCCTGGGTGCGCCTCTCCCGGGACGAAGCGGGCGGCGGCTTTGCGCAGGCGGATGCGATGCCGCCGATGCCGGTGGCCTAGAAACTGCGCAATGCGGCGAGTCTGATTGCCAGCGCGTCGATGGCGATCCTGACACGGTTCGGCAGGTGGGGGATTAGGCGCTTGGGAACCAATCGCAAGCCGTCTTGGCGCCAATGCCGCGCCGACGCCGCCCTATGTTTGCCTGATCTGAAGAAACCGGTGGCGCCTGCGTGTGGTGCGTTCGCTTGGGCAGGACATGATCATGATACCGCTTTCACGCCGGACATCCAGTTTCGCCGCTCTGGGGATCGGTGCCGTATCCATCGGCAGGAACGCCGATGCAGCCAGCCCGACATCCGCATCAACCCGGCTGAACCGGGCCGGGCCGGAGAGCCGGCTGATCGCGCAACGTGTCGGACACTGGGACGTGCAGGAGACCGTCTGGCCGGCGCCTGGCGCCGCGCCGATCGTCACCACCGGTCTTGTCGCGGAACGCACGATGATGGGGTCGCTGTTGCAGGAGTTGCTGAGACCGCGCGCCGACGTGACGGCCGCTTCAGTACAGCGCCTCGACATGCTGTCGTTCAACCGGCTCGAAGGACGCTGGGACTATGTCTCCTTCGACAGCCGCGATCCGGTCGGGCTGATGCCCGCATCCAGCATCGAGCCCGGGGATGGCAGGACCATCGACCTTGTGTTCGCGCCGTTCGCGGTTCCCGTGAGCGGGACCGAGGCGATCGGACAATTGCTGCGCATGCGGCAGTCCATCATCTTCGAAACGCCGGTCACCGAGGTCAAGAACCAGTATTTTGCGCTGGCGGACGGCACCAGCCGCACCTGGCTCGCACACCGCTACGCCTGCACGCAACGCTCCTGAGACTGCTTGCCTCCTGGCTTCAGCGCGGCGCAGGATCCGCGATCCGGCAGGCATGGTCCTGCAGTTCCTCGCCCGACGCAAAATCGAGACGCAGCAGGTCGAGCTCGCCGTCGAGCAGGATGAAACCCGGTCGCGGAACAGCGGTGCCGACCAGCACGAGCGTATGCCGGCCCATCTCGCGGTGCGCATCGTGCAGCGATGCCGCGAGCAGACGGAACGGATCGATCGACCCGAGGCCCGCGCCCGGAATGAACATCGCCCGGTACGGATGACCATCGATCAGTATGGGCGGCGACCATCGGGTTGAGATGCCGCCTGCCCGTGCCCGCAGGATTGCATGCGCCGCCGCACCGATGCAGTCGATATGGATGTGCAACTGGTTCTGGCTGCGCCCGTAGGCGGAGTTGATCGCGAGCGACATGTCCTCGCGCGGCAGGGA
The DNA here is from genome assembly GCA_963693035.2 of uncultured Lichenicoccus sp. Classification (GTDB taxonomy): domain Bacteria; phylum Pseudomonadota; class Alphaproteobacteria; order Acetobacterales; family Acetobacteraceae; genus Lichenicoccus. Next base: position 232,608 of record CAXMMQ010000003.1, read on the forward strand.
ATGCCCGATACGGGCTTCGACCAGCGCCACCTGCTGCCAGGCCGCCGCGAAATAGCTCGGTGTTTGCGGCTGCAGCAGGTCCGGGCTCTCGATACCGCTCAACCGTCGTGTCGGGATCAGCAGGTATTGCTCGCGCCCCCTGATATCCTTGAGCACCGCGAAACCCTGCCCGAGATCGACCGCGGCGCACGGCTCCGGGCGCGCGTGCGTCGTCTCGTCGGGGACGCAGCGCCCGTCGACGATCTTCCACAAGGCGGACGGATCGGCCGCACGCGCGACCGGGGCTGCGCAGACGACGGCGACCAGCGCTGCCGCAAGCCGCCTCACGCGCCTTCGATCACCGGGGCGAGGCCGGCTGCCTGCGCCAGCCGGTCGAGCCTGCGGCCGACGCTCTCGGTGCCGGATGCCAGCCGCTCCGCGCTCAGGCGCAGCACCAGGCGATCCTCGTCGCGCCGCAGGCCGGTGCCGACGAGCAGTTCGGGAATGCCGGCGCACAGCACATAGGCGAGACGCAGGGCGAGGCCGAGGATCTCGGCCTGCTGGAAGCCGCGCGCATCGAGCAGGCGGCGGGCCGGCTGCAGGAAGGCCTGGTCGAGCTCTGCCTCGTAGCGCATCGCCAGCACCAGGGCGAGAAACGCCCTGGTCGAGTGCGACAGCGCCATGCCGGGCTGGCGCAGGATACGCAGGAAAGTCTGCTCGGCGCGATATTCCGGATGATCCAGCGCGCCGGTATCGGACACCCAGCAGGCGCTCACCCGCAGCCGGCGATCCTCCGCGGACTCGTCGGCGAACAGCGGGCCGGTCCAGTCGATCAGCGCCGGCGGCAGCGTCGTGCTGCGGCTGAGCCGGGTGGCGAGATCGTGCGAGCTGGCTTCCAGCGGCGGCTCGTCCATCACCCCGGGCGCTACCCGGCGCATGTACCAGCCCTCGCGCAAGCCGTCGACGCTGAACACCACGCGGTCCGGCTGCACCCGGCGCAGCAGCCGGCGCAGCACGGTGGCCGCGAACGGCATATCGTCGAGGCGCTTGCGCGGCGCGCCGGGCAGCCGCTCGAGCGTGCGGCGGGTGGCGCCGATGACCCAGCCGGTCATCTCGCGCGCATCCTCCGGCGTCAGCTCGTACTGGTGCACGATGTTGAGCGGATAGAAGGTGCGCGCGATCTGCAGCCTGGCCAGCGCCCGGAACGCGCCGCCCACAAGATAGAGCGTGCGTCCGGCAGCATTGGGCAGCCAGTCGACGGTATCGAGATCGTTCTCCACCAGCGCGCGCGCGCGTTGCACGTCGCCGCCGGCACGGTCCGACAGCCGGATCACGCCCAGCCGCAGCGTGCGCGCCTCGTGCATGCGGCCATCGGCGAGACGCACCAGCTCCAGCGAGCCGCCGCCGATATCGGCCATCAGCCCTTCCGCCTGCGGCAGCCCGCACAGCACGCCGGTCGCTGAATAGTCGGCCTCCTCAAGACCCGAGAGGATGCGTATGCTGGCTTCCGGCATCGCGGCGCGCAGCACCTCGATGAATTCGCCGCCATTGCTCGCGTCGCGCACCGCCGCCGTCGCCAGCACCTCGAACGGATCGGCCTGCATGCCGTGTGCGACCGCATTGAAACGCGCCATCACGCTCATCGCCTGCGAGACGCCGTCCTCGTTCAGCCGGCCGGTCGCTTCCAGCCCGCGTCCGAGCCGCAGCACGGCCTTTTCATTGAAGATGGTGACAGGGTTGCGCGCGTGGCCCTCGAACACCACCAGGCGCACCGAATTCGATCCGAGATCGACGACGGCGGACCGCTTCGGGCGAACCGGCTCATGTGCTGACGACATGTGTCCTGTTCTCAATCTTCGAGGATACGATCGGGACGGCGTGGCAGCGGGCGCGCCACCGGCACCACCTGGCCGCGCGCTGCCGAGCCGCGCCCGGAGAGCGACGGGTTGGTCATGAAATACTCGTGCGCCGAGAACGGCTTGCTGCCCGGATCGAGCCGGCGCCAGAGCGCGTCCGGACCGAGTTGCCAGGATTGCAGGTTGTCCTTGAGGTCCATCACCATGATCTGGTCGAGCACCTGCGCATGCACCGTCGGGTTGCGTATCGGCACCATGCTCTCGACGCGCCAGTCCATGTTGCGCGCCATCCAGTCGGCGCTGGAGATATAGACCAGCGCGTCGCGCGACGGCATGCGGTGGCCGTTGCTGAACGCGAACACCCGGCTGTGCTCCAGGAAGCGTCCGACGATCGACTTCACCTGGATGCTCTCGGACAGACCCGGCACGCCCGGGCGCAGGCAGCAGATGCCGCGCACCACGATCAGGATGCGCACGCCGGCGCGGGACGCAGCATAGAGGTGGTCGATCAGCTCCTCGTCCACCAGCGAATTCATCTTCAGCCAGATCTGCGCGGGCTTGCCGGCGCGCGCGAACTCGATCTCGGCGTCGATCAGGCCGGTGAGCGTGCTGCGCGTGGTCAGCGGTGAGAATGCCAGCACGTCCATCGCGGCGGGACGCGCATAGCCGGTCATGTAGTTGAACAGCCGCGCGCTGTCGCGCACCAGGGCGGCGTCGCAGGTGAAGAAACTGAGGTCGGTATAGATGCGCGCGGTGATCGGGTGGTAGTTGCCGGTGCCGAAATGCGCGTAGCTGCGCACACCGCCGCCCTCGCGACGCACCACCAGGCTGAGCTTGGCATGCGTCTTCAACTCCGCGAAGCCGAACACCACCTGCACGCCGGCGGCTTCCAGCGTGCGTGCGAGGCGGATGTTGGCCTCCTCGTCGAAGCGCGCGCGCAGCTCGACCATCGCGGTGACGGATTTCCCGGATTCCGCAGCCTCGATCAGGGCTTTGACGATCGGGCTGTCGCGCGAGGTGCGGTACAGGGTCTGCTTGATTGCCACCACGGCGGGATCGAGTGCCGCCTGGCGCAGGAACTGCACCACCACGTCGAAGCTCTCGAACGGGTGGTGGACGATGATGTCCTTGGTGCGGATGGCGGCAAAGCAGTCGCCACCGAAATCGCGTATGCGCTCGGGAAAGCGCGGCGCATACGGCGCGAACAGCAGGTCGGGACGGTCGTCCACGATGAGCTGCTTCACGTCCACCATGCCGATCAGGCCGGCATGCAACTGCATCTCGTCGACCGGCACGTCGAGCTCGTCGGCAACCAGCGCCGAGAGATCGGGCGGCATGTCGGCCTCGACATCGAGATGGATCACCACGCCGCGCCGCCGGCGCTTGAGCGCGGTCTCGTAGGAGCGCACGAGATCCTCGGCCTCCTCCTCGAACTCCACGTCGGTATCGCGGATGACCCGGAACACGCCGCGGCCGCCGACATGGAAACCCGGGAACAGCCGGTCGAGGAACAGGCTGACCAGATCCTCGAGCAGGATGAAGCGGGCCCACTCCTGGCCAGCGCCGCCCTGTCCGCCACCCGGCAGCCGGATGAAGCGCTCCACCTGCGCCGGCAGCATGACCAGCCCGCTCATGACATGGCGCTCGTCATCGTCGCGCAGCAGCCGCAGCGCCAGCACCTGGCCCATGTTGGGAATGAACGGGAACGGATGCGCGGGGTCGATGGCGAGCGGCGTCAGCACCGGGAACAGCCGGTCCATGAAGAAACTCTCGAGCCAGGCACGCTCCTCGGCGCCGAGCGCCTCCTGCTCGCAGACCAGGATGCCCTGCCCGTGCAGCGAGGCGCGCAGCTCGCGCCAGATCCGCTGCTGCTCGTCAAGCAGCAGGCGGGCCCGCTCGGCCACCGCCTGCAGTTGCTGGGCAGGCGTGCGACCGTCGGGGGAACGCGAGGTCAGGCTCTCGCGCACCTGGCCGACCAGTCCGGCGACCCGCACCGAGTAGAACTCGTCCAGGTTGCCGGCCGAGATCGACAGGAAGCGCAGCCGCTCGAGCAGGGGGTTGCGCGCGTTGTCGGCCTCCTCCACCACGCGCTGGTTGAAGTCGAGCCAGGACAGCTCACGGTTGATGTACCGGTCCGGCTGGTCCGGCCCGATCACGGGGTTCGTCTCCACCGGATCCGGCCGACGAGTTTCCACGGCGACCGGCCCCTGGCGACGCGGAGCGGCCTGCGGTCTCGCCTGGACACTCGCGGAGGCGGCCGCCACCGCCATGGCACGCGGCCGGCGTCCGCGTATGGTGCGATCGGTTGGTCGGTCCGCGATATCCGGCACCAGCACACTTTCGGTCGTTGCCCCTTGACGGTAGGGCAGATCGCACCCCGAGCAAAGCATCCGATGCCGCTGCCGGCTTGACCCGGACCGCCTCCGCCGTGACGGTTGGACGACATCGACGAACGGCCCAAGAAAAAGCCGGGCCGTGGAGAAACCGACGCCTTGCACAGACGCACCTTCATTGCCGCCCTCCCAGCAGCCGCGGTCCCGATCGCCGCCGTCGCGCAGCCCGGCGCCGCAGCCGAGGGACCGAGCCCGGAGGGCGCCCGCAAGCTGCCTCGGGACGCTGCCCCCGGTGCCCTGCCGAAGTTCCAGCCGGCGGGCGCCGAGCGCTACGACCGTCCGGACGTGCATGCCGGCGACCGGCCATCCGGGGCCAGCTTCGCCTCGCGCTCGGCGGCGATGGGCCTCAACGGCGCCGCCGGCACCGCGCATCCGCTGGCCACCCAGGCGGCGATCGGCATCCTGCGCAGGGGCGGCTCGTCGGTGGATGCGGCGATCGCCGCCAACGCCTGCCTCGGCTTCCTGGAGCCGACCAGCGCCGGGCTCGGCGGCGACTGCTACGCGATGATCTGGGACCCGAAACTGCAGCGGGTGGTCTCGCTCGCCGGCTCTGGCGCCTCGCCGCGCGCCCTCAGCCTGGAGACCGTGCGGGCGCGGGCCAGGAACGGCGTCATCCCCAAGCTGGGCGCGATCAGCGTCTCGGTGCCGGGCGCGCTCGATGCCTGGTGGACGCTGCACCGGCGCTACGGCCGCCTGCCCTGGCGCACGCTGTTCGAGCCGGCGATCGAGCTGTGCGAGCGGGGCGCACCGGTGCCGCAGATCATCGGCTACTACATCAAGCGCAACCTGAAGGCGTTCCTGCGCCCCGGCAGTTCCGTGGAGGAAACGGCGAACGCGATGCACACGTATGCGCCCGGCGGCCACATGCCGAACGAGGGCGACGTCCGGCGCAATGCCGATCTCGCGCGCACCTACCGGCTGATCGCAGACGGTGGCCGCGACGCGTTCTATGATGGTCCGATCGCGCAGACCATCGAGGCCTATTTCCGGCGCATCGGCGGCTGGATGACGCGCGACGACCTGAAGCGCCACCATTCGGAGTGGCTCGATCCGCTGGTCACCTCCTATCGCGGCGCCGAGATCTACGGCATGGCGGCCAATACCCAGGGGCTGGCGACGCTGCAGATGCTGAACATGCTGGAGACTTTCGACCTACGCGCGGCTGGTTTCCAGTCGCCGCTCTCGATCCACCTGCAGGCGGAAGCCAAGCGCCTCGCCTACGAGGACCGCGCGCGCTACTACGCCGACCCGCATTTCGCGAGGATCCCCGTCGAGTGGCTGAACTCCAAGGAGTACGCGGCACAGCGCGCGGAGCTGATCCGTCCGGACCGCATCCTGACGCCGGAGCATCCCGGCGAGGCGCCGAGCCATGGCGACACCACCTATCTCAGCGTCGCCGATCCGGACGGCATGATGGTATCGATGATCCAGTCGAATTTCCGCGGCATGGGCTCGGGACTGGTGCCGGACGGGCTCGGCTTCATGTTCCAGGATCGCGGCGAGCTGTTCTCGCTGCAGGACGGCCATCCCAACCTGTACGCGCCGGGCAAGCGGCCATTCCAGACCATCATTCCGGGTTTCGCCACACGCGCAGGACGTCCCTGGATGGCGTTCGGCGTGATGGGTGGCGACATGCAGCCGATGGGACAGACGCAGATCGTGCTCAACCGGATCGATTACGGCCTCGATCTCCAGGCCGCCGGCGATGCGCCGCGCTGGCATCACGAAGGTTCGTCGCAGAGCATGGGCGAGGATATCGCCGGCCTCGGACCCGAAGGGCTGCTGCGGCTGGAAGCGGGCGTGCCGGTGGCGACACGCGCGGCGCTCGCGGAACTGGGCTGGAAGATCGGCGCCTCCGACGGCGGTTTCGGCCGCTACGAATGCATCGAGAACCGGATGGCTGGCGGCGACCGGGTCTATGCGGCGGCCTCGGAGATGCGCGCGGACGGAGTTGCCCTGGCATACTGACGCCATGACCGTCCCGACTTGACAACGCTTTGCCCGGGTCTAGCGTCGAGACCATAAAGAGCATGCCGCCTCGAAGCGGTCGACCGGCCGGGGAACGCGTTGGACAAGACCCTCCTGCTGGAGCTCGTCGGCATCGAGAAGCGCTTCGGCGGCGTGCACGCCCTGCGCGGGGTGGATCTGGACCTCAATGCCGGCGAGGTGCATGTCCTGCTCGGCGAGAACGGCGCGGGCAAGAGCACGCTGATGAGCGTGCTGTCCGGGGTGATCACGCCGGATTCCGGCACCCTCCGGCTCGACGGCCACCCGCTGCGGCTGCAGAGCCCGCGCGACGCGCAGGAGGCGGGCATCGTGATGATCCCGCAGGAGCTCGACTTGGTGCCGGGACTCGACATCGCCGCCAACCTGTTCCTCGGCCACGAACGGCGCAGCGCGCTGCGGACCCTCGATGGCCCCCGCATGCGGCGCGAGGCCGACGGGCTGCTGGCGCGCGCCGGCGTGCGGCTGCAGGCGACGCGGCTGGTCTCGTCGCTGCGCATGGGAGAACGCCAACTGGTGGCGATCGCGAAGGCGCTGGCCGCCGAGGCGCGCATCCTGATCCTCGACGAGCCGACCGCCGCGCTGTCGGCAGCCGAGGCCGAGCACCTGTTCGGCGTGGTGCGCGAACTGCGCGCGCGCGGGGTCGGCATCATCTACATCTCGCACCGGCTGGAAGAGGTCGGGCGCATCGGCGACCGGGTGACGGTGATGCGCGATGGCCGTGTCGCCGGGCAGGCCGCACCGGATGCCCCTCAGGCCGAGCTGGTGCGCCTGCTGGTCGGGCGCGACTTCAGCGCGCTGTTCCCCGGGCACGGTGGCGCCGCGGGCGAGATGCTGCTGTCGCTGTCGCATGCGCGCTTCATCCCCGCCGTGCCGCGCGCCGGCTGGCAGGCGCCGCGCGACGTCTCGCTCAGCGTCCGCGCCGGCGAGATCGTCGGGCTGTCCGGCCTGATGGGCGCGGGCCGCACCGAGCTGCTCTCGGCGCTGTTCGGCTTCGAGGCAGCCGGGCGGTGGGAAGGCGACATCGAGGTGGGAGGCCGCCCGTTCCGTCCCGGCACGGTGGACGCCGCGCGCCAGGCGGGCCTCGCCTACGTCACCGACGACCGTCGCGGCAGCGGCTTCGTGGCCGGCCATACCGTCGCCCGCAACATCGTGATGTCGACGCTGCGACGTATGACGCCGCACGGGCTGGTGGCGACCGCCGCCGAACGTCGTCAGGTGGCTGCGGCGCTCGAGCGCTCGGATGTGCGCCCGCGCCGGCCGGAAGCCAAGGTGATCAACCTCTCGGGGGGCAACCAGCAGAAGGTGGTGTTCGCCAAGGAGCTGCTCAGCGCGCCGCGCCTGCTGCTGCTCGACGAGCCGACGCGCGGCGTCGACGTCGGCGCCAAGGCCGAGATCTACCGGCAGTTGCGCGTGCTCGCGGCACAGGGGCTCGGGGTGCTGGTGGCGTCGTCGGAGCTGCCGGAGCTGATCGGGCTGTGCGACCGCATCGTGGTCATGCAGGACGGCGTGACCGTCGCCGCATTCGCAGCCGGCGTCGACGAGGAGACCCTGCGCCGGCACAGCATCGGCGACGCGACCGCAACGACGAGGGGAGCCGCATGAGCACCGTCGCGCCACCGCCAGGCCGGCCAGGGCTGCGACCGCTCGCCCTCCTGGTGCGCTTCCAGAGCCTGCTCGGCCTGGTGCTGGTGCTGCTCGGCGGCGTGCTGTTCTCGCCGCACCGGCATGGCCGCATCCTGTTCCTGGCCGCCGACAACGTCGCCAACATCGTGCGCTCGATTTCCGAGACCGGCATCCTCGCCCTCGGCATGACCTTCGTGATCATCGCCGGCGGCATCGACCTGTCGGTGGGCGCGGTGCTCGGGCTGTCGAGCGTGCTGACCGCAGCACTGCTGGTCAATGACGGCTGGGGTCTCGCGGGCACGTTGCCGCTGGTGCTGCTGGTGGCGACACTGTTCGGCCTGCTGCAGGGCGTGCTCTCGACCCGGCTGCGCATCCAGGCCTTCATCGTGACGCTCGCCGGCCTGCAGGCGGCGCGCGGGCTGGCGCTGATCGCGTCGGACAACAATTTCATCAACATCACCTACGGCGACGGGCCGGGACGCGCGCCGCCCGGCTTCGCGCTGCTGGGCGAGCGGCTGTTCGGCGACACCTTTCCGGTCGCCACCCTGGTGTTCGTGATCCTCGCGATCCTGGCCGCGTTCCTGCTCAACCGCACGCGCTACGGACGCTACGTGTTCGCGGTCGGCGGCAACGAACGCGCGGCCCGACTGTCCGGCATTCCGGTGCAGTGGATACGCATCTCGGTATACGGGCTGAGCGGCCTGTGCGCGGGCGTCGCCGGCATCGTGCATGCCGGACAATTCAGCTTCGGCAGCCCGAACGACGGCGCCGGCTACGAGCTGAACGCGATCGCCGCCGTGGTGATCGGCGGCACCGACCTGTTCGGCGGCGCGGGCAGCATGATCGGCACCATCGCCGGCGCCGTCATGCTCGGCGCGCTCGCCAACATCCTGCAGCTCAACGATGTCAGTGCCGCCATGCAGTTGCTGGCGACCGGCGCCATCATCGTGATCGCCGCCGGCCTGCAGACGGTGGTCGGACGCGACGCGAGCTCACGCTGAACAAAAGAAACAGGGGAAAACGACCATGCGCCCAGTAACCACGTGCCTCGTACCGGTCCTGATCGCGGCAACGCTTGCGGCAACACCTGCGGTTGCGAAACCGCTTTCGAAATCCTGCGGGCCCAACGACCATTACGTGATCGGCTTCTCGCAGGCGAACTTCAAGGAGCCGTACCGGGCGCAGGTCAATCACGAGCTCGAGCGGCTGGTGAAGAACTACCCGCAATTCAAGATCGTGATTGCCGACGGGCAGGCCAGCGACAATACCCAGGTGTCGCAGGTCGAGAACTTCCTGACCCAGCAGGTCGACATCCTGTTCGTCTCCGCCTTCGAGGCGGCGCCGCTGACGCCCGCGGTCAGCCGCGTCCATGCAGCCGGCATCCCGGTGATCGAGCTCGACCGCAAGACGCTCGGCCACGACTACACGAGCTTCGTGACCGGAGACAACCGCGCGATCGCGAAACAGGCGGGTGAATATGCCGCAACGAAACTCGCACCCGAAGGCGGCGAAGTCGCGATCCTGGAAGGCCTGCCGAGCTCGTCGCCGGCAATCGAGCGCCTGGAGGGCTTCAAGGCCGGCATTGCCGGCAATCCGAAGCTGAAACTGGTCGCGGTGCAGCCGGTCGACTGGATGCAAGACAAGGCGGTGACGGTATTCGGCGCCATGCTGCAGGCGCATCCCGACATCAAGGTGGTCTATGCCAGCAACGACCTCGCCGCCGCCGGCGCCTATATCGCGGCCAAGCAGGCCGGCAAGCAGGGGCAGGTCAAGATCATCGGCACCGACGGCCTGCCCGGGCCGTCCGGCGGCATCCGCGCCGTCGCCGACGGTGAGTGGGCGGCAACCATGGTGTACCCGACCGGCGCCGCGCAGGCACTGGATCTCGCCAAGAAGATCCTGATTGACTGCGCAACTTCGGTGCCCGCCCTGATCACCGTGCCGACGCAACTGATCGATGCCGGCAACGCGAAGGAGATCTACGCGCGCGGCAGTTGAGGGCCGGCTCTCCGCTCGAGGTCCTGCTGGCGTTCCTGCGCCTGGGGTTGACCTCGTTCGGCGGTCCGGTCGCGCATCTCGGCTATTTCCGCGCCGAGCTGGTCGAGCGCCGAGGCTGGGTCAGCGAGCAGACCTATGCCGAGATCGTCGGGCTCTGCCAGTTCCTGCCCGGTCCCGCCTCGAGCCAGGCCGGTTTCGCGCTCGGCCTGCTGCGGGCCGGTCCGCTCGGCGCACTTGCCGCCTGGGTCGGCTTCACCGTGCCCTCGGCGCTGCTGATGGTGCTGTGCGCCGGCCTGACCGGGGGACTGGCGGCCTCGCCGCACGGACTCGCGGTGCTGCACGGCCTGCGCCTGGCGGCGGTCGCGATCGTCGCGCAGGCGGTTCTTGGCATGGCCCGGTCGCTGTGCCCCGACCGGATCCGGGCGGCGATCGGTCTGGCTGCCATGATCGTTGTCGCCGCGCTCCCGACCGGCGCCATGCAGATGGTCGCAATCGCTCTCGGAGCGGCAGCCGGGCTGCTGTTGTGCCGGAACAGCCAGGAAGCCGCCGCGGTCCCGCTGGTGCAGCCGGTCCCGCCTCGGGCCGGAGCATGCTGCCTGGGGTTGTTCCTGGCGCTGCTGGCGTTGCCCTTGATGTTCGGAGGCGGTCATTCCTTCGCTCCGCCGCATGCGATCGCGCTCTTTGGCGCGTTCTACCGCACCGGCGCGCTGGTGTTTGGCGGCGGGCACGTCGTGCTGCCCCTGCTGCACGATGCCGTCGTGGCGCCGGGCTGGGTGCCGGAGGACCGGTTCCTCGCAGGCTACGGCCTCGTGCAGGCGATGCCCGGCCCCCTGTTCACCTTTGCCGCCTACCTTGGGGCGGTCTCGCAGCCGCCATCAGGCGCCCTCGCCGGTGCAGCGATTGCGCTCGTTGCGCTCTTCCTGCCCGGGCTGCTGCTGCTCGCAGGGACGTTGCCGTTCTGGAGCTGGTTGCGCGGCTTGCCACCAGCACGCGCGGCACTCCGGGGTGCCAATGCCGCCGTGGTCGGGCTGCTCGGCATGGCACTCTACGACCCGCTCTGGACCAGCACGATCCTGCGACCGGCCGACTTCATCACCGTGGCAGGCGGCTTCGTGCTGCTGACCCTGTGGCGCGTCCCACCGGTGGCGGTGGTGGCCTTGTCAGCCTGCATCGGCGCTGGCCTCGGCATTCGACTGGCCTGAACGGATAGTTGTGCTTTTAAGTTGCGTCTTGACTGCAGCAACGTGCAGCCGAAACGGTCCGTTGTTCAGGTTGTAGGTCAGCAGCACGAGCACGAAGGACGCGATGGCGGCAAGTGCCAGGATGTTCCTGGGTGGAGCCGTCCTGAGCCATCCGCGCCGCGCGATCAGCACGCTCGCGAGATAGAACGAGTACATCGTGATGGCCTGGTTCCAGAGCCACCAGTTGGCGCCCTCGACGATGAAGTTCCACCGCGCGTTCAGGGCGTAGCCGATCGGGCTTCAGGAACAGGCTGAGCAGCCCGAGCAGGAGATTCAAGACGAGGAGCGGAACGACCGCGATACCAGCCACGCATACAGGAAATTGCGTGGCCTGGAGCGGCTCCAGTGTTTCGCAATGCCGCCGGACAGAAAAATACAATGGCATGTGAAACGAGTAGATGAAGTTGTACTGCAGCGACGCGAAGGTGTTGCCTCGATACATGATCTGCTCGACGACATGCCCGTAATAGATCAGGAAGATGCCGTAGAACCGCGCGACCTCCAGGGCGACGATGCGGCTGCCAATTCGGCTTCGCGATGAATGGCCCTCTCCCTGCCGCCACCAGACCCTGGCTCTCAGGGAACCGGACCATGACCATGTATTCCACGCTATTCAAATCCGCCAGAAGCCCGCTATCGTCCGGGCGCTCGTCTGGACGGGGGCGCCAGGGGCGCAGAGCGGAGCATGGCGTTGTACGGACTGATCAGCCAGCTGATGACGAAGCCCGATGACCGGAACGAGCTCGTCGAGATCCTCGCTTCGGCCACGAGTGACATGCCCGGCTGTCTCAGCTACGTGATCGCCCTCGACGCGACCCGCGACGGCACGATCTGGGTTACCGAGGTGTGGACCGACAGCGACAGCCATGCCGCGTCTCTGAGACTGCCGGAAGTCCAGGCCGCCATGACAAGAGGGCGTCCGCTGATCACGGGGATGGGGGCAAGGACCTCGACACATCCCGTTGCCGGCATCTAGAGCATGATCCGATCGATCATGCTCCGCTTGTCGTTGCATAAAGCAGCTCTATCCGATCACTTGGCATCGCGCAGCGATTCCAGGTGATCGGATGCTGTTCTAGGCCGGCGGGATCGTCGATGCGCACTTTGGGCGCCATCCTGCTGCTCGCATCGATCCTGCTGCCGATCGTGTCGGTCGCTGAACCCGCGCCGGCGCGCTGGCAGACCCTGCCGCCGACGCCGGCGCCGTTGCCGGCGAGCCAGGCGGGCATGGCGACGGTCGATGGCATACGAATCCACTACGCCATCGTGGGCACGGGTCCGCCGGTCATCCTGTTGCATGGCGGTCTCGCCAACGCGGACTACTGGGGAAACCAGGTGCGGGCACTGGCGCCGCACCACCGCGTCATCGTGATGGACAGCCGCGGGCACGGACGCAGCACGCGCGACGCGCGTCCGTTCGGCTACGACCTGATGACCGACGACGTGGTCGGGCTGATGGACGCTCTCTCGATCAGGCGCGCGGACATCGTGGGCTGGAGCGACGGCGCCATCATCGGTCTCGATCTCACCATGCGACATGCCGACCGGGTCGGCCGCGTGTTCGCCTTTGCCGCCAACGTGACGACCGACGGCGTCCGGGACGGCGTCGAGAAGAACCTGAACTTCGCTGCCTTCATCCGCCGCGCGGGCGGCGAGTATCGGCGTTATTCGGCAACATCCGGGCAGTACGACGCCTTCGTCGCCCAGATCAGCCGCATGTGGGCGGACCAGCCGAACTGGACCGACTCGCAGCTCGCGGCCATCCACACCCCGGTGCTGGTCGCGGACGGCGACCATGACGAGGCGATCAGACGCGAGCACACCGAGCATATCGCCGCCGCCATTCCCGGCGCCGGGCTGCTGATCCTGCCGAACACCAGCCACTTCGCATTCCTGCAAGACCCCGCTTTGTTCGACGCGGCGCTGCTGGACTTCCTGGAGCCCCGCCGTTCATAGAGATCAGAACAGGCCCGCACCCTGCAGGCCCCCGAACACGCCCAGCGCTGTTGTCAGCCCGGAGACGACCACGACCAGCCAGAAATACGGACCACGCAGCCGGTGCTGCTCCGGCAGGGCACGCACCGCGAGCGCGATCAGGAAGCCCAGCACCAGCGGCAGCAGCAGCGCGTTCATCACCTGCACGCCGACATTGAGCGCCACCAGGTCGGGCCACACCGCCACCAGCATTGCGCCGGCCACCACGCAGGTGGCGTAGATGCCGTAGAACCAGCGCGCCTCCAGCGGCCGCAATTCCAGCGAGCGTCGATAGCCGGCGACCTCGCCGACGCCCCAGGCCAGCGCCAGCGAGGCCACGATCGCCGCCACCATCCCGGCGCCGAGCACGCCCAGGCTGAACACCAGCCGTCCGGCCGCGCCGCCGAGGAACGGGGTCAGCGCCTGACTCATCTCGCCGATGGTGTTGAGGCTGGCATCCGGGTGGTTCGGCGCGATGGTGGCAGCGCACGCGATCAGCACCGCCGCCATCACCAGCTGCGTGATGACGGCACCGATCGCGGTATCCCAGCGCGCGGCGCCGTAATGCTCGGGACGTAGCTTCTTATCGGCGACCGTCGACTGCTGGTAGAAGATCATCCAGGGCATGATCACCGCGCCGATATTGGCGGCCGCAAGATACACATACCCCTTGTCGGCGAACGGGATGCTTACCGAGCCAAGCGCCATGTCCGCCATGTGCGGGTGCGCCGCCCAAGCGACGTAGAAGAACGCCAGCTCGAACAGCCCCACCGCGATCATCACCCGCTCGGCACGCCGGTAAGACCCGGTGATCACCACCAGCAGCAGGGCGGCCGCCGCCAGCGCCAGGGTGATCCCGCGAGGCACGCCGTACAGCTCGCCCACGCCGGCGACCCCGGAGAACTCGGTCAGCAGCGCGCCGCCGGTGGCGACCGCGAGCCCGCTCGCCGAGACGATCGCCCAGAAGCGCCCGAAGGTCTCGCGTATCAGCTCGCCATGGCCGCGGCCGGTAAAGATGCCGAGCCGTACGGTCAGTTCCTGAACCATGAACAGGATGGGCATCAGCAGGACCTGCAGCAGCAGCAGCCGGTAGCCCCACTGCACGCCGCTCTGCCCGGCGGTGATGATGCTGCCGACGTCGGTATCGGCGAGCATGACGACAAGCCCGGGACCGAACACCGCCGCCGCCCGCGCAAGGCGCGAGTGCTTGACCAGGACGGCATCGATCGAGGATGGCACGAACAAAATCCTGTGGCCGTGGGAGCTCGGGGCGCGGCAGAAGAAGGTCGAGGGACCTGGGTGTCAACATCTGCCGCGATGAGGCTGCCTGATCCCGCCTGATGCTGGATGATAGCGCCCGCAGGGTCGCGCCAGGCGCGGCTTTCCGAGCACCGAAGCGCAGCCGCCGTCCGGCCGTGAGCAGAGGAGCGCAGGAAAGACGTGTCGGATCGCCAGCAGCAGGCGGAAGCAGGCAGCCTCAAAGGAGGGAGGCGGGCTCCGGGGTTTCCTCGACCACTTCGCGCGGTCCCGCCAGCAACTCGTCCAGCACCAGCCCGGCCAGCGTGCGGGTCACGGCGCCGCCCGAGGCGAGGGCCGCATGGTCGAGCCTGCGCGCCGCCTCGCGCATCGCATCCGCCCGCCTGGGCAGGCGCAGCAGCAGCCAGTCGACCACAGGTTGGGCCACCGCAAGCTGGCGTTCGGCCAGCAGCCGCTGGAGCAGGATGCGCAGCAGCCCCTCCTCCGGCTGCCGGAGTGCGACCGCGACCGTCGCGCGCAGGCGGCTCGCGAGATCGGGCAGCCGCAGATCCCAGCGCGCCGGCGCCGCGCGGCCGGCGAGCAGGATCGGCAGGCGGTGCTCGCGGGCCGCATTCAGCAGGTGCAGCAGGGCATGCTCGTCGCTGGCGAGATCGGCATCGTCGACCGCGATGCCGCCGGCGCTCCCCTGCAACGCCGGCAACCCGGTCAGGCCGCGCAACGCCGTGCCGGGCAGCAGCAGCGCGTCATGGTCCTGCGCCCAGACCTGCAGCAGATGCGTCTTGCCGCTGCCGGCCGCCCCCCACAGCGCCAGCCTGTGCTCGGGCCAGTCGACGTCGCGCCGGCGCTCGAGCCAGGCCAGGGCCGCGGCGTTCGACGGAGCGGCAATGAAGTCGGCGCGGGCGAAGTGCTGCCGGTGCGTGAACGGCAGAGCCAGTTGCCGCAGCGCGCCGGTTTCCTCGGGAACGCCCCCGCCCGGCTGCCCACCGCCTGGCTGCTCGCCTCCAGGCTGTTGATCCCAAGCCACCACTGCTTTGCGCGCCGTCCCGCCTGCCGTAAAGGAACCCGCAATGCATCTACCCGAGGAACCGGCGCCCAGCCATGCCGGGGTGATCCTCAACACGCGCGAGGCAGCCAGAGCATGACCCAGCCGCCCGAAGGCACCTATCGCGCGCCCGGCCCAGGGGCCACATACCACGCCTCCGGCGTGGACATCGAGGCGGGCGAGCGGCTGGTCGAGGCGATCCGTCCGGCCGCCGGCGCCACCGACCGTCCCGGCACCATGGGCGGGCTCGGCGGCTTCGGCGCGCTGTTCGACCTCAAGGCGGCCGGGTACCGCGACCCGGTGCTGGTCTCCTCCACCGACGGCGTCGGCACCAAGCTGATGGTGGCGATCGAGACCGGGCGGCACGACGCGGTCGGCATCGACCTCGTCGCCATGTGCGTCAACGACCTCGTGGTGCAGGGCGCCGAGCCGCTGTTCTTCCTGGATTATTTCGCCACCGGCAATCTCGCGGTGGACGCGGCGGCGCGCGTGGTGCGCGGCATCGCGGAAGGCTGCCGGTTGTCCGGCTGCGCCCTGGTCGGCGGCGAGACCGCGGAGATGCCCGGCATGTACGGCCCCGGCCACTACGATCTCGCCGGCTTCGCGGTAGGGGCCGCCGAACGCAACGCCCTGCTGCCGAAGTGCATCGCGCCGGGCGACATCGTGCTCGGCCTGCCGAGCAGCGGCGTGCACTCGAACGGCTTCTCGCTGGTGCGCAGCATCGTGCGCGCGGCCGGGCTGGGCTGGGACGATCCGGCGCCGTTCGCGCCCGGCCTGTCGCTCGGCGAGGCGCTGATGACGCCGACGCGGCTCTACGTGCATCAGGTGCTGGCCCTGCACCGCGCCGGCCTGCTGCGGGCCGCCGCGCACATCACCGGCGGCGGCCTGCCCGGCAACCTGCCGCGCATCCTGCCGTCGGGAACCCGGGTCGCCATCGACGGCGACGCCTGGACGCCGCCGCCGGTGTTCGGGTGGCTGGCACGGGCCGGCGGCGTCGAGACAGAGGAGATGCTGCGCGTGTTCAATTGCGGGATCGGCATGGCACTGGTGGTCTCCAACGGCTCGAGCGCCACCGCCCTGCTCGCCGAACTCGGCGAGACCGCCTTCGTGATCGGGCGTATCGAGGCGGGCCCGACCGATGCGCCGGCGACGCTGCGCTATGCCAGCCTGCCGATGTTCCCCGAGGCCTGAGCCAGATGGGAGGCCTGAGCCGGATGACGCGCACCCGCGTCGCGGTGCTGGTCAGCGGTCGCGGCAGCAACATGCAGGCACTGATCGTGGCCTGCGCGGCGCCGGACTACCCGGCCGAGATTGCACTCGTGCTGAGCAACAATCCCGAAGCCGGCGGCCTCGACACCGCCCGGGCGGCGGGCATCCGGGCGCTGGCGATCGACCACCGGCCCTACGGGCGCGACCGCGCCGCGCACGAGCAGGCGATCGACGCGGCGCTACGCGAGGCCGGCATCGGCTGCGTCTGCCTCGCCGGCTACATGCGCCTGCTGACCCCGAAGCTGACCGGAGCCTGGGCCGGCCGCATGCTGAACATCCATCCCAGCCTGCTGCCTGCCTTTCCCGGCCTGCACACCCACGAGCGCGCGCTTGCCGCCGGCGTCACCCTGCATGGCTGCACCGTGCACCTGGTGACCGAGCGGGTCGATGACGGCCCGATCCTGGGACAGGCAGCGATCTGCGTGCAGCCCGGCGACACGCCGGACACCCTGGCGGCCCGGGTGCTGGAGCAGGAGCACCTGCTCTATCCGCGCGCGCTGCACCGCCACCTTGCGGGGCGCGCTGCCGGACCGCGCGACGCCGTGCTGCTCGCGGTCTGACGCGGCATTTATCGCATGGCGGCTTTTGCGCTAGATCTGCTGCCCGGAGCATCCAGGAGAACCTAGAGCATGGCCGAGCAGGCTCCCCGCAGCGAAGGCGCCCCGCTGCCGACGACGGTCGAAGCCCTGATGGCCGATCGCCAGATGTTCTGGGCGCGGTTCTGCCGGGCCGCGTTCTGGGCCGTCATGGTCGTCATCGCGGTCGTCGTCCTGCTGGACTGGACACTGGTCTGAGACCGATCCTTGCGAGGGGTCTGAGAGCCGGTCTCTGATCGAGGTCGGAATGGCTGCGATCGACCCGGGGGGTGGATCGGTGCCCCGCTCGCCCGGTGCTTGAACCGTACCTGAGCGGCTGGAACCTGACGCCTGACGGCGATCCGATCGCGACGCGTGCCGCCCGCCTGTTGCCGGTGATGCGGGATGGCCGCAAGGCCATGCTCAAGCTTGCCGTCGGGGAGGAAGACCGCGCAGGCGGCGCGCTGATGGCCTGGTGGGACGGGAGCGGTGCAGCGCGGGTTCTGGCACATGAGGATGGTGCCCTGCTGATGGAGCGTGCCACCGGTGCGGGCTCTCTCTCTGACATGGCCCGCACCGGGCGGGACGACGAGGCCTGCAAAGTTCTCTGCGCCACGGCTGCGCGACTGCACGCACCGCGCGCCAAGCCGGTTCCGGAGCTGATCCCCCTGCAGCACTGGTTCCGCCGGCTGGGCCCGGCGGCGGCGGCGCATGGCGGCCTCCTGAGCCGTTGCGACATTGCCAGCCGCATGCTGCTGGCCACGCCGCCGGAACACATCCCGCTGCACGGGGACCTCCACCACGGCAATGTGCTGGACTTCGGCGCCCGCGGTTGGCTGGCTGTCGACCCCAAGGGCCTCTCGGGCGAACGTGGCTTCGACTTCGCCAACATCTTCTGCAACCCCGACCTGGCCGCGGCTGCCGAGCCCAGCCGCTTCGTGCGCCGCCTCGCGGTCGTCACCAAAGCGGCACGGATGGAGCGGAAGCGCCTGCTGCTCTGGATCCTCGCCTGGTGCGGTCTGTCTTCCGCTTTCTCGATGGAGGACGGTGATACGTCGCCGCTCGACGTGTTGCGGGTCGCCGAACTGGCGGCAGCGGAACTGGACCGATGATCCCTGCCGCATGCAACCCCGGGACGGGCACCAGCGAGATGCGCGTGGCGTCCCGCCCGCCCGATGCGCGAGGTGCTCAACGGCATTGCGAAACCGTAAGCGACAGCCGCTAAGCCCGGCCCCTGGGCACGGGTGTGAGGCCTCGCGCATCCGGCAGCGCCAGCGCCGCGCCGGCGCAGACCAGATTAACCGCCAGCAGATACCAGCCCGGTGCGATCGCGCTGCCGGTCTCGCGGATCAGCCAGACGAAGGCGATCTGCGCGGTGCCGCCGAAGGCCGCGATCGCCACCGCATAGACCATGCCGAAGCGCGTCGCCCGCAGCGCCTGCGGCAGGTGCTGCACCATCAGTACGACGCTGGCGACGAAGCCAGACGCCTGCAGCATCGCGACCAGCGCGCACAGCCCGATGAACAGCGTTGTGCTGACGCTGCGCGAGGCGACCCAGAGGCCCGGCACCACCAGCAGGGACAGCAGCAGGCGCGGCCAGACCGCCACCCGCCGGCTGCCGACGCGATCGCACAGCACGCCGCCGGCCCATGCCGCCGCCGCCCCGCAGACGCCGATCACCACCGCCACCAACAGCGCGTTGCGTATCGGCAGATGCAGCACGGTGAGCGCGTAGCTGGTGGAGAAATTCAGGAAGTACTGCGTGATGGTGCCGCCCGCCATCATCAGGAAGCCGCAGGCCAGCACCCGGCGCAACGGCGGCCGGGAAGCCGGCTCGGCGACCATGGCGCGGCGTTGCGGCTCGTGCAGCCCGGAGCGCAGCCATAGCCCGACCGGCACCACCGCGGTGCCCAGCAGGAACGGCACCCGCCAGCCCCATCGCGACAGGGCGTCCGCTCCGAGCAGCACGTCCAGCAGCACCCCGACCAGGCCGCACAAGAGCACCGCGCAGGCCTGGCTCACCCCCTGCCAGGCGATCAGCCGTCCCTGCCGGGCTAGAGTTTCCTGGGAAGTGGGTCCGGCGGCGTCGAGCAGGAAGATCGTGGCGGGTCCGGCCTCGCCGCCCCAGGCGATGCCCTGGATCAGGCGCGCCAGGACGAGCAGCAGGGGCGCTGCCCTCCCGAGCGTCGCATAACCCGGCAGCAGGCCGATGATCAGGCTGCCGAGCCCCATCAGCGCCAGCGAGGCCAGCATGCCGGCCCGGTTGCCGCGGCGGTCGGCGAGTACGCCGATCAGCAGCGCGCCGAGCGGCCGGGTGACGAAGCCGACCCCGAAGGTCGAGACCGACAGCAGCAGCGACAGCGCCGGGTCGTGCGCCGGGAAGAACGCCCGGCCGATCATCACCGCGAATGTGCCGTAGGCGATGAAGTCGAACACCTCGAGGGTGTTGCCGAGCACAGCCGCGACGACCTGGCCCGGCAGTGTGGCCGCCTGGGCGGAGTTGCTCAGGGCAGGATCTCGGTCCCCGAGAAGAAGAACGCGATCTCGGCGCTAGCATTCTCCGGGCTGTCGGAGCCATGCACCGAGTTCGCCTCGATGCTCTCGGCGAATTGCGCGCGCACGGTGTGCGGCTCGGCCTTCCTCGGATCGGTGGCGCCCATCACCGAGCGGTTCTTGAGCACCGCGCCCTCGCCTTCGAGCACCTGCACCACCACCGGGCCTGCCGTCATCGAGGCGACCAGGCTCGCATAGAACGGGCGCTCCCGGTGCACCGCATAGAAGGCGCCGGCCTCGAGGTCGGACAGGCGGATGCGACGCTGGGCGACAATGCGCAGGCCGGCTTCCTCGAACAGGGCGTTGATGCGACCGGTCAGGTTGCGTCGGGTGGCGTCCGGCTTGATGATGGACAGCGTACGCTCGGTTGCCATGTGCTGGCTCCTTGAGAAGTTTGTTGATACCGGCCGCGCATCTAGAGCAAATCGACCCGGGTGACCACACGCGCTCCACTGTTGACCGCACGCGCTCCTCCCGGGGAAACAGCTTGAGCCTGCTCGTCATCTCCGGCCTCACCTTGCGCATTGCCGGGCGCACCCTGCTCGACGGCGCCGACCTCACCATCGAGCCGGGTCGCCGGGTCGGACTGCTCGGACGCAACGGCGCCGGCAAGTCGACCCTGCTGGCGGCCATCGCCGGCGACGTCGCGCCCGACGGCGGCGAGATCCGGCTGTCCTCGCGCGCACGCGTGGCGCGCATCCTGCAGGAGGCGCCATCGGGTCAGGCCAGCCTGCTGCAGACCGTGCTGGACGGCGATACCGAGCGCGCCGGCCTGCTCGCGGCCGCCGAGATAGCGCGCGATCCGGGGCGCCTCGCCGACATTCACGAGCGCCTGCTCGCCATCGGCGCCGACAGCGCCCCGGCGCGGGCCGCGACCATCCTGGCCGGGCTCGGCTTCGACGCGGCGGCGCAGGCGCGGGCGGTGGACGAATTCTCCGGCGGCTGGCGCATGCGGGTGGCGCTGGCGACGGCGCTGTACCTGCAGCCCGACCTGCTGCTGCTCGACGAGCCCACCAACCATCTCGATCTCGAGGCCACCATGTGGCTGGAGAACTGGCTGGCCCGCTTCCCGGGTGCGGCCCTGATCGTCAGCCACGACCGCAACCTGCTCGACCAAGCGGTGCATGCGATCGCCCATCTGGATCATGGCAAGCTGTCGCTCACTCCGGGCGGCTACGACGAGTTCGTGCGCATACGCACCGAGCACGCGCTGCAGCAGAACCGCGCGGCCGAGCGCATCGCCCAGCGCCGCGCGCACATGCAGTCCTTCGTCGACCGCTTCCGCGCCAAGGCGACCAAGGCGCGGCAGGCGCAGGCCCGCATCAAGGCCCTGGAGAAGCTCGACCATATCGAGAGCGTGGTCGAGGACGCGCCCACCCGCTTCGCCTTTCCCGAACCGGCCCAGCTCGCCCCGCCAATGCTGACCATGGAGCGCGTCGAGGCCGGCTATGGCGGCCGGACGATCCTGCGCGGGCTGTCGCTGCGCCTGGACATGGACGACCGCATCGCTCTGCTGGGCGCCAACGGCAACGGCAAGTCCACCTTCGCCAAGCTCGTCGCCGGACGCCTCGCGCCGATGCGCGGCACGCTCGCCCAGGCGCGCCAGCTCCGCGTCGGCTATTTCGCGCAGCACCAGGCCGACGAGCTGGTTCCGGACGAGAGCCCGGTCGCGCACATGGCGCGCGCCCTGCCGGATGCGCCGCCCACCGTCCTGCGCAGCCAGCTCGCCCGCTTCGGCCTTGATGCCGACCGCGCCCAGACGCCCTCGCTCGACCTCTCCGGCGGCGAGAAGGCACGGCTGCTGCTGGCGCTGGCGACCCGGGATGCGCCGCAGCTCCTGATCCTGGACGAGCCCACCAACCATCTCGACATCGATGCCCGCGAGGCGCTGGTGCGGGCGCTGGCGGAGTTCCCCGGCGCGGTGCTGCTGATCAGCCATGACGCCCACCTGGTCGAGCTGGTGGCCGACCGGCTGTGGCTGGTCGGGGACGGCACCGTGCAGCCGTTCGAGGGCGACATGGCCGAGTATCGCGCCTGGCTCGGCGAGCGGGCGCGCACCGCCAACCGTGCCGCGGGGCGCCCCGAGCCGACCGCCGCCGCCACTCCCGCTCCCATCGGGCAGGTGGCGGACCGGCGCGACCGGGCCGAGCAGCGCCGGGTGCTGGCGCCGGTGCGCAGGCGCGCGCAGGAGGCCGAGCGGCTGCTCGCCAGCCTGGCCGCCGAGCGCAACGCCCTCGAGCGGCGCCTCGCGGACCCCGCGCTCTACGGTGCCGGCAAGGCCGGCGAGATCACCTCCGTGCGCACCCGGCTGGCGGCGATCGTCCGGCAGGAGGGCGAGACGGAGGAGCAATGGCTGCTGGCCGAGCAGGAACTCGAGGCAGCTCAAGGTCATTATTGAGTTTTGAACGATTTCGTTTCACAATCCGGTGTATCGGCAATGAGGCGGACAGGTTCTTCATGATGCGCGTAGTGGGTTGCATCACTAATCAGCATGATCCCCGCCTGCTCGTGCTGGCCGCCTGCATCTGCCTGCTTGCCTGCTTCACGACGCTGACGCTGGTGGCGCGGGCGGAGCGTTCGCGCGCGGATCGCTCGCTGGCCTGGCTCGCCGCCGCTGCCGCGGTGTTCGGATGCGGCGTCTGGTCGCTGCATTTCGTCGCCATGCTCGCCTTCATGCCCGGCCTCGAGATCGACTACCGCCCCGGCCTTACCCTGCTCTCGATCCTGGTGGCGACCTGCGGCACCCTGCTGGCGCTGCTCTGCTCGCGCCTCCCGCTGTCGCGTGCCGCCCGCTGCGCACTCGCCGGCGCGGCGCTCGGCGCGAGTGTCGCGGCCATGCATGCGGTCGGCGTCGCGGCGATGGAAGTGCCGGGCACGCTTTCGATCGACCGGCCGCAGCTCGCCTGGTCTCTGTGCGTCGGCATCGTGCTCGCGGTGATCGCCTTCCTGCGCTCCGACCGGCTGTCCGGAATGCGGCGAAGGCTCGAGGTCTCCGGCTGGCTCGCCGCCTGCGTCCTCGGGGTGCATTTCATCGGCATGTCGGCGCTGTCGATCACCCTGGGTGCGGGCGGCATCGGCACGAACCCGACCGGCTCCGGCCTGTCGGCGCAGGGCGGGCTCGGCTACGGCATGCTGGCCACCGGCGTCGGCGCCGTCAGCCTGGTCGTGCTGGTGACCAGCCTGGCCGCGACCCTGATGGAGCAGCATCTATCCGACCGCACCATGCTCGAGCTGCAGCGGCTGCGCCTGCTGAGCTCGATCTCGCGCGAGGTCATGATCATCCACCAGGACGGCCTGATCCTGGAGGTGAATGCCGCCGGCGCCACGCTGTTCGGCGAGCCGGTGGAGGCACTGCTCGGCCGCCAGTTCCTGGACCTGTTCTCGGTCGGCAGCCGGCCCGGCGCCTATGCGCAGATGACCCACGGCAGCGAGCCGCAGGCGCCGGCCAAGCTGGAGGTGCGGGTGCGTTCCGGCAGGATCGTTCCGGTCGAGGTCGCCTGCCGCGCCATCGACTTCATCGGCCGGCCGGCCACGGCGGTCGCCCTCGTCGACCAGTCCGAGCGCCGGCGCGATGCCGAGACCATCCGTCACCTGGCGCAGCATGACGCGCTCACCGGACTGCCGAACCGCCTGCTGCTGCACGAACGCATGATCCACATGCTGGCCAGCAGCGACGCCCAGCAGACGTCGGTGGCCCTGCTGCATGTCGATCTCGACCGCTTCAAGACCTGCAACGACCTGCTCGGCGACCATGGCGCCGACCTGCTGCTGGGCGAGCTTGCGGCTCGACTCACCGCCGAGCTGCGCGCCTCCGACACACTGGCCCGCATCGGCGGCGACGAGTTCGTCATCCTGTGCGCGGTGCAGGAGGATGCGCGACAGGTGGCGGCGCTGGCCGGTCGCCTGCTGCAGGCGCTGGGACAGCCGTTTGAGCTCGATGGCATTCGCATCGAGCCGGCTGCCAGCATCGGCATCGCGCTGTATCCCGACGATGCGACCGGACAGGCGGCGCTGCTGCGTGCCGCCGGCACCGCGCTGCGCGAGGCCAAGCGCGAGACTCCGGGCTCTTTCCGCTTCTTCGAGCGCGGCATGGACCAGGTGCTGCACGAGCGGGTCGAGCTGGAGCACGACCTGCGCCTGGCCATCGAGAACGACGAGCTCGAGCTGCACTACCAGCCGCTGTTCAGTTGCAGCAGCGGCGTGATCGAGGGCTACGAGGCGCTGATACGCTGGCGCCACCCCAGGCGCGGGATGGTGATGCCGATCGATTTCATTCCGCTGGCCGAGCAGACCGGGCTGATCGTTCCGATCGGCGAGTGGGCGGTCCGGACCGCCTGCATCGAGGCTTCGAAATGGCCGGCGCGGCAGTCGATCGCGGTGAATGTCTCGCCGCTGCAGTTCCGGCAGTCCAACCTGCCCTTGATGGTCGCCGACGCATTGCTCAGCTCGGGGCTTCCGGCGCACCGGCTCGAGATCGAGATTACCGAAGGCGTGCTGATCACCGACACCGACGACGCCATACGCACCCTCTCGGCCCTGCGCGCCCAGGGGGTGCGGGTATCGCTCGACGATTTCGGCACCGGCTATTCGAGCCTGAGCTACCTGTCCTCGTTCGCGGTCGACAAGATCAAGATCGACCGCTCCTTCGTGCGCACGCTCGGGCAGAACGAAGGCGCCGGGCTGCTGGTGCGAACGATCATCGAGCTCGGCCACCATCTTGGCCTCACGGTGGTCGCCGAGGGCGTCGAAACGCCGCAGCAGCTCGCGATGATCCAGGGCAAGGGCTGCGATCAGGTGCAGGGCTACCTGCTCGGCCGTCCGACACGCTTGGAGCAGGGCGAGCCCCCGCAGCGCCCGTCGGAACGCCAGCCGGAACTGCAATCCGAGGATGCGGACTAGATATCAAAAAGTTACCATGTCTGCCTTATTGACGCGTTCAGACCTCCTTCATTAACCTTCCTCCACCCAGTGGGATGAGACAACGATCCAGTCCTGCATCGCTCGACGCGACGGGACAGGCGCCTCTCGATCTACCGGCCAACGAGAGGAAGCTTGATGTCGAGATCCCTGAAGCGAAGCCTTGCCATGTCCGTGGCGTCCGTCCTGACCGGCATGATGGTCTCGGCAGGTGGAACAAAATCCGCCCATGCGGACCCGACCATCGGCGCTCCATTGGCGCTAACGGTCTATTTGCCAATCAATAGTCCGGCTGCAGCCGAGGCGGCCGCCCAGGCGATGCAGACGCCGGGCAGTCCGACCTACCACAAGTTCCTCAGCGTCAAGCAGTTCGTCTCCGCCTATGCCGACAGCGACGCGCAGATCGCGAAGGTGGAGGCAACGCTCGAGAATCTCGGCTTCACCATCCAGTACGTGTTCGCGAACCACCTGGCGATCGAGGTGACCAGCACGACGAACACCGTCGAGAACACCTTCGGCGTCAAGATGAAGCAGTTCACGGTCAATGGCCGCACCGGCACCGCGTCGCTCACGGCGCAGCAGATCCCGGCGGCGCTCGCCGGCAAGATCCTCGGCATCGGCGGCCTGAACACGCTCGTTGTCCCCAAGGCGAGACATGTCGCCGCACCCCAGATCGCCAGTGCGCGCCGGGCCGCCGTCGCCGCGACGGCCGCCACTCTGACCGGAGGCACTCCCGGCAACTACCTGCCCGCCGACTTCGAGAAGTTCTACGACGTGACACCGATCAGCAGCCGGGGCATCACCGGCCGCGGAACAACGATCGGCATCGTGACCCTGAATACCTTCAACCCCGCCGACGCCTACTCGTTCTGGAAGCAGATCGGCCTCACCGTTTCGCAGTCGCGCATCACCAAGGTCAACGTGGACGGCGGTGAAACAGCGGACAGCAACAACAGCGACGGCGAAGGCGAGACCGATCTCGACGTCGAGGAGTCGGGCGGCATCGCGCCCGGCGCGAACGAGCGCGTCTATATTTCGGCGAACCTCACCAACGCGAACTTCATCGATGGCTTCGAGGCCGCGGCGTCGGACAACATCGCAGATACCGTGTCGTCGAGCTGGGGCGAGCCGGAGCTGCTTTACTTCGAAGATGCCGCCACCGATACGCCGGGCGAGACCTACCAACTCCAGGCCTTCCATTACGCGTTCCTCGAGATGGCGCTCCAGGGCCAGAGCGTCTTCATCGCTGCCGGCGATTCCGGTTCGTTCGACACCGTCCGCGACATCTGCGCCGCCTATGGCACGCCGACAGCCACTGCTCCGACCTGCAACGCTCCCTATGCGGTAGACCATCCCGGAAGCGATCCATTGGTGACCGCGGCTGGTGGCACCACCCTGCCGTTCTCGTACAGCCTCGGTGACGTGTTGCTTACAGTGGCGCAGGAACAGGCGTGGAGCTGGAGCTACATCTCCAGCGAGGCCGCTGCCCAGGGCTACGCTTCCGAGTTCCCGGTTTCGAGCGTCTTCTCGGTCGGTAGCGGTGGAGGCGTAAGCTCCTACTGGGGCAAGCCGTGGTATCAGGCGGCGACACCCGGCATCACGCTCACCAAGCCAGGCCAGGCCTTGTACGAGAACTTCGGATCAGGCTCGATCCTGCAATACACCCTGCCGGCCAACTTTGCCGGTCGCAACATGCCGGACATCAGCACCAATGCGGATCCTGAGTCGGGTTACCAGTTCATCGAGGAAGGCGCCGTCCAGAACTTCTACGGCGGCACCAGCTTCGTCGCGCCGCAGCTCAACGGCGTGAACGCGCTGTTCGTGCAGGCGCTCGGTGGTCGCACCGGAGAGCTCAACCCGGCGATTTACCAGCTCTCCTACTTCACCACGAACCAGATCACCGCCGGCGACAACTGGGGCTACAAGGCCATCACCGGTTTCGACAACGCCTCCGGCGTCGGCAAGCTGGATGCCACCAAGCTGCTCGCCGGCCTTGCAGTCCTGAAGGTCGTCCACTGAGCCTGTAACGTTACCCGGCGCTCCGTCTCTGCGGGGCGCCGGACCCTTGGTCGCTGCCGCAATCCCGGATATCAAGCCTGTCGCAACAGCCCAGACAGGTCATCTCCGTAATGCAGCGAACCAGGTCCTCCCTCCACAAGGGGCTACGCCAGGGCGCCCTCGCCCTCGGCATCGTCACCCTCGCCTGCTCTCCCCTCGTCTGCGCTCCAGGGGCACGCGCCGAGGAAGGCATGTGGACGATGGACAACCTGCCGATCAAGCAGATGCAGGCGCAGTACGGCTTCACGCCATCGGCCGACTGGATCAGGCGGGTGACGCAATCCTCCGCCCGGCTCGCGCTGGGCTGCTCGGCCTCGTTCGTCTCTGGCGACGGGCTGGTGATGACCAACCACCATTGCGCCAACGAGTGCCTGTCCGAGTTGTCCGGCGCCGGGCACAACTTCATGCAGGACGGTTATACCTCCGCCTCGCAGGCACGCGAGCCGAGATGCCCCGCGATGGAGCTCGACCGGCTCGACACCATCAGCGACGTCACCCCCAGGATGAGTGCTGCCCTGGCTGGGAAGCACGGCGCCGACTACACCAAGGCGCAGCAGGCGGCCGAGAGCGGGATCGAGAAATCCTGTGTTGGCGGCGACGCCACCACCTGGCGCTGCGACGTGGTGACGCTCTACCACGGCGGCCGCACCGCGCTGTATCGCTACCGCCGCTACCAGGACGTGCGGCTGGTGTTCGCGCCCGACCAGAACGCGGCGTTCTTCGGCGGCGACCCGGACAACTTCAATTTCCCGCGCTACGACCTCGATGTGACGTTCCTGCGCGCCTACGAGAACGGCCATCCGGCGCACACGCAGTTCTTCCCGTTCGACCCGGCCGGCCCGAAGGCGGGCGAGCTGGTCTTCACCTCGGGCAACCCGGGCTCGACCGCGCGCGAGGAGCCGGTGGCGCAACTGGAGCTGCTGCGCGACCTCGAACTGCCCGCGACCTACGGCTACCTGTCCACCGAGGACGGCGTGCTGTGGGAATACAGCCGCGGCGGCACCGCCGCGGCCCAGGACGCGCAGGACGAGTTGTTCGGCGTCGAGAACAGCCTCAAGGTCTATACCGGCTGGCTGCAGACCCTGGCCGACCCGAAGCTGCTGGCGGCCAAGCAGCAGTCCGAGGACAGCCTGCGCCAGTGGATCGCTGGCGATCCCAAGCGCCGCAGCGAGTTCGGCGATCCCTGGGCGACGCTTGCTCCCTCGCTTGTCGCCGAGCGGCGGCTCTACATGCCCTTCGTGATGCTGGAAGGCACCCGGGCGCCGCGCGGCTTCAGCGGCGACCTGTTCCACTATGCCAAGATCCTGGTGCGTGGCGCCGCCGAACGCGCCAAGCCGGACGCCGACCGCCTCACCGAGTATCACGACGCCAAGCTGCCGGCGCTGCAAGCGGAGCTCGGCTCGTCGGCGCCGGTGCATCCGAAGCTCGATCAGACCATGCTCGCCTTTTCGCTGACCCGGCTGCGCCAGTCGCTCGGCGCCGACGATGCCTCGGTGAAGACCATCCTGGGCCACCAGTCGCCCGAGGCGCTGTCCACACACGCCGTTTCCTTCACCCATCTCGGCGATCCAAAGGTGCGCCTGGCACTCTGGAAGGGCGGCCAGGCGGCCATCGACGCATCGAGCGATCCGATGATCGTGCTGGCCCGGACGGTCGAGCCCATCGCCCGCGGCCTGCGCGACCAATGGGACAACCAGGTGAAGGCGCCGCAGCGCGAGGCCAGCGAAGCGCTGGCACGGGCCCGGTTTGCACGGCAGGGCACCAGTGCCTATCCGGACGCGACCTTCACCCAGCGGGTCTCGTACGGCACGGTGAAGGGCTGGGACGAGAACGGCCACCAGGTTCCCGCCTTCACCGACTTCGCCGGCCTCTATGAGCGCGCGACCGGCAGCGACCCGTTCAGGCTCACCAGGCCCTGGCTGGAGGCGAAGTCGCATCTCGACCTCGCCACGCCGTTCGACTTCGCCTCCACCAACGACATCATCGGCGGCAACTCCGGCAGCCCGGTGATCGACGCGCAGGGCCGCGCGGTCGGCCTGATCTTCGACGGCAACATCCACTCCCTCGGCGGCGACTTCACCTATGACGGCAGCCAGAACCGCGCCGTCGCGGTGGACACCACGGCGCTGCTGGCGGCGCTCAAGACGGTGTATCGCAACCAGGCGCTGGCCGACGAGCTGACCAGCGGTCATCTGGGGAGCGGGTCGGGCAAGTCCTGAGAGGCTTCCTCGAAACGGCGGGCGGGAGCAGACTGGTCCCGCCTGCGCCGGTCGGCTTTGTCCGGAGGCAGGCAGGGAGCACCCCGCGTGAACAACCGGCAAAAAGCGGCCGCCAGCCTCAAGACCGCCCATTCCACGAAGGCGCCGCCGCCGAGGAGGGCGGAGCGGCTGCACACGGCGATCGCGCGCGATCTCGGAGTAGCGATCGCCGCCGGCACCCTGTCTCCCGGCGACACGCTGTCCGGCGAGGTCGCCTCCAGCGCACAGCTCGAGGTCTCGCGCACCGCCTATCGCGAGGCGGTGCGCATCCTGGCCGCCAAGGGGATGGTCGAAAGCCGCACCCGCACCGGCACGCGGGTGAGTGCCCGCCATCGCTGGCACATCCTCGACCCCGACGTGCTGGGCTGGTTCCTGCAGACCCATCCGAGCGAGGCCTTCGTGCGCGACCTGTTCGAGGTGCGCATGATGGTCGAGCCGGCCGCCGCCGGCTTCGCGGCCGAACGGGGCTCGACGCACGACCTGTGGGTGATGGCAGACGCGCTCGACGAGATGGACCGCCTTAAGCTTTCCACCGAGGCCGGGCGCGCCGCCGATCGCGGGTTCCACCATGCGATTCTGGCGGCGACCCAGAACGAGGCGATCATGGCGCTGTCGAGCAGCGTCGGGGCGGCGATCCGCTGGACCACCCTGTTCAAGCACCGGGTGCAGCCGCATCCGCGCGATCCGATGCTTGAGCACCGGCTGGTGCTGGATGCGATCACCCGGCGCGATCCCGATGCCGCCCGCACCCGCATGACCGAGCTGGTCCGCTTCGCGCTGGCCGACATGCACGCCTCGCTCGCGGCGGGCGCTGGGGCGGACCCGGTTGATGCGACACCGGGACTGGTCCATAAGGCGGATGCCGCTGTATTGTCGGACAAATGATAGAGACTGCCGATGGGCTGATCGCACTGGACTGGGGCACCAGCTCGCTGCGGGCGTGGCTGGTGTCGCCGGAGGGCGGCGTCCGTGCGTCCCGCCACGAAGGCTGGGGCATCATGCACCTGCCCGATGGCGGTTATCCGGCGGCCTATGCCGCCATCACCGAAGGCTGGCACGACCGGCCTCGCCCGGCGATCGCCTGCGGCATGGTCGGCAGCCGCCAGGGCTGGCTCGAGGTGCCGTACCTGCCGACGCCGGCTGGCCTCGAGGAACTGGCCGGCAGCCTGCGCGCGATCAAGACCGGCACGGACAAAACCGATGCGGGCGAGACAGGAGGCGAGCTCCTGCACCTGGTGCCCGGCGTGCTGGACGCGCGCGATCCCGCCGCACCCGACGTGATGCGCGGCGAGGAGACCCAGGCGGTCGGCGCCATGCGCCGGCTCGGTGGCGATGCGCTGCTGGTGCTGCCCGGCACGCACTCGAAATGGGCGCGGCTGTGGGACCACCGGCTGGTCTCGTTCGAGACCCTGATGACCGGCGAGCTGTACGCGCTGCTGTCGAAGCACTCGATCCTCGGTCGCGGCGTCGCCGATGTCCCGGAGGCCGCCGACATCGCGCGCGAGCAGGCGTTCGATCGCGGCGTGCTGGCGGCGCAGCAGCGCGGCGCGCTGGCGCGGCTGTTCTCGACCCGCGCGCTGATGCTGACCGGCGCGATCGCGGCCGGTGCGGCGCTGGACTACCTGTCCGGCCTGCTGATCGGCGAGGAACTGCGCCTTGCCGCACCGGCGCTCGACACCGCCGCCCGCGTCGCGCTGACCGGCGACGACCGGCTGTGCGCGCGCTATGTCCGCGCCTTCGAGGCCGCCGGACGGCAGCCCCCCGAGCGGATCGACAACAGCGCGCTGCAGGGGCTGCTCGACATCGCGGCCGCCGCCGGGCTGCTGGCGCCATCCAATGCAACCCATGCCGGAGCCTGAGATGCTCAGAGAGATGATCGGGCGCATGCCCTTCACCGCCATCCTGCGCGGCCTCACGCCGGAGGAGGCGCTGGCGGTCGGCGACGCGCTGGTGGATGCCGGCATGACCATGCTCGAGGTGCCGCTGAACTCGCCGCGCCCACTGGAGAGCATCCGCCTGCTCGCCGAGCGCCATGGCGCGACCTGCCTAGTCGGCGCCGGCACGGTGATGACCCCGGCCCAGGTGGCCGAGATCGGCGCCGTCGGCGGACGCCTCATCGTCATGCCGCACGGCGATGCCGAGGTGATACGCGCCGCCAAGCAGGCCGGCATGGTCTGCATGCCGGGCATCGCCACGCCGACGGAGGGCTTCGCGGCACTCAGGGCCGGCGCCGACGCGCTGAAGCTGTTTCCGGCCGAGCTGGTCGGGCCCAACATCCTGCGCGCCATGCGGGCGGTGTTTCCGAGGGAGACCATCTTCCTGCCGGTGGGCGGGGTGACTCCGGACAACGTCGCCGAGTTCGTCCGGGCCGGCGCCGACGGCTTCGGTCTCGGCTCGGGACTGTATGCGCCCGGACGCAGCGCCGCGGACGTACGCAGGCGTGCCGACGCCTATGTCGAGGCCTGGCGGGCCACCGGCGACAAGGTGCTGGGCCGATGACCACCAGGACGTCGAGGGAGGTCCGGGGCACGTCGCGGCCGCTCACGGTCGGGATCGTCGGGTACGGCCAGATCGCCCGCGTGCAGCATGCCCCGGCATTGGCCGCGAGCCACGGGCTGCGGCTTGCCGCGATCGCCAGTCCGGTGCCGGTGCAGGCGCCGCCGGGAGTGCCGGTCTATGCCTCGCTCGCCGAAATGCTGGACCGCGAACCGGACCTCGACGCGGTGGCGCTCTGCACGCCGCCGCAGATACGCTACGGCCTCGCCCGCCAGGCGCTCGATGCCGGCCGCCACGTGCTGCTGGAGAAGCCGCCCGCCGCGACTCCGGCCGAGATCGCCGACCTCGCGGGCCATGCCGCCGGCCTCGGCCTGACCCTGTTCACCGCCTGGCACTCGCTGTTCAGCGCCGCTGTGGACCAGGCCCGAAGCATCCTGGCCGAGCGCGGCGTGCAGGGAATGCGCATGGAGTGGAAGGAGGATGTCCGCAAATGGCATCCGGGCGTGGACTGGTTCTGGCAGCCCGGCGGCATGGGCGTGTTCGATTCCGGCATGAACGCCTTTTCCATCCTGGTCGGGGTGATGCCGGAACCGATCTTCGTGCGCTCGGCGCGGCTGCTGATCCCCAAGGGCGCGCACACGCCGATGTCGGCGCAGCTCGAATACGCGACACCGCGCATCGGCACCGGATTCAGCTCCGCGCATGACTGGGACCAGCAGGACGGCGAGACCTGGACCATCGACTGGACGCTCGGCGACGGCGCCCACCTCACGCTGGAGCGTGGCGGCGCACGGCTGCTGCTCGATGCTGCCCTGCTGGTCGAGGCGCGGGACGAGGAATATCCGCTTCTGTATGCGCATTTCGAGACGCTGCTGCGATCCGGCCGCTCGGACGTCGAGATCCGGCCGCTGCAACTCGTGGCCGACGCCTTCATGCTCGGCTCGCGCGAGGCAGGGCCGGCGGTCCGTCCGTGACCGGGTCCGTGCAGGTCGCCGTCGACGGCCACGACCTGCTGGGCGAGTCGCCGTTCTGGGACGCCATCGACCAGGCGCTCACCTGGGTCGACATCTATGGCCGCCGGATCCACCGGCTGCATCCCGCGACCGGCGCACGGCAGGACTGGACGATGCCCGACCGTGTCGCCACCGCCATTCCGCGCGCGCGTGGCGGCATGCTGGTGGCGCTGTCGCGCGGCCTGCACATGTTCGATCCGGCGACCGGCCTTTCGGCGCCGTTCTTCTCGCTTGGAGCGGCCGATCCCGGCATCCGCTTCAACGATGCCCGCACAGACAGCCTCGGCCGGCTCTGGATCGGCACGATGAACGAAGTGGACGAGGCGCCGACGGGGGCGCTTTATCGGGTGGACCCGGATCTTTCCTGCACCCGCATCGAGCACGGCGTCGCGATCTCGAACGGCATCGGCTTCAGTCCCGACAAGTCCCGGTTCTACTTTGCCGACACGCCCGAGCGCATCATACGCGCCTACGACCTCGATCACCGCAACGGGACCATCCGCAATCGTCGTGACCTGGTCTTGGTCGATGGCGACCGCGCCTATCCGGACGGCAGCACGGTGGACAGCGAGGGCTGCATCTGGAACGCCCAGTGGGACGGCGGCCGGGTGGTGCGCTACGATCCCGAGGGTCGCGTGCTTGGCACGATCGGCTTGCCGGTGGCGCGCCCGACCTGCTGCGTGTTCGGAGGTCGCGATCTGCGCACCCTGTTCGTGACCAGCTCCTGCATGGAACTGAGCGGCGCTGCGCTGCGAGAACAGAAGCACGCGGGAGCCCTGTTCGCTGTCGAAACGGATAGTGTCGGCGTCGCGAGCGTGCGCTTCGCAGGCTGAACGGCAGCGTGCTGTTTTCTTCCCGCGGATTGCCTCCGGTAGTCAGGACCACGCCATGAAGATCACCGGCATACGCACCCTCGTCGTCAATGCCGAGATGCGGAACTGGATCTTCGTCCGCGTCGATACGGATCAGCCCGGTCTCTATGGCTGGGGCGAGGCGACGCTGGAATGGAAGACCCGCGCGGTCGTGGGCGCGGTGGAAGATCTTGCGCCGCTCATACTCGGGCGCGATCCGCGCGACATCGAGCAGTTGCTCAGGATCATGCACAAGCACGGTTTCTGGCGCATCGGCGTGATCGGCACCAGCGCCGTCGCCGGCATCGAGGTGGCGCTGTGGGACATACTGGGCAAGAGCCTGGATGTTCCGGTCTGGCGCCTGCTGGGCGGCAGGACGCAAGACCGCGTGCGCGTCTATACCCATCTCGGCCTCGGCCAGGTCGATGCGGTCTATGACAGCATGTCGGTGCAGCCGCTGGTCGAGCGCGCGCAGGAGGTGCTGTCGCGCGGCTACACGGCGATGAAGGTCGTGTTCATTCCTTACACGCACTATACGGCCTCCCTGGGCGCCATCGGCGGCGTGGCACGCATGATGACGGAACTGCGCCGCGCGGTTGGTGACGAAGTCGAGCTGATGGTGGATTTCCACGGGCGCTGCGCCTCGGTCGGCGCCGCCCTGCACTACATCGATGCACCGGCCGAGGGGCGGCCGCTGTTCGTCGAAGAGCCGTTGCCGCCACAGGACATGCAGGGGATGAAGGCGCTCGCCACACGCACGCATGTGCCGCTCGCGGCGGGGGAGCGGTTGCTCGATCGCTGGGAGTTCGAGCCGTTGTTCCGGGATCGCTCGATCGACATCGCCCAGCCCGATCTCTGCCATGTCGGCGGCTTCACCGAGGCGCGCAAGATCGCCGCGATGGCCGAGACCGCAGGTGCTGGCATCGCCCCGCATAATCCGCTCGGGCCACTCGCGGGTGTCGCCGCCCTGCATTTCGACATCGCCACGCCGAACTTCGTGATCCAGGAGGAAATGACCGGCGCGGTTCCGTGGTACGGCGAGGTGCTGCAGGGCCCGATCCGCATGTTGGACGGGCACTGGCAGATCCCGGAGGCCTCCGGCCTCGGCGTCGAGATCGACGAGAAGATCGCGGCACGGCATCCCTTCAAGCAGGAAATCCTGGCAACGCGGGAAGCGGTGCTTGCCGATGGCACGGTAGTGGACTGGTAGAGGCGGCCTCGGGGCTCTCAGGTATCGCAGACCATCCGGCGATCCGGCGTCGAGGCGGAGGCCTGCAGCCCGGCGTCGGGAGCGAGACGGGCGGTGTGTAGCTCCTCGAAGAGACGCGACCGACGCAGGCCGATCCTGTGCAGCCGGTAGGCGATCGCGGTGCCGAGGACGCCGATTCCGTAGATCGTGCTGCGCACGAAGTTGATTGACGACGCTTCCGCGAAGTACCGGGTCGGACAGGAGATCTCGCCGATCCGGAAGCCGAAATGCGTCACCTGCGCCAGCATCTGGTTGTCGAAGACGAAATCATCGGAACAGTTCAGCAACGGCAGCCGCTCGAGCACCTGGCGGTTCCAGGCGCGATAGCCGGAATGGTATTCGCTCAGCTTCTGGCCGAGCAGGATGTTCTCGACGAACGTCAGCAGCCGGTTGAAGGCATATTTGTAGCGCGGCATGCCGCCTGCCAGCGCCCCGCGGCCGAGGATGCGCGAGGCCAGCACGACATCGTAATGGCCTGAGACCAGCATCGACGCCATCGCGGTGATCAAGGTCGGCGAATACTGGTAGTCGGGGTGCAGCATCACCACGATGTCTGCCCGACGCGCCAGGGCTTCCGCGTAGCAGGTCTTCTGGTTGCCGCCGTAGCCGCGATTGGCCTCGTGGCGAAGCGTATGCAGGCCGAGCGCCTGGGCGAGTTCGGCGGTCCGGTCGCTGCTCGCATCGTCGGTCAGGATGATATCGTCGACCACGTCGCGCGGGATTTCTGCGATCGTCCGTTCCAGCGTCCTGGCGGCATTATAGGCCGGCAGGACGACGGTGATGCGCTTCCCAGCCAGCATGGCCCACTCCAAGTCGTAGTCAGAATCGTTGTAGCGTTGTTCCGTTTTCTGGTTGTAGAAAAAATTGCCTGCAACTATGGATCGCAGGAGAATCGGACTGGAAGGGCTGCGACCGGAAGATGGCCTCGAGCAAGCCGGTACGGCTCCGGACCGGATTGGTTCTGACCGCGGTACTCCTGACGCTCCTGTTCGCCGCCCTCCTCGTCATCAGCCTCAGCGAGGTCCACAACGACTGGTCGCTGGGCCGGGGCTCTCCGTTCGGCGGCGGCATTCCGGAGCAGGATCTCGCCAACCTGTGGATGGCGGGGCGGATCGCCCGCCTCGGCCACCTGGACTGGCTGTACACCGCGCGCCTGTTCGAGGCCTGGCGCAACCATGCCTTCGGGATGGCGCTCGTGCCCGAGCCATGGATCTACCCGCCGACCGTCCTGCTGATCGGCATACCGCTCTCGTTCCTGTCGCTGATTGCCGCGTTCCTGCTCTGGACTGCAGGATCGATCCTGGTTGCGGTTCTGGCATTGCGCCATGCGCGACTGCCCTGGCCGATCCTGCTGGTGGGGCTGGGGGCGCCGGCGACCTGGCGCTCGCTGATCCTCGGCCAGTATGGCGTCGCCACCGGCGCCCTCGTCGTCGCCGGGCTGCTGCTGGCGCCGCGTCAGCCGGTCCGGGCCGGGATCTTGGTCGGTCTCTGCACGCTCAAGCCGCAACAGGCCGTCATCGTTCCGGTCGGCTGGCTGGCGGCCAGGAACTGGCGCGCGATCGCCGCCGCGGCGGCCGTCTTTGCCGCGATGGCGCTCGCGATCGCCGCGTGGCTCGGCCGCCAGTCCTGGATGCTGTTCCTGAGCCAGTCGCGCCTGTCCATGCGCGGCATACTCGAGGCGCCGCTGCCGCAGCCGTATATCAACACTGGTGTGTCGGTGTTCTGGATGGCGCACACGCTGGGGCTTGGGTTTCCGGCCGCCTATGCGATGCAGGCGATCTCGGCCATCAGCGCCGGCACCCTCGCCTACCGGGCCTGGCGGCTGCCCGAAGCCGACCCGCTTGCGCGCATGGCGGTGACCGTCTGCCTGTCGCTCCTCGTCACGCCGTACGGCTATACGTCGGACATGGTGGCGTACTCGCTCGCGGTCACCACGATTGCAGCAGGGAATGGCTGGCGGATCCGCATGATCGACGGCCTGCTCTGGCTCTGGCCGGGCTACTGCCCGCTGGTCGCCGAGGCCACCGGAGTGGTCCTCACCCCCGTGGCCGTCGCCGCAACAATCGCGCTGGCGTGGCACCACATGGTCAACGCCCGATAGCGCGCAGCTTGCGCCCCTCCATGAGGTTGCGCTCGATATGCTCGAGCGAGATGCCCTTGGTTTCCGGCACCAGCGCCACCGTGACCAGGATGAACAGCGCGTTCAGCGCCGCATAGAGCCAGAAGGTCTCGGCATTGCCGAAGGTGCTGAGCAGTGTGAGGAAGGTCTGGCCGACCACGAAGTTGGCCGCCCAGTTGGTGAAGGTTGAGCAGGCGATGCCGAAATCGCGGCCCTGCAGCGGCTGCACTTCCGAGCACAGCACCCAGATCAGCGGGCCGGCCGAGAACGCGAAGCCGGTGATGAAGCAGAGCAGCACGGCAATCGCGAGCACGCGCTGGATCTCGCTCTCGATACCGGCGAAGATCAGCAGGCCGAGCACGCCCATGCCGATCGCCATCACCGCGAAACCCATGATCAGCATCGGGCGACGGCCCCAGCGATCCACCAGCCCGATGGCGATGAAGGTGGCCAGCACGTTCACCACGCCGACGATGGCGGTGCCCCACATCGAGGCGTTCTGCCCGAAGCCGGCAAGGCCGAATATCTTCGGCGCGTAGTACATCACCACGTTCATGCCGGTGAATTGCTGCATGACCTGCAGCAGCACGCCCAGCCACACCGAGCGCCTGAAATTCGAATTCCCGGTGAACATGGCGAAGCCCTTCTGCTTCTGCCTGAGCTGGTCCTCGATCTCCTTGATCTCGCTCTGCACGGCTGCGCTGTCCGGGCGCAACTCGTTGAGCACATTCACCGCATCCTGGCGGCGGCCCTTCATCATCAGCCAGCGCGGACTGTCGGGCAGCACGAATACGCCGGCCAGGAACAGCGCGCCCGGAACCGCGACCAGCCCGAGCATCCAGCGCCAGGCGCCGCTGTAGCTGAGCAGCGCGTCCGAGATGAAGGCGACCAGGATGCCGACGGTGATCATGAGCTGGTAGGTCGAGATCATCGAGCCGCGCCGGCGCTCGTCGGCGATCTCGGAGATATAGAGCGGCGCGGTGAAGGTGGCGACGCCGATCGCAATCCCCAGCAGAACGCGACCGGCAAGCAGCCAACCCACAAATGGCGCCAGCGCGCACAGCAGCGACGATACGACGAACAACGTCGCACTCAGGATCAGCGAGCGCTTGCGGCCGAAACTCGAGGACAGGTAGCCCGCCAGTATGGCGCCGAGCGCCGCCCCGAACATCATGCTGCTGACGATCAGTTCCTGCATCGTCTCGCTGATGCTGAACTGCCTGGCGATGAAGGAGAGCGCGCCGGAGATCACCCCGATATCGAGGCCGAACATCAGTCCGGCCAGGGCCGCCACGCCGCCGGTGAGCAGTGTCTTTCCACTCCCCCGCACTGGCGTAGCCGTGTAGGTGGTGGTGCTCATCGCGCTTCTCCCCCGCGCAAGTCGGCGCCGTAGATCCGGGCGTTCGGCTCGCGCCTCCCATTTTTTAA
The DNA here is from genome assembly GCA_963693035.2 of uncultured Lichenicoccus sp. Taxonomy (GTDB): domain Bacteria; phylum Pseudomonadota; class Alphaproteobacteria; order Acetobacterales; family Acetobacteraceae; genus Lichenicoccus. The sequence goes on from CAXMMQ010000003.1 coordinate 270,764, forward strand.
CGCATCCGGGAGAGGCAGGTTCCGAACGCAGGAGAGGCCCGGGCTCTGCCCTGGACCCGTTGGGGCCGGCGGCCCCAAACCCAATCCTCGATCAAGGATGGCAAAGGCGAGCCTTTGCCGGGGGTCCAGGGGCAGCGCCTCTGGCCTCCACTTCAGTGATTATCGCGCGGCAGCCCCTTGCTCTGCGCCACGCGCTGGTAGGCGACTGCCGGCTCCAGCACCGCGCCGGTCTCCAGCTGGCCGACGACGCCGCGTTGCAGTTCCTGCCAAGGGGTCTGGCTGGCGGGATATCGGTAGCCGCCATCCGCCTGTAGCGCCGCGCGGCGCGCGGCGATCTCGGGATCGGACACGAGCATGTCGACCCGGCCCTGGCGCAGGTCGACGCGCAGCCGGTCGCCGGTGCGCAGGATGGCGAGTGGCCCACCGGCCGCCGCCTCCGGCGATGCGTTCAGGATCGAGGGCGACCCCGAAGTACCGGATTGCCGGCCGTCGCCGATGCAGGCGAGCGCGTGCACGCCCTGCTGGATAAGGTAGGCAGGCGGCCGCATGTTGACCACCTCGGCGGCCCCTGGATAGCCGATCGGGCCGGCGCCGCGCATCACCAGGATGTCGTGCGTGGTGACGTCCAGCGCCGGGTCGTCGATGCGGGCGTGGTAGTCCTCGGGACCGTCGAACACCACGGCGCGACCCTCGAAGGCCTCCGGGTCGTTCGGGTCGTTCAGGTAGCGCTCGCGGAATTCCTCGGAGATCACGCTGGTCTTCATGATCGCCGAATGGAACAGGTTGCCGTGCAGCACCAGGAAGCCGGCACGCTGCTTGAGCGGCCGCTCGAACGGCCGGATCACCTCCGGATCCAGCGTCGCCAGCCCGCGGCAATTGTCGCCGATGGTGGTGCCCTTCACCGTGAGCGCGTCCTCGCGGATCAGCCCGTGCCGGATCAGTTCGCCGACCACCGCAGGCACGCCGCCGGCGCGGTAGTAGTCCTCGCCGAGATATTCCCCGGCCGGCTGCAGGTTGACCAGCAGCGGGATGTCGTGGCCGTGGCTCTGCCATTCCTCGACCGGCAGCTCGAGGCCGAGATGGCGTGCGATGGCGGCGAGATGGATCGGCGCATTGGTCGAGCCGCCGATGGCCGAGTTCACCCGGATCGCGTTGATGAACGCATCCTTGGTCATGATGTCCGACGGCTTGAGATCCTCGCGCACCATGTCGACGATGCGCCGGCCGGTCTCCCACGCCATCTCCTGGCGGTCGCGGTAGGGGGCGGGGATCGCCGCCGAGCCCGGCAACTGCATGCCCAGCGCCTCGGCCAGCGAGTTCATCGTGGTCGCGGTGCCCATGGTGTTGCAGTAGCCGGCCGACGGCGCCGACGACGCCACCAGCTTGATGAAGCCGTCATGGTCGATCTCGCCGGCGGCAAGCAACTGCCGCGCATGCCAGATGATGGTGCCCGAGCCGGTGCGCTGGCCGCGGAACCAGCCATTCAGCATCGGCCCGACCGAGAGCGCGATCGCAGGAATGTTGACGGTCGCCGCCGCCATCAGGCAGGCCGGCGTGGTCTTGTCGCAGCCGATCGTCAGCACCACGCCGTCGAGCGGGTAGCCATACAGCACCTCGACCAGTCCCAAATAGGCGAGATTGCGATCCAGCCCCGCGGTCGGTCGCTTGCCGGTCTCCTGGATCGGATGCACCGGGAACTCGATGGCGATGCCGCCCGCCTCGCGTATGCCCTCGCGCACGCGCTCGGCAAGTATGAGATGGTGGCGGTTGCACGGCGAGAGATCGGAGCCGGTCTGCGCGATGCCGATGATCGGGCGCCCGGACTGCAGCTCCTTCTGGGACAGCCCGAAATTCATGTAGCGCTCGAGATAGAGCGCGGTCATGTCCGGGTTGTGCGGGTTGTCGAACCAGGCCTGCGAGCGCAGACGCTGCTGGGTTCCGCGATCCTGGCTGTTCGACATGGCCGTGTTCTCTCGTGCTCGTCTGTCCGGTTCGCAGCCGGATGCGTATTGGTCAGACAAATAATCGCGAAAGAACCGTCACACAAGAACCACCGACCGCGGCCGGGGCTGCGTCGTTCTAGCGGAGGTGATCAGGGACGACGGGCGAGCGCCAGGATATGCAGCCCCGCATCCGCGAGCAGGGGATCGTGCGCGGCGTGCCGGTCGATGGCGGCGTACAGGCCCGCATCACCATCCAGCGGCGCGCAGGCGGCGAGCCGGCCGGACGCGGTGGCGGTCACCGCCAGGGCGTGACAGCGCGCCTGGACCAGGCCGGCATCGAGCAGAGTCGCCTTGAGGGTGGCGCTGTCATAGAGGCGTCGCTCGGCATCGCGCACGCGACGGTCGTCGGGCCGCCAGCCGGTCACCAGGGACAGCAGGTTCTCGACGCGGACGCAGAGCACGCCGCCGGGCCGCAGCAACGCGACCAGTCGCTGCAAGGCGAGATGCGGGTCGCGCGCCACCTGCAGGGAGGTGGTCGCCAGCACCAGGTCGGCCTCGCCTGGTGCCACCGCGTCGTCGGCGGCGCCGGCCAGGGTGGTGACGCGATGGCCGCGCTCGATCCAGCGCTGCGTCCACCGGGCGCCGCGGCGGTCGGCCTCGACCACGTGCGAGCCGGGCGGCAGCGGGATCGCCGATACCAGCTCCCAGGCAAGCCCGTCATGCAGCCGCCGGTCGGCCGGGCTGTTCTGCCAGCGCGCTTCCATGACCTCCAGCAGCGTCTCCACCACGGGAGGCACCCCCGGCTGCCGCGGGTCAAGCTGCTGCAGGTCGAGCAGCGCCGGGAACGCCGCCGCCACGGCCAGCCGGGCGGCATCCTCGGGATCGCGATTGACAAGCAGATGCGTCACGGCACGGCACCAGTCCAGCAGGAATGCCCATCTTCAAAGCATATCCGTCGCATCGGGGCATCGTTATTGTAGACAATCGAAAGTCGATGACGGACTTTTAGCGTGACGCCTATGTAATGACCTGGAACTGGAGCCGGCCCCGGGCCGCTCAGGGCGCACGGATCGCGGTGAACTTGTGCTTCCGGCGACGTTCGGCGGGACCTACAAGGGGACGCCGTGTCCCGAGGCAGACCGGAGCGGCGTGGGGCGCGCAGGCCGATGCCGGAATGACCTCAGGCTGGTGGCATGACCGCGACGCGCTCGGCCGCGTGCTGGCCGACCTGATCGCCGCCGAGGGCCGCAGGCTGCGGCTTTCGCTCGTGCTGCCGCCGGGACCCTGGGGGGGCGCCACCACGCTGGCCGCGCTGGGCTTCGACAGCCTCGATCGCATCGCGCTGGCGGCGGCGGTTTCGGAGTTGCTGCACCTGGACGAGAGCGCACGGGAACGCGGCGGGGCGGACGACCTGCTGGCGCAACCGCAATTCGGCGCCTGGTGCGACGCTGCCGCCGCGGCGCTGGACAGCCGGGCGGTGCGGCTCTCGTTCCGCACCTCCGGCAGCACCGGCGCGCCGCGATCCTGCACCCATGCGCTGGCGGACCTCGAGGCCGAAGCCGACGAGCATGCGGCGAATCTCGGTGAGAGCGGCGGCGGCGGCATCACCCGCATCCTGGCCGCGGTGCCGGGCCACCACATCTACGGCTTCATCTTCACCGTCCTGCTGCCGCACCGGCTGGGCGTGCCGGTGCTCGACCTGCGCGCCCGCTCCCCCGGCGCGATCGCCGGTCTGGCGCGCGCCGGCGATCTTGTCGTTGCCTACCCCGACCTGTGGACCGCGATCGTGCGCGCTTCGCCGGGTGGCTGGGCGGCAGGCGTCACCGGCGTCACCTCGACCGCACCCTGCCCGGAGGCCACGGCGCGTGCGCTCGCAGGCGGCGGCCTGCGCAGGCTGGTGGAGATCCATGGCGCGTCTGAGACCGCAGGCGTCGGCTGGCGCGACGACCCGGCAGCGCCCTACACGCTGCTGGCGCGCTGGCAACATGCCGATGGCGGCCACCTGCGCCGTGCCGGATCGCCCGACATCGTGGAGGCGCCCGACCGGCTCGACTGGTGCGGCCCACTTGCCTACCGCGTGGGCGCCAGGCGCGACGGCGCGGTGCAGGTCGGCGGCATCAATGTCTGGCCGAAGCGTATAAGCGACATGCTGTGCGGGCATCCCGATGTCGCGGCGGCGTCGGTGCGGCTGATGGACGAGATGGGGGGCCGGCGGCTGAAGGCGTTCATCGTGCCGGCGCCGCATGCCACCGACCATGACGCGCTGCGCATTGCACTGGAGCGCCTTGCCGCGGCGCGGCTCTCAGCCGCCGAGCAGCCGCGCGACTGGCGCTTCGGCCCTGCCCTGCCCGAGGGCGTGATGGGCAAGGCCGCCGACTGGTGACGCCGGTCACCTCTCCCAGAGCGAGAACATCCAGAACTCGCCGTTCGATGCGGACAGCACGCGCACCGTGACCTCGCGCTCGCCCTCCGGAAAGTCATAGACGTAGTTGTATTCGATATCGACGCCGCCTCGCCTGCGGGCCTGCTCGATGCGGCCGCGAAAGGCCGGCGTGTCGAGGCAGGGGGCGACCTCGGTGAAGAAGTTGCGGCCGACCCGCGCCCGGTCGCCGGATCGCGACTCCTGCCGCTCGACCTCGCTGTACGACGTGACCATGCCGTTCGCATCAAGCCGGACCGCCCCGAACGGCAGGGTGTCGATCTCCGCCTGCGTCATCGCCTCCACCACCGCCACCAGGTCCGGCATGTCGAACCGTGTCGGCTCGCGATCGTGTCCCATGCGGCTGCCCCGGCGTCAGGTTTCGGTCAGCATGCCGTCGACGATGACCACGGCGACAAGGTGCGTGACCAGCGAGGCATCGTCGCCGAACGGCAGCAGCAGGCGCTCGAAGACCACCGGCCGCCCGTCGCCGAATGCGAAGCGGGCGTACTCGTAGCTCGGCTGGCGCGACCGCACGCAGCGACGGTAGGCGGCCTCGCGCGAGCCGAGCGCCTCGTCGCCAGTCACCGCGACATCGACGCCTTCCAGGGTTTGCGGTGCCAGCCTCGCCACGTCAGGCGCGGCCCGCTCGATGCGAAAGCCCATCGGCAACCGGGTCATGTCAACCGCGACCACGACGGCCGCGCGCGCGATCTCGCCGGCCGCTTCGATAAAATCCTCATGCCGCGGCAGCCGGTCAGCCGCGGCGGCGGCGCGCCAGCGCCGGAACACCGGCCTGAGCGCATCCGAGCGCAGCCTTGCCTCGAGGCGGTCCAGCATCGCCTGGTCGAGACCAGCCGGCAGCCCGCCGCGACCGAGCAGGTCGAGCACACGGTCCGCCAGCAGTTCGGTCGCGAACGGCTTCTCGATCACCAGCTCGCCAGCCAGCCGCGTGCGGTCGGCGTGACCGGTCATGAACAGCACCGGCAGCGACGGGCGCTCGCGACGGATGATCTCGGCGAGCTCGCGCCCGTCAAGGCCCGGCATGACCACATCGACCAGCAGCGCATCGATGGCGCCCCCCGCCGCGCTGGCCTGCAGCGCCGCTCCGGCGTCGGCCGCCTCGACCACGTCGTAGCCGAGATCGCTGAGCTGGGCAGCAAGAATGCTGCGCACTGCATCGTCGTCATCGACGACCAGCAGGCGCGCCCCGCCATGCAGCCGTGGGTCCAGCGCCGCCTGCAACCCTTGCACGGTCACCACGTCGTCCGTCTCCTCGACCGCGCCCGGAGCGCTCATGCAGGCACCGGGCGCACATGGCAGGTGGAGCAGGATTTCCGTTCCGTGTCCAACACGGCTGGCGATGCGCAGCGCGCCGCCGGACTGCTGCAGGAAGCTGTGCACCATCGCCAACCCGAGCCCGGTGCCCTGGCCGGCGCGCTTGGTGGTGAAGAACGGCTCGAGCACGCGCTGCAGCACGTCCGGCTTCATGCCGGGCCCGTCATCGGCGATCACGATCGTGACCGCATCGCCACCATCGAGCTCCGGCGGGCGGCCGGGCAGGTCGGCCGGACAGGCGCGCACGTCGATCGACACCCTGCCCCTGCCCTGCATGGCATGGTCGGCATTGACCGCGAGATTGATAAGCGCCGTCTCGAGCTGCACCGGGTCGATGCGCACCGCGGGCAGGCCGGCCGGGCAGTCGATGGCGAGTGCCACGCCGGCGCCGATGGAGCGGCGAAGCATCGGCTCCACCTCCTCGAACAACGCACGCAGATCGACCGCGCGCGGCTCGGGCCGGTCCTGGTGCGCGAACATCAGCATCTGCCGGACCAGGGCGGCGCCACGCCACGCCGCACGCACGCCGTGGCTGGTGATGTCGCGTATTCGCGGATCGTCGGTACGGCGCTCGATCAGGGAGAACGCGCCGGACATCGCCGCAATCACGTTGTTGAAATCGTGCGAGACCCCGGCCGTCAGTTGTCCGAGCGCCTCGAGCTTCTGGCTCTGCACCAGGGCCGCCTGCGCCCGCTCGCGCCGGCCCATCTCGATGAGCAGCTTGGCATTGGCCTGCCGCAGCTTCTCGGTGCCCTCGGCGACGCGGCGCTCGAGCTCGGCGCGTCCGGCGGCCAGCGCCTCGCGCGTCTCGACCACCGCCTGCAGCTCGGTGCAGGTGCCGATCCAGCGCACGATCCGGCCAGGCTTGCTTCCGGCAGCCCCGCTATCGCTTGCCACGCTATCGGCCGTGTCCTGATAGATCGGCAGCGCACGCCCGAGCACCCAGCGATACGCACCGTCGTGATGGCGCAGCCGATACTCGATCTCGTACGGCGCGCCGGTCGCAAGGCTCACGCGCCATCGCGTCCAGGCCCGCTCGCGATCGTCGGGATGGAACATGCCGTTCCAGCCCTCGCCATCGGTCGCGCCCTCCCGCATGCCGGTGAACTCGTACCAGCGCCGGTTGTAGAAATCATGGTAGCCGTCCGGGCGCGTCGACCACACCATCTGCGGGATCGCCTCGATGATCGACCGGAAATGCGCGCCGGCCGCCGCCGCAGCCGCCTCGGCGCGAGCCTGCGCGGACGCGGCCCAGGTGCGCTCGCAGACCTCCTCGACGAGCTGCTGCTCCGCGCGGGTCCAGGTGCGCGGCTCGCAATGATGCACGAACAGGATGGCGCGCATTCGGCCGTCCTTGACCAGCGGCACGTCGAGGAACGCGCGCACGCCGATCGCATCGAAGGCGGCGGCGATCTCCGGGGCGTTGGTGCGGCGGTCGGCGCGCACATCCGCGATCGCCAGCGTCGCGCCGCGCCTGAGCTCGGCGATGATGCGCGCGCCGAAATCGTCGAGGCGACGTGTCCCGGCGACGCTCGCCATCCGCCCGTCATTCCAGTCGCGGTCGATGATGCCGAACTGCTGCGACGGGTCGATCTCGCTGTAGCCGACCTGCGCCACGCGCAGATGCCGGCCGAGCATCTCGGAGGCGGCCGCCATTACCGCCACCGGATCGACGAGCGGGCGCAGCCGGTCGGCAAGTGCCAGCAGGAAGCTCCTGCGCTCGTCCGCCTCCGCCAGCCTGCGCGCCTGCCGGCGGCGCTCGGAGATGTCCTCGATGATGGCGAGCGCGAAATCCGGCAGCCCCTGCGCGTTGCGCACGAGCGTCATGGTGAGAGCGGTCCAGACGGTCTGCCCGGCCTTGTGCCGGTAGCGCTTCTCCACCGTGAAATGCGCCACCTCGCCTGCCGCCATGCGTCGCAGCGGCCCGGTATCGGCGTCGCGCGGGTCGCAGATCGCGGTGCATGGCAGCGTCATGAGCTCGTCGCGCGCATAGCCGAGCATCGTGCAGAGCGTGTCGTTCACCTCCAGCCAGCGGGCGCTGTGCAGGTCGATCCGCGCCATGCCGATCGCCGCCGCCTCGAAGGCGGAGCGCAGGCGCTGCTCGCTACGGCGCAGCTGCTGCTCGGCCGCCCGGGCATCGGTCAGGTCGCGGGCCTCTGGGATCAGCTCGACGACCTGGCCCGCTGCATCGAAGACCGGCTTGATCGAGAAGTCGATCACCGCGACGCGGCCGTCGGCGGCACGCACCTCGGCTTCGTAGCGCACGAAGCGCCCCGCCGCCGCGGTCGCGATCGCGCCGCGCAGCGACTCCCGGCCGGTCGGTGCCACGTCCCACCAGGGCGTGTCCCAGAGCCTGCGCCCGATCACGTCGCAGGCCTGCAGTCCGCCGAACTGCAGCGCGGCGTCGTTGGCTTCGAGCACGGTGCCGTCCAGCGTGAGCAGGCCCGCGAAGTTGAACATCGACTGGAAGATGGTCTGGAAGCGCGCCTCGCTCGCAGACAACGCGCGCACCGCACGCTCGCGCAGCTCCCGGCTGTTCGCCTCGGCGCGCCTGGTGTCGTCGATATCGTTGCAGTTGCCGACCCAGCGGACGATGCGGCCATCCTCGCGCACCGCCGAGCCGCGCGCCAGGAACCAGCGATACTCGCCGTCCGCGGCGCGGAACCGGTACTCGCTCTCGTACGGCTCGGTGGTGGCGACGGAGGTGGTCCAGGATCGCACCACGCGATCGCGATCCTCGGGATGCACGATGGCGAGCCAGCGATCGCCGAGCAGCGCCGACGCGTCAAGGCCGGTGAAGTGCTGGAACCGGCGGTTGGTGTAGAGGCAGCAGCCGTTGGCGTCGGTGACGAAGATCAGCGTCGGCAGCGTCTGCGCCAGGGCATGGAAATCGAGCTCTCCGGACCAGGATGGCAGCGCCGGTCGCCGCATGCCCTGGTCCATCCTGTCCGACATCCTGCCTGTTCCCACCAACGGGATTGCGGAATGCCGCGACGGCGTGGGAGATCCTGCACCGTCGCGCCGTTCACGAAGCTGGGATAAGCTCGCGCACGACACTCACGCAATGTGTTTCCGGCCATCTTCCCTGCGGCCGCGAGATATACCGGGAAAATACCTGCTTCTACCTGATCCGGCTCAGCGGGCGCTCTGGCCGCCATCCGCGGCGAGGGCCTGGCCGTTCACGTAGGAAAGGCGGTCGGACAGCAGGAACAGGGCAAGCTGCGCCATCTCCTGCGGTTCGGCGTGCCGTCCGAGTGGAATGCCGCTTGCAGACGGGTGCGCCTCGGCGCCGCTGGCGTCCCTGGAGATGCGGCTCTCGGTCATCGGGGTGCGGATAATCGACGGGTTGACCGAACCAACCCGGATGCGTAACGGTCCGGGTTCCACCACCGCCGCGCGGGTCAGCGCACTGATGCCGCCCGTGCTGGCGCTGTAGATCGAGGTGCCGCGGAGCGCCACTTGGACCGGATCATCGACACCAACCTGAAGGCATCCTTCTTCAGCCTGCGGGCGGAGGTGGCGCGGATGAAGCGCCAGGAGGCTGACGGTCGCGGCGGCGGCGCCATCGTGTTCAACGGCTCGGTGCTCGCCAACGTCGAAGCGGCAGCAGCAGCAGCCTGGGACCGGCTGCCGACCAACGCACGTCTGCGGAATTCGCCGGGTTCTACCTGGCGCCGACGCCGCCGGGCGCCGGATGCCCGACGGCGACACGCGCCGGCGACGCGGCGCATGCACCGGTGGGTGGCGCGGTGCGGCGGGCGTTCAGCACCCGGTAGCGGCGCCTGGCCGACCTCGCCGGAGGTCGGGACGAGCGCGGATCGATATTGCTGGCGCCTCTCGTAAGTGCCGCGGTCCTGCGCCAGGGCAGCGAGGATGCGGCGCTGGCCGACCGGATCGATGCCGCGGTGCTTGGTCTCGCGATCCGCCTCCCGGATGACGCAACCCGAGGGTAGAGCTTTCGCCGATCGCGGTGGATCGGCAGAAGTCTCTCGTTCTCTGAAATGGCGAGCATCTCTATCCGATCGAGGAGCAAGGTCGAGCGGATGACGCTCGAGCTTGCCCGCCCACTATGGACGCCCATATTTCAGCTATGGCCAGAACCTCGAACAGAGAGAAGATCCTGACCGAAGGGTTGCGGGTGGTGCATGAGCGCGGCTTCGCCAATGCGAGCGTGCGCGACATCGTCCAGGCCGCCTGCGTGCCGCAGGGCTCGTTCACAAATCATTTCGCCTCCAAGCAGGCATTCGGGCTGGAGATCATCGAGCTCTACAGCGCCGCCGGCCGCAGCCTCGGCGCCCGGACGCTGCACAACGAGGCGTTGCCGCCGCTGCAGCGCCTGCGCGCCTGGCTGCAGGCCGGGCGCGAGAGCATGGCAGCCTGCGGCATGCGCAACGGCTGCCTGCTGGGCAACTTCGCCGCCGACGCCTGCGAACAGAGTGCAGCGATCCGGCAGCGGGTGCTGGCGGCGTTCGCCGAAGTGCAGGCCGACGTCGCCCACTGCCTGCGCGCCGCGATGGCCGCCGGCGAGATCGATGCCGGGCTCGATTGCGACGACATCGCTTGCTTCGTCGTTGCCTCGCTGCAGGGCGCCAACCTGCTGGCCAAGGTGACCGGGACGGCTGAACCGCTCGACCGCTTCGAGCGCATCCTGTTCGAGCGCATCCTGGGAGCTCCCGAGGCGGCGGCCGGAGGAACCGGCGGAGGGCCCTTGCGCCGGTAATACGGACGTCCATATTGGCTTGACTGGCAGCCGATCCCCGGCCGCCCGCAAGGATCTTCGCCATGACCGATCAGGTCGTCCTCATCACCGGTGCGCTGACCGGCATCGGCCGCGCCACCGCCCTCGCCTACGCCCACGAGAGGGCGAAGCTCGTCGTCTCCGGCCGCCGAGCGGAGGTGGGCCGCGCACTCGCCAGCCAGTTGCGCGATCTCGGCACGGAGGCGGAGTTCATCCAGGCCGACGTGCGCCACGAGGACGACGTGCGCGCCCTGGTCGACCAGACCGTCGCGCGCTTCGGGCGTCTCGACGTCGCCATCAACAATGCCGGTACCGAAGGCCGCATCGGCCCGCTCGTCGAGCAGACGGTCGAGAATTACACGGCGACCTTCGACACCAACGTGCTCGGCGTGCTGCTCAGCCTCAAGCACCAGCTCCGCGTCATGCTGCCGCAGGGCCACGGCAGCATCGTCAACGTCTCCTCGGTGGCCGGCTCGGTCGGCTTCCCGGGTGCTGCGGTCTATGTCGCCAGCAAGCACGCCGTCGAGGGCCTGACCCGGAGCGCCGCCCTCGAAGCCGCCAAGTCCGGCGTGCGTGTGAACGCGATCGCGCCCGGACCGATCGTCACCGGCATGCTGGACCGCTTCACCGGCGGCTCCGAGGAAGGCAAGTCCTTCATGACCTCACTGGTCCCGGCCGGCCGCCTCGGCAATGTCGAGGAAGTGGCGCAGGCCATCCTGTTCCTGGCGTCCGACAAGTCTCCGTTCATCACCGGGCAGAGCCTCGCCATCGATGGCGGCATCCTGGCCGGCTGACCTCTCGCACCGGAGAGAGACGATGTCGAACCGAACCATTTGCCAGCCGGGTCCCGGTCATCTGATCGCATTCGAGCCCAATCCCGGGCGCGTCGTCGTCACGCTTGCAGGCAGGACCATTGCCGATACGAAATCCGCGCTGATCCTGCGCAAGGCGACCTACCCGGCGGTGAACTACATTCCGCTCGCGCACGTCGACACGGCACTGCTCGTGCGCACGGAACACACGAGTTGGTGCCCGTACAAGGGCGATGCCAGCTACTACAGCATCCCCGTCGGCGGCGGGCGCTCGGTGACCGCGATCTGGACAGATGACTCGCCGTTCGAGGCGGTCGCCGCCATCGCCGGCCATGTCGCGTTCTATGCGGACCGTGTCGACAAGATCGAGGAATCGCCGGCGGTCTGAATCGGGCCGAATGACCTCGGACTGGCGCCTCAGCAGGAGTACTTGCCGCAACTTCGCACGTTCTCCATTCCCTGCGCGACCCTGACGCGTTCGGCCATGCCGGGAACGGCTTGGGTCGGCGGAGGCGCCAGCGCCTGTGACAGTTCGGCGGCGTTTTGCCGCACCCGGTCGTCGCCGAGGGCGGCGGCGCGACGGACCGCGGTCATCGCCAGGTCGTAGCGGCCGAGATCCTTGAACGAGATGCCGATATTGTTGATGATGGAGGCGTTGTCCGGGAGCAGCGCCAGCGCGCCCCTGAGGGCGCCGACCGCACGATCCCGTTCGTCGATGCATTGAAGTCGTTGCCCAGGATGTACCAGCCCTGGGCATCGTCGAGACCCTGGAGTGCGCGTTCCAGATTATCGGCTGCGAACGCTGCCTGGTGCGTATGCCCGGCATCGAACAGCCGCACGAACTCCCGGTGCCAGTGCGCCTCCGCCGCGGTCGGTCTGGGCGCCACGTTACGCTGTCCGTCGGCGTTGCAGGTGCCGGACCCACCCAGGCACGCGGCGGCCGCCAGACCGAGGATCGCGACGGACCTGGGCAGTCCTGCGGTCGCTTTCATGGTGACCTTGTCCTGGCTTGTTCAGACGGACATTCCGGCCGGTGCGTGGTCTTTTTCGATTGCGCGCTTTTTGGGCGCGCTCATCTCGGGCATGCCTGTCGTCTGCCCTATCCCGGAACCGCGGCCACCACCCGGGCCACTTCCCCGTCGGTCAGGTCGGGATGGATCGGCAGCGCCAGGATACGCGTCGCGAGATCCTCCGCGACCGGCAGCGACACCCCGTCATGCTGACCGCGATAGGCCGGCTGGTGGTGCAGCGGCCGTGGATAGTAGATGGCGCTCGGCACCCCCGCCTCGCGCAGCGCCTCCTGGGTCGCGGTGCGAGCGGCCGCATCCGGCAGCAGGACCGCATACACCGCCCAGGCGCTGGTGCTGTCCGGCACCCGCAGCGGCGTCGTGAGCTTCCGTGTCAGCCCGGCATCGTAGGCGCGCGCGATCGCCTCGCGCCGGGCCAGTTCCGCGACGAATACATCGAGCTTGGCAAGCAGAACCGCCGCCTGCAGCGTATCCAGCCGGCCGTTCATGCCGGTGCGCAGGACCTCGTAGCGGGTCTCCCCCTCGCCATGCGTGCGCAATGACCGATACAGCTTCGCGCGCGCCGGATCGTCGGTCAGCAGCGCACCGCCGTCGCCGTAGCCACCGAGGGGCTTGGATGGAAAGAAGCTGATCGCGGTGGCGTCCGCCTCCCGCCCCAGCTTGCGTCCGCCCAGGCTGGCGCCGAAGCTCTGCGCGCCGTCATCGAGCAGGAACATCCCCTCGGCCTGTGCGATGCCGCGCAGCTCGATCCAGGGCGCCGGCTGCCCGAACAGGTCGACGCCGACGATCGCCGCCGGTCGCAGATGGCCGGCGCCGCGCACGGTCGCGATGCGCGCCCGGAGCGAGGCGCAGTCGATCTGGAAGCTGTGCGGATCGACATCGACAAACACCGGGGTCGCGCCCAGCAGCAGCGGCACCTCGGCGGTGGCGGTATAGGTGAAGGCCGGCAGGAACACCGCGTCGCCCGGCCCGATGCCCTCGGCCATCATCGCGATCTGCAACGCATCCGTGCCGGAGCTCACGCCGACGCAGTCGGCCGCGCCGCAATACTCCGCCAGCCGGCGTTCGAGCTCGGCAACCTCCGGCCCGAGCACGAACTGGCAATGCGCCAGCACCGTCTCCAGCCGCGCACGCAGGTTCGGCGCGATCCGCGCCTGCTGCGCCTTGAGGTCGAGAAAGGCGATCGGGGTCATCAGGCGGTCCTCTCGGCGCGGCTGACCGGAAATGCCAGCGCTGGCATCGGTGCCGGGGCGGGCAGCGCGCCCTCGCGGTTATGCGCGAACTCGGGCACCAGCGCCTGCAGCAGGCGGATCGCGGTCGCGGTGTCGCTGCTCCGGCAGGCGGCCTGGATCGCATCGATGGTGCCGCCCACCGCCAGCAGGTCGACGGTGCGCGGGGTCGCCATCAGCAGGCCGGGATGGCTGGTCGGCACCGGCGGCTCATGGCCGTGGAACAGCTCCTCGATCAGCTTCTCGCCCGGACGCAGTCCGGTATAGCGGATCGCCACGTCCTCGTCCGGCCGCAGCCCGGCGAGCCTGATCATCTGGCGCGCGAGATCGACGATCTTCACCAGCCGGCCCATGTCGAGCACGAAGATGCCGCCGTCGCGCAGCAGCGACGCGGTGCCGTCGCCGAGATCCGAGCGCGCGATGCCCAGCACGCTGGCCTGCAGCACCAGCCCGACCGCCTCCGGCACCGTCATGAAATAGCGTTGCATGTCGGGATGCGTCACCGTCAGCGGGCCGCCACGCTCGAGCTGGCGCCGGAACAGCGGCACCACCGAGCCGTTGCTGCCGAGCACGTTGCCGAACCGGACCGTGACGCAGCGCATCGGTCCGGTTTCGTCGGCGAGAACATCCGGCCCGGCCTGGTCCTGCTCGAGATGGCGCGCCCGGATGTCGAGCGCCTGGCAGTACATCTCGGCGGCACGCTTGGAGGCGCCCATCAGGCTGCTCGGATTGACCGCCTTGTCGGTCGAGATCAGCACCATCGCCCGTGCCCCGGCCCGTGCCGCGGCGTCCGCCACCTGCCTCGTGCCGACGATGTTGGTGAGCAGGCCCTCCACCGGGTTCAGCTCGACCATCGGCACGTGCTTGAGCGCCGCCGCATGGAACACCAGCTCGGGCCGGTACGACTGGAACACCCGATCGATGCGCGCGGCATCCCTGGTGTCGGCGATTACCGCGGCCCGCTTCACCTGCGGCATGGTCTCGCCGAGCTCGAGGTCGATCTGCCACAGCGCGAATTCGGAGTGATCGACCAGCACGAGCTGCTCGGGATCGAGCGACGCCACCTGCCGCGCCAGCTCCGAGCCGATGCTGCCGCCCGCGCCGGTCACCAGCACCCGCCGCCCGCGCACCAGGCCGGCCATGCCGTCGCGGTCGAGCGGCACCTGCGGCCGGTTGAGCAGCTCCTCGATCGCGACCGGACGCAGCTCGACGCGTGCCGCCGGCGCCAGCGTGGTCGGGTTCGGTGCCCGGCGCACCGCGATCCCGCGCGCATCCGCCGCCTCGATCAGGGCGGCCAGATTCTCGCCGCGGAAGTCGGGCTCGGTCACCACCAGCGCGCGCGGCGCGCGCCCGGCCGCGGCAAGCCGGTCGAGCACGCTTCCTGCGTCACGCGCGGTACCGAGGATGCTGTGGCCGCGTATGCGACGCCCGGCCTGGTGTGTGCCGAGCGAAAGCAGCCCGAGGATACGGAGCGGCGAGGAGCGGTCGCGGCCGATGGCGCGCAGGAACAGGTCGGCCGGCTCGTCGGCGCCCACCAGCAGCACCGGCTGCACCTCCTCGGCGGACAGCCGGACCCGCTTGGCCTGGGACAGCCGGTAGACGATGCGCAGGCCGCCCAGCATGAGCAGCAGCACCATGGCGTGGATCACAGGGAAGGTGACGCTGGGCAGCGGATAGCCGGTGACGTGGAACAGCAGCGCGAACAGCGCGGCGCTCAGCACCGAGCCGCCGGCGATGCCGAGCAGGTCGGCGATCCCGGAGAAGCGCCAGTATTGCTGCGGCATGCGGAACGGCGCGCCGCCGACCAGCAGGGTGATGGCGCCGCTGGCTAGGAACCAGAGCGGATGGATCAGGCCGCCACGCGGGTCGGCGAGGTAGCGCGCGATCGGCGCCGCTGCCGCCGCGAAGGCGCCGTCGAGCGCCATGTTGACCAGGATGCGATTGATCGCGCGCATCCTGGCCGAGCGGGGCGGCTGCCCCGGACCGGGCACAAGCGGGTCCGGCGGTGTCACAGGGCGTTGCGAGGCCATCACCGCCGCCCTATAGCCCAGCCGGGTCCGGGCTAGAAGCGCCCGGGTCCGGAAGTCCCTGAGGAGGGAGGATGCGTCTTGCCCCGGCAGCCGGCCTGCCGCCGTCGCTGCTGGTCCCGCTCTGTGTCGCGGCCCTGCTCGTCTCGTCGGTCGCGGTGCGGCTGATGATCCGGATCGGCGTGCTGGATCGCCCGGGACATCGCAGCGCCCATGTGCGCCCGACCCCGAAGGGCGGCGGCGTCGGCCCGGTGCTGGCGCTGCTGCTGCTGTTGCCGCTGGCGCTCGTGGTGCTGCCGGCAGGCAACGACGCCGGACACGGTGCGGGCGCCCTGCTGCTGGCGGTGGCGGTGCTGGCCGCGGTGTCCTGGCTGGACGATCTGCGGCAGTATGGCCCCCTGGTGAAGCTTGCGGCGCAGGCGGCGTGCGCGGCGCTGGTTGCAGCGGCGGTCGCGCCTTCGGCCCCGGATGCATGGCCAGTGCCGGCGATCGGCTTCTGCTGGCTGATGTTCGCGACCAACGCGCTGAACTTCATCGATGGTCTGAACGGGCTCGCCGCCGGCAGCATGGCGCTCTGCGCCGCGGCGCTCGGCCTGGACGCGAAGGATCCGCTTACGGCGATCGAAGGGTTGCTGCTGAGCGCCGGCCTGGTCGGCTTCCTGCCGTTCAACTACCCGCGGGCGCGAATTTTCCTGGGCGATGTCGGCAGCCAGGGAGCGGGCCTGGCTGTCGCCGCCTGCGCGCTCCAGCACTGGCGGCACGACGCGTCCATCGCCGGCGTACTGGCGGGTCCGCTGCTGCTCGCCGGCATCCTCTACGACGTGGCATTCACCCTGTGCCGGCGCGCGCTACGCGGAGAGAGGCTCTCCGAGGCCCATCGCGGCCATCTCTACCAGGTCGCATTCCGCGCCGGCGTGCCGGCATGGTTGGTGACCCTGGCGCATTGGGGCTTCGTAGCCTGGGGCGCAATGCTCCTGCTGGCGCTGCAGCGCTCCGCCGGCGGCAGTGCAATGGCTGTGGGCGCGGTCATCGCGGCCGCACTGCTGCCGCAATTGGCCTGGACCCAGCTGGTGATCCAGCGAGCCCGGGCTCACCCGGTCGGACGATGGTGAGCCGGGGCCGCAACGTTTCGTTACACTTCCAGATCCAGGCGAGTGCCCGGATCACTTCTGGCGGTGATCCGGGTAGGAAGCTCTGACCTACTCCGAGAGCCTGAGCTGGATGCCCTCGCCGGCGCCGGACAGGCGGGCACCCTTGCTGACGTCGTCGATGCGGATCTCGACACCGTTGCCGTTCTTCAGCACGCGGCCACCGATGCCGTTGCCAAGCGTCGCCTCGCCGTCGGCTGCCGCATAGGTGCCGTCGAAATCATGCAGATGGCGCAAGTGATAGACGCGGCCGTGCCCGGTCACGCTCGAATACCCGACTGCCGCGACGTCCACGCCCTTGACGTTGAAGTGGTAGTCGCGGCCGTGGAAGCGCAGCACACCGTCGCCCCAGGTATAGCCGACGCCGACATCGGCCGCCTTGGCAGTAATGGTGACGTGACCGACGACCGGGCCGGAGGCGCCGGGATCGCGCGCGGCGAGCGCCGCGCCGGCGAGGACAGGCGCCGCGAGGACGGGCAGGGAGAGGGCGAGACCGGCAGCGAAAGCGGCGAGCCGCATGGGGAGATCCTTTCTTGGCGTATGAGACGCGGCGTCAAAGAGAGTGCGATGCGTCCGCGCCAGTCATCGTTCGAGAACCAGCCCGGTTGCAGCGCAGCCGGACCGCCATGGCCGCCCTGCTTGGCGCACATGCCTTGGAACGATCTGGTGGAAGTAGGAACAGGTTTGCGCCCCGCATCCCGTTTGCACGGAACACGAGGCACAGGTCTGCACGCAAAGCGGAGTGCGGATCAGCCGGCGCGGCGTGATCCGTGCTCGGCGACATGGCCACCCTTGCGGGCGACGCTTGACGCCTCGGTCATGATCGACCGCAGCTCGCGCAGATAGGCGGCACCCTTGAGGGTGCGCTGCACGAGGATGGAGCGGCGATCCATCGGATCGACCTTGCGGCGGGCGAGGTCGAGTTCGCCGAGCCGGTCGAGCGCCCGCGTGATTGCCGGCTTGGAAACATTCAGTTCCGCGGCAAGACCGCGAACCGTATGTGCGCCCTCCTGGAGATAGCAGGTCAGGAACACGCCGAGCTGACGGGCCGACAGATCAGGTCCGTCGCGGCGGACCATGGAAACGACGGTATCACGCAGAGTTCCAACGAGCTGATCAGACGACGAGGGTTGTGGCACCTTAAAATCCTTTCTTCGACGACACGACCGATAATCCGGCGGGTCCGACTGCATCCGACGGCAGGACAGGTCGCGATGGCGCCCATCCCCAAAAGCGTTAACAAGACCGTAACAGCTACCTTTATAGACGGGGAAATTGATTTGGTTCAGTGCCGATTATGTTACCAAGCTGATCCGGTTACCCGTGCAGATTAAGAATACGCAACAAACCTCTGTAACAGGCGCGGAGTCCCTGCGAGTCTCCCCCCTCAGGCTGGCCCGGCGCCGACGAGTCGCGCCAGGCATATGTGTCCAGATGGGCCCAGCGGATAGATTTTTTGACGAATCGTTGCAGGAACAAGGCTGCCGTGACTGCACCGGCCATCGGCTTTGATGAAACGTTATTCAGGTGAGCGACCGGGCTGCCGAGCCAGCCGTCGTACGCCGCGTGCAGCGGCAGCCGCCAGACCGGGTCGTGCGCCGCGATGCCGCCGGCCACCAGCGCCGCCGCCAGTTCGTCATCGTTGCTGAACAGCGCCGGCAGGTCGGGACCGAGCGCCACCCGTGCCGCGCCGGTCAGGGTCGCGGCGTCGATCAGGATCGCGGGGTCCGCCTCGCCGGCCTCCGCCAGCAGGTCGGCCAGCACCAGCCGCCCTTCCGCGTCGGTATTGCCGATCTCCACATTGAGGCCGGCGCGGGTGACGATCACGTCGGACGGCCGCATGGCGTCGCCCGACACGCTGTTCTCGACGCAGCCGAGCCGGAGCTGCAGCCGCACCGGCAGGTCGCGCTCCATGATCAGCCGCGCGAGGCCGAGCATGATCGCCGCCCCGCCCATGTCCTTCTTCATGCGCAGCATCGCGGCCGACGGCTTGAGGTCCAGGCCGCCGGTGTCGAAGCAGACGCCCTTGCCGACCAGCGACACCAGCGGCGCCTGCGCGTCGGCGGCCGAGCCCTGCCAGTCGGCGTTCACGACGCGCGGCGCCCGGCTGGACCCGCGCCCGACGGCGTGGATCGCCGGATAGTCCCGTTCGAGATCCGCGCCGGACACGACCCGGCTGCGGGCGCCGAACCTTGCAAGGACCGCACACGCCGCCTCCGCAAGCTGCTCCGGACCGAGCCGGTTCGCCGGCATGTTGACCAGGTCGCGCGCCAGCCAGACCGAGCGCGCCTGCGCGGCCCCCGCTTCACCCTGGCCATGCCGGAGCAGCAGCCGCGCCGGAGCACGCGGCTTGGGATCGCGGAGCACGCCGAAGCGGTAGGCGCCGAGGCAGAAGCCCAGCACCGCCGTATCGGCATCGAACGGTTCCGGTCCGGCGAGGCGCCAGTCGCCGGGTGGCAGGCCGCGCGGCAACCCGGCGAAAGCCTCCGGAGCCGACGCCTCCGCACCCGGCCCGATCCCGAGCAGGGCAGCGGCCACGCCCGCACCGCCGGGCAGCAGCGCGATCTCGCCGGCGCGGCCGGTGAAGCCGGTCTGCTCCAGCCAGCCGGCCAGCGAAGCCGGATGTCCGGCGCCCTGCGCCAGCTCATCGACGATGCCGGCCAGCGAATCGGGCCGCACGACATGCACCGGCCGGCTGCCATCGGCGCCATCGGAAGCGGCAAGGCAATCGAGCGGGCGGTCGAACATCGTGGTGATCCTCGGTGTGATCGCCGTCCGGCACGCGGCGGCGCGGCGGACAGGGTCGTGCAGCCAACCGATGCTTGCAATCCGCCGGCGCCGACCCGACCATCATTGGCATGCCGGGCGGATCATCTCGGGCTCGCAGCCCATACGCGTCCTCTCCCGGCGAGCGGTCGCAGACCGGGACGGATGACCCGAGCCGGACCCGCCATCGCGTTCGCGCCGTGCTCGGGCCGACCAACACCGGCAAGACCCATCTCGCGATCGAGCGGCTGCTGGCGCACGGCTCGGGCATCATCGGCTTTCCGCTGCGGCTGCTGGCGCGCGAGAACTACGACCGCATGGTGGCCGCCAAGGGGGAGCGCAACGTCGCGCTGATCACCGGCGAGGAGAAGATCGTGCCGCCCGACGCGCGCTACTTGTCATGCACGGTCGAGGCGATGCCGCTGGACCGCGGCGCCGGGTTCGTGCCTCCCGAGTTCCTGGCCGTCGACGAGATCCAGCTCTGCGCCGACGCCGATCGCGGCCACGTCTTCACCGAGCGCCTGCTGCATGCGCGCGGCCTGGTCGAGACCATGTTCCTCGGCGCCGAGACCATCCGCCCGCTGCTGGCTCGCCTGGTCCCGGACGCCGTGATCGAAACCCGGCCGAGGCTGTCGCAGCTCACCTATACAGGGGCCGGCAAGCTCACCAAGCTGCCGCCGCGCTCCGCCGTGGTCGCCTTTTCGGCAGCCGAGGTCTATGCGATCGCCGAGCTGATCCGGCGCCGCCGCGGCGGCTGCGCGGTGGTGATGGGCCGGCTGTCGCCGCGCACCCGCAACGCGCAGGTGGCGCTGTACCAGGACAAGGAGGTCGACTACCTGGTCGCGACCGACGCGATCGGCATGGGGCTGAACATGGACGTGAACCATGTCGGCTTCGCCGGGCTGTCGAAGTTCGATGGCTCGCGGCCGCGTCGGCTGACCGCCGCCGAAGTGGCGCAGATCGCCGGACGCGCCGGCCGCGGCATGCGCGACGGCAGCTTCGGCACCACCGCGACCTGTCCCGACCTGTCCGAGGACGTGGTGGCGGCGGTCGAGGCGCACCGTTTCGATCCGCTCGAGCAGATCTTCTGGCGCAATGCCGAGCTGGATTTCGCGAGCCCCGACCTGCTGCTGGCCAGCCTGCAGGTGCCGCCGCCGCGTCGCGGGCTGGTCGCCGGCAACGAGGCGGCCGACCTGCAGACGCTGGATGCGCTCGCGCGCGACCCGGACATACGCCGGCTCGCCGGCAGCAGGTCCGCCACCCGCCTGCTGTGGGAGGCCTGCCAGCTCCCGGACTTCCGCAAGCTCGGCGACGACAGCCATACCAGGCTGTGCGCGCGCGTGTTCACCAGCGTCAGGCAGGCGGGACGGCTGCCGACCGACTGGCTGGCGGCGCAAATCACCCAGCTCTCGCGCAGCGATGGCGACATCGACACCCTGATGCAGCGCCTGTCCGGCGTTCGGGTGTGCTCGTACATCGCGGCGCGGCGCGACTGGCTCGACGACGCGCCGTACTGGCAGGGCAAGGCGCGCGAGGTCGAAGACCTGCTCTCGGATGCATTGCACGAGCGCCTGACCGCGCGCTTCGTCGATCGCCGGGCGGCGCTGCTGTTCCGCCGGCTCGACGAGGCGGAAGGCCAGGACATGCTGTCCGCGGTGACCACCCAGGGCGAGGTGGTGGTCGAGGGCCACTCGGTGGGCCACGTCGCGGGCTTCGGCTTCCAGCCCGATCCGCTGGCCGAAGGGCCGGAGAAGCGCCTGGTGCTGCGCGCCGCGCGCCGCGCCCTGCGCGAGGAGATGCCGCGCCGGGTGCAGGCGCTGGCGGCGGCAGAGGACGCGGCCTTTTCCATCTCCGCCGACGCGCGGAGGCTGCTCTGGATTGGGGCGCCGGTGGCGCGCCTGCGACCGGGTGCTGCGCTGCTGCGTCCGGCGATCGAGGTGCTCGACAGCGAATTTCTCGACGGCGCGCAGCGCGAGCGGGTGCGGTCGCGCCTGCAGGCCTGGCTGCACGATCAAGTCGCCACCGGGCTGGCGCCGCTGTTCGAGGCGCAGGCCAGGGCACAGTCCGACCCGCTGCTGCGTGGCCTGCTGCACCGCCTGGTCGAGGAGGGTGGCCTGGCCGGTGCCGCCGGCATGCCGAGCATTCCCCTCCTGCTCCGCAAGCGCCTCAAGCCGCTCGGCATCCAGGCCGGGCGCGTGGCCCTGTTCATGCCGGCGCTGCTCAAGCCGCGCCAGGCGGGTCTGCGCGCGGTGCTGCTGGCGGTGCGCGCCGGTATCGGCCTGCCGACGCTGCCCCCTGCGGGCGCGGTCAGCGTCGCGCGGGATGGCGCGGGCGACCCGGCCCAGGCCGCGCTGCTCGCCGCGATGGGATGGGTCGCGGCCGGACCGGTCTGGCTGCGGCTCGACATCGCCGAGCGGGTGTTGGCGGAGATCGCGTGGCTGACCCGTGAGCGACCCGCCGCCCTGCAGGCGGAGCTGGCCTCGCGGCTGTCGGTGCGCGCCGAACTGCTGCCGGCGGTGCTGCGGGGACTCGATGTCAGGCTGCGCCCGGCGGCGCCACTGCCCGAGGGCCATGCCGGGCCGCCCTGCCCGCCGCTGATCAGCCTCGCGCGTCGGCGCGATCCGCAGCCGGTGGCCCCGGCGCCGGTGCCCGCGACGCCTGGCAGCACCCGAACGGACGGTCCGTTCGCCGCCCTCGCGGCACTCCAGGTCCGCCGTTGAGCCGGCCGCAGGGCAGCATGCCGGGTGAGCCGGAGCAGGAAGACCGGAGCTGGCAGCGCCTGGACAAGTGGTTGTGGTGCGCGCGCTTCCTCAAGGCGCGCTCGGACTGCGCCCGACTCGCGCAGAGCGGCCTGATCCGGGTCAACCGGCAGCCGACCGACAAGCCGTATGCAAGGCTGCGACCCGGCGACGTGGTGACGCTGCCCCGGCGCGACCGCGGCGTCACCGTGCTGCGCATCGTGGCGCTGGCCCGGCGTCGCGGACCGGCGGACGAGGCGCGCACACTCTATGAGGAGATCCCCGAGCCGGGCGTGTGAGGGAACGATGCGCGCCGCTTGCGCTTGCAGGCAAAGGTCCGCATATCTCTGCGCCCGTTGCGACCGGCCACGGATCGCCGTGGACCCTATCAGCCTGGAGATGGTGATGACCTACGTGGTCACCGAGAACTGCATCCGCTGCAAGTACATGGACTGCATCGAGGTCTGTCCCGTCGACTGCTTCTATGTCGGCGAGAACATGCTGGTGATCAATCCAGACGAATGCATCGATTGCGGGGTCTGCGAGCCGGAATGCCCGGCCGAGGCGATCTTCCCGGACAGCGACGACCGCGCCAGCGCCTGGGCCGAGAAGAACACCGAGTTCTCGAAGACCTGGCCCAACATCACCCGCAAGGGCACCCCGCCGGCCGATGCCGACGAGTGGAAGGACAAGCCCAACAAGGCCGATCTGTTCTCGCCCGAGCCGGGCCAGTCGTCGGGCTGACGGCGTCTGGCTCCGCTCGATCTCGCGGCGGCCGGATCACGCGGGGCGGACGCACCAGCCGGCGGGTTTATTTCTTGTGGCCCTGCCAGACCGACTCGAGCGCCTCGGGCAGCGTCTGCGCCACCGTCGGCTTGTCGACATGCACCGCGTTGCGCGGGGGTTGAACCCGGCTACAGCGTGACGCTGCCCTCGATGCAGCTCGCCACCCCGCCGCCGACCCAGATCGCCTCGCCGTCGCGCTCCACATGCACGACGCCGCGACGGCCGAGCACCGTACCTTGCCGTACGACATAGCGATCCGGTGCAAGGCCGGCCGCGATCAGCCATTGCGCCAGGCCGGCATTCAGGCTGCCGGTGACCGGATCCTCCCGCTGCATAACGGGAATGAATGCGCGCACCTCGAACGCCGCGTCATGCCCGTCGATGTCCGGATCCCAGGGCGCCACGACACCGAGATTCAGTCCGGCCAGGATGGCATAGTCCGGCTGCACGGACAGGATCCCGGCACGGCTGCCGAGCATGACCGCGACCCAGCCGGGGCCGTTATCGATCCACTGCCCGTGCAGGATCGCGCTCGGCGCCACACCAAGCCCGGCTGCGATGCGGTCGAGACTATCCGGCGAGACCAGGCCGGCGCGCAGCAAGGGCGGTGCCGCAAAGGCCAGCCGGCCCGCGTCGCGGCGCAGGCGGATCAGCCCGGCCTCGCATTCCTGCACAACGGTCTCCGACTGCGGCGCGCCGCCGGCCTGCAGCCATGCGTGGCAGGAGCCGAGGGTCGGATGGCCCGCGAACGGCAGCTCCCGTTCCGGCGTGAAGATGCGCACCCGGTAGTCCGCCTCGGGCCGGGTCGGGCGCAGCAGGAAGGCGGTCTCGCTCAGATTGGTCCAGTTGGCGAAGGACTGCATGGTCGCTGCATCCAGCGCGTCCGCATCGTGCACCACCGCGAGCGGATTGCCGAGCAGCGCACGGTCGGTGAAGACATCGACCTGGCGGAAGGGAAACCTCGTTGCCATGCCTTCAGCCTCCGGCTCTGGTAGCCTTCAGGTAGCGGTCGAACCAGGCCAGCGTGCGGCGGTCGGCGTCGGCGCTGCTGGCCGGATCCTTCATGCCGTGGCCCTGCCCCGGATACACCACGAACTGCGTCGGCACGCCCATCGTGTGCAGCGCATGGTAGAATTCCTGCGTCTGCGGCAGCGGACATTCGATATCCGCATCGCCGGCATATTCGAAGGTCGGCGTGCGGACCTGGTTGATGAAGGCGATCGGCGAGGAGCGTGCATAGATCGCCGGATCCGCATACACCGAGGCGCCGAAGAACGGCAGCATCCACTGGTCGATGCCGTTCTCGCCATAGTAGGACTGCCAGTTCGAGATCCCGGCGCCGGCGACGGCGGCCTTGAAGCGGTTGGTCTGGGTGACCGTCCACATCGTCATGTAGCCGCCATAGCTGTAGCCGGTCAGGCCCAGCCGGGCGTCGTCGACGGGCGCTGCGCGCTCGACCGCATCGATCCCGGCCATGATGTCGCGCAGGTCGCCATGCCCGAAATCCCGCACGTTGGCCTGCGCGAATGCCTCGCCCTGCCCGAAGCTGCCGCGCGGGTTGGGCAGGAACACCCGGTAGCCGGCACGCAGCAGGAACAGCGCATCGCCGCGCGGCGTCAGGTAGTACGGCGTCCACGCCGCCGACGGGCCGCCATGCACGTTGACGATCATCGGGGCCTTCGGTCCGCGTGGGTGCGCGTCGGCATCATGCGGCGACAGCAGCCAACCCTGCACGTCGAAGCGGTCGCTCTTCCAAACGACGCTCTGCGCGTGCACCGGGGCGGCGCGTCCGGCATTCTCGTGGGTCAGGATGCGCCATTGCCCGATCGGTCCCGCCAGCAGTTCCGGCGGCTCGGTGAAGGTCTGCCGGATCGCAGCACTGCCGCCGCCGCTGCAGCTCAGGCCCTCGGTATAGAGCGAGCGCGACAGGTCCGCCTCGCCTGACCACAGGACGTGCGGCGCCGCGCCGCCGGCGAGGGCGAGCATCTGTGTCGATGCACCGGCCAGCGCGCTGGCAGTCAGTCCGGGGCCGCACGACCAGGAGAGCGAGGTGATGGTGACCGGCAGTCCCGGCGTGAGGTTCACGGGTTGCCCCGGATGATCGAGCGGCAGCTCGAAGGCATCGCCGCCGGTCGAGCCGAAATCGCTCATGATGCCGCCGATGAAGGCGACCCGGCTGCCGTCCGGCGAGACCACCGGGTTTGCCAGTTGCCTGCGCTGCGGCGGCGCGTAGAGCAGGCGGGACTGGCTGCTCTCGAACTCGTACAGCCGCGCCGTCCACCAGTTGTTGTCGCCGTTGCCGGGAGCAGCGGTCGCCACGAACCGGACCAGGGTGCGGTTCCGCGGATCCGGCCGCCAGTCATACTCGTAGACATAGAGCCCGGCCGGCGACTGCCAGTGCAGCTTGCCGCCGGCGATGGTCGCGATCCGCTGCTCGTCCTCGCCGGTGCCGACTTCGCCGGCGAGCTTCGCCGCCGCCTGGGTGGCGCCCGGCTCCTTGTGGGCATTGGCGGTGGCTAGCACGGCGAGCACCCCGCCGGGTTCGTAGCGGAGCCCCTGCAGCGTTCCCTTGAAGCCGAGCAGCCGGGTGAGGCCGCGTCCGTCGGCGTGCACGGTATAGACGCTGCGTTCGCCGCCATGCGGAGGCTGCAGCACGAAGGCCAGCCGATGCCCGTCCGGCGACCAGGTCAGGCTGGACGGGATGCAGTCCGGCCCGTTGCAGGGCAGCCGCACGACGATGGACGCAGGACCGCTGGCAGTGCCGGGTGCGCGCAAGGTGGAGCGGATCAGCACCGAGGTTGCCACGTCCTGGCTCTCGTTCTGGGGCAGGTCGGCCTCGAGAGTCGCGAGGCGGGCGCCGTCCGGGGATAGCGCGACCTCGCCGAACTGGTGCAGCGGCGAATTCGCCGGCCGCGCCGCGAGTGCGGGTGCCGTAGCCGTTGCAAGCAGCGCGAGCAGCAGGCCGGAGCGCGTCGTCAGGCTCATCGATCGAGAGATCCGTCGTGATGAGGCGCCTGCCTGCTGGCTATCCGCCGCCCTGTCAACCGGAGCCGCTCGGCGCGACTGCACCAGCCCTGGCGCCGACTCGCTTCGCTTCGGTCGCACCAGCGAGTTGTCTGATATGCTCTACGGCAGCCCGCATCACCGCGATCGACCAGAACGGCCGCAACTTCGTCGATGACGCGCGCCAGGGCGACCTGCGATACTTTCCGTCGGGCATCCCGCACTCTATCCAGGCCTCAACGCAGAAAAGGGGCGGCTCCCAGAAAGGAAGCCGCCCCGGACGAGGCGGGTCGGGACGAAGCAGGCCCGGTCAGTTGTTCGAGCTGCGCGTCCCGGTGAGCTGCAGCAGGAACTGGAACAGGTTGATGAAATTCAGGTACAGGTTCAGCGCGTCATAGACGCTGCGCTTGGCCGCACCCTCGACGCCCTCGTAGGCCGCGAACTGCGCGTAGCTCAGCTTGATGCGCTGGGTGTCGTAGGCGGTGAGGCCGGTGAAGATGAACACGCCGAGCACGCTGACCAGCATCTGCAGGCCGGAGCTGTGCATGAACATGTTCACGACCATCGCGATCAGCAGCCCGACCACGCCCATCATCAGGAACGAGCCGAACTTGGTGAGATCGGTCTTCGTCGTGTAGCCCCACAGACTCATCGTCCCGAAGGTGGCCGCGGTGATGAAGAACACGCGGACCACCGAGGTCTCGGTGTAGATGAAGAACACGCTGGTCATGCTGACGCCCATCGCGGCGCAGAACAGCCAGAACAGAGTCTGCACCGCCTGGCGCGACAGCCGGTTCACGCCGAAGCTCAGCACCAGCACGAAGGCGAGCGGCGCGAAGATCGACAGCAGGCCAAGGCCGGTCGGATGCGCGACGGTGCGGCCGTCCGCCAGCTCGACCTGGTTCCAGAACAGGCTGGCGAGCGAGGAGTGCGCCACCCCGTATGAGACGATGCCGGTGAGCAGGAGACCCGAGGTCATCCAGTTATAGACGCGCAACATGTAGGCGCGCAGGCCGGCATCGATGACCCCGGCCTGGGCACCCACGCCCGTGGCGCGGGAGGTGCTTCGGAAATCGGGACTGAAGGCCATGTGGGTAGGTTTCCTCAGGTTCGGTCGATCCGAACCGCAAGTGTCATCTTGGTGGAACCGACTGCTAGGTCAAGCGGAACCGGACCGGGGGGTCCGCCCGGCGGCTTTATTTCGCATTAAGACGCATCCATCCAGGATTCGAGCCAGTCTAGCTGTCCCGCAGCAGCTCCGCCGGGCTGGCCCGCAGCGCCTGCCGGGTTGCGATCAGCCCGGCCAGCAGCATCAGCAGGATGGCGCCGGCGATGGTCGCAGCCAGCGTCTCGGGCAGCAGCCGCCACGGCGCCTCCAGGACATAGTGCAGCACCAGCCAGCTCAGGATCTCGCCGATGCCGGCCGCGACCAGGCCGGCCACCGCGCCCATGACGGCGAACTCGACCAGCCAGGCGGCGCGCAACTGCCGGCCGGTGGCGCCCAGGCTGCGCAGGATCGCCGCCTCCCGGCGCCGTGCCGCCTGCCCGGACGCCAGCGTCGCCGCCAGCACCAGGGCGCCGGACAGCAGCGCCAGCACACCCATCGCCTGCAGTGCGAGCGCCAGCCGGCGCACCAGCCGGCCGATCTCGCCCAGCACGTCGGCGACGCGGATGCCGGTGACGTTGGGCAGCGCGTCGGTCACCGCCTGCAGGATCGCGGCGTCGTCGGCGGGCCGGCCGCTGGAACCGACGGTGGCGACCAGCGTGTGCGGCGCCGCCGACAGCATGCCCGGCGAGGCGATGAAGGCGAAGTTGAGCTGCAGCGAGCGCCAGGCAATGTCGCGCAGGCTGGCGACGCGCAGCACCACGTCGCGCCCCAGCACGTTCAGCGTCATCGTCGAGCCGACATGCACGCCCCAGCCGCGCGCGAGATTGGCGTCGAACGACAGCAGCGGCGGCCCGGCATAATCCGCCCGCCACCACGCGCCGGCTGCCAGGTGGGTGCCGGGCGGCGGCGCGGCCGACAGGCTCAGCCCGCGATCGCCACGCAGCGCCCACCGCGTCTGCGGGGTCGCATGCACCTGTGCGACCGGCACGCCGTCCACTGCAACGACGCGGGCGCGCAGGCTCGGCAACTGGCGAACCTGGCCCGCCTGCGGCAGCGCGTGCAGCACCGCGTCGAACCGGCCGGCCTCGTCGGGCTGGATGTCGATGAAGTAGAACGAGGGCGCATCGGCCGGCAACTGGCCCAGCACCGCGCTCCGGATGTTGCCTTCGATCAGCGCGATCCCGGCCAGGGTGGAAAGCCCGGCGCCGAGTGCCAGCAGCATCGCCGAGGCGGGCGAGCCGGGCCGGTGCAGGGCGCGCACGCCGAGCCCGAGCCAGGCGGGTCGCATCCCGGTGCGTCCGACGAACCCTGCCCCCAGGCGCAGCAGCAGCCCGGCGAAGCGGAAGAGCAGCAGGATGCAGCCGGCGGCAGCGCAGAAGCCGAGCGCCAGCCAGGGCGATGGCGAGGTCAGCGTCGCCAGCAGCACCAGCACGCAGACCAGCGCCCCCAGCACCACCGGCAACCGCCAGCCGCGGCTTTGGCGCTGGCGCTCGGGCGGGTCGTCGCGGAACAGGGTCACGGGGGACACGCGCACCGCGCGCAGCAGCGGCGGCAGCGTGAACAGCACCGCCACCAGCAGACCGAAGGCGGCCGCGAGCAGCAGCGGGCCGGCATGCACGCTGCCATCCGGCGCCACCGGCAGCAGCCCGGCAAGCTCATGGATCGCCACCGCCGGCACCACCAGCCCGGCCACCACGCCGGCCAGCACGCCGGCGCCGCACAGCACCCCGAGCTGCAGCGAGACGATCCAGGCGACCGTGGCGGACGACGCGCCGAGGCAGCGCAGCACGGCCAGCGCCTCGGTGCGCGCCTGCAGCCAGGCGGACACGCCGGAGGCAACGCCGAGGCCGCCCAGCAGCAGCGAGGCAAGCCCGATCAGCGTCATGAACTGCGAGACCTGCGCCACCACCTGGGTCAGCGCCGGGGCGGCGTCCTGCACGTCGCGTATGCGCAGCGGCTGGTCGGGGAAGTGCCGCGCGATGTCGTGCGCAAGCGCCTGCACCCGGCGCGCGCGACCCTGTGTGCGGTCGTCGGGCAGCGCGACGCGCAGCGTGTAGGTGACCAGCGCGCCGGGGGCGATCAGACCGGCAGCGTCGAGACGCGTGCGCGAGAGCATGACCTCCGGGGCGAGCGACGCACTGCCGGCGCTGTCCGGCACGTGCGCGAGCGCTCCCGCCGTGGGCAGCGCCAGGTTGCCGACCCGCAGCGTGTCGCCGGGACGCACCCCCAGCCGGTCCTCGATCAGCGGCTCGACCAGCAGCCCGTCCGGCAGGGCGCCGGCGAGCGGCCGGGCCGGATCGAGCGTGACCTCGCCCACCAGCGGATAGGCCGCATCCACCGCATCGACCTCGACCAGCATCCGGCGGCCCTGCGGCCCGTACAGCATCGAGCGCAGCCTGACCGTCTCCGACAGGCGCAGGTGGCGTCCGCGCAGGAACGGCTCCAGGCCGACCGGCAGCGGGTCCGGGCTCTCCAGGCTGAGATCGCCGCCGAGGATGGCGCGCCGCTGCGACGCGACCCCGCCCTGGATCGCCGCCCGCAGGCCGCCGACGGTGCCGATCGCCGCCACTCCAAGTGCGAGGCAGGCCAGCACGATGCGGATGCCCGACAGGGTGCCGCGCATGTCGCGCAGGGCGATCGTGAGCGCGAGCCGCCAGCCCAGGCTGCGGGCCAGAGTGCGAAGGGACATGCTAGCGGACCGGAGCCGACAACCGGCCGTCGCTCACCGACAGCACGCGGTCGCAGCGCGCGGCCAGCGTCTGGTCATGGGTGATCAGCACCAGGGTGGTGCCGCGATCGCGCTGCAGGGCGAACATCAGGTCGGCGACGCGGCCGCCGGTCGCAAGGTCGAGATTGCCGGTCGGCTCGTCGGCCAGCAGCAGGCGCGGCCCGGGTGCGAAGGCGCGCGCCAGCGCCACCCGCTGCTGCTCGCCGCCCGAAAGCTGGCTCGGCCGATGACCCAGGCGATGCGACAGTCCGACCTGGTCCAGCGCCTCCGCCGCAATCCGGCCGGCATCGGCGCGGCCGGTCAGCTCCAGCGGAATGGCGACATTCTCCAGTGCGGTCATGGTCGGGATCAGGTGGAAGGACTGGAACACGATGCCGATGGAGCGGCCGCGGAACTGCGCGCGCTGGTCCTCGGTGAGGGCAGCGAGGTCCGTGCCGTCGATCCGGATGCTGCCACGCGAGGGCGGCTCCAGGCCGGCCAGCAGCATCAGCAGGCTGGTCTTGCCCGACCCCGACGGCCCGACAATGCCGAGCGAGACACCGGCTTCGAGGTCGAGCGACGCACCGCGCACGATGTCCAGCGTGCCGCCCGCCAAGTTGACCGTCCCGGAGTGCGCGGGCACCGTCAACCACAGGTCGCGCGCCTGCAGCATCGCGCGCGACTGCTTGTCCCGAGGAGGCAGAGCTGCCGTTCCGTCCACTTGATCTCCGCCGGTCTGCATGGTGGACGACAACGCACGCCGCCGCACTGGTTTGCCTTCTGGCCCTGACAGGGGCCGCACGACCCGCCCCGGTGAGAGTTCTCGCTCTGGGCGATTCGCTGACCGCCGGCTACGGGCTGCCGCACGAGCAGGCCTTCACCACCATCCTGCAGCAGACGATCGACCAGGCCGGCCTCGACGCTCGCGTGCTCGATGGCGGGGTCTCCGGCGATACCTCGACCGGGGCGCTGGCCCGGCTCGACTGGGCGCTCGGCGACAACCCGGACGCCGCCATCGTCGAACTCGGCGGCAATGACGGGCTGCGCGGTCAGCCGCCCTCGCAGATGGAGCACAACATCGCCGCCATCCTGGACCGGCTGGCCGCCCGGCACATCCCGGTGCTGCTGTCTGGCATGCAGGCGCCGCCGAACATGGGCCAGGACTATGCACGGGCCTTCTCTTCGGTGTTCGAGCGGCTGTCGCACCGGCCCGGGCTGCTGTACGACCCGTTCTTCCTGCAGGGCGTCGCCACCCACGAGGATCTCGAGCAGGGCGACCATATCCACCCCAACGCAGCGGGGGTGCGCGTCATCGTCGCCCGACTGATGCCGCTGGTGCGCGCGCTGATCACCCAGGCTCGCGCGGTGGGGGCGCGCGAGACGGCGCACCACCCTTGAGCCAGCGTGCGCAGCACAAATGAGACTGTTCGTGGCG
Organism: uncultured Lichenicoccus sp.; assembly: GCA_963693035.2. GTDB lineage: Bacteria > Pseudomonadota > Alphaproteobacteria > Acetobacterales > Acetobacteraceae > Lichenicoccus. The sequence continues at coordinate 301,989 of CAXMMQ010000003.1, forward strand.
CTCGACTTGCCAGATCCGATGCGCGAGCGGCTCGCCCGACTTGCCGGCAGCCTCGCCGGCGCGCGCTGGATCCCGCCCGCGAACCTGCACCTGACGCTGCGCTTCATCGGCGAGGCCGACCGTCTGGTCGCCGAGGAGATCGACCATGCGCTGGCGGCGATCCGCGGACGGCGCTTCGAGCTGACGCTGAGCGGCACCGGGCTGTTCGGCCGGTCCGGCAAGCCGCACGCGCTGTGGGTCGGGGTGGAGCGAAGCGAGCCGCTTGAACGCCTGCAGGCCAAGATCGAGACGGCGTTGCAGCGGATCGGCCTGCCGCCGGAGCGAAAGCGCTACCAGCCGCATGTCAGTCTGGCGCGTGTCGACACGGTCGCCGAGCCCATCCTCGCGCGCTGGATCCAGTCGCACAACCTGCTGCGCTCCGAAAGCGTTGCGATCACGCATTTCACCCTGTTCTCCTCGCTGCTCGGCCACGAGCAGGCGGTCTATCACCCGGAGGTCGATTATGAGCTTGGCTAGAACATTGGCGCTCACCGTGCCCCTGCTCGCGATCGCAGCACCGGGGCTGGCGATGACCCAGGTGTCGGGTCCGCTGCAGATCGGGCCCTCGCATGGCGACGGCGACGACCAGGACCATGCGGCGCAGCTTTCGACCACGATCACCAACCAGGGCAGCCTGCCCGACCGGCTGATCAACGCGACCTGCCCCGGCACCGGCCACATGGCGCTGCTCAACGGCAGCCTGCGGCAGTTCCCGAACGGCGAGTTCAACGGGCTGGACATCCCCGCTTCCACCGATGGCCGCACCCAGCCGGTGCAGGCGGAGTTCTCGCTGACCCAGGCGACCCAGCCGATGCTGCGCGGCGCCCTGGTGCCCTGCTCGCTGAGCTTCGCGCATGGCGGCCAGCGCATTGTCGTCTTTACGCTCGGAATTCAGGAAAGCCAGACCAACGAGCCATAGAGACTTCTGATGTTCCGCCGCATCGTGGTGCTGACCGGGGCCGGGATCAGCCAGGAGAGCGGGCTGCATACGTTTCGCGATCCTGACGGGATGTGGTCGCGGGTGCGCGTCGAGGATGTCGCGACGCCGGAAGCCTTCGCGCGGGATCCGGCGGGTGTTCACGCGTTCTACAACGCAAGACGGGCGCAACTTGCTTCGGTGCAACCGAACGCAGCGCACCGGGCGCTGGCCCGACTGGAGCGGGAGTTTGCCGGCGAGGTGCTGGTGGTGACCCAGAACATCGACGATCTGCACGAGCGTGCGGGCACCGCGAAGCTGCTGCACATGCATGGCGAGCTACGCCGCGTACGCTGCACCGCCTGCGGCGCGACGCCGGAATGGCACGGCGACACCGGCGCCACGGTGCCCTGCCCCGCCTGTGCCAGGTGCGCGCTGCGTCCCGACGTGGTCTGGTTCGGCGAGATGCCGGTGCACATGCAGGCGATCGAGGCGGCGCTGGCGGCATGCGACCTGTTCGTCTCCATCGGCACCTCGGGCACGGTCTATCCCGCCGCCGGCTTCGTGCATGTCGCCCGCCGCGCGCAGACCATCGAGCTCAACCTGGCACCCGACCCAGACAGCCCGTTTGAGCGCTCCATCGAAGGCTTTGCCACCGCCACCGTGCCGCATCTGGTGGACGAACTGCTGCACGCGTGAGCGAGGCGGGAGAGCTCGACCGGCTGGTCGCCGAGATCCGCGCCTGCCGGCATTGCGAGGCGCACCTGCCGCTCGGCCCGCGCCCGATCCTGCATGTCTCGGCGATCGCGCGCCTGCTGATCGCCAGCCAGGCGCCCGGCACCAAGGTGCACGAAAAGGGGATCTCGTTCTGGGACCAGTCCGGCGAGCGCCTGCGCGGCTGGCTCGGCATCGGCCGCGACATCTTCTACGACACCAGCCGGGTCGCGATCCTGCCGATGGGGATGTGCTATCCGGGCCGGCTGCCACAGGGCGGCGACCGTCCGCCACGTCCGGAATGCGCGCCGCTCTGGCGTGAGAGGGTGCTTCGCCTGATGCCCGACATCCGGCTCACCCTGCTGATCGGCACCTACGCGCAGAACCATGTGCTCGGGCCGGGGCCGATGACCGCCCGGGTGGAGAACTTTCGCCGGTACCTGCCGCGCTATTTTCCGCTGCCGCACCCGTCCTGGCGCACCGGCGTCTGGGAAGGCCGCAACCCGTGGTTCCGCCAGATCGTCCTACCTGCGTTACAAGCAGAGGTGCGTTGCGCCCTGGACATGCCAATCCCACCGCCCTAAAGCCGAGGTGTGACGACGCTGTCTCGATTTATGGTCGTGCTGCCGGGCCTGCTGCTTCCCGCCGTGGCGCAGGCGGCCCCCGGCACCTGCGCCACGGTGGTGCTGCCCGCGGGGCTCGGCACTGGCGGGCCGTCATCGGTCGGTTCGCTGAACCCGTTGGTTTCCAACTCTCCCTATGACATGGAGATCTATGACCAGGTCTACCGGCCCCTGATCTGGCTCGATCGGCATCCGAACCACGATCCGGCCCTCAGCCTCGCCTCGGCGGCAACCACGTTCGATGGCGGCCAGACGTGGCGCTTCACCATCAAGCCCTGGCTGTGGCCGGACGGCGTGCCGGTCAGCTCCGGGGACGTGGTGTTCACCTTCGACCTGATCCGCCGGCTCGAACCCAACTATGTCGGCTACGACACCGGCCTGGGTGTCATTCTGGTGCTTCCCGAGCACGTCTACCGCGGCATGGGCGTGGCCGAGATGCGCATGCGCCAGACGGATCCAGAGCTCTTCCGGGTTTCGGACGGACCCTTCCTGGTCGACGGGTTTGCGGTCGGACGGCACATCGTGCTGGTGCCGAACCCGCTCAATGGGGGCACCAGGCCGAAGCTGCGCCGGCTGGTGGTCGACTTCCTCGTCGGCAGCAACCCGCTGCAGGCGCTGCGCATCGGCGCAATCGATGCCAACGATATCCCGTGGCACTCGAGCCCGCAGGCTGGCATCCGGGGGCCGACGGCATCCAGGTCAAGGATGGCAGCCGATTCAGTTCGAGGTCGAGCTGTCGTCCGGCGCCGTCGACCGCTTCATCGAGCTGCAGGTGACGCAGCGAAACCTCGCCGCTCTCGGCATCGCCATCGACCTGCGCGGGGTCGAGTTCAACGACTTGTTCGCGATGCTGCAGGACGACGGCCATGACTGGAACAGCATCGTGCTCGGCTGGTTCATCAACGGTCATCCCGACAGCCAGGAGTTCTTTTACTCCGACAGTGCACAGAATTACGGTCACTACGCTGCCGAACCTCCGCCCTTCATTTTCCTGCCGAGCGGCGCCGACCCGATCCTCGTGCGTTCCGAAGTGCACGGATCGGCCGAGATGACCAGCCCGACCGGAACCTGGTCGCCGGTGTTCCTGCCCCTGTCGAGCGACATGACATGCCCGGCCGAGTTGGCAGTGGCCGCTCCCGCCGTCGCAGCGTCGCGTCGAGCATGAAGCGGCCCGGCTTGGGCGCGCTGCTGGTCCGCGCGATACTCGTCTTCGCGACCTTGGGCGTCGCCACCGCTACCGGGCGGGCAGCGCCCTCTTCCTGCGGCACCGTGGTGCTGCCGGCCGGGCTCGGCCAGAGCACGCCGTCCGCGGTGACCTCGCTGAACCCGATGCTGACCAACTCGATCTACAACCAGGAAGTCATCTACCAGATCTACCGTCCGCTGATCTGGCTGGACCGGAACCTCGCCTATGATCCAACCCTGAGCCTTGCCTCTTCGGTGGTGACGCCGGATGGTGGCCACACCTGGCGCTTCACCATCAAGCCATGGTTGTGGTCGGACGGCCAGCCGGTCACCGCCGCGGACGTGGTGTTCACCTTCGACCTGATCCGCCGGCTCGGGCCTTCCTATGACGGCTACGACACCGGTGGCATCCCGAACTACATCCAGGATGTCCGCGCCACCGGGCCGCACGATGTCACCATGACCCTGAACCATGTCGTGAATCCGGACTGGTTTTTCCGGCTCGGCCTGGGCAACTCGATCAAGGTGCTGCCCGAGCACATCTATCGCAACCTGACCCTGCCGCAGATGCGCATGCGGCAGACCGACCCCACCCTGTTCAAGGTGTCGGACGGCCCGTTCGTGCTCGACGACTTCTCGGTTGGACGCCACATCGTCCTGGTGCCGAACCCGCTCTACGGCGGCATCCGGCCGAAGATCCGCCGTCTGGTAGTCGATTTCCTCGAGGGCGGCAATTCGCTGCAGGCGCTGCGCTCCGGCGAGATCGATGCCGGCGACATCCCGTTCGAGCTCTGGGATCTTGCGACCGCGTTGCCGAACCTGCACACGGTCAAGCTCGACGGGCCGTTCGGCTACATGTCGATCATCCTGAACTTCCGCAGCAGGAGCGCGCCCTTCCTGCGCGACCAGCGCGTGCGGCAGGCGATCACGCTGGCGATCGACCAGAAGGAGATCATCGCGCTCGCCTATCACGGGCAGGCGTCGCCGGTTCACGGGCCGGTCCCCTCCGCAATCACCAGATTTCTCTCCGCGCAGGCAAGGGCCGGCTATCCGTCGTTGCAGTATGCGCCGGACAAGGCGCGCACGCTGCTCGATGCCGACGGTTGGCATCCGGGCCCGGACGGCATCCGGGTCAAGAATGGCCAGCGGCTGCAATTCGAGGTCGAGGTGTCGTCCGGCGCCGTCGACCGCTTCATCGAACTGCAGGTGGCGCAGCGGAACCTTGCCGCCGTCGGCATCGACATCGACATACGCGGGGTCGAGTTCAACGAGTTGTTCGCGACGCTGCAGGGCAACGGCCATGACTGGAACAGCATCGTGATCGGCTGGACCATCGAGAGCTTTCCGGACAGCCAGGAATTCTTCTCGTCGGACGGCGCGCAGAATTTCGGCCATTACGAGAACAAGACGATGGACGCGCTGAACGAGGCCGTGGTCACCACCGCCGGCAGCCAGGCGCTCGACGCGGCGCAGGACTACGCCGCCGGGCAGCAGCCGTTCATCTTCCTGCCGACCGGCGCGATCTCGCTGCTGGCGCGCCCCGATGTGCACGGGCTGGCGCAGATGACCAGCCCGACCGGGACCTGGTCGCCGGAGTTCCTGTCCCTGTCAGGCGACATGGCCTGCCCCGCGCAGACCGCCTCTGCCGGGGCCGCCTCGCATTGACCCTCGCCGGTCCGTACACCACCGGCGCAGTACTGGCGGCGGCGATGCTGTGCGCCGCCGCCGCCCCGGTGCAGAGCTGCGGCACCGTGGTGCTTCCCTCGGGCCTCGGGCAGGCCGATCCGCAGGCGGTGAGTTCGCTGAACCCGCTGCTCACCAGCCTGGTCTACAACATGCAGGTCATGCAGCAGATCTACCGGCCGCTGGTCTGGCTCGACCGCCACGTGAACTTCGATCCCGACCTCAGCCTCGCCTCCGCGGTCACCACGCCCGATGGCGGCCGCACCTGGCACTTCACCATCAAGCCCTGGCTGTGGTCGGACGGTGTGCCGGTGACCGCCGCCGATGTGCTGTTCACCTTTGCGACGATACGCAGGCTCGGCCCTGCCTATGTCAGCTCCGGGATCGGCGGCATTCCCGACTTCATCACCGATGTCCGCGTCGACGGCCGCCACGGGGTCACCCTCACGCTCGACAGGCGCGTCAACCCGGACTGGTTCCTGCGCACCTCGCTGAACATCATGGTGATGCCCGAGCATGTCTATCGCGGCCTGACGCTGGAGCAGATGCGCATGCGGCAGACCGATACGGACCTGTTCCGGGTCTCGGACGGCCCGTTCGTGCTGGAGGAGTTCGCCGTCGGACGGCACCTGACGCTGGTGGCGAACCCGCTCTATGGCGGCACCAGGCCCGCGATCCGTCGGCTGGTCGTCGATTTCCTCCAGGGCGGCAATGCGCTGCAGGCGCTGCGGGCTGGCGAGATCGACGCCGCCGACGTTCCGTTCCGGCTGTGGGACCTCGCCCGCGCGCTGCCCGGTTTCGTGACGAACAGGCTGGACGGTCCGTTCGGCTACATGATGCTGTACCTCAACATGCGCAGCGAAACCGCGCCGTTTCTGCGCGACGTTCGGGTGCGCCAGGCGGTGGCACTCGCGATCGACCAGGACGCAATCGTCGCACTCGCCTGGCACGGCCAGGCCGGCGTGGTACATGGGCCGGTGCCGCCGGCGATGACCGCCTTCCTGTCGGACGATGCGCGGCATGGCTACACGTCGTTGCGGCACGATCCAGTGCGCGCCCGCGCCCTGCTCGACGACGCCGGCTGGCATGTGGGCGGTGACGGCATACGCACCAGGAACGGCCATGTGCTGGGCTTCTCGATCGGCGTGTCGGCCGGGGCGGTCGACCGGTTGATCGAGTTCCAGGTGGCGCAGCGTGACCTCGCCGCGGTCGGCATTGCCGTCGAGCTGCACGAGATCGAGTTCAACGACCTGTCCGCGACACTCGAAGGCAACGGCCATGATTGGGAGGGCAACGTGCTCGGCTGGACCATCTCGGGCTTCCCGGATACTGGGCAGAACTTCTCGTCGGACGGCAGCTCGAATTACGGCCACTACGAGGATGCGCGGATGGACGCGCTGAACCGTGCCGTGCAAAGCGATCCCGGCCGTCAGGCGCTGGACGCGGCGCAGGACTACACCGCGGCGCAGCAGCCGGTGATCTTCCTGCCGGATGGCGCGATCTCGCTGCTGGCGCGTCCGGGCCTGCACGGGCTGCGCGAGATGGAGAACCCGCTCGGCGCCTGGTCGCCGGAATTCCTCTCGCTGTCCGGGGATCTGGCCTGCGCCCCGATGAGGCCGGGCTGATGCAGAACCAATGACACGTATCCGATGACGCGCATTTTCTGGGGCATCGGCCGCAAGCTGGGCAGCGCCGCGCTGTCGCTGGCCATCCTGATCACGCTGACCTTCGTACTGGTGCATGTCGCCCCCGGCAGCCCGGTGTACCAGATCCTCGGCCCAAAGGCCTCTCCCGCCTCGATCCGCGAGCTCAACCACGCGCTCGGCCTCGACCTGCCGTTCTGGCAGCAGTATTTCCGCTGGTGGTTCGATCTTGCGCACGCCCGGCTCGGCTATTCCTATTCGGTGCAGCGCCCGGTCGGCAGCCTGATATTAAGCTACGAGCTCAACACGCTGGCGCTGCAGATCATCTCGCTGGTCGCCAGCCTGCTGATCGCGTTCGCGCTCGGGCTTGCGCACGGCGTGCATTACGACCGCACGCTCGGCCGCGTCATCGGCGGCCTGGAGCTTGCGCTGTATGCGCTGCCGTCATTCTTCAGCGGCACACTGCTGATCCTGTTCTTCTCGATGCGGCTTGGCTGGTTCCCGGCCGGCGGCCTGGAGAACCTGCGCCTCGCGCACCAGACCATCGCATCCAACGCGCTGCACATGGCGCTGCCTTGCGTCACCATCGTGCTGCTGACGGTCCCGGCGCTGTCGCGCTACTTCGCGCAGTCGGTGCACGAGGAGCTCGGCCGCGACTATGTCCGTTCGGCCGCGGCCCGCGGCGCGTCGCCGTCGCGCATCCTGGTGCACCACGTCATCCGCAACGCGATGCGGCCGCTGGTCACCGTGCTCGGCCTGTCGCTGCCCTCGATCTTTGCCGGCGGCGTCGTGGTTGAGACCGTGTTCGCCTATCCCGGCCTCGGCTGGCTGCTGTGGCGCTCGGCACTGGCGCAGGATTATCCGGTGCTGATCGGCATCGTGCTGGTGATCGGCATCCTGACGGTGCTGGGCAACCTGCTCGCCGACATCGCCAACACGCTGCTCGATCCGAGGGCCGCCTATGCTTGATGAAACGCGGTCGCTTGACGCAACCCGCGCGGATCTGCCCGTCCGCATTGGTGCATCATCCATCCTGGCCAGGCTGCTGCGTCTGTCGGGCGGGAATGCGACGCTCACCACCGGCCTGGTGATCGCGGCGTTGATCCTGCTGGCCTCCTCGATCGGCCCGGTGCTATACGGCCGCGACCCGTTTGCGCTGCATACCGCCAGCGTCCTCGCCGCCCCTGACGGCCGGTACCCGTTCGGCACCGACGATCTCGGCCGCAACGCCTTCGCCCGCCTGCTGGTGGCCGGACGCTCGACGCTGTACGTCGCACTCCCCGCCACCCTTGTCGCCTTCACCGTCGGCACGCTGTACGGCCTCGCCTCCGGCCTCGGCCCGCGCCTGCTCGACCAGGCGCTCATGCGGCTGCTCGATGCGGTGCTGGCGCTGCCCGGGCTGGTGGTGCTGATCTTCTTCGGCGCCATCGTGCCGCTCAATACCGGCAGCCTGATCCTGCTGCTCGGCCTGATCTCCTGGCCGTCGCTGGCGCGCCTGGTGCGCAACGAGACGCTGGCGCAGCGCGACCGCGACTTCGTGCACGCCTCGAGACAGCTCGGCGGCGGGCTCGCGCACATCGCCGGCACCCACCTGCTGCGGGTGATGGCGCCCGTGCTGGTGGTCAACTTCACCTTCCTGGTCGGCGACATGATCTTCGCGCTGTCGGCGCTGTCCTTCCTCGGCCTGGGCGTGCAGCCGCCGCATACCAGCTGGGGCGGGCTGCTGCAGGAGGGCCTCGACCTGGTGGCGCTCGATGCCTGGTGGCTGATCGTGCCGCCCGGCCTGATGATCTTCGCCGCCATGCTGGCAACCTCGCTGATCGGCCAGGGGCTGCTGGCGCGCGGAGGCACGCGATGACCGGATCAGGCGTGGTGCTGTCGCTGCGGCATCTCGGGGTCGAGCTTGCGGGCCGCGACGGACATGGCGTCGCACCCGTGCTGGAGGATCTCGATCTCGAGGTGCGCGAGGGAGAGATGACCGCACTCGTCGGCGAGAGCGGCTCCGGCAAGACCATTGCGGCCCTGGCGGTGATGCGGCTGCTGCCGCCGGGTGCACGCATCACCGGCCACGCGCTGTTCGCGGGCGAGGACCTGCTCACGCTCGACGAGCGCCGGATGCGCGCGCGCCGCGGCAGCGTCGGCATGGTGTTCCAGAACCCGCTCTCGGCGCTGAACCCGTCGATGACGATCGGGCGGCAGGTCGCCGAGGGGCACCGGCTGCATACCGGCGCCAACGCGGGTGCTGCCCGGCGGCATGCGATCGAGCTGCTCGGCGAGGTCGGCATCCCCGACCCAGCGCGACGGCTCGACGAGTTCCCGCACCAGTTCTCCGGCGGCCAGCGGCAGCGGGTGATGATCGCGGCCGCACTCGCCTGCAACCCGAAGCTGCTGATCGCCGACGAGCCCACCACCGGGCTCGATCCGCTGGTGGCGCGCCAGATCCTCGACCTGCTGGCGCGGCTGCAGCGCGACCACCGCATGGGGCTGCTGTTCATCACCCACGACCTCTCCCTGGTCGAGCGGCACGCGCAGCGCCTGTGCGTGCTGTATGCCGGGCGCAGCGTCGAATGGGGCGAGGCTCCCGCCTTTTTCGCGCACCCGCGCCACCCGTACAGCCATGCCCTGCTGGCCGCCGTGCCGCGCCTCGGCCAGGCGAGCCTGCGCGGCATCGCCGGCACCATGCCCGACCCCGGCCACCGGCCGCCCGGCTGCCGGTTCGCGCCGCGTTGTCCGCGCCGCCAGGAGGTGTGCACGCAAGGCTACCCGCCGTCGGTGGGGGATGGCCGCACCGAGGCCGCCTGCCTGTTCCCGCTGGAGGACATCCCGGTCGCAGCACCCCTCGCCGCCGCGTCGCCGGTCGCGGCTGCGCCTGGGGCCGCGCGCACGCCGGGAAGTGCCCTGCTGCAACTGCAATCGGTGACCATCCGCTACGGCGATCGTGGCGGGCTGCCCGGCGGCCGCAAGGCGGTCGTGGCGCCGTCGCTGGACGCGGTCAGCCTGGAACTGGCGCGCGGCGAATGCCTGGGCATCGTCGGCGAGAGCGGCTCGGGCAAGTCCACACTCGGGCGCGCCATCCTGCACATGCTGAAATACGAGGGCCGCATCCTGCTCGACGGGCGCGCGCTGGGAGACCTGTCGACCGGGGATCGCAGGCGCGAGCGGCGCCGGGTGCAGGTGGTGTTCCAGGACCCGCGCGAGAGCCTCAATCCGCGCCTGCGCATCGGTGCGATCATCGCCGAGGCCCTGCAGCTTGGCGGCCAGCACGACCGCGACAGCCTGCGCCGGCAGACCGCCGCGTTGCTCGAACGGGTCGGGCTGAACGCGGCGCTGGCGGCAAGGCTGCCGAATGCGATCTCCGGCGGCCAGGCGCAGCGGGTCGCGGTGGCGCGCGCGCTGGCCGCGCGTCCGGACATCATCGTGCTGGACGAGCCGACCTCGGCGCTGGATGTCTCGACGCAGGCGATGCTGCTCAACCTGCTGCGCGACCTCAGCCGCGACGAGCATCTGGCCTATGTGATGATCAGCCACGACATCGCCGCCATCGCCTGGCTCGCCGACCGCATCGCGGTGCTGCGCGCCGGACGCATCGTCGAGCTGGCACCCACCGACCAGCTCGTGAACCACCCGCGCGACCCGTACAGCGCCTCGCTGGTCGCCTCCGCGCCGCGCCTCGCCGGCGCGCCGGTCACGGTGCCGGGAGAGGTCTGAACCGCGCGCTGGATTGCCGGTTCAGCCTGCTCGCAACAGGAGGCCGGCATGACGAAGACACCGAAGCAGGGTGAAAAGGTGAAGTGGGACACCGCGCAGGGCGAGACCCACGGCACCGTCGAGAAGACCGTCACCAGCACCACCAAGGTGAAGGGCCATACCGCCAAGGCGACCAAGGAGGACCCGCAGGTCCTGGTCAAGAGTGCGAAGAGCGGCAAGCAGGCGGTGCACAAGCCCGGAGAGCTGAAGAAGGGCTGACGGCCGTCCGCAGTTGCTGGCGGTCGATGGGGAACTCGTCATCAGGTCTGGCGTCGGGTTCGGGACGCAGCCTGATCAAGCAGAAGGGAGAACCCGATGACACCGTCAGCCTCGACGTCGATCCGGAGCAGGATAGTCCCCAGTCGCCACTGGAAGCGAGCCATGCCGCTGCCGGGCCTGTGCCTGGCAGCTCTGCTGGTCTCCTGTGCCGAGCCTTCGTCGCCGCCGCAGCAGGTGCAGGCGGCCAACCCGACCGTCACGTACAACTACCGGGGCGACCAGGAACTGATCAAGGCTAGCCAGAGCGCCGAGGTCTATTGCAGCAAATACAGTGCGACCGCTCGTTCCCAGAGCATCACCGATACCTCCGATGGCGGCAAGAGCGCGGTGTTCGAATGCGCGCCGGCCGCGGTTCCCGCCACGTCGAGCCAGGCGCTCATCCCCGGGCAGACCTACAACTACCAGACCGACCAGGAACTGCTGACGCGGACACGTGACGCCGACGCGTACTGCCAGAGCATCAACGCCCACAGCGCCGTGTCGGTCCTGGGCACCAATACCGACGGCAGCCGGAATGTCAGCTTCAGTTGCGCGACGGCCCAGTAGCAGCGGGAGGAAGGCTGCCCCGTCTTTTGGGGACGGAGCAGCCCGCTTTTCATTTTCCAGGTGGGAGGGTCAGCGTCAGCGGGGCGGATACGCCGCCCATCAACGGGCGCGCCTCGGTCCAGCTCGCGGTCGGGTCGTAGAGGTCCGGGAACGCCCGGCCCGCATCGGTCGTGTTGGCGTAGGTGTAGAGCGCAGCAACGGTGTCGGCGGACAGCGTCTGGTCGTTGCAGGCGGCCGCGGTCCACGACTCCCAGTCCGCCTTGGTGATGTAGTCATAGAGCGTGCTCGAGCCGAACTTCCGGATCTGCTCGGGCTGCAATTCGAGGGCGAGCGGCGTGATCTGCGTGAGGTTGATGCCGCCGCATTGAAGGTGAACACCGATTGCGTGGCGGTGGTCCTGGGCGAGGTCTGCGCCATCGGCGTCAGCGTCGGCGAACCGGCCGGCAGCACGGGATCGCCGAGAATCAGGTACGGGCGGCCGTTGATAGAGGCGATGCCGGTGATCGCCTTGATGGTGCCGGTCCCAGTGCTGCGGCCAGGTGCCGGGCAGAATCCCGGTGCTGTTGTTGAGCCAGGCATTCAGATAGGGCCCGCCGGTCACGAGTGGCGCGGCCGGCGGCCGGATCGGCGTGAAGGTCGGGGTACTGGGCAAGCGCTGAGGGCAACGCGAGCGCCGTGCCCGCCATCAGTGACACCGCGAACAGCACCGCGCGTGCATATCCCGCGGCCGGGACAGGGCCCTCTAGGGTTGGTCTTGGCATTCACTTCCTCCCGATCGCCCGGTTGACCGGACGTAAGCGGCCGGCTTTGCGTCGGCGCGACACGGACTATGCTCCGCGCACCAAGCGGCGCCCGGGGGAAATTGCGTGATGTTATGAACTCGCAGCGCTCGGCAAGAATGATCGAGGCGGCGTCGAGGTGCTCGCCGATTGGCCCGTCATGACCCGAGCCGGCGAGAAGTGTCTTTCAGGCCGCGCAGCCGCATCAGCAAGGCGGGTCCGGTCTCGGCACGGCTGCACAGGTAGCGCGCGGTATCGCCATCCTGGCGCAACGGCCAGGCGATCAGGCCGAGATTGGCATACACGTCCAGCAGCTCCGGCCCGACATTCCAGAACGCGACGTCGCGGCCCTCCTGCGAGGCGAGGTCGCGCAGCCGCCAGATCGCCGAGATCTGCTCGGACGCTGCGCCCGCCGGATCGCCCAGCCCGAGCAGCAACGGCGTCTGGCGGTCGATTCGCCTGAAGGCGACCAGCGTGTGCCCGGTCTCGCTGCCGACCGCGCCGTCCGGTGCAAGCGGCCCCGGCAGGCCGCCCGGGTAGCGCTCGCGCAGCTCGTCGGTCCAGGGGATGATCGTGATGCGTCCTGGCAGGATCAGCCGCCACAGGGTGAGCAGCATCAGCAGCACCGCGCAGCCCAGCGCCAGCCGGGTGCGGTTCGAGGCGTCGTCGCCGATCACCACCGCCCACCAGCTATTGGCGTCGATCGCCCGCAGGTTCGGCTCCAGCCGGCCCAGGGTCAGCACGCAGCCGATCAGCAGCAGCAGCGGCAGCGCGGTTCCGGGCGCGAACGGCTCGCTCAGCACGCGGGCGTGGCGGTAGTACGAATTGCGGAACGGTGCGAGCACCAGCGCCGTCAGCACCAGCGCGCCCGGCACCAGCGGCATGGTGCCGCGCAAAAAGGTGAGGCCGGCGCCGACGCAGAGCAGCGCGATGGTGGTGCCCCAGGCGAGAGTCACGCGGTTGGACAGCCCGATCGCCAGCGCCATCAGTCCCGCTCCGATCAGCGACGGCACGTAGTCGTTCGCCATCGCGGTGACCCAGGCGAATCCGGTCGGCTGGTCGAACAGACCGGTCGCCGGCGGGATGAAGGCGTCGAGGTCGGAGGTGGGATCGAGCACGCCGAGTGCGAGCAGCATGGCGCCGCACAGCGAGACCGCGCCGACCGCCACGATCACCGAGAAATCCGCCTCGCTCTGCCGCAGCGACAAGGCCGGCCGCAGCGGCATCGGCGGCCGCGCCGGGCCGGCGCCCGCGCTCGCGGGACGGCGCGCCTCCACGATCGCCCGGCCGCGCAGCAGCATCTCGTGGCCGGCGAACAGGATGCCGGCGATGAACAGCGGCAGGATGTAGTAGAAGATGCGGAACACGAACACCATGCCGAGGATCTGCGGCGCCGGCAGCCAGTGCGACAGGCCGAGCAGCATGGCGCCGTCAAACACGCCGAGGCCGCCCGGCACGCTGGCGACCAGGCCCGCCGTGTAGGAGGCGATGTAGATTGCAAGGAACGTCGCGTAGCCGAGCCCGTCCACGTGCGGCAGCAGAGAGTAGGCGATGGCGGCCGTGGCGGCCACGTCGAGGGTGGCGACCACCACCTGCCCGAGCGCCATCCGCAGCCCGGGCAGCTCGATGCGCGCACGGCCGAACTCGAGCACCCTCGGCCGGCACGACAGCAGCACGTAGGCCAGCACGACGCCCCAGCCGGCCGCACCGCCCGCGCGCAGCAGCAGATGCGGCACATGCGCGCCCAGGATCGGCAAGGAGCCGGGCTCGATCAGCATGACGCCGCCGATCAGCGCGCAGGCGCCGAGCACGAAGGTGACCGAGCAGAACGCGATGATCTGCGCGATCTCCGCAGGTGCCAGCCCCCAGTTGCCGTACAGCCGGAACCGCACGGCAGCGCCCGACAGCGCCGAGAAGCCGAGATTGTGCGACAGCACGTAGGAGCAGAACGAGGCGAAGAGGGTGCGCCGGAACGCCAGGGGGTGGCCGACATGGATCGCCGCCAACCGGTCGTAGAAGGAGAGCACGAAATAGGCGACCAGGGTGCAGGCGGCCGAGGTCAGCAGCGCCGGGCGCGGGATCGCGGTCAGCCCGGAGCGCACCTGGGAGAAGCTCAGATGGCGGAACTCGCGCTGCACGACGTACACGGCACCCGCCAGCAGCAGCAGCCCTAGCAGGTGCGGCAGGTGGCGGCCCAGTCGGCGCAGCAGCGTGGGCGGCGGGCACGGCTTGCCGTCCGGGTCGGAGTCGCTCGAGTGCGGGAGCGGGTGCATCCGGCTTATGCGGTCGAGCCCGGCTCGACCAGGGCCCCCTCGAGCAGCGCACGCTCGATCAGCGCCACCGTTTCGGGCACCCCATAGAGGGCGACGAAGATGCCGAAGCGCGGTCCCTCCTTCTGGCCCAGCAGCACTTCGTAGAGGCAGCCGAACCAGGCCCTGAGCGGCTCGAAGCGATGCCGCTTGCCGACCTCGAACACCAGGTCCTGGATCGCCTCCGCCTCCATTGGCTCGCTGCCGACGCCCTTCAGCGTCTCGGCGAGATCGGCGAGCGCCGCGCGCTCGTGCTCGTCCGGCGCGCGGAACCGCTTTTGCGGGCGCACGAAGTCGCGGTAGAACACCACCGCATGCTCGATCAGGCGGCCGAGCAGCGGCTCGGCGCCATGCACCAGCCCGGGCTGGTATCGCCGCAGGAAGCCCCACAGCACCTCGGGGCTCTCGGTGTTGGCGACGCCCGCAAGGTTGAGCAGCATGCCGAACGAGACCGGGCCGCCGCTCGCCGCCAGGTGGCTCTCCTCGGGCAGGTGGCCGCCATGGATGAACCAGGCCGGATTCGCCTGCAGCCCCGGCTCGTCGGCGGACGCGTCCTGGATGCGCGCCTTCACCAGGTTGGCGAGATACTCGTCCACCGCACGGGGGATCACGTCGAAGAACAGCCGCTTGGCGCGCTGCGGGTTGCTGTACATGAACTGCGCAAGCCCCTCCGCGGGGGCGTAGCGCAGCCACTCCTCGACCGAAAGCCCGTTGCCCTTGGACTTCGAGATCTTCTGCGCGTGCTGGTCGAGGAACAGCTCGTAGGTCAGGCTGAGCGGCGGCTCGACCCCCAGGATGCGGCAGATCCGCGTCGACAGCCGCACGCTGTCGATCAGGTCCTTGCCCGACATCTCGTAATCGACGCCCAGCGCCGCCCAGCGCATCGCCCAGTCCGCCTTCCATTGCAGCTTGGCGTGGCCGCCGGTGACCAGCGTCTCGTACCGCGCGCCGGTCTCGTCCTGCCAGGCAATGGTGCCGGCGTCGGCATCGATGGCATCGATGCGCACCTGCATCACCACGCCGGTGCGCGGATGCAGCGGCAGGAACGGCGAATAGGTGGCGCGGCGCTCGGCGCCCAGCGTCGGCGCGATCACGGCGACGATCTCGTCATGCGCCCGCAGCGTCCGCAGCAGCGTCGCGTCGAACCGGCCGGACGCGTAATAGTCGGTGGACGAGGCGAACTCGTACTCGAAGCCGAAGCCGTCGAGGAACTGGCGCAGGCGGGCATTGTTGTGCGCGGCGAACGAGGCGTGGGTGCCGAACGGGTCCGGCACGCGGGACAGCGGGCGGCCGAGGAATTCACGCAGCATGTCCTGGTTCGGCACGTTGTCGGGCACCTTGCGCAGCCCGTCCATGTCGTCGCTGAACGCCAGCAGCCGGGTCGGGCGGCCGGTCAGCGCCTGGTAGGCCTGCCGCACCCAGGTGGTGCGCGCCACTTCGCCGAAGGTGCCGATATGCGGCAGGCCGGACGGTCCGTAGCCGGTTTCCAGCAACGCCGGCTGCGCGGGGTCGCGGCCGGCCGTCCGTGCGGCCAGCTTCGCTGCCTCGTCGAACGGCCATGCCTTGGGCAGCGCGGCGTCTGGCAGGGATGGGCCTGGATGCTCTCCGGGAAGCTCTGCTGGACCGGAACTGCTTGGGGACATCGTGCGGAAGCTAGGAACAGGCGGCGATGTGGTCAATTGCTGTGCAATGACGGCCGGACGTGCAGGCGCCATGCTGCCTGCCACCGGCACATGCGGCTATAGATGATCCATATGCCCGATACCGCCACGTCGTCCCGCACCCTGCCGCCCGCCCTGGTGGCCCGGCACGGCAGCACCTCCCTGCTCACGCCGGACGGCGAGCTGCTCGAACTGGCGTCCGGAGATGCGCTGGCGATGCTGCGCACCCTGCCGCCGCCCCTGGTGGTGCACGCGCCGGCGACGCTGCGACGGCTCGGCGCGGCCAGCATCCCGACACTCGACCTGCTGGAGCTGTTCGCCTTCGTGATGCCGGCACACAGCGTGGCGCCGACGCCGCGCGGGCTTGCGCAGGCGCTCGGACTGGCGCCCGACGAGATCGGCCGTGCCGATGCCGGCCTGCTGCCGCAGCTTGCCGGCCTGCTGATGCAGCGCGCCGCCCGGCTGCGGCGCACGCCGTCGGGTGCCGACATGCCCGGCCTGGTGCACCTGCTGGCGCAGGCCGGCTGGAGCTGGGCGCCTTCGCTGGGGGCAGCCCTCGCGCAGGTCGCGGCCGGAACAGGGAGCGGGGGCGGTGGTCCGGCGCCGATGGCGGGCGCGGAAGCGCTGCGGGTCTGGCGCCGGCTGCCGAAATGGGAGGAGACCGCCCCGCGCCCGGCACCCGGCAATGTCGAGGTGGCCCCGCAGGAGGCGCGCGCGCGGCTGGCCAGGCTGCTCGGCCCGGATGCGGAGAGCCGGCCTGGCCAGGCGGACTACGCCGATGCGGCCGCCGAGGCGTTCCGCGCCCGGTTCCGGCCCGGCGATCCGCACCTGGTGCTGGCGGAAGCCGGAACCGGCACCGGCAAGACGCTCGGCTACATCGCGCCCTCGAGCCTGTGGGCGGAGCGCAACGGCGGCGCGGTCTGGATCAGCACCTACACCCGCCACCTGCAGCGCCAGATCGAGACCGAGCTGAAGCGGCTGCACCCGGACGCGGCCGACCGCCGCCGCCGCGTCGTGCTGCGCAAGGGCCGGGAGAACTATCTCTGCCTGCTCAACCTGGAGGAAACGGTCAACGCTGCGAGCCTGGGCCATCGCGGCGCGGCATCCGCCTCGCTGGTCCCGCTCGCGCTGCTGGCGCGCTGGGCGGCGGCGACCAGCGACGGCGACGTGCTCGGCGGCGACCTGCCCGGCTGGTTCGCCGAGCTGTTCGGCCAAGCCTATGTGACGGGAGTGGCCGACCGGCGCGGCGAGTGCATCCACGGCGCCTGCCCGCACTACCAGCGCTGCTATATTGAGCATGGCATCCGACGCGCCCGGCAGGCCGACCTGGTGGTGGCCAATCACGCCCTGGTGCTGACCCAGGCGGCCTGGCATGCGCAGGGCGCCGGGACCGCTTCGGCCGGAGGCACAGACGAGGACCAGGTGCCGACCCGCTACGTGTTCGACGAGGGCCACCAGTTGCCCGACGCGGCCGACAGTGCGTTCTCCGCGGTGCTGTCCGGCATCGAGGCGGCGGAGCTGCGGCGCTGGCTGCTCGGCGCGGAGGGCGGCCGGTCGCGCGCGCGCGGGCTGCGCCGCCGGCTCGACGACCTGGTGGCCGGGCTGCCGGCGCTGGAGACCCCGATGGACGCGGCGCTGCTGGCAGCACGGGCCTTGCCGGCGCCGGGCTGGTCGCTGCGACTCTCGGACGTCCAGCCCGAGTTGCCGAGCCCGGGATTGCCAGGCGACGAGGCTGCACCCGCCAATCCGAGCGAGGCGCTGCTTCGGCTGCTGCGCCTGCAGGTCCTGGCGCGCATGCCGGGTGCCGGCGCGCGTTCCCAGGGCCAGCTCGAGTGCGACCTTCATCCGGTGCCGGAGCCGCTCGCGCTCGCCGCGGCGACGCTGGAACGCGCCCTCACCCGCATCCTCGAGCCCCTGCTGACCCTCATCGCGCGGCTCGGTGCGCGCCTCGAAGAGGAGGCGGACACGCTCGACGCCACCGCCCGTGGGCGTATCGAGGCGATCAGCCGGACCGTGCGCCGACGGGCAATCGGCCGGCTGGAAGCCTGGATCGCGATGCTGCGCGCGCTGGCCGAGGCGCCGGACCCGGCGCTGCGTCCGGATCATGTGATGTTCCTGCGGCTTGATCGGCGGGACGCCACGCACGGATCGCAGGGCGGTGCGATCGACCGCGATGTCGGGCTGCACCGGCACTGGCTCGACCCATCGGTGCCGTTCGCCGCAGTCCTCGCGGTGCCGGCGCACGGCATGCTGATCACCTCGGCCACGTTGCGCGACAGCACCGGGGGGTACGGGGCCGGTGCGGATGCGGAGGTCTCCTGGGCGGCGGCCGAAGCCCGCGTCGGCGCGTCCCACCTGCCCTCGCCGGCGCTGCGCGCCTCGCTTGCCTCGCCGTTCGACTATGCCAGCCAGACCCGCTGTTTCGTCGTCCGCGACGTGGCGCAGGACGACCCGGAGCAGCTTGCCGGCGCCTACCGCTCGCTGTTCCTGGCGGCCGGCGGCGGCGGCCTCGGGCTGTTCACCGCGATCAGCCGGCTGCGCATGGTGCACCGCCGGCTGGCGATCCCGCTGGAAGCCGCCGGCATCCCGCTCTTCGCCCAGCATGTCGATGCGATGGACAATGCGACCCTGGTCGACGTGTTCCGCACCGAGACTGATAGCTGCCTGCTCGGCACCGATGCCATGCGCGACGGTGTCGACGTGCCGGGCCACGCGCTACGCTTGGTGGTGTTCGAGCGGGTGCCGTGGCCGCGGCCGGACATCCTGCATCGCGAGCGCCGGCTGCATCTCTCCGGCGGCGCGCCGTCGGTCTATGACGACCGCATCGCCCGGCTGCGGCTGCGCCAGGCGTTTGGCCGGCTGATCCGGTCGGCGACCGATGTCGGCGTGTTCGTGCTGCTCGACCGGCGCACGCCGTCGCGCCTGCTGTCGGCGTTCCCGGCCGGGGTTGCCGCCGAGCGGGTCGGGCTCGCTGATGCGGTGGCCCGGACCGCAGCCTTCCTGGCCCCGGGTGCGGCTACCGGTGCGGCCTCAACTCCAGGCGGCCTGCGGCGTTGAACCGTCTGCATGCAGGAACGCAGAGTGATGAGCGACGCCCCGAACAACCCGCCGGACGATTTCGGCACGATCCCGATCATGTCCGACACCATACGCGAGGTGCAGGGCGTCATGCCGGACGAGGGCGCGTTGCAGCAGGCGACCCAGAGCCTGCTGACCGCCGGGTTCGATCGCTCCGACCTCAGCCTGCCGGTCCCGCGTCCAAGCGCGCAGGAGACCACGCCCGAGCAGGGCGCCGAGAACCCGACCGACGAGCATGACGCGCGACAGGCCCGGACACTGGCAAACAGCACGGTCGGCGTCGCGGGAGCCTTGATGGGCGGACTGGCCGCGTCCGTCGCCACCGGGGGCGCCGCGCTTCCGGTCGCCGCCGCGGCGGTGGCGGCAGGGCTGGGCGCCGGTGGCCTCTCTCAGGCAACCTTCCAGGGTGCCGCCAACGTCCGCGAGCAGCGCCACGACGCGCAGGGTGCGCGGGGCGAACTGGTGCTGGCTGCCCTCGCTCGAAATCCCGAGCGCGAGGCCCTGGCGACCAGGGTGCTCAGCGAAGCAGGGGCACTGCGCGTGGAGACGGTCGAACGGACCGGCAACCTGACCCGGATTGCCTGATCAGGCCGGCTTCAGGTTAGTGGCGGCTGCCTTGCCGCGTTCCATCGCGATCTCGTAGGTGACCTTCTGGCCCTCGTTCAGGCCGCGCAGGCCGGCCGCCTGGACCGCCGTGATGTGCACGAAAACATCCTTGCCGCCATCCGACGGCATGATGAAACCAAAACCCTTGGTTGTATTGAACCACTTCACGGTGCCTATGGCCATGACCGTGTATCCCCTCAATCGCAGCCAGGCCCCACGCCCGGACTTCTGAAATCCGAGGCCCACACTGTGACCGTCGGTTGCCGTTCCGTAACAGAGCCCGAAATTAAAGACGGAGTCAATCACATCTCCACGACCAGGAACTGACCAGAAAAAAAGGGGCGGTCCCGAAGGACCGCCCCTTTTTCAGAAAACAAGACAGGCCTGAACAAGACCCGGATCAGGACTTCCGGCTCAGAAATCCATGTCGCCCATGCCGCCGCCCGGAGGTCCGCCGGCGGGAGCCTTCTTCTCGGGCTTCTCGGCGATCATCGCCTCGGTGGTGACGAGCAGACCGGCAACCGACGCCGCGTCCTGCAGGGCGGTGCGAACGACCTTGGTCGGGTCGATGATGCCGGCGGCGATCAGGTCCTTGTACTCGCCGAGCTGCGCGTCGAAGCCGAAGGCGTAGTTCGGGTTCTCGAGCACCTTGCCGGCGATCACGGCTCCGTCCTCGCCGGCGTTCTCGGCGATCTGCCGCAGCGGGGTCTGCACCGCCTTGCGGATGATCTCGATGCCGAACTTCTGGTCCTCGTTCTCCGGCACCAGCGTCGCCAGCACCAGGGAGGCGCGGGCGAGCGCCGTGCCACCGCCGGGGACGATGCCTTCCTGGACCGCCGCGCGGGTCGCATGCAGCGCGTCGTCGACGCGATCCTTGCGCTCCTTCACCTCGACCTCGGTCGAGCCGCCGACGCGGATGACGGCAACGCCGCCCGCGAGCTTGGCCAGACGCTCCTGCAGCTTCTCGCGATCGTAGTCCGAGGTGGTCTCCTCGATCTGCGCGCGGATCTGGTTGCAGCGGCCCTGGATCTCGGTCTTCTCGCCGACACCCTCGACGATCGTGGTGTTCTCCTTCTCGATATGCACCTTCTTGGCGCGACCGAGCATGGCGAGCGTCACGTTCTCGAGCTTGATGCCGAGGTCCTCGGAGATCACCTGGCCAGCGGTCAGGATCGCGATGTCCTCGAGCATCGCCTTGCGGCGGTCACCGAAGCCGGGCGCCTTGACGGCGGCGATCTTCAGGCCACCGCGCAGCTTGTTCACCACCAGGGTGGCGAGCGCCTCGCCATCGACGTCCTCGGCGATGATCAGAAGCGGACGGCCGGACTGCACGACGCTTTCCAGCAGCGGCAGGATCGGCTGCAGCGAAGAGAGCTTCTTCTCGTGGATCAGGATGTAGGGGTTGTCCAGATCGGCGATCATCTTCTCGGCGTTGGTGATGAAGTACGGCGAGATGTACCCGCGGTCGAACTGCATCCCCTCGACCACGTCGAGTTCGGTCTGGATGCCCTTGGCTTCCTCGACCGTGATCACGCCCTCGTTGCCGACCTTCTGCATCGCCTGGCTGATCATCTCGCCGATATCGGCCTCGCCGTTGGCCGAGATGGTGCCGACCTGCGCGGTCTCGGCGGGCGTCGTGATCTTCTTGGTGTTCTTCTCGAGCTCGCTGACGACCAGGGCGACCGCCTTGTCGATGCCGCGCTTGAGGTCCATCGGGTTCATGCCGGCGGCAACCGCCTTCAGGCCCTCGCGAACGATCGACTGCGCCAGTACGGTGGCCGTGGTGGTGCCGTCGCCGGCGACGTCGTTGGTCTTCGAGGCCACTTCGCGCACCATCTGTGCGCCCATGTTCTCGAACTTGTCGGTGAGCTCGATCTCCTTCGCGACTGTCACACCGTCCTTGGTGATGCGCGGCGCGCCGAAGCTCTTGTCGATGACGACGTTGCGACCCTTGGGGCCGAGCGTCACCTTGACGGCGTCGGCGAGGATATCGACGCCACGCAGCATGCGCTGGCGGGCATCACCGCCGAACCTTACGTCCTTGGCAGCCATGTTTTCTTCTCCAGTTTGTTATAAAACCACTATCGGAAAGCGAGATCAGGCAGCCTTGTCGATGATGCCCATGATGTCGCTTTCCTTCATGATCAGCAGCTCCTCGCCGTCGAGCTTGACCTCGGTGCCGGACCACTTGCCGAACAGCACACGGTCGCCAGCCTTGACGTCCAGGGCCACGATCTGGCCCTGCTCGTTGCGCGCGCCGGCACCGACGGCGATGATCTCACCCTCCATCGGCTTCTCCTTGGCAGTGTCGGGGATGATGATGCCGCCCGCGGTCTTCTCTTCGCCGGTGAGCCGGCGGACCACGACCCGGTCATGCAGGGGACGGAACTTCGCCATAGTCGGATCGCTCCTCGATCGAAAGACGACGCCCTCCTGATGAAGCGGCGCCGCCGGGATTTGGCACTCTCTGGCACCGAGTGCCAGACGTGACCGAGCGGGGATTTAGGCTTCTGCCGTGGTCAAGTCAAGTTCGGCAGCACTCGGCTGCCTTGAGTGCCAACCCCCTGATCTTTATGACATTTCTGTTGCAAATCGCCGCCAAGACAGGTCACGATCCGGCTGTCAAGACGCCTACAGGAAACCGGAGACGCACATGGCCCTCACGCTGCAGCTCAAGGACTACCGGCTGACCACCGCCGAGATCCTGTACCGGCTGCCGGACCACCCGGCCGTGCTGCAATCCTATATCTGGCAGGAGCTCGACCTGGCCCCGCAATTCCCGATCCTGCGGCGCTTCCTCGATTTCTGGAGCAAGGAGATCGAGGGCAAGCTGCATTCGGTGCGTGTCGGCTCGGTCACCGTGATCAAGGCGCCCGAGGTTCGCCTCGCCAGCAGCGTCTTCACGCTGCACTAGAGGAAGGGCTTGGAAGGGCAAGATACTCGGCCGGGACGCCGATCCGCGCTAATCCGGCTCCTCGTCGGGACCTGGGACGCGATCGACCAGGCGGTGGCGTTCGACATCCTGTTCCACGCCGTCGGTGGCGCGCCGGTCGTTCAGCTTCTGCGCCGCGGTGCGGCCATGCCGCACACGGTTTTCCTGCGCCTGCTTTCGCGCCTCGGCCCGAGCCTTCTGCTTGCGGACCTGGTTGAGGTTGACGATCTCGCCCATGCGTCCATTCTTGCACATTCCGCGGGCGAGAGCAGCATTTAGCTGTTCCACCCCATCGCAAGCAGAACATGAGACAAGTCTCACGCCCGGGGACGAAACATTTGGCCCAGACCATTACCCTCACCGCCGCCGACGGCCACCACCTCTCCGCCTACGAGGCCGGCTTCGCCGACAGCCCGCGTGCCCTGGTGGTTCTGCAGGAGATCTTCGGCGTGAACCGCCATATCCGCGCGGTCTGCGACGGCTTCGCGGATGCCGGCTACCATGTAGTGGCGCCGGCGCTGTTCGACCGCGCCGCGCCCGGCATCGAGCTCGGCTACGCAGCCGAGGAGGCCGGGCGTGGCGTGCAGCTTCGCGGCCGCATCGCCAGCCAGGCGACGCTGGCGGATGTCGTTGCGGCCGCTGACCATCTCGGACGCGGCAGCGTCGGGGTGATCGGCTATTGCTGGGGCGGTGCCCTGGCCTGGGCAGCGGCCACGCAGAGCACGCGCTTCAGGGCAGCCGTCGGCTGGTACGGCGGCGGCATCGCGGCCACCCGCACCGCGCATACGAACTGCCCGGTGCAACTGCATTTCGGCGCGCTCGACGACCACATCCCGCTGAGCGATATCGAGGCGATCCGCGCGGCCCAACCCGGGGTCGAGATCTTCGTCTACGAGGAGGCCGGGCACGGCTTCGGCTGCAGCGAGCGCCCGAGCTACCAGGCGCGGGCGACCGCCCTGGCGCAGGAGCGCACCCTGGCGTTCCTGCAACACCACCTGTAGTATCAAAGTATTATGCCACGGCCGCTTGAACCGGCCGTAACCATCGCCGTTGGCTCCGTCGGCGAACCCCTGTGGATGCGGAGACATTTCGATGCTTGGCACGATCCTGCTGATCGTCATCATCCTGCTGGTGATCGGCGCGCTGCCGACCTGGGGCTATAGCGGCGGCTGGGGCTACTTCCCGTCCGGCGGCCTTGGCCTAGTCCTGATCATCGTCATCATCCTGCTGGTGATGGGACGCATCTGAAGCCTGGGGCGGACGTGGGGATGCCGGCGTCCGGTTCCACGTGCTGTCCTCTGGCGTCAGGTCCCTCATGCACGGCTACTGATCTTCGGGCAGCGGATCTCGCCGGGTCGCGATTGGCGCCTGACGCCTGGGTCTCGTCGCCCTCACCTTCGGCACGATCGGCCCATTCCACCCTTTTCACCATTTGCTGGGGGTTGATCACCGCATCGGAAGATGCCTATCCCGGTCTTGCGGACGAGTTCTGACGGTTTTCGAGCAGAAAAGATTCGGCAAAAGCCTAAAAAGGCACTTAGCTTGAGCGTACTGTTTGCGAGGGGCCGATCGCATTGACCAGTACATCTGAGGATGCTTCAGGTGTTGACGGGCCGAGGCTCGCTCCCATCCATTCGGAACCCGCTCAGGTGATCCCACATGCCCATCCTCGAAGACTCTCATATCTCGATGGGTGGCGCGGTCTCTCGATCATTATGGTGCTCATAGGCCATTTCATTGGCCATGTTGTCGCAGTGCTCGGCCACCTCGGGGTCGAGATGTTCTTTGTCCTGAGCGGGCGCTTGATGGCGCAAATCCTGTTCGTTGAGCGCTTCCCACTCCGGGAGTTCTATCGGCGGCGCATTGCCCGGATCTTTCCAGCCCTGACTGCCTTCATCGTGATCAGCTACCTGGTGTTTCGAGCAGATCCGTATCTGGGCGCTCGACTGAAACTAGCCATCGCGTCGCAAGTCCTCATCTATAATTATGTTGGCGCCCTCGGTCATCGCTCACCCGTGTTCGATCACATCTGGTCGCTCTGCGTCGAGGAACACAGCTATATCCTGCTTGCGATCCTTGCCTGGGCAGTACGACGGTGTCGACTGGACATCCGTCCCGTCCTGCTGATCGCAGCTTTATGCTCTATGTTCGACGGGATATTCAGCGAAATGTTCCTGCGGCAGAATTGGTTTACGGCCTACTGGCGCACCGACGCCCACATTTCCTCGATCCTGATTTCGGCGTGGCTGTTCCTGACGCTTCGAAATGTCGGCGAGCGTGTGCCATCCTGGTTGGCGCCGATCTGCACCCTTGTCGGAATGTCAGTTTTCGTTGCCGGCGCGCCGGACTGTGTCTATCTCACGATCGGCACGACTTTCCTGGCGATAGCTACGGCAACTTTAGATTTTGCCTGGACCAGCTTCCGCTCCGTGCTGTCGGCGCGCGCCTTGACTACGGCGGGCGCACTCAGCTTTTCCGTCTACCTGTGGCAGCAGCCATTCTACCAGATCGCAGTCTGGAAGCTGAGACTTCCCGCAGGTTCTGCTGCTTTCTGGGTCGTTCCTGCGATAGCGTGCGGTCTTGTCAGTTATTATCTAGTTGAGCGGCCATCCCGCCGTTGGCTGAACAGCCTCAACTTGGCCGGTCTTTGGCGACAGCCGGTTCTGGAGACTGCTAGGATGCCCGCAGGTCGATAAGCAGACGGCTGGAGATGTTCTGTCGGTTGTGGCGAGACCATGCTGAGCGCTCCATCTCAAGTGGCCGGCTGCAGCACCCGTCCGGCAACCGCGTCGAGCCTGGACACCAGTGTGGGATCGCGGGCGTCCGCGGGCGTGATCAGCGCATGGTCGAGCGCCCGGTCGCAGCCGGCCGGGCAAGGTCCGCGTCGCCGGCCGAGCGTGGGGATCACTCCGCGCACCAGGTCGCGGGCCTTCTGGGCGTTCGACAGCATGACCTGCACCACCGCATCGACGGTCACGCTGGCATGGCCGTCGTGCCAGCAGTCGTAGTCGGTAACCATGGCGACGCTGGCGTAGCAGAGCTCCGCCTCGCGGGCGAGCTTGGCCTCCGGCATGTTGGTCATGCCGATCACCGAGCAGCCCCATGACCGGTACAGGTTGCTCTCCGCGCGGGTCGAGAATTGCGGGCCCTCCATCACCAGGTAGGTGCCCCCGCGGGTCACCGGCAGCCCCTGCTCCCGTGCCTCGGCTTCCAGCACGTCGCCGATGCGCGGGCAGAGCGGGTCGGCCATCGAGACATGCGCCACCAGCCCGGTGCCGAAGAAGCTCTTCTCGCGCGCGAAGGTGCGGTCGATGAACTGGTCGATGATGACGAAGTGCCCCGGCGGCAGCTCCTCCTTCAGCGAGCCGACCGCGGACAGCGAAACGACGTCGGTGACGCCGGAGCGCTTCAGCGCGTCGATGTTGGCGCGGTAGTTCAGCCGGCCCGGCGGGATCCGGTGGCCGCGTCCATGCCGCGGCAGGAACACGCAGCGCACACCGTCTAGGCGTCCGAACAGCAGCGCGTCGGACGGCTCGCCCCACGGCGTCTCGACCGTGCGCCACTGTTTGTCCTCGAGCCCTGCGATGTCATAGAGCCCGGAGCCGCCGATCAGGCCGATGACCGGTTCGATCATGCCGGTGGCCATGTCAGCTCCGGACACCGGCCCAGGTCCGGCGCTTGACCACCACCACCAGCCCGAGCAGCAGCGTCAGATACACCAGCACCCGCACGCCGAGGCGGCGGCGCTCTTCAAGGTGCGGCTGCGCCACCCAGGACAGGAAGCTGGTGACGTCGTGCGCCATCTGCGCCGGCGTCGCCCTGGTGCCATCGGTATATTTCACATGCGCATCGTGCAGCACGTCCGGCATCGCGATCGCATTGCCCGGCACGTAGTCGTTGTAGTGCATGCCCGCGCCCAGCGTGACGGTGGCGGGCGTGTCGCGGAAGCCGGTCAGGTAGGCCTGGATGAAGGTCGGACCGCCCTGGATGGTCGTGGCGAGCCGCGACTGGTCGGGTGGCAGCGCGCCGGCATTGGCGGCACGTGCGGCGGCATCGTTGGGATAGGGCAGCCGGAGATGGTCGGCCGGGGTGGCGGCGCGCAGCACGACGTTGCCAGTGGCATCGGTGCCGGCCGGCACCGGCTGGCCGGCTGCGATGTCGTGCACCTGGTCGGCATCGAGACCAAGCGCCGAGAGGTCGCCATATGTCATCTGCCGCAACGAATGGCACGATGCGCAGACCTGGCTGTACACAGCGTAGCCGCGCTGCACGCTGGCATAGTCGAAACGACCGGTGGCGCCGTCAAAACTCCACGTCTGCGGCGTCACCGGCAGCGCCTGCAACTGTTGTGCTGCAGCCGGAAGGGACGCTGTTGCCAGCGCGGCGACGAGCACCGGGGCGGCGAGCCGGCGCATCAGTTCTTCTCCAGCGGCTGCGACACCGCACCGCGCGGCATCGCAAGTCCGGCACCGGCAGGCGCCGGACGTGGCGGCAACACCGGGCGGCCGATGCTGTCTGGCAGCTTCAGCGGCGTCTCGATGCTGCCAAGCAGCGGCAGCAGCACCAGGAAATGCAGGAACCAGTACAGCGTGGCGATACGCGCGAGAGCGAGCCAGATGCCGGCCGGGCGGTGCATGCCGCACGCCAGCAGCACCAGGAACGCCAGCACCAGCAGGACCATCGCCGGGCGGAACAATGGCCGGAACCGCGCGCTGTGCACCGGCGAGGTGTCGAGCCAGGGCACCGCGAACAGCACCAGCACCGAGCCCGCGGACAGCAGCAGGCCGCCGAACTTCGAGGGCACCGCACGCAGCACCGCGTAGAACGGCGCGAAATACCATTCCGAGGTTATATCGGACGGTGTCGAGTACGGGTTGGCCTCGACATAGTTGTCCGGCTGGGTCAGCCAGTCCGGCAGGTAGAACACCAGGATTGCAAACGCGATCAGGAACAGCACCACGCCGATCGCATCCTTGGAGGTGTAGTAGGGATGGAACGGCAGGGTGTCCTGCGGCCCCTTCACCTCGATGCCGAGCGGATTGCCCGATCCGGTGACGTGCAGCGCCGCCACATGCAGAACCACCGCGCCCAGGATGAGAAAGCCGAGCACGAAATGCAGCGCGTAGTAGCGGTGCAGCGCCGCATCCCCGATCGTTTCGCCGCCCTGCAGCCAGATCGCCAACGGATGGCCGATGCCAGGGATCGAGGCGACCGCGTTCGAGACCACGTTGGCGCCCCAGTAGCTCATCTGGCCCCACGGCAGCACGTAGCCGGCGAACGCGGTGATCATCACCAGCACCAGCAACAGCACGCCGGTCAGCCACAGTACCTCGCGCGGCGCCTTGTAGGAGCCGTAATAGAGCGAGCGGAAGGTGTGCACGTAGAGGGCGATGAAAAACATGCTGACGCCGGCCATGTGCATCGAGCGGATCACCCAGCCGCTGCTGACCTGGCGGTCGATCGCCTCTACGCTGGCGAACGCGCCGGCGGCCGTGGGCGTGTAGTTGATGGCGAGAAAAATGCCGGTGAGGATCAGCGTCGCCAGCGCCACCGTCGCCAGCGCGCCGAAATTCCACAGGTAGTTCAGGTTGCGTGGCGTCGGATAAACCACGTATTCGCGCCTGAAGCCGCTGACCACCGGCAGCCGCCGGTCGAGCCAGCGCGAGAACGATCCGTAGCCTTGCGGCAGATCGGACGCGGCCAGATCGGACGCGGGCAGATCGGATGCGGCGCCGGATGGTCTGTCGTCCTGCACTGGTCCGGCCATCCTCGGGTCCTTCAGCCTCTCGACCGCACGGGCAGCCTGTCGCCCGCGCGGGTTCAACCAGCGTTCGCATATCCTTGCGCCGTCGCACATTAAGGGCGCCGCCAGGGCGCTGCAACTGGCCGGGGTTTGCGCTAAGACAGCGCCGCATGAGCACCGAAACGCCTTCTGCCGCCGACGCGGCCGCGGCACCCTCGCGCGCGCGACCGCCGCACGATGCGCTGCGCGACGACGCCCAGGCCTGGTTTGAGAGCCTGCGCGACCGCATCTGCGCAGCCTTCGAGACGGTCGAGGACGCACTCGTCGACCAACAGCATCCGGCGGGACGGTTCGAGCGCACCGCCTGGACCCGGCCGGCGGATGGGCCGCTCGAAGGCGGCGGCGGGGTGATCAGCCTGATGCGCGGACGCGTGTTCGAGAAGGTCGGGGTCAACGTCTCCACCGTGCAGGGCGAGTTCAGCCCGGAATTCCGCGCCTCGATCCCCGGCGCCGAAGAGGACCCGCGCTTCTTTGCGTCCGGCATCAGCCTGGTGGCGCACCCGCGCAGCCCGCTGGTCCCGGCGGCGCATTTCAACACGCGCATGCTGGTGACCACGCGCGGCTGGTTCGGTGGCGGCGGCGACATCACCCCGATGTTTCCGCAGAGCGAAGCGGCGCAGGCGGACGCGGCCCGCTTCCACGCCACCTTCCGCACCGCATGCGACGCCCACGATCCGAGCTACTACCCGCGGTACAAGGAGTGGTGCGACCGCTATTTCTTCCTGCCGCACCGCAACGAGCCGCGCGGACTCGGCGGCATCTTCTACGACCATCACGCGACCGCCGACGTGGCGGCGGATTTCACCTTTACCCGCGATGTCGGCGAGGCCTTCCTGGCGGTCTATCCGGCGATCGTGGCGGACCGCATGAACGAGACGTGGACGACGGCCGAACGCGAGCACCAGCTTGTCCGGCGCGGGCGCTATGTCGAGTTCAACCTGATCCACGACCGCGGCACCTTGTTCGGCCTGAAGACCGGCGGCAATGTCGACGCCATCCTGATGAGCCTGCCGCCCGAGGTGCGCTGGCCGTAGCCCCGGTTTTGGCGGTGGCGCGGATCTCCTGTATGGGATTGTCGTGACGGAACGGGGAGTTGATCCTGTTTGAGCCGGTTCGAACCTCCGAGATGAACAGCAGGATGGCCGGTCCAGACCGGCGGTCGGTGCTGCGGGCCGTGGGCGCTGCCTGTGCCGGTTTCGCCGCCTCGGCCGTGTCGCGGGGCGCGCACGCGCATGGAACCCAATCGCACAGCCTGATCCTCGGCGCCGGGAACGGCACGCCGGCCGGCGGCGCCATGCCGAACCTGATCGAACCGGCGATGATGGTGGCCGGCCCGTCGAACTCGGCCGCGGCCGGTATGGCCCGGATGCTGGCGCCGCTGCTCTCGGGTGCGCTGCACTCGCGCCCGGTGGCGGTCTCGGCGATCGGCGGCCGCGACGGCGTCACCGGCGCCAACACCTTCGAGGCGCTGACCAATCCCGACGGCGCCACCGCCCTGCTGGTCCCGGGCGCGGCCTGCATGGCGTGGCTCGCCGGCGACCCGCGGGTGCATTTCGATGCCGGCCGCTGGGTGCCCGCCCTGACCGGCTTCGGGTCGGCGGCATTTCTGGCGCGTTCGCAGCCGCGCGAGGCCGGCGCGCCGCTGCGCGTCGCCGCCTCCACGGCCGCCGGTCCGGAACTCGCAGCGCTGCTCGGGCTGAGCCTGCTCGGCATCCACGCTGTGCCGGTCTTCGGCCTCGCCGAGTATGACGACGCCATGGCGGCCTATGCGGCCCAACGGGTGGACGCCATCCTGCTCACCGGCAGCACCGTTCCCGACCGGATGCGGACGCTGAGCGCCGGCGGGCTGCGGCCGATCTTTTCGCTCGGCGTGGATGGCGGGACCGGCCGTGATCCGGCGCTCGCCGGCATCCCGACCTTGCCGGAGCTGCACATGGCGGCGGCGAGCGAGCCTGCCCTGCTGGAGGCCTGGCGTGCCACCGCCGCCGCCGCCCGGCTGCATGCCGCCGTGGTGCTGCCGCAGCTCACGCCCGCATCCCTGGTCGCGCAATGGCGCGGCGCGTGCCGGACGGCGATGCTCGATCCCGCCGCCGCCGCCACGCGCGATGCGGCGCAGCTCACCCTGTTGCCGGCGCCCGGCTGCGTCGCCGCCCTCGCCAGCATGGTCGCGGACGAGAACACCCTGCTGACGCTGCGGCGCTGGCTGGCCAGCCGTACCGATTGGCGTCCCGCCTGACCGGCATCCGATCCGCGAGAACCTGGCCTTGAGATACGAATTCTGCATCATCGGCGGCGGCATCGTCGGACTTGCCGCGGCACGCGCCCTGAGCCGCCGACATCCCGGCGCCGGCATCCTGGTGCTGGAAAAGGAGGACGGCCTTGCCGTCCACCAGACCGGCCACAATAGCGGCGTCATCCATGCCGGCATCTACTACAAGCCCGGCAGCCTGAAGGCGGTGCTGTGCAAGCAGGGCGCCGAGGCCACCCGGGCGTTCTGCGACCAGCACGCCATCCCGTACGAGACGCGTGGCAAACTGGTGGTGGCGACCAGGGAGAGCGAGCGCGGGCGGATGGACCGCCTCGCCGGGACCGCCCGCGAGAACGGCATCCCCATCGAAGTGCTTGATGCCCAGGAACTGCGCCGGCGCGAACCGAATGTCGCCGGGGTGGGCGCCATCCTGTCGCCGATGAGCGGCATCGTCGACTACCGGCAGATCTGTGCCGCGATGGCGCAGGAATTACGCGAGGCCGGCGCCGTGCTGCGCACCGGGGTGCGGGTCACGCGCATACGCGAGAACGGCAACGAGGTGGAGATCGTCGCGCGCGCCGGCGGCCCACGCCAGCACGGTGGGGGCGAGGACAGCGAGCGCTGGGGCTGCTCGCGCCTGATCGTCTGCGCCGGGTTGCAATCAGACCGGCTGGCGCGGGAGGCCGGCATCCCGATCCGACACCGGATCGTACCGTTCCGCGGCGAGTACTACGCCATCCGCCCCGAGAAACGCGCCCTCGTGCACCATATGATCTACCCGGTGCCGGATCCGGCGCTACCGTTCCTGGGCATCCACCTGACACCGATGATCGACGGCAGGCTGACGGTCGGCCCGAATGCGGTGCTCGGCATGGCGCGCGAAGGCTATCCGCGACTGTCGGTGGCGCCGCGCGACCTTGCCGACACGCTCGCCTTCCCGGGGTTCTGGAAGCTCGCGCGCCGCGACTGGCGCTCGGGGCTTTCCGAGATGCGCAACAGCCTGTCGAGGCGGCGCTACCTCGCCGAGTGCCGGCGCTACGCCCCGGGGCTGGAGCTGGACGATCTTACGCCGATGCCGGCCGGCATCCGGGCGCAGGCGGTGATGCAGGATGGCAGCATGGTGCAAGACTTCCTGTTCCTGCAGACGCCGCGGATGCTGCACGTCTGCAACGCGCCCTCGCCGGCGGCGACGTCGGCCTTGCCGATCGGCGAGATGATCGCCGATCGCGCCACCGCGGCCTGAACGGTCGCCAGCCGATCATTACTGCGACGAAATTGCCTGGCTTGCCGGGACTGGGTGTCGCGGTGGCCGACACTGACGCCACCGGACCCACTGCTGCGACGAGGCGCGTTCAGTGCACCAGGGTCGGCATCATCTCGTGCTGGCGGATGGCGGCAAAGGCGACCTCGCAATCGTCGGCGAGCGCCATCGGCGTGCCGTCGGCGGCATGGATCGCAAACGCTAGCTCGCCATCGACGGTCACCGACTTCACATAGGCGACCTGCGACATGCCGAGCATCTGCAACTGCTGTTCGGACAGATGCCGGATATCCACCAGGGTCACTGCCTCCGGTACGGCCTGATCGCTGATCGTGCGCATGAGCATGTCCTTCACCAGGGCGAACAACCCTGTGGGGCAACGCGGGCCCTCGGATCGGGTTGTGTCCCGCCTGCACCACAAGGCGGATGCAGACCCGATCGGACCCGCGAATTGTGTCAATTTGACGTATCGAAACCTGAAATCTCGTTCAGGTCCTAGTCGTCGATGGCAACGTTGCGGACCCGGGCGGGCCTGGCGGACGGCGGTGCGAGGGTGCTGCCGGACTTGCCGCCGGCACCGTTCGCGCCCTTCGAGATCTCGATGCGCTTGACGCGCACCTCCGGTTGCGGACGCACCAGATCGATGTGCAGCAGCCCGCTATCGAGCCAAGCGCCACTGATGTCGATGCCTTCCGCCAGCACGAAAGCCCTCTGGAACTGCCGGGCGGCAATCCCGCGATGCAGGAACACCCGCCCCTGCGTATCGTCATTCTGACGACCACGTATTACCAACTGGTTATCTTCCTGCGTGATCTGCAGGTCATCCATCGAGAATCCGGCGACGGCGAGCGTGATGCGCAACCCGGTCGAGCTGATCTGCTCGATATTGTAGGGCGGGTAGCCCTCGGACGAGGTCTTGCTGGCTCGTTCGAGCATCTGCTCGAGATGGTCGAATCCGAGGAACAGCGGAGACGTGAAAAGCCGGCCTGACATCGAGCCTCCTCCTTCGAGCGAGACGGTACTGGAGCGAAACAACTCCCGGGACCCGCGTCGGCATCCCGTTGCTCAGAATATGGGCGCGCGCACCGCACAAGCAAGCAAAAGGGACATCCCCGCCGGCGCCGCGCCTTGCCCGTCACCCTTGGCCTTGCCGCAGGGGGCCGCTACATGCGGCGCATGAACGACGTGACGCCAGGCCCGCACGAATGGCACGCCTTGCCGATCAGGATCCTGATCGCGCCGCAGGCGATCTTGCGCCAGAAGACACGCCGCGTGCTGCCGGCCGACGTCCCCGGCATACGTAGCCTGCTCACAGGCATGTTCGCCACGATGTATGCCGCCCCCGGCATCGGGCTCGCCGCGCCGCAGATCGGGGTCGGCCTGCGCTTCGCCATCCTCGACCTGATGGAGCAGGACCGGCCGGCGCCGCTCACCCTGATCAACCCGGAGATCATCGCAGCGAGCGAAACGATGGTGGCGCGAGAGGAGGGCTGCCTGTCGCTGCCCGGGCAGTATGCCGAGGTGGTGCGTCCGGAGCGCGTCCGCGTACGCTACCACGACCTCGATGGCGGCAGGCACGAGATCGATGCCGACGGGCTGTTCGCCACCTGCCTGCAGCACGAGATCGACCATCTCGACGGCGTCCTGTTCGTCGACCACATCTCGGCCCTGAAGCGGAACATGCTGATGCGCCGGCTGGCCAAGGACCAGAAGATCAAGGCGGGCGGCCCGGCATGATCGAGCGGATCATGCCCTGCTCGTCGTCATAGCCCATGCGCCTCGCCTTCATGGGGACGCCGGAGTTCGCCGTCCCGTCCCTGCGCGCCCTGCACCAGGCCGGGCACGAGATCGCCGCAGTCTACTCCCAGCCGCCACGCAAGGCCGGTCGCGGCCAGGCACTGCGCATATCGCCGGTGCAGGCGGAGGCCGAGCGACTCGGTCTCGTCGTGCGCACGCCCGCTCGCGTCCGCAGCGTGGCCGCCGAACATGCCGCGTTCCGCGTGCTGGATCTCGACGTCGCGGTGGTCGCCGCCTACGGCCTGATCCTGCCGGCGGCCATGCTTGGGGCGCCGCGGCACGGCTGCCTGAACATCCATGCCAGCCTGCTGCCGCGCTGGCGCGGCGCCGCCCCGATCCAGGCTGCGATCCTCGCCGGCGACAGCCAGTCCGGCATCACCATCATGCAGATGGACGAAGGCCTCGATACCGGGCCGATGCTGCTCGAGGGACAGGTTGCAATCGGCCCCACCACCACCGCGCAGGAACTGCATGATGCCCTGGCACCGCTCGGCGCCAGCCTGCTCCTGGACACGCTGCGGCAGCTTCCCCCGCCGCGACCGCAGCCCGAGGCCGGCGTGACCTACGCATCGCGGCTGTCGCGCGAGGATGGCCGCCTCGACTGGGCGCAGCCGGCCGCGTCCCTCGACCGCCGCGTCCGCGCAATGACGCCATGGCCCGGCGCCTGGACCCTGAGCGACGGCCAGGTGCTGAAGGTGATCACGGCCACGCCGCTGACGGATGCCCGGCACGATCGGGCGCCCGGAACCGTGCTCGACGCCCAGGCCGGCGGAGTGCATGTCGCCTGCGGCGAGGGCGTATTGCGGATCGACCGGCTGCAGCTTCCCGGCCGCGCCGCGCTGGATGCCGCCGACTTCCTGCGCGGCCACCGCGCACGACCCGGATGGCGGGTCGGCTGAGCATGTCCGACGAAGCCGAGCCGCAGCCGGCCTGCCGCTGGGTGGTCACGATCGAATATGACGGCACGCCGTTCGTGGGTTGGCAGCGCCAGGCCGTCGGGCGCTCGGTGCAGGATGTGCTGGAAGCCGCCGCGTCACGCCTCACCGGCGGCCTCCCGGTGGCCAGCATCGTCGCCGGCCGCACCGATGCCGGGGTGCATGCAATGGGCCAGGTCGCGCATCTCGACCTGCCAAAGGCCGTATCTGACCGCCTGACCGGCGCCAGGCTGGGGGATGCACTCAACTTCCATATGAAGCCCGAGCCGGTGGCGGTTCTCCGCGCGGCCCGCGTCGGCCCGGAGTTCAGCGCGCGCTTTTCGGCGATCCGGCGCAGCTACGAATACCGCATTCTCAACCGGCCGGCGCGCCCGGCGCTGGAGGCCGATCGCGCCTGGCATGTACGGCCGCCGCTCGACGCCGACCGGATGCAGGCGGCGGCCGACATCCTGGTCGGCAGGCACGACTTCACCTCGTTCCGCGCGTCATCCTGCCAGGCGAGGAGCCCGGTGCGCACGCTCGACCGGCTCGACGTCGCGCGCACCGGCGAGATCATCACGCTGAGAGCCGAGGCGCGCTCCTTCCTGCATCACCAGATACGCAACCTCGCCGGCACGCTGAAGCTGGTCGGCGGCCTTCGCTGGAGCCTCGACGACGTCGCGGCCGCGCTGGCCGCACGGGATCGCAGCCGGGCCGGTCCGACCGCACCGCCGCAGGGGCTGTGCCTGCTGGCGGTGGACTATCCGACCGACCCGTTCGTCTGAGGAGAGCTGTGCAGGCTGAGCTTGATCGCGCCGCCACGCGGCATGGTGAACAGGCCGACATGCGGCGGCAGCACCTGGACCATCGCGCACAGCGCCGCGGTCGAGACCACCACCGCCAGCACCAGCATCGCCGCCCGGCCGACGCCCAGCGCCAGCCCGCGCCAGGCCAGGAACCAGTGCAGCCAGAGCCAGTACACCGCCACCAGGGCGAGGAACACCAGGCCCGCAACCTCCGCCGGCACGCCGAGTTGCAGCAGCGCGGTGACCAGCATCAGCGAGACCGCGTATGCGATGATCACCAGCCACTCGCACCAGATCGCCGCCGTCGCGTAGCGCAGCCAGAACGGCCGCCGGGTCCAGAAGGCGGCGAGCGCGTGCGACAGCACCGGCGGCAGCAGCAGCGCGCAGAACGACAGCAGGATCAGCGTCATGCCCGACGCGGTCGGCTCGCGCAGCAGCATCAGCAGCAGCCCGACCAGCAGGAAGGCGAGCCAGGGCGCCAGCGCCGACAGGAACGCATCCGGGGTCGCGGCGAAGCATTGCAGACCCTCGGGGCGTCCGCGCGCGATCAGCAGCAGCCCCTGCACGACGCTGGTCCTGACCGGTCCGCGCACCGGCGACCGGCGCCGCAACGGCCGCTTCATGCGCCGGCTCCCGTCGCGATGCGCCCCAGGAAGTCCCGGTAGATCGCAACGAGCTTTTCGAGGTCGGTCACGCTCACGTTCTCGTCCGCCTTGTGCATGCTGGCGCCCACCAGGCCGAACTCGGCCACCGGGCAGACGCGGGCAATGAACCGGGCGTCGGAGGTGCCGCCGCCGGTATCGAGCCTGGGGACGGTGCCGGTCTGCGCCTGCACCACCTCGGCCAGAGCCGCAACATAGGGCCCGGGCCGGGTAAGGAAAGCCTCGCCACCGAGCTGGACCTCCAGATGGCTGCCCGGGGCATGGCGATCGAGCATCTCGCGCAGCCATTGCCGAAGCGAGCGGCCGGAATGGATGTCGTTGAACCGGATGTTGAGCCGCGCCGAGGCCCGCGCCGGGATCACGTTGCGCGCCGGATTGCCGACATCGATGCTGGTGACCTGCAGCGCCGACGGCTCGAACCAGGCATTGCCGTCATCCAGCCGGTGCGTGACGAGGTCGGCCAGCAGCGACACCAGCCGGTGCACCGGGTTGTCGGCGCGGTCCGGGTAGGCGACATGGCCCTGAACGCCCTCGATGGTGACGCTGGCGTTCAGGCTGCCACGCCGGCCGACCTTGATCACCTCGCCGAGGCGGGCCGGATTCGTCGGCTCGCCGACCAGGCAGAAATCCGGCACCTGTCCGTTCGCCCGCATCCAGTCCAGCACCCGCACGGTGCCGTCGGTCGCCGGCCCCTCCTCGTCGCCGGTGATCAGCAGGCTGATCGAGCAACCGATCGCGTCCGGCGAGGCCGCGTCCTGCAGATGCCGGGCGGCGGCGGCGACGAAGGCGGCGACCGCACCCTTCATGTCGCAGGCGCCGCGGCCATACAGCACACCGTCGTGCAGCTCGG
This sequence comes from uncultured Lichenicoccus sp., assembly GCA_963693035.2. Taxonomy (GTDB): domain Bacteria; phylum Pseudomonadota; class Alphaproteobacteria; order Acetobacterales; family Acetobacteraceae; genus Lichenicoccus. The sequence continues at coordinate 339,070 of CAXMMQ010000003.1, forward strand.
CGGCGAATGGTGGCCGCGACCAGGCCGCCTCCCCTGGCGGCACCACGTCGGTATGGCCGGCAAAACACAGGTGGGGCGCCTGCGTGCCGATGCGCGCGAACAGGTTCGGGGTCATCCGGCCCAGCTCGCCGAACGGCAGGTGCGTCACGGCAAAGCCGAGCCCCGTCAGCACGTCCGCCAGCACCGCTTGCGCGCCGCCATCAGCGGGCGTCACCGACGGCGCGCGGATCAGCGCCTGGGCGAGCCCGACTGCCTCGGTGCAGAGCGCCGCCGTTGCATGACCCGGGCTCAATCGCGCAGCAGCTCGTTGATCGAGGTCTTGGCGCGGGTGCGCGCATCCACCCGCTTGACGATGACCGCGCAGGCCAGCGACGGCAGTGTCCGGTTGTCGCCGGCCAACCCCGACGGCGGCAGCGCGCCCGGCACCACCACCGAATAGGCCGGCACCCTGCCGATGAACACCTCGCCGGTCGCGCGATCGACGATCTTCGTCGAGGCGCCGAGGAACACGCCCATCGAGATGACGCTGCCGCGCTCGACCACCACCCCTTCGGCGACCTCCGAGCGGGCGCCGATGAAGCAGTCATCCTCGATGATCACCGGCGCGGCCTGCAACGGCTCCAGCACGCCGCCGATGCCGGTGCCGCCGCTGATATGGCAGCGGCGTCCCACCTGGGCGCAGCTTCCGACCGTCGCCCAGGTGTCGATCATGGTGCCGCTCTCGATGCGGGCGCCGACATTGACGAAGCAGGGCATCAGCACGACGCCGGGTGCCACGTACGCCGAGCGCCGCACCACCGCGCCAGGGACCGCGCGGAAGCCCGCCTGCAAGAACCGGGCGGCGTCCCAGCCAGCGAACTTCACGCCAACCTTGTCGAACACCGGCGCTCCGCCGGCGCCTTGCATCGGCACGCTGTCGTTGAGCCTAAACGAGAGCAGCACGGCCTGCTTGAGCCAGGCATTCACCACCCAGCCGCCGGCGCCGGGCTCGGCCACGCGCAGGCTGCCGTCATCCAGGCCGGACAGCACCTGCTCGACATCGTCACGATCCGCACCCTGGGTGCCGGCGCCGATGCCGTCGCGGCGCTCCCACAGCGCCAGGATCCGGTTCTGCAACGCGCCTGGTGCCTGGTCTGATGACCCCGCCTGGTCTGGCATCGCGGTTCCGTATGGTTGGAGTGAAGGCCGGGTGGTTTGAGGCTGGAGGTTCGGGCCGGGGAGGCGCGCGGACCATGCGTGGAGCCCTTCCCGCCTGTCAACGTGCCACGCCGCGGGACGCGGCGCTCTTTACCGGCTTTTCACCAAGCCGGGCGCAAGGTGCGACACGCAGGATGGACGAGACGCATGACCTTCATCGAACCGGGCCTGGCTGATTTCCCGCCTCGCGAGCCCGCATCGGGTGAGATCCGGCCCGGCAATGCACCGATCGCGGGCCTGAGCGCCTGCATGCGCGACAGCCGCAACCGCTGGCGGGCACTGGTCGCACTCGGCGCCGACATCGCCTTCGAGACCGATCGCGATGGCCGCTTCGTCATGCTGTCGCCGGACATCGTGCTCGGCTGGCAGGCGGCGCGGCTGATCGGCACTCCGGCTGCCGACCTGCTTGCGCAACCGGCCGGCGCGCCGCTGCCCAGCCTGTTCAACCCGTTCTCGGTAACCCGGCAGCGCCGCAAGCGCCGGGTCTGGCTGCGGCACGCAGACGGCTCCGCCTGCTGCCTGCTGCTCTCCAGCGAGCCGGTGGGTGCAAACGGCTGCGCAGACACGCCCGGCGCAGTACGCGGCATCGGCACCGACATCACCGTGCAGGACCGCTACGAGGCCCGCCTCGCCTCCGACCTGCTGCAGCAGGAGAATGTCTGGCTCATCCTGGCGCGGATGCGCGACGCCCTGCTGCCGGCCCCGTCGCTCGCCATCGCCCTGGAGGAACTGGCCAACGCCACCGATGCCCAGGGTGCAGCGCTGCTGCTGCACGACGCGCATGCCGTGGGCGCCGAGACGTCCGGCGCCGACATGGTCCAGCTCGCGCAGGGCGGACGGCCCTGGCCCGGCACCGCGCGAGGCCTGCGCGACCTGGTGGCAAAGGCCAGCACGGACCACCGCCCGCCCTGGTCGCGCCAGGTTCCGGATGTCGGGCTGTCGCTGCTGCTGTGCGCCAGTGGCAACCATTTCAGCGCCGTCGCGGTGCTGGCGCTGTGGCGCGAGGAAGCCGGCTGGAGCGAAACCGAGACCGGCCTCGCCGCCTCGGTGCTGCACGCCATCCAGCCGGCCATCGAGCAGGAGCAGATCCAGCGCGAGACCGCCCGGCAGTCGCGAACCGACCTTCTGACCGGCCTGCTCAACCGGCGCGGCTTCGAGCCCGCGGTGACGCGCCGGCTCGACCGCCTGGATCGGGACGGGCTGTGTGGGACGCTGATGGTGATCGGGATCGACGGCCTGCGCCACGTCAACGGTCAGGGCGGCACCGAGGCCGGAGACGCCACGCTCGTCGGCACTGCCGGCTTTCTCAATAACGGGGTGCGGCCGAGCGACCTCGTCGCCCGGCTCGGCGGCGACATGTTCGCGATCTGGCTCGACGGCGCCGACCAGTTCGCCGCCGCCGAACGCGCCGAGGGCCTGGCGCGCAGCGGCGTGCCGATGTCGGGCAACGACGCGGCCTGCGGCCGGATCGGTCTCTCGATCGGCCTCGCCAGCCGTCCGAGCCGTTCGTTCGAGGGCGTCGACAGCCTGCTGCGAAGGGCCACCGGCGCGATGCGCGCGGTCAAACTGGCAGGCGGCGGCCGCTGGCTGGTCTCCAGCGAGGAGCCGATGCCTTGACCTCTGGTGCGATTGCCACGCGGCTCGACGATCTGCTCGGCCCAACATCCGGACGCAGCGCGCTGGCGGAAGCGATCGAGGCCCACCTGCTGCGGCTCGTCGCCGCCACCTGGTCCGCCCTGGTCGAGGGTTGCGCGGCGGTGCTCGCCGGGGTACCGGCTGATACAGTGCGGACCCTGACCGCGACGCTGCCCGGCACCGAGCAGCTGCTGCCACGCCTGGCCGCCGCCCTGGGCCCGGCGACCCTGCTCGGGCTGCAGCTTGCCGATCCGCGGATGGATCGCCCGGCCATCGCCGGGATCCTGCTGGCGCACCCGTCGCCGCAGCATCGCGAGCTGGTGCTCGACGCGTTGGAGGACGAATCCGACGTGACGAGCCTGGGCGGCATCTGCGCGAGCTGGGCGCGGCGCATGCTGGTGGCGACCCTGGGAGACATGGAGGCGCTGAGCCGGCAGGACCGCCTGGCCCTGCAGGAGCGGCTGCTGGCTCTCAGGCGCGAGACATCCGGGCCGCCCGATGCCGGGATCGCGGTGCAGGAGGGTGATCCGGGCGACGATCTCGGCGAGGCCCTCTCGGCGGCGTCGCATCGCCGCGCCAGTCGGATCCTGGCGTCCCGCGCCGGGGTCCCACCCGCGGTGGTCGAGGCCGCGATCACCCGGCGCGACCGCGAGGGGCTGCTGGCCCTGTGCCGCGCGGCGGGTGCCGGCCCGGAGGAGGCGATGGCGCTGCAGATCCAGCTCGCCCGCATCTGTCCCAGCCGGACAGTCGCCTCGGCGCCCGTCGGCGCGCTCGCCGGCGCCTGGCGGATCGAGGCGCTGCGCGGCCGCCTGGATGGGCTGCCCGACTGATCGCGGACCAGCCCGACAGCAACGGATCTTACCTGCCCGCAAACAATTCGTGAGTTGATGATGCCGCGGTTGACGGTCCGGTAGTCGCTGTCGATTTCTGGTCGCCGGATCAGGAAGTGGACACTCAGCCGTGCAGCAGCCCGCCAGGTCATCGGCCGAGATCATCCGTATTCCCGTCGATCCGCAGGCGAGGCTGCTGGCCGCCCTGCGCATGCTCGAGACGCGTCTCGCCGAGCAGCGCGCCGCAGTCGCGGCATGGTGCGACGAGCTGGCCCGGCTGGCTGAGCAGTTGCGTGGCATCGGCACCCAGGCGCGCGCGGTGCATGAGGATCTCGGCACGATGAACACGAGCCTGGCGCAGAGTCGCGCGTCCTGCCACGAGGCCACGCGGAGAGCGGACCGGCTGCTGGACGACGCCGCCGGGCATCCCCGAATGTAGCGGGAGCGGACCTGCCTGCCGGGCGTTGACACCGCCCGGCGGACGGCTGATCAGGGAGGTCTGCAACCCTCACGCCGGCGCGCGAGATCCCGATGCCGATGAAATCCCCGTTGCCGATATATTCAGGGCGCTGATGAAAGCCAGAGCGCCGATCAGAGTCAGTGCGCCTGGCCTGATCATCGTGCTGCTCGCGTTGCTGACGGCGGTCGGCCCGATCTCGACCGACATGTATCTGCCCGCTTTCCCCGCCATGAAGGCGGAGCTGATGGCCGGCCCCGGCGAGGCGCAGATCACGCTGGCGGCCTGGTTCCTGGGCCTGTCGCTCGGCCAGATCACGCACGGGCCACTTTCCGATCATTACGGCCGGCGGGTTCCGTTGCTGCTCGGCACCGCGCTCTACACCATCGCCTCGATCGGCTGCGCCACGGCGCCCTCGATGACGGTGCTGTCCTGCTGGCGCCTGGTCGCGGCCTTCGGTGGCGCCGCGAGCCTGGTGATCCCGCGCGCGGTCATCCGCGACATGGTGATCAACGGCGTCGAGGCGGCGCGGCTGATCAGCCGGCTGACCCTGGTGATGGGCGTGGTGCCGATCCTGGCGCCGACACTGGGCGGGGTCATCGCCGAACATCTGGGCTGGGAGGCGATCTTCTGGGTCGCGGCGCTGTATGGCGTCCTCTGCACCGTGCTGATCTGGCGCTACCTGCCCGACACGCTGCTGCCGGAGCGCCACGTCACGCTGCGGCTGGTGCCGACGCTGCTGCGCTACCGCCGCGTCTGGCGCGACCGGGTGTTCCGCTTCCATGCCCTCGAGGGCGGCTGCGGCACCTTCAGCCTGTTCGCCTTCCTGGGCGGCGCGCCGACCGTGTTCCTCGGCCGCTACCACCTGTCGCCGACGCTGTTCGGCACCGTCTTCATCCTCAACGCCACCGGCTACATAATCGGGGTGCAGGCGAACGCCCGGGCGGTGCAACGATTCTATCCCGGACGCGTGCTGACCGCCGCCGCCTTCGGGCTGATCGCCACCTGTGCCGCGATGCTGGCGCTGGCGCTGAGCGGGCTGGGCGGCGCGCTCGGCATTGCCGTCTGCATGATGGCCTGCATGACCGCCCTCGGCTTCTTGCTGCCGGGAGCGGCGATCGGCTCGCTGCTGCCGCATGCGTCCGAGGCCGGCAGCGCCTCCGCGCTGTACGGCACGACGGTCTTCTTCATCGGCGCCTTCAGCACCGTCCTGGTGGGCGAGATCGGCCGCGGCAGCCCGGTGCCGATGGCAGCCCTGATGCTGCTGGGCGGGTTCGGGGCGCTGCTGTGCGACCGCCAGCGACCACACCGGGCGCGCCGCGGGTCCAGGAGCCGCACCGGCCGGACCGGCACCCTGGTCGGCGGCTGACCGCCGCTCTTCCGTTCGCCCGCGGCTGATACCAGCCCGCGACCTTGTCGGACCGGATCCGGCGTGATGAGATCCGTCGCCTTTCGCCCGGAGCCTCCATGCCATCTGCCCGCACCTGGTCCCGAGCCGATCACTTCATGACTTGCGGGGCGCTCGCTCTTTCGGCGGTCCTCGGCCTGTCGCACGCGGCGCTCGCCGACGAGGGCGACGACTTCATGCGCCACACGGCGAGCCAGCCGGGCGTCAGGACGTTGCCCTCCGGCCTCGAATACAAGGTGCTGCAATCGGGCGACCCGCATGGCAGCCAGCCCTCGCCCGGCGACCAGGTGGTGCTGAACTATGACGGCAAGCTTCCGGACGGCGCGACCTTCGACAGCACCCAGCAGCAGGGCGGCATGGCCCGGATGACCTTCAGCGGCCTGATCCCGGGCTGGATGGAAGGCCTGCGGCTGATGCGGCCGGGCGATACCTGGATGCTGTACATCCCGAGCAAGCTGGGCTACGGCCCGAACGGCGCCGGACCGATCCCGCCGAACTCGGCGCTGGTCTTCAAGATCGAGCTGGTCGCGGTGCATCCTGCCGGCGGCTGACCGAACCGGACAGCGCGCGGCGCCGATCTTCACCATCGGCTACCAGGCGTGCAGCTTTGCCGCCGTGCGCGATGCGCTGCTCGCCGCCGGCACCGTCCTGCTCATCGACGTCCGCGCAGTGGCCGCCTCGCGCCGCGCCGGCTTCTCCAAGCGGGTGCTGGCCGCCGGTCTCGCCGAGGCCGGCATCGGCTACCTTCACCTGCAGCCGCTCGGCACGCCGAAGCCCGGCCGGGACGCGGTCCGGCGCGGCGACATCGCGACCATGCAGCGCATCTTCGCCCTGCACATGCAGGGATAGCGCTCGCAGGCTGCCCTCGCCGAGGCACGCGAGGCGGCCAGCGCGACCCGGGCCTGCCTGCTGTGCTTCGAGCGCGACCCGGGGCATTGCCATCGCACCCTCGTCGGCGAGATGCTCTGCACCGGCACCGGGCAGCCGCTCGTGCACCTGCGCGCCGCACCCCTCGTGGAATAAAATTGCCCCGAAATTCGCAAGGTTGTAACCGTTTCGGGCCACAACCTGAGCGAACCGGCCTCTCCGGGATTGGAGCGACGCGTGCTGAACGGCAAACTGCTTCCTGACCACCAGCCCGCATCGGGACGCTGACCGCCATGGCCCGTCCGCCGCCGGTCAAGATCAGCAGCGAGCGCCTCGTCCTGCCGCGTCCGGGCCATGTCCTGGGCGAAGGCGAGGACAGCGCCTTCAGCGCCTTCGCACGTGTCGCCATGCGCGGACTCGATGTGCCGCTGGCCCTCGTGCTCGTCGACGAGCACGGCAAGCTGCAGATCAGGGGCGCGTTCGGCCGCTCGCTCGGCGAGACGCTGCCGATCTCCATCATCCGCACGCAGATGGACAGCCAGCGCCGCATGACGCTGGAGATCGCCGACCTGCAGCACGACCCGGCCTTGCTCGCCTCCCCCGAGGACGAGCGCCATTCGGGCTTTGGCGCCTATGCCGGCGCCACGCTGCGCGACGGATCGGGCGCCTCGATAGGCGTGCTCTGCGTCCTCGACCACAAGGCCCGCCGGTTCGGCCGCGAGAGCCTCGCGATCCTGGCCGACCTCGCCCGGGCCGCGGGCTCCCTGCTCGCCTTCGAGCCCGGCGCCGAGGCGCGCACCGACATCGGCTCCGAGGCGGTGACCGCGCTGCCCGGCCGCGAGGCGCTGGAAACCGCACTCGACCGGCTGGTCGAAGGCGCCGAGCGCGCCAACACCACCTCGCTGCCGCCGGGCTTCGGCATCTTGCGCATCGACATCGGCCGGCTCGCCGAGCTCAACGAGATGCATGGCCGCGGCGCGGTGGACCAGGCGCTCAAGCAGATCGCCGGGCGGCTGAAGTCGGTCACTCCGAGCCCCGGCTTCCTGGCCCATCTCGGCGGCGGCGGCTTCGCGCTCGTCGTCGGCGGCCGGGTGACGGCGGCCGACATCGAGGCGGTGGCGATCCGTGCGATGGACCGGCTGCGCGAGCCCGCCCATCTCGACGGGCTGGACGTGCCGCTGCGACCCTCCGCCGGCATTGCCAGCTATCCCGCGGACGCGCTCGACAGCACCGGCCTGCTTCGCAGCGCCGAGGCGGCGCTGAGTCATGCCAAGCGCCAGGGCGACGGCCGGCACATCCATGCGACGCCGAACCTGCTGCAGACCTACGAGCTCAGCGCCGGCATCGAGCAGGACCTGCAGCGCGCCACCATGAACGGTGACTTCACGCTGAACTGGCTGCCGGTGATCGACACCGCGACCGAGAAGGTGGTGAGCTTCGAGGCCCTCGCCCGCTGGCACCGGCCAGGCTACGGCGACATTTCGCCGGAGATCTTCATCTCCTGCGCCGAGGCGGCCGGCCTGATCGAGCAGATCGACGGCTGGGTGCTGGCGGCGGCCTGCCGGGAAGCGCAGTCCTGGGAGCAGGCGCTCGGCGTCTCGGTCAACATCTCGCCGGTCTGGATCTCGCACAACCGGCTGCCGTCGCTGCTGCGTCGGGTGCTCGACGAGACCGGGCTGGACCCGACCCGGCTGCAGATCGAGCTGTCCGAGCGGGTGCCGTTCGGCTCGGACGGCATGACGAGGCGCGAGCTGTCGCAGGTCCGCGCGATGGGCGTCAGGCTGGCCCTCGACGATTTCGGCACCGGCTATTCCTGCCTCGGCCTGCTCGGGACCTACCCATTCGACCAGGTCAAGCTGGATAGCCAGTTCGTCCAGGCGATCGGCCGCGATCGGAGAGCCGAAGCGATCACCCGCGGCGTGCTGCAGATGGTGCAGTCCCTGGGCATGACCAGTTGCGCCGAAGGCGTAGAGACGGAAGAACAGCTAGCCTTCCTGGACGCGCACGGCTGCGAAGAGATCCAGGGCTACCTGATCGGCAGACCAATCCCGAGGCTGCCTCGTCAGGTCGGCTCGATTCGAGCAATGGAAGATCAGTCCTAAGGGAACCCAATCTGCCGAGAGGCTGCTTGTAAACGCCTGATGCCGGATGAGAGCGGTCCAAAGGACCGCGTCCGGCGTGGCTTTTCGAGCACCGGAGCGGAGCGGCCTCCTGGCCGTGAGTATCGGAGCGCAGCAAAGCCGCGTCGGCTCGCCAGCAGCAGGCGTTTACAAGCAGCCTCTAGCCGCTGCGGCGGGTGCTTTGTCTGGTCGGCCCATTATTGTTCAGGCTGAAGGCGATGCCGCCGGCGACCAGCCCGGTCATCAGCGGCGTCAGCCAGGCCGGGCGCAGCAGGAACGGCATCATTCCCTCCTGCCAGAGCCCCTCCCAGGCATGCCGGGCGATCGAGACGTGCAGGCGGCCCAGCATCGAGGGGTCCATCGCCAGCAGCATGGCGCCGAGGCTCATCTGCGGCGGCAGCAAGGCCGCGATGGCAAATGCGCTGACCAGGGCGAGCGCGGAAAGGCAGGCGAACAGCCGCACCGCGACGATCCGTCGCGTGCCGCGTGGCGCCGGCCTGCCGTTCCTGCGCTTCAGGCTGTAGCGCGTGACCTGTACTCCTCGGCTCGTCCCAACGGCAGGACACTAAAGCAGCCCCCGCCTGATTGGTATGTCGTAATCCCGACGCTCAGAACTTCGCCGACAGCACCACCGAGCCGAAGCTGAACAGGCCGCCCTTCTGGCCGTTGAACTCCTCGGTTTGCCAGGTCTGCGTATAGGCCAGCCGGACGCCGTGATAGAGCAGCGCCAGGCCGCCTTCGACCTCGCCGACATCCCAGATCTTGGAGACGTGCGGCTCGCCGGTGCGGAAGGTGCTGCCCTGCAGGGTGGCGTCGTATCCGACCGCCTGTCCGTCCAGCCCGGCAAAGGCGTACCAGGCGAATGGCCGGGTCGCCTTGTAGGCGTCGGTGCCGTCGAGGCCGGGGCTGATGCGCGGCGTGCCGAAATCGGAGTCCAGACCCTGGCCGATGCGCACAGTGCCACCGGCCTGGGCGTAGGTCCGGAAATCGCCGCCGGCCGCGGTAACGGTGGGCAACAGGTCCACCGAGATGCCGTAGGCGTCGATCACCGGGAATCGCCAGGTCCGGCTCGCCTGCAGTTGCAGGATCGGCTGGTTCGGCAACTGGTAGTGCCAGCCGCGGTTCGGTGTATCGCCAATCAGGCTGTGGAACCCGTTCTGCACCTGGTAGCCGCCGGCATAGGAGCCGAGCACGCCGGCCTGCACGCCGAACACGCTGCGCGTGGTGTCGGTGTCGCTGATCAGGTTGGCGGTGGCCAGGAGCACGCCGGCATAGGGCCGGTCCTGCGGGTTCGGCGGGTCGATCTGGGTGCCGCGCGGCGTGAAGATCGACTGCTGCAGGCCGAAGGCGATGCGCTGCATCCCGTCGCCCCAGATCAGACGGTTCAGGTTGGAGATCGCCGGCGGCTGGTTGTCGGTGCCGGACGTCCAGCCGATCCTGAGCCCGCTGGTATAGTATTGGTCCGAGGTTCCCTTCAGCGTCGAGACCGCATCGTTCTCGCCCTGGACCGTCCAGGTGCCGTACGGGTCCTGCAACGGCGTCGCCGCCGCCGGAGTGGCGAAGGCCGAAGCCGCCAGGGCGCCGATCGCGGCCAGGCCCGGCAAGCGGCCCATACCCGGCGGAAGGCTGGCAAAACGACGCGTCATGGTGCTCACTATCCGGTATTCCTGGCTCGCCTTCTGGCCGGGCGTTCACCGACGACCGCATCCCTTCTATGAGGTTCATCCTCCTGAGCAAACCCCCGAGCAGCGCCCTGGCCGGCGGCGGACAACCCTATCCGCGCGACCTGCGCGGCTATGGGGCGAACCCGCCACACCCGCGCTGGCCGGATGCGGCCCGCATCGCGGTGCAGTTCGTCGTCAACTACGAGGAGGGCGGCGAGTCCTGCATCCTGCATGGCGACGCGGCGTCGGAGACCTTCCTGTCCGACATCGTCCCGGCGCTGCCGGTCGCAGGCGCGCGGCACATGAACATGGAAAGCCTGTACGAGTATGGCAGCCGCGCCGGGGTCTGGCGGCTGCTGAGGCTGTTCGCCGAGCGTGGCCTACACTTCACCAGCTATGCCGTCGGCATGGCGATCGAGCGGCTGCCGGAGGTCGCGATCGCCATGGCCGAGGCGGGCCACGAGGTGGCGTCGCACGGCTACCGCTGGCTCGACTACCAGTTTGTGGGGCGCGCCCGCGAGTGCGCCGACCTGCGCCGGGCGATCGAGGTGCAGACCCGCATCCTGGGCAGCCGGCCGCTCGGCTTCTATCTCGGTCGCTGCAGCCCAGACACCGGCAGCCTGGTCGCCGAGGAGGGAGGCTTCCTGTACTGGTCGGACAGCTACGCCGACGACCTGCCGTACTGGGACCTCGGCTGCCGGCGCGGCGACGGACTGCCGCAACTGGTCATTCCCTATACGCTGGACGCCAACGACATGCGGTTCGCCTCGCCGGCCGGCTATGCCAGCGGCGACGATTTCTATGCCTACCTGCGCGACAGCTTCGACATGCTGTACGCGGAGGGCGAGGCCGCGCCGAAGCTGCTGTCGATCGGGCTGCATTGCCGGCTCGCCGGGAGACCGGGACGTGCAATCGCCCTGGCCCGGTTCCTCGACTACATCCTGCGCCATGATCGGGTATGGGTCGCGCGCCGCATCGACATCGCGCGCCACTGGCACGCTGAGCATCCGCATGGGGTGCTGTCCGCTGGTTGATGCGAGTCGCAGTGATGCAACCATGCAACGGCATTACACTTAGATGACAACCTTGCCGCGAAAGTTCAACACAACTACGTGATTGGTGGTGGTCGTCGGTGCGGGATCGACCGTGCTATGCCATCCTCCGATGCCTTCCGATGGGAAGACAGTCTACAGCATACCGCCTCCACACGGTGCGCCTGCACAGGCCAGCACCCACTAGATCCCGGGATTACGACCGTTGAGAAGTAACAGGACCGACCGCAGCCCCCGCTCCCCGCGCCGCGGCGGATTTGACGATGATTTCGTGCCAGCCCCCACATTCACCGATCGAGGCGGACCGCCGCGCCGGCCGCTGGGCGGCGGCGGCGGCGGTGGCTCGCAGGTCATCGCCTCCGGGCCGGAGATCAGCGCCAGCGTCAAGTGGTTCAACAGCGAGAAGGGCTTCGGCTTCGTCGAGCTGTCGGATGGTTCAGGCGACGTGTTCCTGCATGCGAACGCGCTCACCCAGTCCGGCCATGACAGTGTCAGCCCGGGTGTGACGCTTGGCGTGCGGATCGGCCAGGGCCCCAAGGGCCGGCAAGTCGCCGAGGTGATCTCGGTCGACGAGACCACCGCGCAGCCGGAGCGCCCGCGTTCCGCGGCACCTGGCGGGTTTGGCGCCCCGCGCACCGGCGGTGGCTTCCGCAGCGGCCGCACCACTCCCGACCTGTCGCAGGCCGAGGAGGTGCGCGGCATCGTCAAGTGGTACAACGCCACCAAGGGCTTCGGCTTCATCACGCCTGACACCGGCGGCAAGGACATCTTCGTGCATGCCTCGGCGCTCGAGCGCTCCGGCCTGTCCAGCCTGAACGAGGGCCAGTCGACCCGCGTACAGGTGGTACAGGGCCAGAAGGGCCCGGAAGCAGCCGCGATCAGCCTCGCCTGATCATTCACGGCGCTCGCCCTTCGGGAGGAGCGTCCCACGTGGACGGCAGGCGCCCCTTCCACCCATGGTGGAAGGGGCGCTTCGCTTCGTCAGCGCACTCCGTCGATCAGGCCGCCCTGGCTCCACAGGGCATTCGGACCACGCGCGAGCCTGAGCGGGCTGGCCGCGCCGGCCCGGGCGGCCAGGATCTGGCCGTAATTACCGGACGCCGCCACCGCCCGGGCTGCCCAGCCATCCTGCAGTCCCAGCAGGCCCACGAGCCCCGGCGTCGGTGCCGCGAGCGCGCCAGTCGCGGCGGGATCTCCTGAAAGCCGGCCGAGGCGGTCGCGGGAGACGCCGTCCTGTTCCGCATCCACCAGCGCGCCCACCACATCGCTGACGATGGCGGTCCAGGCGGCGTCGTCGCCCCTCATCGCCGGCGCGAACGGATCGACCGAGATCATCTGAGGCAGGATCTCGAACTGGTCCTGCATGGCGTGGAAGCCCGCGCGCATCCCGGCCAGCCACGAGACGCCGGCGGTGATGGCGTCGCAGTTGCCGCTGGTCAGCGCCGCCTCCATCTCGCCGATCTCCTCGAACGGGTGGTGGCGAAGGGCCACGTGACTGCGCGCCGACCAGTCCAGCATCCCGGCATCGGCCGGCGTTCCCGCGATATAGCAGACCAGGTGGCCGGCGAGATCGGCAGGTGCGCGGGCATGCAGGCGCCTCGCCACCAGGAAGCCCTGCCCGTCGATGAAGATCGCCGGCGCGAAGCCCAGGTGATGCAGCAGGGCGGTGGTTGCATCCGGCGTCACGCCCACCAGGAGGTCGAGCTGCCGCCCCTGCAGCGCCGCCAGCGCGTGTCCCTGGTCCGGATAGCCTTTCAGCGCGACCTTGCGCGGGTCGCCGAGCACAGCGGCGGCCACCGCGCCGCAAAACGGCGCCGCGAAGCCTGAGAGGTCGCCGTGGCTGTCGGACTTGGTGAAATCCTCCTGCTCGACGATGATCCCGCAGGAGAGCCGTCCCGTGTTGCGGACCGTGTCGATCGTCCGTGGTGCCGCCCCGGCCGGAGCGGACAAAAGAATGGCCGCCCCGACAAGCAGGGCGGCCACGACACAGGCTAGTCGGATCACGGAGTCCAGGTACCCGAGGTCGGCGTGCCTGGCGTGGTGCTCGGACGCGGGTTGAAGTCCGCCGGTGCCGGGTCGATCAGCTTGCCGGTGTTGTAGTCGGTCGGGATGATGTTCAGCGCGGCGCAGCCCTGCCCGCCATAGTGCGGGAGGGTGTGCGCGATCGGGACCGGGATCTCGGCATATTCGGCCGGCAGCGGCGACATCTGGCCGGACAGCCGCGAATTGTCGAACGCCGAGAACAGGTCGCCGGGCTGACTGTCGGCGCCGTCGGCCGGTCCGAGATTGCTCTGGCCGAACTCCTGACGGCCGAGCGCCCGTCCCTTCACCTCGTCCGGCAGATCGGCGAGCGGGGTGAGGCTGAACATCTCGTTGATGAACTTGATGACCGAGCTGTGCTCCGCATACTCGTGACTGATCGCGTGCACCCGGCTGTACGGCGAGATCACGATGAGCGGAATGCGCGGGCCGGCGGCGAGCGGATTGCCCTCTGGATCGAGCTCGCGGAAGTGCGGCAGCGCGTGGTCGTAGAGACCGTCGGTCTCATCGTAGGTGATGATGATCGCGCTGTCCTTCCAATAGGGCGACGCGGCGATCGCGTTGACCTCGTCGGCGACCAGGGATTCGGCAATTTGCGTATCCGAGTAGCCCGGATGGTCGTCGCTGCCCGGGAAGGCCTTCTGCACGGTCGGGTCAGGATCGACCGGCAGCAGCTTGTCGTTGTTGCCGTAGCCGCCACGGACGTAGAACACGCCGCCCTTGGACGGCAGCTTCTGCGCCGCGACGTCGCTGTAGAAGTCACCCAGCCCGTGCAGGTTGGTGGTGACCTTCGGGTTGTCGCCGACATAGCCGAAATATTGCGGCGCATTGTGGTGGGTGATGTAGGTCGCATAGCTGGCGACGCCGTTGGTGTCGGTCGGCTCGAGGTCGTAGCCCTCCTGGTACCAGCCCCAGTTGGTGGGAGCGACCTGCTGGCTGGCGATGGTGCGGATGTCGTCCTGCACGTCGAGCAGGTCCAGCGCCGGGTTCTGGTCGGTTTGGATCGTCTGCGCGATCTTGTTGCCCATGAAGGACAGCGGCAGCGTCGCGTAGGTCTGGTTCAGCGCCGGGGTCGCCGGGCTCTCGTCGTTCGGGCCGTATGGCGGTTTTACCGCCGAGGTGTCGAAGTTCGAGCCCGCATAGGGTCCGGCGTCGCCCACCACCGGCTCGCCGCCGCTCTCGGCCACCACGGGGTTGGTGTTGTTGCTGCCGGTGCTGGGGTGCAGCGCCCACTGCGTCTCGCCGGACTGGCCGGCGATCATCGCGATCGCGTTCGGTGTGGACGGCCCGATGATGGTCTGGTGCATCGCGTCGAACAGGGTGAAGCGATCGGCGAACTGCCACAGGAACGGCACCGTGTTGCAGTCGTCGTGGCTCATGACGAGCTCACCCTTCTGCTTGGCGGCCTCGGTCGGGTTGCTGGCCGCTGCGATACCGGTCGAGAGCGAGACGATCTTGCCTCCCTTGGTGGTGAGGCCTTCCTCGTTCAGCGCGTAGCGGTTGTTGGCGGCAACGCCGTTGGTGACGTCGAGCGAGTTGTTGATGCCGGTATGCGAGTGATCAACGGAGTCTGTGTCGGCCGGGTAGATCTGCACCGTCTTGCCCCCGGTGGCGGTCACCGTGTTCGGGATCAGGAACGGCGAGATCGTGCCGACGCTGCCGTCGGGGTTGACGATCGCCTGCTTGAAGCCCGGCGTCTGGGAAGCGGGCTGGCTGAACAGGCCGTTGGCGCCCGGGAAGGTGCCGAAGTGGAAGTCGAACGCGCGATTCTCCTGGAACAGCACGAACACGTATTTCACCTTCTTGCGCAGCAGCGCGAGCTTCACGGCGTGCGAGTAGGCAGGCTCGCTAGCCGGAGCATGCGCCTGTGCCATGACCGCGGCACTCGAGGGTGGCCCGATCACCACCATGGTCGCGTCGCTGCCGGTCTGCGAGGCGAGATCGTCCTGCAGACCGGCAGCACAGGCTGCCAGTGGCTGCATGACCAGCGCCGCGGCGGTGATCATGCTGGTACAGGTCAGGCGGAGGCGATGGGACATGTAAAGCGACCTCAGGGGCGGATGCGGCACCTGCATAGGTCGGCGACCGGAAATGGAAAACCGCCCGTCGATTACATTTGCAAGACGTTACGGGATCGTGTCGAACAGTCGATCATGTAGCGACAGCCCTGTCATCAAGACATGCCAGGGTTCTGCACGCTCGGGTTGCTGCCCTCGCAACTTGGGAGAGTAGTGACGCGTAACCAAACGACACGGAGCAACCGGATGAACGACACACCACACCTCCTGGCCATCGTCGAAAGCAAGATGGCGCAGGTCAGGACCCAGATGGAGCATGGCAGCGCGGCAAGGGCCCGCGAACTGCTCGAAGAGATACGGATCTACTCGAAGGAATTGCGTCTCAACCTGGCGGCGTGAAGGCGGCAGGCGAGCAACGGATGGATCACCGCTGGGCGTCTGCACGGCATTCTGCCTAAGAATTGGGCAAATGCCGAGAGCGACCCGCGGCCCCGGCCTCGACCGGCGCCGTGGGCTGTCGGAGTTCAGGTGGTGGGCACTGAGGCGATGGTCTTGAGGATGCGCGACGCAATCTGGTACGGATCGCCCTGCGAGTTCGGGCGGCGGTCCTCCAGGTAGCCCCGGTAGTTGTTGTTGACGAAGCTGTGCGGCACCCGGATCGAGGCGCCGCGGTCGGCGATGCCGTAGCTGAAGCTGTGGATCGACTGGGTCTCGTGCAGCCCGGTCAGGCGCAGATGGTTGTCCGGCCCATAGACCGCGATATGCTCCTCCCGACTATCCTCGAACGCCTTCATCAGCCGTTCGAAATACTCCTTGCCGCCGACCTCGCGCAGGTAGGTGGTCGAGAAGTTGGCGTGCATTCCCGAGCCGTTCCAGTCGGTGTTTCCGAGCGGCTTGCAGTGATACTCGATGTCGACGCCATACTTCTCGGTCAGGCGCTGCAGCAGATAGCGCGCGACCCACATCTCGTCGGCGGCCTTTCTCGAGCCCTTGCCGAAGATCTGGAACTCCCACTGTCCCTTGGCGACCTCGGCATTGATGCCCTCGTGGTTGATTCCGGCATCGAGGCAGATGTCGAGATGCTCCTCGACGATCTTGCGTGCGAGATCGCCCACGTTGCTGTAGCCGACGCCGGTGTAGTAGGGCCCCTGCGGCGCGGGATAGCCGCTCTCCGGGAAGCCGATCGGCCGGCCGTTCTTATAGAAGAAATACTCCTGCTCGAAGCCGAACCAGGCGCCGGGATCGTCGAGGATGGTGGCGCGGCCGTTGGAGGGATGCGGCGTGCCGTCCGGCATCATGACTTCGCACATCACGATGATGCCGTTCTTGCGCTGGCTGTCGGGGAACAGCGACACCGGCTTGAGCACGCAGTCAGAACTGCCGCCTTCCGCCTGCTTGGTCGAGCTGCCGTCGAAGCCCCAGAGCGGCAGCGCGTCCAGGCTCGGGAAGCTGTCGAACTCCTTGATCTGCGTCTTCCCGCGAATATTCGGCACCGGCGTGTAGCCGTCCAGCCAAAGGTATTCGAGCTTATACTTTGTCATGCAGTAATCTTCTCATGGCTTGTCGTGAAGCGAGAACAACCGGGAAGTCCAGGCGGCCCGGCAACATCAAGGGCACGGCGGCTACGAGCATGATCCGTGCCACCCCGTCACGACCCGGGAGCGCCCGCGCTTGGCCGGGCGGCCACAACCGGGGCATCGTGGCGCCGTCGCCATCGAGGAACAAACTTTGTCGAGCTGGAGGTTGGGGCCGAACTGGAGCGTGGGCCGGCTGCACAACCCGCTCGACTATGTCCGGCCACGCGTCGTGCGCATCGGCGTCACCGGGCTGGCGCGCGCCGGCAAGACCGTGCTGCTGACCGCGCTTGCCGCCGCGCTGCTGGCTCCGGAGCCGTTGGGCGGCCGCATCAGGCGTGTCCGCATCGCCGCCAGCGGCGCCGGCCCGCTGCCGCGCTTCGACCAGGCCAGGCACCTCGCCTCGCTCGCCGCCGACCCGCCAAGATGGCCGGAGCGCACCGACCAGGTCTCGCTGCTTGCCCTGGACCTCGAACTTGGCGCACCTCCATTGCCGCCCCGCCAGGTCCGGCTGGAGTTGCTCGACTATCCCGGCGAATGGCTGCTCGACCTGCCCCTGCTGGGCCAGAGCTATGCCGAGTTTGCCCGCGCCGCGCTGGCAAGGCTGGAGCAGCCCCGCCTCGCCCCGTTGGCGCGCGACTTCCTCGCCTTTGCCGGCGGCCTGCCCGAGCGTGCCGCCGCCGACGAGGCGCTGGCGGAAGCGGGGCACGGGCTCTATCGCGTCCTGCTGCGCCGGCTGCGCGACGAGGCCGGCCTGTCGCTGCTGCAGCCGGGGCGCTTCCTGATGCCGGCACCCGGCGCCTCGCCGCCCTGGGAGCGGTTCTTCCCGAGCCGGGGCAGCGGCGGGCTCGCCAGCCTGATGGCGCGCCGCTACGACGCCTATGTCGAGGCGGTGCGCGCCTCGCTGGTCTCGCCGCTGTTCGGCGACATGGACCGGCTCGTCGTGCTGGCCGACCTGCTCGGCGCGCTGCATGCCGGTCCCGACGCCTTCGCCGATGCGCAGGCAGCACTCTCGGCCGCCGCCGGGGCGCTGCGCTGGCGCGGCTCCTGGCTGGATGCGATAACCGCGCTCGCCCGGCTGCACCTGCCGCCGCGCATCGTGCGCCGGGTCGCCTTTGCCGCCACCAAGGCCGACCATGTCGCCGAGCGCCAGCGCGGCAACCTCGCGCGGCTGGTGCGCAGCATCGCGCAGCTCCCCGACGAGAGGATGACGGCCGATGCTGCCCGCACCGCCGGTTTCGCGATCGCGTCCGTACGCTGCACCGAGGATTTCGTCTGGACCCTGGACGGCCACCCGGTCTCCGCCGTGCGTGGCCGGGTGCTCGGCGAGCGGCAGATGACCCGCTCCTATCCTGGCGAGGTGCCCGACCGCGCGCCCGATGCGGCGTTCTGGGCGCACCCGTTCCTGAACCTGCCGGCGTTCGAGCCGGTGCGGCTGCCGCAGCAGGGGCGCCTCGGCGTGCCCAACATCGGCGTCGAGGCCCTGCTCGGCTGGCTGCTGGAGGATCTGCTGTGAGCGAGAACCCCGTCCAGCCGCCACGCATCATGCCGCGCATCGAGGCCGAGGCCGGGAGCGCATCCAGGCTGGAGCCGCAGGTGGTGGACACCGTGCCGCTCGCAGTCGCGGCGGACCGCGAGCCGGCGCGCTGGAGCACGCCGGCCCTGATGCTGGGCGGCGCCTCGATCCTGGCGATCGGGCTCGCCGCGCTACAGACCGGCAACTTCGTTGCCGCCGAGTTCGCCCGCAACGCGGTGCTCGGCTGGCTCACGCTTGCGGTCTCGGTGCTCGGGTTCGGGCTGATCCTGTCCGGCATCGTTCGCGAGTTGCGCGCGCTGTTCCGGCTGCGAAGCGTCGACCGGCTGCGGCTGGAGCTCGCCTCCCCGGATGCCGCAATCCGCACCCGCGCCGCCCGGCGCTGGCTCGGCGAGGTCGAGGGCGGCGCTGCCCTGCTGCCGGCGCTGGCCGGGCTGAACGACCCCGACGCCGTGGTGCCGCTGCTGCGTGCCGGCGTCGAGGTGCTGCTGCGCGCCCGCTCGGACGCGCTCGGCCGGCGCGCCGCCCTGCAGGTGGTGGCGGGCATGGCGGCCACGCCGGCGCCGTCGCTGGTGGTGCTGCTGGTAAGCTGGCGCGGGCTGCGGCTGATCCGCCAGGTCGCCGCGGTCTATGGCATGCGGCCCGGCCTGCTCGGCACGCTCGCTTTGCTACGTCGTTCGGCGCTGGCGGCCGGGGCGGCCGCGGTCACCGAGGTCGCCGTCAACACCGCGGCGCACGCGGCGCTGAGCACGCCGCTGCTGGCACATCTCGCCGGCGAGATGGCCGGCGGCGCGGTCGCGGCCCGCCGGATGACGGTGCTGGCCCGCGCCACCGCCGTTGCGTGCAGCCCGCTGCCGCCGGCCTGAGCACGCTCGGCGGCTCAACTCGCATCCCAAGCCAGCCGCAGGAGTGCTGCGAGCCGGGCATCGACGTCATGCGGCGCATCCAGGACCACGGCCGTCTTCAGGCGCTCGGACCAGGCTTCGCGTTTCGCAGGCTCCAGCCCCTCGCCATCCTGCACGCCGACAGCGAGGCCGAGACGGACGCGGCCACCCCTGAAGCAGTCCATGCTCGGCCTTGAACCATCGCAGCCGAGCGCGCGGCGCCGTCGCCGGACAGGTCCTGGCGATCGCCACCCAGTCCTCGAGCGACCGACCGGTCTCGCGCTGCAGCCCCTCGCGCACGGCGGCGAACCACTTCCTCTGCTGCCCGGCGAGCTGTTCAGGATCGGGCCGGGGCCTCGGACGGGCTCAGTATGGCGTCAGCGTCGGGCTGACACGCACCATGATGTCATCGGGCGCGCCATGCTCGCCGCGGCCGCACGGCATCGGTGCGAAGTCGCGGGCATAACAGATGTCGACTTCCCGCAAACGTTGCTCGCGGTCCAGCCGCACCGCGACGGCCTCGGGCGGCAATCCCGGATTGGCCTGCGCGAATAGCGCCCGCAGCGACCCGGCAGGGAGCGAGCGTCCCGCCAGCGTCGGCGTCGCGGGCAGCGCCAGCCGGGTCCAGATCGACGCCTCGCGTGCGAAATAATCCCCTGGCCGCGACCAGCCGCAGGTGCCATGCGCGGCCCATTCGTGCTGTAGCAGCGAGGCCGACGGGGTCATGCAATACGCCATGCGCAGCGTCGCGATGTCGATCGGGCCGGCCGGGGCGCAGTATTGCGGATGCCGCCGCCCGTCGCCGTTCGGCCAGAAGCCGTGCAGCAAGAAGCCGCGCGCGGGACCGGCGCACTCCGCGTTGCTGCCGCGTTCGCTGGCTCGGCGCGCCGCACCGGTCCGGCACCAGGCCGGCGCCCAGCTCAGCGCCAGGATGTAGTAGGTGACCGGGACGTCCGGCGCGACCTCGTCGGCGCGCGGCAGGCGGGGGGCGGCCGGTCGGAGCCCGAACGGCACGCTGCATTGCGCGGCCGCGGCGACCGGGTGCGTCGTGGAAAGGCCGATCAGCAAGGCCAGCGCCAACCTGCCAGCACCCATCCGGAATCCTCCTGCGACGGCGCGAGGGCGTCCGCCCGACCCAGCACCCGACCACAACGACCTCGCTCGGGCAATCCGCCGTCCCGCGGCCCCGTCGCAATTGGTAGTCCCACTACCGCTTGGGCGCACAACTCGCCGGATTGCGTCGGGGGTCTGCTTGACGAGCCTAGTAACCGGGAATACCGCTACCGATCTCGCTTAGCCGGAACTTCCTCCGATGGCTCAGGATCTCGTGCTGGCGATCGACATCGGCACCGGCAGCGTGCGTGCGGCGGCGGTCGACCTCGCCGGGCGTATCGTCGATGTCGCGAGCCACGAGCATGACCAGATCGTGCCGCAGTTCGGCTGGGCCGAGCAGCGCGCCGCCTCCTGGTGGGATGGCGTGGTCAAGACGATCCAAGGCCTTGCCCGCGCGGTGCCGAACCTGCCGGATCGCATCGTCGCGATCTGCGCCTGCGGGCAGATGCACGGCACCGTACTGCTCGATGCCGACGGTCAACTCACGCGCGAGACCGTGCCGCTCTGGAACGACAAGCGCACGACGGCGCTGGTCGAGGCCTTCGAGGCCCGGCATCCGCCGCAGGACTACCTGATGGACAGCGGCAGCCCGGCCACGCCCGCCTGGGCCGCCTTCAAGCTCGCCTGGCTGCGCGAGCATGATCCGGAGGCCTGGGCGCGCACCCGGATCGTGCTGATGCCGAAGGATTTCGTGAACTTCCGCCTGACCGGCATGACCGCGATGGATCCGGGCGACGGCTCGCTGAGCTTCCTGATGGACCCTGCAACCGGCGCATGGTCGGAGCGCATGGCGGCGCGGCTCGGCCTGGATACCGGCATCCTGCCCGAGTTGCGGGCGCCGCTCGAGATCCTCGGGCCGCTGACCCCGGAGGCGGCCGGGCTGACCGGCCTGGGGGCCGGAACACCCGTGCTGGTCGGCGGCGCCGACTACCCGGTGGCGCTGCTCGGCTCCGGCGTCTGCCGGGCCGGCCTCGCATCGGACGTCACCGGCACCTCCTGCATCATCACCGTGATTGCCGAGCGGCCGCTGCTCGATGCCGAGATCTGCAACGTTGCCACGATTATGGACAGCCGGGGCGTGGACGGCCGGGGCGAGGGCGCCTGGGGTGCGTTCATGCTGCTGGAGACCGGCGGCGACGCGGTGCGCTGGGGCCGCCGGGCGCTGCATGACGGCCAGGAAGACTATGCCGCCGTCATGGATCGGGCGGCGGAGGCGCCGGCCGGTGCGGACGGGCTGCTGTTCCTGCCGTACCTGACCGGCGAGCGGCTCGGCGGGTCGCGCAACGTGCGGGCGCAGTTCTTCGGCCTTTCCGCAGGGCATGGCCGCGCGCATCTCGACCGTGCCCTCATCGAGGGTGTCGCCTTTGCCGCCACGCATTCGCTTCGGCTGATGGCGGTCGCCGCCGGCCATCCGATCGAGCGAGTCGTCGCCTCCAGCGGCGCCTCGAGGAGCGACCTGTGGCTGCGTATCAAGGCGAGTGCGTACAACGTCCCGGTGCTGGTTCCAGAGGAGCCCGAATGCGGCCTGGTCGGCTGCGCGGCGATGGCCGCAACCGCACTTGGCCACTACCCATGCCTGGACACGGCGGTCGCGCGCTGCGTGCGCCACCGCGCCGAGATCCTGCCCGATCCGGCCTGGGCCGATCGCTACGCAAGGCTGCAGCCGGTCTTCGACGCCGTCACCGTGCACAGCCGCGGCACCCAGGCGCAGGCGCTTTACGATCTGCTGGACGGGGCGCTGGACGGGGCGCCGGACCGGCTCGCCGAATGACCCCGGAGACAATCAAAACCGATCCCGCGGCAAGTTTCGCACCCGGCCTGTTCACCGGCCGGCACGTCCTGGTCTCGGGCGGATCGAGCGGCATCGGCCTGGCGGTGGCGCGTGGCTTTGCCCGTGCCAGGGCCCAGGTGATCGCGACCGGTACGTCGGAGCGCAAGCTCGCCGCGTTGCGCGGACTCGAGGGCGGCGTGCAGTTCGACAGCCTGGCCGTTCGCGACAGCGCCGCCATACGCGCCTTCGTGGATCGCCTGCCTGCGCTGGACGTGCTGGTGAATGCCGCGGGCGTCGCCAAGCCCGACCACGAGTTCGAGGAGGACGCCTATCTCGAGGTGATCGACGTCAACCTCAACAGCGTGATGCGGCTGTCGATGGCGGCACGCGGGGCGCTGCGCGCGACGCGGGGCGGCATCATCAACTTCGCCTCCATGCTCAGCACCCTCGCCGATCCGGCGGTGCCGGCCTACGGCGCCAGCAAGGCCGGCGTGCTCGGGCCGACGCGGCATCTCGCGCACGCCTTCGGCCCCGAAGGCATCCGGGTCAATGCGGTCGCACCCGGCTACCACCGCACCGACATGACGGCGGGGCTGTGGCAGGATGCAGTCTCCGAAGCGAAGATCGCCGCCCGCTCGGCGCTGGAGCGCTGGGGCAGCGCCGAGGATCTGGTCGGCGCCTGCCTGTTCCTCGCCTCGCCCGCCGCCGCCTTCGTCACCGGCACCGAACTCGTCGTCGATGGCGGCTATCTCAGCGGCACCACCTGACAGCTTCAGGCGGTCAGCCAACGGCCGGGCTAGGCAGCGAGGCCCGGGCGGCCGAAAGCACCCCGCCGGCGGTTGCATTGCCGTCGGGATGGACGAGAAACGTCGCACCGGAGCGGCCGAACGGCCGGGTAAGGTCGCCTCCGGGAGCGGCCGCGACGGGTGACGCCACCCGCACCAGTCCGTCGAGATCGGATTAGCCGCCCGCGACGATCCGCAGGACAGGCGCCAGGTGCTCGCGGCACTTACTCCGGACGGCCGGCGGATGACGGCGAGGCGGGTGGAGGAGAATGCCGGGCGGCTGCGCCACACGTTCCGTGGCCTGGACGATGGCAAGTTGCGGCTGCTCGCCGATCTCCCGACCCGGCTGCCGGGCTGAGCGGCCGACGCCGCCGCCCATGCCGCCGCAAGGGGGCTCGTTACGAAATCATTTCGTGCCGGCGCCCAGCGGGCGGGAACGTTGTTCCGGGCCTGCCGTTAGGTGCTTTCATATCCATGCTGCAGAAGGGGGCACGAATGAGACTTGCAACGTTAACAAAGCGCGCCGGCCACGTCATCGCGGCGGCCGCGATCGCTTCAGCCTGCCTCCTGCCCGCGGCGGTCGCCTCGGCGCAGCCCTATCCGCCGCCCCCGGGCTGGGCTGGGCCGCACTACTACTGGCACGGCCAGCATTGGCACCATCGCTCCTGGGCCTACGGGCCGCATCACCGCCGCT
The DNA here is from genome assembly GCA_963693035.2 of uncultured Lichenicoccus sp. Lineage (GTDB taxonomy): Bacteria > Pseudomonadota > Alphaproteobacteria > Acetobacterales > Acetobacteraceae > Lichenicoccus. Next base: position 362,713 of record CAXMMQ010000003.1, read on the forward strand.
ACTGGCGCTACTACTAAGTTCCGCCGCGACGCCGTAACATCGGGCCGACCCTTCGGGGTCGGCCCGAACTCTTTTGAGGGCACGGGCCGGCCTTTCGGCTGCACGAACAGCATGCGCCGCGAGTACGAGATCCAGACATTGTTGGCACGCAGGAAGTCGTTGCCGATCAGGTTGTAATCGGTGTCCGCCACCGAGAATTGGTAGTGGTTCATCGTCTCGTCGCCGACCTCCAGCGTCTCGAAGCGATGCCGGTGCGACTGCAGGCGGGTCTCGTCGATGCCCATCGCTACGCCGTCGCGATCCGCCTGCAGCATCGCGCCCGTCACCCCCGCCTTTGCCGCCGCGCCGAGCGAGAACAGGGTGCTGACCGCCCCGCTATCCAGCACCGCATCGACCGGCTTGCCGTCCAGCCTGACCACCAGGTTGATCTTGGTGTCCTCGAGGCGGAACGGGACCCGGAACGCGGGCGCATCGAGCGGCGCGATGTCGCCGCTGCAATGGCGCATGTCGTAGAGGGCGAAGCGGTGGTCCGGGAGATCCAGGTCGACATCGTAGTTCGACAGGAAATCGGCGCCGAACAGGCCGGCGACCTGCAATCCCTGCACCGACTGGCCGAAATTCCCCGCGACCGGCATGGCGATGTCGCGCGCGACGCCATGCCCGAGATCGAGCCGGTGGACGATGACGACGGGCGCCTCGACGGTGCCGCCGATCCCGCCCAGGCCCATGCGCAGGCCCGACGTGCCGCGGAAGGCGAAATGGTCGGCCGCCGACCGGCTCAGGATCGAGAGGTCGGCGCCGGTATCGATGAAGAACACAACCGGTTCACCCTCGAGCGTCGCCCGCACTGCCGGCAGGCGGGTCCCGGGCAGAATCGGCAGGTCCGCCACCCGCTCGATCCGGCAGGCCCGCGGCCCCGAAGCAGTTCCCCCTGTGCACGCACCCAGAAGGCCGGCGACCAGAAATCCGGCGGCCAGCAGTGCCGCCAGCAGCGGCGGCCGGCTCAGGCCGTGAGGGCCTGCATCAGCCGTCAAGGCGTCCAGGGTCGATCGTGACCCCGTGGTCGAGCGGCCCATGGCCGGCACCGTAGCCGGGTGCGGCGAGGATCGCGCGGCGCACGTATTCGCGGCCGCGCAGCACCGACTGGCGCAGCGTCATCCCCTGCGCGAGCCCGGTGGCGATGGCGCTGGCGAGCGTGCAGCCGGTCCCGTGCGTGTGGCGGCTGTCGATGCGCGCCGCCTCGAACGCCTCGACGCCCGCCTCGGTCGCCAGCAGGTCCACCACCCGGTCGCCATGCAGGTGGCCGCCCTTGAGCAGCACCGCCGGCGCCCCAAGGGTCAGCAGCGTCTCGGCCGCCGCATGCATGTCCGCAAGGCTTGCGATCGTGCGTCCGGACAGCACCTCGGCTTCCGGCAGGTTCGGCGTGATGACGGTCGCCAGCAGCACCAGGCTGCGCTTGAGGCTGCTGACCGCATCCTTCGCCAGCAGGCGCGCGCCGCCCTTGGCCACCATCACGGGATCGAGCACGAACGGGATGCCCGGATGCCGGCCGATTCGCCCCGCGACCAGCTCGATCACCTCGATGCGGTCGAGCATGCCGGTCTTGAAGGCGTCGGCGCCGAGATCGTCCAGCACGGCGTCGATCTGCTGCCCGACGAACGCCGCCGGCACCGCCATGACGCCGTGCACGCCGTTGGTGTCCTGCGCGGTCAGCGCCGAGATCGCGGTCGCCGCATAGCCGCCGAGCGCGGTGATGGTCTTGATGTCGGCCTGGATTCCGGCGCCGCCGCCGGAGTCGCTGCCGGCGACGACCAGAACCCGGCCACGCATCAGGCTGGTCCCGGCCGGGACGTCATGCCGCGACGGCGACGCGGCGGATGGTCTCGCACAGCCGGTCCACGACTTGGTCCACCAGCGCCGCGTCCTCGGCCTCGGCCATGACGCGCACCAGCGGCTCGGTGCCGCTCTCGCGCAGCAGCAGCCGGCCGCGATCGCCGAGCAGGTCGCAGGCCCAGCGGCGCGCCGCCAGCACCGACGGGTCGAGCAGCGGCGAGGCGCCGGCATAGCGCTCGTTGCGCAGCTTCTGCGGGAACGGGGTGAACATCCGGCAGACCTCGCTGGCCGGCTGCCCTCGCTCGACCAGCACCGACAGCACCTGGAGTGCTGCGATCAGGCCGTCGCCGGTGGTGGCGAACTCCGACAGCACCATGTGGCCGGACTGCTCGCCACCGAGATTCATGCCCAGCTCGCGCATGCGCTCGACCACATAGCGGTCACCGACGGCAGTCCGCTCGAGCGTCAGCCCGAGCCCGGCCAGGTACCGCTCAAGGCCCATGTTCGACATCACGGTCGCCACCACGCCGCCACCCTCGAGGCGTCCGCTGCGTTGCCAGGAGCTGGCGATCAGCGCCAGGATCTGGTCGCCGTCGATGCTGCGCCCCTGCTCGTCCACCACCACCAGCCGGTCGGCGTCTCCATCGAGTCCGATGCCGAGATCGGCGCGGTGCTCCAGCACCGCGGCACTCAGCGCCGCCGGGCTGGTCGAGCCGCAGGCAAGGTTGATGTTGAGGCCGTCCGGCATGCAGCCGATGCGGATCACCTCGGCGCCCAGCTCCCACAGCGCCGTCGGCGCGACCCGGTAGGCGGCGCCATGCGCGCAATCGATGACGATGCGCAGCCCGTCCAGCCGACGCCCGCGCGGGAACGACGCCTTGGCGCTCTCGACGTAGCGCCCGGCGGCATCGGTCAGGCGCGAGGCGCGGCCGATCATGTCGGGTGCGGCCAGCCGTCCGCCGAGCTCGCTGCGCATCAGCGCCTCGATTTCCGCCTCGGCTTCGTCGGAGAGCTTGAAGCCGTCCGGGCCGAACAGCTTGATGCCGTTATCCTCGAACCGGTTGTGCGACGCCGAAATCATCACGCCGAGATCGGCGCGCAGGCTGCGCGTCAGCATGGCGATCGCCGGTGTGGGCAGCGGTCCCACCAGCGTCACGTCGACACCGGACGACAGGAAGCCCGAGACCAGGGCACATTCGATCATGTAGCCGGACAGCCGCGTGTCCTTGCCGAGCACCACCCGGTGCCGGTGCGACCCGCGACGGAACCGCAGCCCGGCCGCCTGCCCCAGGCGCTGCGCCACCTCGACGGTCATCGGGTCGGTATTGGCGGTGCCGCGTATGCCGTCGGTGCCGAACAGCTTTCGGAGAGCGTCCATCAGCCTGAACCTAACCTAGTGCCGGATCGCCTGCCAGAGACGCAGCGCCTGCACCATGCCGGTGACGTCGTGCACGCGCAGGATGCAGCCGTTCAGCGCCAGGCCGGACAGGCTGGCGGCGATACTGCCGGGGTCGCGCGCTGCCGCGTCGCGCGCGCCGCCCAGCGACCCGACGAAGCGCTTGCGCGACGCGCCGAGCAGCACGCGCTGGCCGAGGCAGGCGAGCAGCGGCAGCCGGCGCAGCAATGCCAGGTTCTGGACGTCGTCCTTGGCAAAGCCCAGTCCCGGATCGACCAGGATGCGCGCGCGGCCGATCCCCGCCGCCACCGCCGCCTCGACCCGCCGGCCAAGCGCGCCCGCCACCTCGACCGCGACATCGTCATACCGCGCCAGGCCGGTCATGGTCAGCGGCGTGCCGCGCATGTGCATCAGCGCCACGGCGCAGCGCTCCGCGGCCAGGATGCCGGCCGAGGCCGGATCGTGCGCCAGCGCGGAGACGTCGTTGACCAACCCCGCACCCGCCGCCAGGGCCGCCCGCATGGTCGAGGCATTGCGGGTATCGACCGAGACCGCGACGTGCGGGGACAGCGCCTCGATCACCGGCAGGATGCGCGACTGCTCCAGTTCCGGCGCCACCATCAAGGCGCCGGGCCGGGTGCTTTCGCCGCCGACATCGACCAGGTCGGCACCAGCCTCGACCATCGCCATGCCGGCGCGGATCGCATCGTCCGCCGCCAGATGCCGGCCGCCATCGCTGAAGCTGTCCGGCGTCACGTTGAGGATGCCCATCACCAGCGGCCCGGGCGGCAGGCCGGCCAGTGGCGGCGCCGTCGAGACGAGCCGCAGGCACGCCTGCCATGCAGCCGGAACGGCGCCGACCGGCACGATGCGGTCGTCACCTGCGCCGACCAGGCGCGCCAGCGAGAATGCGGTGCCACCGCCCTGCAGCGGCAGCGCCAGCCCGGCCGCGATCGCCGCCTGCGCATCGGGCCCGGTCAGCAGGCCCAGTGGTTCGATGAGCGTCTGCATGATCCCCGGACAAGCAAAAGGCGGGACACTGCCCGCCTCTGCCTCTTGCTCCAATGCGGGACCGCTCAACCCGGCTGCGGCGCCGGGCCGAGGCCGCCGCCCGGGGGCGGGGCGGGTTCGGGCCGGAAGCCGCCGGTGCTCGGCACCGAGGCGCGCCGGCTGTCCGGCATCGGGTCGTCCATGACAGTGCGGATCACCTTTTCGCCGCGCAGGATCTGTCGCACTTCGGATCCCGAAAGGGTCTCGTATTCGAGCAGCCCGTTCGCCAGCAGGTGCAGCTCGTCGATATGGCTGACCAGGATCTCCTTGGCGCGGTTGTAGCCGGCATCGATCATCGCCTTGACCTCGGCCTCGATCTCGCGCGCGGTCTGCTCCGACACGTTCTTGTTCTGGGTCACGGAGTGCCCCAGGAACACCTCCTGGCTGTTGTCGCCGTAGGAGATCATGCCGAGCTTGTCGCTCATGCCAAGTTCGGTGACCATCATGCGCGCCACCCGGGTCGCCTGCTTGATGTCGCTCGAGGCACCGCCGGTGACCTTTTCCGGCCCCAGGATCAGCTCCTCGGCGACGCGGCCGCCCATGATCTTGACCAGCAGACCCTTCAGGTAGGCGCGGCTTTCCGACAGCCGGTCGTTCTCCGGCAGGCTGAAGGTGACGCCCAGCGCACGGCCGCGCGGGATGATCGTCACCTTGTGCAGCGGGTCGCTCTCCGGCTCGTACAGCGCGCACAGCGCATGGCCGCCTTCGTGATAGGCGGTGAGGCGCTTCTCCTCCTCGCTCATCACCAGCGAGCGGCGCTCGGCGCCCATCATCACCTTGTCCTTGGCGTTCTCGAACTCGCTCATCGCCACCGTGCGCTTGCCGAGACGCGCCGCCAGCAGCGCCGCCTCGTTCACCAGGTTGGCGAGATCGGCGCCCGAAAAGCCCGGCGTGCCGCGCGCGATCACCTTGGGCTCGACGTCGCTGGCCAGCGGCACCTTGCGCATGTGCACGCGCAGGATCTTCTCGCGGCCGTTCACATCGGGGTTCGGCACCACGACCTGGCGGTCGAAGCGGCCGGGACGCAGCAAGGCGGGGTCCAGCACGTCGGGACGGTTGGTGGCCGCGATCAGGATGACGCCCTCGTTGCTCTCGAAGCCGTCCATCTCGACCAGCATCTGGTTCAGCGTCTGCTCTCGCTCGTCGTTGCCGCCGCCGAGCCCGGCGCCGCGATGCCGTCCCACCGCATCGATCTCGTCGATGAAGATGATGCAAGGGGCGGACTTCTTGCCCTGCTCGAACATGTCGCGCACACGCGATGCGCCGACGCCCACGAACATCTCGACGAAGTCGGAGCCCGAGATGGTGAAGAACGGCACGTTGGCCTCGCCGGCGATGGCGCGCGCCAGCAGCGTCTTGCCGGTGCCGGGCGGGCCGACGAGCAGCACGCCCTTGGGGATCTTGCCGCCGAGGCGCTGGAACTTCTGCGGGTCCTTGAGGAAGTCGACGACCTCCTGCAGCTCCTGCTTGGCCTCGTCGATGCCGGCCACGTCGTCGAAGGTGATGCGGCCCTGCTTCTCGGTCAGCATGCGGGCGCGCGACTTGCCGAAGCCCATGGCGCGGCCGCCACCGGACTGCATCTGGCGCATCACGAAGAACCAGGCGCCGATCAGCAGCAGCATCGGCAGCCACTGCAGCAGGTAGCGCAGCAGCGGGTTGACGTCGCTGTCCTCGGGCTTGGCGATGACCTCGACGCCCTTCTCGGTCAGGCGCGGCACCAGGGTCGGGTCCTCCGGCAGGTAGGTCTCGAAGCTGGTGCCGTCGGTCAGCGTGCCGGTGACGTTGTGCTGCTGGATCGTCACCTGCCGCACACGGCCGCCATTCACGTCGCCGATGAAGTCGGAATAGGCGAGCTGCTGCGAGGCGTGCTGGCCGCTGCCCGGCTGGAACACGTTGAACAGCAGCACGAGCATCACCGCGATGATGACCCAGAGCGCCAGGTTGCGGCCAAAATTACTCATCGAACTTGCGTTTCCACAGTCACAGGAACCTAACCGAAAGGCGCGTGTCCTGGATTACCCCGTGCCGCCGCGTGAAGTCGAGCATCCGGTTGGTCCGAGGTCAGGAGCCTGAAGCAAGCATTACATGGGACGCGGTGCAACAGCGCAAACCCCCTGATACAGGACAGGGTGCGGTTAAAAGATGAACACCGCATCGCAGTGGCCTCATGCAAGCGCGAACCGGGGCGCCTGGCTGGCTGCCATCACGGGCTCGAACGCGAAGCGGGCGCCGCTGGGCAAGGAGATCGCAGTGCCCGCAGGGTCGTACAGGCACGGCATCGCGGTTCGGACGACCGTCGGCAGGAGCGCCTCCGGGCGACCTGCCATGCGCCTTGCGGCGGCGCCGATGCGGCTGCCGGACGGCAGCGCCACACCGGCCGCATGCAGGCGGAAGCGGTTGTCCCACAGCACGCCGTCGGCGGCCTCGACCGGCGCCTGCATCGCCCGTGCCTCGCGCACCAGCAGCCAGCCGGGTCCGAGCCGTCCCGCCGGCAACAGGCGGGCGCCACCCAGGGTCGCGGCGCGCGGACGAAGCGCCAGCGCCGCGACGGCACGCGTCGGCGGGGGGTGCGCGCTGCCGGCGATGGTGCGGATCAGCGAGGCCAGCGTGTCCGGCGCAACCAGGCACGCAGGCAGCAGCGCGAAGCCCTCCGGCCGCAGCTCGGCCAGCAGCGCGAGTTGCAGCGCCCGCTCGCACTGCCGCGTCATGCGGGCGCGACCCGCGTCCGCGACCTCCCGCAGCAGCGCGCGCCGGACGCCCGGCGCCGCGCCGTCGAGCTCGTGCCGCAGGCGCGTGCGCAGCGCCGCGACATCGCGGTTGGACGGATCCTCCACCCAGTCGAGCCCGGCCGCGAGCAGCGTCGCGCGCAGCCGTCCTGGAGCCACGCCCAGCAACGGCCGCAGCAGCCGCAGCGACGGCGTCTCGACCAGGTGCGCCATCGCCGCCAGCCCGTCCGGTCCGCTGCCGGCGCGCCGCCGCATCAGCGCGGTCTCCGCCTGGTCGCCGGCCTGGTGGGCGACCAGCAGATCGACGATCCCGGCCTGCATGCAGGCAAGCGACAGGGCGGCGTAGCGACCGGCGCGGGCACGTGCGGCCAGCGCCGGCCCGCGACGCAGCGCGTGCAGGGGCAGGATGCGGCCCGGCATCCCGATCCGACGCAGCCGCTGCAGCGTGGCTGCGGCCTCGCCGGCCGAGCTGTCGCGCAGCCCGTGATCCACGATCAAGCCGATGCAGGCGCCGCGCCGCGCCGCTGCCCAGCGCTGCGCCAGCAGGGCGAGGCAGAGCGAATCCGCACCGCCCGACACCGCCACCGCAAGCAGGTCGAGCCCGTCCCAGGGCCCGAGCGGCTGCATCAGGCGCTCGAACTCAGCCTCCCCGAGAGCTGCATGGCGGTCCGGTCGGATCAGCGGCAGCCGGCTCGGCCGCGCAGCGCGAGCGAGGCGTTGCGGACGCGCGGCTGCGGCGACGGGAACTCGGTCCGCAGCTTCTGCAGCGCCTGGCAGGCGTCGGTCTTGTCGCCAAGCGCCAGCAATGACGCACTCACCCCGAGCAGCGCATCCGGCGCCCGCCCGGAGCGCGGCGCATGGGTATAGACGTCGTAATAGGCCGTCGCCGCCTGCTGGTACTGCCGCTGGCCGGCCAGCGACTGCGCCAGCATGAACTGCGCGTCGGTCTGGCGCGGCCCCTTCGGTCCGGCAAGCACCTCGCGGGCGGCGGCCTGCGCGCCTGCATAGTCGCGCCGGGCCAGCGCCGCATTGCCCTGCTGCAGCGTCAGTTCCGGCGTGCGCCGCGCCGGCGAGGCGGGAGCGGGCGGCGGCGGTGCGGCATTGTCCGGCTGGGCGGCTGTAGCGCCACCGCCGGGATGACCCTGCTGGATGGCAAAGCCGAGGTCGCCGATCTGCTTGCTCAGGGCCGCATTCTGCTGCTGCACCTGGTTGTTGAGCTGGTCGAGCTGCCCGCGCTGCCCGCGCACCTGCGCCTCCAGCGTCGCCACCCGGTCGAGCAGTTGCGAGGTGAGCGGCGATCCGGCGCCCTGGTCGACGCTGGTGCTGGACGGCGCGATCGGCGCGCTGCCCTCGCCGCCGCCCCCGGCCTGCATCTGCTGCAGCTCGTGGCGCAGTTCGAGGATCTGGTCCTGCAGCGAGATCGCCTCCCGACTGTCGAGCTGGGCGCGCGCGGCTCCTCCAGACAGGTTGGTCGCGAGGAGAAGCGCGGGCAAACCCGCACCCATGAACCGGCCGACGCACGCAACACGCATAGTCAATATCCCGATCCGCCCCTGACAGAAGGCAGCCTAAAACAGCAACGGCCGGACGATAAGCGCCCGGCCGTCGACCAGAGACTTGCTCCAACGGGCGGGAGGACCGCCCGTCGGCCTTCAGTGGACTGCGGTGATCGCGTTGCGGTTCTGCTGCCAGGACTGCTCGTCGTCGCCGAGCGCGGTCGGGCGGTCCTTGCCATAGGAGATCGTGGTGATGCGGCCGGCCGAGACGCCCTTGGACACCAGGTAGTCGCGCGCGGCGTTGGCGCGACGCTCGCCGAGGGCGATGTTGAACTCCTCGGTGCCACGGTCGTCGCAATTACCGGCGACCTGGATGGTCACCTGCGGATAGCGCGCGAGCCAGGCTGCCTGGCGATCCAGCGTGCCCTGCGCGTCCGAGGACAGGTTGCTCTCGTTCAGCGCGTAATAGACACGGTCGCCGACATTGGCCACCAGGTCCGCCTCGCTGCCGGGGGCCGCCGCACCGGTCGGAGCAGCGGAAGCGCCCATGCCGGACGCGGCACCCGTGTTGGCGTTCTCGCCAGAGCAGGCGGCGAGCATGGCAGCCAGCCCGATGGCGCCGAGAAGCTTCAGTTTCATGGTCAGGTTCCTGGGGAGTTCGAGAGCGTCACAGGTTGAGACAGCAACAAGCGTTAACCAATCGCGAATTACGGTGTCGTTTCGCTTCCGGTCAAGTCACCTGTGCATGGAAGCAGCGGCCGTCGCGGATTTCCCTCTCGCCGTGTCGCCGCTGCAATGGTGCGCCCACCCTGGTTCAGCCCTACCCGTTCAGGGGCGACCAGGCCGGATCGGACGCCCCGCCGCCCATGCGCAGCGGATGGTCGTTGAAGCCGGCGATGTCGATGGTGGCGAGGCTGCTCGAGAAGCCCGCACCTCCGGCGCCGGCGGCGCTCTGCCGGCAATAGGCCATCACCCGGCCGTTCGGGCAGAAGGTCGGGCTTTCCACCGTGAAGCCCTGGGTCAGGATGCGCTCGCCGGTGCCGTCCGGCTGCATCACCCCGATCGAGAAGCCGGCACCGCCGATGCGGGTGAAGGCGATCAGGTCGCCGCGGGGCGACCAGACCGGCGAGCCGTACTGGCCCGACCCGTAGCTGATCCGGCGCGCCCCGCCGCCGGCCGCACTCATCACGTAGAGCTGCGGGCTGCCGCCACGATCGGAGTTGAACACGATCTGCGAGCCGTCCGGGCTGAAGCACGGGCTGGTATCGATCGATCCCGAATTGGTCAGGCGCTGCGACGCCCGGCTGGCGAGGTCGACGCGAAAGATGTCCGAGCCGCTGCCGCGCGTCGCCGACAGCACCACCGAGCCGCCGTCGGGCGCGAAGCGCGGCGCGAAGCTGATCCCCTCGAATTCGCCAAGCACCTCCTCGCGGCCGCTGGTCAGGTCGAACAGGTAGACCCGCGGCCGGTCGTTGGCGTAGCTCATGAAGGCGATCTGGTCGCGCGTCGGATGGAAGCGCGGCGTCAGCACCAGCCAGCGGCCGCTGGTCAGGTAGCGGCTGTTGGCGCCGTCCTGGTCCATGATCGCAAGCCGGGTCTGCTGGCGGCCGCGCAGCCCCGAGCGCGCCACGTAGCAGATGCGGGTGTCGAAATATCCCTTTTCGCCCAGCATGCGCTGGTAGATCACGTCGGCGATCTTGTGCGCGATGCGGCGCCAGTTGGCTGCACTGGTGGTGTAGGCGGTGCCCTGGATCTGCTGCCCGGCCAGCACGTCCCAGAGCCGGAACTCGACGCGCAGGTCGCCGGAGCCGGACGCATCGCCGGCGGCGAGCGCCTGCGCGCCGATGCTGCGATAGGTCGAGAAGTCGGGCGTGCCCGGGCCGCCTGCCGACGCCGCCGACCCGAGCACGCGGAACAGCCCGCTGCCGCCGAGATCGTCGCCGATCACCTGGGTGATCTGGTCGCCGAGGCCCGCGCCGAAGGAGGGGATGGCGATCGGGATCGGCGCGGTGTGCGCCTGGTCCACGGTGATCTCGGCGGAACCCGGGGCATTCGGCGGCGCCGGGCCAGGTGCGGCCTGCGCGAACGCACTCAGCGGCGATACGGCCAGCCCGGCGCCGATCGAGCCCGCCATCACCTGGCGGCGTGAGAAGTCAGAAGCCATCGTCTGCATCCCCTGTGTCGCAGCCCCGGTCAGGGCCGGAAGACGAACTTGATCTGGTGGACGGACCCCAACTCCGATGCCGGCAGCGGCAGCTTCGCGCAGGTCGGATTCATCACGGCGGCCCGCGCCCGCTCGGCCAGCGCCCGATACGACGGATCGGCCTCCATGCGGGACTGGTCGGCCGCAGAGAACTCCACCATGCGCGCCTCGCCGACGGCATCGACGGTGACCGTCAGGTGCGCCTGGAACTGCGCGTAGTTGCGGGCCTCGGTGTCCTCGGCGTAGCAGCGCCGCACGGAGCCTGCGATCGCATGCTGGTCGCCGGCACTGAGCGCCGAGGTGATGTCGCGGCCGCGCGTCGGCGCCCCGCCCTGGGCCGGGTTGGCGTGCGCGGTCGGCGCGTGGGTCTGCTTCTGGTCGGCGCGGAACTTCTCCAGCGTTGCCAGCAGAGAATGCGTGTCGGCCGCCGCATTCTTCGTCTTGTTCGGCTGCGTCAGGTGCGACGGGATCGACATTTGCGGCAGAGCCGGCAGCGTCGAGGGCGATGGCGGGCTCACGCTCTGCGACGCCGAGGGCGGCCTTGGCACCGGCGGCGGCGCCTGCACGCTCTCGGGTGACGGAGCCTGCAGCTTCGGCGGCGTCGGCAGCGGCGGGATCGGCAGCGGCGCCACCTCGGGCGGCGGCGGCATCGGAGGGGGTGGCGGCGGCGGTGGCGGCGCCTCCTCGACCGGGACGTGCTCGGGCGGCACCGGGCTTGGAGGGGCCGGGTTGAGCACCGGCGCCGGCGGCTGCGGCGACGGATTGGCCTGGTCGGCCCGCGCGGAGGCGGCCGGTGGCCCGGTGAAGTCCATCTCGACCGCCGGGGGCTCCGGTGGCTCCGGCGGCTTGCTCACCGGCATCACCACGACCAGCGACAACAGCGCCAGCAGGTGCAGCCCACCGGAGACGTATGCGCCCCTGCGCAGCAGCGGGTTCTCAGGCAGGAGCGCCGCGATGCTAGCGCCCCTCCGATGATGCTGCTACGGCGGTCATCCGACGCGGCGGTGCGCGCTTGAGGTGCTCACGGCCCAACGGCCGCTCCGCTCCGGTTCTCGAAACCCTCGCCGGGCGGCGCCGAGATGGCGCCTCTGACTCGCCGTAGCGCATTCTTGGACGGGCTCTCAGTGATCCGGGGCCTGGGCAGCGGGCGCCTCTGCGAGCAACGCTACATGGGTGAAGCCGCCCGAGGTGATGCGGCCCATGACCTCCATCACCCGTCCGTAATCGATATGCTGGTCGCCTCGAACAAAAATGCGGTGCGTCGGGTCGTTCTTCGAGGCGTCCTGCAGCTTGGCGACGAGTTCGTCCGTGGTCACCGCGTCGTCGCCCATGAACAGCGAGCCGTCCGCCTTGATGGTGACCGTGATCGGCTTGGTGTCGGCATTGACCTGGCTCGCGCTGGTCTTGGGCAGGTCGACATTGACGCCGCTGGTCATCAGCGGCGCCGTCACCATAAAGATGATCAGCAGCACCAGCATGACGTCGACCAGCGGGGTGACGTTGATCTCCGACATCGGCCGGTAGCGGCCGCGTCCCCGGCCACCGCCTCGCCTGCCGCCTCCCGGACCGAGCGACATCGCCATCGCTCAGGCCCGCTCTTCGGACTGGCGCGACAGGATGGCGCCGAACTCGGTGCCGAACGCCTCCAGCCGCGCCGCGAACCGCGACAGGTCGGAGCTGATCTTGTTGTAGGCGAGCACCGCCGGGATCGCCGCCACCAGGCCGATCGCGGTGGCGAACAGCGCCTCCGCGATGCCGGGTGCGACCACCGCGAGGTTGGTGTTGTGCATCGCCGCGATCGCGGAGAACGAATGCATGATGCCCCAGACGGTGCCGAACAGGCCGATGAACGGCGCCACCGAGCCGATCGAGGCCAGGAAGATCATCCAGCGCTCCATCCGCTCGAGCTCGCGCGTCACCGTGATGCCCATCGCCCGGTCGACCCGCTCCTGCACGCTGCCGCGGCTGAGATCCGCACCCTTGACCCGGGCCGAGCGTCGCCACTCGCCCATGGCGGCGCCGAAAACGGCGGCCATCGGGTGCGCGGGCTTGGCGCCCTCGCTCTCGTAGAGGTCGTCGAGCGAGCCGCCGGACCAGAACCGGTCCTCGAAGGCGCTGGCCTGCTTGTTGGCGCGACGCAGCGAGATCGTCTTCTCGAAGATGATCGCCCACACCCAGACGCTGGCGAGCACGAGGCCGATCATCACCAGCTTGACGACGATGGAAGCCTGGATGAACAGGCCCCACAGCGAGAGGTCGCCGGCCGCGGCAGCACCGAGGTTCACCGCATCAACCGCGCGATCCAACACCGCCTCCAGAACCCGCCATCACTTTCTCCGCCCGGGCATGATCGTATCGATCATGCCCGGCTTGCTTTCGATAAGAGCAGCGTCAGGCGCTGCGGCCCGACGCGCGCCTGCTTAAAGCCTTCCCGGCCAAAGCAGAAGCGAACTCTCTTCATGCGGCGTTACAAAGCGGTCAGGATGCGGAACAGATTATTTCTGAGACGCATCCTCGGTGTCGGCGAGGCAGGCCAGCAGGTCGCGCCAGTGCGGCGGGATGCGCGACGGACGCAATGTCTGCATCTGGATGCAGGCAAGATCGATCTCGAGCATGGCCTTGAGTTCGGAGTCCGCCTCCGGGGTTGCCCGGATCGCCTGATCGAGTCGCATGCGCGCCGCGGTGAGCTCGCGCAGGGTGGTGATGACCTCGACCTCGTCGTCGAGTCGCACCGGCCGCCGGTACAGCACCGAGGCGCGCTGCACCACGAAGCCGATGCCGTGCTCGCGCAGCAGGGTCGAGACTGGCAGCCCGAGCCAGCGCATCGCCTCGGTGCGCGCGCGCTCGGCAAAGGCCAGATACTGCGCGTGGTACATGACGCCGCCGGCGTCGGTGTCCTCGTAATAGACCCGCTGGCGGAAAACATGCCGCATCGCTCAGCCCTCCGGCTCGAACAAAGGAGGCAGCAGGTCGAGCTGGCCCGGCTGGGTCGGCGGCGGCACCAAGCCCAGATGCCGCCAGCCGCGCTCGCCCAGCATGCGGCCGCGACTGGTCCGCAGCACCAGCCCCTCCTGGATCAGGAACGGCTCCACCACGTCCTCCAGAGTGTCGCGCGCCTCGGCGAGTGCGGCCGCCAGCGTCTCCACCCCGACCGGCCCGCCATGGTGATGCTCGGCAATGCGCTTCAGGTAGCGCCGGTCCATTGCGTCCAGGCCCAACTTGTCGACTTCCAGGCGCGACAGCGCCGCATCTGCCTGGGCGCGGTCGACCGGGCGCGCCGGATTGCCGCCGACGGAGGCGAAGTCCCGCACCCGGCGCAGCAGCCGCCCGGCGATGCGCGGCGTGCCGCGGCTGCGGGTCGCGATCTCCTCGGCGCCGTCCTCGGTGAGCGCGAACCGCAGCTTCTCGGCGCCGCGCGAGACGATCAGGCGGAGTTCGGCCGCGGTATAGAACACCAGCCGCAGCGGAATGCCGAAGCGATCGCGCAGCGGCGTCGCCAGCAGGCCGGCCCGCGTGGTCGCCGCCACCAGGGTGAACGGCGACAGGTCGATGCGCACCGAGCGCGCCGCCGGACCCTCGCCGATGATCAGGTCGAGCTGGAAATCCTCCATCGCCGGATACAGCACCTCCTCGATCGCCGGCTGCAGGCGATGGATCTCGTCGATGAACAGCACGTCGCGCGGCTGCAGGTTGGTCAGGATCGCGGCGAGGTCGCCGGTGCGCTGGATCACCGGCCCGGACGTGGCCCGGAACCCCACCCCCAGCTCGCGCGCGACGATCTGCGCCAGCGTGGTCTTGCCCAGCCCCGGCGGCCCGTGCAGCAGCACATGGTCGAGCGCCTCGCCGCGTCCCCGCGCCGCCTGGATGAAGATGGAGAGGTTCTCGCGGCTGGCCTGCTGGCCGATGAACTCGCCGAGATGCTGCGGCCGCAAACTGGCCTCGGCGGCATCCTCCTCGAGTCGGCGCTGGTCCACCGTGCGTGGCCCCCTGTCTTCAGCGTACGAGCCATCGCTCATCTCGCCAGCTCCTTCAGGCTGTCGCGCAGCACCGCATCCAGCGAGGCGTCGGTGCCGAGCCGGTCGAGCACACGGGTCACCGCGGGGGCGGCCTCCTGCCTTCGGAAGCCGAGTCCGGCCAGGGCCGCCAGCGCATCCGCCTCGGTGCCGACACCGGCGACCGGGCTCAGCGTGGCGCCGGCGCCGGTCGGCATGCCACCGGCTTTTTCGCGCAGCTCGCTCAGCAGCCGGTCGGCCAGGCGCGGCCCGACCCCCTGCAGCCGGGTCAGGCTGAAGCGGTCGCCGGCGGCGATCACCGCGATCAGGTCGCGCGGCGAAAGCCCCGACAGGATGCCGAGCGCCACCTTGGCACCAACGCCCTGCACGGTCGTCAGCAGCCGGAACCAGTCGCGCTCGGCGCTGTCGGCGAAGCCGTAGAGCAGGATCGCGTCCTCGCGCACGACGGTCTCGACCAGCACCCGGGCCGGCTCCGGCGGCCGTGGCAGGGCAGCCAGCGTGCGGGTGGAGGCCTGCACCAAGTAGCCGACACCGTTCACGTCGATGACGCAGCGATCCGCCTCCAACTGCGCGAGCCGGCCGGTGAGCAGGGCAATCATGATCCAGGGTCGATCATGGCATGGTGAGCTGTCATGCCATGCGGGTCCCGGCCGCAATCCGCAGGTTGGACTGCCGGTGGTGCGCATGGCAGATCGCCACCGCCAGCGCATCGGATGCATCCGCGCGCCGGATCGTCGCACCCGGCAGCAGCCGGCGCACCATCATGCCGACCTGCTCCTTGCTCGCCGCGCCGGTGCCGACCACCGCGCGCTTCACCGCCATCGCGCCGTATTCGCTGACCGCGATCCCAGCCAGCGCCGGCGCCAGCAGCGCGACCCCGCGCGCATAGCCGAGCTTGAGGGTGGCGGCGCCGTTGCGGTTGACATAGGTCTCCTCGACCGCCGCCTCCTGCGGAGAGAACGTCGCGAACAGCTCCTGCAACTGGTCGTGCAGCATTTTCAGGCGCAGTGGCACCGGCTCCTCGCCGACCGTCGCGATCACGCCATCGGCGACATGCCGCAGCCGGTTGCCCGTCGATTCGAGCAGGCCCCAGCCGGTGAAGCGCAGCCCCGGATCGATCCCGACGATCAGGGTCATCCGGGCCTCAGGCTGACAGCTTCTCGGCCACGTCGTCGGGTAGCTCAAAACTGGCGTAGACCGACTGCACGTCGTCATTCTCCTCGAGCGCATCGATCAGCTTGAGCAGCGTGCCGCCGCGCTCCTCGTCGAGCGTCACCACGGTGCCGGGGCGCCAGTCGAGCCGCGCACTCTCCGCCGGCCCGAACCGTGCCTCGAGGGCGTCGCGCACCGCGAAGAAGCGTTCCACCGCGCACGTCACCTCGTGCCCCTCGGGGCCGCTCTCGGCGCTGTCGGCACCGGCCTCGATCGCCGCCTCCAGCATCGCCTCCTCGCCGGCCGCCCGGGCTTCGTAGCGCACCACGCCCAGGTGGGTGAACATGAATGACACCGAATTTGTCTCGCCCAGGCTGCCGCCATGCTTGGAGAATGCCGCGCGCACGTCGGATGCGGTGCGGTTGCGGTTGTCGGTCAGCGCCTCGACGATCACCGCGACGCCAGCCGGCCCATAACCCTCGTATCGGACCTCGACATAGTCGTCGCCGGTCGAGGCACCCGCCGCCTTCTTGATCGCGCGGTCGATGGTGTCCTTCGGCATGTTGATCTCGCGCGCCGCCAGCATCGCGCCGCGCAGGCGGGGGTTCGAGCCCGGATCCGGCAACCCGGTACGCGCCGCCACCGTGATCTCGCGTATGACCTTGGCAAACTGCCGCGCCCGACGCGCATCCTGCGCGCCCTTGCGGTGCATGATGTTCTTGAACTGGGAATGACCGGCCATTGGATCTTTGCTAGGGTCAGTAGAGGCCGTTCGAGAATGCGCTAGGGTGAGTCAGAGGCGCGTCTTTGCGCCGCCCGGCGTGACTTTCTGAGCACTGGAGCGGAGCGGCCGTTGGGCCGTGAGCACCGGAGCGGAGGAAAGGCGCGTCGGATGACCACCCTAGTAGCATTATCGCACGGTCTCTCAACCGACGCGGCCGTGGCAGTGTTTAAACTTGCGCCCCGACCCGCAAGGGCAGATCGCGTTTCGCGGCGTGTCGGCCCAGGCGGCGAGATGCGTCTCGGACGCTTCCGACACCTCCTGCAACAACGCCTCGCCGACGCCGCCCATGACCAGCGTGTCGCCGCGCTCAGGCAGGAAACTGGAACCCGACGGCGGACGCGGCGGCGGCGCGGCGGCAACCCGCTCGAACGGCACCGGCTCTTCCGCCTGCGGTAACAGCTCGACCCGGGCCAGCATCGCCGTCACCCGCTCGCGCATCTCGTCGAGCATGGCGTGGAACAGCCGGAATGCCTCGCGCTTGTATTCGTTGAGCGGGTCCTTTTGCGCATAGGCGCGCAGGCCGATGCCCTGGCGCAACTGGTCCAGCAGCAACAGGTGCTCCTTCCACACCGCATCCAGCGTGGTCAGCAGCAACTGCTTCTCGATATACTGCATGACGTTGGCGCCGAACGCGGTGCCCTTGGCCGCCATCGCCGCATCGGCCGCCTGCTCGATCCGCTCCACCACCCCGTTGCCGTCCATGCCGTCCTCGCGCGCCCAGTCGGCGACCGGCAACGTCAATCCGAGCAGCCGCTGCACGTCCTCGGCAAGCTCGTTGCTCTCCCACTGCTCGGCGAAGGCACGCTCGGGAATGCGCCGCGACACCAGGCTCTCGATCAGCTCGCGACGCATCTGCGCCACGATTTCGGAGACATCGGCCGCCGCCATGAACTCACGGCGCTGCGCATAAACTTCCTTGCGCTGGTCGTTCATGACGTCGTCGTATTTCAGCAGGTTCTTGCGGGTGTCGAAGTTGCGCGCCTCGACCTTCTTCTGCGCCTTTTCCAGCGCCCGGTTGATCCAGGGATGCACGATCGCCTCGCCTTCCTTCAGGCCGAGGCGCTGCAGCATGCCGCTCATGCGCTCCGAGCCGAAGATGCGCATCAGATCGTCTTCCAGCGACAGGAAGAAGTGCGAGCCACCCGGATCGCCCTGGCGTCCGGCACGGCCGCGCAACTGGTTGTCGATGCGCCGGCTCTCGTGCCGCTCGGTGCCGATCACGAACAGGCCGCCGGCCTCCTTGACCACCTCGTGCCAGTCGGCGACCTGGTCGCGCAGCGCAGTCTCGCGTTCCGAACGCTCGGAAAGATCGGTGATGTCGCCGAGCTCCTGGCGTATGCGCATCTCGACATTGCCGCCGAGCTTGATGTCGGTGCCGCGGCCGGCCATGTTGGTCGCGATCGTGATCGCGTTCGGCGCGCCGGCCTGCGCGATGATGGTCGCCTCCATCTCGTGGAAGCGCGCGTTCAGCACGTTGTGCTTCACGCTGCGGTCGTTGAGCATCCCCGACAGCATCTCGCTCTTCTCGATGCTGGTGGTGCCGACCAGGATCGGCTGCCCGCTCTTGTTGATCTCCTCGATGAGGTTGCTGACCGCCTTGTATTTCTCGGCCGCGTTCAGATAGACCTCGTCGTCGCGATCCTTGCGGATCACCGGCACGTTGGTCGGGATCTCCACCACGTCGAGCTTGTAGATCTCGGCGAACTCGTCGGCCTCGGTCATCGCCGTGCCGGTCATGCCGGACAGCTTCTTGTACAGCCGGAAATAGTTCTGGAAGGTGATCGAGGCGAGCGTCTGGTTCTCCTGCTGGATCTCCTGGTGCTCCTTGGCCTCCAGCGCCTGGTGCAGCCCCTCCGAATAGCGCCTGCCCTCCATCATCCGGCCGGTGAACTCGTCGATGATGATGACCTTGCCGTCGCGCACGATGTAGTCGACGTCACGCGAAAACAGGGTGTGGGCACGCAGCGACTGCTGCACGTGATGCACCACGGAGATGTTGTGGATGTCGTACAGCGCGCCGTCGGTGACGATGCCGGCCTCGCCCAGCATCTGCTCGACCGTCTCGGTGCCCGGCTCGGTCAGGATGACGGTGCGGAATTTCTCGTCCTTGTCGTAGGTGGACGGGTCCTGCACGAGCTGCTTCACCACCTCGTCGACCTGGCGGTACAGGTCCGAGCTGTCCTCGGCCGGCCCCGAGATGATCAGCGGCGTGCGCGCCTCGTCTATCAGGATGGAGTCCACCTCGTCGACGATTGCGTAGACGAAGTCGCGCTGGACCATGTCCTCGAGGCGGTACTTCATGTTGTCGCGCAGGTAGTCGAAGCCGAACTCGTTGTTGGTGCCGTAGGTGACGTCGGCATGATAGGCGGCGCGCCGCTCGTCGTCGGTGAGGTTGGGCACGATGACGCCGGTGGACAGCCCGAGGAAGCCGTAGAGCAGACCCATCTCCTCGGCGTCGCGGCGCGCCAGGTAGTCATTCACCGTCACCACATGCACGCCGCGCTGGGCCAGCGCATTGAGATAGACCGCCAGCGTCGCCACCAGCGTCTTGCCCTCGCCGGTACGCATCTCGGCGATCCGGCCGGAGTGCAGCACCATGCCGCCGATCAACTGCACGTCGAAATGCCGCATGCCGAGCACCCGTCGCGAGGCCTCGCGCACCACCGCGAACGCCTCGGGCAGCAGGTCGTCGAGCGTGGCGCCGGTGGCCAGGCGGCCGCGGAACTCCACCGTCTTGGCGGCCAGCGCATCGTCTTCCAGGATCTGGATGGACGGCTCGAGCGCATTGATCTCGGGCACCCGGCGCTGGTGCGCCTTCAGTGACCGGTCATTGGCGGAGCCGAACAGGGCACGGGCGACGCTTGCGAACATGAAGGCCTTCCGGGGAGGTGCCAGCCGGCTGGCCGATCCACCTCACGCGGAAGCCCCCGGCCGGTCGACCTGGATTCTTGTTCGTCCTGAGATAAGGTCCGGCCCTTCCCGGGTCAACGGCCGCCCCACCGGATGCCCGGAACCGGGGCCTCGCCTTGTCGCGACCCCTGGCTTCGGCCATGATCCGCCGCACCTCGAACTTCAAGGCTCTTTCCTTATGCGGCTTACCAGCCTGGCGGCCTCCCTCGCGGCGGCAGCCCTGCTCGCTCCTGCGTTCGTTCCTGCGCTCCTGACCGGCCCGGCCTCCGCACAGACCGCCCATCACCCAGCGTCGGGCAGCCCGGGGGCTTCCGGCGGCGCCGATGCCGGCGCCGGCAAGACCGCGAGCCCCAACCCGATCGTGGCGACCGTGAACGGCGATCCGGTGCATCTCGACGACGTCCGGGCGGCGGCCCAGTCGCTGCCCGACGAGATGCGGCAACTGCCGCCGAACGTGCTGTTCCCGATGATCGTGAACCAGGTGATCGACCAGAAGGCGCTGCTGATCGCGGCGCGCCACCAGGGCGTGCAGAAGGACCCGCAGGTCCAGAAGACCATGCAGTCCGCCGCCGACACCGCGCTGCAGAACATCTACCTGACCCGCGAGGTCAGCCCGATGGTCACCGACCAGGCGGTGCACGACGTCTATGACAAGACCATCGCCGGCAAGCCGGGCGAAAAGGAGGTGCATGCGCGCCACATCCTGCTCGCCACCCAGGCGCAGGGCGAGGACGTGATCAAGCAGCTCAAGGGCGGAGCGGATTTCGCCAAGCTCGCCAGCACGCTGTCCACCGACAAGGCCTCCGCGGCGCAGAACGGCGGCGATCTGGGCTGGTTCAAGCAGGGCGACATGCTGCCGGAGTTCTCGGCCGCCGCCTTCTCGATGAACAAGGGCCAGGTCTCCGACCACCCGGTGCAGACCCGTTACGGCTGGCACGTGATCCAGGTGCTCGACACCCGCACCGCGCCGCCGCCCAGCTTCGACAGCACCAAGGACCAGATCCGCCAGAAGCTGATCCAGCAGGACGTCCGCCACGTGGTGGACCAGGCGCTGACCGGGGTGAAGGTGGTGCGCTTCAAGCCGGACGGCTCGCGCGACACCGGGGCGCCGGCTGGCATCCCGGGCGGCGGCATGCAGGGTCCGAACGTCCCCGGCCAGGCGCCGCAAGCCGCACCTGGCACCCCGAGCGCCGACTGAATGGCGCTCGCCGTCTCGCCGCTGGCGCTGCCGTTCCCGGTGCTGCCGGCGATCCGCGGCGTTCGCTTCGCGGCCGGGATGGCGGGAATACGCTACAAGGGCCGCACCGACGTCGTGCTGGCGGAGTTCCATCCGCGAACTGCTATCGCCGGCGTGTTCACGTCCAACCAGTGCCCCGGCGCACCGGTGGACTGGTGCCGCGCGGCGCTCCCCGGCGGTACGGCGCGCGCCCTGGTGGTCAATGCCGGCAATGCCAACGTGTTCACCGGGCGCGCCGGCGTCGTCAGCACCAGCGAGACGGCGGAGGCGGCAGCCGGGCTCGTCCATTGCCTGCCCTCCGAGGTGTTCATCGCCTCCACCGGCGTGATCGGCGAGGTGCTGCCGCACGACCGCATCGTGTCCGCCCTGCCCGCCCTGCACGCGGCGCTGGACGGCGATGGCTGGGAGGCCGCCGCGCGCGGCATCATGACCACCGACACCTTCCCGAAAGGCGCCACCCGCACCGCGCTGATCGGGGGCACAGAGGTGCGGATCAACGGCATCGCCAAGGGCAGCGGCATGATCGCGCCCGACATGGCGACCATGCTGTGCTTCATCGCGACCGACGCCGCACTGCCGGCGCCGGTGCTGCAGGCGCTGCTGGCGGCCGGCGTCGATCGCAGCTTCAACTGCACGACGGTCGATAGCGACACCTCGACCAGCGACACCGTGCTGCTGTTCGCCACCGGTGCGGCCGGCAACACGCCGTTGGAGGATGCTGCCGATCCGGGGCTCACCGGGTTCGCGGAGGCGCTCGACGCGCTGCTGCTGGACCTTGCCCTGAAAGTGGTGCGCGACGGCGAGGGGGCCGGCAAGCTGGTCCGCATCGACGTCACCGGTGCAATCTCGGCGTCGTCCGCGCGCCGCGTGGCGCTGGCGGTGGCGAACTCGCCACTGGTCAAGACCGCAATCGCCGGCGAGGACGCGAACTGGGGCCGCATCGTCATGGCGGTCGGCAAGAGCGGTGAGCCCGCCGACCGCGACCGGCTCTCGGTCGGTATCGGCGGCACCTGGATGGCGCGAGACGGCGCGGTGGTGCCGGGCTATGACGAGGCGCCGGTGGTGGCGCACGTCAAGGGCTTCGAGATCGGCATCACGATCGATCTCGGGCTCGGCAGCGGCGCCGGGACTGCCTGGACCTGCGACCTCACGCACGGCTACATCGACATCAACGGAAGCTACCGGAGCTGAGCCAGCCACGGTGCCTCCGGGAGGGTTTCGATGTCCATCAATGCGTTTGACCAGGCCTCCGCGGCGCCGGCCTCGCCCTGGCAGCACGGGGCGCCGGGTGTCGGGCCGGACCGCGTGTGGGGCTATGCCGGCTTCTGGTGGCGGGTGCTGGCCCGGCTGATCGACGGCTTCGTGCTGCTGGCGGCCGAGAGCGTCCTCGCCCTGGTGGTCGGCGCGCCCCGCTTCGGCATCAGCAACGACGTCACGGTGCCCGACCAGGGCGGCATCTCGAACGTCGCCTACACGCTGCAACCCGAGGCCCTGCATGTCTGGTCGCCGGGCAACTGGCATGTGACCGGCCCCGGCTTTGCCGACCTGGTCACGTTCGTGGTGCCGCTGCTGTATTTCACCCTGCTGGAAAGCTCGCGCTGGCAGGCCACCGTCGGCAAGCGCGTCTGCCACCTGCGGGTCACCGGCCTGGACGGCCAGCGCATCAGCTACCTGCGGGCGCTGGGCCGCTATGCCGGCAAGTTCGTCTCCTACCTGACGCTGTGCATCGGCTTCATGATGGCCGGCTGGACCACCCGCAAGCAGGCGCTGCACGACCTGATGGCCGAGACCCTGGTGGTGCGGCTGCGTCGCCCGAACGACCTGGTGCAGTTCCGGCCGCCGCCAGGGTAGGGCCAGCCGCGAGAATCCATCCGCGCGTCGCCGTCGCCGCCACCTCGGCGGTGAAACCCTACAGGAACCCGTCGCGCGTCGTCTGGCATCAGCCGAAACGGAAGCCGAGATCGGCCTCCTGAGCGCAAGAGCGTGAAAATCGACGATCATGGTCTCGCCGGATGCAGCGCCGGCCGCGATCATCAGCGGCAGCAGATGGTCCTCGTGCGGCTGCGCACGGCGTGCGCCGTCGGGCGCTCGCAGTCGATCAGGAGCTGCTCGCGCCTCTCGGTATCGGTGACCGCCTGCCGGAGCCAGGAACCGAACGCCTCGCCCTGCGGGTCGGTACCGGAGCCGCCGAAGCCACGCATGTTGTGGTACGTCTGGCCGCTGCCGATGATCAGCACGCCCTGCTCGCGCAGCGGCCTGAGCGCGCGGCCGATCGCGAGGTATGCCGGCGGATCGAGGTCGCGCTGCATCGAGAGCTGCACGACCGGGACGCCTGCCTGCGGGAAGGCGACCTTCAGCGGAACGAACACGCCGTGGTCGTAGCCGCGGCGTTCGTTGCTGGCGCTCGCAATTCCTGCGTCGCCCAGCAGTTGGCGCACCTGTGCCGCGCTCTCCGGCGCTCCGGGCGCCGGCCAGGTGATCCGGATGGGGCTGGAACCGGTGCTGACCCTGGGGATCGATCCGCTGGTTCCGACCGCACCGCTGATCGACAGCCTGCCGGCACTGCGCCTCAGCTTCCCCGACCTGCCGGTCTCGTTCTAGCGCGACTGCCAGATGATCTTCTTGATGACCTGGACGCACTGGTTGCCCGCTCTGCCGTGGAGACCTGGGTTCGGTGTTCCCGCGCTGGCCGAGGGTCGTCAAGGTAGCCGTAGGGTCGGTCCGCAGCCGCTAGTGGATAGGATCTCCACTTGCTACCTGATGACCATAGCCGCTCTCGACGCTTTGCGGACGTAGCTCCCAGCAGGTGCGATGCCTCGATGTGGCCGGGAGAAGCCATCCGTCAGGGCATGGATCTTGGCGGTGCGGCTACCGCGGCTGACGCCGATGGCCTTGCGGCAGAGCCCCTTAAGAAGGCTTGATTCTCGGAAGGGGAGCCAGCATCGTCAAACCTCGCAACGATCAGGTGGCGCCGAGTGCAGAGACGTCGGTTCATCACGACTGCGGCGGCCCTGGCTACCGGCGCGACATCTCCGCCTCGCCGACACGCATGGGCACAGGATGCACCCACGAGACTGACACTCACCATGTCGGACCGTGTGGATCTCATCGTCGAGCGCCAGGGCGAGGGGCCGAGCCTTCTCCTTGTTCATGGCGCAAGCGGGTCGTACCTTTCCTATGAGCGCCTTGTGCCACTGCTGACACCGTCGTTTACGACCTTCGCTCTCAATCGGCGTGGCTATGGCGGCAGCGGCGGCCAAGCGAAACACAGCGTGGCGCGCGAAGCCCAAGACATCGCCGCCGTCATCGATGCGCTGCCGCCACCGGTCTACGTGTTCGCCCACTCGTCGGGCGCGATAGAGACGCTGGAAGCCCTGCGCCTAACAAGGAACGTGCGCAGGGCGATCCTCTATGAGCCGCCGCTCACCGCCGTGGGGACCTCGTCGTCAAAACCCGTATGCGCGCTTGTGGCAGACGGGAAGATGAGCGCGGCGCTAGTCACCTTCTACCGAGATTACGTCAAGGTTCCGCCTCCGGTGATCACCGGAATCGAGAAAGGCCCTCTATGGCCGGTTGAAGTCAGGAGCGCGCCGGCACTGTGCAACGAGATAGCGGCGCTCTCGGTCTATCACCTCAACGCCGCGAGCTTCGTCTCCCTCCGGACGCCCACGCTGTTCCTGCTGGGCGACCGGAGCCCGCCGTTCATGGTCGCGAGCGTCAAGGCTGGCGTGGCAGCCGTGCCAGGCGCGACGCTGGAGATGCTGGCCGGACAGCAGCATAGCGCCCTGGTCCAGGCACCCGACATGATCGCCTCGATCATCAGGAAGGAGTTCCTGCCGTCCTGACTCCGAACCGAAGTAGAGGTGCCTGAAGTCTGAGGGTTGCGGCAATGGACGAAACTGGCCGAAACCGCTCGTTCGGATCTCACGTCCGCCCTAGAGGCGTTGGTTGTCGCCTCAAGCGGCGTTGAACGATGCGAGACAAATTCGGCCAGCACCACACCCCAAACGACAGCAACGGCCAATTCTTTTCGACGGTCAGACCAGGGCCTGCCCACACCTGCCGCGCTTCACCCGAGCTCGTTCACTGGATTGACCTCAGAGGCGTTCACCGACCGCGGTCGCACAGCCGGAGAGTGTCACGTTGCCGGTACGGTCGAGATAAGTGAGGGTTGCAGTATCAGTAAAGTGGCGGTCGTTTGTCAGGCGAATAGCATGGTGGATGATCTGGGTCCCCTGCCTGATTGGGCCGGTCGGCGATGGGAACAGAATGTAGGCCCGTGTAGTCAATGCCACTGACTTCGGACCAGTAAAGCCCCAGGTGCCGAAGGCCGGTGATCGCTGGCCCGGCAGCAGCATCGGGTTATTGGTTGTCTCGACCTCGTTTCCCTCGATACCAAATGATAGCAACGATTCGAAAGACGGATTGGCTTGCAATGAGGCGCAGTTGAAGGTGGTTATCTGCACCCGCCAGACCCCGATGGGTGAGTTGTCAAGGAGGGCGTCCGGCAGCACCTGCGGAACGGTAGGATCGGCAAGTGCCAGCGTGGGAGATACGCTTGCAAAGAAAGCGGCAAGAGCAACTCGAGCGAGTGAGGTCATGGGATAGATCCTGTTCTGGCTTGGTCAGGCAGACAGGATGTCGTCATTAGCAGGCGGCACGGTATGGAGGCTGACTGACGTTTGTGTGTCGGATGCATGAAGAACGGTGTTGAGCGTGAAGCCGGCTTGGCCGATTAATGTTCTGAAGCGAGAATGGGCGCGCAGCAAATCCCATTTCGGATCGGATGGCAGAAAGGCAAGGTTAACGTCGCGGACCGCCAGCGAGCGTTCCAACGCATCGCATGAGGCCTCAAGATCGCCGAAGCCGGCGTAGATGGCGGCCTCGGTGAATGGCGGCACATAACGTTCGGCCGAGGTGGCGGCTCGTTCAGCAATGATGGTGCGAGCGGCTACGTCCTGTCCGGCTTGAGCCAGAGCAAACCCTTTGACGGCAAGGGTCTTGGCGTTGCCACCGGTCAGGGCGATGGCCGTGTCGGCTGCCAGAAGCGTCCGCGAAAAGTCGCCAAGACGTTCATAAGCCTGTGCAAGCATGTGATGGCCAATCCAAAAGCCTGGCGCGAGCATCGTCGCATGGCGCGCATGCTCGACCGCTTGTGCATAGTCGCGCGCCTGGAACGAGACTTGCGAAGCAAGCGCATGATGCATAGGCAAATGCGGGTCGAGTTCGCAGGCAAGCCGGATCGACGACTGTGCCTCCTCGTGCAGCCCCAGATGTGACAGGGCAACGCCGAGCATGCGCCGGGCGAACGCGTAGTTAGGATCAAGCGCGACGGCCCGACGAAAATCGACCTCGGCGCCGAGCCAATTCCATTCCAGCCAGAAACGGACAAAGCCGCGAGCCGCGTATGTCTCAGCGAGAAGTGGCCCATGCTGGACGGCGCGCTCTGCGGCATCGCTTGCGGCCATGGCAACCAGGGCGGGTTCTACGTCTCCGTTGACCGGGTTGACGCCGAGAGTTTCGGCCAGTCCGGACCAGGCGAGTGCATAATGAGGGTCGAGCGCTACTGCCTGACGATAATAGCCAATTGCCTGTCCGTTGGTCTGGCGGGTGTTCTGGTTAAAGAAGAAGCGCCCTTGGAGGTACAGGTCGAATGCGGTCGGGTTCTCTGACTGTCGGCCAGCGGCAAGCCGGGCATGGGTAGGTGTCAGGTGAAGCCGGATACGGGTTGCGATCGTCCGGCTGATGCTCTCCTGGAAGGCCAGGACACGTGCAGGAGCTCCTTCATAGGTTTCTGCCCATACCTGACGCTGATCGCTTAGGTCGACTAGCTTGCAGACAACCCGCAGTCGGTCGCGCTCCGCCCGTAGCGAACTCTCGACGACGTAATCGGCGCCAAACCTGGAGCGGAGCCCGACCAAGCTAGGCTCATCTCTCATAAAGGTCGTGATCGAGGTACGGCCGACAACCGATAGATGCCCTGGATCTATCTGGCCAAGTCGGGCAATCGTCTCGTCAGTGAAGCCGTCGGCGAGATACTGCGCCTGGCCGTTCGGACCGAGATCCTGGAACGGGAGAACTGCGATGACGAGATGCCGGTCCGCGTCGACGGCAGGCGACATGACGACGCGGGCGAGGAAGCGATAACCAAGGCGCGGGACGGTCTCAATGTACGAAGGCTCCGCTGTTCGATCGCCAAGGGCACGGCGAAGCTTGCGCATCGCGGTATTAACCCCAAGGTCGGCCTCGACGTGGATGTTGGTGCCCCACAAGCAGTCAATAATTTGTTCGCGCGACACCAGTCGGCCCGGCTCTGCGAGAAGTAGCGCCAGAAGCTGAGCAGGACGGCGTTCGAGTTGGACAGCTTTGCCGCCTCGGCGAAGCTTGAAGGTGCCAGGCTCGAAATCGACGTCGCCGAAGCGGTAGACATGATTGGCCACTATCGCGTTACCCGATCGACGGTCCGGATCTCCTATAGCCGATGCGACCTGTACACAGGCTTGGAAAACTGCGCCCTTATGTGGTTTTGCTGCATGGACCGGATGCGCGGCGACCTGACCTTCTGACTGGACGAGACGGCATTGACCGGGTGGCGCGCCCCGCGGCGAACGACCCGAGGAGGCCAGCCACTTTAGGCCGGGATGGCGGTTGAGTTGGTGTCGACCCTATCCGCCGAGACCCAGTGCGCCTTCAGCTGGCATTGGCTGCTGGACGATCTGAGACGCCGCCTCACGTCGGCCGGGACAGCCCGCGGCGGTCGCAAGCGTGCGTCGGCAGCGGCGGCCGAGAGACAATCAGGCGAGGCCGAGCCGCTCCATCACCTCCGCGATCCGGCTCAACGCCGGTTCCGGCAGCGGCAGGATCGGACGCGGCGGCGCGGCGTCCGTCAGCCCGAGAAGGTTCGCGCAGGCATACATCACGCGCAGGCTGCTGAACTCGGTGAACAGGTCCCATAGCGGCTGCAGTCGGGCATCATGGGCCGCGGCACCGGCCGCATCACCGGCCGCCACCGCCTCCACGATCCGCAGGCAGGGTGCGGGAAACAGGCCGCCCGCCACGCTGTACCAGGCATCGCCGCCGGCCCGGAGCGCCGCCGCCGCGTTCCAGTCGACGCTGTAGCCGACGGAGAACCCAGGGATGACCGCATCGCGCAGAACACTCAGGCTGTCGGGCACCAGCGCCGCCGCCGGCGCCGGCGTCTTGACCGCATCGACATGGTCCAGCCGGCTCAGTCGCCCGACCAGTGCGGCGTCGAAGCTGAAGTGCGTGGTGCCCGGATTGTCGTATACGCACAGCGGCAGCCGCACCGCCGCTGCCACGCTGGCGAAATGTGCGAACACCTCGTCGGCGGTCAGCGGCGTATACGAGACCGGCGCCAGCAGCACGCCGGCCGCGCCCGCATCGCGCGCATCCTGCCCCAGCCGGATCGCCTCGTCGGTCCTGAGCGCGCCGATGCCGACCAGCAGCGGCACCCGGCCCGCGACTTCGTCCACCGCGACTTCGATGGCGCGGCGGCGTTCGCGGCGGTCGAGATAGGCATAGGTGCCGGTGCTGCCGAGCAGGCCGATCGACGGCACGCGGGCCTCGACCAGCCGGCGCAGCAGACGACGCAGCGCCTCGGCATCGACACGCCCCTGCCCGTCCGCCGGCGTGATCGGAAAGGCGACCAGGCCACGAAACAGGCTCATGCCGGCACCGACAGCCGCGCTGCCCGCACCTCTCGCGCGCGACCACCCTTCTCCATGTACTCCGCGATGTGCGGCCGGCGTTCGATCTGCAGCCGGTGCAGCGCATGCGTCGCCGACACCAGCGACCCCGCGCGCTGCAGCATGGCGTCGCCGAGCTCGATCAGGCGCAGATTCGGCCACGCGTTTTCCCGGATGGCGTGCACCATGCGCACGATCTCCCCGGCCGGCACGTCCGGCATCGCCTGCGCCAGGATCAGCACCAGCGCCGCCGTCGAGCGCGAGATGCCGGCATGGCAATGCACCAGCAGCGTCGCCGTGCCGCAGAACTCGTTTTGGAGGGACCGGCCGAACCCCAGGATCGCCTCGACATGCGCGGGCGCGGGCAGCACCTCGTCCGGCCTCGGCTCGATGATGTCGTGGAACCGCAGCTCCAGCCGCGCATGCTCGCAGTAGGTGCCAAAAGCCTCCGGCACCGGATGGCCCGGGTCGTGGATCGACAGCACATGGCTCGCACCCAGGCCGTCATGCTCGCAGAGTTCCTCGATGCCGCAGACCAGGATAGCGAACGGCGCCGGGCCGGTCATCGGCTCGGTGACATGGGACAGGCCGCCTGGATCGAGTGCCGGCATGGCTGTGACGCTAGAGCATGATCCGATCGATCATGCTCCGCTTGTCGTTTGATAGAGCAGCTTTATCCGACACTTGGCATCGCGCAGCGATTCCAAGTGATCGGATGCTGCTTTAGCGCGGGTGTCCTGCGCTGGCGAGCACCTCCGGATTGACCACCCGGACCGGCGCGCCATCGAGGAACGCCAGCGCGTTCTCGACGCTCACGGCTTCCGGACTGCGACGACCTCGATCTCGAGCAGCATGCCGGGACCGGCCAGTCCAGCTACCTGAAACGCGGCCCGGGTCGGCAGGTTCGGCTGCGCCGGCGTGCCGAACGCCTCCTTGTAGGCCTTCATCATGCCGGCGAAATCCATCTTGCCGGTCCTGGGGTCGGGGGCGAGGAACACATGCATCGCGACGATGTCGCCGAGGCCGAGATGCAGGGCGGCGAGCTCGCTGGCGATGCGCTTGATCTCGCTGCGCGCCTGGCTCTCGGTGTCGGTCGCGTGGTCGGCCGGGTCGGGGCCGACGCCAGACAGATAGATGGTGGAGTAGCCGGGTGGCACCTCGACGGAAGACGCGATCGGGAAGTTCGCCACCGGGTGACGCACCACGTCCATGGCATGTACCGGAGTCGCAAGGGCGCAGGCCAGCAGCAGGGCGGCCCCGCCTTGAAACAGGTTTCGCATGGCGGCCTCAATCCTCCTTGGTTGGCGCCGGACCGCGCACCGCGGCGACGTCGGCGGGAGCGACGGCATCCTTGTAGTCGTTGCCGAAATGAGTACGGACGTAGGTGATCACCGACGCGATCTGCTGGTCCGACAGCACGCCGTTGAACCAGGGCATGCCGCCCAGCCCGTTCAGCACGACATAGACCGGGTAGCCGGAGCTCTGCAGCTTGGCGTTGTGCGCCAGGGCCGGGATACGCGCAGCGCCCACGCCGCCCTGCCCGTTCGCCATGTGGCAGCCCTGGCAGACATGCTGGTATACAAGCTGGCCGGTCGCGGCCTGGACGTTGCTGGCGCCGCCGCTGCTGGCGGCGTCCGCCTGTGCCGGAACCGTCCGGCACAGGCTCGCGCCGGCTACGGCCGCCATCAGGACGCGCCGCATCATGCCGACCCCACCGCGCGCTGGTGCAGTTGAGTGATCGCCGCCAGCGACGACAGCAGCGCGCCCTCCTGCCAGCAGCCGACATAGGAGGCGTGCTCGCCGGCGAGCACCAGCCGACGGTCCATCTCGGTCAGGTCCTTGTAGTGCCGGCGCCGGCTCTCCTCGCTCCACATCGCGCAGCAACCCAGCGTCCAGGGCATCCTGCTCCACGCCACGCCGACGCCGGTGCGGAACTCCTTCGGATACTGAGGGTGCAGCACGGTGCCCTGGGCAAGCGCCGCTTGCACCCGCTCCTGGGGCGTCTTGCCGGCGAAATCGTAGGCGGCGGCGCCGAACATGTAGGCGCCGAGCACGACAGCGGGACCATTGGAGAAATAGCCGTGGCTCGGATAGGAGATCTGGCTCATCGGCTGGTCGGTGAAGCTGATGCCGCCATAGATCTGCTCGTCCTCCTCCCAGAAGCGCCGGTTGAACTCCAGCCCGACCTTGACCGAGCTTTCGTACGGCACCGCCTGGATCGCCTGGCGCAGCGGCGTGCGCGCCTGCACGTCGATCTGGCTCAGCACGGCGAGCGGAATGGTGCAGACGCAGTAGTCGGCGTGCGCATGTCCGACCGCGCCGCCATGGTTGTTGTCGTCGTAGGTGACGTCAACGCCGTGCTCGTCCTGCTCGATGCGGGTCACCTTGATGTTGTGGGTGACCAGCCCCTCGACCTGGCGCGCGAATGCCTTGCCGATCATGTCCATGCCGCCGACCGGCTGGAACATCGTGGTCTGCATCTCGTAGTTCATGTTGAAGGCGAGCCACTGCCACAGGCCGGACTTCAGCACCTCGGCACGCGGCAGCGGCTGCGACGGCACCGGCGCCCCGTCCGGGCCGCCCCCCTGCGCCTTCGACCAGCCGCGCCGCAGCGAGACCTTGCCGCTCGACTTGTAGGCGTAGTCGCTGTCCAGCAGCCCCCAGCCCTGCATGGCCTCGAGCAGGTCGTGCCGCTCGTCGGCGCCGACCACGTCGTCGAGATGGTGCTGGTTCACCGCCTTGGCCAGCAGCTCGGCGGTCTGGCCGTTGAAGTCGGTCATGATGTCGCGATAGCGCTGCGGCGTGCCGCCGAAGGCCTGGGTGCTGTGCAGCAGGCTGTTGTGGTTGACCTCGATGAACGGCTCCAGCGCCACCCCGAAGGCGCGGCAGTAGTGCAGCAGCGCCTGGTGGTGGTACGGGATGCGCCACGGCCCTGGATTGATGTAGTTGCCGGGCGAGAAGCCGACCTTCTGGGTGGCGCCACCGAGCTCGGTGAGGGTGTCGCCGCCACGCAGCGAGAAATTGCGGCCGCCGGAGCGGTTCTGGTACTCCAGGATGCGCACGCTGTAGCCGGCCCGGCGCAACTCGTAGGCGGCCAGCATGCCGGAGAGGCCGGCGCCCAGCACCAGGACGGTGGTGCCGGACCTGGCGCCGGTCAGGGTCGGAGGGCTGCGGAAGTCGGTGCCGGCGGCATGTCCCATGCGGGTCATCGCCTGGTACATGGCGGCGCTGCCGGCGGTAATCCCGATCCGGGTCAGCAATTGTCGCCGCGTCGGCGGGATCTTTATCGGCGTGGTGCTCAAGCAAACTGCTCCGGATCAGTGCAATATCCCGTCAAGAAACAGGCAACATGTCAATCAAGAAGGCATAATGTGCGCCTTGTTGGAGATGTTCGCCCAATCTTGTCGTGATCTATGCCTGACACGTCCGCTGTTCGGCATCAAGGACTGATTGGTAAGCATGAAATCGTCCGGAGAGCGGTCCCTGCTGCACGAATAGGCAGCACGACATCATCCTCCGGCTGTTGCCAGGCTGTTGCAATTACGTGTTCGCGAGATCGTTCCGAACGACTAAGGTTGCGCCGACGCGTCGCGCGGAGTGACGCCACGACCGATCGAGGACTGATGGATCACGCCTTTCCGATCACCGATGAGCCGCCCCCGAGCCTCGCCCCCGCCGTTGCGAGGCCCGAGCCGGCGGCCGCGGCGCACCGGGCTGCAGAGAGCCGTGGTCCCGACCTGCGACGCGTTCGCTGCCATCCCGACCACTGGTATCCGGTCGCCTGGTCACGCGAACTCAAGCCCGGCGGCGTGCTTGGGGTGCGCTACGCAGGCGAGCCGATCGTGCTGGTGCGACCGAAGGACGGCCCGGTCTACGCGCTAGAGGATCGCTGCGCGCACCGCCAGGTGCCGCTGAGCAAGGGCAGCGTGGACGGGCAGGCGGTGCGCTGCTGCTACCACGGCTGGGCCTATGGCCGTTCCGGCGCCTGCGTGGACGTGCCCTATATCGGCAAGGACAAGCTGCCGAATGGCGTGCGCTCCTATCCGTGCCAGGAGGTCGGCGGCCTGATCCTGGTGTTCCCCGGCGATGTCTCGCTGGCTGCCACCGCGCCGGTGCCGTCCTTCGGGGCGTCCGCCGATCCCGCCTACAAGACCCGCCGCTTCGGCCGCGTCGTCGGCTGCCACTACAGCTTCATGCACGAGAACCTGATGGACATGAACCATCAGTTCATGCACGCCAAGCAGATGGGCCAGATGCGGCCGCGCTTCCTCGGCCAGGATCGTGGCGAGGACTGGATCGAGGCGCGCTACAGCTTCGCGCGCACCGGCGGCAAGCAGCCGCTCGGCGAGGCGCTGATCTTCGGCGAGCGGCGCGGCACCGAGAAGAAGCATGCCGACCGCGACGTCATGACGATCCGGACCGAGTATCCGTACCAGACGCTGCGCATACGCACCCGTGACGAGGCGCCGGTGATGGATCTCTGGATCGCCTACACCCCGCAGGACGAGGAGCAGCGCAGCAACCGCACCTTCGGCCTGCTCTCGGTGCGCAAGCCGAAGATCCCGGGCCTCCTGCAGGCGGCCTGGCCGCTGCTGGTGCTGTTCACCGAGCGGATCTTCCGCGAGGACCGCGACATCGTCGAGATGGAGCAGGCGGCGCACGACGCCCAGGGCGAGGACCGCAACCAGGAGGTGTTCCCGGTGATACGCAACCTGCGCTCCCTGCTGGCCGCCCGTGGGGTCGCATCCGCCAGCGCCGTGAGCGGCGAGGCAGCGACGTGCCGGCAGATGGTCAACGGGGCCGCGTGATCGAGACCGGCGTCGACGAGGCCGCTGCCCGCGCGCCGGCAAGCCCGGCCGAAGCCGGACCGCCGGCGCCGGTCGGCACCGCGCGCTTTGCGCTGCGTCCGCCGCGGCCGGGCGACGCCGAGACGATCCACCGCCTGGTGAATGACTGGGGTGTGGTGCGCATGCTGCCGCGCCTGCCGTTCCCGTACCCGCGCCGGCTCACCGACGACTGGATCGCCTCCACCGCCGAGCAGGCGCTGTCGGGGAGCGCCTACCACTACGTGATCACCCGCGCCGGCGAGACGGGCTCGGATGCGGGCGCCGGCGAACTGGTCGGCTGCATCGGCCTGCGCATTAATGGCGAGGCGCGCACCGGCGATCTCGGCTACTGGATCGGCCGACGGCACTGGAATGCCGGGGTGGCCCGCGAGGCGGCCGGCCGCATCGCCCGCTGGGCCCTGGCCAATCTCGAGATCGACCGGCTGGTGGCGCAGGTCGCGACCGACAACCCGGCCTCGGCTGCGGTGCTGCGCCGGATCGGGTTTCGCGAGACCGGCCACGGCCAGCAGGAGTTCCTGGCCCGCGGCGGCAGCCATCCGGTGCATCTGTTCGAGGCGACGCACGCCGATCTCGCCGCCGACCCGGACCTGCTGGCAAGGCCGCGTCCGGTGCGCATGGCGGCCCCGTCGGAGGCTTCCGAGCCCCGCCTGATGCTGGTCGCGGCCTGCGCGCTGATCGACGCCGACGGCCGCATCCTGCTGGCCCGCCGTCCCGAAGGCCGCTCCATGGCCGGGCTGTGGGAGTTCCCCGGCGGCAAGATCGAGCCTGGCGAGACCCCGGAGCAAGCGCTGATCCGCGAGCTGCACGAGGAGCTCGGCATCGACGTGTCCAGCACCTGCCTCGCGCCGTTCACCTTTGCGTCGCACACGATCGCGGCCACCGCCAACACCGCTTCGGTCCATCTGCTGATGCCGCTGTACCTGTGCCGGCGCTGGACCGGCATCCCCAGCGCGCGCGAGGGCCAGAGCCTGTCCTGGGTCAGGCCGGAGAAGCTCGGCGAGTATGCCATGCCGGAGGCCGACCGGCCGCTGGTGCCGATGCTGCGGGATTTCCTGTAGGGGCCAAGCCTCAGGCGGGAGGCGTGTCCAGTCCGAGCGCCATCTGCGGAACCGCTGGCTCGACCCGCACCGCGACCGGCGCCTCGCCACGGCGCGACAGCTCGGTGCGGGCGGAGAATGCCATGTCGGCATTGCCGTCGCCTCCGGCGATCCGCGCCAGCACCTCCGTGTCCAGGTCGCGCCAACTCCGGTAGCGATAGGGGCCATACGGTACCCGCACCAGCAGCGCCGGCTCGGCCGACCATGCGAGCAGTTGCTCGACGGGCGCCACCGCCAGCATGTCGCGCAGATGATGCGCGGTGACGTAGGCATCGGGTCCCGCCCGGTGCGCCGGCAGCCCGAGATCCCGATCGAGCCCCTTAGGCCGGCGCCAGTAGCGCAGGCCCTGGTTGGAATGGCCGGGCGCATCGGGCCAGATCCTGAGCGCACACTTATAGGTGCAGATCCAGTGCGCATTGCCGCACACCGCTGGGATGCACCAGCGTTGCTCGAAGGCGGAGCGGTGCGCCACGAGGGCAAGCGGCCTTTCAACACCTTGCAGCACGCCCGGCGCCACCTCGAGCCAGGACGGCGCATCGGCGACATCCTCGTCGATCAGATGGTGGATCGCCGAGGTCCCCGGCGAGATCGGGTTGCCCGGTCGCACCAGCCGCGCCTGTGGGCCGCCGCGCAGCCGCCATGTACCGTCGGTCTCGACCAGGTCCTGCCAGCCGATCTCGACCACACCGCCGTCAGAGAAGCTGTTGCCGGTGGTCTCCAGGTCGATGACCCGGAGCAAGCGCCCGGCATGGCGCGGGGTAGGAGTTGCCGTCATGCCGCCCATGTAGGCATGGAGCGCCGGCACCTCCAACAACGATCGAGCGAACCGCATGAACCCCACCGCCTGCATCCTGGTGATCGGCAACGAGATCCTGTCCGGCCGCACCCAGGACGCCAACATCCAGTTCCTGGCGCGTCGCCTGGGGCAGCTCGGCATCAGCCTGCGCGAGGTCCGGGTGATCCCGGACGTGCGCGAGACCATCGTGGGGTCCATCGTCGAGCTGCGCGCGCGCTACGACCATCTGCTGACCACCGGCGGCATCGGCCCGACCCACGACGACATCACCAGCCCTTGCGTGGCCGAGGCATTCGGCGTGCCGTGGGAGATCCATCCGGAGAGCTTCGCCAAACTGGAGGCGCATATGGCGCCGGGGACGTTCAACGCCGCCCGCCAGCGCATGGCGACGCTGCCGCGTGGCGCCACGCCGATCGAGAACACGGTCTCGGTGGCGCCCGGCTTCTCCATCGGCAACGTGCATGTCATGGCCGGGGTGCCGCGCATCATGCGGGCGATGTTCGACGCCCTGGCGCCATCGCTCGCGGGTGGCCGGCCGACCCTCTCGCTGGCTTGGCATGCGGACGGACTGCTGGAAGGTGCGATCGCCGAAGGGCTGGAAGCGATCCAGCACCGCATACCGGCGGTCGATATCGGCAGCTACCCATACGAGCGACCCAACCGGCGCGGCGTCAGCCTGGTCAGCAAGGGCATCGACCCGGATGCGGTGGCCGAGGCTGCTGCCGACGTCCGCGCACTGATCGAACGGCTCGGCTTCTCGCCGGTGGAAGGCGAACCGTCGGCTTAGAGCATCATCCGAGCGACCTTCTCCTCGTTCGGATAAAGATGCGCGCCATAACTAAAACTAGAGACTTTCGCCGATCCACTTCGATCGGAAAAAGCGCTAGAAGCGGCCCGCAATCCCGTTATGAGTTGTTTCAGAATGCCTGATGCTGGGTGAGAGCGGCCGCTTCAGGCCGCGTCCGGCGCGTCTTTCCGAGCACCGAAGCGCAGGAAAGACGGGTCGGATCGCCAGCAGCAGGCGTTTTCAGACAGCCTCGCGGCCCATCGCGAGGTATTTTTCCCTGCGCTGGGACAGCAGGGCGGCAGGGTCCAGCGCCAGCAGGCCGGGCAGCGCGGCTGCGATCGCGCGGCCGACCGCCTGGATGGTGAAGTCCGGATCGCGATGCGCGCCGCCGACCGGTTCTGCGATGATCTCGTCGATCAGCCGGAAATTCCTGAGGTCGGTCGCGGTCAGCCGCAGCGCCTCGGCGGCGGCGGCGGCCTGGGTGGTATCCCGCCACAGGATCGACGAGCAGGCCTCGGGCGAGATCACCGAATAAATCGCATGCTCCAGCATGAACACCCGGTCGCCGGCGCCGAGCGCCACCGCGCCGCCGGAGCCGCCCTCGCCGATCACCGTCACCACGATCGGCACCGGCGCGTTCAGGAACGCCTCGATCGAGCGCGCGATCGCCTCGGCCTGGCCGCGCGCCTCCGCCTCGATGCCGGGGAAGGCGCCGGCGGTGTCGACGAACGACAGGATCGGCAGGCCGAAGCGGCCGGCCAGCTCCACAAGCCGGCGCACCTTGCGGTAGCCCTCCGGGCGGGCCATGCCGAAGTTATGCGCGAGCCTGGTATCCAGGTCGTCGCCGCGCTCGGTGCCGACCACCACCACCGGACGGTTCTCGAACCGGCCGAGACCGCCGACCACGGCGTTGTCCTCGGCAAAGCTGCGGTCGCCTGCGAGCGGCGTGTAGTCGGTGATCAGGGCGCCGATATAGTCCAGCGTGTGCGGCCGCTGCGCATGCCGTGCGACCTGCACCTTCTGCCACGGGGTCAGCTTCGAGTAGGTGGCGCGAAGCTGCCGTTCGGCCTTCTCGGTCAGCCGGCCCACCTCGTCGGCAATGTTGATGCCGTCGGTTTCCGACATCCTGCGAAGCTCGTCGATCTTGTCCTCGAGCTCGGCGACCGGTTTTTCAAAATCAAGGAACTGGCGCATGCGGGTGCCTCCTAGCACAGTTCCCGGACCTGCCAATCCCCCACCCGGGAGCCGCCGTCACGAGCTGCTTTGCTGGTCCGACAGCGGGTGGTGCGCGGCCACGAGCTTCGCCAGCCGCTCGGCCAGGACGTGGGTGTAAATCTGCGTGGTGGCGATGTCGGCGTGCCCCAGCAGCATCTGCAACGCGCGCAGGTCTGCGCCGCGGGCCAGCATGTGGCTGGCGAACGAGTGCCGCAGCACATGTGGCGACAGCGCCTCGGCGGCGATGCCGGCGCAGCGCCCGGCCTCGGCCAGGATCAGGTCGAAGCCCTGGCGGCTGAGGGCGCGACGCGGATCGCGCCCGGCGAACAGCCAGGGCGAGTCGGTGCGGCCGGCGCCCGGGTCCGCCGGACCACGTGCCTGCAGCAGGTCGTCGGCGGCCACGCGCGCCGCGTCAGATAGCGGCACCACGCGCTCGCGGCCGCCCTTGCCGCGCACCAGCAGCATCGGCGCCGGCATCCGCAGCGCATGGCGGCGCAGCGCCAGCAGCTCGGAGATGCGCATGCCGGTCGCATACAGGATCTCGATGGCGGCGAGCGCCACCGGCTGGCGCTGCGGCATCAGCGGGCCGCCGGGAGCGCACGCCGCGAGCAGCCGGTCGACCTCGTCCTCGGACAGCAGCCGCGGCAGCGCCGGCGCCAGTCGCGGTGCATCGAGATGCAGGCACGGATCATCCCGGCGGACACCCTCGCGCAGCAGGTGCAGGTAGAACTGCCGCAGGCACGACAGCCGCCGGCTCG
Organism: uncultured Lichenicoccus sp.; assembly: GCA_963693035.2. GTDB lineage: Bacteria > Pseudomonadota > Alphaproteobacteria > Acetobacterales > Acetobacteraceae > Lichenicoccus. The sequence continues at coordinate 400,719 of CAXMMQ010000003.1, forward strand.
CGGTTCGGGCCGACAAACCACGACGGCCCAGCGAGGCGATATAGTCCCGCACCGCAGCGGCGCTCGCGGACGCAGGACGCTCGCCGCCCGCCCGCGCGTGCGCCTCGAAATCCTCGAGGTCGCGGCCATACGCCTTCAGCGTGTTCGGCGCTGCCCCCCGCTCGGCCGCCAGCATCTCGAGAAAGCCCTCCAGATGGCGGTCCAAGATCAGCGCCTGACCGATTCCGGAAGCGCGTCTGCGAATGCACTACGCTGAGTCAGAGGCGCCCTGGCGCGGCCCGTCGTGGCTGTCGAGAACCGGAGCGGAGCGGCCTCCCAACGCTTGAAAGCGGGGCCGTGAGCACCGGAAGCGCAGACAGCCGCGTCGGATGACCAGCGGAGTAGCATTCCCAGACGCGCTTTCAGCCGCCGAAGCGGTCGTTTGGTAGGACCACATGCATCTGCTGGACATGCGGCGATGGCGGCTTGACGCCGAGATAGAGGAAGCCGCCGGCCAGGGCCAGCACCCCGAGCGCCAGCACGACGAGGAAGAACTTGATCATCTGGAACGCCCTCGATCCTGCCGCCCGATCGCCGTCCGGCGGGGCTGTTCTGGCACCCCCGGGCTCATGACGACCCCGCAGCGTCTATGCTAGCTTCACGTTGATGTCACGTGACACGGCAGGTGCCGGGCTCCCCCTTTCCGATGCCGGGACCGCACCGGACGCTCCCGGCAGGGCGCGTGCGCCCCTGCGCCCGGTGGCCGCCCCGGCGGACATCCTGTCAGGGCTGCGCAGGCGGCCGATCGTGCTGGTCGGGCTGATGGGAGCCGGCAAGACCACCATCGGCAGGCGCCTCGCCGCGCGACTCCGGCTGCCGTTCCGCGACGCCGACGCCGAGATCGAGCGCGCCGCCGGGTGCAGCATCTCGGAGATGTTCGAGCGCTGGGGCGAGGCCGCCTTCCGCGAGGGCGAGCGCCGGGTGATCCGCCGCCTGCTGGACGCCGGGCCGCTGGTGCTGGCGACCGGCGGCGGCGCCTACATGGACCCGCAGACCCAGGCGCTGATCGGCGAGCGCGCCACCTGCGTCTGGCTGCGCTGCACGCTGGAGGTGCTGGCGCAACGGGTCGCCGGGCGCCATCATCGGCCCCTGCTCGCAGGCGGGGATCCGGTCGGGATCCTGCGCGAGCTGATGGCGATCCGGCACCCGATCTATGCAAAGGCCGACCTGGTGATCGACTGCGACAACGCCACCACCGAGCACACTACCCGCTCGGTGCTCGACGCGCTGGCGGCCCGGCCCGCCGGCGCGGCCGCCCCGGCACCCGAAGCCCGGGTGCACGTGCCGCTGCAGAGCCGACCCTACGACATCCTGATCGGTCGCGGCCTGATCGCTCGGGCAGGCGCACTGCTCGCGCCGATGCTGCCGCAACCGCGCGCGATGATCGTCACCGACGCGACGGTGGCGGCCCTGCACCTGCCGGCGCTGCAGGCCTCGCTCTCCGCCGCCGGCATCGAGTCGGCCACTGTCGTCGTGCCGCCCGGCGAGGAGTCCAAGAGCCTGGGCCGCTTCGGCGAGGTCACGGACGGCCTGCTTGCGCACGGGCCGGAGCGGCGCTGCAGCGTGATCGCGCTCGGCGGCGGCGTGGTCGGCGACCTGGCCGGGTTCGCCGCCGCCTCAGTGCTGCGCGGGCTGCCGTTCGTGCAGATCCCGACCACGCTGCTGTCCCAGGTGGACAGCTCGGTCGGCGGCAAGACCGGCATCAACACCAGCTTCGGCAAGAACCTGCTCGGCGCCTTTCATCAGCCGCTTGCCGTGCTGGTCGACACCGCGGCCCTCGACACGCTGCCGCCACGCGAGCTGCGGGCCGGCTATGCCGAGATCATCAAGGCCGGCCTGATCGGGGATGCGGCGCTGTTCGAGTGGTGCCTTGAGCACGCAAGCGCGATCGTTTGCGGCGGCGAGCCCGCGCTGCAGGCCGAAGCGATCCGGCGCGCCTGCCTGTTCAAGGCTGCCGTGGTGGCGGACGACGAGCGCGAGGAGCGCGCCGGCGGTGGCCGGGCGCTGCTCAATCTCGGCCATACCTTCGCGCACGCCCTGGAGGCGGAGCTGCATTACGACGGGCGGCTGCTGCATGGCGAGGCTGTAGCGATCGGGCTCGGGCTGGCGATCCGCCTGTCCGCGCGTCTCGGCCATTGCGATCCGGCGCTGGCCGAGCGGGTGGTGCCGCATCTGGAGGGGCTGGGGCTGCATGGCCGCATCGCCTCGCTCGCCAGGTCGCTGGACGTGGCCTTTTCGGCGAGCCGACTGCTCGCGCACATGGGCCGCGACAAGAAGCGGCAGGACGGGCGCGTCGGCTTCGTGCTGCTGCGGGCGGCCGGTGCCGCGTTCTCGTCGAGCGACGTGCCGACCAGCGAGGTGCAAGATCTCCTGCTCCAGGAGGGTTGCATCACATAAGCCGGAGCTTCGGCTTCATCACCGTCTGTCACATGTGTGCAACAGGGCCCGTTGCCGAACCGGCGTTCCGCTCACGAAACGCGGAGGGCCAGTTGTCTTATTCGTAACCAGGAACTGGAAACTCTTCATTCTCATACCGGTGCGGTAAAGAACTGTGCCTTTGTTGCCACGGTCCTTACGGTAATGCCCCTCTAACGTTCAGACGGTCTCCGCAGCAGCAACCAGAGGTTCTATATCGGGCTCAGGCAACCCGACGGGGCTGCGCCGCCGATGGTTGGTGGCTGCCGCAAGGGTGATTAAGAGGACCGAACAATGCGTCTGCGCACGGCGTTACTTGCAACTACTCTCCTGGCCGCCGCCCCGGCCGTCGCGATGGCGCAGCCCGTTGCCGGGCCGTACATCAGCCTCGGCGCTGGCTATAATCTCCAGCAGACTGTGGGTTCGCATTTCTCGCCCACCACCGATGCCGGCGGCGTAGAGTCCGCGAACGGCAGCCACAATGGCTACCGGTTCGGCGATGGCTTCACCGGTGTCGGCGCCGTGGGCTTCGGCCTCGGCAACGGCCTGCGCCTCGAACTCCAGGGCGCCTACCTCTACAACAAGGTCAATCATCGCAGCGCCACGCCCGTCGCCGGCGACACCAGCGGCCATGACCAGAAGTATGGCGCCTTCGTCAACGTCCTCTACGACATCGATCTTGGCCAGTTCGGCGTGGCACTGCCCGTGACCCCCTATGTCGGCGTCGGCGCCGGCTATCTGTGGGATCACCTGTCGCCGTTCACCACGACCTACAACAGCGGCGACGTCGATCGCGTCGGCGGGACCGAGGGCAGCTTCGCCTACCAGGGCATCGTCGGTGTCGCCTACAACATCGTCCAGGTCCCGGGCCTGGCCTTCACCGGCGAGTATCGCTTCGTCGGCAACCTGCCGCAGAACACCGGCAGCGCGTTCTCCTCGACCGCCTACACGCCCACCGGCATCCACAAGGGCAATGTCGACTTCAACGACAGCTTCAACCACGAGATCCTGGTTGGCCTGCGGTACGCCTTCGACACCGCCCCGCCGCCGCCGCCGCCGGCTCCGGTGGTCGCACCGCCGGCGCCTGCTCCGGCCCGTACCTACCTGGTGTTCTTCGACTGGGACAAGTCGGCCCTCACCGGCCGCGCCCGCGAGATCATCGCCGAGGCGGCGCAGGCTTCGACCCGCGTGCAGACCACCCGCATCGAGGTCAATGGCTACACCGACAACTCGTCGATCCATGGCGGCGAGCGCGGCGCGCACTACAACGAAGGCCTCTCGATCCGTCGTGCCGACAGCGTCAAGGCCGAACTGGTACGCGATGGCGTTCCGGCAACCGCGATCGACATCCACGGCTATGGCGAGAGCCACCCGCTGGTGCCGACCGGCCCGAACACCCGCGAGCCGCAGAACCGCCGCGTCGAGATCATCCTGCACTGATCTTGTTCGAACAGAACCGGCGAGGGAAGGGGCACCGAAAGGTGCCCCTTTTCGTTACTGGAACTTAACGGCTTGAGTGTTCTAGGATGACCGGACGCCCTCCTCCGCCCGGAGCCGGACTGCCCTCATGATCGATCAAGATGTCGCTGCCGAAACGATGGCGCCTGTTCATCTTCCGGGGCCCCATCGCGGGGGTCAGCATCGCACTGGAACTGAGCTGAACCCGATCGACACGCTGCTCGACCGCCTGACCGACCGGCTGCCGCGATCCGGTCCGCTGGCGCTCACGGCGGCGCGGCGCACCCTGATCCTGCAGTTCGGACGCTTCGGGGTGGTCGGCGTGATCGGCTTCCTGTGCGACGCCACCACGGTCTATGCGATGCGGCACGTGATCGGGCAGGCCGGCGCGCTCATCCTCGCCTATTTCGTCGCAGCCTCGATGAACTGGCTGATCAACCGGCTCTGGACCTTCCGCGGCGTGGGTAGCGCCGGAAACCTGCTGCGCCAGTGGGGCATCTTCCTCGCCGCCAACTCGCTCGGCTTCCTGCTCAACCGCGGCACCGCGCTGACGCTGACCTACACGGTGCCATTCATCAACCAGCATGTCGTGCTGGCCCTGGTCGCCGGCACGATGGCGGGTATGTTTTCGAATTTTACGCTCTCCCGCCGCCTGGTCTTCCGCTGAGAGGGTGCTTGAAAACGCCTGCTGCTGGCGATCCGACACGCCTTTCCTCTGCTCCGATGCTCACGGCCAAGACGGCCGCTCCGCTTCGGTGCTGGGAAAGTCGCGCCGGCCGCGGTTCTGCGGACCGCTCTCAGCCAGCATCAGGCGTTTTCAAGCACCCTGTTGGGGGATTGCAGAAGAGCTTCTACGCATCGCTTGAAGCCATTCAGGCCTGGGCCGGTGAAGATCGTGCCACCGGAGAACGCAATGCCGGCGGCGATCATGAGGTTGTCGGGGAGGCCGAACTCCTCGATCTCCAGGCCGTCCGAGCCGCGCAGCCGCCCGTCTGCATCTCGGGACGCTCCGAGATCGGTGGCTAGGCATCGGTCCGCATAGGGCTCGCTGCTCTCGCTCCAGCCGAAGACCGTCAGACCCAGTGCACGCCCGAACCCGACTTCATACACCGTCCCGGCATCGGCGCCCGGTCCGCGGAACGGCGTGAGGTTGGCGATCATCGCCTGGCAGCTTCTTATGTGCGCCTCGTTGCCGAGCGCGATCCGCCCGGCGAGGGTGGCGACAGGCCGGTCGGGGGGTGGCGCGGGGTCGAGCGGAAAGATCCCCTCCAGGCCAGCCTGCAGGCAGATCCGTTTCATTGCCGCCCCGCGAAGCTCGGGCTGCGCCACGAAAACGTCCGGTCCCGCCAGATAGACACGCAGCATGCAGGCCTCGCCTCACCGTTTCCGGGGCCAGCCTTCCATGCTCAGGGAGCCTGCGCTAGAGCATGGGCCATGCAGAGCAGCAACGACATCCGTGCCGCCTTCCTCGACTATTTCGCGGGTCACGGCCACCAGGTGGTGCCGTCCTCGTCGCTGGTGCCGCGCAACGATCCCACCCTGCTGTTCACCAATGCCGGCATGGTGCAGTTCAAGAACGTGTTCACCGGCCAGGAGACCCGGCCGTACAGTCGCGCCACCACGGCGCAGAAGGTGGTGCGCGCCGGCGGCAAGCATAACGACCTCGACAATGTCGGCTATACCGCGCGGCACCACACCTTCTTCGAGATGCTCGGCAACTTCTCGTTCGGCGACTATTTCAAGCCGCTTGCCATCGAGCTCGCCTGGACCCTGGTGACGCGCGAGTTCGGGCTGTCGCCGGACCGGCTGCTGGCCACCGTCTACGCCGAGGACGACGAGGCGGCATCGCTGTGGAAGCGGATCGCCGGGCTGCCGGACAGCCGCATCATACGCATCCCGACCGCCGACAATTTCTGGCGCATGGGCGATACCGGGCCGTGCGGTCCCTGCTCCGAGATCTTCTACGACCACGGCGAGGACGTGCCGGGGGGACCGCCAGGGTCGCCAGACGAGGATGGCGACCGGTACGTCGAGATCTGGAACCTGGTCTTCATGCAGTATTTCGAGGACCCGCCGGGCACCCGCACGCCCCTGCCGCGGCCTTCGATCGATACCGGCATGGGACTGGAGCGGGTGGCGGCGATCCTGCAGGGGCACCGCGACAACTACGACACCGACACCCTGCGGGCGCTGATCCTGGCCTCCGCCGAGGCGACCGGGCAGGCGCCGGACGGCCCGTTCCGCACCAGTCACCGGGTCGTCGCCGACCATCTGCGCTCGTCCTCGTTCCTGATCGCGGACGGCGTGCTGCCGGCCAAGGACGGCCGCGGCTACGTGCTGCGCCGGATCATGCGGCGCGCCATGCGCCACCTGCACATGATGGGCACCACCGGCCCGGTGTTCGAACGCCTGGTGCCGGCGCTGGTGCGGCAGATGGGCGCCGCCTATCCGGAGCTCGGCCGCGCCGAGGGGCTGATACGAGAGACCATGCGGCTCGAGGAGGATCGCTTCAAGGCGATGCTGGAGCGCGGGCTGGCGCTGCTGGCCGACGAGACCGCTCGCCTTCCCGACACCGCGCCGCTGCCCGGCGACGTCGCCTTCAAGCTGTACGACACGTTCGGCTTTCCGCTCGACCTCACACAGGATGCGCTGCGCGAGCGCGGGCGGAGCGTCGATCTGGAGGGCTTCGAGACCGCGATGTCGGCGCAGCGCAGGCGCGCCCGTGCCGCGTGGTCGGGATCGGGCGAGGCGGCGACCGAGCAGGTCTGGTTCGAACTGCGCGAGCGTCTCGGCACCAGCGAGTTCCTCGGCTACGACACCGAGCAGGCGGATGCGGAAATCACCGGACTGGTAGTGGACGGCACCGCGCGCGCCAGCGCCGCCGCCGGCGAGGCGGTCGCCATCGTGCTCAACCAGACGCCGTTCTATGCCGAGAGCGGCGGCCAGGTCGGCGATGCCGGCCGGTTCACCGCACCGGCGCACGGGCCCGGGCAGGCGCCGCTGGTGATCGAGATCACCGACACCCAGAAGAAGCTCGGCGACCTCGTGGTGCAGTACGGGCGCATCGTCTCCGGCGAGGCGCGTGCCGGCCTCGCCGTCACCGCCATCGTCGACCACGCACGGCGCGGCGCAATCCGGGCGCATCATTCCGCCACCCACCTGCTGCACGAGGCGCTGCGCCGCCAGCTCGGCACCCATGTCGCGCAGAAGGGCAGCCTGAACGCGCCCGACCGGCTGCGCTTCGATGTCAGCCAGCCGCGCCCGATCGAGGCCACCGAGCTCGCCCTGGTCGAGGCCGAGGTGAACCGGCGCATACGCGAGAACAGCGAGGTCCGCACCCGGCTGATGACCCCCGACCAGGCGGTCGCAGAAGGCGCGATGGCGCTGTTCGGCGAGAAATACGGCGACGAGGTGCGCGTCGTCTCGATGGGACTTGCCGAGCCGGGGCCAGCCCGGACAGCCTGGTCGCTGGAACTCTGCGGCGGCACCCATGTGGCGCGCACCGGCGATATCGGCCTGTTCCGGATCATTGCGGAGACCGGCGTGTCGGCCGGCGTGCGGCGTATCGAGGCGGTGGCGGGCCTTGCCGCCGAGCAGTCCATGCTGCTGGCCGAGCAGCGACTGCAACAGGCCGCCTCCCTGCTGCGGGTTGCGCCCGCCGACCTGCCCGACCGCATCGCGACCCTGATCGAGGAGCGCCGCAATACGGAGCGGCAGCTTGCCGAATTGCAGCGCAAGGTGGCGCTCGGCGCATTCGGCGGTCCTGGGGGCGGCGCGGAGGCCACGACCGCCACCGAGACCATCGACGGCATCGCGTTCGCCGCCCGCGATCTCGGCGAGGTGCCGGCGCGCGAACTCAAGGGGCTGGCCGAGACGATCGTGCGGCAGATCGGCTCCGGCGTGGTGGCGCTGCTCTCGGGGGCTGACGGCCGCGCGAGCATCGTCGTCGCCGCATCGGCCGATCTTGCCGGCCGCGTGGATGCGGTGGGCCTGGTGCGGGCGGCGGCGGTCGCACTCGGCGGCAAGGGGGGTGGCGGCAGGCCGGACATGGCGCAGGCCGGCGGTCCCGATCCCGCGCGGGCGGAGGATGCATTCGCTGCGATCCGGACAGCGCTGGCCGCGGCACGTGCCGCCTCGTGACCGGCCTTGCCGTGTGCCTACAACGCCGCAGCGCCGCCGCGTGCCTCGTGGCCTTCCTCGGCCTCGGCTGGGGAGACGCCGCCCGGGCGCAGTCCCTGAACGCCCCGACCTTCCAGCCCCAGCCGCTCACTCCGCACCCGCCCAGGCCGAAGGCTCATGGCGCGCGGCAGCCGAAGGCTCCGGTCGCGGCCGCCACGCCGGCTCCCCCGGCCGAGAATCTGGTGGTGCACGGCGCGCGGCGCTACGAAACCGCCCCGATGCCGAACCAGGCCATCCACGATCCGGCGGACGTAATGCGCGATCCCGCCACCGGCGCGCCGATCGGCCGGTTCGGCCATGCCTACATGGATGCGAACCCGGTGCCGCCGGTAAACCCGGCGCTGCAGGGCGACCAGAGCCCCGTCGCGGTCGGCGTGCAGCGCTGACCGGGGCTCAACTTGCGGTAATGGCAACTGCAACCCGCCTCGCCGGTTGCTGCACCCATGCAAAGCATCCAGGACCATGCGGCACCGGCGACGGTGTCCGGACAGCGGCCGGCCTATAGTCCGATCGGCGACTACGGGCTGATCGGCGACACCCACAGCACCGCCCTGATCGACCGCCACGGCTCGGTCGACTGGCTGTGCTGGCCGCGCCACGACAGCCCGGCGCTGTTCCTGCGGCTGCTCGACAGCGAGCGCGGCGGCTGGTGCCGCGTCGAGTTCGACCACCTGCTCTCGACAACCCGCCGCTACCTGCCGCAGACCAACATCCTCGAGACGCGCTTCGTGACCAAGACCGGTGTTGCGGTGCTGACCGACCTGATGCCGGTGCATCCCCCGGAAACGCTTCCCGAGGAAGGACCGGACGGCGAGACCGAAAGCCGGCTCATCCGCCTGGTCGCCTGCGCGGAAGGCAGCATAAGCGGCCGCTTCAGGGTCCGGCCCACCTTCGACTATGCCCGCACCTCCTGCACCGTCGGCACCGACGGCGCCAGCACTCTGCTGTTCCGCTCGACCGACGACGAGATGCTGCGCGCGGTCTCGACCCACCCTGTGCAGGTGCGCGCCGATGTCGGCGAGAGCGACTGGTCCCTGCAGGCGGACGAGCGGGCGTGCCTGGTGCTGACGCATGGCGAGGATGGCAGCACGCCGGCGCTCGACGGCGTGCATGACGCGCTGGCGCGGCTCGACGGCACCCGCGGCTACTGGGAGCAATGGAGTCGCAACTGCACCTATGAAGGCCCGTACCGCGACATCGTGCTGCGCTCGGTGCTTTGCCTGAAGCTCCTGACGTACTCGCCGACCGGGGCGATCATTGCGGCACCCACCGCGGGCCTGCCGGAAGCGGTGCCGGGCAACCGCAATTTCGACTACCGCTACACCTGGCTGCGCGACGCCTCGTTCACGGTGAGCTCGTTCGTGCGCCTCGGCTACACGCGCGAGGCGGCGGAGTACCTTCGCTTCCTGCGCCACGCCGATCCGACGCACGGGCGCGACCTCAAGCTGATGTACGGCATCGACGGCCCGGTCACGCCGCAGGAGACGCTCGATCATCTGGAAGGCTGGCGCGGCGTCGGGCCGATCACCGTCGGCAACGGCGCCGAAGACCAGACGCAGCTCGACATCTTCGGCGAGTTCCTGATGTCGCTGCACGGCTTCCTCGACGCGGTCGATTTCAATCCGCCTCGGAAAACCAACGACCACCTGCCGGAGATCATCGGCAACCTTTCAGGAGAGGTGATCCGGCTACGCGATGCGCCGGACCAGGGGATCTGGGAACTGCCGGGCGAGCCGCGCCAGATCCTGCACAGCAAGGGCATGCACCGGGTGGCGCTCGAATGCGCGATCGCCATCGGCAAGCGGATCGGCAAGCCCGACGCAGGAACCATCGCGCACTGGCAGGCCGTCTCCGACGAGATCCTGCAGGAGTACCGCGAGCGCGGCTGGAACGCGGCGCGCGGCGCCTACACCATGTGGTACGGCTCGGACGTGCTCGACGCGTCGCTGCTCAGGCTGGTGCTGTACGAGGCCTTCGATCCGCAGGATCCGCGCATCGCGGCGACCTTCGAGCGCATCGGCCAGGAGCTTGGCGATGGCGACCTGCTGTATCGCTATCGTTTCGATGACACGCTGCGGGGCACGGAGGCAACCTTTTCGGCCTGCTCGTTCTGGCGTGTCGGCGTGCTGGCGCTGATGGGACGCACACGAGAGGCGACCGACCTGTTCGAGCGCCTGATCGGACGCGGCAACGATCTCGGCCTGTTCGCCGAGCAGATCGACGCTGGCTCCGGCGAGCAGCGCGGCAACTTCCCGCAGGCCTTCACCCACATGGCGATCATCAACAATGCTGTCCGGCTGATGCGCCAGATCGATACGGTAGGGCTCGCGGCCAGGGCCAAGCCGTAGCTCCGGGCGCGACCTGGCAGAACACCGCCGGGATCTGAGAGGTCGAGCTGAAGACGATGAATTTACCGTCCGGCAGGACGCCCGGCAGGACGCCCGACAGCACGCGCAATGATATTAATTCATCACAGGTTTGCGGGCGAAGACACGCTGCCTGAACCTCTCCCAGCCCGGCGACACCTCTGTGCAGCACTGGAAAAACCGGATATTGCGCCTCGTTTCAAGTTCGGCTTTTCTGCGAGAATGCAGACGAAGAAGGCCAACAATGTCCGGTCGCCCCGCTTTCATGGCTACATCCTGCCTGCTGTCTGCACTCCTTTTTCAGGTCCTGACGCCGCCTCCTGCAACCGCTCGTCCCGATATCCTGATCCGTGGCCTCGTCAGCCTGCACTCGGCCACGCCGCCCACCTACGCCGAGTGCCAGGCCGCTGCCGGTGCGCCCTGCTATTCGCCGCAGATCATCCGGAGCGTGTACGGCCTGACGAAGCTGATCGCCGCCGGCGCAAATGGCGAAGGCCAGACGATCGTCATCATCGATGCCTACGGGAGTCCCACCATCCGACAGGACCTGGAGGCCTTCGACCGAGGCTACGGCATTCCTGATCCACCCTCGTTTCGCGTGATCTCCCCGCTCGGCACAGTGCCCTGGGATCCCGCGACCTATCCCGACCAGCCCGGCTGGGGCGGCGAGGTCTCGCTAGACGTCGAATGGGCACACGCCATGGCGCCGGGCGCCAACATCGTCCTGCTGACCAGCCCCGTTGACGAGACTGAGGGCGTCCAGGGTCTCCCTGAATTTCTCGAGCTCGAACAGTATGCGCTCGACAACCATCTCGGCACGGTCATCTCGCAGAGCTGGAGCGCCACCGAGAACACCCTCTTCGCCGCAGCAGCCGGCGCTGCCGGTCCCGAAACGGTGGCTGCCTATGAGTCCTTCTATGCCGCAGCCGCCGCGCGGCACGTGACGGTTCTCGGCAGCACCGGCGACGATGGAACCAGTAATCCATCAGATGCCGCCGGCACCGATTTCTACCCCTTTCCAACCGTGGGCTTCCCGGCCTCCTCGCCCTGGGTGACCGCGGTCGGGGGCACTAACCTGCTTGCGACCGCGACCGGAACCTACATTTCCGAGAACGTCTGGAGCGACACCGGCTGCTGCGCGGGCGGCGGCGGCGTCAGTCAGATGTTCAAGGAGCCGCTCTACCAAGCACTCACCCTGCCGGGATCGGCCCAGTCGACCCTGGCAGGCGCGCGCGGCATTCCCGACATCTCATACAACGCAGCCGTCGGCGATGAATTCATCCTCGAATATGAGAGCTTTCCCGGAAGCGGTGGCGCCGGTTGGTACGGCGTCGGCGGAACGAGCGAGGGCTCCCCGCAATGGGCCGGCATCGTGGCCGATCTGAACAGCAGGCTCGGACAGCCGCTCGGCTTCCTCAACCCGACCCTCTATCTCCTCGGTGCCGCCGGTCTCTTCGATGTTGTCGGCCGCGACATCACGGTGGGCAACAACGCGCTCGTCGACGTTCCCGGTGCGGTCGCCCCAGGCTACAACGCGACGACGGGCTGGGATCCGGCCAGCGGGTGGGGGACGCCCGATCTGTCCGACCTCGCGCCTGCACTCCTCCTGACCGCCATGAAGCAGACCCGCTGACGCAAGCCCCGCTTTGCCCCCGCCCGGGGTCGAGCGGATCATGCTGCGATGTGGGCGCGAGATCAGGCCGCCCGCACACCGGCGACGAAGCGTGCGACTTCGCTCGTGAGCGTTCCCGCCTGGTTCGACAACCCGCCGGCGGCGGCGAGCAGCTGTTGTGCCGCCGCGCCGGTCTGCGCCGCGGCCTCGCCGACGCCGGCAATGTTGATCGTGACGTCCTGGGTGTTGCGCGCGGTCTGCTGCACGTTCCGCGCGATCTCCGCGGTGGCGCTGCCCTGCTCCTGCACCGCGGCGGCGATCGCGGCGGTGATGCCGCCGATCTCCTCGACCATCGCTGCCACTCTGGCGATCGCGAGCACGGACAGGCTGGTCGCCTCCTGCACCTGGACGATCTGCGGACCGATCTCCTCGGTCGCACGTGCCGTCTGCTTTGCCAGGCTTTTGACTTCCGAGGCGACGACGGCAAAGCCACGACCCGCCTCGCCGGCACGCGCCGCCTCGATGGTCGCATTCAGCGCCAGCAGGTTGGTCCGGCCGGCGATGTCGTTGATCAGGTCGACGATCCTGCCGATGCTGGCGGCCTTTTCGGCAAGGGCCGCCACCGTCTCGCTGGTCTCGGCGCACGCCCGCCGACGGCGCGGCCGCTGAGCGTCGCGACGCAAGCGACCTGGCGATTGATCTCGCCGATCGAGGCCGCAAGTTCCTCCGACGCCGCCGCGACCATCTGCACCCCGGCGCTCGACTGCCCGGCAGCCGCCGCGACCGCGGCCGCCCGCTGCGTGGTGGCGGTGGCGCTCCCGGCCATGCCGCCGGCGGTGGCCTCCATTGCGGCCGCCGCGGTTCCCAGCATGCCGGCGAGCTCGCCCACCCCGCCGCTCGAAATCGCGCGCCAGATCCCCCGATACGACCGCTGCGCTGCAACTTGCCCTGCTCCTCGATCGCCAGCGCCTTTGCCTGCCGGTCGGCCTGCACCAGTTCGTCCCTGAAGACCTGCACGCTCGCCGCCATGCCGCCGAGTTCGTCACGGCGCAACAAGGCCGGGATCGCGACGTCCAGCTCGTGCGCAGCCAGCCGGCGCATGGCAGCCGTCATCGCCCGGATCGGCACGGCGATAGTGCGGGTCAGCACGAGCCCGGCCGCCACCGCAACCGCCAGGGCAGCCAGCAGCAGCAGCATGGTCAGCCGCATGCCGGCGCCATAGACCTTGGCGCCGTGCCGGAGGTCGTCACGGGTCGCAGCCGAGTTCAGCCGCGCGTCGGCATCCAGCGCCGCGAGCATGCCACGATAGGAGTCCGGCATCGGTCCCTGGAACACATCGATGGCATCCGGGACGTTGTCGGCATGCATGAGGCCGAGCAGGCTGCGGACATCGCCGTCATAGCGCTGCCGGGCGACGCGGAAGGCAGCGCGCAGCGCGCGCTCCCGGCTGCCGCGGCCGCCTTGCAGATACGGCCCGGCGATGGCATCCACCCCGCGATCGAGCGATCGCAGCCGGGCATCGGCATCGGCGAGCTTCTCGCGCCCATAGGTGGAGGTCAGGCCGGCGAGGATCTCGTGCTGCGCGACAAGCTTCGTCTGCATCGCCTGCAGGTCGTCGATCGCGAGCACGTGGGTGTCGACCATGTCGGTCTGCGCGTCATGCAGCGCCCGCAGCTTCAGGGCGGCGTTGCCCCCGACCAGAACCAGCAGCGCCAGCATGATGGCGAACGCCGTGAAGATCCTGCTGCCGATCGAGAAGCCGAGCCGTCGCGCCATGTCCGAAACCAATCCCGCCGATGCCGACCGGACTGAACCGCACAAACCTTAGCATCAGGTGAAGGATCCGGAGCTCCGCGCCACGGGGCCGCCCGCCTCAGCCCGCCGTCGGCTCGTAATCCAGCCCGATATCCTGCACGGTGACGCTGTGCGTCAGCCAGCCGGCGGAGATCAGGTCGACGCCGGTCTCGGCGATCGCGGCCGCACTCTGCGGGGTGATGCGGCCCGACGCCTCGGCGATGCCCTGCCCGTCGATCATCGCCACCGCCTCGCGCAGCATCGGCGGCGTCATGTTGTCGAGCAGGTAGGCGTCGGCGCCGACCGAGAGCGCCTCGCGCAACTGCTCCAGCGTGTCGACCTCGACCTCGATCTTGACCAGGTGGCCGATTGCCTCGCGTGCGCGCAGGATCGCAACCGTCACGCCGCCGGCCATGGCGATGTGGTTGTCCTTGATCAGCACGGCATCGTCGAGGCCGAAGCGATGGTTCGCCCCACCGCCGGCGCGCACGGCGTATTTCTGCACCGCGCGCAGGCCGGGTGTGGTCTTGCGGGTGCAGCTTATGCGCGCGCGCGTGTGGCGCACGGCCTCCACCAGCCGCGCCGTGGCGCTGGCGATGCCGCTCAGGTGGCACAGGTAGTTCAACGCGACGCGCTCGCCCATCAGGATGCCGCGCGCCGGGCCTTCGATCCGCGCGATGACGTCGCCCGGCTCGAGCGCCACGCCATCACGGACCAGCGTGGTGAAGCGCAGTCGCGGCTCGACCAGGGTGAAGGCGAGCCGCGCGAGGTCGATGCCGGCCAGCACGCCAGGATCGCGCGCCCGCAGCACGGTGCACGAGACCAGCCCCGCCGGCACCACCGCGTCGGTGGTGATGTCGCCGGCGCGTCCGAGATCCTCCAGCAGCGCCGCGCGCACCAGCGGCTCCAGCATGATGTCGGGCAGCGGCGTCACGACGCGCGACGCTGCCGCGGCAGGGCGACGAGCGCCCCGGACAGGGCCTGCTCCGCGGTCCAGGTCCGCCGTACCGCCACCCCCTGCCGCGCCGGATGGTCGGTGCGGAAATGACCGCCCCGGCTCTCCTGCCGGGCGAACGCCGACTGCGCGATCATCAGGCCGAGCAGCGCCGCATCGCTCGTGCGCGCCAGTGGTGCAAGGGCGTCGATCGCATGCTGCAGCCCGGACGCATCGCGCAGCACGCCGACGTCGCGCGACAGGATCTGCCGCACCGGTTGTAGCATCGGATCGGGGACAACGCCTCCCGTGGCGTGACCGCGCGGCAATTCGCGTGCCGGAGTACTAGCGGGCTGACGCTGCAGGCTGGCGGCCACCTGCTCACCGCAGACGGCGGCCTCCAGCAGCGAGTTGCTGGCCAGGCGGTTGGCGCCGTGCAGCCCGGTGCAGGCGGCCTCGCCGCAGGCCCAGAGGCCGGGCAGCGAGCTGCGCCCCTCGGCGTCCACCGCGATGCCGCCCATGTGGTAGTGCGCCGCCGGCCGGATCGGGATCGGTACGACCGCCGGATCGATGCCGTGCGCTAGACAGGCGGCGGTGATGCCGGGGAAGCGGGTGGCGAAGCGCGCGCCAAGCGCCGTCCGCGCATCGAGGAACACGCTGTGCCCGGCGGCGAGATGATGCCAGACCGCGCGCGACACAACGTCGCGCGGCGCCAGCTCGCTGGCCATGAAGCGCGCGCCGGTCTCGTCGATCAGGGTGGCGCCCTCCCCGCGCACCGCCTCGCTGACCAGGCTCATCGGCGCAGAGCCAGCCGCACCGCCCTGTACCGCGAGCGCAGTCGGATGGAACTGGACAAATTCGAGGTCGCCGAGCGCCGCACCCGCGCGCGCCGCAACCGCGAGGCCGGAGCCGGTGGAGCCGAGCGGGTTGGTGGTGTCGAGGAACAGGCCGCCGACACCACCGGTGGCTATCACCACCTGCCTGGTGCGGACGATCTGGGTGCGCCCCTGCACGCTGATCCCGACGCCGGCGACCGCGCCGTCCTCGACCAGCAGGCGGGTCAGCCTTGCACCTTCCAGCACCGTGATGCTGGCGATGGTGCGGACCGCCTCCGCCAGGGCGCGTACGATCTCGGCGCCGGTGCCGTCGCCGCTTGCGTGCACGATGCGTCGGCGTGAGTGCGCCGCCTCCAGGCCCAACGCCAGGCGCCCCTCGGCATCCCGGTCGAAGCGCACGCCGCAGCCGGCAAGCCGCTCGATGGCGCGAGGACCCGCGCCGACGATGGCCCGAACGGCCGCCTCGTCGCACAGCCCGTCGCCGGCGGCGAGCGTGTCGGCCACCTGCAGCGCCACCTCGTCATCCGGTCCCACCGCCGCCGCGATACCGCCCTGGGCCCAGCCGCTGGAGGCCTCGCGGGTGAGCGGCGACGCGCTCAGCAGCAGGCAGGGCTGGGGCGCCAGGCTGAGCGCCGCCATCATTCCGGCAAGGCCGGCGCCGACGATCACCGGCACGTCGGAAGGCAGTGGCGCATTCGGCGTCGGAAAGCGCGCGAACCGGTTCATAGCGCGAGCATCCGCTCGACCGCCTGCCGCGCCCGCACGGCCAGATGCGGCTCGATGCTGACCTCGTGCGTCATCGTCTCCAGGCTGCGCCGGATGGTGCCGAGCGTGATGCGCTTCATGTGCGGGCACAGGTTGCAGGGTCGCACGAACTCGACGTTCGGGTGCTGCACGGCGAGGTTGTCGCTCATCGAGCACTCGGTGATCAGCACCACGCGGGATGCGCGACCGCTGGCGACATAGTCCGACATGCCCGCCGTCGAACCGGAAAAGTCGGCCTCGGCCACCACGTCCGGCGGGCACTCGGGATGCGCCAGCACCACGATGCCCGGGTTGTCGGCGCGCAGCCGGCGGATCTCGGCCGGCGTGAAGCGCTCATGCACCTCGCAATGGCCGGCCCAGGTGATCATGGTGATGCCGGTCTCGTTGGCGATGTTCTGCGCGAGATACTCGTCGGGGATCATGATGACGCGATCCACGCCCAGGCTCTCGACGATGCGCCTGGCGTTGCCCGAGGTGCAGCACAGGTCGCTCTCCGCCTTCACCGCCGCCGAGGTGTTGACGTAGGTCACCACCGGCACGCCGGGATAGCGCTCGCGCAGCAGCCGCACGTCGGCGGCGGTGATGCTCTCGGCGAGCGAGCAGCCGGCGCGCAGGTCCGGGATCAGCACCCGCTTGGTCGGGTTCAGCAGCTTCGCGGTCTCGGCCATGAAATGCACGCCTGCCATGACGATGACGTCGGCATCGACCGTCTGCGCCTCGCGGGCCAGGGCCAGGCTGTCGCCGACGATGTCGGAGACGCAGTGGAAGATCTCCGGGGTCTGGTAGTTGTGCGCGAGGATCACGGCGTTGCGTTCCCGCTTGAGCCGCAGGATCGCCTCGACATCGTCCTCGAACAGGCGCCACTCGGCCTGCGGCACCACGCGACGGACGCGCTCGTAGAGGGCGTCGGAGCGCGCCGGGAGTTCCTGCAGCATCACGGGATCCTTAATGCTCATTCTGAGCATAACGCGAGCCATAAAAAGACGCCGAGATGGCGCTGGTCGTTATGCTACTCTTGAGCATAAGCACGTCAAGCCGCATTTCAAGGGTGCGGTCCGCCGCCAGATCTCCAAGCCGCCGGCGTCTGCGGCCGAATAACGTCGTGCCACCTGTCACAACAGGGCTATATGGAACCCCCCGCGCGCACCGCGGCGAGGAAACTGCCGTGGTCGACAGGCTGTCCATGATACGCACCGGGACGCGGGACAGGAGCCTCTACACGAGCCTGCTGGACAACGCCCTCGACCGCGCGCTGGCCCTCGACGGCAAGCTGTCGCAGACCATCCTCGCGATGACCGGCATGTCCGGACGCTCGTATCGCACGCTGATCAACAACCTGGTTGCCTCGGTGCCGGACGCCCGGTACCTCGAGATCGGCTCCTGGATGGGCTCGACCGCCTGCTCGGTGATGGACGGCAACGCCGCGCGCATCGTCTGCATCGACAACTGGTCGCAGTTCGACGGTCCGAAGGACGCCTTCCTCGCCAACACCGCGGCCTGCATCTCCACCCATATCCGGTTCAGCTTCATCGAGAGCGATTTCCGCGCGGTCGATTATGCAGCCATCGGCCGGTTCAACATCTACCTGTTCGACGGCCCGCACAGCCCGCAGGACCATTTCGATGGCGTCTCGCTGCCGCTGGTGGCGCTCGACCACGAATTCTTCTTCATCGTCGATGACTGGAACTGGGAAGGCGTGCGCTACGGCACGTCCGAGGCGTTGCGCGCGGCTGGCCTCGCCGTGCTGTATGCCATCGAGGTCCGGACGACCCAGGACGGCACGCATGCGGCGGCGGTGGGGCAGCACAGCGACTGGCACAACGGCTATTTCATCGCCGTCCTGCGCAAGGCGCACTGAGCCGGTGGCGAAGCAGCGGCGGGATTTTCCCATCGTCTGCGTCGGGGGGTCCGCCGGCGGACTGGACGCCTATAGTCGGCTGCTGAGCAACCTGCCGGACGACCTGGACGCCGCCATCGTCATCGTCAACCACCTGCGTCACGTCGCGACCCGTCTGCACGAGATCCTGCCCGCCTACACCGCCATGCCGGTGGATCTGATCACCGAGCGGCTGCTGATCGAGCCCAACCGCGTGTTCATTATTCCGGAGAACCGTGACCTGCACGTCCTCGAAGGCGAGTTCCGGCTGCAGCCGATCTCAAAGCCGCGCGGCTGGCCGGATGTCATCACTGTTTTTCTCCGCTCGCTCTCGCAGCACTGGAACGGCAAGATCATCGCGGTGATCGTGTCAGGCTATGACGGCGACGGTGCGGCCGCGCTCCGCGGCATCAAGAACGCCGGGGGCACCACGATCGCGCAACTTCTCGAGACGGCAAAACAGCCCGACATGCCGCGCAGTGCCATCGAGAGCGGCTGCATCGACTATGTGCTGTCACCCGAGAACATTGCGGGCAAGATCAGGCAGATCGCCGGCACGGCGTAACGCGACGCAGGATGCCCGGTGCCACATGCGGGCGCGCGGGATCGATGACCTCGGCAGCACCAGCTATGCCGGGTCGCATCTCGGCAAAACCAGCCTGTCCGCCCGTGTTGGAAACCCAGGCTGACCTGCAAGTGGGCTCCTACTTGACGCAGTTGTCGCAGACTACGTGAAGGGGGTTCTGCTGATACATGAACGCGTAGGGATTGATGTCCTTGATGGTTACCTCCTGCGCCGTCTGAGCATAAGCCGGAATGATGGCATGCTGCCCGACGAGAACGACTAGGCACGCCGCGATGATCGTCAGGACGCTCTTGATATAGCGATCGGTCATGGATGATCCCCTGTTGCTCGTTGACGCGCCTGCATGTTGTTGCCGCCGTACTCGCGTGACACACCTTTTAGTAGAAACTCCAAATTTTACGCGCGGATCAGACTTCAACCTGGGCAAGCAGTCATCATGAGACGCCGTTGTCGTAAATGGAGGATTCTGCCATCGGATGAACCGCTGCGGCCAAACGGAACGAAAGCAGCAGACGTAACCTTTTTTGAGTCTTTCTTGTCGATCGTCTCGTCGGATCAAGCGTCATTGCAATGAAAAGCATTGTTTCCTCGATTAGATGACCGCTCGTTTCCAGGGTGATGGGATTGTTCTTTGGTGCGCTGCTCGGACTGGCCGGCATCGCACTCACGGTCATATCGTACTTCCTGTTCTGGTAGGCCTCGTCCAGTTTGTCGCCCTAGCGGCAGGTGTCTCGATGATCGGTCACTTGTCTTTCAAGTCTGGTGACGTCGAAGCCTAGCTCGGTCGCGTCACCGGCAGCTTGCTGCCCGCCACATGCCGGGCCTGCAGCACCTCGCGCCGGAAACGAAACAACTTCGCCGGGCGCCCGACCGCGCGATCGCCCAGAGCGCCGGTCTCCTCGACCAGGTTCTGCTGCTCGATCAGACGCCGGAAATTCTGCTTGTGCAGACGCCGGCCGGCCAAGGCCTCGAAGGCAAGCTGCAGCTGCAGCAGGGTGAAGGTCGGCGGCATCAGCTCGAACACCACTGGGCGGTACTTGATGCGCGCCCGCAGGCGCGCGATGCCGGTCGCCAGGATGCGGCGATGGTCGCGCAGCATGGATCGGCCGGACGATGCCGGATCAGGCCCACCCGCCTCCTCCACCAGCCCCGCCTCGTACAGCAGTTCGTAGCGCTGCAGCACCAGTTCCTCGTCCCAATGGCTGCCCTGCAGGCCGAAGCCGATGCCGGCACGCTGCCGCCGGACCTCGCGCAGCGTCGCGGGGGACGCCGTCGCCCAATCCAGCACGCGCGCCCCGAGCGCACGGGCGAGCTGCATGCCGGCCTCGCCGCGCTGGTCCTCCCACGGAAAATAGCCGTACCAGCCGCGCCAGCCGGCATCACCGTCATCGATGCGGGTCAGGGCAAGGTAGCTGATCGAGATCGCCCGCATCGGCCCTTCCGCGCGGTCGCGGTCGCCGAAGGTGTAGAGCTGCTCGACATATCCCAGCGGATGATGCGTCTGGTGTTCCACCCATTCGCGCAACCCGGACTGCAACGAACGGTGCGCCGCCTCCAGCGGGCCGGACGGCAGCGCGGCGCCGTCGCCGAGCGTCAGCACGCGCGGAGTACCTTCGTGCACCGCAACCAGCACGGCGATCAGCTCGGCGTGCAGCGAGGTCTGCTGGCCGGTGCGGTCCGGCGCCATTGTCAGCCGGCCGCGTCGCCGGGGACTGCCACGACCGGAAGCGTCAGCACGACGCTGACCCCGCCGGGCCGGCCGCTGCCGGTGGCGCTGTCGATGGCGGCGATCCCGCCGCTCTGCTGGGCAAACCCGTATACCTGTGCGAGACCCAGGCCGGTGCCGTGTCCCGGCGCCTTGGTCGAGAAGAACGGCTCGAAGGCATGGTCCAGCGCCTCCCGGCTCATGCCCGGCCCGTTGTCGGCGACCGTGATGCGCAGCCAGCCCGCGTGCGCGCGGCTGCCGCCCGATGGCCTCCGCGCAGCGGCGGTGGCGATCGAGAACTCCGAGTCCGGGCGGCCCTCCATTGCGTCGCGCGCATTCGAGGCGAGGTTCAGCAGCGCGCGCTCGAGCTGGTCGCGGTCGACGCGCACCGGGGCCAGCCCTCCGGCGAGCGCCAGCCGCAGGCGCACGCCCAAGCCGAGTGTCAGCCGCAGCAACTGCTCGGTCTCGCGTATCACCGCTTCGACGTCGAGCACCATCGGCGCCACCGGCTGCTGACGCGCGAACGCCAGCAGGCCCTCGACCATGCGCTCGCCCAGTCGCGACGCCTCCATGGCGTTCTCGAGCGGGCGCGACAACCGCGGCTCCGGATGGTCGCCCCACTGCGCATGCAGCCGGGTGCGCAGCATCTCCAGGCTGCCGAACAGGGCGGTCAGAATATTGTTGAAGTCGTGCGCGACACTGCCGGTCATGCGCCCCAGCGCCTGCAGCCGCTCGGTGCGCAGCAGCGCGCTCTCGGCCTGCTCGCGCGCCGCGATCTGCTCGACCAGGCGGGTGTTGGTCTCGACATACTGCCGGGTGCGCTCGTCGACCTGCGCCTCCAGCGTCGCATTCAGGTCGGCCAGCCGCCGCACGCTGTCGGCGTTGCCGATGGCGTAGCGCACCGTGCGCTCGAAGGTCGCGACATCGAAGCCGCCCTTGATCAGGAAGTCGTTCGCACCCGCCTCGGCCGCCTTGCTGTCGATGATCTGCGAGCCGGTCAGCATCACGATCGGCGCCAGGATGCCGGCCGAGCGCACCGAGCGCACCAGTTCGAGCCCGCTCTCGGCGCCGACATGGTGATCGACCAGGTAGCAGTCGTACTGCCCCTCGCGCATCGCGGCCAACCCTTCGGCGACGCGCATCACGTGGTCGACCTTGTAGTCGCGCAGCCGCCCCGGCCGGCGCGACGGCGACAGCATCGCGCGCAAAGTGACAAATACGTCGGGGCTGTCGTCGATCAGCAGCAGTCGCAGCGGGCCGGCCCCGCTCTGCCCAGGCCCAGCCCCAGGCACCGTAGCGCTCAAGCGGAGTTCCCGTCTCGCGAGCGGCGTCCGGCAGGCTTGGTCATGCAGCATCCCCGAGGGTGCGCGCGCTGTCCGGCGCGCCTGCTGCTTCCTCTAGCTTGGCCGGATCGGGTTCGACCAGGGTGAAGCGGAAGCGGGCGCCGGTACCGCTCGCCGGAACCGACGCCGTGATGGTGCCGCCATGCACGGCGACGATGCGCTGGCAGATCGCAAGCCCGAGCCCAAGCCCGGGGGTCGCCGCGGCGGCACGGTTGGGAAAGCGCCGAAACGGCTCGAACAGCCGCGGCGCATGGGCCGGATCGAAGCCCACGCCGTTATCGACCACCTCGACCTGCACGATGCGGTCGGCGCCGGGGCCGCCCGGGCTCTGGCTGGCCTCGAACACGACGGTGAGCGGCCGCTCCGGATCGCGATACTTGATCGCATTGGAGAACAGGTTCTGGAACACCCGGCGCACCTGCGCGCGATCGGCATGCAGCACGATGCCGTCCAGCCCGTCCAGGACGATGCTGGCGCCCGCGAGCGCTGCCGCGGCCGGCTCGCGCGTCTGCGGCGGTCCCTGGCGGATATCCTCCAGCGCCTCGGCGGCGACCTCCCGGAGCGCCACCCGCTGCGAGCGGTCAGCCTGGTGGCCGGCGACCGCCAGGCGCGACAGCTCGGCGATCATCGCCTGCATCCGGGTCGCCGAGCCCAGCACCGACTGCGTCATCTGCCGGAGGTCGGCCACCATCGCCGGCGGCGGCGGCAGGTCCGCCGGCAGGTCCTCGAGGCCCTCGCCGATCACCTCGGACAGCACCTGGATCTGCCAGAGCGGCTCGCTCAGATCGTGCGCCGCGGCGTCGGCGAAGAAGCGGGTCTCCTCGCTGCGCCGTCGCAGTTCCTCGTTGCCACGCGCGATGCCGGCCGCACGGTCAAGCAGCGCCTCGCCGATCATGTCGCGCAGCGCCAGCGCCACCGTCACGTCGGCCTCGGACCAGGGTTCCGACAGCCCGTCCACCTCCTGCGTCCAGGCCGCGAACGAGGCACGTGGCGAAAGCGGGTCCGGACCGGCGCCGCCGGCCTTGTCCGGATTGCCGGCCCAGATCACCACGCGTCGAAGCCCGGGTCGCAGCAGCAGCAGCCAGCCTGCGCCGGGGAGGCGGATCGCCAGCAGACCGCAGACGGGGACGTCGCCCATCAGCAGCACCGACGCGAGCGAGGGCGGCAGCATCCCCGGCAGGGCATTGGTCCGCAGCCGACAGCCGGCCGAAGCCGACCTGTCGGATGCCGGACTGTCGGCGGCCGCCCGGTCATCCAGCCACGTGCACAGGAGCACCAGGGCCGCATCCCCGGGCGCCGCTCCGAGACGCGTCGGCTCCAGCCCCGGCGTCCGCGGACAGGCCGCGATCGCGGTCGCCTCGCAGGCGCCGAGCGCCACCGCCGCGGCGGTGGCCAAATCCGGTTGCACAGCCGTCCCGGCGGCAGCCGGGAGCGCGGGGACGAGATCGGCCAGCAGCGCGGGTGCGACCGCGCGCAACCGCGCCAGCCGCGTCTCGACGATGGCTGCGTCGAGTTCCGACAGGCGCCAGGACAGGGCACGGGCGAGGATCTCTGCCGCCAGCCGCACCTCCGGTCCGACATGCAGCGGCTCCTGCAGGTGGTGGCAGGCGAACAGGCCCCACAGCCCGCCCTTGCCGTCGCGGATCGCGATCGACATCGAGGCGCGAACACCCATGTTGGCGAGGTAGGTCAGGTGCACCGGCGCCACGCCGCGCAGCACCGCCCGCGACAGATCGACCGCGGCGTCGCTGCCATCGAGTCGCAACAGCGGCACCGGCTCGGCTCGAGCGTCGGGGATCAGCCGTATCGCTGCGCTGTTGTAGAGCGCACGCGCCTGCACCGGGATGTCGCTGGCTGGAAACCGCAAGCCGAGATAGCTGTCCGGCCGGCCCTCGGCAGGTTGCGTGGCACCCGGCTGCAGGGTCTCGGCGATCACCTCGCCGCTGCTGCCCTCGAGCAGGCGATAGGCCATCACGCGGTCGAAGCCGCTCACCTCCGACACCGCCGCGACCGCGGCGCGGCAGGCGACGGCATGCTCGGTCTGGAGCTGGATCGCGGCCAGGCCCCGGTTCAGCCGCTCGAGCAGGCGGCGCGGATCGCTCGCCGCCGGCGCGACCGGCTCGAGTTCCAGCAGCGCGTGGTCGGTGCCGTCCCGGCGCAGGGTCGCGTCCCATTCGCGATCGTGCGCGTCACGCAGGATGCCGAGCGGCAGGTCGGATGCTGCGGTTCCGGCTGCCATGGCCTGTTCGAGCAGCGCCTGCGCGTCGGCGTCGAGATAGGCCGCCGGAGACGTCGCCGGTTCGCAGCCGGCATTGGCGCTGGCGGCGATGATGGCGAGCGTGTCGCGTCTGCGTTGCAGCGCCAGCAGGATGCCGTGCGGCTGGACGAGGCCCGGGCTATGGATCGGCTCGACGTCGCATAGGCTGAGAGGGGCCTCAGGCAATGAATTCCCTTCTCGCAGCCGTTGCCCCTACACTCTATTCCACCCGCCGACGGATCGCGAGAGCCTGCCGTGTCCTGCCGCCAAGGCAGGGTCCCGCGTGTGAGCGAACAGCCCCTGCCGAGGAGATAGAAGGTGCCGGACACCGACCGTACGCTTTCGACATTGCTGGACGGGGTCCGGCACTTCTCCAACGAGGTGTTTCCGTCCAACCGCGAGATGTTCTCCGATCTCGCGCAAGGCCAGGCGCCGCACACGCTGTTCATCACCTGCGCCGACAGCCGGGTGAGCCCGGGCATGATCACCCAGAGCCTGCCCGGCAACCTGTTCAACCTGCGCAACATCGGCAACATCGTCCCGGCCTATGGCGAGATGCTGGGCGGCGTCTCGGCGGCGATCGAGTATGCGGTGGTGGCGCTGGGCGTCTCGCACATCATCGTCTGCGGCCACTCGGACTGCGGCGCGATGAAGGCGATGATCGAGCCGCACAAGCACGGGCTGGAGCGCATGCCCACGGTGAAGTCCTGGCTGCGCAACGCCGAGGCGGCCCGGGCGGTGACCGAGGCGCTGCTTTTGCAGTCGGAAGTCCCGCAGGACGACGGCGCCCATGCGGTCGCGACCATGGCCGAGCAGAACGTGCTGCTGCAGTTGTCGCACCTGCGCACGCATCCTGCCGTCGCCGCCCGGCTGGCCGAGAGCCGCCTGCAGATCCAGGGCTGGCTCTACGACATCGCCTCCGGAACGGTGCGCATCCTCGACGAGTTGACCCGCAGCGCGATCAGCCTGCAGGAGGCACAGGCAAGGCTGCACCGGCCAGCGAGGTGAGAATTCTCCTGGCGCTGCTGCTGGTGCTGGCTGCGCCGGGCGCGCAGGCGGCAGCCCCGGGCACGATCAAGCTCGCGACCTGGAACCTGGAATGGCTCACCACCCGGCCGACCGGCGATCCGTCGCTGCCGGACGATGCGACGACGAAGCGTCCGGAGGATATCCTCACGCTCGCCGCCTACGCCACTCATCTCGACGCCGATGTGGTCGGCATCCAGGAGGTCGACGGCCCCGAGATCGCCGCCCGCATCTTTCCGCCGGACCGCTACCGGATCTTCATGACCGGCGACCATGTCGTGCAGCGGGTCGGGCTCGCGGTGCGCCTCGGCTTCGAGGTGGCACGGAACCCCGACGTGCTGGAGCTCGACGTGACCAGCCCGAACGCCGTGCACCATCTGCGCAGCGGCCTCGACGTCACCATCACCCGGGACGGCCTGAGCCTGCGCATCCTGGTGGTGCATCTGAAGACGGGATGCTGGCGGCTCGGCTTCAGCGACACCGAACCGTACCAGTGCAGGCTGCTGCAGCGGCAGCTCGCGGTGCTGAGAGGCTGGCTCGAGGCACGACAGGCGGAACACCTGCCGTTCGTGCTGATGGGCGACTTCAACCGCAACATGCCGGCACACGACGTCTTCCTCGATGGCCTCGAACAATCGTCGCCGATGGTGCTCGCAACCACCGGCCACATCAGCCCGTGCTGGGGCGGCGAGGACTTCATCGACCACATCTTCGCCGGCGGCCCGGCCGCCCCCTGGCTGGTGCCGGAGACGCTGCGGGTGATGGTCTACCGGGAGACGACGCCGGAAATGAGGGAAAGGCTATCGGATCATTGCGCGGTCAGCGTGCTCCTGAAGCCCTCCCGCTGACCGGGCAACGTCTAGAAGCTGCTGCTGTCGTCATCCCAGCCGCCGCCACCGCCACCGTTATCGTCGAAGCCGCCGCCATCGAACCCGCCATTGCCGAAGTTCGGATCGACGTCGGTGCCCTGGCCGCCGAACGGATCAGCCCCGGTGCCGGTCGCGGCATCGCCGTAGTTGTTGTTGATGACGGTCTCGCCGCCGCCGCCGAAGCCGCCGCCACCGAAGCCACCGCCGCCCATGCCGCCCTCATGGCCGCTGAACATGTCCATCAGTGCGTTGCCGACCACCATGCCGCCGGCGACGCCGGCCGCGGTCGTCAGCGCCGAGCCGAGGAAGCCCGAGCCGCCGCCCTGCTGGAACATCCCCGGCTGGTAGCCAGGCGGATAGCTCGGCTGCGGCGGCGGCATCTGACTGTAGTTCGGAGGCTGGTTGAAGCCAGATGGAGCCTGGCGCTGCTGGCCGCCGCCGAACAGGCCGCCGAACAGCCCGCCGCTGCGCTGGCCACCCTGTTGCTGCGCCGCCTGGATCGCCTGCTGCGCCTGCGCCTGGGTCTGCTGCAATTCCCACTCGAGCCGCTTGATGCGGTTCTGCGCCTCCGCCAGCGCCGCCTCCTGGACGATCGCGGTCTGGGTGATGCGGTAGCGCGCCTGCGGATACTGGTTGAAGTTGTCCGCGATGAAGTGGTCGGCCTCGGGATCGATCGGCGGCAGGCTCGGCTGCGTCGCCGGCACGCTGGCGCTGAACCCGCCACCTTGCGGCTGGCCGGAGACCCGGGCGACGAACCGGGCGATAAGGTCGCGTTCCTCGTTGGTCATGGCAGCATGATCCATCCAGATGGCAGGGTGCTGATGTGGCCGTGCGCCTGTCGAGCGTCAAGCGGTGCGGCTATGCGGCCCACTCGATCTTCGGGCAGCGGTCCATCACCACGCGCAGCCCGGCCACCCGCGCCTTCGCCGCCGCCGCCTCGTCGATCACGCCGAGCTGCAGCCAGAGCGTCCGGGCGCCGAGCCTGATCGCCTCGTCCGCGATGCCGGCGACATGCTCGGAGGCACGAAACACGTCGACCATGTCGAGCGGCGCCGCATCGGCCAGCGTCGCCACCACCGGCTGGTCGAGGATGCTCTGGCCGGCGAGACCCGGATTGACCGGCACCACGTCATAACCGCGATCGAGCAGGAACCGCATGACGCCGTGCGACGGGCGCACCGCATCGGCAGACGCACCGACCAGGGCGATGCGTCTGGTGTCCGACCCGATCTGCTCGATCAGGGTTCGCTCTTGCGCTGCCATGGGATGTCCCCTTGCTTGCCGCTGTTCGGCACTGAACCTATGGTGCCGCCCCCGCATCGACCACCACCCGGAGAGCATGCTTGCCCCTGGCGCCGGCCCAGTCCCAGAGCTTCCAGACCCAGAGAAGCCAAACCCTGAGCTTCCAGTCGCTGATCCTCAGGTTGCACGAGTTTTGGTCGGGCCAGGGCTGCGCCATCCTGCAGCCGTACGACATCGAGATGGGCGCCGGCACGCTGTCGCCGCACACCAGCCTGCGCGCACTCGGCGCACGGCCGTGGAAGACAGCGTACGTGCAGCCCTGCCGGCGTCCGTCGGACGGTCGCTACGGCGAGAACCCGAACCGGCTGCAGCACTACTACCAGTACCAGGTGCTGCTCAAGCCGACGCCCGCGGACAGCCAGGCTCTGCTGCTCGACAGCTACCGCGCGATCGGCATCGATCCTTTGCTGCACGACATCCGTTTCGTAGAGGATGACTGGGAGAACCCGACCATCGGCGCCTGGGGGCTCGGCTGGGAGGTCTGGTGCGACGGCATGGAGGTGACGCAGTTCACCTATTTCCAGCAGGTCGGCGGCATCCCGGTGGCGCTCCCCTCCACGGAGCTGACCTACGGGCTCGAGCGGCTGGCGATGTACGTGCAGGGCGTGGAGCGGGTGTACGACCTCGACTATGACGGGCACGGCCTGACCTATGGCGACGTGTTCCTGCGCGCCGAGCGCGACTACTCGCGGCATAATTTCGAGCTCGCCGACACTGGCATGCTGCTGCGTCATTTCGACGACGCCGAGCGCGAGAGCCTTGACCTGGTGGAGGCGGGCGTCGCGCAGCCGGCCTACGACCAGTGCCTGAAGGCGAGCCACCTGTTCAACCTGCTGGATGCGCGCGGCGTGATCAGCGTCACCGAGCGCGCCGCCTATATCGGTCGGGTCCGCACCCTGGCCCGACGCGCCTGCGAAGCCTGGCTGGCGGGCGAGGTCTGACAGGATGCCCGAACTTCTCATTGAGCTGTTCTCCGAGGAGATCCCCGCGCGCATGCAGCGCGACGGGGCAGAAACCCTCGGTCGGCTGGTGTCGGAGGCGCTGGCGCCGCTCAGGCCCCGCGACGCGCAACGCTTCTGGGGTCCGCGCCGGATCGCCGTGTCGGCCACGATCGACGCCGCGATGGCGGGCAGCGCCAGTTCCGAACGCGGCCCGCGCGAGACAGCACCCGAGCAGGCGCTGGCCGGTTTCCTGCGCAAGCACGCCGCAGGCCGCGATGCATTGCGGCTCGAGAACGGCTTCTGGGTGCTGGACCGCCAGCGCGAGCCGGTGACGGCACACGAGCTGATCCTGCAGACGCTGCCCGGACTGCTGCGCCGCTTCCCGTGGCCGAAATCGATGCGCTGGGGCGGCACCAGCGGCTTCACCTGGGTGCGCCCGTTGCGCCGCATGCTCTGCCTGCTCGACGGCGCGCCGGTGCCGTTCAGCCTCGCGCTGGACAACCCCGATGACGGCCACGGGCTGATCGCCGGCGCATTCAGCGAGGGCCACCGGCACCTGTCGCCCGGCGCCTTTGCGGTCACCGGCGTGCAGGACTGGCGGGAGGGACTGCGCGCACGCCATGTGCTGGCCGACGCCGGCGAACGCGCGGCGCTGATCCGCGACGGCATCGGCCGCCTCTCGGAAGCCGCAGGCTATGTCGCGGTGCCGGATGACGGTCTCGTCGAGGAGGTCGCCGGCCTGGTGGAGTGGCCGGTGCCGTTGCCCGGCCGCATCGACGACGCCTACATGGACCTGCCGCCCGAGGTCATGCAGGTGAGCATGCGCGTCAACCAGCGCTACTTCGCGCTGCGCCGCCCGGACGGCGCAGCAGCGCCTGCCTTCATCTTCATCGCCAACAGCCCGGCACCGGATGGCGGCGCGCTGATGGTCGCCGGCAACGAGCGGGTGCTGCGCGCGCGGTTCGCGGATGCGCGGCATTTCTGGGACCTCGACCGCGCGACGCCGCTTGCGGAGCGTGTCGCCGCACTGGATGCGGTCACCTTCCACGCCGCCCTCGGTAGCCAGGGTGCGCGGGTCGGCCGCCTCGTGCGGCTGGCGACGTCGATCGCGCCGCATGTCGGTGCCGACCCGGCGCTGGCCGCACGGTCTGCCCATCTTGCCAAGGCCGACCTGCTGACCGGCATGGTCGGCGAGTTCCCCGAACTGCAGGGCGTCATGGGCGAGTACTACGCCCTGCACGATGGCGAGGCACCGGAGGTGGCGGCCGCGATCCGCGAGCACTACCAGCCGCGCGGCGCCGGTGACGGCGTGCCGCATGCGCCGGCGTCGGTCGCGGTGGCGCTCGCAGACCGCATCGACAGCCTGGCCGCACTGTTCGCCGCCGGCGAGAAGCCGGGCGGCTCGGGCGACCCGTATGCGCTGCGGCGCGCAGCACTCGGCGTGATCCGCATCGTGCGCGACAACGGGCTGCGCGTGGATGTGTTCGCGTTGTTGCGCACCGCCGCAGAGGCGCTGCCGGAAGCACTGCGCAAGGCACCCGATCTCGACCTGCTGCCCGGCTTCATCGCCGAGCGCCTGCGCGTGCAGCTCCGCAACGACGGCGCGCGGCACGACGTGCTGGCGGCGGTGAATGCGAATGGCCTGGATGGCGACCTGGTGCGGGTGCTGGCGCTCACGGAGGCGGTCAGCACGCTGGTCGGAACCGGTGACGGCCGCAACCTGCTCGCGGCTGCGAGGCGGAGCGCGAACATCCTGCGCATCGAGGAACGGCGGGACGGCCCGCATGATGCCGAACCCGATCCGTTGCTCTATGCACAGGACGAGGAACGGCTCCTGGCGGCGGCGCTTGCGGATATCCTGCCCCGGGTCGCGACCCTGATCGATGCCGAGCAGTTCGAGGCGGCCATGACGAGCCTCGCCGCCCTGCGCCGGCCGCTCGACGACTTCTTCGATCGCGTCACGGTCAATGCCGACGATGCCGTCGTGCGGCGCAACCGGCTCCGGCTGCTCTCGGCGCTGCGGAGCGGAATGAACAGGGTCGCGGACTTCGCTCTGGTCGAGGGCTGAGGGCGCTACTTCAGGTAGGCCCGCACGATCTCGATCAGCTCCTCGGCCGCGCCGCTGTCCGGATGGCCGGCATGCGCGCCGCCGAAATGGGCCCGCACATGGTCTTCCATGACCTCCGACATCAGGCCGGCGACCGAGCCGCGTATGCCGGCAATGAGATGCAGGATCTTCTCGCACTCGGCTTCGGTCTCCAGCGCACGCTCGATCGCCTCGACCTGGCCCTTGACCCGTCTCACCCTTGCCAGCAGCTTCGCCTTCGCGCGGACGGTATGCGTCAAGGATATTCCTTCACTAAGCTTGCCCCGGAACCGGCAACCGCACCGCCTCAGCCACCGCCTGTCACCGGCGGGACCTGCCGGACCTCGAAGTCATCGAGCTTCTTCATGCGGTAGAGGATCGTCGAGATCAACCAGGCGAGCGCGAAGATGCCGATGATCGCGTAGCCGAGGGTGCCGAAATTCTCGTTCAGGGCGCTCATCTTCTCCCAGAACCAGCCATGCAGATCGAGCTCTTGGCCGACCAGGCCGAGCGTCTCGATGCCGCCGATCAGCAGGGCCACGATGGCCGAGACGATGGTGATCGTGAGGTTGTAGTACAGCTTGCGGATCGGCTTGACGAAGGCCCAGCCATAGGCGCCGAGCATGAGGATGCCGTCCGTCGTATCGATCAGCGACATGCCCGCGGAGAACAAGGCGGGAAACACCAGGATCGACCAGGCCGACAGCCCCTTTGCGGACTCAGTCGCGGCGACGGTGAGCAGGCTGACCTCGGTGGCGGTGTCGAATCCCAGCCCGAACAGGAAGCCGATCAGCAGCATGTGCCAGCTCCGCCTGACCAGCCTGAACAGCGGCCGCAACAGGCGGGCGACGAGGCCCCGGTTGTTCAGCAGGATGTTGAAGCTGTCCTCGTCGTACGCGCCGCCGGCGCGCACCTGGCGATAGGTTGCATAGACGGATCGCGCGATGGCGAGGTTCATCGCCGCCATGGCGAGCAGGAACAGCCCCGATATCAAGGTGCCGACGATCCCTGCGATATCGTTGAAGGAGTTGAAGCGGTCCTGGATCTGCATCACCGTTATGGCGATGATCGCGGTGCCGATGAACAGCACGAGCGAGTGGCCGATCGAGAAGTAGAACCCGACCGCGACCGGGCGCTT
The DNA here is from genome assembly GCA_963693035.2 of uncultured Lichenicoccus sp. Classification (GTDB taxonomy): domain Bacteria; phylum Pseudomonadota; class Alphaproteobacteria; order Acetobacterales; family Acetobacteraceae; genus Lichenicoccus. The sequence goes on from CAXMMQ010000003.1 coordinate 432,246, forward strand.
TGCCTCCTGCATGAGCTTGCGGGTGACGTTGTCGATGGCCGCAATATGGTCGGCATCCACCGCATGCCGCAACCCGAAGCTGTAGGCGAGCAGGGCCGTGCCGAGCAGTACGGGATGGTCGCGGAAGACCGCCAGGGCATAGATCCACGATACCAGGTTGAAGGCGATCAGCAGCGCGTAGATCCCGATGACCTTGCCGCGCACGTCGGCGCCCTCGTCCCGGAACACTCTCCGCAGCATGGCGAACATGGCTTCTCCCCGGGGCCGGATCACGCAGTCGAACGCGGACCAGGCAGGTCGCGCCGGCTGCCTGCGAGCGAGGCTCGAACCTCGTGGAAGAAGACCGGCAGGTCAAGCTGCCCTGCACGCCAACTGTCGCGGCACTGCCTGAATATAGGGAGGGCGCCTATACTACCGAAAGGCTGATTTTTACTTCAGGCGGATCTGCTTTGGTTCGAGCCGGCGGATCTAGATCAGCCCGGTCAGCCTCGCATGCTGCAGCAGCATGATGGTCTTGGCATCGACGATCCGGCCGTCGCCGATCATCGCGATGGCGTCCTCGCCGGCGACTTCCAGCACCTCGATATCCTCGCCCTCGCCGGGCAGGCCGCCACCGGCGCCGGTGCGGTCGGACGTGCTGTACTCGGCCACGAAGAAGCTCAGCCGCTCGGTGATCGCGCCCGGACTCATATAGGCGTCGAATACCGGCCGCACCGCGCGGAGCACGACTCCCGCCTCCTCGTGCGCTTCCTTGATGACGGCGACGTCCGGCGCGTTGTCGTCGACCAGCCCGGCAATGACCTCGATCAGCGGGATCCGGTGGCCGCCGGCATAGGCGGGAAAACGGAACTGCCGCACCAGCAGCACGCAGCCGCGCCCGGGATCATAGGCGAGCACCGCGCAGCCATTGCCGCTGGAATAGGTCTCGCGGTCGAGGGTCTGCCAGGCGCCGTCGAAGCGACGATGCTCGAAGCGTGTCGTCCTCAGGACGCCGTGCCCGTCGGCCAGCACGCGCTCCTCCAGGATCCTGACCTCATCTTCCGCCGGAGTGGCGGGGCTTGCATCATCGTCCATTCGGGATCCTCTGCAGCGTGCAGCACAAAAGAAAACCCGGGCTCTCGCCCGGGTCGCCTGGTCAGCCGGGACGGTCTCCGCTCAGCGCGGCGACAGCACCATGATCATCTGACGGTTTTCCATGCGCGGCATCTGCTCGACCTTGGTGCGCTCGTCCATGTCGCCACGGATGCGCTCGAGCACCTTCACGCCGAGATCCTGGTGCGCCATCTCGCGGCCGCGGAAGCGAAGGGTGACCTTGACCTTGTCGCCCTCCTCGATGAACGACCGCATCGCGCGCAGCTTCACCTGGTAGTCGTTCTCATCGATGTTCGGCCTGACCTTGACCTCCTTGATCTCGATGACCTTCTGCTTCTTGCGCGCCTCGTTCTTCTTCTTCTGCTGCTCGTACTTGAACTTGCCATAGTCGAGGATCTTGACCACCGGCGGCTCGGCGTTCGGGCTGATCTCGAGCAGGTCGAGACCGACCGAGAACGCGCGCATCATCGCCTCGCGGGTCGGCATCACGCCCTGCATCTCGCCTTCCTCGTCGATGAGGCGGACGGAGGGAACGCGGATCTCCTCGTTGACGCGCGGGCCCTCACGGGTCGGAGGCGCGGGCATCGGTGGTCTGGCTATGGTGGTCTCCTGTCTCGGTTACGGAATGGTCCCGGGCGGCCGGACGACGGCGCTGCGTGACCAGCCCTGCCTTCTCGCCCATCCGACCCTCTGCAAGCAAGCAGCGTGACGCCCCGGCCGCCGGATTTCGCCATGCCGCAGGCGGGCGGCTGTCATGTCGGCACGGATGAGCCTGCAACGGCGGCTCGTCTCAGATCTGGTGGCATCGCCTCTTCCACAAGTCCTCGCAGCGCCTCCTCCAGCCCCAGCACCTCCTGCGCGGCACCACCGAGGCGGCGCATGGCGACGGTGCGCGCCTCCGCCTCCTTGCGCCCGACCACCAGGATCACCGGCACCCGTCCCACGCTGTGCTCTCGTATCTTGGCGTTGATCTTCTCGTTGCGGGTGTCGGCCTGCACCGCCAGACCGGCCCGCTTCAGCAGGGCAGCCACCTCGAGCGCATAGGGCTCGGCATCGGTCACGATCGAGGCCACCACCACCTGCACCGGCGCCAGCCAGACCGGGAAGCGCCCGGCATACTGCTCGATCAGGATGCCGAGGAAGCGCTCGAAGGAGCCCACGATCGCGCGGTGCAGCATCACCGGGCGGTGCCGCGCGCTGTCCTCGCCGATGAAGCTGGCATCGAGCCGCTCGGGCAGCACGTAGTCCACCTGCAGGGTGCCGCACTGCCAGTCGCGGCCGATCGCGTCGCGCAGCACGAACTCCAGCTTGGGGCCGTAGAACGCGCCCTCGCCCGGGTTCAGCTCGTAGCCGACGCCGGCCAGCCGGCAGGCCTCGACCAGCGCCGCCTCGGCGCGGTCCCAGGTGGTGTCGTCGCCGGCGCGGTTGTCCGGGCGGTCGGCGAATTTCACCACGAAGCTGTCGAAGCCGAGGTCGGAATAGACCTGCGCCAGCATCGCCACGAAGCGCGCGGTCTCTTCGGCCACCTGCGCCTCGGTGCAGAAGATATGCGCGTCGTCCTGGGTAAAGGCGCGCACCCGCATGATGCCGTGCAGCGCGCCGGATGGCTCGTAGCGGTGGCAGGCGCCGAACTCCGCCATGCGCAGCGGCAGCTCCCGGTACGAGCGCAGCCCGTGCCTGAAGATCTGCACGTGGCACGGGCAGTTCATCGGCTTCAGGGCGAGGCTCTTGTCCTCGTCCTCAACCGTCGCGATGAACATGTGCTCGCGATAGTTCTCCCAGTGCCCGGACGCCTCCCAGAGCGAGCGGTCCACCAGTTGCGGCGTGCGCACCTCCTCGTAGCCTTGATCGTTCTGCACCCGGCGCATGTAGTCCTGCAGCACGGTGTAGAGACGCCAGCCCTTCGGATGCCAGAAGATCGAGCCGACCGCCTCCTCCTGGATGTGGAACAGGTCCATCTCGCGGCCGATACGGCGATGGTCGCGCCGCTCGGCCTCCTCGATCTGGTGCAGATGCGCGTCCAGCTCGCCGGCATCGCGCCAGGCGGTGCCGTAGATGCGGGTCAGCATCGGGTTGCGATGGTCGCCGCGCCAGTAGGCGCCGGCCACCCTCATCAGCTTGAAGGCACTCCCGATGTCGCCGGTCGATCGCATGTGCGGCCCGCGGCACAGATCGAGCCAGTCGCCCTGGCGGTAGATCGAGATCGGCTCGCTCTCGGGCAGGTCGCGTATCAGCTCGGCCTTGTATCGCTCGCCGCGCGCCTCGAAGAACGTGATCGCCTCGTCACGCGGCCACACCTCGCGCACGAAGCCCGCGTTGCGCGCGACGATCCCGCGCATGCGCGCCTCGATGCCGGCGAGGTCCTCGGTGGTGAACGGCTCGTTGCGCGCGAAATCGTAGTAGAAGCCGTTCTCGATCACCGGGCCGATGGTGACCTGGGTGCCGGGATGCAGGCCCTGCACCGCCTCGGCCAGCACGTGTGCGGCGTCATGCCGGATCAGGCCCAGCGCCTGCGGGTCGCGCCTGGTCACGAACACCACGCGGCTGTCGGCGTCGATCTCGTGGCTCAGATCGACCAGGCGGCCGTCGAGCTCCATCGCCAGCGCCGCGCGGGCCAGGCCGGGGCCGATCGAGGCGGCCACCGCGATGCCCGTCACCGGGGCCGCGAACTGGCGCACGGATCCGTCGGGCAGGGTGATCGCAGGCATCGGGGTGGCTCCGGGTGCTATAGGGCGGGTGCTCAGGGTACGCGGTGGGCCTTCCTATGGCGTCAGGCCGGGGAAGCCGCAACCCTGGCGAGGACGTCCTCGACCGGCAGGCTGGCCAGATCTGCGACCCGCAGGATCGTGACACGCCCCGGGTCGGGTCCGCGCGGCGCGGTCAGCGCCGGATCGCTCTCGGCCGAGAACAGGACCACGCAGCGCGTGCCCAACGCGGCGGCCAGATGCATCGGACCGGTATCGTTACCGACGGCGAGCGACGCGCGCGCCGCGATCCCGCCCAGCTCCAGCAGGCTGGTCTGTCCGGTGAGGTCGAGCGCCTGCCTGCATCCGTGCCGGATCGCCTGGGCCAGCGGCGCGTCGGCGACGGCACCGACCACCACCGGTCGCACGCCCTGCCCGGAGAGGATGCCGGCAAGTTCGGCAAAGCGCGCGATCGGCCAGCGCTTGGCCGGGCGATGCGGCGCGGCACCCGGGACCAGCAACGCATACGGCCGGTCCAGACTTGGCCCCTGCCTCCCCAGCCAGCCCAGATCCGGCGGGGGCACGTCCGCAATGCCGGCGCGGGCGAGCTGGTCGGCCTGCCGCTCGCGCGTGTGCATCAGGTCGCGCACCGGATTGTCGTGCGGGTGCGAGGCGCCGCGCGCGATGCCCGACCAGGGCGGCCGGCCGGCCAGCCGGAAGTAGCGCGACGACCGGCCCGAGGTCTGCAGGTCATAGACGAAGTCGAAGCCCAGCAGCTTCCGGCGCAGCGCCAGCACGCAATCGAAGCGCCACCAGGGCGGCCGCTGGTCCACCAGTACCTCGTCGAACCAGGGGGACGCCTTGGCCAGGGCGGCAAACGGCTTCGTCGTCAGCAGGGTCAGCCGGTCGCCGGGATGATGCCGCCGGATTGCCGCGAATGGCGCGAAGGCCTGCACGAGGTCGCCGAGCGCACCCAGCTTGATGATCAGGATGCGCGCCATGCCGTCAGCTTGCGGAACCGAGGTCGGCGACGCCAGCGACTTCTTGCGATCGGGTTCGAGCGGCAATCCCTACGCAGCGATCCCCATCGACGACGACATGCGCTGCGCCACCGCCGCGTCGTAGAGCGCCCGCTCCTCCTGCTTGTGCTGCACCGGGAAGCGGATCGCAGCCGCACCGCAGGCACAGATGACGGCGGCGAGGCCCAGCACCATGAAGCAAAGCGCCGGCTGGCCGGTGAAGCGCAGCAGCAGCCCGGCCGCGACCCCGCCGATATTGCCGCCCGCGCCGATGATGCCGCACACGCCGCCCAGCACCTTGCGGTCGATGAACGGCACCAGCGCATAGAGCGAGCCGCACGCCATGTGCGTGAACAGGCCGAACACCAGCATCATCGACACTGCCATCACCACGGTGCCGGACTGCGAGAACACGATCAGGAACACGCCTTCCCCGAGCATCAGGCCGAACAGCAGCCAGGTGCGCCCATCCAGCCCGTGGGTCCGCGCCATCTTGTCCGACAGCAGGCCGCCGACCGCGCGGGCGAACAGCGCCAGCAGCCCGAAGGCTCCCACCGCGAGGCCTGCATCCTGCAGCGACATCTGGTAGCGGTTGAAATAGTAGGTCGCCGCGATGGAGTGCACGAACAGCTCGACCCCGAAGGACGCGCCGTAGCAGGCGGCGAGCAGCCAGACCCGGTGGTTGCGGCCGGCTTCCTTCATGACGTCCAGGCCGCCCTTCTTGCCGACCTGCGTCGACAGCCCCATGCGGCGCAGGTCGGCGAAGTTACCCTCGGGCGTGTCCTGGGTGTATTTCCAGTACAACACCGCGGTGACCAGCATCAGCCCCGCCGGCAGCACCTGCGCATACCGCCAGGACAGGCCCTTGCTGAAGCCCCAGGCGCCGATCAGCGCGAGCACGACCGGCATCAGGCTCTGCGTGGTGCCACCACCCGCATTGCCCCAGCCGCCGACGGTGGCGTTGGCGGTGCCGACCACGTTGGGGGCAAACATGACCGAGGTGTGGAACTGCGTGATGACGAAGCTGGCGCCGATGATGCCGATCAGCAGGCGGAACACCAGGAACGAGGTGTAGTCCCAGGCAAACGCGATGCCGATGACCGGGAAGGCGCCGAAGACCAGCAGCGCGGTGTAGGTCAGGCGCGGCCCGTACTTGTCGCAGAGCGGCCCGATGACGAAGCGGGCGAGCACGGTGGCGAACACGCCCGCGATTCCGATCGAGTAGACCTGGTCGTTCGTGAGGTGCAGGTCGCCCTTGATGACCGGCATCAGCGGCGCCGTCGCGAACCAGGCAAAGAAGCAGACGAAGAACGCGATCCAGGTCAGGTGGAACGCCCGCATCTGCGGCGTCCGCAAGCTGAACAGATCGATACGTGTTGCCTTGGCAACGAACTGTGGCATGTGTTGTTATCCCAGGAAGTTGCAAAGGCGGGCCCTTGCGTTCGGCACTTCCCTGCCCCCATTGCGGGCAACGACGCACGGTGCCTTGAGCGCGCCAAGGGCACCTCATCGTGACCTTGGAGTCCCCTAGAGCATGTCCTGTGCCAGATTGCCGGTGGTGCGGAGTTTGCAGCGCGGAACAGCCGGGCGCTCCGGACCACCACGCCGCGCGAGCAAGGGCGCCCCATGATCCACGGCTTATGATTTCGGCGCTTGTTCTCAATAGCGGTGGTCTTGCCGCCCCGCCCCTGGCGGCAGACCTCGCGGAAGCCGGGGTCGGCGTGCACGGGGAGACCGACTGCCAGCATCTGCTGCAGGACGTGATCAGAAAAGCGGCAGACACTGTGGTCTGTTTCCAGCAGGTACCTGACGCGCCGTTGTTCGCCGCTCTCGCTGCAGTCGCCGCCTCGGCGTCCCGCCCGGTGGTGGTGTTCACGATGGATCCGGATGCCGAGAAGATGGCCATCGCCACCACCAGCGGCGTCCACGCCTATGTCGTCGCCGGATATAGCCGCAACCGGCTGCGCTTCGACGAGCGCAAATTGGTGGATCGTGCGAAGGGCATCCTGATCGGTGCGCGTCAACTCCGCGAGGAGGAGGCGTTCCGGGCGCTGCGCGGTGCGGCGATGGTCTCCAAGCAGCGGATCGGCCAGGTTTCCAGGGTCGTCATCGACTCCGCGCACTCTGCCGAGGCGGTCAACCGCGCCGGGCAACTCAGGTTGCTGTCGCAGCGCATCGTCAAGTTCTACGCGCTCGCCTGCACGGGTGTTGCGGACCCGGAGATGCAGGGCATGTTCGCGGACGCCCTGGCGCACGTGGACAGCAACCTTGCCATTCTCGATCGCAGCCACGTTCGGCGACCTGCTCGGCGCCGTGAGCGGTCCCTGGAGCAGATTGCGGGTGGCGTTGAAGGGTCCGCCGAAGGTGTCGCGCCTGGCCGACATCGACAGGCTGGCCGAACAGCTCCTGGAGCCTTGCCGGTCTGGACTATCTCGACCGGCTGCCGCTGACCAACGCCGACATCGCGCGCGAACTCGGAGCCACACACCTGGCGTGGCAGGCGTTCAGGAATGGCCTGAACGACCCGGGCATGCCGGCCGGCCGCACCTGCATCGCTGCATCGAGCGAGGTGCTGTTCAGCCATTCCGACCGACTGACCGACCTGATCGAGCGCGGAATCAACGCCTTGATGGGCTTCTAGATCAAGTCACCGAAGCAACCCCGTGGGTTCCTGGGCGCGGCAAGCGCGATCAGGCTCTGCGACCCGCCCAGCGGGGCGGATCGGGTTGCCGGGACAGCAGTTCGTCATAGACCGCGAGCGTCGAGCGCTGCATCGCCGGCAGGCCGTAATGCTCGGCGACGTGGGTGCGGGCGCGGAATGCCAGCGCCTCGCGCTCGCCTGGGTCCAGCGCCAGCAGCCGGCCGAGCGCTTGCGCCAGCGCCCCGACATCGCCGGGCGGGAACACCGTGCCGCTGACGCCGTCCTCGACGGTCTCCATCGCGCCGCCATGGCCCGCCACCAGCACCGGCCGCCCCATCGCCTGCGCCTCGATCACCACGCGTCCGAACGGCTCCGGCTTGAGCGACGGCACCACCACGATGTCGGCCAGCGCGTAGGCCGCCGGCATGTCGTCGCAGTGCCCGGCGAAGCGCAGCCGCTTCATCAGGCCAAGCTCGTGCGCCTGCGCCAGCAGCGCATTGGCATGGCTGCCCTCGCGCTGCCTCGGCCCGACCAGCACGCAGACCCAGGGCGGCGCATCCGCCGGCAGCCGCGCCAACGCCTGCAGCAGCAGCTCATGGCCCTTCCAGGGAGTGATCCGGCCGGCCAGCATGATGACCCTGGCGCCGAACGGCAGGCTCCAGTCGGACGCCAGCGCATGCAGCCGATCGCCGCGGATCGCGGATGGATCGAACATCGCAAGATCGGCGCCGCGCGGGATGATGCGCAGCCGGTCCTCCCCGACCGCATAGTCGGCCTGCAGGCGCCCGGCCACGAAGCGGCTGATCGCGATCACCCGCTCGCCGCGTGCCATGATCGCGTTGTAGCGGTGCTTGAACGGCAGGTCCTCGCTGTAGGCGCCATGCCACGTCGTGACGAACGCCGTTCGCGTGCGCCGGGCGGCGAGCCACGCCGACCAGGCCGGGGCCCGGCTGCGCGCATGCACCAGGTCCACGCCCTCGCGCCGGATCAGCCGCGCCAGCCGACGGGAGTTCATCCAGATGCCGAGCGGGTCCTTGGTCATCAGCCGCAGCGTGACATGGCGGCCGCCGGCGCGCGCCACCTGCGAGACCATCCGGCCACCGGCGCTGGCGACCAGGGCGGTGCCCCCCGCCTGCGCGATCGCCCGCACGATCTCTATGGTGCCGCGCTCGACGCCGCCCGCCTGCAGCGAGGGGAGCACCTGCAGGATGACGGGCGTGCGTCCATGCAGGGACTGCGCCTGGGAGTTGGACTGCACGGACGACTTGGACTGGACGGTGGCAGACATCGCCAGGCGCCATAGCACGCGGATCAGACCCCTGTCCCGTTCGGAATCGTAATGTTTTCCGCGACCGTGGCGCCGGCGCCGCAGCAGGCTCGCCCGATCGCCGTCCGGAACGCTCGCCGGGCGAGGCTGTTGAAGGCGCAGATGCCCGGAGCCTGCACCCATGGACACTGATCCCGCCTCCGACGCGGTCGCGATCCTCCGCGCCGACGGGGTGCGCCTCGCCGGACGCCACCAGTCCGGAAGTGGCCCGGCGATCCTGTTCCTGCACGGGCTGATGAGCAGCATGCAGGGCGAGAAGGTCGGGCGCCTGGCAGCCTGGGCGTCGGCGCGTGGCCAGGAGTTCCTGCGCTTCGACTGTTCCGGCCATGGCGGCAGCGGCGGACGCTTCATCGACGGCACCATCAGCGTCTGGCTCGGCGATGCCGGGCTCGCTTTGGACCGGCTGGCCGCTCCCAGAGTGATCCTGGTCGGCTCCTCGATCGGCGGCTGGCTCGCCCTGCTCCTCGCCCTTTCCCATCCGGACCGCATCGCCGGACTGCTGCTGGTGGCGCCGGCGCCGGACATGACGCGCCGGGTCGGATCGCTGCTTCCGGCCGCGGGCAGGATCGCCCTGGAACGCGAAGGCGTCTGGCAGCGCCCGAGCCGCTACGGCGAACCCATCCCGATCACCCGGATGATGCTCGAGGATGGCGAACATCACTGCCTGCTCGACGCCCCGATCGCCATCGGCTGTCCGGTGCGCATCCTGCACGGCCAGCAGGATGCCGACGTGCCTTGGGAGGGGAGCCTCCAGCTTGCCGCGCGACTGGCGACCGACGACGTGCAGCTCTCGCTGGTCAAGGATGGCGACCACCGGCTGTCCCGCCCGCGCGACCTCGCTTTGATGGCCGAGGCGCTGGACGCGCTGTGCCGGTCGCTTTGAGGCCCCGGATGCGAGGCGTCAGGCCGCTCCCCGCTCTTCGCAGAGGATAGCGGACAGGCCCTCCCGGTAGGTCGGATAGTGCCAGCGATAGCCGAGCACCTGCTGGGTCACGGCGCTGCGGACCTTGCGGTTGTCGGCCCAGAACGAGCGCGCCATCGGACTCATCGTCTCCCGTGCCTCGGCAAGCGGCGTGGCCTCCGGCGCCGGCACGCCGAGCAGTTCCGCCGCGTGCGCCGTGACCACCGCGCTCTCCTCCGGGAGATCGTCGGCGAGGTTCAGCACCCGGCGGCCCACCGGCGGATGCAGCATCGCCGCCAGGGTGGCGCCGGCGATGTCGTCGCGGTGGATGCGCCCGAAGCAGTGCCCGGGCGCGGCGATGCGCCGGGCGCTGCCATTGCGCAGGCTGTCGAGGGCGCTGCGGCCGGGCCCGTAGATGCCGGCGATGCGCAGCAGGTCGATCACCCCGCCAGTGGCCGCCTCGGCGACGGATGTCCAGGCCCGCTCCGCCTCGATCCGGCGCCGGGCGCGCGCCGATCCGGGATCGGGCGGGCTCGCCTCGTCGACCCAGCCGCCGTCCTGGTCGCCATAGATGCCGGTGGTCGAGAAATAGCCGATCCAACGCAGTTGCGGCGCTGATCGCAACGCTTTGCCATGGCGCGCCAGCACCGGATCGGCCGCCCCGCCCGCGTCATCGCGCGGCGGAACCGAGACCAGCAGATGAGTGGCCTCGTCGATGCAGGCGCCGGCCGCATCGAAGCCGATCCGCTCGATGCCGTCCCTGGGCCCGTCCCGGCTAGTGGTCCCGATCACCCGCCAGCCCGCGGCGGCCGCCAGGCGGCCCGCGGCGGCAGCGGCGTAGCCGAGCCCGAACACCAGCAGCGTCGGCGGTGAACCGGTCATCGCCTCAGAAGTCGAGATCGGCGTAATGCGCGGGGGGTGTTATCCCGGTGATGCGGTCGTTCAGGATGCCGCGGAAGCTCGGCCGCGACTTCATGCGCGCGTACCAGTCGCGGGTCGGCGGCGACAGGCTCCAGTCGATGTCACCGATATAGTCCAGCGACGACAGGTGGGCGGCTGCGGCAAAATCGGCGAGCGACAGGTTGGCGCCGGCCAGCCATTTCCGGGTCTCCGCCAGCCAGCCGATATAGTCCAGGTGGCCCGCAACGTTGGCGTAGCCCGCCCGCAGCGCCCCCGCATCCGGATTGCCACGGCCGACCATGCGCTTGGTGATCTTCTCGCCGACCAGGTTGCGCGTCACCTCGAGATTGAACTTGCCGTCGAACCAGGCGACCAGCCGGCGTATCTCGACCCGCTCGCCCAGGGTGCGGCCGAGCAGCGGCGTATCCGGGTAGGCCTCCTCCAGGTACTCGCAGATCACCCCGGAATCCGGGATCGCCAGCCCGTTCTCCTCCACCAGCACCGGCACGGTGTTGGCCGGGTTGAGTGCGAGATACTCCGGCCGGCGCTCCGACAGCTTCTCGATTTTCAGCTCGAACGGCAGCCGCTTCTCGCCCAGGACCAGCCGGACCTTGCGCGAAAACGGGGAGAGCGGGAGGTGGTGCAGGATTCGCATGGCGGGAAATTATTTCATCCCGACCCGGATCGCCAACGCTGCGGCACTCCCAGGACCGGAAATCTGCCGGCCCGGCTCGGTCCCGGCGCCCTCCCGGCCATCCGTTGCAACAACGGGCCTGTTTGTCATTGACCCCGCCCCTGCGGGCGGATAGTCGCAGCCAGTGTCCGAAATCCAGCACCCTTCAGCCCCGCTGCCGCAAATCCGCGTGCGCGGGCGGTCGTTCATGGCCCTGGTGCTCTCGCCCGAGCCGCCGCTCGCCGCCTGGCTGCTGGGACTGGACGCGCAGATCGCCCGCTCCGCCAGCTTCTTCGCCGGACGCCCGGTGATCCTGGATTGCGGTCTGCTCGACCCGACCGACGAGGGCGTGGCCGAGTTGCTGCCGGCGCTCGCCGAGCGCGGCGTGCGGCTGATCGCCATCGAAGGCGCCGATGCCTCCTGGCCCGCCACCGAAGGCTGGGACTGGCCGCAGGGCTTTGCCGGTGGCCGCGCGGTGGGTCCGCTCGACGTGCCGGAAGACGGCGAGTCCCCGGATGGCGCGGGTCGGGTCGGGTCCCCGGCCGGCGTCAGCCCGCTCGCCGACGCCCCGCAGGTGCAGCCTTCGCTGCTGATCGAGGAGCCGGTGCGCTCGGGGCAGTCCATCGTGTTCGCCGAGGGTGACGTCACCGTCATCGGCTCGGTGGCCTCCGGCGCCGAGATCGCCGCCGGCGGCTCGATCCATATCTACGGCACGCTGCGCGGACGCGCGGTGGCGGGCCTCGGCGGCAACCGCGACGCCCGCATCCTGTGCCGACGGATGAACGCCGAGCTGATCGCCATCGACGGCTACTACATGACCGCCGAGGACATGCCGGCCGAGCTGATCGGCAAGAGCACGCAGACGAGGCTCGACGACGAGACCCTCCTGCTCCTGCCGCTCGATTAAGACACAAGAGGGAGAAACCATGGCCAAGGTTCTGGTCGTCACATCGGGCAAGGGCGGCGTCGGCAAGACGACCTCGACCGCTGCCATCGGGGCGGCACTCGCGCAGAGCGGCAAGAACGTCGTGGTGGTCGATTTCGATGTCGGGCTGCGCAACCTCGACCTGGTGATGGGCGCCGAGCGCCGCGTCGTGTTCGACCTGATCAACGTGGTGCAGGGCGACGCCAAGCTCAGCCAGGCGCTGATCCGCGACAAGCGGGTCGACACGCTGTCGATCCTGCCGGCGTCGCAGACCCGCGACAAGGACGCCCTCACGCCGGATGGGGTGGCCCGCGTCATCGCCGAGCTGCGCGAGAAGTTCGACTGGGTGGTCTGCGACAGCCCGGCCGGCATCGAGAAGGGAGCGCAGATGGCGATGTATCACGCCGACGAGGCGGTGGTGGTGACCAACCCCGAGGTCTCCTCGGTGCGCGACAGCGACCGCATCATCGGCATGCTTGACAGCACCACGCTGCGCGCCAAGAACGGCCAGAAGATCGACAAGCACCTGCTGCTGACCCGCTACGACCCGGCCCGCGCCGCGCGCGGCGAGATGCTGCGCACCGAGGACGTGCTGGAGATCCTCTCGATCCCGCTGCTCGGCATCATCCCGGAAAGCGAGGAGGTGCTGCGCGCCTCGAACCTCGGCTCGCCGGTGACGCTGTCCAACCCCGAGAGCGCCCCCGCCCGCGCCTATTTCGACGCGGTCCGACGACTGCAGGGCGAGACGCTGGAGATGAGCGTGCCAAGCGACCGCAAGGGCTTGTTCGGCAAATGGTTCAAGTGGAGGGTCGCATGAGCCTCCTCAGCTTCTTCACCCGCAAGAACTCGGCCCCGGTCGCGCGCGACCGGCTGCAGATCCTGCTGGCGCACGAACGCTCGAACGGCGAAGGCCAGTCCGAACTGATCGCCAAGCTGCGCGAGGAAATCCTCGAGGTGATCGCCCGTCACGTGACGATCGACCGCGACAAAGTGCAGGTGAAACTCGACCGCGGCGCGTCGGTCTCGACCCTGGAGATCGACATCGAGGTGCCCGGACTGAAGCTTGCGGGCGTGCGCGCGAACGGCGCTGCGACAGCCGCCGTCGAGAAACCTGCCCCTGTCGAGAAACCCGAGGGCGAGGATGACGCGGAGCCCGAGACAGCTTCGCACTGAAACGCACAGGCTGAGGTCCGGCCCCGGCTCCCGCTGGCGGATGGTCCATGCCGTGATCCTCCCGGATGGCCATGTCGTCAGCGACGATCGGGACCGGATCGACATGGACATGGTCCTCGCCTCGCTCGCCGGGACCTACTGGGCTGCCCACAGGTCGCGCATCCTGCTCGAACAAAGCTGGGCGAACTGCCTCGCCTTCGGCGTCTACGCGCCTGACGGCGGGCAGGTCGGCTTCGGTCGGCTGCTCACCGATTTCGCACTTCGTGCCCATCTCGGGGACGTCTTCATCCGCCCCGCGTTCGCGAGGCTTGGGCCTCGGTCGCGCGCTGGTCGAGACCATCCCGTCACACCCGGACCTTACGAGCGTGGAGCAGTGGACGCTCTCCACCGCCGATGCCCATGCGCTCTATGCGCGCCATGGCTTCCGGCAGGGTGTTGCGGACAGCAACTGGATGACGCTCGACCGGAGCCGCGACGTCCCGGGCCTGCAGCCGGGCTGAAGCGGGTCCTGAACGTCAGGCCATCTCGGACAGGGACGCTTCGAGCAGCGCCGACCCCTGGCGGATGTCGGCGATCGCCGCGGCCCGAGCCGCGTCGGCATCGTGCGAGCGCAGCGCGTCGATCAGGTCGTCGTGCGGATGGCGCGGCCGCGGCGAGGCTCCAGGCGGTTCCGGAACGGTCAGCGCATAGACCGGCCCGATCCGCATCCAGATGCCCTCGAGGATGCGCAGGATCAGCGGTGCATGGGCGAGCTTGCACACCATCCGGTGCAGGTCGGCATTGTGCCCGAGCATGGCGGATCGATCGCCTTCGGCCGACGCTCGGTCATAGGAGGCGGCGAGGCTCGCGATCTGGTCGATCTCGGCGTCGGTGGCGCGCTGGGCCGCGCGGCAGGCGGCACGGCCTTCCAGATCGGACCGGATTTCCACGATCTCGCGGAACTCGTCGAGGCCGATGATCGGCACCAGGGCGGAGCCGCGCTCGTCCAGCGTCAGCGCCTGCTCGGATACCAGGCGCAGCAGCGCCTCGCGCACGGGCGTCGGGCTGAGACCAAGTTCGGCCGCCAGCGGACGCAGGATCAGCTTCTGGCCGGGTCGCAACTCGCTGTAGATCAACGAGGAGCGTATGCGCAGATAGGCCTTCTGGCTCAGGTTCTCGCGTGAAAGCGCCACGCCGCCAGGCGCCGCGAAGGCATGCCCGGTGTCTGCTGCGGGCGTCGGCCGCACAGGCAGCAACGTCCTGCCGGGAACCTCTGTCGGAACGATGAAATTCATGGGACGCGGTCCGCCTGAAGCAGCCCGGACACCGCGCCCGGGCAACGTCGTTTATTATGATATCAAAACGCTTTCAATCACAAGTCTGTGATTAATCTGATCTCAGGCGACATCCTCGAGGCTTACCGCCTGCAGCGACAGCAGGTCGCGATAGGGCCCTTCGACCCGTTCGAGCTGCGCCGGCGAGCCGTCCTGCAGCACCCGTCCGGACTGCATGACGATGATCCGGTCGAAGTCGCGCAGCGTGGAAAGACGGTGCGCCACCGCGATGACGGTGCGGCCGACCATCAGTCGCTCCAGCGCCTCCTGCACCCGTTGCTCGCTCTCGGAATCCAGCGCGCTGGTGGCCTCGTCGAGCAGCAGGATCGGGGCGTTGCGCAGGAAGGCGCGCGCGATCGCCAGGCGCTGGCGCTGGCCGCCGGAGAGCTTGACGCCACGGTCGCCGACCTCGGTGTTGAACCCCTCCGGCATGTCGTCGATGAAGTCGCGGCAGCCGGCATTCTCGGCCGCCGCCATGACTTCCTCGTCGGACGCCTCCGGCTTGCCGTAGCGTATGTTCTCGATGACCGAGCGGTGGAACAGCGAGACGTCCTGCGGCACCACCGAGATCACCGCGCGCAGCGCCTCCTCGGTCAGGCTGCGCAGCTCGACGCCGTCGATCAGCAACTGTCCGCCCTGGACGTAGCGCAGCCGCTGCAGCAGGGCGAGCACGGTGGTCTTGCCCGATCCGGACCGTCCGACCAGCCCGACCCGCGTGCCGCCTTCGACGCGCAGGTTGAAGCCGTCCAGGATCGGGCTGCCGCCGGGATAGGCGTAGGTCACGTTGTCGAACACCACCTCGCCCCTGGGCGGCCCGTTGAAGCCGCTGGCATCGTGCTCGTCGGGCATGTCGTGCGGCAGCAGCAGCGTGCCGAGCGCTTCGGCGAGGCGCGCCATGTGCTGGATGGTCTCGACCAGCGCCACCGCGAGGTCGCGGGTGCCGTGCAGGATCATGAAGCCGAGCGTGGTCACCATGACCACCTCGCCGACGCTGGCCTCGTGGGCGTGCCAGAGCAGGATCGCCCAGATCAGCAGCCCCGCGGTCAGGATCGCGGTCAGCAGCGCGTGCACCAGGCGCAGCTTCTCCAGGTAGCGCAACGAGCGACCGCGCCAGTCCATCTCCCCCTTCATGCGCTCGCCGAAGCGCCGGCGCTCGCGATGGGTGGCGCCGAACGCGCGCACCAGCGGCATGTTGTTGATGACGTCGAGCAGCTCGCCATCCACCCGCGCCGCCTCGGTGGCATAGCGGTGATGCAGCGGCCGGCCGCCGGCGGCGAGCCGGAACATCAGCCACGACAGCAGCCCGGCCAGCACCACCAAAACGGCCGCCATCGCCGGGCTCACGATGATCATCAGCAGGATCGAGAAGGCGACGTTCAGGCACGGCGGCAGCACGTTCCAGAAGGTCAGGTTCTCCAGCGTGAACATTGCCGTGGCCGTCGCCGAGATGCGCCCCGCGAGCGTGCCCGGCATGCGGTCGGCGAAGTAGGACGGCGCATGCCCGGTGAGATGCCGGAACAGGTCGCGCCTGAGGTCGCCGGTGACCGTCACGAAGGCATAGGTCGAGATCCAGCCGCCGATCCGCCACGACATGTTGTCGAACGCGATCAGGCCGCCGAGCAATCCGACCGCCTTCCAGACCGCCAGCATCGGCCCGTTCCGGTGCGAGTTCAGCGTGTCGACCAGGAAGTTCACCGCATAGGACGAACCGACGGCGCAGCCGACGGCGAGGATCACCGACAGCATGATGGCGACGTGCTGCACCTTGTGGCGCCGGACGTAGCGGAACATGAAGGCGAGCGGCCGGCGCGCCAGCCGGACCAGGTCGGCATCGGAGATCGTTACCGAATGATCAGCTTGAGCCGGGTGATCGACAGGGGTGCTCATGCCGCGATCCTTAGCAGGCCCGGGAAAAACTGTAATCCGGTTGTAGACTGCCCGGTGAGGGCAAACGCCCGATGCAACCCCGAACGTTCCACTAGGTTGTTCATCCGACACGCCGAGGTCCCGATATTGACGCCATAATGCCTCGCGGCCGCCGCAAGAATGCCGCGATCGGGGTGTTAAACGTCGATTGACTATCCAGAGGAGCCCCGAATGCGCATCGCCCAGATCGCCCCACTCCACGAGGCTGTTCCGCCGAAGCTGTATGGCGGCACCGAGCGGGTGGTGTCGTTCCTGACCGAGGAGCTGGTCAATCTCGGCCATGAGGTCACGTTGTTCGCCAGCGGCGACAGCGTCACCAGTGCCGAGCTGCATCCATCCTGGCCGCGTGCCCTGCGTCTCGACCCGGCGATCCGCGATCCGATCGCCCCGCACATGCTGATGATGGAGCACGTCGCCCGTCGGATGGACGATTTCGACGTGCTGCACTTCCACATGGACTACTGGCCGTTCTCCTTCTTCAGCCGCCAGTCCAAGCCGTTCGTGACCACCCTGCATGGCCGCCTCGACCTGCCCGAGCTGCAGCCGGTGTTCAACACCTTCAACAAGGTGCCGGTGGTTTCGATCTCCGACAGCCAGCGGCGCCCGCTGCCGCAGGCCAACTTCGTGCGCACGGTGCTGCACGGTCTGCCGGCGAACCTGCTGACGCCCACGCCCGGCCCGCGCGACTACCTGGCGTTCCTGGGCCGCATCTGCCCCGAAAAGGGTGCCGACAAGGCGATCCGGATTGCACGCGCCGCCGGCATCAAGCTCAAGATCGCCGCCAAGATCGACAAGGTCGATGCCGAATATTTCGAGCACCACATCCGCCCGCTGCTGGGCGATGGCGTCGAGCTGATCGGCGAGATCAACGACAGCCAGAAGTCGGGCTTCCTGTCCGGTGCCTGCGGTTTGCTGATGCCGATCGACTGGCCGGAGCCGTTCGGCCTGGTGATGATCGAGGCGATGGCGTGCGGCACCCCGGTGATCGCCTTCAACCGCGGCTCGGTGCCCGAGGTGATCGAGGACGGGCTCACCGGGCTCATCGTCGAGGACGAGACCAGCGCCATGGCGGCGATCTCCCGCCTGCGCGACCTCGATCCCAAGGCGATCCGCCAGCGCTTCGAGACCCGCTTCACGGCGCGCCGGATGGCCGAGGATTATCTGTCGATCTACCGCCAGCAGGCCAACCTCAACCGGCCGAACCTGCGCATCGTGGCAGGCGAGTAAAGGGGCGATCTCGGCCGCCGCCAAGGGCGGCTACCGATTTCCTTGACGGTGCTGGTCACCCGCTTGCTATGCAGAGCCCGCTTGCGCCCCGGCGCCGCGGGTTCGTTGCAGCAGTTGCGGCGGGACGCAGCGCCTGTTCAGGACCCGACCATGCCCTGGCCTGCCTACCCATGCATTTCCCCGCCTGATCCTGCGGGATCCTGGCGATGAGCTCGACACTGTTCTTCAGGCGTGGCCGCGAGAGTTCCGGCACGCGCCTGCCCAGCCTGCCGATCGCGATCGGCATCGCCTTCTTCGCGATCTACATCCTGGCCGCCTACATGGGCCAGACCATGCTGATCGGGGTGATGGGGCTGAGTGTGCTCGCCTGCATCGCGGTCGTCTGCGTGCGACTGCCGGTCGCCTGCTGCGTGTTCTGGCTGATCGTCGTCGGCTCCACGCCGGAGATGTGGCTGGGCGACATCATGCCCGGCCAGGCCAATCTCATCACTGCCCTGGTGAAGGCATCCGGCTTCGCCCTGACCGCGATCTGCATCCTGCGCTACGGACTGCTGGTCGATCTGTTCAATCCCGGCTGGGCCTTTGTGCTGATGTTCTTCACCGCCTGGTCGCACGGACTGCATCCGAACCTCACCACGGGCGACAGCCTGCGCACCGTGATCGGCTCGGCGACGCCCTATGCGTTCTCGTTCAGCCGGCTGTCGCGACGCTGGTGCGCCTCCATCATCGAGACGACGATCTGGGTGCCGACCGCGGCCCTGGTGTTCGGCCTCGTGCTGGCGGCCGCCGGCGTCAGGCCGCTGTTCGCGCCGGACGAGAGCGGCTCGATCCGGCTGGCCGGCTCGACCCACCCCGCCTTCCTGGCCGGGCTTGCGATGATGGCGGTCTACGCGGCCCTGGTGGAGCTGTACCGGACCGGTCGCGGACGCTACTCGGCCTTGCTCGGCTACAACTTCCTGATCCTGGTCGGCACCGGTTCACGCTCGCCGCTGTTCTGCGCGGTGATGGTGACGGGCATCTCCTTCGTCGCCCTGAAGTCGGAGAGCTTTTCCCTTCGCAAGCGCGTGGTACCGCTGCTGGTCTGCCTGTTCGCGCTGCCGGCGCTGCTGATCCTCGCCGTCACCTCGAGCAGCCTGCGCCTTCTGACGGTGCTGTCGAACCATGCCCAGGGACTGAGCGGCCGCGACCTGATCTGGCCGTACTTCGAGTCCGCCTGGGACCGCTCGCCGATGCTCGGCTGGGGTGTCGGAGCCGCCAAGGTCCTGGTCGATCCGGACAGCCTGACCGCCAAGCTGCTGGGCACCACGGCGGCGCATAACGAGTTCCTGCGGATCGGCGTCGATGGCGGCTATGTCGGCATCGGGCTGGTCATCCTGTTCATGACGCTCTGGACCTGGCGCTGGAGCCGGCTGCTCGCCAGCACGGACAAGGTAATCACCCGCCTGATCATGGTTGGCGTGGGCATCGAGTGCATCACCGACAACATGCTGATCGCCGCGCCGGCGAGCGTGCTGTTCATGTGGATGTCCGCAGTGTTCGCGCGCGGCCGCCTCGCGTCCGAGGCCGCACGGGGAAGCGAGCCGGGTGCCGAAGCCGCCCCGGCCTGATCTCGCCCGGCCTGACTGATCGAGTTGTTACAGGCTGGGCTGACGATGCTGTAATTCTTTACCCTTGAATGGTTGTTCACATTCTGTTGTGTTCCTCAGGCTTAATGCGTAGCCGGGTCCTGTCGCGCCGGGTGGCTACGTGCTCCACGGTCAGCCATGAGGACGCCATCGATGCAGCCGCCGAAGGCCGAGATTGTGCCGGTCCGCAGCCGCTACGAACTGCTCGACGGCCTGCGCGGACTCGCGGCCGTGGCCGTGATGTTCTACCATTTCGATCGTCGGGCCGGCGGCCCGGTCTGGGTGCCGCATGGCTGGCTGGCGGTCGATTTCTTCTTCATGCTCAGCGGCTTCGTGCTGGCGCACTCCTATTCCGCACGGCTGCCGGGCATGACCCTGCTCAGATTCCTCCATCTGCGCGCGATGCGCCTGCTACCGCTGAGCATGCTGGGCGTCCTGTTGGGGGCCGGCTACTTCCTCCTGCGCTGGGCGGCACAGGCGCCCACGCCCGATGACGTGTCGCACGTCACGGTCGCGACCGTCCTCAACCTGCTGCTGATCCCCAACCTGCAGCCCGGTGGCGTGACCGGGGACTGGCTGTTCCCGGGCAACAACGTGCTCTGGTCGCTGATGCTGGAAGTCCTCGTGAACATCGTCTGGGCGGCCATCGTGATCTATACCGGCAAGGCCCTGCTCAGTGCGCTGTCGCTGGCTGCCGCCCTGCTCCTGGTCATGCTCGCGCACCAGAATGCGTCCCTCAACCTGGGCTTCACCTGGGGCACGCTGCCGGGCGGCGCCGCGCGCACCATGTTCGGCTTCTTCGTCGGCGTGCTGCTGTGGCAGGTGAGGCCGCTGCCGGTGCCGTCGCGCACCATCCCCTGGGTCGCAAGCTTCGCCTTGGTCGCGGTGTTCTGCATCCCCGACACCCACTGGCAGGTCGACCTGCTGATGGTGCTGGTGGCACTCCCGGCCATCCTGTGGCTGTCGATCGGCGTGGAATACCGGCCCGAGCGGGCGGGCATGCGCCTGCTGGGCGAGATCTCGTATCCGCTCTACGTGATCCACATGCCGATCCTGATGCTACTGGCCGGCTGGCTGAAGCAACACCGCCCGGACCTGCACGGCAGCGCCTGGATCGACCTGGCCGCCCTGCCGATCTTGCTCGGCGCCTGGCTCGCGCAGCGCTACTATGACCAGCCGGTCCGCCGGTTCCTGGAACGCGGCCGCCGTTCGCCTCCAGCCGTGGGACGCCTCTCCAACGCCCGATCCTGAACGGCTCAGACCATCGCGTGCGACTGCGGGATAGGCGGCGGTACTCGCGCTTCCGCCAGCGCGCCCGCCTGGCGGTCCGCGAGTTGGGCCTCGTTGAAGCCGTCGATCAGTTCGTGGAACATGCGGTACCAGTTCAGTTTCGCGTCCAGGCGCAGGAAGGCGCTGCCCAGACCGACAGCGGAGCGGTCGATCAGCACGAACTCGCGCGGCGGTTTGACGCCGCCGGTGCGCTGCAGCCCGGCATGCACCTTTTCCAGCACCGCACGCCCGTAGGTCGGATCACTGGATTGCTGGATCGAGCGCACCCGGTCCTGCAGCAGCGGCTCGTAGAGGAACTTCGCCCACTCGTTCAGCACCGCCATCTTCTCCTTGGTGATGTCGGTGAAGCCCCAGGTCTCATAGGCATGGTGGGCGCGCTCGGTGTCGTCGTGCTGCATCGCTTCATAGAGATCGATGATGCCGCGCACGAATTGCGGCCGGAAGATCCGGATCGCGCCGAAATCAAGCAGGTTCAGCCCATCGTCGGCGCGCACCTGGAAGTTGCCCAGATGCGGATCGCCATGGATGATGCCGTAGCGATAGAGCGGCCGGTACCAGGCCCCGAACAGGGCGGTGGCGATCGCATTGCGGCTCTCCGCGGACGCATCGCGCTCCAGCCGCTGCCGAAAGCTCTCGCCGTCGAGCCAGTTCATCGTCAGCAGCCGCGCGGTGGACAGCGCTTCGAGCGGCTCCGGCACGCTGACCTGCGGGAAATCGCCCAGCATCAGCCGATACAGCCGCAGGTGCGAGGCTTCCCGCGCATAGTCGAGCTCCTCGCGCAGCCGCTCGGCCAGTTCCTTGTAGATCTCGTCCTGCTGGATCGCATTGTCGATGCGGTGATACAAATTCATCGCCACGCGCAACTGCCGCAGGTCGGCGTCCACCGTGGACGCCATGTCCGGATATTGCAGCTTGCAGGCGACCACGGTGCCGTCCGGCAGCACGCCGCGATGCACCTGGCCCAGGCTCGCCGCGGCGGCCGCCTCGCGACCGAAGCTGCGAAACCTGCGCTCCCAGTCCGGTCCGAGTTCGGCGGCCATGCGCCTGCGCACGAACGACCACCCCATCGCCGGCGCGTTCGCCTGCAACTGCGCGAGTTCGGCGGCATATTCCGCCGGCAGCGCATCGGGAATGGTCGAGAGCAGTTGCGCCACCTTCATCAGCGGCCCCTTCAGGCCGCCGAGCACGGCACGCAGATCCTCGGCATGCGCGCCCTTGTTGGTGCGCAACCCGAAGCGCTCGCCGGCGATGCGGGCCGCGATACCGCCGACCGCGCCCGAGGTGCGCGCGAGACGCCTGAGCTCCCCGAACACGCTGGACGCGCGGTCGAGGTCGGACGGCCGCTTGTCGGCCATCAGGCGCGCTCCAGCTCGTCGATGAAGCCCGCGATCACGTCGAGCCCGCGCCGCCAGAACGCAGGGTCCGACGCATCGAGTCCGAACGGTGCCAGCAGCTCGCGATGCCGCCTGGTGCCGCCGGCGCGCAGCATCTCGAGATACTTGGCCTGGAAGCCGGGATGGCCGTCCGCGAAGACGCCGTACAGCGCATTCACCAGGCAGTCCCCGAACGCGTAGGCGTAGACATAGAACGGCGAGTGCACGAAGTGCGGCACGTACGCCCAGAACACGTCGTATTCGGGCGTGAGGTTGAAGGCCGGTCCGAGGCTCTCGGTCTGCACCTGGCGCCACAGCGTGCCGATGCGTTCGGGCAGCAGCTCGCCGGACCTGCGTTCGTCGTGCAGCAGGGTCTCGAACCGGTAGAAGGCGATCTGCCGCACCACGGTGTTCAGCATGTCCTCGACCTTGCCGGCCAGCATCAGCCGTCGCCGTTCGGGATCGGTCTCGCTGTCGAGCAGTGCCCTGAAGGTCAGCATCTCGCCGAACACGCTGGCGGTCTCGGCAAGGGTCAGCGGCGTGCCCGACATCAGGTAGCCCTGCTCGGCGGCCAGGATCTGGTGGATGCCGTGGCCGAGCTCGTGCGCCAGCGTCATCACGTCGCGCGCGCGGCCGTGATAGTTCAGCAGGATGTAGGGGTGCGCGGACGGCACCGTCGGATGCGCGAACGCGCCGCCGGACTTGCCCGGACGCAGGCGCGCATCGATCCACGGCCGGTCGAAGAAGCGTTGCGCGATCGCTCCGATCCGCGGATCGAAGCCCTGGTAGGCGCCGAGCACGCGCGCGCGCGCCTCGTCCCATGGGATCGTGCGGTTCGTATCGCCCGGCAGCGGCGCGTTGCGGTCCCAGTGCTCGAGCGTCTCGAGGCCGAGCCACTTCGCCTTCAGCGCGTAGTAGCGGTGCGACAGCCGAGCATAATCGCCGGAGACCGCATCGACCAGCGCGTCGACCACCTCGTCCTCGACCATGTTGCCGCGGTTGCGCGAGCTGCCCGGGCGCGGATAGCGCCGCCAGCCGTCGGTGATCGACTTGTCCTTGGCGATGGTGTTGGTGATCAGCGAGAACAGCTTGATGTTGCGCTCGAACAGCGTGCCGATGGCTCGCCCCGCCTGCTCGCGTACGCCGCGGTCGCGATCGGCCAGCCGGTTCAGCGCGTCGCCGACGGTCAGCTCCTCCTCGCCGATGGTGACCCGCAGGCCGGCCATGGTCTCGTCGAACAGCCGGCTCCAGGCCGAGCGTCCGGTGACCTCCTTTTCATGCAGCACGCGCTCGATCTCGTCGGACAGCTGGTGCGGCCGGAACACCAGCAGGTCGCGCAGGAACGGCTGCCAGCGCGCCAGCGCCGGGTCCTCCAGGTGCCGCTCGAGTTCGGCCGGATCAAGGCGGTTCAGCTCCAGCGTGAAGAAGACGAGGTCGGTGCCGATGGCAGTGATGCGCTCGTTCACGGACTGGGTGAACTTCGCCACCCGGCTGTCCGACGAGTTGCCGGCGAACAACAGGCTGGCAAACGAGGACGCGCGGCCGAGCTGCTCGTCGATCCGCTCGTATTCGGCGATCGCGGCGGCAAGGGTCTGCGCGCCGTAGCCACCGAGCCGGCCGGCATGGGCGGCGGCGAACGCATGCGCCGACGACGCGGCGGCGTCGAGGTCGGCGGCGAGCGCCGGGCTGTCGGTGCCGGCATAGAGGTCGGACAGATCCCATTCCGGCAGGTCGGCGACGGTTTCGTGTTCGGTGCCCAGGTCGGAGGCGGCGGAGGCGGAAGCGAAGGCCGAAGCGGACTCGGGCATAGGGATGCGTGATCCTGTGATGGGCGAACGTGTATCTATGGCGCGCACCACGCCGCTCCAACCCACGTCCGGCGGCGCTACCCGCCTGGCACGCGAAAGAGTGAGGCGGAGGCCTCCCGGCGGAGGCCCCCGACGGGCAGCATGCGAGGCGATCCGCTGCTGGAGCATGATCAAGTCGATCATGCTCAGCTTGTCGTCTGATAGAGCAGCTTTATCCGACACTCGGGATCGCAAAGCGATACCAGGTGTCGGATGCTGCGCTAGAAGCGCCCGCATGAATGCACCGCCGCCCCGCCTCGCCCGCCTGACGCTGCTCGTCGGGCTGATCGCGGCGGCGCCGCACGCAGCGCGAGCCGAAACGGCGCCGGCGATCCAGCTCCCTCCCTCGCCGATGAGCCTGATGCAGGCGCTCGATGCGACCTATGACGGCAATCCCCGCCTGCTGGCCGCGCGCGCGCAGCTCCGGCAGACCGACGAGGGCGTGCCGACGGCGCTCGCCGGCTGGCGGCCGAGGCTCTATCTCGAGGGCCAGATCGGGCTCGGCGTGTACCAGAACCGCTCCGACACGCTGCACTATCCAGAGCATCGCGCGCCGCAGGACTACGAGCTCAGCCTGACCCAGACGCTGTATGCCAGCGGGCGGGTGAGCGATGCGCTTGCCATCGCCAAGGTGCGGGTGCTGGCGCAGCGGGCGACGCTCGCGGCAAGCGAGCAGCAGGTGCTGCTGGCGGCCGGGAGCGCCTATCTCGACGTGGTGCGCGACCGCGAGATCCTGCGGCTCGACAGCCGCGAGGAGGCGGTGCTGGCGCGCACGCTGCGGGCCAATGGCGTCGAGCTTGCCGCCGGCGACATCACCCAGGCCGACGTCGCGCAGTCCGAGGCGCGGCTCGACCGCCAGCGCGCCGCCACCGCCGCCGCCGCCGCCGAGGTCACCGCGGCCGAGGCGGCGTTCGAGGACACGGTGGGCGTGCAGCCCGGCGACGTCGTGCTGCCGGAGACGGATTTCAACCTGCCCGCCACCGAGACCGAGGCGCTCGGCCTGGCCCAGGACGCCAATCCGGCGCTGCAGGCGGCGCACCACCTGCTCGAGGCAAGCCGGCTCGGTGTCGATCTGGCGCGCGACCAGTTGCTGCCCCTGGTCACCCTGAACGGGCTGCTCGAGCGCCAGCGCCAGTACGAGTACGACCTGTATTCGCAGAGCGTGAACGTGGCGCAGGCACTGGTGCAGCTCACGGTGCCGATCTACCAGGGGGGTGCGGCGTTCTCCGCGGTGCGGCAGGCCAAGGAGGGCAACGTGCAGGCGCAGGAGCTGGTCGACCAGGCCTCGCGGGACGCCACGCAATCGGTGCGTACCGCCTGGGCACGAATGTTGGCGGCCCGCGAGCGCGTCCTCGATGAGGGCCGGGCGACCGGTTCCGATCGGCTTGCCGAGCAGGGCCTGGCGGGGCAGCAATCGGTCGGCGCGCGCACCACCATCGACCTGCTGAACGCCCAGCAGGAGACGCTGTCGAGCGAGGTGGCCAAGATCACCGCGCGCACCGACCTGCTGACCGCCGAGCTGATGCTGCTGGATGCGACCGGCGGCCTGACCCTGGAGCAGCTCGACGGCGCGCATCCGCGCTACGATCCGCGCGCGCACTACCGCGCGGTGCGCTCGCAGTGGCTGGGCACGTCACCCCCGCACGAGGATCGCGTCTGGCCGATCGCGTCGCCGCGCCCGGGGGACATCGGTCAGTGCGAAATCTCTCTCGCACGTCCGGCTTGGCCCCGGTGTCTACGTCATGATTGTTCCCGAGGAGGTGCTGCTGGAGGGGGTGGACATGGACTTGCGCGGTCATGGTCGTTGCGTCGAGATGCCTCTCGCGGCGCTGCCGACGATCCCTGCCAACGACCTGGTCCGCCGCAACGCGAACACCCTGTGCGCGAACAACGATGAAGAACCACCATCGTCCGACACCGGCGCGCGACGTCTTGATCCAGGGACGCAAGCCCGAGCAATGATGCTCGGCCGCATGCGGCGCCGGCGGTTCAGCATGCTTAGGCCGCATCAGGATGGCGACCCGCTCCGACCAATCCCTGATCACCGGGACCAGCGCGCCGGATCGTCCACCGCCATCTGCACCCGGCGGCGGAGCCATCCGGCTAGAGCAGCATCCGATCACTTGGAATCGCTGCGCGATGCCAAGTGTCGGATAAAGCTGCTCTATCAAACGACAAGCGGAGCATGATCGATCGGATCATGCTCTAGCACCCGGTTCGGACCGACCGAGGCGTGCGCGATCGCCGCGTCCAGCCTGGGCAGGCCCTCGGCACCGCTCACTTCGCTGAACGAGATGGTCGCCCGATTTCGCTCGCCGGAAGATGCACCGGCGCGCGGCTCGCACCGACCCCGGACAGCACAACGAAGAACCACCGCAGCGGCGGGATCTGCGAGGCCTTCGGCCGGCAAGAGCTGGCCAGCAGCAGCAAGGTGCGCCACGGCCGGCTGTCGGCATGAATTCCGATCTCGACGAACTCGTGCGCGAGATGCCGCAGCGAGCGGTGGCCGCCATGCGCGTCCTGGCCGCACGCATGGCAGCATTGGCCAGGCAGCCCGGTGCCGCAGTTCAGGCACCCGGCCGGGTCATGCCGCAGGGACCGCGTCACCTCCTGTCCGGTCCCGCCGATGCGGTGTCAGGATGCCGGTCGCTCGAAGGCCGGTCCGGAGGCCGGATCATGCGCCTCGGTGTCGCCCAGCACGTCGACCACGTAGCCTTCGCGGATGGCCACCATCGCGGCGGCGGCCAGCGGCGTGCCCATGACGACGCCGAGCGGCCCGAACACCGTGCCGGCGGCGGCCAGCGACAGCAGCGTGAGTGCCGGCGGCAGCTCGACCAGCCGGCGCTGCACCAGCGGCGACAGCACGTAGCCCTCGATGAAGTGGCACAGCACGAACACCAGCGCGGCATAGAGCGCGGTGTCCGGCCCGACCGACAGCGCCACCAGCACCGCCGGGATGCCGGCCAGCGCCGCGCCGAAATACGGCACGAAGGTCATCAGCCCGGCCAGCACGCCGAGAGCGAGCGGCACCGGCACATGCAGCAGCTTGAGCCCGACCGCGGTCACGATGCCGATCACCACCATGTCGATGATCTGGCCGAGCAGCCAGCGTCGCACGGTGCGGCCGACCTCGCGCATGATGCCCAGTGCCCGCGGGCGATGGCGTATGGCGATCAGCCGCAGCATGCCACGCTGGTACAGCGCCGGCGAGATCGCGAGATACAGCGCGGTGATCAGCACCAGGATCAGGTCGGCGAGCACGCCCAGCGTCAGGCCCGCGACCTTGAAGGCCGGCGCCGTGATCTGGCCGGCGTTCGGAACGCTGCCCGACATGTGCTGCCTGATGGTCTGGCCCCAGGAGGTGCTGCCGTAGCGTTGCGAGAGGGTGTCGAACTCACCGGAAAGCTTGCCGAGCAGCTCGGCGCCCTGGTGCGTGAGTTGCGGCCCGATCCACCAAAGGCCGCCGCCGATCACGCCCAGGATCAGCAGGCTGATCAGGCCGAGCATCAGCTTGGCGGGCAGGTGCAGCAGTCGCGCCGACGCATCCGCCGCACCGCGCAGAGAGCAGCCCAGCAGCACCGCGAAGAACAGCAGCAGCACCTCGTGCGAAAAAAGATACAGCACGAAGCCGGCGGCAGCGGCCAGGGCGGCGATGCGCAGGATGCCCATGATCTGCGCGGTTGAGACGCGCACCGGCCCGACATCCGCCTCGCGGGTCGCCGGTACCGGCGGCGCCTCGGGCAGCCCCGGATCGTCGTGTTGCGTCGTGTCGAGCATGCCGGCGGTTCCAGTCGGTGCGATAGTCCGCAAGCGGAACGACTGGCGCATGCTTCCGGTTGCCCGGCCTCTCTCAACGTCGGCCCGGCGGCAGCATCACCTTCGTCGGCGCCAGCACCAGCGTCAGCGCCAGCGCCACGACGAGCGCGATGCCGAGCCAGCCCCAGGCATCGGCGTAGGCGAGGATGCGGGCCTGCCCGCGGGCCAGCGTCTCCAGCGACACCTCGCCCGGATGCAGCATGTATCGGCGGACGGGCTCGCGCCCCGGATCGAGGCTGCGCACCACGTTGGCGTTCGAATGCACCCGCTCGCGCACCGTGAGGATGGCGGTGACCACCGCGCCGCCGACCGAGAAGCCGATCGTGCGCATCAGATTGAACATGGCGCTCCCGGTCAGCATGTCCTTCGGCTCCAGCACGCCGGTGGTGAGGAACGCGTTGGTCACCATCACCATCAGCCAGCCGGTCGCCTGCAGCAGCAGATAAGGCCGGTAGTCGTGCCCGGCCCAGGCCGGGGTCACCCAGACGCAGAGCCAGCAGCCCAGGCATCCCAGCGTCAGGCCGACGCCCAGCACCAGGCGCGCATCGACGTGGCGCAGCAGGAACGGGATCATCGCCGCGACACAGGCGATCGGAATGCCGAGCCAGAGCAGCGTGTCGCCGACCTGCAGCGGGCGCAGGGTGCGCAGCTGCTCCTGCTGCATCGGGAACAGCGTCGAGGCGCCGAGCAGGGAGGCGGCGAACACGCCGATCTCGATCAGGCCGATGCTGAAGTTGGGCTTGCGGAAGGTGGAGAGTTCGTAGAGCGCGTCCGGCCGCAACAGGGTGTTGAGCACGAAGCAGGCGCCGAACCAGGCGAACAGCACGAACAGCGCGTCGATGAAGCCGGAGTCGAACCAGTCCAGCCGCTGGCCCTGGTCGCAGGCCACCACCAGGGAGGACGCCGACGCGGTCAGACAGAACAGGCCGAAATAATCGACGCGCTCGAACGCCGCCCAGTTGATCGGCTGCCTCGGCAGGAAGGTGAGCACCAGGAACAGCGCCACCGGCCCCAGCAGCGGGGCGGCCGACAGCAGGAACCGCCAGCCGGCAAGATCGACCGCGACGCCGGCAAGCGAGAAGGTCGCCGCCACCGGGATCGTCACCACCAGCCCGTAGACCGTCAGCGCCTCCGTCTTGCGGTACGGCGGAATGGTCTGCAGCACCGCGCCCAGCATCAGCGGCACCGATCCGCCCTCGCCCAGCCCCTGCAGCAGCCGCAGCGCCATCACCGCGCCGTAGCTCTGGTGCGCGGTCAGCGCCGCCTCCGCCAGCACGGTGACGGTGATCAGGGTGGCGGCGATGCGGCGCGGCGAGAACACGGTGGCCAGCCAGGGCGTCATCGGGATCATCAGCACCTGGCCGAGCGTATAGGCGGTAGACAGCCAGGAGCCGTCGTCGCTGCCCTGCCGGAAGCCGCCGCGCAGGTCGGCCGCGGCCGCCGAGGCCATGCGCTCGTCGATGTAGTACAGGAAGGCGAACAGCACGAGGCCGGCGGTGCCGAGCAGCATGGCAGCCGTGATCGGCGGCGCATCGTCCGGCGCCGGTTGCCGCTGCGCCGCGAGCTGCCGCAGCAGCGCTCCCACCGCTAGAGCAGCATCCGATCACTTGGAATCGCTGCGCGATGCCAAGTGTCGGATAAAGCTGATCTATCAACCGACAAGCGGAGCATGATCGATCGGATCATGCTCTAGTGTCCCTCGGGCGACGGTGTGCAGCCGGCTTTGTGCACGTGCACGTCCGTCTCGACCGAAAGCCCGGGGACCAGCAGCGGTACCGCTTCCGGCGTGGTCGCGTAGGTGATGCGCACCGGGATGCGCTGCACCACCTTGGTGAAGTTGCCGGTGGCGCGGTCCGGCGGCACCACTTCGGACCAGGACTGGCTGGTCGGTCCGAAGCCGGCGATGCAGCCATGCAAAGCGAGGTCCGGGTAGGCATCGACATGGAGTGCGACAGGCTGCCCGATGCGCATGCCGGCGACCTGCTCCTCGCGATACCAGGCCACCGCCCAGGTGCCGGGCAGCGGCACGAACGAGATCATCCGACGGCCCGGCGTGACCCACTGGCCGACATGCACGACACGCTCGGTGACCCGGCCGTCGGTGGGCGCGACGATGCGGGTCCAGCCGAGGCGGATCGCGGCCAGGCTCAGCGCCTGCCTGGCGGAGGCCGCCTGCGCCCGGGCCTGGTGCACGGACGCCTGCATCGCGGCAAGCCGGAGCCGGGCCTGCTCGACGCCGTTGCGGTCGGCGTCGGCGCCGTGCCGGGCCGCCTGCAGGCTGGTGTCGGCCTGCTGGCGCGAGCGCAGCAGGCCGCCGGGGGTACCGGCGAGCCGGCTCCAGCGCGCCGCATCCTCGCGCGCATAGACGAGCTGCGCCGCGCTCACCGCCTCGTCCGCCAGCGACGCGCCGATCTGCGCCTGCTGCGCATCCCGCTCCGCCAGGGCACGTGCGACGCCGGCATCGGCGACCTGCACCGCCGCCCGCGCACGCGCCACCGCGGCGCGCGCATAGTCGTCCTCGATGCGGAACAGCAACTCGCCGGCGCGCACCGGCCGGTCGTCGATGTCGCTCTCCCAGACGACCAGGCCGGAAACACGTGACTCCAGCGCAGTCGGCTGGCCACGCAACTGCGCGTCGTCGGTGCTGCGGCTTGAACCGTTCCAGACCAGCCCGTTCCAGTCGATCAGCATGATCGCGACCAGTACCAGCCCGAGCACGGCCACCAGCGCCCGCACCACCGGCAGCTTGCTGGATTTTCTCTTGTCGTCGCTCATCGGGCGGTGCGCACCTGGGCCGGGCCGCTGGTGTCGATGCGAACCAGCGCCGACATGCCCGGACGCACCTGGCCGGCCAGTGGGCCACCGGGGTCGATGCTGAGCTTGACCGGCACGCGCTGCACCACCTTGGTGTAGTTGCCTGTGATGTTGTCGGCCGGCACGTCGCTGAACTGCTGGGCGGTAAGCGGGCCGATCGCCACGACATGGCCTGCCAGCGTCACGTCCGGGAAGGCATCGAGACGCAGCCGCGCCGGCTGGCCGGGGCGCACATGGTCGAGCTGGCGCTCGCTGAAATAGGCGGTGACCCAGACATCGTCGAGCGGCGTGAGCGAGACCACGTCGCGGCCGGGCGAGACCAGGTCGCCGACATGCACCTGCCGCACGCCGAGCACACCGACCTGCGGCGCGGTGATCCGGGTGTAGCCGAGATCGAGCCGGGCGGTCGCCAGCACCGCCGCGTCCTGAGCGAGTTGCGCGTTTGCCTGCGCCAGTTCGGCATCCAGCATGGCGACCTGGGCGCGGCTGACATCGGTCCGGCTGCGGCTGCGCGCCGTCTGCGCGCGGGCCACGCCCAGGCTCGCCTCGCTCATCTGGTAGCGCGCGAGCAGCCCGAGATCCGATCCCAGGATGCGATGCTGCCGTGCTGCTTCCTCGGCGGCGAAGTCGGCCCGCGAGGCGTTGCCGCCCGCGAGGTTGCCGGACTGTGCCACCGTGCTGACGGCGGCCTCGCGCGACGCCTGCATGGCGGCGATTGCGGCGCGGTCGGCCGCCACCATCGCCTCGTCACGCGCCACCGCCGCGAGATACTCGTCATCCTCGATCACCATCAGCACCTGATGGGCTGCGACCTGCTGGTTGTCGGTGACCAGCATCTGCTCGACATAGCCGGAGATGCGCGCCGCCAGCGGACGCTCGGTGCCGTCGGCGTAGGCATCCTCGGTTTCCGGGTTGCTTCGGTCCGCGAAGACCTGATCCCAGCCGACCCCCCAGGCCAGCAGGACGACGAGGCCGATCAGCCCGGCAAGAAAGAACGCAAACGAGACGCGTCCCCGATACGCCTTGGGTTTCCTGTCCTGCTCCTGCCCCCGGTCGTCCTGTTCGCCGTCGGGATCATCATCTGCCATCGCGGCGGCTGTAGCACCGCGCGCGACAACCGACCCATTAGCAAGATCGTGAGGGCACGCGCCTCAGAAGACGGTGTGCAGGACCGCGTACAGCACGCCAGCCAGCAGCGCCGCCACCGGCAGGGTCAGGATCCAGGCCATCGCCATGTTGCGCAGCGTGCTCATCTGCAGGCCGGAGCCGTTCGCCGCCATCGTCCCGGCGACGCCGCTCGACAGGATGTGTGTGGTCGAGACCGGCAGGCCGTAGGCCTCGGCAAGCCCGATCGTGGCGGCGGCCACCACCTCGGCGGAGGCGCCCTGTGCGTAAGTCAGGTGGTCCTTGCCGATCTTCTCGCCCACTGTGATGACGATGCGCTTCCAGCCGACCATGGTGCCGAGACCGAGCGCGATCGCCACCGACACCTTCACCCAGATCGGGATGTAGCGGGTGCCCTGGTTGAGGTGGCCGGTATAGGCCTTCATCGTCGTCGCATCGGCGCCCGAGAACGCACCCGGCGTCTTGACCAGGCTGCCGACCGCCGCCGAGGTCAGGTACATGTCGTTGCGGATGTTCGGCACGGCCTCGGCGGGCACGCGGCGGATGGTACCGTTCTTCTGGATCTGGCTGGCGATGTCGGCGGAGAGCGACGCCAGTGCCGCATACACTTGCGGCTGATTGATCTGGCGCGTCTTCAGCGCATGATCCACCACCGATCGGGCCTGCCCGGGATCGAGCTTGGCGATACTGCCCGCATGGTTGTGCAGGATTTCCTCGGCCTGGTGCGTAGTCTGGATGAAAGCTGGCATCGCGCTGTCCGGCATGGCGCGGTTCAGCGCGAACGCCGTGGGCGCTGCGCCGATCAGGATCAGCATGATCAGGCCCATGCCCTTCTGACCGTCATTGCCGCCATGCGAGAACGAGACGCCGGTGCAGGTCAGGATCAGCAGGCTGCGTATCCACAGCGGCGGCGGCTTCTTGCCTTCCGGCGCCTGGTAGAGATCGCGGCGGTGCACCAGCAGCTTGAGCAGCAGCAGCAGGCCGCCGGCGGCGATGAAGCCGATCACCGGGCTGAACAGCAGGGATTTCAGCACCGAGATCACCGGTCCCCATTGCAGGCCGGCGCTGGCCTCGGAGGCGGGCGCAAGCAACTGGTTGGCGAAGCCGACGCCGAGAATGGAGCCGATCAGCGCATGGGAGGACGAGTTCGGGATGCCGAACGCCCAGGTCGCGAGGTTCCACACGATCGCGGCGATCAGCAGCGCGAAGATCATCGGATAGCCGCCGGTGCTGCCGGCGTTCAGGATCAGGTCGATCGGCAGCATGGTGATGATCGTGTAGGCGACGGCACCGGTCGAGGTGAGCACGCCGAGGAAGTTGAAGGTGCCCGACCAGACCACCGCCGCCGCCGGCGACAGGCTGTTGGTGTAGATGACGGTGGCGACCGCGTTGGCGGTGTCGTGGAAGCCGTTCACGAACTCGAAGCCGAGCGCCACCAGCAGGGCGACGCCCAGCAGCACCAGCGTGCCGATCGCCAGCGCCGGGGCGTGGCTCGCATGCATGTCGGTAACCAGGCCGTAGAGCGCGTAGCCCAGACCGCCTGCCAGCAGCACGACGAATAACAGCGCGCCGCTCAGGCTGGGCTTGCCGCCGGGGGTGCTGGTGTCGTCGAAGCGGGAAGACTGCAACCGCGCCGGCTTGGCGCCTGCACCTGTTCGCTGCAGCGCAAAATCGGACATGTTTCTCACCCCAGGAACCGGAACGTTTCCTAGACGGTGAGCCCCGCGATTAGTGTGTCACTTTTTTGAAATTCCGTTGACGGAATGAAACTCGGACTTGAAGTTGTCGCAACGAGTTCAAGTCAGCTCGTGGTCCCAGTAGCGGCGCAGCTCGAGGCCGTTGCGGGCGACCGCATCGAGCGACAGCGGCCGGAACCGGGCCTGCTGTGCGGCGGTGAAGCCGATGCGCGCCGCGAGACCCGGCTCCAGCCGTGGATCGGCGATCGTCGGCAGCAGCCCGGTGCGTTCGGCCATCGTGCGCTGCACGTCGGCATGCAGCAGCAGGTCCAGGTAGGCCATCGCCGCCGGCTGCTGCTTCGAGGCGACCGGAACGCAACCCAGGATGGTGAACGGGATCGCGCCCTCGACCGGCACCTGGTCGCGGATCGGCCGGCCCTGGGTCTGCCAGACATGCGCGCGCGAGCGCCACATCGGCGCCATGTCGATCTCGCCCTTGGCAAGCGCCGCGCCGAGCGCCTCGTTGTCGGCGAACAGGCGCAAGGTGCCGGCCTTGTGCAGGGCGGAGAAGATGTTGCGCGCCGCCTGCAGGCTGGCCGGCTCGTCATGCTGCTCGGCGATCGCGGCCGCCGCCAGGTTGTGGATCGCAAGCTGGCTGGAGAACCCGACCCGGCCTTTGCGCGCGAGCGCGAACATCTCGCGGAAGCCGCGCGGCGCGACCCGCACCCGGGCGGTGTTGTAGGCGATGGTGAGTGCGGTGCGACCCTGCGGCACGCCGTAGGGCGCCCGCAGGCCGCTGGCGATGGTGGGCAGGCTGGCGACGCCGGCGGTGGTCAGCGGGGTGAACAACTGCCGCAGCGACAGGCGATAGGCATCGACATCGGAGATCAGCGCGACGTCGATGCCGTCGGCACCCGGCGAGAGCAGCCGGGCGACGCGCTCCGGCTCGGTGCCGGTGCGCTGGCCAACTGCGATGTCGAGGCCAGTGGCGCGGGGATCCACCACCTCATGCAGCACATCGGCGAACTGGCCGCCCCAGCAGGCGACCTCGACATGCCGGGTCGGCACGGCCGCCGAGGCGTTGCGGGAAGCGGCCGCCAGGATGACAGGGCCGGCAAGCAGGAGCCGTCGCGAGAGGGAGAGGCGCATGGGCAGGCTCCCTACAAGCCGCCATGCGTCCTGTCGAGCCGGCGGGGGGCAATCTCAGGCCATCAACGCCATCTGCTGCGGCGCCGCCTGGTTCAACGCCTTGGCATACTCCTTTGGCACCACATGCCAGAAGTGCGGCAGCGCCTTGTCCCAGTCATGCAGCAGCAGGGCGGCGAACCGGCTGCTGGTCTCGCGGGCGTGGGTCTCGATCAGCCCGCGCAACTCCTGCTCGACCGTGCCGCCCTCGATGCGGCTCCAGCCGAGGGTCTCGGGATTGACCCGCAGCTCGAAATCGCCCCGCTGGTCATAGACAAAGGCGATGCCGCCGGTGAAGCCGGCGCCGAAATTGTCGCCCACCGGACCCAGCACCACCACCGTGCCGCCGGTCATGTACTCGCAGCCGTTCGAGCCGCAGCCCTCGATCACCGCGACCGCCCCCGAGTTGCGCACCGCGAAGCGCTCGCCGGCCTGTCCCGCCGCATACAGCGCACCGGCGGTCGCGCCATACAGCACGGTGTTGCCGATGATCGCGTTCTCGTTGCTGATCAGTTGCGAGGACGGCGCCTGCCGCACGACGATGGTGGCACCAGACAGCCCCTTGCCGACATAGTCGTTGGCGTCGCCGATCACCTCGAGCTTGAGCCCCTGCACCGCAAACGCGCCCAGCGACTGGCCGGCCGAGCCGCGCAGCCTGACCGTGAGGTGACCGGCCGCCAGCGTCTCCATGCCGAACCGGCGCACGATCTTGCTCGAGATCTTGGTGCCGATGGCGCGGTGCGTGTTCTGCACGTTGTAGTGCAGCTGCATCTTCTCGCCATGGTCGAACAGGGGCTTCGCGTCCGCGATCATCTGCGCGTCCAGCGTCTCCGGCACCTCGTTGCGACCCTCGCGGGTGCAGAACCGGGCATGCGGCCCGGGATCGGCCTGCGCCAGCAGCGAGTTGAGGTCGAGATCGTCGAGATAGTCGGCGCCGCGGCTGACCTGGTGCAGCAGGTCGGTGCGCCCGATGATCTCGTTCATGGTCGAGCACCCGAGCGAGGCCAGGATGTTGCGCACGTCCTCGGCGATGAACGAGAACAGGTTGATGACCTTCTCAGGGGTGCCCTCGAACTTCGCCCGCAGCGCCTCGTCCTGCGTGCAGACGCCGACCGGGCAGGTGTTGGAGTGGCACTGCCGCACCATGATGCAGCCCATCGCCACCAGCGAGGCGGTGCCGATGCCGAACTCCTCGGCGCCCAGCATCGCCGCCATCACCACGTCGCGCCCGGTCTTGAGCCCGCCATCGGCGCGCAGCTTCACCCGGTGGCGCAGGCGGTTCAGCATCAGCACCTGATGCGCTTCCGCGAGCCCCATCTCCCAGGGCAGCCCGGCATACTTCACCGAGGTCTGCGGACTGGCGCCGGTGCCCCCGGAATGCCCCGAGATCAGGATCGCATCCGCACGCGCCTTGGCGACGCCGGCGGCAATCGTGCCGATGCCCGAACGCGCCACCAGCTTCACGGTGACGGTGGCCTCCGGGTTGATCTGCTTGAGGTCGTAGATGAGCTGGGCGAGGTCCTCGATCGAGTAGATGTCGTGGTGCGGCGGCGGCGAGATCAGCGTGACGCCGGGGGTGGCGTGGCGCAGCTTGGCGATCAGCCCGGTGACCTTGAAGCCGGGCAGCTGGCCACCCTCGCCGGGCTTGGCGCCCTGCGCCATCTTGATCTCGATCTCGCGGCAGTCGTTGAGGTATTGCGCGGTGACGCCGAACCGGCCGGACGCGATCTGCTTGATCGCAGAGGACGCATTGTCGCCGTTGGCGCGCGGCTTCGAGCGCGCCGGGTCCTCGCCGCCCTCGCCACTGTCGGAGCGCGCGCCGATGCGGTTCATCGCGATCGACAAGGTCTCGTGCGCTTCGGGTCCGAGGGCGCCCAGCGAGATGCCGGGAGCGAGCAGCCGCTTCCTGATCTCGGTGATGCTCTCGACATCCTCCACCGGGATCGCTGTGCGGCCCTCGCGGAAGTCGAGCAGGTCGCGCAACGCCACCGGCTTCTGCCGCCGCACCGCATCCGCATAGCGCTTGTAGGTCGTGAAACTGTCCGTGGCGCACGCCGTCTGCAGCGTATGGATCAGCCCGCCATCAAAGGCGTGCACCTCGCCGCGGCGACGCAGCTTGTACAGCCCGCCGACCGGCAGCGTGATTGCCTCGTCGCTCCATGCCGCCTCGTGCAGGCCGAGCACGTTGCGTGCGAGGCCGGACAGCCCGATGCCGGAGATGCGCGACGGCATGCCCGGGAAGAACTCCGCCACCAGCGCGCGGGACAGGCCGATCGCCTCGAAATTGTAGCCGCCGCGATACGACGCGATCACCGAGATGCCCATCTTGGACATCGTCTTGAGCAGCCCCTTGTCGATCGCGCGGCGGTAGCGCTCGACGGCCGTGCGCAGTGGGATGTCGCCGAACAGGCCGCGACGGTGCCGGTCGGCGATGCTCTCCTGGGCGAGGTACGGGTTCACCGTGGTGGCGCCGACGCCGATCATCACCGCGATCGCATGCACGTCCAGGCACTCGGCGGTGCGCACGTTCAGGCTGGTAAAGGTGCGCAGCGAGTGCCGGACAAGATGGGTGTGCACCGCCCCGGTGGCCAGGATCATCGGGATGTAGGCGCGCTCGGGCCCCTGGTGCTCGTCGGTCAGGAACACGTGCGCGCAGCCGGCGCGCACGCCCTCCTCGGCCTCGCGCCTGATCCGCTCGATGGCCGACCGCAGCCCGGCCTCGCCCTGGTCGGCCTGGAAGGTGCAGTCGATCGCGCACGAGTTGGCGCCGAGGAAGTCGCGCAGGGCGAAATGCTCGCCGGTGGACAGCATCGGGCTCTCGAGCTGCAGCAGCTCGCACTGCGCCTCCTCCTCGGCCAGCACGTTGCCGAGGTTGCCGAGCCGTGTCGTGAGGCTCATCACCCGGGTCTCGCGCAGGCTGTCGATCGGCGGGTTGGTGACCTGGCTGAACGCCTGCCGGAAGTAGTGCGCGAGCCCGCGATAATTCTCCGACAGCACCGCGAGCGGCGTGTCGTCGCCCATGCTGCCGATGGCTTCCGCGCCCTCGGCGCCCATCGGCTGCAGGATCATCTCGAGTTCCTCGAGCGTGGTCCCCACCGCGAGCTGGCGCCGGCGCAGCGCCTCGCCGGTGTAGTGCACCGGCTCGCCGGCATCCGCGCGCACGATCTCGTCGATGCGGTGGATGCGCTTGGCCCAGCCGGAATAGTCGTGCCGGCTCGCCAGCAGGTCGAGCAGGGCGTCGTCGCCGTAGAACCGGCCCTCGTGCAGGTCGACGGCGATGGTCTGGCCAGGCCCCAGGCGCCCGCGACTGACGATGTCGCCCTCGGGCACCTTCACCATGCCGGTCTCGGAGCCGACGATCAGCATGTCGCTCGCCGTGACGGTGTAGCGCAGCGGGCGCAGGCCGTTGCGGTCGAGGCCCGCGATCACCCAGCGCCCGTCGGTGCCGCAGATCGCCGCCGGTCCGTCCCACGGTTCCATCACCGCGTTGCAGTACAGGAACATGTCGCGATGGGCGGCATTCATCGCCGGACCCTTGACGATCGCGGCCGGGACCAGAAGGGTTTTCGCCATCGGCGCGTCGCGGCCGGCAAAGGTCAGCAGCTCGAAGACATTGTCGAGCGAGGCGGTGTCGGAGCCGCCGGCCTGCACCACCGGCTTGATGTCCTCGATAAACGGGTCGAGCACGGCGTCCGCCAGCCGGGTCTCGTGGCTCTTCATCCAGTTGACGTTGCCGGAGATCGTGTTGATCTCGCCGTTGTGCGCGATCTTGCGGAACGGCTGCGCCAGGCGCCAGGTCGGGAAGGTGTTGGTCGAGTAGCGCTGGTGGTAGATCGCGAACCGGCTGACGAAGCGGGCATCCAGCAGGTCGGGATAGAAATCGGTCAGGTTCTCGGCCAGGAACATGCCCTTGTAGATCACCGACCGGCACGACAGCGAGCAGATATACAGCTCCGCCACCTGCGCCTCGATCGCCGCCTTTTCGATGCGCCGGCGAATGACGTAGAGGTCGCGCTCGAACTCCGCTTCCGGCACCGCGCGGAGGTTGCGTATCATGATCTGCTCGATCTCGGGCCGGGTCGCGTTGGCCTTTTCGCCGATGCAGCTGGTATCGATCGGCACCTGCCGCCAGCCATAGATGCCGTAGCCGAACGCCAGGATCTGGGTCTCGACGATGGCGCGGCAGCGCTCCTGCGCCGAGAGGTCGGTCTTGGGCAGGAACACCATGCCGATGCCGATCACCTGGCCGCTGCCGGCCGGGCTGCCGGCGCGCGCGATCGCGTCGGCGAAGAAATCCTGCGGGATCTCGACATGGATGCCGGCGCCGTCGCCGGTCTTGCCGTCGGCATCCACCGCGCCGCGATGCCAGACCGCGCGCAGGGCGGCGATGCCGGCTTCCACCACGTCGCGCCGGCGGCGGCCGTCGAGGGCCGCCACCAGTCCGACGCCGCACGCATCGTGCTCGTCGCTCGCGTCGTAGCTGCGGGAGATCGCCGCCGCGTTGCGTTGCCAGTTCGCCACGAACTCGGCACCGCTCTCGGAGGCGCCGCTTCCATGATCGACATGATCCATCGGGGTCACTCCGCTGCTGCCTGTGTGTTGACCTGGGCGTGCTCCTGCAGCCAGCGATGCATGCTGACCGCGGCGTCGCGCCCATCGCGGATCGCCCACACCACCAGGCTGGCGCCGCGCACGATGTCGCCGGCGCCGAACACGCCGGGCAGGCTGGTCATGAAGCTTGAGTGCCCGACCTTGAGCGTGCCCCAGCGCGACACCTCCAGGGCAGGCTCGCCCCACAGGGTCGGCAGCGGCTCGGGATCGAAGCCGAGCGCCTTGATCACCAGGTCCGCCTGCAGGGTGAACCCGCTGTTCTCGACCGCATCGACCGACTGCCGGCCGGTGGCGTCCGGCAGGCCGAGCTTCATGCGCACGGCGCGCACGCCGGTCACCGAATTGTCGCCGAGGAAGGCCTCGGGCGCGGCCAGCCAGACGAAATCCACCCCCTCGTCCTCGGCGTTCTTCACTTCGCGCAACGACCCCGGCATGTTGGCGCGGTCGCGGCGATACACGCATTTCACCGAGGCCGCACCCTGGCGCACCGCGGTTCGCACGCAATCCATCGCGGTGTCGCCGCCGCCGATCACCACCACATGCTTGCCGCTGGCATCCAGCAGCCCGTTGTCGAAGTCGGGCACCAGGTCGCCGAGCGAGCGCCGGTTGGACGCGGTCAGGTAGTCGATCGCCTTGACGATGCCGGGCAGGCCGACGCCCGGGCCGCCGATGTCGCGCGACTTGTATACTCCGGTGGCGATCAGCACCGCGTCGTGCCGGGCGCGCAGGGTGGCGAACGCGACGGTCTCGTCGTCGTCCACGTCGCCGATGCCGCGGCCGAGATGGAACACGATGCCGCCCTGCTCGAGCAGCTTGTGCCGCCGGGTGACGATCTCCTTTTCCAGCTTGAAGCCGGGAATGCCGTAGATCATCAGGCCGCCGATGCGGTCGTAGCGGTCATAGACATGCACCCGGTAGCCGCGCTTGCGCAGCTGCTCGGCCGCCGCCAGGCCGCCCGGCCCGGCGCCGACGATGGCGATGGACTGCTCGCGCTCCAGGCGCGGCCTGATCGGACGCACCCAGCCGGCCTCGAAGGCGTGATCGGTGATGAACCGCTCGACCGCGCCGATGGTGACGCTCTCGAAGCCCTTCTCGATGACGCAGTTGCCCTCGCACAGCCGGTCCTGCGGACAGATCCGGCCGCAGATCTCGGGGAAGTTGTTGGTCGCCGAGCTGACCTCGTAGGCCTCCTCCAGGCGCCCCTCGGCAGTGAGCTTCAGCCAGTCCGGGATGTCGTTGGAAAGCGGGCAATGGATCGAGCAGAACGGCACGCCGCATTGCGAGCACCGGCTGGATTGCACCTCCGCCGCCCGCACGCTGAACGAGCGGTAGATCTCGTTGAAATCCTCTCGCCGTTCAGGCACCGCGCGCTTGTCCGGCTGGTGTTGCTGCACGTGGGTGAATTGCAGCATGCGGTCGGCCATGGCGGGGTCCTTGCTCTGAGCTAGGGCGGCGAGCCGGCAGCCTCCGCGCCGGAGGCTGTCGCCACATCTTACAGACCACGGCAACCACCATAAAAGACAGCCATGCTGACCCGTCCCGACCCAGGATACAGATGTTCCCCCGCTTATTCCAAAAAACCGGTGAGCCAGGCCGGGATTGTGGCCGGTCCGGACCTATTTCGGAATTTCTCGCCTGCCACCACCGGGCCGGTAGCGGTTCAGGTAGGCGGGAACGATCAGCTCCAGCGGCGTCGGCTCGATCCCAAGCTCCGGAAACCCGGCGGCCTGCGCGGACACCACGTTGTCGCGGCCGAGCATGGCAAGCTGGTCGCGGGTCAACGGCTTGCCGGGAACATGCTCCAGGATCGCCGCCTGCAACCGCGCCAGCCCCATCGGCACCTCGAACATGCGCGGCCGGCGCCGGAGTTCATGCAGCATCCAGGCCATCAGCTCGCGAAAGCTCCAGACCCGCGGGCCGCCGAGCTCGAAGGTGCCGCCGGCAAACGCCGCGCCCTGCGCCGAGCGCAGGACTGCTTCCGCCACGTCGCCCACATAGACCGGCTGGAACTTCGTATCGCCGCAGAACAGCGGAAACACCGGAGCCAGCCTGGCGATGCCGGCGAAGCGGTTGAAGAACGCATCCTCCGGCCCAAACACGATGGACGGCCGCAGCACCACGGCGCCGGGGAAGGCCGTATGCACCGCCTCCTCGCCGGCATGTTTGCTGCGGCCGTAGCCGCTCGGGCTGTCCGACGCGGAGCCGATCGCCGACATCTGCACCAGCGCGCCCACGCCGGCCGCCGCCGACAGCCGGGCCACCCGGCCTGCCCCCTCCGCATGGACGCGCATGAAGTCACCGGATTTCGCCTCGGCCAGGATGCCGACCAGGTTGACCACGACATCCGCGCCCTCGACCGCCTGGGCGATGCTCGGCTCGTCGGCCAGCGAGGCGTATAGCGGCACCACCTGCCCGACCCGGCCCATCGGGCGCAGCTCGTTGGCGCGCGCCGGACGGCGCACCGCCACCCGCACGACATGGCCCTGCTGCGCCAGCCGCTTCACCACGTAGCGGCCGAGGAAACCGGAGCCGCCGAACACCGTCGCAACACTGCGCATCGCCATCAGGGATTGCGTCCTAATCTTCTCAAGGATGGGCCGATTGAACGATCCGGCCGGCAGATCGGCTGCATCACTATCGGAGGGCTCCGGTTCCCTCAACCACCGCCACGGCGCCGCGACGACGTTACGATACCGCACAAACCTGTCCCCGGCCTGTTGACGCGCCGGGCGGCGGCCGTTAGATCGCCCCACCACCCGCCGCTGCCGCGACGGTTGCCCCTCAGCCCAGGTGGCGGAATTGGTAGACGCGCAGGTTTCAGGTACCTGTGGCCGAAAGGTCGTGGAAGTTCGAGTCTTCTCCTGGGCACCATCAGACAGCGAGGCGGCATGGCGCAGGGCGGCAGTTCCCGTCCGGCGGCGCCTTCCCGCCGGATGCGGCCCTCCCAACCTATGAGCGTCACCCAGTTCATGCAGAATGCGACCATCCATCTGCACCGGCACGACCTGCCGGACGGCCTTGCGCTGGGCGGCACGGTGGCAGTCGATACCGAGACGATGGGCCTGCTGCCGCATCGCGACCGGCTCTGCCTGGTGCAGCTCTGCGCCGGCGACGGCCAGGCGCACCTGGTGCAGATCGTGCCCTCCGCACTCGGTGGCCGAGGGGCTGACTGCCCCAACCTCAAGCGCCTGCTGTCCGACCCGGCGACGCTCAAGCTGATGCATTTCGCCCGCTTCGATGTCGGCATCCTGCAGCATGCGCTCGGCATTACGGTGGCGCCGGTGCGCTGCACCAAGATCGCCGCCAAGCTGGTGCGCACCTTCACCGACCGGCACGGGCTGCGCGAGCTATGCCGGGAGCTGCTCGGCATCGACCTCAATAAGCAGCAGCAATCGTCGGACTGGGGCGCCGCCGACCTGACGCCGGAGCAGCTCTCCTATGCCGCGTCCGACGTGTTGCACCTGCATGCGCTGTGGGAGCGCCTCGAGGGCCTGCTGATCCGCGAAGGCCGCCTCGAGCTGGCGCTGGAGACGTTCGCGTTTCTGCCGACCCGGGCTAGGCTGGACCTGCTCGGCTACGACGCGCCCGACATCTTCGCGCACTGATCGCGTTCGCCCTCGGACGGATTTGACCGTCGGCATCGGCGTGACCATACAGGGGCGCGCGGAGGAGGGCGGCGACCGGCTTCCGCGCTGCGGAGTAGAAGTCCTGCAGACGATGACCGTGCAGAGCCCACCCCAAAGCCCAGATATGGCCTGCGACGACCTGTCAACGGCCGCCGAGGTGCTGCGTGCCGAGGCCGCCGGGATCGCCGCGATGGCGGCGTCGATGCAGCCCGGAGAGGCACTCGGTGCCGCGTTCGTACGCACGGTGGACGCTCTCGCGACACTGCCCGGCCGGGTGGTGGTGTGCGGCATGGGCAAGTCCGGCCATGTCGGACGCAAGATCCAGGCGACCCTCGCCTCCACCGGCACGCCTTCGCTGTTCGTGCATCCGGCCGAGGCCTCGCACGGCGATCTCGGCATGATCCAGGTCGGCGACGCGGTGCTGGCGCTGTCCAATTCCGGCGAGACCGCGGAACTCGCCGACGTCATCGCCCATTCCCGCCGCTTCGACATGACCCTGATCGCGATGACCGGCGCGGGAGCCTCGACCCTGGCCCGCGCCGCCGACATCGTGCTGGTGCTGCCGGCGGCGGCCGAGGCCTGCCCGATGGGGCTCGCGCCGACCACCAGCACGACGATGCAGCTCGCCTTGGGCGACGCGCTGGCGGTGGCGCTGCTGCAGCGTCGCGGCTTCACGGCGCACGAGTTCGGCCTGTTCCACCCCGGCGGCCGGCTCGGCGCCCGGCTGCGGCGCGCCTCCGACCTGATGCATACCGGCGACGCGCTCCCGCTCGCCGGTCGCGACCTGCCGATGCTGCAGGCGGTCATGCTGATGACCAGCAAGGCGTTCGGCTGCCTCGGCATCACCGGTCCGGATGGAAGGCTGGTCGGCATCATCACCGACGGCGATCTGCGCCGCGCCATCGAGCGCGACCTGCGCGCGCTGCACACCGGCGACGTCATGAACACGCTTCCGCGGACCATCCATGCCGGCATGCTGGCCGCGGAAGCGCTGCGGCTGATGAATGCAAGCCCGCGGCCGATCACCAGCCTGTTCGTGCTGGATGCCGACGGCCGTCCGGCCGGCATCCTGCACGTGCACGACCTGCTGCGCGCCGGGATCGCATGAGGCATGATCGTTACTTGCCCGATTCTCCACCCCCTGGCCCTGGCGTAGCGATGGCCGGCCCGCACTCCACCCGTCCGCAGGTGCCGGGGCCGCAACCGTTGGACCGCCAGGAGCCGAGCGCCGCCGCGGCCCGCCGCCGCATGAGTGTGCAGCAGGCGCCCTCGCACCAGCGGCCGCCGAGCGATGCCGAGCAGGCAAGGCGCCGGATGCTGCTGCGCTCGGCCAAGTGGCTGCTGCCGGTTGCCGCCCTGCTGCTGCTGGGATCGATCGCCGCCTGGCCGGAGCTCGACCGGTCGCTGATTGCCGGCCGCGTCGCGTACCACGAGGCCACCGCGATCCGGCTGGACAGCGGCAGCATGCTGGGACCGCGCTATCGCGGCCTCGACGCGCACGGCCGGCCGTACATGATCACCGCCGATACCGCCCGCCAGGTCAGCCCGGAGCGCGTCAACCTGTCGCATCCGATCGCCGACACGCTGTCGCAGGGCGGGACCTGGCTGGAGATCCGCGCGCGCGCCGGCGTCTACATGCAGCACAGCCAATTGCTGGATCTGGCCGGCCACGTCGTGTTCTACCGCGATGACGGCACCATCATGACGGGTCCCACCGCCGGCGTGGACGTGCGGCGCGGCATCGTCGTCTCGGATGACTGGGTGCATGCCGAGGGGCCGTTCGGCGTGCTCGATGCGCAGGGCTACCTGATGTCGCAGCGCGACGGCATCGTGCAGTTCCGCGGGCCGGGACGCATGATCCTCAATGACGACCATGCCGCGCATCCGCCGCCGGCGACGTCGACCACCAGCCCGGGACACTCGTGATGCGCCGT
The DNA here is from genome assembly GCA_963693035.2 of uncultured Lichenicoccus sp. Lineage (GTDB taxonomy): Bacteria > Pseudomonadota > Alphaproteobacteria > Acetobacterales > Acetobacteraceae > Lichenicoccus. The sequence goes on from CAXMMQ010000003.1 coordinate 476,969, forward strand.
CTCGTGCCTTGGGCACTATCCCCGCTTGCCGTCATCGTTGCCATCGGCGCCCTCGTTGTCCCGGCACGGCCGGCGCGGGCGCAGGCGATCGACCTGTCGCATGGCGGCCAGATCACGGTCACCGCGCTGGGCGGCTTCGACTGGGACCAGAAGGCGCAGATCGTCACCGCCTATCGCCAGGCGCAGGCGGTACGCGGCGGCGTCACCGTCACCGGCGACCGGCTGCGTGCCTACTACCGCAAGAAGGCCGTGCAGCCCGGAACTGTCGCAAAATCGGGAACCGCCGCCAAGGCTGCCCCTGCCGCCAAGCCGGGCGCCGGCAAGCCCGGCTCCGGGCCGGCCGGCGACGACACCGGCGCCAACGAGATCTACCGGCTGGAGGCGATCGGGCACGTCCACATCTTCACCGCGACCGACCAGGCGTTCGGCGACCATGCGATCTACGACATCGACCAGGCGGTGCTGGTGATGACCGGCCACGACCTGCACCTCACCACCCCCACCCAGTTGCTGACCGCGCGCGACGTCATGGAATACTGGTCGCAGACCCGGATGTCGGTCGGGCGCGGCGAAGCGAGCGTCACCACCAATGACGGCCGCCGGATACGTGCCGACATCCTCGTCGGCTACAGCGCGCCCAACCCCACCCCGGCACCCGGAACCCCCGGCGCCAAGGCGGCTCCGGGCAAGCACGCGGCAGCCGGCGCGCCCGCCGACGATCCGATCCAGAGTTCCGGCAAGCTCAAGCTGGCGCACGCCTTCGGCCACGTGGTGGTCCGTACGCAGACCGAGACTGTAACCGGAGATCGCGGCGTGTACGTTCCGGATACAGGGATTGCGCGGATCGTCGGCAACGTCCACATCACGCGTGGGCAGAACCAGCTCAACGGCGCGGCCGCGATCGTCAACATGCATACCGGCCTCGCCACCATGACGGAGGATCCGGGAGCGCTTGTGCGGGGATTGATCGTGCCGAACGACAACAACAGCCCGCCTGGCGCCAATGCCGGAGCCGCGGTCCCGGCTTCGAAGCCCGGTTCCTCAAAGTCCGGATCCTCGGAGACCGGGTCCCGGCCTACTTCGGAGGCGGCCACGCCTTGAACGAGATGGGTGCCAACCCGCTGGGCTCGCTTGCCGACGATGCATCGGGCTTGGTCGGGCTGTCCGCGCAGTCGGTCGGCAAGAGCTATCGCAAGCGCGCCGTAGTGCAGGACGTCTCGATCAGCGTGCAGCGCGGCGAGGCGGTCGGCCTGCTCGGCCCGAACGGCGCCGGCAAGACCACCACCTTCTACATGATCGTGGGCCTGGTGCAGCCCGACGAGGGCACCATCACGCTCGACGGCGCCGACATCACCCAGTTGCCGATGTACCGGCGTGCACGCCTTGGCATCGGCTATCTGCCCCAGGAGGCCAGCATCTTCCGCGGCCTCAATGTTGAGCAGAACATCATGGCCGCCCTGGAGGTAGTCGAAAGCGACCCGCAACGGCGCGAGATGATGCTGGACGAGCTGCTGCGCGAGTTCGGCATCGCCCGGCTGCGGCGGTCGCCATCACTGGCGCTGTCGGGTGGCGAGCGCCGCCGCCTGGAGATCGCGCGCGCCCTGGCTAGCCAGCCGAGCTACATCCTGCTCGACGAGCCGCTGGCCGGCATCGACCCGATTGCGGTCGGCGAGATCCGCGACCTGGTGAGCCATCTGAAGCATCGCGGGATCGGCGTGCTGATCACCGACCACAATGTGCGCGAGACCTTGGAGATCATCGACCGGGCCTACATCATGCATGGCGGACAGGTGCTGATGCAGGGTGTGCCGGAGGAAGTGGTCGCACACGAGGACGTGCGCCGCGTCTATCTCGGGGAGAGATTTTCGTTGTAGCCTGCCGTCCATGGCACTCGGACCACGGCTGGAGCTCAGGCATACACAGACCCTGGTGATGACGCCGCAGTTGCGTCAGGCCATCAAGCTGCTGCAATTCTCCAATCTTGAAGTCGCTGCCTTCATCGAGGAAGAACTAGAGCGCAATCCATTACTTGAACGTGACGAGCGCGGCGACACGACGCCCGAGCTGGCGGCACTCGATCAGCGGCCGTTGCGGGAGGTGCCGGGCGAGCCGGTCTCCACCGACCTGCTGGTCGGCGCCGCAACCCTGCCCGATGCAGCCGCCTCGCCGCTGGATGCGGAGTATGCCGAGCAGTTCGACGTCAGCGGCTACGAGGCCGCCGGCAGCCTCGATGCCGGGCCCGGCCCGGACTGGGGTGCCAAGGGCGGCGGCAACGGGCTCGACGGCGAGGCCGGCGCCTCGTTCATCGACAGTCTCGCCGACAACCCGCCCTCGCTGCGCGACCATCTCGGCGAGCAGCTCAGGCTGGGTCTGGCCGACCCGGTCGACCGGCTGATCGGCGCCCACTTCATCGCCCTGCTGGAACCCGCCGGGCGCGTCTCAATCGACGATGCGGCGCTGGCCCGCGCACTCGGCGTCTCGATCGCCCAGGTGGCCGCGGTGCGGGCCCGGATGATGCGGTTCGATCCGGTCGGGCTGTTCGCACGCGACCTGCGCGAGTGCCTGGCCGCACAGCTTGCCGAGCGCAACCGGCTCGATCCGGCCATGGAGATCCTGCTCGACAACCTGGAGTTGCTGGGACGCCGCGAGTTGAAGCGCCTGCAGGTGCTGTGCGGCGTCGATGCCGACGACCTCACCGATATGGTGGCCGAGATCCGTGCGCTCGATCCCAAGCCCGGCGCCGGCCACGAGACCGCCGCACCCCAGCCGATCCTGCCCGACGTGCTGATGCGGCCGGGGCTGAACGGCGACTGGATCCTGGAGCTCAATCCGGAGACCATGCCGAAACTGCTGGTCAGCGAGGCGTTCCACGCAAGGGTTTCGCTGCGTGCGGGTCGCGACGACCGCATGTTCCTGAGCGAGCGGCTGGCCAGCGCCAACTGGCTGGTCAAATCGCTGCAGCAGCGCGCGCAGACCATCCTGAAGGTGGCGAGCGAGGTGATGCGCCGGCAGGACGGGTTCCTGCTGCGCGGCGTCGGTCATCTGCGGCCGCTGATCCTGCGCGACATCGCCGAAGCGGTGGAGATGCACGAGAGCACGGTGTCGCGCGTTACCGCCAACAAGTACATCTCGACGCCGCGCGGGCTGTTCGAGCTCAAGTATTTCTTCACAACCGCAATCGCAGGCGTCACCGGGGAAAGCCACAGCGCGGAAGCGGTGCGGCACCGCATACGCGGCATGATCGCTGCCGAGGACGCCATCTGCGTGCTGTCGGACGATGCGATCGTCACCGCACTTCGACGTGAGGGTGTGGACATCGCACGCAGAACCGTGGCCAAGTATCGGGAGGCCTTGCGCATTCCAAGTTCCGTGCAGCGCAAACGGGAGAAGGCAATCTCCGTCTGACGCCTGGTCTCATTCGGGGGACAGCATCCCCGCTTCGATGCCGGCGTCCCATGCGAGCTGCTGCTCATCCCTGGCCCAAACTCGACGAGGTCCGAAACCACTGGGGAGAGCGCACGCATGCAGATCAATGTTGCCGGCAAGCAGATCGACCTGTCTGATGCCCTGCGATCGCGGGTCACTGCACATCTCGACGTCATCGCCGAGAAATACTTCGACGATGCGCTTGAGGCCAACGTGACGTTCGGGCGTGCGCGCAGCTTCTTCACCTGCGACATCAACGTGCATGCGGCACGCGGCCTGCTGCTGCGCGGCGAAGGCGAGGCGGCGGATGCGCACGGCGCTTTCGACGACGCCGCCGAGCATATCGCGAAACGGCTGCGTCGCTACCGGCGGCGGGTCAACGAGCATTCTCGCGACCTGTCGCAGCAGCGCCGGCGTCCGGAAATCGGGCGACAATACGTCCTGCGCCAGGACGAGGAGCAGCCGCCGACAACGCGGCGCCCGGGCGCCTCTGGCCCCGCGACCTGGATGAACGGCTCGGCCTCGGGCGCCTATGCCACCATCATCGCCGAGCAGCCCACCGACATCGCCCAGTTGACCGTCGGCGAGGCGGTCATGCGTCTGGATCTCGCCGATCAGGCCGTGCTGATGTTCCGCAACAGCGCCAGCAGCGAGATCAACGTGGTCTATCGACGCACCGACGGCCATATCGGGTGGCTGGATCCGACGGCCGCCTGAGCAGGCGACATGAGCCACCTGTTCGAGCCGCTTCGGCTGGGCGAACTGCGCCTCGCCAACCGCATCATCATCGCGCCGATGTGCCAGTACTCGGCCGAGGATGGCAGCGCCGGCGACTGGCACATGATCCATCTCGGGCATCTCGCTCTGTCCGGGGCCGGCATGCTGACCCTGGAGGCGACATCGGTCTCACCCGAGGCGCGCATTTCGCCCGGCGATCTCGGCCTCTATTGCGATGCGAACGAGGCGGCGCTGGCACGGGTGCTCGCGGCGATCCGCCGGTATTCGCCGATCGCGGTCGCCATGCAGCTCGGCCATGCCGGCCGCAAGGCATCCTGCCGGGTTCCTTGGGAGGGCGGCGCGCAGATCCCGCCGGGCGCGCCGGATGGCTGGCAGACGGTCGCACCGTCGGATGTGCCGCATGCGAAGGGCGAGCATGCGCCACAGGCGCTGGATCGCCAGGGGCTCGATCGTGTCCGCGAGGAGTTCGTGGCGGCGGCCCGGCGGGCGGACCGGCTCGGCATCGACGGGATCGAGATCCACGGCGCGCACGGCTACCTGCTGCACCAGTTCCTCTCGCCGATCGCCAACCACCGGACCGACGAGTACGGCGGCTCGCTGGAAAACCGCATGCGGTTCCCGATCGAGGTCTTCGACGCCGTGCGCGCGGCATTCCCGCCCGGAAAGCCGGTCTGGATGCGCATTTCGGCAACCGATTGGGTGCCGGACGGCTGGGACATCGACGGCACCGTGGCGCTGTCGCAGGCCTTGAAGGCGCGCGGCTGTGCCGCGATCCACGTCACCACCGGCGGGATATCGCCCGACCAAGCGATCAAGCTCGCACCTGGCTACCAGGTGCCGTACGCCCAACGGGTCAAGTCGGAGGTCGGGCTGCCGACGATCGCGGTCGGACTGATCACCGAGCCCGAGCAGGCGGAGGCGATCGTGTCTCAGGGCGAAGCCGATGCGGTCTCGCTCGCGCGCGCCATCCTCTACGACCCGCGCTGGCCCTGGCACGCGGCGGCCAAGCTCGAAGCCCAGGTCTCGGCGCCGAAGCAATATCTGCGGTCGCAGCCGCATGGACTGAAGGACCTGTTCGCGCTTTCAGGGGTTGGACAGCGCTGAGACAAAACTGGCCAAACCCAGAATTCGAGACGGCCGGACCTTTCATCATTTATTAGATGTTGTCCTCGATATTGGTCTCCATCGCGGCGCCGCCCTGCGCAGCCGCATGGAGATAGCCTCATGTCGTTTTCCAGCCTGACGCCAGCAGCCATCGCGACGCAGCCCCTGTCCGTCATCGCGGCCCTAACATCGGCCGACATCGCGGCCCTCTCGCAGAGCCAGATCGACGCGCTGACCTCCAAGCAGTGGGGTTCGGTCTCCGACGCGGCGATGGCGGGGATCACCACCCTGCAGGCCTACACGATCTCCAGCAGCGCGCTCGCCGGCCTGACGTCCGATCAGCTCGCCGCCATGTCCACCACCAGCGTCGAGATGCTCGAGCAGAACCAGGTGCCCGGCCTGACCATCGCGGCGCTGGCCGGCCTGTCGCCCGCGGAGCTCGCGGGCTTCGTCAACAACCAGATCCCCTACCTGACGGTGGCGCAGATCGCCTCGCTGTCGGTGCCCCAGATCCAGGCCCTCAGCAGCGACCTGTTAGCCCAGTTCACCACGCCGGAACTGACCGCCCTCACCACCACGCAGATCAACGCGCTGAGCACCAGCCAGACCGCGGGGCTCCCGGGCAAGGTGTTCGCCACCCTGTCGGGCCCGCAGGCCGCGGCCCTGAACCTCGCCGACCTCGCCGCCATCAGCAGCTACCAGGCGAGTTCGCTCTCGCTCTCCGCCCTCGCGGCACTCACCTCGGCACAGCTCGCCGCGATGAACTCGACCGCGCTCGAGGCCTTGTCGGCCAGAGGCATCGCCTCGCTCACCACCGCCGCCCTGGCCGGCGTCAGCGACGCCGAGATCGCCTTCTTCACCGCCTATGCCGGGGGCCAGTTCCCCACCCTGACGGCGGCCCAGATCGCCGCCTTCTCCACCGACCAGATCGCCGCCATCACCTCGGGGCAGATGTCGGGCATCACCTCGTCCCAGCTCCAGGCACTCACCACGGCGCAGATTTCCTTCCTGAACCCGAGCGCGTTCGCAAACCTCTCCTCGACCCAGTTGCACGCCCTCTCCGCCAGCCAGCTCAACGCCGCCACACCGACCGAAATCGCCACCATCGGCGCCACCGGCATCGCGGGCCTCTCGACCGCCGCCCTCGCCGGCCTCGGCTCGACCCAGATCGCCGAATTGGCACCCGCATTTTCCGGCCTGACCACCGCCCAGGTCGCCGCCCTGACCACCGCGACGCTGGCCGGCCTGACCACCGGCGAATGGGCCGGCCTCACCACCACCCAGATCCAAAGCTTCAGCACCGCCCAAGTCGCAGCGTTCTCCGCTGCCGAACTCGCCGCCATTCCCACCGGCAACTATGCGGGCCTGAGCCTGGCCGATATTGCGGCGCTCACCACCGCCCAGGCGGCAGCACTCGTCCCGTCCGAGATCCTGGCATTCTCGGAGCTGCAGATCGCCGCACTCACCAAGGCGCAGGTCGCGAACCTGTCGACGACAATCATCTCGGCCTTCGGCACCGACCCGGCGCGCATGCTGAGCAGCACGGCGGTGGCCGGCCTCACTTCCGCCCAGATCGTCGCCATGTCCTCGACCAGCCTGGAGGCATTCACCGAACTCCAGGTCCCGGCGCTGAGCCTAGCCGCCTTTGATGCGATCACCCCCACCGAGCTCGCGGGCTTCGTCAACAACCAGATCGCCTATATGACCACGGCGGAGGTCGCCTCGCTGTCTGCGGCGCAGATCCAGGCCCTCAGCAGCGACCTGCTGCTCCAGCTCACCGGGGCGCAGCTCACGGCGCTGACCACCACCGAGATCAACGCGCTGACCAGCGGGCAGACGTCGGGGCTCGGCAGCAAGCAGTTCGCTACCCTGTCCGGACCGCAGGCCGCCGCGCTCAACCTCGTCGACCTCGCCGGCATTTCGACCTACCAGGCGACGTCGCTGTCGCTCGCCGCGGTCGCCGCCCTCACCTCGGCGCAGATCGCGGCGATGAACCCGACCGCCTTCGAGGCGCTGTCGCCCACGGCGGTCGCCTCGCTCACCACCGCGGCACTCGCCGGCGTCAGCACCGACGAGATCGCGGCGCTGACCGCCTACAAGGCCGGGCAATTTCCCGCCCTGACGGCCGCCCAGATCGCCGCCCTCTCCAATCCCCAGATCGTCGCCATCACCTCGGGCGAGATCTCCGGCATCACCTCCACCCAGTTGCAGGCGCTCACCTCGCGGGAAGTCGCCGCTCTGACACCCGGGCAGATCGGCAACCTTACCTCGACCCAGCTCGGCGCCTTGTCCGCTGGCCAGGTCGCGGCGGTCACCCCGAACGCCAGCGGTGCCCTCGGTTCCACCAGCGTTGTTGGCATCACGACCGCCGCCATCACCGGTCTGGGCTCCGCCCAGGTCGCCGCCATGGCGAGCGCACTGCGGGGCCTCACCACAGCCCAGGTCGCCGCCTTTACCAGCACCGCCATCGCAGGCCTGACCGCAGGCGAGTGGTCCGGCCTGACCAACACCCAGATCGCGGGCTTCAGCACCGCCCAGGTCGCCGCATTGACCACCATCGAGCTTGGCGCGATCACCACCGGCCAGTACGGCGGCCTGAGCCTCGCCGACATCGCTTCCCTCACCACTAGCCAGATCGTCTCCCTCGGCACCAGCCAGATCCAGGCGCTGTCGCAGACCCAGGTCGGAGCACTTACCAAGACCGAGCTGACCGCGATGACGCTGCCCGACATCAACGCCATCACCACCCTGCAGGCCTATGTGCTCTCCAGCACCGCGCTCGCCGGGCTCAGCTCCGCCCAGCTCGCCGCCATGTCCACCTCCAGCGTCGAGATGCTCGAGCAGAACCAGGTCCCGGGCCTGACCATCGCGGCGCTGGCCGGCCTGTCGCCGACGGAACTAGCCGGCTTCGTCAACAACCAGCTTCCCCACATGACCCCCGCGCAGATCGCCTCGCTCTCGGTTCCGCAGATCCAGGCGATCACCAGCGACGTGCTAGTACAGCTCACCGGAACCCAGATCGCGGCTCTCACCACCACGCAGATCAACGCGCTGACCATCGGCCAGGCGGAGGGCCTCACAGGCAAGGGTGGCCTCTCCGGTCCCCAGGCTGCGGCCCTGAACCTCGCCGACGTCGCCGGCCTTGACACCTGGGAGGCAAGCTCGCTCTCGCTCGCCGCCGTCGCCGCCCTTACCTCGGCGCAGATCGCGGCGCTGAACCCGGCCAGCCTCGAGGCGCTGTCGCCGAACGCCATCGCCTCGCTCACCACCGCGGCTTTGGCCGGCGTCAGCACCGACGAGATCGCGGCGCTGACCGCCTTCAAGGCCGGCCAGTTCCCGGCCCTGACGGTCGCCCAGATCGCCGCCCTCTCCACCACCCAGGTCGCCGCCATCACCTCCGGCGAGATCATGGGCATCACCTCCGCTCAGCTCCAGGCGCTCACCGGGAAAGAGGTCACGGCGCTGAACCCGACTGCATTCGCAAACCTCACCTCGACCCAGCTCGGCGCCTTTTCCGGCAACCAGCTCGCGGCCGTCACCCCCACCGACATCGCCACCCTTGTCTCCACCAACATCACCGGCCTCTCGACCGCCGCCCTCGCCGGCCTTGGCTCCGCCCAGGCCGCCGCACTGGCAACCGCGCTGCCCGGCCTGACGCAGGCCCAGGTCGGCGTCCTGACCAGCACCGCGCTCGCCGGACTGACCGGCGCCGAGTGGTCCGGCCTGACCAACACCCAGATCGCGGGCTTCAGCACCGCCTAGGTCGCCGCATTGACCACCATCGAGCTTGGCGCGATCACCACCGGCCAGTACGGCGGCCTGAGCCTCGCCGACATCGCTTCCCTCACCACTAGCCAGATCGTCTCCCTCGGCACCAGCCAGATCCAGGCGCTGTCGCAGACCCAGGTCGGAGCACTTACCAAGACCGAGCTGACCGCGATGACGCTGCCCGACATCAACGCCATCACCACCCTGCAGGCCTATGTGCTCTCCAGCACCGCGCTCGCCGGGCTCAGCTCCGCCCAGCTCGCCGCCATGTCCACCTCCAGCGTCGAGATGCTCGAGCAGAACCAGGTCCCGGGCCTGACCATCGCGGCGCTGGCCGGCCTGTCGCCGACGGAACTCGCCGGCTTCGTCAACAACCAGATCCCCTACATGACGACCGCACAGGTCGCCTCGCTTTCGACCGCCCAGGTCCAGGCGCTGGGCACCAACCAGCTTCTCGTACTGACCGTCCCGCAGCTTTCCGCTCTCACCACCACGCAGATCGGGGCGCTGACCGATAGCCAAGTCACCTGCTTCGGCAACAAGCAGTTCGCCGCCTTTTCAGCACCGCAGGTGGCCGCGCTGACGACCATCGTGGCCGGAGGCCTGACCGCGAACCAGATTGGCTTCCTGTCGACCGCCGACATTGCGGGTCTGCACGCAGCGCAGGTTGCCGCGATGCAGCCGGCTTCCGTGGAGGCCTTCACTTCGGCGCAGACGGACAGCCTCAGCGCGGCCGCGATCGCGGCATTGTCGTCCGACGAGGTTGGCGCACTGGGCAACGCCACCATCACGGCGCTCTCGACACTGCAGGTGGCGGCGCTCACACCCGCCGAGCTCGCCGGGCTGACGACCGCGCAGGTCCCAGCGTTCACCGCCCCGCAGATCGGCGCGCTGAGCACGGCCGATGTCGCCAGCCTGACCCCGACCCAGCTCGGCGGCTTCACCTGGCCACAGGCGATGGACTTCTCGCTGATCCAGTTGCACGCGCTGAACCAGGCACAATTTCGCGCACTCTGATCATCATCTTCCGGTAGCCATCCGGCGCGGGCTCAGGCCCGCGCCGGTTTCGTTTCGATCAGGTCATTGCCTGATCTCAGTCCTGGGCCGGGCCGATTGCCTTCAGCTCGCCGACATGCCGCTCGACGATCCGGTGCGTCTCCGCCGCAAAGGCGCGCAGCTTCGCATCCGAACCATGCGCCGCCTCCTTCGCAAATGCCGCACCGTCCTTGGCGTGGATGTCTTCCATCGCACGCAGGTAGGCGCCGTCGAAAGCGCTCCCCAACAACGATTTCAAGTGATCGAGCTTGCCCTGGAACTGTGCATTCAATGTGGCGGGGAAGGTGATGCCGATGCCGCTCGCGATCGACTTCAGCTTGTCGCCGACCAGCATGTGGTCGTGCTGCTCGGTGTTGCCCTGGTCCCTGATATCCTGGCTCGAGCCCTGGTCGGCGGCGACCTGCCCGAGCTTCACCTCGAACATGCCGCCCTGGCTGACCTTGGCGACGAACGCCTCGTCGGTCGGCGAGGCGCCGCGGGCCACCGGCACCAGCAGGACCGCTCCAATCGCCACGGCATAGACGGTTCGGACCAGCAACATCGGCAGACACCTCAGGATGATCCGGTTGCAACGATGGCGGGAGGCTCCGGGTTCAGCGTCTCCAGGAATTGCGCCGCTTCCGCCCGCATCGCGGCGACACGCGCCGGCTCCATGCGTGACAAGGTCCGCACCGGCATCGCCATGCGCGGGTTCGCGCCGAGCCGGCGCTCGTGGCGCGCGATGAAGTCCCAGTAGAGAAAGTTGAACGGGCAGGCGCCCTCCCCGGTCGCGCGCTTCACGTCGTAGGCGCAGGTGCCGCAATAGTCGCTCATGCGGTTGATATAGGCGCCCGACGCTGCATAGGGCTTCGAGGCCATCACACCGCCATCGGCGAACAGCGCCATGCCGCGCACGTTCGGCATCTCGACCCACTGGTACGCGTCGGCGTACACGATCATGTACCACTCATCGACCTGGTCCGGATCGAGACCCGCGAGCAGCGCGAAATTGCCGGTGATCATCAGGCGCTGGATGTGATGCGCGTAGGCATTCTCGCGGGTGTCGCCGATGGCCTGCGCCAGGCAGTTCATCGAGGTCACGGCGGACCAGTAGAACCAGGGCAGCGGACGACGCGCGTCCAGCGCATTCTCCTGTCCGTATTGCGGCATGCGCAGCCAGTAGATGCCGCGCACATATTCGCGCCAGCCCAGGATCTGCCGGATGAAGCCCTCGACCGCATTGAGCGGCGCGCTGCCTTCGCGCCAGGCCTGCTCGGCAACGCGGCACGCCACCAGCGGATCGAGCAGGCCGCAGTTCAACGACGTCGAGATCAGGGCATGGAACAGCACCGGATCGCCGGTGCGCATGAAATCCTGCCAGTCGCCGAACGATGCGAGACGCTCGGAGACGAAATGATCGAGTGCCAGCATCGCCTGCTCGTGCGTCACCGGCAGGTCGAAATGCGCGGTCACGCCGAAATGGCCGCCGAACTCGCGCTCGACGAGTTCGATCACCGTCGTGGTCATCGCATCCGGCTCGAACTGCGGCGGCAGCGGCGGCCGCGTGCCGGCCGGCATGCGCTTGCGGTTCTCGGCATCGAAGTTCCAGCGTCCGCCGGCCGGCGCATCGTCATCCATCAGCACATCGTACCGGCGGCGCATTTCGCGGTAGAAGAATTCCATGCGCAACTCGCGCCGGCCTTCCGCCCAGTGCCGGAACTGGCCGTGCGAGCACAGGAACCGCGCATCGCCGGCGATCTCGACCGGGAGGCCGGCTGCCTGCTGCCATCCTGCCATGTCCTGCATCAGCCGCCACTCGCCGGCCTCGGTGACGACAACCCTCTGCGGTGAGAAGCGCCGCACGGCCCGCAGCATCTCGCCGCGCAGCGAGTGCGTGTTGTCGGGATCGTCGAGCTGGACATAATCGACGCGCACGCCACGCGCGCGCAGCCGGTCGGCGAAATGCCGCATCGCCGAGAGCACCAGCACGATCTTCTTTTTGTGGTGCCGGACATACGTGCATTCGTCGCGCACCTCCGCCATCAGCACCCGGTCATGCGCCGGATCGAGGTTGTCGAGGGAGGTGATGGTGTCGGAGAGCTGGTCGCCGAGGACCATCCGCAGCGTGTGCACCATCTTCGGAATTTCCTACCGGCTCTTGTTCACCCGCCGCCGCAGCAACACGCGCACCGAACCCGGGTTGCCAGGATGCGGATGCACCGCCGCCAGCACCAGGTGACGCAGGTCCTGCCGGCTCAGCCAGAACGGCAGCTCGCGCCGCAGGATGCCGCCCTCCTGGCCGGAGCCGACGCCGGTGATGATCTCGACGCAGCGCAGCCGTTCTGCCTGCGCGCGCAGCAGGAAGCCGTGCAGCGCGGTAAAGGCGGCCTGGGCGGTGCGACCGTGCAGGTCGAGCGTCCGTTCGGCCCGCAGCCGGCCGTTCGACAGCTGGCGCCAGCTGGTGTCGTCGAGACCCGGCTGCCGCCGTCCGACCTCGACCATCTGCGCCATCGCCACCGTCTGCGGACGCGGCTTGTGGGTGTTGGTCGCCGGAGCGGGCACCGGTGCGGGGGGAGGGTCCGGCGTCGGTGGCGGCAGCACGGGCGCCACACTGGGCGCAGGCGCCCGTCCCTTCAGCGGCCTGATCTCCTGGGTCACGATCTCCCAGAGCTGGCGCTCGCTCTCCCTGAGGCTCCGCGCCATGAACAATGCCGTCTCCCACTCGATGCCCGCATGGTCTCACGCGGGCCGGGTCGCCGCAAAGCGTGGCAGGGTGGACCATCGGCCGTGCCCGCCGTACAGACGGTCAGGTGCGCCACCAGCCCGCCCCTGCCCTGCTCGCGATCCTGGCGGTGCTGTCGCTGCTCTGGCCGCGTGCGGCGGTGACGGCGCTGTCGAGCTACGACCAGCGCTTCTATCTCGGCATCGCCTACGACCTGCGCCAGCACGGCACCTTCACCGACGGCTTCTCCTATGCCGGCGGCGGCCCAGACACGATCCGACCGCCCGGGATGCGGTTCGCCCCGCTCTACCCGGTGCTGCTCGCCGCCACCGCCGGCATCGATCCAGGCCTGCACGCCGGCATCGCCTGCGTCGAGGCCACCGCCGGCCGCGACGCCGGCTGTCCGCGCCGGGCTCCGGTGATCCGCCTCATGCAGTTCGCGATGCTGGCGGCCTTCTACTGGATGCTCTGGATTGCCACCGCGCATGCGCTGCGCTCGTGCCGCGCCGCCTGGACCGGGCTCGCCATCGGGCTGCTCGCCGCACCGCTGCTGCTGCTGTCGGTGAACACGCTGATGACCGAGACGCTGAGCCTGGTGCTGTCGACGTCCGCATGCACGCTCGCGGCCGAGGCCTTGCAGCGTCCGTCCGCGGGCCGATGGCGCTGGTGGGCGGCCGCCGGCGTCACGCTGGGCCTCGACATCCTCAGCCGCCCCGCCTTCCTCTATCTGTTCTACGCGTCGGTGCTCTGCGCCGCCGCGATGCTCCTGGTGCGGCCGACGATGCGGCGCGGCGTGGTCAGCGCAGCCGCCGCGTTCACGGCCGGTACCGCGCTGCCGGTGCTGCCCTGGATCGCCCGCAACGCCGTCGTGCTGCACCGCCCGGCGCTCAGCTTCGGCTACGCCTCGCACACGCTGGTGCAGCGCATCGCCTTCGACGCCATGACGACGCGCGAGTACGGGCTGAGCTTCGTCTGCTGGCTGCCGGACGGCTCCGGCCTCGGCCGGCTGATCGCCGGGCGCCAGGCCTGCGACCGCTTCGGCTGGGACGAGCATCCGGACAGCTTCTACTCGATCGGCAACGGTCCGCTGATGCAGCAGACCCTCGCCGCCTCAGGCGGCTGGCCGCACCACATGGGCTATCTCGTGCAGCACTACCTGCTGGCCGAACCGCTTCGCCACCTGCTCGTCTCGATCCCGCTGGCGCTGCGAGGGATGTATGTGAACCACTGGTGGGGCGTGCTGCTGGCGCCGGTCAGCGTCTGGGCGATGACCAAGGCCTGGAGGAGCCGGAACTGGCCGGTGCTGCTGCTCAGCCTGCCGGCGTGGTTCCTGCTGGCTTTCAACGCCGTCGTCGCCGTCAACCAGCCGCGCTACAACCTGCTGCTGGTGCTGCCGTTCTCGCTGGCCGGGGCGTTGCTGTGCGAGCGCCTGCTGGCGTCCCGGGCCGGGGCAACCTTGCCGGCACCCGTCTCGTAACGACAGGATGGTCGCCGGACCCGGCTGCCAGCAACCAAGGGAGAGACAGCGACCATGAGCATCTTCGGCTCGATCATGTCCAAAATCTTCAGCCATCCGGCCGCCGCGGCAGCGCCGTCCGAGCAGCCCACCCCGACCGACACCGCCTCCGGTGCGGCGCCGACACCCGGCGCGGTCACGCCCGCCGCGGCGCCGGATGGCGTCCCCGCCGCACCCACGACCGCCTCGCCGGTCGCGACCACGGCGGCGCCGGCGCCGGTCGATGTCGAGGCGGTGCTCACCGACCTCTCATCCAAGAACCCGCAGGAGCTGCACTGGCAGACCTCGATCGTCGACCTGCTGAAGCTGCTCGACCTCGACAGCAGCCTGCAATCGCGCACGGCGCTTGCCCACGAGCTGAGCTACACCGGCGACACCAATGATTCCGCCTCGATGAACATCTGGCTGCACAAGGAGGTCATGACCAAGCTCACCGAGAATGGCGGCAAGGTTCCGGACGACCTCAAGGGCTGATCGCCTCAGCCGAGTTCGAGGACATGCTCCCGGGCGGCCTGTCCGGGAGCATGCCGGCGCGAGCCATGCTGGCCTGCGAGCAGCATGTATACCGCTGGCAGCACGAACAGGGTGAACAGCGTGCCGATCGACAGGCCCGACGCGATCACCAGCCCCATGACGTAGCGTGACGCCGCCCCGGCGCCGGTCGCGAACACCAGCGGCAGCACGCCGAGCACCATCGCAGCCGTGGTCATCAGGATCGGGCGCAGCCGCAGCAGGCAGGCGCGCTCGATCGCCTCGCGCTTGGACAGGCCAAGCAACTGCTGCTCGTTGGCGACCTCCACGATCAGGATGCCGTGCTTGCTGATCAGCCCCATCAGCGTCACCAGGCCGACCTCGGTGAACAAGTTGAGGCTGGCGCCGCCGACGCCGAGCCAGACGAACAGCAGGGCGCCGGCGATCGACATCGGCACCGAGACCAGGATGATCAGCGGGTCGCGCAGGCTCTCGAACAGCGCCGCCAACGCCAGGTAGGTGACCACGATGGCGAGCGCGAAGGTTGTCGCGAAGCCGCCGCTCTCCTGCACGAACTGCCGCAGCGGCCCGACGGTGTCGATGCCGTAGCCGCTTGGCAGCGTGTCTCGCGCCAGCTTCTGCAGGTACGCATAGGCCTGCGCCTGGGTCACGCCCGGCATCGGCACCGCGCTCACCGTGGTGGCGTTGAGCTGCTGGAAGTGCGCGATCGATTCCGGAGACACCGAGGTCCGGATGCTCGCGACCGACGACAGCGGCACCGAGACGCCGTTCACGACGGTGATCGGATAGTCCAGGATCTGCGACGGGTTCAACCGGAACTGCCGCCCGACCAGAGGCTCGACCTTGTACGAACGCTGGCCGCTGGAGAAGAAGCCGGCATAGTTGTCGCCAAGCAGGGCATTCAGCGTGTTGCCGACATCGCTCATGCTGATCCCCAGCGTCGACAGCTTCTCGCGGTCGATCACGATCGTCGCCTGCGGCTGGTCGATCTTGAGGTCCTTTTCCGCGTAGGCAAACAGGCCGCTGGCGCGCACCCGGCCCAAAAAGGCTTCGGACACCGTGTTGAGGGCCGCGACATTGCCAGTGCCCTCGATCACGAGGCCGATCGGCAGGCCGTTGGACCCTGGCAGATAGGGCGGCACATAGACCGCCATCTCGGAGCCGGCGACCTGCGTCAATGCCTGCTGTATCTCGTCGGCGACGGTCGCCGTGCTGCGATGGCGCTGCGACCACGGCTTCAGCACCACGCCATCATCGTAGGCGGGCGGCTGCATCGTGTGCCAGAAGCCGCGGCCCTCCTTCGGTGCACCAAGGATGTCGGTGATCTGCCTGTTGTACAGCTCCATCTGGTCGAGGGTCGCGTTCGCGCTGACCTGCCCGCTGATACGCATGAACCCCTGGTCCTCGGGTGGCGACAGCTCGGCCTTCGATCCGGTGTACAGGAACCAGATGCTGACCAGTACGGCGAGCCCGAACGCGAGCACCAACGGCCGCAGGTCCAGCGAAACCCGCAGCATGGCCATGTAGAGACGCTGCACGCGCTCGAGCGCCGCCTCGGCCATCATCTCCATCCGGCCGACGCCGCCGCCGATGCGTGGCCGGAGCAGCCGCGAGCACATCATCGGCGAGAGCGTCAGCGCCAGCAATGCGGACACGGTCACCGAGCCGGCCAACGTGAAGGCGAACTCGGTGAACAAGGCGCCGGTCAGGCCGCCCTGCAGCCCGACCGGGACGTAGGCAGCGATTAGCACCACCGTCATTGCAACGATCGGCAGGGCGAGCTCGCGCGACGCCAGCACCGCGGCTGCCAGCGGCCGCATGCCGCCGGCGACATGACGGTTCACATTCTCGACCACGATGATGGCGTCGTCCACCACCAGCCCAGTCGCCAGCACCAGCGCCAGCAATGTCAGGAGGTTGATGGAAAACCCCATCACCGACATCATCGCAAAGGTGCCGATCAGCGACAGCGGGATCGTCACCACCGGGATCAGCACCGAGCGTGGCGATCCCAGAAAGGCGAACACCACCAGCGAGACGATCAGCAGCGCCTCCGCCAGCGTCACTACGACCTCGTGCACGGAGCTTTTGATATACTCGCCGGCATCGTGCAGGATCTCGAGCTTGATCGCCGGCGGCATCTGCGCCTGGATCTCGGCAATGCGCGCGCGCACCGCGGTCGCGAGTGAAAGGGCATTGGCCGAAGGCGTGGGCTTGATCCCGATATAGATGCCCTGGTGACCGTTGGCGATCACCTCGAAATTATCAGGATCGGAGCCGAACGCGACCCGCGCCACGTCGCTTAGCCGGATGATGCGGTTGCCTTTCTGGCGCACCACGAGGTTGCGGAACTGGTCGACGCTGTGCAGCCCGGAATTGATGTCGAGGACAACCTGGGTCATGCCGCCAAGGGTCTGGCCGGCGCCGGACACGAAGTTGTTGGCCACCAGTGCGTTCTGCACGTCGAGGCCGGTCAAGCCGTAGGCTGCGAGCTTCTGCGGGTTGAGCCAGGCCCGCATGACGATGCTCGGCCCGCCCTCGACATCGACCTGCTGCACGCCAGCGACCGCCTGCAGCCTTGGCGCCACCAGGCGGTGCACGTAGTCGGCGACCTGCGCCGGGCTGAGCACGTCGCTGCTGACGCCGAGATCCAGCACCTCGTTGCCACCCGAGTAGAGCGTGATCGAGGATGCCTGCACCCCCTGCGGCAACTGCGACGTCACCGAGCTGACATAGGACTGCACCTCGGCGAGCGCGCGCGTCGGGTCGTAGTTCAGCAGCAGGTGGACGGTGATGTCGCTCAGGCTGGTGGTGCTCGACGACGTCATGTAGTCGATGCCCTGGGTCTGGGCGATCGCGGCCTCGAGCGGCGTGGTGATGAAGCCCGCGACGGTGGCCGGGTCGGCGCCGTAGTCCGAGGTCTGGATCTCGATCGTGCCGGAAACGGTGAACGGGAACTGCATGACCGGCAGCGCCTGCTCGGCGCGCAGGCCGAACACCAGCACCAGCGCCGAGATCACGCAGGCCAGCACCGGTCGGCGGATGAAAAGCTCGGTCAGATGCATGAGGTCAGCTCCTTCGCACCGGGCAGGACATCACTCATCCACCGGCTGCGGCTGGGCTTCGTTGCCCGGCTGCACGAGATTGTTGACCACGGCCGTAATCCCGTCACGCAGCTTGACCTGGCCCGCGGTCACGACGATCTCGCCCGCCTTCAGGCCGCGCAGGATCGAAACCTGGTCGCCGCGAGCAGGCCCGGTCTGCACCACCCGCGTCTGCACGGTGAAACGGCCGGCATAGCGGTCGCCCGTTGCCGCGGGCTTCGACGGCCGCAGCACATAGACGAAGTCGCCATAGGGATTGTAGCTGATTGCCGCCTGCGGCAGCGTCAGCAGCGTACGCGGCGCGCCGGTCTCGATCTCGACCACCGCGAACATGCCCGGCAGCAGCGCATGGTCGTGGTTGTCGAGCTGCGCGCGGACCATCACCATCCGGCTGGCGCTGTCCACCCGGCTGTTGATCGAGCTGATCCGGGCCACGAACACCCGCCCCGGCCAGGCATCGACACGCACGTCGGCGATCTGCCCCGGCTGCAGTTGCGACAGCGCCTGCTGCTGGATGTTGAAATCGACATAGATCGGGTCGAGCGCCTGCAACGTCACGATCGGCGTGCCGGCGGTAAGATACTGCCCCACATCGACCAGCCGCACGCCGATGCGGCCGGCGAACGGCGCGCGCACGATCTTCTCGACCATGACCGCCTTGAAGCCGGTCACCTGGGCCTGGTCGGAGTGCCACGTGCTCTCGTCGGCATCCAGCGTCGCCCGGCTGATCGCCTGGGCGTCGAACTGGCGCCGGTCGCGGGCGAGGTTGGCGGCGGCGAGGTCGGCGGCCGCCTGGTACTGCGCGAGGCGCGCCTCGTCGTCATCGGCGCGCAGCCGCAGCAGCACGGCGCCGGCGGCGACGTCCTGCCCCGAGGTGAACGAGATACTGTCCACGATGCCGCTGACCTCGGCAGACATGTCGGCCCCCTGCACGGCACGCACCTCCCCGGTCGCGCGCAACTGAGTCTGCCACGGGAGCGGCTGCACCATGGTCGCCGACACCGTTTCCGCCGGCTCGCCGCCGGCCCCGGAGGCCGCCGGCCGGCTGCTGGCCAGCCCGTGCCGCTGCCAGTAGATCGCGCCGCCGGCCAGCACCAGGATGAGCGGCAGCAAGTAGAGCAGCTTCCTCAGCATGGGCGCCTCTGGCCTTTCGGGAACGTGACTTCGGGCATGATCGGCATCATGGCAGCGGCGAGCTCAGCAGCCCGGGCGGCGGCGGCGGCACGTCGCTGCGATGCCACCAGCCGCCGCCGAGCGCCTGGAACAGCGCAATGGTGTCGGTGTAGCGCAACGCGCGGGCGCGCAGCAGGCCGAGGCTGGCATTCTGGTAGCTCTGCTGCGCCGTCAGCACCGAGAGATACGAGACGCCGCCGAGCTTGTACTGCAGGCTGGCCAGCGACAGGCTCCGCGCCGAGGCCCGCTCGGCATCCACCGAGGCGCGCAGCGAGAGGGCGTCGTTCTGCAGCGCCACCAGCACGTCGGCGACGTTCTGGTAGGCGGTGACCACGGTGTTGCGCCAGGCCGCGGCGGCACTGTCCAGGGCGGCCCGCTGGGCGCGCTGGGCGTGCAGCAACTGGCCGGCATCGAAGATCGGCTGGGCTGCCTGGTTGACCAGCGACCACAGGCCGTTGGTCGGCGAGAACAGCTGGTGGAAGTCCGGCGATTCCGATCCGACGCTGGCGGTCAGCGTGACCTGCGGCAGGCGGTTGGCGATCGCGACCCCGAGCGCCGCACTCTGCTGGTGCAGCGTGGCCTCGGCGGCGCGTATGTCCGGCCGCTGGTCGAGCAGCGCCGACGGCACGCTGACCGGCAGGGTGTCCGGCAGGGTGATCGCGTCGAGATCCAGCACCGGGATCGTGACCTCGGACGGCGCACGGCCGAGATAGGCCGCGAGCTGGTCATGCGTCTGCGCGAACTGCGTCTGCAGCGGCACCAGCACGGTCTGCGCGGTCGCGACCGTCGCCTCCTGGGTGGCGACGTCGGTGCCGGTCGCGCCGCCCAGCTCGAACTGCCGCCGCACCGTCTGCAACTGGCGCTGCTCGAAGCCGATCAGGTCCTGCTGCACCTTGATCTGCCCGGCGAGCGAAGCGGCGGTGATGGCATAGGTAGCGACGCCGGCGGAGAGCGCGAGGTCGGTCGCCTCCAGCTCGTAGCGCTCGAACTCGGCATGTGCGCCGGCCTGCTCGACCGCCCGGCGCAGGCCGCCCCAGACGTCGATCGTGTACGACAGGTTGAGCTGCGCATCGACGTAGCTGAACAGCAGAGACGGGGTTCGCACGCCCTCGAAGCTCAGCGGCTCCTCCTGCCTGGCATGGTTGAGCAGGCCCGAGATGTTCGGGAACAGCGTGCCCTCCTGCTCCAGCCGAAGCTCCTGGGCCTGTCGCAGGGTGGCCTGCGCCGCCTCGACATTCGGGTTCTGCGCCAGCGCGGCGCGCACCAGCGCGGTGATCGCAGGCGACCGGAACAGCGCCCACCACTCGCCCGGGATGTCGCGGCCGGGGGCGTAGGCCTGGCTGATGCCGCCGGCGACCCGCTCGGACCGGGTCGCCTTCGGCAGCGGCGCCTCGGTGTAGCGCGCGAGCGGCGCCACCGCCGGCCGGCGATAGTCCGGCCCGACCGCGCAGGCGGCAAGCAACAGGGACGCGCACGGGGTTAGCAGCAGAGAGCGGCGCAGCCTTGCTCGCAGGTGCCGGATCGAGCGTGCCCGGATCGGCGCAAGGTAGTCGGGCAGCACGTACATTCCGGATCCGGTCGCTCTCAGTCAGTCGAGGGGCATACAGCAGGTACTGTGCCAATCTCAAATGGCGAGAAACGGCCGTTAGATCGATCATGCACCGGCCTCGTTCAGCGGCATCCGCCAAGAAATGACGGAAACCGCCAAGCTGCTGGCTTCCAGGGAGGTCGGGTCAGGCCGCCTGGGCGGCGCGGAAGCTCGACAGCAGCCGGCTCCGCGCAATCGAGACATAGGCGGCGTCGCAGTCGATGCCGATCCCCCGCCCACCTTCCTCCTCGGCCGCGATCAGGCTCGTGCCGCTGCCCATGAACGGGTCGAGCACCACCGGGGCGGCCTTGCCGTGCAGGCGGATGCACATACGCGGCAGCAGCACCGGGAACGAGGCCGGGTGGTTGAACTTCTGCGCCCGCGCCTGGACCGTCGAATAGGGGATGAACCAGGTATCGCCACGGCAGCGCAGGTCCTGCTGATGGTTGCGGCGCGCGATGTTGCTCTTGTCCTTGTACGGCACCCCGACCGCGAGGCGCTTGATCGGCACGTTGCCGGTGCGGGTCAGGTGGAAGATGTGCTCGTGGTTGCGATGCAGGAAGCGATCCGAGCGGATCGGCTTGAAATGGCCGAGGCTGTCCTCGCCGACCGAGATCGACTTCACCCAGGTGATGTGGTTCTGCAGCTGAAACAGGCCGCGCAGCCGCACCATCAGCTCGAACGGCAGCCAGGGTCGGGCGCTCGACCCGGTGATGTTTAGGAAGAACGACCCGTCCGGCGCCAGGGTGCGCCTGACCTCGGTGGCGCAGGAGACCATCCAGTCGAGATAGTCGCCCTCGTCGCGCTGGTCCTGGTAGGTGCCGTAGTTCAACCCGAGATTGTAGGGCGGCGAGG
Source organism: uncultured Lichenicoccus sp. (assembly GCA_963693035.2). Lineage (GTDB taxonomy): Bacteria > Pseudomonadota > Alphaproteobacteria > Acetobacterales > Acetobacteraceae > Lichenicoccus. The sequence continues at coordinate 498,490 of CAXMMQ010000003.1, forward strand.
TCACCACGACGTCGACCTCGCCCTCCGGCAGGGCACGCATCACCCGCAGGCAGTCACCGCGATAGAGGGTGTGCCGGCCTACCCCGTAACGCAACGTACGCGAGATGATCCGCTTGATGGACTGGTCCACCCGCAGCGTGGCGGCCTTGGGCGCATGCGACTCGGGGCGGGCCAGGAGACTCGAACTCATGCACCGAGTATCGCCGCCAGGAGTACGCCGCCGCCAGTAGCGTGCGCGTCCGGACTGCCGATTTAAGCGTGCCGGGGCATCCCCTGAGTGGGTGCGGGGGCGGCCGGCCGGGTGCGACTCGGCACCGCGGGAGGCCGCGGCAGCAAAGCGACGAGGCTGCCGCTCGCATGCATGCTGCCGGCCTGTATCGAAGCGTCCTCGCCCCAGCCGAAGAACACATCAGCGCGAGCGGGTCCGGTTACATCCGTGCCGAGATCCTGCGCGAGCAGCAGGCGCTGCAGTTTCATGCCCGACGGCGTGGCGCTGTCGATCCAGAGCAGCGTGCCGAGCGGCAGGAAATTGCGATCGATCGCCGCCGAGCGGAGCGGCATGAGGTCGAGGCCGAGCGCGCCGGGCGGTCCCTGGTCCGGCCGCAGATCGTCCATGACGCGGAAGAACACGTAGCTGGCATTCGCCTCCAGCACCGGCTGAGCCTGCTCGGGATGTGCCGTCAGCCAAGCCCGGATCGTCTGCATGCTGATGCCGTCGGGCGGCAATGCGCCGCGCTCGATCAGCAGCCGGCCGAGCGGCGTGTACGGCGCACCGTTCCGGCCGGCATAGCCGAGACGTACGATCTGGCCGTCCGGCAGGCGCACGCGGCCGGAGCCCTGCACCTGCAGGAAGAACAGGTCCGCCGGATCGGCGAGCCAGAGCAGCTGGCGGCCGCGCCCCTCGAGCGCGCCATGATCGATTTGCGCCCGCGTCGGATAGGGCACCACATGGCCGTCCTGGACCCGCCCGGTGACCGCCGTGCCGTGCGCGTCGTGCACCGTGATCAGGTCGGCTGGCCGGCCATAGACCGGCACCGGATGGGCTGCGTCCCGGGTCAGCGAACCCTTGTATTCGGGCTCGAAATATCCGGTGAAGAGCGCCGTCTCCTGCCCGCCGTCGCCGACCGCGTAGGGCTGCAGCCAGGCGACGATGACCTGCCGCAGCGCCGCCGCGTCTGTGCCCGGGACCGTCTGCAAGGCCTGGCAGAAGCCGGCCCAGTCACCCGCCCTGCCGCCCGCCGCGGCGGCCATGCCGGCCCCGCCGAGCGAGGTTTCGGGAGGCAGCAACGCGAGCCGGTGGCATTGGTCGAGCAGCGCCGGCAGCATGCTCGCCAGCTGGTCCGTCTGCCATCCCGGCAGGCTGTCATAGGCGACGACGCGCAGGGTGAGTTCGGGTGGACGCTGCGGTTGCTGCACGCATCCTGCCAGCAGGCCCGTGAAAAGGAATGCACGCAGGGCGAGCATGTAGCGCCCCGGAACTCCGCTCCGGACCGTCATGCTACCGGCCCTGCGGCCGGGCCGTCGCCTTCATCCGGATCAGGCGCTGCGTGCGTTGGCGAGGCGCCAGTTCGGCCCGGCGGCGCTGCCGGCGGCGTCGAGCAGGCGCTCGAACGTCCAGAGGTCGGCAAGCTCGGTGGTGGCATCGGCGCCGGAGACCGGCTGGCCGTCACGGCCGAGAACCAGGCTGACCTGGTCCGAGACGAACTTCACGTCGATCGAGGCGAGCCACAGGCCGGCCCGCTCGTTCAGCGCGGCTTCCACGATGTCGGCATGCAGGATGTTGCGTATCTCGGCGCGCTGGGTCTCGCCGGCCTGCTCGCGGGCGCTGATCGCCGCGTCGAAGGCGTTGAACGCGCCCTCGGTCAGGTTGGCACGCAGCGTGGTGCGGTCGCCCTCGGCGAAAGCCTGCACGATCTTGCGGAAGGCGGCCTCGGCGCCACGCACGAAGGAGGCGACGTCGAAGCTGCGGTCGCGCTCCCTTATGCGGGCGAGCCGCAGTCCGACCGGGCCGGTCGGATCCGGCAATGGACGCTCGGCGGCGGCGGCGGGCTCGGCCCGGCCATCGATCACCGGGGCGGACGGCTTGCGGCCCGGCATCCCCGGCGCGGTCTGGCCGACCGGTGGACGCTGCAGGCCGGTCTGCTTGCCCAGGATACCGCGCAGGCGGACCACGAGAAAGGCTGCGATCAGGCCCAGCAGGACGAGGTCGACCGGAAAATGGCCTGCCGTGAAATCCATGATCGTGTCCACTCTCTCCCGTCGCGACGTGGCCCGTCACGACTTGGCCCGTTACGACCTGCGCAGGCGTCAACGAGACTTGCAGATAGGCCGTCGCCCTTCATGAGACAACAGTTGCGGCCGGATTAGCCGGGGCGTATCGGGCGGCGATGATCGTGCTGCGGCATTGCCAGAGCGAGTTCAACCTGCACTTCACCCGCACCAGGCAGGACCCCGGCATCGTCGACCCGGTCCTGACGCCGCTCGGCGAGGCGCAGGCTTCGGCGTCCGTCGTGGCCCTCGCCGGGATCGAGATCACGCGTATCCTGGTCTCGCCGTATACCCGGGCGCTGCAGAGCGCAGCGCCGATCGCGCGGGATCGCGGCCTGATCCCAATGGTGACGCCGCTGATCGGCGAGCGCTGTGCGTTCGTCTGCGACATCGGCACGCCGGCCAGCCTGCTCGCCCGGCGCTGGCCGGAGATCGATTTCGGCCATCTCGACGAGCTGTGGTGGCCGCAGGCGACCGAACTGGAGGACGACGTGGTGGCGCGCGCCGACCGCTTCCGCCGCGAGATGATGAGCTCGCCCGGATGCGGCGCGGCGACCGGCATGACCCTGGTGGTCTCGCATTGGGGATTCCTGCTGGCACTCTCCGGCACCAGCCTGCAGAACGGCTGCTTCCTGCGCATCGATCCGCAGCACCGGCCACCGATGCCGCTGGTCTGGCGCCATTGAGCATCCCGTGCCGGCCGCGGGATTAGCGCCGCGCGCCGCCGCTCGGGGTGTATGGTCCGGTTGCTGGCCTCGCCGCACTCGGCATGCTACCCGCGCGCTCCGACGCTGATCGTCAAAAATTCAGTCCGCCTTTCCGGGAGATCCTGATGTCCGAGACCGCCAACGCCCCCGCAGCGCCGCCGGCCCTGCCGCTGACGATGAACCTGCAATACACCAAGGACCTCTCCTTCGAGGTCCCGGCGGGCGCCGAGATCTTCGCGACGCTGCGTTCGAACCCGCAGATCTCGGTCAATATCGACGTGCAGGCCAACCGGCTGCAGCAGGACCAGGCGGTGTTCGAGATCGTGCTCGCGATCAAGACCGAGGCGACCGAGCCGGCCGGAGAGTCCGGCGCCGCGCCGCGCGTGGTGTTCATCGCCGAGCTTGCCTACGCCGCGGTGGTGACGCTCAACGAGGTGCCCGACACCATGATCGAGCCGCTGCTGCTGGTCGAGGTGCCGCGGCTGATCTTCCCGTACGCCCGCAACATCATCAGCGAAGTGACCCGCGACGGCGGCTTCCCGCCGGTGGTGCTGCAGCCGATCGACTTCGTCAGCCTGTGGCAGGCCAAGCGGGGGCAGAATAATGCGGCGCAGGTCTCCACTCAGACCGGCCACGCCTGAAAGCCGGCCCGAGGCTGCACTACGCCGGCAATCCGACGCGCCTTTCCTGTGCGCCGGTGCTCGGAAAGTCGCGACGGGGGCGCCGCTGCGCGGCACTCTTGCTTGGCATAGCACAGCCTCGGGCGGGATTTGCCCCAGGAATGATTAGGTTTTCGGGTTTGAGTGCAGCTTGAACAGCATTCCTTGAGCTCTCACGCCTAGTTCGCCGTTCAAAGGGCCTGGTTCGGGGCCGTGCAGGGTGACGTGTTCGCTGGCGGCGTTGGTGGCGAGGCCGCTGGTGGTGGTGGCGTCGAGGCGACAGGCGCCGCCGGGTTCGCAGCGGAAACTGCCGTCCAGGCCGGTGCTGCCGAGACGCGAGATGCCGAGCCAGCTATCGACCAGCGCGCCATCCTGGTCGGTCAGCAGCGACAGGCGGCCATCCAGGCTCTGGTTGTCCATGACGAGCGAGACCGGCACGTCGTAGGCGGCGACCGGCAGCAGGTTGGGCACGTTGAGGTCGGCCCCCATGCCGCCTATCGTTCCGGCCATGCCGTGCAGCGCCGCGTTCCAGAAGGCGCGTGCCTGCTCGCCGAAACCGGGATCGCCGTCGATGTCCGCCCCGATCCCGTAGGCGTAGAACACGCTGCGACGCAGCCGGGTGCCGAGCTTCTGGCCCAGATCGCTCAAGCCCGGATCCGCCGGCATGACGGCACCCGGCTTCTGGATCACCGCGCCGAGGTCGCTGTTCTCTGCCATGTCGGAATAGACGATCGCCCGCACCGTCACCCGGCTCGCGGCGAAGCGGCCCTCATCGGAGGCGAGTGCGCGGATGATGTCCTTGTGCGGCGCATCCGACGCATCGATCCGCGCCGCATCGGCGGGACGCCTCGCCTGCTGGTAGATGGCGGTGAGCGCCGCCCCCATGCCGCCGAGGAAGAACTTCTGCTGGTCGCCGATGCCGGCGAGCGGGTTGCGGCTGAACAGGAAGCTCTGGCCGGCGATATCGGCCTTCTGCGCCGCGGTATAGGCCGGCCAGCAGGCCGACCAGATCTCGCTGCTCTGGCCGTTCGCCGGCGACAGCCTGACCACGGTGACCCGCTCGCCCGGCGACAGGGTCGCGCGCAGTTTCACCGCGAGCTTGCGGGCCCAGTCGATCTGGCCCTCGACCATCATCATGTCGTCGATATAGACCACCGTCTGGCGCACGCTCGGGGTGCGGCAGAAGGCCGGATCGAGGCCGTCCGGCCCGAAGAGGGCGGCGCGCGCCGGCGCGGCCGCCAGAATGGCAAGCAGAGTGGCGAGCACGAGGGCGGCCAACCTGGCCCTCGGGGCGTTTCGATCGCGCAGCCGCATCTCAGGCTTCCAGGTCGGACAGCAGCCCGCGATCGACGGTCAACCGGGCCAGCTCGGGCGGCCGCTCGCCGGCAACCGTGAGCGCCCCGCGCGTGCCGGCCTGCGCGGTCGCCAGCCCCTGCCTGTACTGCTCGGCATTGATGCGTACGGCCGAGGTGATGGCGTCTCTGAGTGCGCGGTCGCGTGCCTCGACCTGGTCGAGCAGCGCCTTGTGCGGGATCGCGGCATCGGTCCGGCTGCGCGAGGCCAGTTCGGTCTCGCGCAGTTCCTTGGCGGTGCGCGCCTCGATCTGCAGGATGCGGGCGTCGGCTTTCCGGCGCAGCCGGTGGTAGCGCCGCCAGGCGACGCGACGCTGCCCGGTCGCATCCATGTAGTCGGGGTCGATGTCATGCGAGACATAGGCCAGGAAGATGCCGACCAGCCAGGCCGCGAGGTTGGCCAGCAGCGAGAGCAGCACCTCGATGCCGGGATCGCTCTGCACCGCCACGTCCGAGCCCAGGATATTCGGCCCGGCCTGCTCGCGCATGACGTGCAGCGCCGCCATGTAGCGCGAGCCGCCGGCTGCCCCCAGCACCACCAGCAGGGCGAGCGTGGACAAGGCGAGGAAACGCCAGTCGGCGACCCGCTTGATGCGCTCGGCGTGGTGGCCGAACCGGTGCGTCCATTGCTTGAGGATGGCGCCGTGCCCGTGCGAAGCAAAGGCGAGCAGGCCGGCCAGGATCAGCGTGGTGCCGGCCGCGATCGCCGGCACGCCGAAGAACAGGAAGAACGTGGTGTAGTTGATCAGCCACTCGGTGATGCCGACGCACAGCAACGCCAGCAGATAGACCGGATGGCGCGCGATCATCACCGCGCCACGATGGCCGTTGGCGTCGCTGTAGCGGCGGAACCGTGCATCGGCCTCCTCGAAGCGGGTGCGCCGCTCGCGGTAGCGATGGTTCTGCTCCACCTCGCGCTCGACCTGCGCCACGTCCTCGTCGCGGCGGCGGGTCAGGTCGCCCTGCTCGCGCTGCAGCCGGCCGGCGCCGCCGAGCGCATCGTGGTGCGGGCCGAGCCGCGCATCGAAGCGCGCGCGGACCTGCTTCCACTCCGACAGCAGCATACGCGCCGGCTCGAGCACCGCGCCGCGCATGCCCGGCGTGAAGCCGCGCGCATCCGCCTGCATGGGCGCCCCCTGCGCGCTCTCGCGCTGTGCCGCCTCCGCCAGTAGCACCGGGGCCACCAGCAGGCCGCGCGCCCGCTCGGGGGTGAACTCCATCGCCTCCTGGAACGCTGCCTGCAGCGGGTCCGGATGCACCGGACCGGAGGAGGAGCGGGGGTTGGCAGGCAGGCCGAGGGCCATGCTCATCTCCGGGGTGGGCTCGGGTACCCGAGGCGGGCTCAATAGCTGGCTCAATAGCTGATCGGGGCGCCGAGCGGGGCACGGCTGACGATGTCGGGCGCCCGCGGCTGCACCCGCACCACCTGCAGGCGCCGTGCATGCAGGTCCAGCGGCGACGGGTGACGCGCGGACAGCACGCCGTCGATGGCGCGGCGGCTCGGCCCGATCAGGAACTCGACCCGCCGGTTGCGGGCACGCGACGCCTCGTCGTTGCCGCCGCCCGGCACCGGCTCGCGCAGGCCGACGCCGACGGCCTCGAACTCCTGGCGCGGCAGGCCGGCTGCCACCAGTTCGCGTACGATCTCGCGCGCCCGCCGCTGCGACAGAGCGAGGTTGTAGGCGTCACTGCCGACATTGTCGGTGTGGCCGACCACAGCGACTTGCCCCGCCGTGCCGGAACCCGGCGCACGCAGCCGCCCGGCGAGTGCCGCCAGCACCGGGGCCGCACCGGGCCGCGGATGATCGCGATCGGTATCAAAGAACACTCGTGCGTCATAGGTGAGGCTGGTCACCCGCGCCGTGCCGCCGGCGACCGGAACGCTGAACTCAGCAACCTGCGGCTGCTCCGCCAGCGTCGGGTTGGCGGGAGCAGAGCCGCCGCCTGCGCCGGGCGCATGCGAGGCGTCCTGCGCGGCAGGTGCTGCGGTCCGGCTGTTGCAGCCCAGGCAGCAGGCGCACAGCAGGATCGGCAGAAGGCGCGCGGCACGGCTCATGCGTCGAATATGCGGATCGCCATGGCAGAGTCCAAGCGCGGCGGCGGGTCCGTTACGGTAATAGAACGTACAGCGCCCGGACGCATTGTTCAGCTTGCGAGCGAGGCCGCGATGTTGACGCCGAGCGCGATGATCGCGGTGTTGAACAGGTAGGCCACCAGCGAGTGCGCCAGCACCAGCTTGCGCATCCCGGCATTCTGCGTGGTCACGTCGCTGACCTGGCTCGCGACCGCCATGCAGAACGAAAAATACAGGAATTCCCCGTAGTCCGGCTTGTCGTTGCCGGGAAACAGCAGGCCCTTGGCGTCGCGCCAGAACTCGTGCGCGTAGTGCGTCGCGAAGATGGTGTGGATGAAGAACCAGGACAGCAGCACGGTCGCGCCGGCCAGCGCCTCGGACCAGGGCGCATGCGCCTTGCCGTGCGCCTGCGCCAGCTCGATCACGATGGCGCCGAGGGATGCGAGGGCTGCGACGATGGTGGCGAACAGCACGCCCCAGTTGCCCTCGTCGAGCAGGTCGGCGATGCGCGCCAGCCCGTCGGTGGTGGAGCGGCGCACCACGACGATGAAGGTGATGCCATAGGCGAGCACGCCGAGGTCCCAGCCGATCAGGCAGGCGGTGACCGGTCTCAGCTTTGGCGCCGTCAGGATCGCCGCCAGCAATGCGACGGCAAAGCCGACCAGCAGCGAGGGGCGATGACGGAGGCCTCTCAGGCCGCGCAGCATGTCCGGGCCTACCAGCCGCCGCGCCGGTCGCGCGAACGCGACCACATGTAGACCAGGAGCAGGCCGCCAGCGGCGAGCAGGATCGCCTCCGGCAGGGTCAGGTGGCGCATCAGCCGGAACACCACGCCGTAGATTAGCGCGTGGACCAGGGCGGAGACCACCATGCTGGCCACCCAACCGCTGCCGCCATAGCTGTGGTGATAGCCGTAGCCGCCGCCGTAGGCGTGGTGGAAGAGGACCGGGTGGAGGGATGCGTGCATGAACCGGCTCTTCAGTCTCGCTGCCGTCCTGCCTGCACGCCGGGTGCGGCCTGCGCGGAACAGGCAGGGCACTATCGTAGACTAACTTGATGTCTACCGGGAAACCGCGGCCGCGGCGCTTTCACCCACGGGCCAGCACCAGTTCCTCCTCCGGGGTCGGCTCCTCCTCCAGCGTGAGGCCGTGCAGGGTCGCGAACAGGGCGTTGCCGCTCATCCGGGACATGTCGAAGCCGCTGCTGCTGCCGAGCGCGCCGAACCGTGCGGCACCCGCCTCCGAATTGCCGACGAAGGCCATCGACCAGTTAGCAAAGGCCCGCGCCAGCACCGGCTCGAAGGCCAGCAGCAGCACGTCGCCATGGTTCGGGTCCTGCTGGATCCGCTCGAAGGTCGCCTCGACGGCCGCGGCCGGCCCTTCGAGCACCTGGGCGAAGCACCCAGCATTGAACATCAGCGCCCCGCTGACGCCGGCGCGCTCGTTGTTGCGCCGGCTGACCGCGAGGATGCGGGCGATCACCGCCTCGACCTCCTCCGGCGACCCCTCGATCCGGTTGCGGCTGTAATAAACCAGCCGGTGGAGAATTTCGCTCATGCCACAAGGTCCTTTGCTTGGCTGCAGGAAGCCGGATCGCGCTCACAGGAGGCCGGCGTCAGCAGGATCTCCGCAGCCGCGGCGGCGGTCATCGGTCGCCCGGTCAGGAAGCCCTGGACTTCGCTGCAGCCTTCGGCCCGCATGCGCGCCAGTTGCTGGTGCGTCTCGATCCCTTCCGCGGTGGTCCGGATGCCGAGGCTCGCCCCGAGCGCGGCCACCGCCCGCACGATGGCGTTGGCATTGGGGTCGTTGTCGGCGCCGCTGATGAAGGACTGGTCGATCTTGATCTTGTCGAACGGGAATTTCCGCAGGTAGCTCAACGAGGAATAGCCGGTTCCGAAATCGTCCATCGAGATGCGCACGCCGAGCGCCTTGATGGCGTGCAGGATCTCCAGGACACGGGTGGTGTCGTTGAGCAGTACGCCTTCGGTGATCTCGAGCTCGAGGCGGGACGGACGCAGGCCGGTGGCCTTCAGCACCAGCATGACCGCCTGCAGCAGGGTGCTGTCGCTGCGGAACTGCGTGGCCGACACATTCACCGCGATGGAGACCTCGCGCGGCCAGGAGGCGGCCTCGCGGCATGCGGCACGCATCGCCCACTCGCCAATCGGCGCCATCAGCCCGATCTCCTCGGCAAGGGGCACGAATTCCGAGGGCGGCACCATGCCGCGAGTTGGATGGTTCCAGCGCAGCAGGGCCTCGAAGCCGACCAACAGGTTGCGCTCGAGATCGAACTGCGGCTGGTAGGCGAGCTCGAACTGCTTGAGCGCCACGGCGCGGCGCAGATCGATCTCGAGCAGCCGGCGCGCCTCCATCGCCTCGTTCATGCCGGCCTTGAAGAACCGGAACACGCCACGGCCGTCGCTCTTGGCGCGGTAGAGGGCGAGGTCCGCATGCCGGAGCAGCGTCTCCGCGTCCGCCCCGTCATCGGGCAGCAGGGCGATGCCGACGCTGACGCCGATGTTGACCATGTGGCCCATGACCACGTACGAGCGCCCGAGCAGGTCGACCAGCCGTCTCGCCATCGCCTCGATGGCGGCGGGCTCGCAGGCATTTGCGAGCAGGATGGCGAACTCGTCGCCGCCGAACCGTGCGACCAGGTCGCCCTGGCGCACCACCGTATTCAGCCGTTCTGCGACCTTGATCAGCAGCGCGTCGCCGACCGGATGCCCGAGGGTATCGTTCACCAGCTTGAAGCGATCGAGATCGAGCGCCAGCAGCGCGGCCGAGCCGCCATCGCGGCGGCGGATCGACAGCAAGTCGCCGACCCGCTCGCGCATCTCGATGCGGCTCACCAGCCCGGTGAGCGGGTCGCGCGCCGCCCGCTCGGTCTCCAGCACGTAGCGGGTGACGTCGAGCAGGGTGATCACGGAGCCGCCGCTGCCGGTGGCCCGGCTGCGCGCATCCAGGATCCGGCCATCCAGCAGGCGCAGCCGGGTCGCAAGATCGGCACCGCCCGCCTCGGCGCCGGCCACCAGTGTGCCATCATGCGAGACGCCCGATACCGCGAACAAGCCGCGCAGCCTCAGGCCAACCGCAGGCACCGGGGAGAAGAACGCAGTCGCGCAGGGGTTGGCCAGCACGATCTCGCCGTCGCGATCAACCGTGACGACGCCCACCGCCAGCTCGGCAAGGGCGTCGACGGCAATATCGGCTCGCGAGCCGGGAGCGCCGAAGGAGCCGATGCCGGCAAGCTCGTCTCTGTCCATCCTGGAGCCCCACGCTGATCCGTCTGGCGATGACTATGGCCAGAACGCTAACGTAACGTTAGCCGGAGGGGGATGGAACAGTAATCAGGCGGACGCTGCCTGTGAGGTCGCCGACCCACGCCAGAGATCGATCCCGCTCTCGACCGCATGGCTGTCGATCTCGCGCAACTCGTCGGCGCTGAAGCCCAGCGTCCTGAGCGCATCGAGGCTGTCGTCGAGCTGCCGCACCGAGCGTGCGCCGATCAGCGCCGAGGTGACGCGGCGGTCGCGCAGCACCCAGGCGATCGCCATCTGCGCCAGGCTCTGGCCGCGCCGCTTGGCGATCGCATCCAGCGCCCGCACCCGCCCGAGCAGATCGTCGGTCAGCAGCCCCTTGGAGAACGAGCTGCCCTTGGCGGCGCGCGCATCGTCCGGCACGCCATCCAAGTACTTGGCGGTGAGCAGCCCCTGGCCGAGCGGGGAAAACGCGATGCAGCCGGCGCCGATCTCGTCGAGTGTCGCGAGCAGCCCGTCCTCGACCCAGCGATTGACCATCGAATAGGACGGCTGGTGGATCAGCAGCGGCGTGCCTAGGCCGCGCAGGATCGCGTGCGCCTTGCGCGTCATCTCCGGCGAGTACGACGAAATGCCGACATACAGGGCCTTGCCTTGCCGCACGAGATGGTCGAGCGCCCCCATCGTCTCCTCGAGCGGCGTGCTGGTATCGAGGCGGTGCGAGTAGAAGATGTCGACATAGTCCAGGCCCATGCGCTGCAGGCTCTCGTCGAGGCTGCTGACCAGGTACTTGCGCGAGCCGCCGACCCCGTACGGACCCGGCCACATGTCCCAGCCGGCCTTGCTGGAGATCACCAGCTCGTTGCGGTGCATGCGCAGGTCGGATTTCAGCATGCGGCCGAAATTCTCCTCCGCCGAGCCATACGGAGGACCGTAGTTGTTGGCGAGATCGAAATGCGTGACGCCGCGATCGAAGGCGCGGCGGACCACCGCGCGGCCGGTCTCGTAGACGTCGGTGCCGCCGAAATTGTGCCACAGCCCGAGCGAGATCGGCGGCAGGTCGAGGCCGCTGCGGCCGCAGCGACGGAACGCCGCCTGCTCGTAGCGGGAAGGATCGGGAACATGGGTCATTGCTGAATCCTGTCGGTTGGGACGACGTGCTGCAGGAGGTCGAGCAGCGCGTCGGCCTGTGGATGCGCCGCGATATGCACGGCCCGCCATGGTAGCGCTCCCAACAGGTTAGCAGCAGCCTGGCCGATCACCAAGGCATCGACCGTCGAGAGCCTCGGCCGCAGGCCGGCGGAACAGTTCGCAACGAAGCTCGCCGCGGTCTCGCCCGAGAAGAACAGGCCGGCGCATACCGCACCGGCCGCGAGCGCCAGACCTGCCTCCCGGGGCATCGCCGGCACCGGTGCCGCCTCGTACAATACCCGCCGATGCACGATCCGACCCGCCGCACGCAGGCTCCGGGCAAGCGCCAGCCCTTGCCGGGCGCCGCTGGCGAGCAGGATCGCCGCCCCCGGGCCAAACTCCGCATCGACCAGGGACGCCAGCGCAAAGGCGTCGCCCTGCGCGCTGCGGACCCGTCTGAAGCCGGCATCGCGCGCGCGCTCGGCGGTGCGGTCGCCTACGGCAAGCAGGGGTGTTCCGAACCAGGCAGTCTCCGACGAACTCGCCCGGGCTAGCGGCCCGACCGCCTGCCCGCTGGTCAGCACGATCGCGTCGATCGCCTCCGGCAATGGCAGCCTCGGCTGTCGTGAAGTGATCCGCAGCATCGGGCAGGCCAGCGGCTTGAAGCCGAGGCCGGCGACGGCGCGCATGGTCTCGTGCAAGCCGGGCTCGGGCCGGGTCACCAGCACCGCCAGAGCCTTGCCGTGGCTGCTATTCGGCAAAGATGTCCGGCGGACTGTCGAGGCGCAGGCCGTGGCCGAGCTCTCGGCCGAGCCGTTCGGCGTCGGCGGGTGCGCCGCTGATCGCGCGCCGGAGCAGAAACGTGCCGTCGGCGCGCGCGACCAGCCCGGTGAGATGTAGTTCCGGCGCGCCGCCGGCCACCACCGGGATCAGCCTGGCATGGCCGCCGATCGGGGTCCGGCAGGAGCCGTCCAGCTCGGCGAGCAGCGCGCGCTCGGCAGTGGAGACCGCCCTCGCCTCGTAATCCTCAATCGCCGCCAGCAGTTCGCGCAGCTCCGTACCGTCTTCGCGAACGGTCACGCCGACGATGCCCTGCCCGGCCGACGGCACCATCAGTTCGGGATCGAGCACCACGTCGGCACGATCCTCCATCCCCAGGCGCCGCAAGCCCGCGAGCGCCAGCAGGCTGGCATCGCAGCGACGCGCGGCGAGCTTGTCGAGCCGGCTCTGCACGTTGCCGCGCAGCATCACGATGCGAAGGTCCGGCCGCGCATGCAGCAGTTGCGACTGCCGGCGCACCGACGAGGTGCCGATCACGGCGCCTTCCGGCAGGCTGCTATATGGATCGGCGGGATCGGGCAGCACGCAATCCTGGCCCAGGATCAGCACGTCGCGCGCATCCTCGCGACGCAGCGTGCAGGCCAGCACCAGGCCGGGCGGCAGCGTGGTCTCCAGGTCCTTCAGGCTGTGCACGGCAAAATCGATGCGCCCGTGCAGCAGCGCCTCGTGGATCTCCTTGGCGAACAGGCCCTTGCCGCCTATCTCGGCCAGCAGCCGGTCCTGCACCCTATCCCCGGTGGTGCTGATCGGATGCTCCTGGAAGGCGCCCATGTCGCGCAGCACCGGGCAGAAGCGGGTCAGCATGGTCAGGAAGGCACGCGTCTGCACCATCGCCAGCGGCGAGCCGCGGGTGCCGACCCTGAGCGGCAGGAGGCGGCGGCGCGAGGCGGCCGCCACTCCCTGCATGGACAGGCCGCGCGCGGCGGCGGCGGCGGCGACTTTCTGCAGCGCGGATGAAGGCTGTGCGGGACCCATGGGCATGTCCTATTACCGGGCCATCCTGAAGGAAAGCCTGGGACCCTGAACGACAGCCTGCCGATGGAGCCGACGGCGCCGGGATGGTCGGGCGCACCGGTGCTCGCGATCGAAAGCTCCTGCGACGAGACCGCCTGTGCAATCCTCGACAGCGAGGGCCGGGTGCTGGCCGAGGCGGTGCTGAGCCAGTCCGGCCATGCGGAGTTCGGCGGCGTGGTGCCGGAGATCGCGGCGCGGGCGCATCTCGCGCATCTCCCGGAGCTGGCCCACCGCGTGCTGGCCGAGGCGGGGCTGGTCACCGGCGACCTGGGTGCGGTCGCCGCCAGCGCCGGCCCGGGACTGATCGGCGGCCTGATCGTCGGCAGCGGCTTCGGCAAGGGAATGGCGCTGTCGCTCGGCATCCCGTTCGTGCCGGTCAACCATATCGAGGCGCACGCGCTCACCGCCCGGCTGCCCGGACTTGTGCCAGGGGGGGCGGACTTCCCGTACCTGCTGCTGCTGGTGTCGGGCGGCCACTGCCAGTGCATCGCCGTGGTCGGGCTGGGGCAATACCGCCGGCTCGGCGGCACCATCGACGATGCCGCCGGCGAGGCGTTCGACAAGGTCGCCAAGCTGCTCGGCCTGGGCTGGCCCGGCGGTCCCGCGCTCGAACGTCTCGCCCGTGACGGCGATCCGGCGGCGGTGCTGCTGCCACGCCCGCTGCTCGGACGCCCGGGCTGCGACTTCTCCTTCAGCGGCCTCAAGACCGCCGTGGCGCAGCGCCTCGCGGGCCTGCCGGCGGGCGTTTCGCTGCGGCATCGCCAGGCCGCCGACCTCGCCGCCGGCTTCCAGGCGGCGGTGGCCGACGTGCTGGCGGACCGGGTGCTGCACGCGCTGGCGATGATGCCCGAGGCCGGGCTGCTGGTGGTGGCCGGCGGGGTTGCCGCGAACGCGACGCTGCGCGCGCGGCTGGCCATCGTCGCGGCATCGCGCGGCGTGCGGTTCGCCGCTCCGCCCTTGCCGCTCTGCACCGACAATGCGGTGATGGTGGGCTGGACCGCGATCGAGCGGCTGCGCGCCGGTGCCGTGGACGACCTGCTGGCGCCCGCCCGGCCGCGCTGGCCGCTGCAGGAGATGACGGTCCCCTCGAGCGCTGCCGCTGCGGTGTCCGGGTGAACTACCGGCACGCCTACCACGCAGGAAACTTCGCGGACTGCATGAAGCACGCCCTGCTGGTCTGGCTGCTGCGCGCCCTCGCCCGCAAGCCGGCCGCCTTTGCCGTGCTGGACACCCATGCCGGCGCCGGCCGCTACGATCTCGAGGCCGATGCGGCCACGCGCACCGGGGAGTGGCATCAGGGCATCGGCCGGCTGCTCGACGCCAGGCCGGACGAGGCGCTGGCGGATTATCTCGGTCTGGTGCGGGCAGGCGAGGCGCCCCGCAAGTATCCGGGATCGCCCCGGCTGATCCAGGCGCTGCTGCGACCGCAGGACCGGCTCGCCTGCTGCGAGCTGCACGACCAGGACCATGCCAGCCTGCACCGGCTGTTCCGCGGCGATCCGAGGGTCGCGGTGCATGCCCGCGACGGCTGGGCGGCCATCCCCGCGCTGCTGCCGCCACGCGGGGCCCGGCGCGGCCTCACCCTGATCGATCCGCCGTTCGAGCAGCCGGGCGAGTTCGACCGCATCGCGGCGGCGATCCGCGCGGCGCGAAGCCGGTTCGGCGCCGGCATCGTGGCCGCCTGGTACCCGATCAAGCACCGGGCGCCGGTGCGTGCCTTCCACGACCGGCTGCGCGAGGCCGCCGAGCCGGACCTGGTTGCCGCCGAACTGCTGCTGCGGCCGCCGCTCGAAGCCGCCCGGTTGAACGGCTGCGGTGTCCTGGTCGCCTCGCCGCCCTGGGGATTCGAGCCGGCGGCGACGGCGATCCTGGATGCGGTCGCGGACGGGCTGGGCGAGAGCGGCGCGCATGGCAGCCTGACCCGGATCACCCCGGAGCTCGTCGCATGAGCGAAACCGTCGCGGTGGTAGGTGGCGGCGCCTGGGGCATCGGGCTTGCGATCCAGGCAGCGCACGTGGGTCATGCGGTGACCCTGTGGACGCGCTCGCCGCAGCAGCGGCAGGCCGACGGCAGCCTGCCGCGCCTGCCCGGCATCACGCTGCCACGCGGCGTCGGCCTGACCACCACCCTGCCGACCTCGGCGCGGGTCGTGCTGCTCTGCGTTCCGGTGCAGCATCTGCGCGCGGTCGCGGGCGGGATCAGCTCGCGGGCGCCGCTCGTCGCCTGCTGCAAGGGGCTGGAGCGCGGCACCCGCCTGCTGCCGCTGGAGATCCTGGCCGAGCTGCATCCCGGGATGCCGCTCGGCGTGCTGTCCGGCCCGAATTTCGCGCATGAGGTGGCGCAGGGGCTGCCGGCCGCTGCCGTGCTCGCCTCCGCCGACGCGGCGCTGGCGGCTCATCTCGCCCGGCACGTCGCGAGTGAGAATTTCCGGATCTATGCCAGCAGCGACGTGATCGGCGTGCAGGTGGGCGGCGCGGCCAAGAACGTGATGGCGATCGCCGCAGGTGCCGTGGCCGGCGCCGGCCTGGGCGAGAACGCGCGTGCCGCGATCATCACCCGCGGCATCGCCGAACTGTCGCGCCTGATCGCGGCGCTGGGCGGACGGCCCGGCACCGCCGCCGGCCTGTCCGGGCTGGGCGACCTGGTGCTGACCTGCACCGGCGCCAGTTCGCGCAACTACAGCCTTGGCCTGGCCCTGGGGCGCGGCGAGCGCCTGGAGGCGATTCTGGCCGCACGCAGCACGGTCGCTGAAGGGGTGGAGACGGCGCCGGCGCTGGCGGCGCGCGCGGCGGCCCTCGGGGTCGGCGTGCCGGTGATCGAGGTGGTGGCGCTCCTGCTGGCCGGCGACCTCTCCCTGGACCAGGCCCGCGCCCTGCTGCTGTCGAGACCGACTGGAGTGGAGTGACGCGATGGTCCGATTGTCCATCCTGGGCACCCTCGCAATGGCGATCATCCCCGCGCTCGCCGATGCGGCCCCGCCCCCGACCCCGGTCGAGATCGTCGCGGCCGCGCCGTCCAGCGCCTGGAGCACGATCCCGCCCGACGAGCTGATGCTGCTGGACATCGCCGTAGGTCCTGCCGGGACAACTCGCAGGGTGACGATCCAGCTCGCTCCCGGATTCGCGCCGGCGCATGTGGCCAATATCCGCCGCCTGATCGCGGCGCGCAGCTTCGAGCAGACCTCGGTGGTGCGGGTGCAGGACGACTACGTGGTGCAGTGGGGCGACGCTTCCAGGCCGCCGCCGCCGGGGCTGGTGGCGCATCCGCCGGCGGAATACCAGCGCGCGCTGCAGGGGCTCGCGATCACGCCGCTCGCCGGGCCGGACGCCTATGCGCCCGCGGTCGGCTTCGCGCTCGGCTGGCCTGTTGGCTACGACCGTGCCTCGAACACTGCCTGGCTCGCGCATTGCTACGGCATCGTCGGCGTCGGGCGCGACATGCCGCCCGACACCGGCTCCGGCGCCGAACTCTACGCCGTGATCGGCCAGGCGCCACGCCAGCTCGACCGCAACATCGCCCTCGTCGGTCGGATCATCGACGGCATCGACGTGCTCGACACGCTGCCCCGCGGCACCGCAGCGCTCGGCTTCTACGCCCAGGCCGCGCAACGCACCCCGATCCGGCGCGTACGGCTTGCCTCGGAACTGGCCGCCGCCGGGCGTCCGTCCTGGCAGGTGATGCTGACGGGATCACCCGCCTTTGCGGCCTACGTCGCCGCACGTGCCAATCGTCGCGACCCGTTCTATGTGCGGCCGGCCGGCGGGGTCGATCTCTGCAACGTGCCCGTGCCGGTCCGCCGGCATCCCTGAACCACCGGCGTCGCTACGAAGAATAGTAGGGTTTTCCGCCCAGACGACGAACCGGAAGCGCACCGATGCCGGATGCGTCGGACCGCGTGCCGATGGGTCGCGGAGCATCGATGCACCGCTCTCCAAGGCAGCGGTGTTTCTCGCTCTTGCCATTGGCGCCGGCGCCCGTGCGTTCGAGCGGGTGCGCAGGGTTTCCTCCGCTATCGGCGGCCTGGAACATCATCCGATCGGCCTTGCTCCTCGATCGGATAAAAATGCTTGCCCTAACAAATAGGCAAAGACGTTTGCCGATGCACTTCGATCGGAAAAGTCTCTGCTGCGGGCGGTCGGAGACCTGCTGTTCCATATGCGGACGGAGCGCACCGATGTGTGCTTCGAGCTGGAGCGGCTCATCCTGGACGCGCTGGGAGACGCGATCACCGTCGCGGCCGGGGTGCACGGTGCTCGCTGTCGCGATCGATGATGCGGGCGGCAGGAAAGCGCATCGTCTATGCCAGGAACCTGTGAGTCATCGAGAAAAGAGTGGGCAACATGTTCACCGGCCTGCCCATTGGCCAGCATGACCGCATGCCGGATGTCTCGATAGCCGTGGCGGGGAGCCCATGCCTCGCGCCGTCCAACACCTTGCTCGAGGGTCTTGGAGGCTAGCAGGCTGCCTGCGAGCCGTGGGTGGATCGGGTCAGGACCTCGCATCGTATCGTTGCTGACTGGCAGTCACTTCTTCCATGTGGGTCTCCGCCCAGATCCGCAGCGCGTCCAGGGTGGCGGCGAGCGTCTGTCCCAGCGGGGTGATGGCGTATTCGACCGTCACCGGCACCGTTGCGAACGCCCTGCGGCTGACCAGCCCATCGCGTTCCAGGGCCTTGAGGGTCTGGGAAAGCATCTTCTGGGAGATGCCCTCGATTGTCCGGCGGAGCTGGTTGAAGCGCACCGGGGCGTTGATCAGCAGCCCGAGCACCAGGACGGCCCATTTGTCGGCAATGCGATCGAGAATCATCCGTGTCGGGCAGACGCCGGAATATGGATCATGGACCAGCATGGCGGTTCCCCAGAGGTGACCAGGTAGGGCGACGGTGCCTTCTTTACACCAGCCAAGTCAATCGACAGCTAGTCGCTATTGGAAACCACAGTCGAGGCCTCTGATGCATGTTGCCCTGATCGGTGCCACCGGGAATACCGGCTCGCGCATCCTCGCCGAACTCCTCCGCCGCGGGCACTCCGTCACCGCCATCGCTCGCAACGTGGGCCAGGTGCCGTTATCGGCCGAAGTCGCGGCCAGGGCCGGCAATGTCTCGGATGAAATCGGCCTCGCCGCCCTGCTCGAGGGCCACGATGCGGTCATCAGCGCCGTGCCGTTCACTGCGACCGAACCGGCAAGGCTGATTGCGACCGTGCGGTCGTCCGGTGCGCGCCGTTACGTCGTCGTGGGCGGCGCGGGAAGTCTCGAGCTCGCGGTGGGTCAATTCCCGCTGGGCCTGAAACTCATCGATGCGCCGAACTTCCCGGAGGCATACAGGCAGGAGGCTGCCACAGGATGCACTTTCCTGGACCTGCTGCGCGACGAGGCCCGGCTGGACTGGACCTTTCTCTCACCGCCCTTGATGTTGGTTCCCGGCGAGCGGACCGGCATATTCCGCCTCGGTGCCGACCTGCTCCTGCAGAACGAGCAAGGCAGCAGCATCTCCTTCGAGGATTACGCTGTCGCACTGGTTGACGAGCTGGAGCACCCGGCACATTCCCGCAGGCGCTTCACCGTCGGATACTGAAGTTCGGCGCGGCCGGTGCCTTCGCGCCAGCCCGAGATCATCGCCGCGCCAGGAACGAGGTCATCCCGCACGGCGCTGCCGGCCCCAGCACGCGCACGTCCGACCGCGTGTAGTTCGCGCTGTGCGCCAGCGCGTCGCGGATCGCACCGAGCCCGGCATCTGGATCATAGACCCCGCTGATGGCGTCGGACTTCTCCGGCGTGTCCAGCACCATGACCAGGTCGGCACCGGCGCGCGCGGGACCGGCGGGGTCCCGCCTCGACATGTCGATCGAGGCCACGTCTGCCAGCACGCCGGCACGCACGAAGGCGGCCTGGATCTGGACGTGGTTGATTGCAGCCGTGATGCCGTAGAAACGCACCACCGGCCGCTCTGCTCGGGCACGCGCCGCCCGGATCGGTTGCGAGAAGTCGCAGATCACGTTGTCGCGCCACGAGTTGGTCAGCAGCGTGGTGCCGGTCAACTCGTTGCCGCCATCCGCCTGATATGGACCTGTGACGATCAGGCCGAGCATCAACACCGCCTGCACCGCCGCGACAGTGCCCATCGCGAGACCGAGCCTCGGACCACTGCCGGCGGCCAGGAACAGCGCCAGCACCGGCAGCGCACCCACCAGCAGACGCGTGTTCTGGTTGTTGCCGAAGATGTGCGGAAGCACCGTGAACGCGAGCATCAGGCCGCAGGCAATGCCGATGAACCGGTGCCGGTCGGACCAGCCGTCCGGCGATCGCAGCATCGCGCGGATCGCCAGCACGAGGACCACCGGCAGCAGCAGCAGGTCAGGCGATCCGACATCGCTATGCGCAAGTTCCGCCAGGTAGTTGCGGGCGTAGGTGAGCCCTCGCCCCGGCATCCGATCGAGCGGCCAGGTGGCTGCGAAGTGGGCGTAGGCGATGTAGCGCAACCCGTCATACGCATAGAACGGCCAGGCCATCAGCGCCGCCACTAGCAGCACGGTGAGCAGACCGCTCCAGTTGCCGCGTCGCCAGGCCGACAGCGCCAGCATCGGTACGAACACCGCGGCCAGCGGGATGAAGCTGAACTTCGCCAGCAGGCCGAGCCCGAGCGCCGCCCCCATGAGCACCGGCAGGTAGCGCGGGCGCACCGGCTCGGTCTCGCGCACAAGGCACCATAGTGCGAGCGCGAGTGCCGGGATCAGCGCGGTCTCGGACATGAACTCCTCGCTGGCGCGCACCCAGATGGGAGCGACCGCGGCAAGCGCGGTTGCGCCAGCGGCCGGCGCCGCGCCGGACAACCGCCGGCCAGCATCGAACACCAGCAGCAGCGAGGCCATGAACAGCGAGAGCGTCAGCAGGCGGAAGGCGGCGTTGCTGTCGTGATGCAGCAGCACCAGCGGCAGCCCGAGGAAACGCACGCCCGGCGGCATCCAGCGATAATCGTTGAACAGCGCATCCCGCAGCGCCCCGCCCCCATCCAGGCGCCCGACCAGCCCATCCTTGAGCGAAAGGTCGATGTACTGGATCTGGTCCCACCCGGTGATCCCCGGATGCAGCAGGATCCAACGCAGCGAGACCGCAAAGACAGAGATCAGCACGAACACGAAGAGCCCGACCGACAGCGACCGCGTGTGCACGGGGCTGATTGCCCATGCCCGAGGCATGGCAGGCGCCCTCAGGCATTCGTCGAGAGGCGTCGATCCTTCCATCCATCCAATCCGGTAGTTCCGGAGAGGCTGGATGGCAGATCAATCAGCCCTTCGCAAAGAACCTTTAATGAGACCGCCGAGGCAATCCGAGAACGCGCTGCGGCGAGTCAGAGGCGCCAAAGGCGCCGGTCTGGGGCGGCTGTCGAGAACCGGAGGGGAGCGGCCTTGGAAGCGCAGGCAGCCGCCCATCCTTAAGAAGAGGGATGACCGCAGTAGCGTGTTCTCGGACGGCCTCGCTTAGCGCTTGACGCTGGTGGCTATGTCCAGCCAAACCGCCAGCAGCAGGATCACGCCCTTCACGATCATCTGCCAGAAGGTGTCGACGCTCAGCATCGACATGCCGTTATCCAGGCTGGCCATGATCAGCGCGCCGATCAGCGCCCCGAACACGGTGCCGGAGCCGCCGCGCAGCGAGGTGCCGCCGATCACGCAGGAGGCGATCGCGTCGAGTTCCTGCAGGCTGCCGGCAGAGGGCGAGCCGGCGGCCAGGCGCGCCGTGGTGGTGATGCCGGCGAGTGCCGCCATCAGGCCCATGAGCGCGAACACCAGCAGCTTGATGCGCTGCACGTTCACGCCAGACAGACGCGTGGCCTCGAGATTGCCGCCGATGGCGTAGATGCGACGGCCGAACACGGTGCGGCGCGCCATCAGGGTGAACACGCCGAGCAGCACCAGCAGCACCAGCACCGGCGTCGGCACGCCGCGATAGGAATCCACCGCATAGACGAAGCCGCCGATCGCGGCCGCCGCCGCGAACAGCTTGAGGCCGTCGAGCCAGAGCGGGGGCACCTCGAGTGCGTGGTGCTGGCGGCGGCCGCGGGCCTGCACCGAGACGAACACCAGCAGCGCCAGCACGCCGGCGGCCAGCACGTAGCCGATGATGTCCGGCAGGTAGCTCTGCCCGATCGCCACCAGTGGCGCGCTCGCCGGTGAGATGGTGACGCCGCCGGTGATGCCGAGCAGGATGCCGCGGAACACCAGCATTCCCGCCAGGGTGACGATAAAGGAGGGTATGCCGAGATAGGCGACCCAGAAGCCGTTGAACATGCCAGCGGCGATGCCGAGCAGCATCACCACCAGCAGGGTGAGCGGCAGCGGCAACTGGTACGTGACGTCGAGGATTGCGGCGATGCCGCCGAGCAGGCCGAGCAGCGAGCCGATCGAGAGGTCGATCTCGCCCAGCACGATTACGAACACCATGCCCGAGGCGAGCATGCCGGTGATCGACATCTGGCGCAGCAGGTTGGAGAAGTTGCGCGCGGTCAGGAAGTCGCCGTCAGTGAGCTGCCAGAACAGCGCCCAGATCACCGCGACCGCCAGCACCAGAGCGAGGATCTTGTAGCGCGAGAAGGCGCCCTTCACGTGGTCGAGCTTCAGCCCGAAGCCGGGGTTGCGGGCGGGCGCGCTGCCCGCAGGGGCGGTCGTGGTGGCGAGGGCGGGCTTGTTCATGGTGGTGACGGGTCCCTCAGCTCGAAAGCGGGCAAATCATTCGGCGGCGTGGGAGTGGGCGGGCAGGATCGCGGCCGACAGCACCTGCTCCTGGGTGAGCCCGTCATTGACGAAGTTCCCGCGCAGCTCGCCCTCGCCGATCACCAGCACGCGGTCGCTGATGCCGAGCACCTCGGGCATCTCCGACGACACCATGATCACCGCGGTTCCGGTGCGGGCGAGCGCGAAGATCAGCTTGTAGATCTCGTACTTGGCGCCGACATCGACGCCGCGCGTCGGCTCGTCGAGGATCAGCACCTTGGGCGCCGGCGCCAGCATCTTGGCGATCACCGCCTTTTGCTGGTTGCCGCCGGACAGGTTGGAGATCGGCAGGATCGGTGACGCGGTCTTGATGCGCATGCGGGCGATGTCGCGGCCGATCGCGTTCATCTCGGCAGCCTCGTTGATCAGCCCGCCGGGCGCGAACGAGTCCAGCACCGCCATGGTCATGTTCTGGCCAACGCCCATCTGCGGCACGATCCCGTGCGCCTTGCGGTCCTCGGGCACCATGCAGATGCCGGCGCGCACCGCATCGCTCGGCGCCCGGATACGGAGTTGCTTGCCCCCGAGCCAGACGGTGCCTTCGCTGGTGCCCCGCCAGGCGCCAAAGATGGCGCTGACCAGCTCGGTGCGGCCGGCGCCGACCAGCCCGGCGATGCCGACGATCTCGCCGCGCCGGATCGCGAACGAGATGTCGTCCACGCGCTTGCGCTGGCGATTCTCCAGGTCCCACACAGTGAAGTTGCGGGCCTCGAACACCACCTCGCCGATCTCGTGCTGCTCGCGCGGGAACAGGTTGTTCATCTCGCGGCCCACCATCATGCGTATGATGTCGGCCTGGGTTAGCTGCGCCATCGGTGCCGAGCCCACGAAGGCGCCGTCGCGGATCACGGTGACACTGTCCGAGATCGCCTCGATCTCGTCGAGCTTGTGCGAGATATAGACGCACGCGGTGCCACGTCGCTTGAGGTCGCGCACCAGGTCGAGCAGCACGTCGATCTCGCGCCGCGTGAGGGAAGATGTCGGCTCGTCGAGGATAAGCAGGCGGGCATTCTTGCTCAGCGCCTTGGCGATCTCGATCAGCTGCTGCTCGCCGCCGGCGTAGTTGGAAACCGGCTTGGCCGCGTTGATGTTCGGCATGCGCAGGTCGTTGAGCAGCGCGGTGGCACGCGCGATCATTGCGTCGAAATCGATCAGGCCGCTGCGGGTCTTCGGCTCGCGTCCGAGAAAGATGTTCTCGGCGACCGAGAGCTGCGGCACCAGCATCAGCTCCTGGTGGATGATGACGATGCCGGCATCCTCGGTCTCGCGCACCCCGCTCGCACGCAGTTCGTGGCCGTCCCAGAGGATCTCGCCCTGCCAGGTTCCGTACGGATAGACCGCCGACAGAACTTTCATCATCGTCGACTTGCCGGCGCCGTTCTCGCCGCACAGTCCGACGCATTCGCCGGGCTTGACCGCGAGATCGATACCGTTGAGCGCGCGGACTCCCGAGAACTCCTTGATGATGCGTCGCATCTCCAGAAGATACTCGCTCATCCGCGCGCCCTCGCCAGTCAAGGCTGCGAAGTTGCAGCCGGTCCGTTATTCACCGATCTGGGCCTGGGTGTAGAAGCCATCCTTGACCAGCAGATTGACGTTCGACTTGGTGACCAGGATCGGCGTCAGCAGGATGGTGGGCACATCCTTCTTGCCGTTATTGATCGTCGAGTTGTAGGCGGGCTTTTCGCCCTTGGCGAGTTCGACCGCCACCTTCGCCGCGGTCGAGGCGATCAGCTTCAGCGGCTTGTAGACATCGCTGCTCTGAGTGCCGGCCACCACGCGCTTGATCGCCGAAAGATCCGCATCCTGCCCGGACACGCCGACCTTGCCGGCCAGGCCCTGGGCGTTCAGCGCCTGGATCGCGCCGCCGGCGACCGCGTCGTTGGAGGCGACGATGCCTTGGATGTTGTTCTTGTTGGCGGTGAGCGCGTTCTCGGTGATCGACAGCGCCTCGGTGGCCGACCATTCCGGCACCCACTGCGAGCCGACGATCTTGATCTCGCCCTTGTCGACCAGCGGTTGCAGCACCTTCATCTGGCCTTCGCGCAGCAGCTTGGCATTGTTGTCGGTGGGCGCGCCGCCGAGCAGGTAGTAGTTGCCCTTCGGCACGGTATCGACCACGCCCTGCGCCTGCATCTGGCCGACGCGCACGTTGTCGAACGAGATGTAGGCGTCGATGTCGGCGTCCAGGATCAGGCGATCGTAGGAGATCACCTTGATCCCGGCCTGCTTGGCCTCATTCACGATGTTGCCGAGCACCTTGCCGTTGAACGGCACGATGACGATCACGTCCATGCCGCGCGAGATCAGGTTCTCGATCTGCGAGATCTGGCGCTGCTCGGAACCGTCGGCGGAGGTCACATAGACCTTGGCGCCAAGTCCCTTCGCAGCGGCGGTGAAATAGTCGCGGTCGCGCGACCAACGCTCGATGCGCAGGTCGTCGATGGAGAAGCCGATCTTGGCGTGCGACGGGCTGGCAACCGCCGGCGCCGACAGCAGCGCGGGCGCCGAGCTTCCGGCCAGCAGGGTTGCAAGGGTGGCGGCGACCGCGTGGCGACGGGTCAGCATTGGCAAGAGACGCAAGGGATCCTCCTGTGGACGGCGTGGCTGCGAGGACGCCCTCATGGGTCGCTCTTCTGTCGCATCCGGTGGCAATGCGTAACAGCATGAGGCACGTGCAGCAACAGCGTTTCGCAGTGACTGCCGGGGTTTATTCCGTCTGTGCAGCTGAAGCAACATTCTGCAGTGCAGCAATGCTGCGGCTGCGCATGGCTGTGGAAATAACGTCTGTCCTGTTGAAATTGACTATCGTACATCAGCCATCGCGCTATGCTGATCTGAATGAAGCGGATCACCGTGCATGACGTGGCGGAGCAGGCGGGCGTATCGCTCGCCACCGTCGATCGCGTGCTGAACGGCCGGCGCGGCGTCAGCCAGGCGATGAGCCAGCGCGTGCGGTCCACCATCGACCGGCTCGGCTTCACCCGCGACCATTATGCCGCGAGCCTCGCGACCAGCCGGCGCCACCGCTTCGTGTTCATCCTCCCGCAGCCCGACGGCAACAGCTTCATGCACGCGCTGCACGACATGGTGCTGGCACAAGGCAAGCTGCTGATGAGCCGGCGCATCCAGATCGGCGTCGTCACCTACCCGGCGTTCCAGTCGGCGGTCCTTGCCCGCATCCTCGACCGCATCGACGCGCAGCAGACCGAGGGTGTCGCGGTGGTGGCGGTGGATGCGCCGCGGGTACGCGCCGCTCTCAAGTCGCTGCACGCGCGCGGCGTCGCGGTGATCACGCTGGTGTCCGATATCGGCACACCGGGCGCGACCGCGGCGCGGCTGCATTGCGTCGCCATCGACAACGTCGCCGCCGGGCGTGTCGCGGGATCCCTGGTCGGGCGCTTCAACGCCAGGCGCGCGGGCTGCGTCGCCGCCATCGCCGGCAAGCTCACGCTGCGCGACCATAGCGAGCGCCATCTCGGCTTCTCCCAGGTGATCGGCCAGGAGCATCCGCAGCTTGTCCTGCTGCCGCCGGCCGAAGGGCTCGATGACGGGCCCGCGAGTGCCGCCATCGTGCGCGGCTTGCTTGAGGCGCATGCCGATTTGGTCGGGCTCTATTCGATCGGCGCCGGCAATCGCGGCATCGTCGAGGCGCTCGAGCAGTCCCGGCGCCAGCACGACGTCGTGGTGGTCGGACACGAGCTCACCCAGCATACCCGTGCGGCCCTGCTGCGCGGCAGTTTCGATGCGGTGCTGCACCAGTCGGTCACCGACGAGATCGCAATCGCCGTCGAGGCGCTGCGTGCGGCGGCCGACGGCGAGGCCGGCCACGTGCCGGCGCCGATCCGCATCGACATCTTCATGCGCGACAACGTCTGAACGGAAACGCTGCTCATGGTCACAGGACCCTCCTTTATCGGGATCGACATCGGCACCTCCTCGGTCAAGGCGGTGCTCATCGACGAGCGGCAGGCGGTGCTGGCCACAACGTTCGAGGCACTCACGGTCAACCGTCCGCACCCGGGCCATTCGGAACAGGATCCGCAGGCCTGGTGGGATGCGACCCTCGCCGTGCTCGCCGCACTCGCCGGCGCGCAGCCGGCGGCGATGCGCAACGTCGCCGGCATCGGCCTGTCCGGACAGCAGCACGGCGCGGTGCTGCTGGATGCGGACCATGCGGTGCTGCGCCCGGCGATCCTGTGGAACGACACCCGCAGCGAGGCGGAATGCGTGGCGCTCGAAGCCGAATGTCCCGGGCTGCGCGGGATCTTCGGCAACATCATGATGCCCGGCTTCACCGCGCCGAAACTGCGCTGGGTGGAGACGCACGAGCCGGAGATCTTCGCGCGCACCCGGCTGGTGCTGCTGCCCAAGGATTATGTGCGCCTGTTGCTCACCGGGGAGGCGGTGTCGGACATGTCGGACGCCGCCGGCACCGGCTGGCTCGACGTCGCGGCCCGCGACTGGTCGGACGCGGTGCTGGCGGCAACCCATCTCGATCGCTCGCACATGCCGCGCCTGGTGGAAGGCAGCGCGGTGTCCGGGCTGCTGCACCCGGCGCTCGCCGACCGCTTCGGCATCGCAGGACCGGTGGTGGTGGCCGGCGGCGGCGGCGACAATGCGGCATCCGCCTGCGGCATCGGCGCGGTGCGGCCGGGCAGCGCCTTCGTCTCGCTGGGCACGTCGGGAGTGCTGTTCGCCAGCACCGACCGCTTCGCCCCGAACACCGCGTCCGCCGTGCATGCCTTCTGCCATGCGGTGCCCGACACCTGGCACCAGATGGGCGTGATCCTGTCGGCCACCGACAGCATCGAATGGCTGGCGCGGCTGTTCCGCAGCGATGCGGCCAGCCTGACCGCCGAACTCGGCTCGCGCGTCACCGCACCCTCGCGCGCGCTGTTCGCGCCCTATCTCGCCGGCGAACGGACGCCGCACAACATGGCCGGCCTGCGCGGCGGATTCGCCGGGCTCGGCCACGAGGCCGATCGCGCCACGCTCACGCAGGCGGTGCTGGAAGGGGTGGCCTTCGCCTTCCGCGACTGCCAGGAGGCGCTGATCGACGCCGGCACCGGGTTCGATCGCGCCTGGGCAGTGGGCGGTGGCGCGCGCTCGCCGGTCTGGCTGTCGATCATCGCGAGCGTGCTGCGCCGGCCACTCGACCTGCCGGCGGGCGCGGAGAGCGGCGGCGCGTTCGGGGCGGCGCGCCTCGCCTTTTGTGCGGCGCGGCATGCCGATCCGCTCGAGATCTGCACGCCGCCCGATATCGCCGCGACCATCGCGCCCGATTCGGCACTCGCCGACGCGTACGACCATGCCTATGCGCGCTATCGGACCTTCGCAGGCGGCCTCAAGCAACTTGCACAATGAACCGGGTAATGAATCCATGACCTCGATCTTCGGCAACCTGCCCACCGTCGCCTACGAGGGCCCGGAGAGTCGTTCTCCACTGGCCTATCGCTGGTACGACAAGGAACGCGTGGTGCTGGGGCGCACCATGCGCGAGCATCTGCGCCTGACCGTCTGCTACTGGCACAGCTTCGTCATGAACGGCTCGGACCCGTTCGGGGCGCCGACCATCATCCGCCCCTGGAGCGGCCGTGACGGGCTCGATGCAGCGCGGCAGAAGGCCGACGCGGCGTTCGACCTGTTCCGCGTGCTCGGCGTGCCGTTCTACAGCTTCCATGATCGCGACGTAGTGTCCGAGGGTTCGAGTTTCTCGGAGTCGGTCGCCAATCTCGATGCCATAGCCGACGTGCTCGGCCAGAAGCAGGACGAGACCGGCGTGCACCTGCTCTGGGGCACCGCCAACCTGTTCAGCCATCCGCGCTACATGGCGGGGGCCGCGACCAACCCCGACCCGGAGGTATTCGCCTATGCCGCCGCCACGGTGAAGCACTGCCTTGATGTGACGAGGCGTCTCGGGGGCGCCAACTATGTGCTGTGGGGCGGCCGCGAGGGCTACGAGACGCTGCTCAACACCGATCTCGGCCGCGAACTCGACCAGATGGGACGCTTCCTCAACCTCGTCGTCGAGTACAAGCACCGGATCGGGTTCACCGGCACCATCCTGATCGAGCCGAAGCCGAAGGAGCCGACCAAGCACCAGTACGATTTCGACGCCGCCACCGTCTATGGCTTCCTCAGGCGCTACGGTCTCGAGACCGAGGTCAAGCTGAACCTCGAGGCGAACCATGCACAGCTTGCCGGCCACAGCTTCGAACACGAGATCGCGACCGCCGCGGCCCTGGGCATTCTTGGATCGCTCGACGTCAATCGCGGTGACCCGCTGATCGGCTGGGACACCGACCAGTTCCCGAACTCGCTGGCCGATACCGCGCTGGCGCTGTACTACGTGCTGAAGTCGGGTGGTCTCGGGACCGGCGGTCTCAATTTCGACGCCAAGATCCGGCGGCAATCGATCGACCCTGAGGATCTGGTGCACGCGCATGTCGGCGGCATCGACCTGTGCGCGCGTTCGCTGCTGGTGGCGGCCGCGATGCTCGAAGACGGCAGGCTCGCCCGGCACGTCGACGAGCGCTATGCCGGCTGGGAGACCGAGCGCGGCCGCGCGCTCGCCTCCTCGCTCTCCCTGGACGACATCGCCCGCGACGTTGCCTCTCGAAGCGACGAGCCGCAGCCGCGCTCGGGCCGACAGGAATATCTGGAGAATTTGCTCAACAGCTACTTCTGACGCCACCCGCGACGACGGCCCTGGCAGGCCGGGAGCGCATCCGGCCTGCCGCGCCGTGAGCACAATTCGGCTCGCCGCCACGTCAGGCTGGTCAATCAACTGAACTCACCGGTTCAGCGCATCACGTTCAAGTGTTGCCGGGTTCTTAAGTTTCCTTCACCCAAACCGCATCCAGCCGAGCCCTGATGAAGTTGATGCAGACGGGCGGCTGGAAGGCTGCGCTCCTTTTTTTTCGACCAACGAGCCTTGGGCTGATCCCCGGGTCGCGCTTTCAAGGGACAGGAAAGTTCAAATGATCGATCTGAACACTGCTGCGGGCGAATGGGGTGCCATCGGCCGCCGCAAGCTGATGAAGCGCGCCGGCATGGGCGCCGCCGCGGTCGGTGCGATGAGCACGATGGGCATAGCGGCCACGTCGAGCCCGGCTGCGGCTGCCGCCTACACCGATGCCGACATCCTCAATTTTGCGCTCAATCTCGAATATCTCGAGGCGGAATACTATCTGCGCGCCGTGACCGGTTCCGGCCTCAGCCCGGCGCTGGTCGGTGCGACCGGCGGCGTGACGGCGCCCGCGAACACTCTGGTCCCGTTCCAGAACCCGGCGCTGGCCTATTATGCTCAGACCATCGCCGTCGATGAACTGGCGCATGTCGAGTTTCTGCGCAACGCCCTCGGAAGCGCCGCCGTTGCGGAACCGGCGATCGATCTCGTCAACAGCTTCACGACTTTGGCGATTGCTGCGGGTCTGATCACGGCCGGCCAGACCTTCAATCCGTTCGCCGACGAGGTCTCGTTTCTGCTTGGCTCCTACATCTTCGAGGATGTCGGGGTAACTGCCTATGCGGGTGCTGCCAACCTACTCACCGTGCCGGACAACCTGTCCTATGCGGCCAGCGTGCTCGCGGTTGAGGCCTATCATGCAGGCGCCGTTCGCGGCTATCTGTCGCAGATCGGCGCGGGCTCTGTGACCAACGCGATTTCCGCTCTGCGCGCAACGCTTTCCGGCGTCGCCGACGATAACGGGACCCAGTCGGCAAGCAATCCCTACCAGTTCAACAATGTCGATGCCAACGGCCAGGCCTACCGCCGCACCACGGCACAGGTCCTGAACATCGTCTATGGCGGCGCCTCACCGACCGGGGGGCTTTTCTACCCGAATGGCATGAACGGCCTCTTCACGACGGCCTGATCGTTAGACACGATCAGGCGACTAATTTTCGGTGCGACAAGCCCGGGCCTCTGACACGACATTGTAATTGCGGGCCGGCAACCGGCTCCTGGAGAACTCCACCATGTTGGACGAAACACAGATCGCGGCCGTCAGGGATGGCGACGTCGAAAAGATCAAGGCCAGGGCAGACCGCCGATCGATGCTTCGGCGTGCCGGTCTTGGCCTTGCAGGCGTCGCGGCAGCGACCGCCCTGACGAGCGAGACGGCGTCGGCACAGGCCATCACCGATGCGGTCATATTCAACTTCGCGCTGAACTTCGAGTATCTCGGCGCTGAGTATTATCTGCGTGGCGTGACTGGGCAGGGTCTCAGCGCCTACAGTGCCGTCACTGGCACCGGCACCCAGGGCACGGTCACCGGTGGCTCGCTGGTTCCGTTTAAGACTACCGCCCTCGCCTATTACGGCCAGCAACTGGCCAACGACGAACTCGCACATGTCCTGGCAGTCCGTACCGTTCTCGGATCGGCCGCGATTGCCGAGCCCACGATCGATCTTGTCAATAGCTGGACAACTCTTGCCATGGCCGCCGGTCTGATCACTTCAGGCCAGACTTTCAATCCCTATGCGGACGAGGTGTCGTTCCTGCTTGGCGCGTATGTCCTGGAAGATGTCTGCGTGACTGCGCTTGCGGGCGCTGCCGCGTTGCTTACCGACCCGACCAACATCGCCTACGCAGCCAGCTTCCTCGCCGCGGAGGGGTATCAGGCAGGCGCGATCCGAGGCTTCCTATCCGATGTCGGCGCGGGCACTGTCACGAATGCGATCTCTGCGCTACGTGCGACCTTGTCTGGCGTGGGCGATAACGGCACCACCATTGCCGGCAACGCGTTCAACCTTACCAACGTCGACCTTATGGGCCTGAACTACCGCCGTACGCCGCAACAGGTCTTGGCGATCGCCTACGGAAGCAATGTTGCCGGCACTGCCGGTGGCCTATTCTTCCCGAACGGCGTCAATGGATCCGTCACCATCGTCTGACGTTAGAACAACATCCCGTTGCAAGGGCCGGAGCCAGCCAGGCTCCGGCCCTTCTATGATCAGGCCTCTCCTTCAAGAGCCCTGGTCCGGACCATGCCGGTCAGCATTCCGCCCAACCGCCGCGCGAGATCCGGCCATTGTCGCGCTGCAATCCATTCCTGCGCCTGGCTCTGCAAGGCGACCCGGGCGGTCAGGTCAGCCAGCAGCCCCGCCAGTCCCTCGGCGACCGAAGCTGCATCGAGCGCTGCAAATCGAAACACCGCGCCACCAGCTTCGGCAAACAGCTCGATGGGTGTGACGGCGACCGCCACGCCGCTGGCCAGCGCAATGCGCAGTGCGCCGCTGGCGGCTTCCTTTGAGGGCCGGTAGGGCAGCGCCAGGACGTCGCATCCGGTTAGCAACTCGAGTGAACGCCGTTGCGCCAGGAACGCGGTCTCGAACACGATCGCGTCCTCCACCCCGAGATCGGCCGCCAGCCGCCTGCAACGCTCTATCTCACGCGCCGAATGCGGATGCTCGTATTCGGCATTCACCAGCAGCAGCCGGGCGCGGGGCATCTGCTGCCGCAGGATGGCGAACGCCTCGATCAGGACATCAATCCCCTTGCCGGGCAGGAAGAACCCGTAACAGCCGATCATCGGCGTGCCGAGCACGTCCAGTGCGCGCACCGGCGGGGCGGGAAGTGGCCGCGCAACCCCATGCGGCAGCAGTATCGTGTTCGCCTCCAGGCCGAGCGACTGCAGGCGGAGCAGGTCGGCAACCGTATGCACCAGGACAGCGTCGATACGGCGCAGGGCGTGGATGACGACTTGACGTTCCGCTGCGGAAAGGTCCAGCAGGTCGCGCGTGTTGTGCAGGGCTGCGACAACCACCCGCCCTAGCAGCGCGCGATGGTTGATCAGCGCCGCCAGGGTTGCGAACGACAGCAGACCCGGCTGGTGCTGCAGCACGACGGCAGGCGCGTCATCGGCCGCGATGGCATTCGCCAGCGGCTCGACCGAGCGCGGATCGCCGGCCTCCCAGCACGGCCAGACCTCCGGCATGCGGACGGGCGCTTCCGGCTCCGCCTCGTCGATGGAGGTGCGGCGGTCGCACAGGATACGGACACGGACGCTGTGCTCGCCCGTCGCGTCGGTCAGGGTTTCCAGCAGGTGCCGGGAATACTCCGCAATGCCGCAGCGAACGTCCCAGCTTGACACCCAGGAGATGCGAGTTCCTGTGAATGGCCTTCGCAGTAGAAGGTCGCGGGCCATGCGAGACCAGGCATCCGCCAGCGAGGCCGCATCCGCCAGCCGCCGGGTCCCGGAACGCCCCGTCGCCGCAAGCTGCTCGCGCAGGGCAGCCACCAGATCCTCATGGTCGGGCTCCAGCCACAGCGAATGGGGAGTGGCGACATGGCTGCCCGACCGCGCCGGACGGTACCGCAACAGGCGTACTTCGGGCAGTGGGCCATCGGGTCCGGTGCAGAAATCCATGTGGCCGCCGCGCCCGGTGACGATGAGACCGAGACCGGCGGCGAGCGCCTCCGCCGCCGGCAGGTTGTAGCCCTCGCCGCGCGTCGGCAGCACCATTGTGTCGGCGTCGCGATAGAGCGCCAGCAACGCCTCGCCATCGAGGTCGGCATCGACCAGCTGGATCGGGGCGACGTCCGGATCGGATGCCAGCAGGTCTGCGATCTGTGCGGCCACGTCGTTGTGCGGATTCGGAAAGCCCTTGATCACCAGCCTGACCGAGTCGCCGGCGCGGAACGCCGCTGCCCAAGCCCGCAGCAGCACGTCGACGCCCTTGCGCGGAAAGCAGGACGAGACATGCAGAAATCGATGCACCGGCGCCGGCGCCTCGGGGCGTTCGCGCCGCAGCGCCGCGAACCGCTCCAGCCGCAGCGCGGGCGGGATCACCCGCACGGGGATGGCGAGCCCGCTGCCAACCAGCGCGTCCCGCACGAAACGCGTCGGCGCCACGACGGCATCGAAATTGCGGCCGAGCAACTCGATCGTCGCAGCCGGCAGCAGGCTCTCTTCCCAGAACAGCATCGCCACCGTGGCGTCGCCACGCTGCCGCGGCACATGCACCGGATAATGCTGGCTGACCACCAGCTCCGGACCGGTTGCATGCGGCGGCCGGTGCACCAGCGCCGACACCAGCGCCTGCTCGTCTGGAGGCACTCCGGACAGATCCAGCGTGGGTCCGCCCTCGACCGGCAGCAGCCGCACCCGGCCAGGCAGCGCCTCGTCCAGCGCGCGCGCCAGATCGCGGTTGATCGCGGCCAGGCTGTAGCTGCCATTCACGTGACCCGCGATCGACAGCCGCAAGTTGGCTTCCAGCAGCGGCACCGTCTGAGGCTCGGCCGGCAGCGCCGCCCCGGCCCGCAGCAGCGCATCCGCCAGCACCGCACGCTGGCGATCGAGGGCGAAGCGGCCGAGCGTTGCATCCTGCGCCCGCGCCCGGGCGGCCCGCGCGTCCGGATCGCGCGCCAGCCGCAGTATGGCGGCCGCCACCGTCGCAGGCGCTGTGTCGATCAGCAGGTCGGCCGCCATACCCAGCGTGTACGGCACCGCTCCGCCCGAATAGGCCAGCACCGGCACACCATGCACCATTGCCTCGACCAGCGGAACACCGAAGCCCTCGTGCCGGCTGAGCGAGACATAGAGGTCGGCGGCCGCATACCATTCGTGCAGGGTGTCGTCGGCGACGCTGCCTGCCAGGACGATATCCGCGTCCAGGCCGTGACGCGCGATCGCCTGCCGCACTGTGCGCGCATAGGCATCGTCGGCGGCGTCATGATGTCCGACCAGCACCAGACGCGACGGATGGTCGAACTCGGTCCTGAAGTCGGCATAGGCCTCGACCAGCGCGGCCTGCCCCTTGGACGCGTTGATGCGCCCGACGAACAGGATGGTGAACCGGCCGGTCTCGCGCAGCCCATGCGTTGCGCGCGCGGCGCGGCGGCGCAGCGCGTCGAGGTCGAACAGCAGGGTGCAGGCACGCACCGGCGCGATACCGAGGCCGCGCAGCTCGTTCGCGTTGTATTCGCTGTCGGCGAGCGCCGCCGCCACCCGTCCCCTGAAGGTTGCGAGCTGTCGGCGGCCGAGCCTTGCGTAGCGCGCCAGATAGGGGTGGCGCACCAGCAATTCCGGCGGCGTGATGTTGTGATACAGCAGGATCTTCGGCGCCGGCAGGGCCAGGATCTGCTCGAACCGGTCATAGCCCATCGAGTGCCGCACGATCAGCACGTAGCCGTCGTGGCGCGGCAACGCCTCCATCGGCAGCAGGTCCCCGGCCAGCGCCGCGGGCGGCTCCTCGACAAAGATCTCGCTGTGGTAGCCCATCGCGCGCAGTAGCGAGCGGGTCAGCAGCATCGCGTTGGTGATGGCGTCGTTGACCGCAGAGCCGGAATGGAATTGATGCACCGCCGAAAGACCGCCCGTTTGCAGCGCAGGCGAAGTCAGGAACGGCGGCGGCGGCGTGATCGGCAACGGCGGCAGCGAAGCGATGGTGGTCGCCTCGTCCTGCCCCTCGTCGGCCGGCGGTTCGGGAACGCGCTCGGCTTCAGGCACCTGCACCGCCGCCGTGACGGGTGCGAGATACGGCCGGTCGGCGCTCCCGATCAGCCGCCGCGTGCGGCGCACCGCGATACGCATCGGCGCGGTCAGCCGCCACGACGTGCTGGTACGCACCACCGCCAGTTCGTGCAGCGCCTCCTGCAGCCGCAGGTGGGTCTGCTGCAGCTCGTGGCGGGCCTGGTGCAGCGCCGCACGCTCCGCCGCCAGGTCGTGTATCCGAAGCTGCCCGGCGCGATCGGCATCGGTCTGGTGCCGGCCGAGAGCCTCGCGCAGCCGGCTGGACTCGTGCCGCGCCGCCTCGCGTTGCAGCAGCACCTGTTCCGTCGCCGCCTCGGCATGCCGTTCAGCCAGGTCGGCACGTGCGTGCAGGGTCACGATATCGGCCTGCAGCCGCGCCGCCCGCTCGATCCAGATGCTGTCGCCGGCGCGCAGGAAATCGTCGAACACGTTGGGCGGCACGCGGAATGCCGGCGCCAGCGCATCGAGGCGCTCGCGGGCGACGTAGTAGCGGTTGAGGCCGTCGAACCAGACGAAATCATACTCCGCCGCAACCAGCAACGGCTCCCAATCCCGGTGGGTCTCGGTGGTGGAGTTCGGTGCGGTCGCCTCGACGAGGATGATCCAGGGCCGGTAGCGGACCAGGTCGGCGCCCTGCAGGACCGCATGTTCGGCGCCCTCGACGTCGATCTTGAGAAAATGGATGTCGGGCGCCGCATGCAGGGCGCAAATCTCGGCCAGTGTCAGCACGGCGACGCTGTCCCGCGCCACCGCCAGGCCGGCCGCTGCGTGCGCGCCGGCAATCGCCGGATCGAGCGTCGACAGGCCGGTGCCCTCGACGCGGTGGAACGGCAGCTCCGCCGGCTGCGCGCCGAGCGCGATCCGCAGCGTCACGTCGCGCGGACGCGCCGCGGCCAGGCGCCGAGCCGCATCCGGCAGCGGCTCGATGTTCACGCCGCTCCAGCCACGGTCGTAGAAGGCCCGGGTGACGCTGTGGGTATCGGGATGATACGCGCCGACATCGATATAGAAGCCGCGCTCGATGTCGCCGATGGCCCGCCAGAGCAGGACGTCCTCGAAATTCTGCGCGTAGGAAATGAAAGTCATGCCGGCTCAATCCATGTCCCAAGGTAACGCCGGGATCAACTCGACGGATGACCGTCTGGTAAGGTTTTGCACGCGGGATGCGCCGCTGCCACTCTGTATCTCGGATTCGGAGCCAACGCCTCGAGCCGCACGCATCAGGAGCAGGCCGTGACGCCACCGCACGATCAGGAGGAGCGCCCGGCCGCAGGCACCGCGCCCTGGTTGGGAAGTTTCTCGCCGGTCGCCACACCGGCCGACATCCTTGCCTGCTTCCGCCTGCTGCTGGGACGGCTGCCGAACCGCGAGGAGTGGCGCGGCCACGTGTCGCGCGCCGGCGAGCGGCTTGACACAGTGGTCGGCAGCTACGTGAACTCGCTCGAATTTTCCTGCCGTAGCCTTGGCGCCGCCGGCAAGCTTGGCTCGGCCGAGCAGGTGCGGCTGCCGGACTTCAGCATATACTTCGAGGCAGACGACGCCGCCGTCGGGCAGCATGTTCGCGCCAACAACTACGAGGCGGATGTCACTGCGGTGTTCCGGCGCTTCGTTCGACCGGGCGCGCACGTGCTCGATCTTGGCGCCAACATTGGATATTTCACCATGCTGTCGGCCGCACTCGTCGGGCCGTCCGGCTCGGTGATGGCGATCGAGCCGAACCCGAATAACGCACGCCTGGTCGAGGCCAGCCGGCGTGCCAACGGGTTTGCCCATGTGCGCGTGGTGCAGGTCGCGGCCGGTCGCGAGCCCGGGCTGCTGGTGCTGCATCGCTCGCACTCCAACGGCACCACGTCGGTCGCTCCCGACGATGCAGCGTCTCTGCTCGCCGCCGAGACCGTGGCCTGCGTGCGGGTGGACGGGATCGTACCGCGCCGCCGCCGCATCGGCTTCATTAAGGCCGATGTCGAGGGCGCCGAATATCTCGCATTGAGCGGCTGCCTGCGCATCATCCGGCGCCACCGTCCGGTGATCGTGACCGAGTTCAGCCCGTCGATGATGCCCGGCATCTCGGGCATCAGTGGCCTCGGCTACCTGAGGTGGCTGATCGGCCTCGGCTACCGTCTGAGCATCGTGCTGCCGGACGGCGGCCTGCGCGCGGCGGAGCCTGACGCCATCATGCGGGAGCACGCGGAACGCGGAGTCGATCATCTCGACTTGGTGGCGGAGCCGGTCGCGGCCGCTACGCGCTTACGCCGGGGCCTCGGCCGGATCGCCGGACGGCTGCAATACCGGAGGGCTTGACCGTCACCCGCTTCGGGCCCTTTACATCATTTCGGCGAGCGACGTGCGGATGGGGAAGAATGGCTGCCCTGGATAATGGTCCGGTAACAGGCTTCGCGTCGGGTACCCTGTTTGCCTCCCTCTCCAGCTATCTCGAGCTCGGCATCGACAAGGTCGAGGGCTGGCTGTCGGCGACCACAGCCTCGATGATCGCGCAGCTTCTGGTCGAACAGGTGGGCGCCGGACTGTGCGGCGACGTCTGCGAGATCGGCGTGCATCATGGCAGGCTGTTCCTGGTGCTGGCCAATGCCACCATACGTGGCGAACGCGCGGTCGCGGTGGACGTCTTTGATGACCAGCAGAAGAACATCGACCAGTCGGGCTCCGGCGACCGCGCCATCTTCGAGCGCCACCTGGCTTGCTACGCGGGAATGGCGGACGTCGACATCATCGCGGGATCCAGCCTCGAGCTGGAGCGGCTCGGCTTCCTGTCCCGCCGCTTCCGTTTCGTCTCCATCGATGGCGGCCACACCGCAGCGATCGTCGCGAACGACCTGCGTGTAGCCGAGCGCACCCTGCTGCCGGGCGGCATCGTGGCGTTGGACGACATCCTGAGCTCGCACTGGACCGGTGTGCTCACCGGGCTTGCCGCCTATGTGCAGGCGGGCGGTATGCTGGTCCCGTTCGCGCTGGTGCCGAACAAGCTGCTGCTGACGACCGACGCGGCTGCGGCGGCCGAGGGTGCGGCTTTGATGAGACGCCACTTCCCGCTCGCGCTCGCCAAGCGCGAGCTGGAGTTCCTCCACGGCACCGTCGACACCTACCAAGAGCAGCCCTATTACACCCGCGAGGGCCACGCCGGGCTGCGCCGGGCGCTGGACGACCTGCAGCGTAGCCATGCAGCGCTAGCCGCCCGGCTCGCTGCCAGCGAGGCGGAGGTGGCGCGACTGCGGGCGAGCACCTCATGGCGCGTCACCGCACCGCTCCGCAGCGTCGTCACCGTCACCAGGGGGCGAGGCGACCGCCAGGCCTAGAGCATGATCCGATCGATCATTTTCCGCTTGTCGTCTAATAGAGCAGCTTTATCCGACACTTGGCATCGCGCAGCGATTCCAAGTGATCGGATGCTGCTCTAGCCGATCTCGTAGGGGCCGCCGCGCTCGAGTGCCTGCGCATAGGCCGGACGTGCGCGCAGCCGGTCGAGCCAGCGTTGCAGGTTCGGCCGCGCCGCGCCCAGCGCCTTCAGCCGCAGGCCGGCGATCTCGATCGGAAAGCTCATCTGCGCGTCCGCGACCGAGAATTCGTCGCCGGCGAACCAGGGCCGCGCATCCAGCTCGCGATCGAGGAAGTTCAGATGCAGTGCCAGTTGCGGGCCGAGGAACTGGCGATCCACGCCGCGAACGATGCCGTCCAGCAGCGGGCGCAGCAGCGGGCGCAGCAATTTCGGCGGCTGCGTCGGCAGGCGCGAGAACACGAGCTGCAACAGCATCAGCGGCATCAGCGAGCCCTCGGCGTAGTGCAGGTAGTAGGTGGCCCGATCGCGCTCCGGCGAACCCGGCTGCGGCATCAGTCGGCCGTCGCCGTAGGTGGTGGCCAGATATTCCATGATCGCGCCGGTCTCGGCCAGCGTGCGGTCGCCATCGGTGACCACCGGGGATTTGCCGAGCGGATGCACGGCGCGCAGCGCGGCGGGCGCCAGCATGGTCTTCGGGTTGCGCTGGTAGCGCCTGATCTCGTACGGAACCGCGAGTTCCTCGAGCAGGAACAGCACCCGCTGCGAGCGGCTGTTGTTGAGATGGTGCACGGTGAGCGTCATCGTCGGGCTGATCCGGATCTATGAGATGAACATGCCCGCGATGGTGGCGCTGGCGAGGTTCGAAAGGGTGCCGGCCAGCACCGCGCGCAATCCCAGCCGGGACACCTCTGCCCGGCGCGCTGGGGCGACGCTGCCAAATCCGGCGAGCAGGATGCCGATCGAGGAGAAATTGGCGAAGCCGCACAGCGCGAACGAGACGATCGCAAGGCTGCGTGCATCGAGCGTGCGCGCGTGGATCAGCGGCGAGAGATGCACGTAGGCCACGAACTCGTTGAACACGATCTTCTGGCCGATGATGCCGCCGACCAGCACACACAGGTCGGACCGCACGCCGATCAGCCAGGCGAGCGGCGAGAACAGCCAGCCCAGCATGGCTTCGAGCGACAGCGCCGGGTGCCCCGCGAGGCCGCCGAGCCAGCCGACCAACCCGTTCAGGCAGGCGATCAGGCCGATAAAGGCGACCAGCATCGAGCCGACCGCGACGGCCACCCGCACGCCGTTGGTGGTGCCGATCGCCACCGCCTCGAACACGTTGGCCGGGCGACGCTCCTCGAACTCGAGATCGAGCGTGGTGACCGGCGACGCCTCGGTGGTCGGCAGCAGCAGTTTCGCGAACAGTAGCCCGCCCGGGATCGCCATGAAGGAGGCTGCCAGCAGGTAGTCGATCGGCACCCCGAGACCGGCATAGCCGGCGAGCACGGAGCCCGCCACCGAGGCGGTGCCGCTCGACATCACCGCGAACAGCTCGGCCGGCGTCAGCAGGGCGACGAAGGGCCGGATCGCCACCGGCATCTCGCTCTGGCCCAGGAAGATCGTGGTGACGGCGGAGAAGCTCTCGATCGCAGACGTGCCGAGCAGCGCGCGTATGGCGCCGCCGAGGATGCGGGCCATGAACTGCATGACGTGGAAATAGTACAGCACCGCGATCAACGCCGAGATGTAGATGATCTGCGGCAGCACGCGCAGCGCGAACACGAAGCCGTCCTCGGGAAACACCGTGAACATGCGCGGGCCGACCAGGCCGCCGAACATGAATCCGATGCCGTCATTGCCGTAGCCGAGCACCTGGTTCACCACGAGCGAGACCGCGTGCAGCGCGTGCCGTCCCGCCGGCACGAACAGGATCAGGGCCCCTACCGCGCATTGCAGCGCAAGAGCCGCGCCGACCGTGCGCAGCCGGATGCGCCGGCGGTCCAGCGAGAAGATCACCGCGATGGCGATCAGCGCCGCGAGTCCCGCCACGCCATGCAGGGCCGCGTCCAGTTGCGGCATCAGGCGGCTTGCCCGGCCTGCGTCGCGATCCCCTGGAGCATGTCGGCGCCGGTCATGGCATGGTTATGGCCGAAGTCACCGCCGCCACCAATCCGGGAAGCCGCCGATGAGCCAGCAGACCGCCCATTCCTTCAGCTTGGATCTCCTGGATGGCGGTGCGCTGCCGCTCGAGCGCTATGCCGGCCAGCCGGTGCTGCTGGTCAACACCGCCTCGAAATGCGGCTTCACCCCGCAATACGAGGAGCTGCAGGCGGTCTGGTCGCATTATCGTGGCCGCGGGCTGGTGGTGATCGGCGCACCCTGCAACGATTTCGGCCGCCAGGAACCGGGCACGTCGGAGGAGATCCAGACCTTCTGCGCCCGCAACTACGGCGTGTCGTTCCCGATGTCGGCCAAGCTGCATGTGCGCGGACCGGACGCGCATCCACTGTTCCGCTGGCTGGGCGAGGAAGGCGGCGTGCTGTCGAGGCCGCGCTGGAATTTCTACAAATACCTGATCGGCCGCGACGGCAGGCTACAGGGCTGGTTCACCAGCGTCACCAGGCCGATGAACCACCGCGTGCGCACCGCCATCGACCGCGCGATTTTGCGGGACTGATCACAAGGCGTCGGCGATCGCCCTGCCGCAGGCTGCGGTATCGGCCCGGCCGTCAAGATCGCGCGTTCGCAGGTGCGGCTCGGCCAGCACCTGCTCGATGGCGCGCACGATCGCCGCCGCCGCCTCCGCCTCGCCCAGATGCTCCAGCATCATCGCCGCCGACCAGATCTGACCGACCGGGTTGGCGATCCCCTGGCCTGCGATATCCGGCGCCGAGCCGTGCACCGGCTCGAACAATGACGGAAACCGCCGATCCGGATTGATGTTGCCGGCCGGCGCGATGCCGATGGTGCCGGTGCAGGCCGGTCCGAGGTCGGACAGGATGTCGCCGAACAGGTTGCTGCCGACCACCACGTCGAAGCGGTCCGGATGCTGCACGAAATGCGCGGTCAGGATGTCGATATGATACTTGTCCCAGGTGACCTGCGGGTAGTGCCGCGCCATCGCCTCCATGCGCTCGTCCCAGTACGGCATGGTGATCGAGATGCCGTTCGACTTGGTCGCCGACGTCAGGTGCCGGCGCGAACGGGAAGCCGCCATCTCGAAGGCGTAGCGCAGGATGCGATCGACCCCGGTGCGGGTCATGATGGTTTGCTGCACTACGAACTCGCGGTCGGTCCCGGCGAACATGCGGCCGCCGATGGAGGAGTATTCCCCCTCGGTGTTCTCGCGCACCACGACGAAGTCGATGTCGCCGGGCTCGCGGCCTGCCAGCGGAGAGGGAACGCCCCGCATCAGCCGAACGGGGCGGATATTGGCATACTGGTCGAACTCGCGCCGCATCGGGATCAGCGAGCCCCAGAGCGAGATGTGGTCCGGAACCTTTGCCGGCCAGCCGACGGCGCCGAACAGGATCGCGTCGTGGCCGCCGATCTGCGCCTTCCAATCCTCGGGCATCATCTGCCCATGCCGGAGATAATGGTCGCAGGACGCGAACCCGAAACTGTCCGCCTTCAGGCGGAAGCCGAACTTCGAGGCCGCCGCCTCAAGCACGCGCAGGCCCTCCGGCATCACCTCCTGGCCGATGCCGTAACCCGCGATGACCGCGACCCGGTGCACCCGGTTGGATTGCCCGCTCACATCAGGCGGCCGACGGGTTGCGCATCGAGCGATATTCCCGTCGCACGATTTCCATCAGTTCCGGCACCGAGGTCGAGGCGGCATGGTTCTCGTACGTGACCGCGCCACGCTGCATCAGCATGATGCGGTCGGCGATCTCCAGCGTCTGCGCATAGTTGTGCATGATCATGATGATCGACAGCGAGCCCTTCGCCTTCAGGCGCAGGATCAGGTCGATGATCAGCCCGGCCTCGCGCGCGCCCATCGCGGCGAGCGGCTCGTCGAGCAGCAGCACGCGCGCGTTGGAATTCACCGCGCGCGCCACCGCGATCGCCTGCCGCTGGCCGCCCGACAGCCGCTCCACCGGCAGGTCCACCGACGGCACGTGCACGCCGATCTCGTCGAGCAGTTCCTGCGTGCGCCGGCGCATGGCGCGGTTGTTGAGCAGCCGGAACGGGCCCGGATAGACGATCTCGCGGTTGAGGAACATGTTGTGGAAGATCGACAGCCCGTTCGCCAAGGCGAGGTCCTGATAGACGCACTCGATGCCGAGCGATCGCGCATGATCGACCGAGCGCAGTTGCACCTCCTGGTTGTCGATGAACAGTCGTCCCTCGGTCTGCGTCTGGAACCCGGTCAGGATCTTCATCAGGGTCGATTTGCCGGCGCCGTTGTCGCCGAGAATGCCGAGGATCTCGCCGCGCTGGAGGTTCAGCGACACCCCGCGCAACGCGGTGAGCGCCCCGAACTTCATCACGATGTTCTCGGCCCGGACGACCTCGGACGCCTCGCTCATCGCGCGCCTCCCAGTCGGCTCAGCCGCGTCATGTGGATGTTGAACACCATGGCGATCAGGATCGCCGCCCCCAGGATGATATTGAAGGTGAACGCGTTGATGCCGATCAGCGTGAAGCCGTCATTGAGCACGCCGAGCACGGTGGCGCCGATCAGCCCGCCGATGATGGTGCCCGAGCCGCCGGCGAGCGAGGTGCCGCCAATGACGCCGGACGCCACCGCGAGGAACATGATCTGGCTGCCGCCCGCCTGCGGGTCCACAGACGAGATGCGGAACCCCTCGAGCATGCCGACGAAGCCCGACAGCGTGGCGCTCAGCACGAAGTTGCCGATCTTGAGGCGCTTCACGTTGATGCCGGTCTCGGCAGCGCCCAGCGGATTGCCGCCGGACGCGACCGTGTGCAGTCCCCAGCGGGTGTTGCGCAGCAGAACATGCATCGACAGACCGATCACGATCGCCCAGCAGATCTCGCTGTAGCCCCAATGGCCGAAAAAGGCCTGGAAGCCGGGCGATCCGGGCGCATCGACCGGCGTGCCGGCCGAGATGGTGAGCGTCAGGCCGTTGAGCAGGAACATGGTGCCGAGCGTGGTGACGAAGCTCGGCACCCGCAGGAACACCGTGACCAGCCCGTTGACCAGGCCGATCGCGGCACTCGCGAGCAGTCCGAGCAGCAGGCCGAGCGGCGCCGGCAGTCCGGCCAGCACCGCGAAATGCATCACGAACGGCGCGAAAGCGAAGATCATGCCGGCGGAGAGATCGATCTCGCCGCCGATCATCAGCATGATCTCGCCGAACGAGATGATCGCCGCCGGTGCGATGAACTGCGACAGGTTCTCCAGGCTGGCCGAGGTCAGCAGGAAGTCCCGGTTCTCGGCCTCGAAATAGGCGATCAGCAGCACC
The DNA here is from genome assembly GCA_963693035.2 of uncultured Lichenicoccus sp. GTDB lineage: Bacteria > Pseudomonadota > Alphaproteobacteria > Acetobacterales > Acetobacteraceae > Lichenicoccus. The sequence goes on from CAXMMQ010000003.1 coordinate 541,768, forward strand.
GCCACCACGAGGATGCTGATCTCGCGCCATTTCAGGATGCTGTCGAGCAGGATGCCCGCGGACGAGCGCCGCCGCAGGTCAGCCGTAGTGGTGGTGGCCATCAGCCGCCGATCGCACCGTGCAGCGGCACGATCTGCGCGGTCGCAGACTTGCCCTCGTAGCGCGTCGAAGTGGACAGATACGGCCCGACGCTCTCCTTGGTTACGAACTTCAGGCCGGTATTGATGTCGGCCGGGCCGGTCAGGCCGCCGGAGACCAGGAAGGTGAACATCTCGACCGAGGTGTAGAAGCCCTGCAGGTACGCCTGCTGGTCGATGGTGAAGTCGAGCGCGCCCTTCTGGATCAGCTCCAGGGTGCGCGGCAGCAGGTCAAACCCGCCGCCATGCACGCCTTTGGCTACCAGGCCATACTGCTCCATGGTTTCGGCGATGCCCTGCGTGCTGCCCGCATCGACGGCGAACATGCCCTTCACGTGCTGATGGCCGAGATAGTACGACTTGATCTTCGAGAGCTCCTCGTTGACCGTGGCGCCGGTCGCGACGACGTCGATGTCGATCTTCTTGCCGGATTTCTTGATGACGCTGACGGCGCCGTCGAGCCGCGGCTGGATGTTGAGCTGGCCGGGCGTTGCGATGAACATCGCCACCGTGCCGCTGTCGATCAGGCTGACGATCCGCTCGCCGAGCAGCACGCCGGCCTGGAACAGGTCCTGGCCGATATAGGCGAGCCGCTTGCTGCCGCTGCCCGCCGGCGCGTCGGCGTTGTAGGCGAACACCGGGATGCCGGCGGCAAGTGCCTTTTCGATCGGGTCCTCGAAGGCCTTGGGATCGACGATGCAGACGGCGATCGCGCTCGCCTTGGCGGCGATCGCGGAGTTCATCGCGTTCACCATCTCGCTGACATCGGCAGTCGCCGATCCGGTCCACTGGTAGGAGCAGCCGAGCATCGCGGTCGCGTCGTGGATGCCGTACTGGGTCGGCGTGAAGAACGGGTTGGTGGTGACGTGGTTGACGAACACGAAGCGCCAGGCCGGGTGGCTCGGAAACGGTGCCGCGCCGGCGGCGGTGGCGCGGCCGCCACCGGCCAGCAAGGCCGCCGAGGAGGCCAATCCCGCGAGGCCTGCGCTGTGCAGAAGGCCCCGCCGCAGGCGGTCTGCGGGGGGCGCGTCGTCTTGGTGATCCATGATGTCTCCTCCGGGTACGCCTCTTCCGGGCGCCAGCCGAGATTTGCGCCGTTACCGGCGGTTGTCAAAGCCCGGTTCTGGTGTCCGCGACGGTGAGCTGCCGCAGCCGCAGGGCCGCCCGCAATCCGGCCCGTGCGCCAGGCAGGCTCTGGTGGTGGTCGTCGGCAGCCAGCGTCAGCGCCTGGGTCGAGAGCGCGGGACCCATCTCCCACCCCGCCCAGGTTGCATGCTTGGACAGCGCGAACACCAGCATGCGTCCGACCCGCTCGACCAGGGACTGCTCGGCCGAGTGCAGCGCATGCCGGCGCACCGTCTCCTGGTCCTCCGCCCAGGCGAACTCGCGCTCGAGCGAAGACTGCATCGCCGGTATGGCTTCATAGAGACAGTTCACGAAGAGCTGGTGCGTCTCCGGATAGTAGCGCGCGCCACGGGCCACGATGCCACGTGCCGCCACCTCGAGGGGCTCGCGCAGCATGACGATCTGCGGCGCCGACTCGAAATCGTCCTCGTCCGGCTCGACCTCCTCATACTCCTCGGCCACCGGAGGCGCCGCCTCCGGTCCATCCGGCTCCTGTCCAACCGGCTCCTGGCCGTCGGGCTCAGGGACATCCGGCTCGGGCTGGTCGGTCGTTGCGGCATCCACCGGCGGCGATGGCCCGGATACCGGCGCCGTCACCTCCGTCGCGCCCGCTACCGGCGGCGCCTCGAGGTTCGTCGGCCGCGACACCGGCCGGCTGCGGCGCGGCACACGGAGGTCGCGCAGCAACTGCGCCAGCGCCGCGGCGATCTCCGCCGACACCGCACTGTCCGGGGCATGCTGCTCGATCAGCGCCACCAGCCAGGCCGGACGATGCGCGGCGACCAGCGTCGCGTAGGCGCGCAGCGAGACCTGCTGCTGCAGCCCGTCGCGTCGGCGCAGGAACTGCCGGTAGCCGTCCGGCAGCACCGGAAAATCATGCGGGAATTCAACGAACACCGAGATGTTGCGCCCACAGAACGGGATGCCGAACACCGGCCCCAGGTGCAGCCATTCCTGGTTCCAGGCGAGATCATAGACCTCGTCCTTGAACACCAGGCCGGCGGCGCCGTGCACGAAGTAGGGCATGCCGACCCCGGCGAGGGTGTCGGTCCCGGAGCCGGGCAGGAAGGCGTCGAAGATGTAGTGCACCACGATGCCGTCGCCGGCGTCGACGCTCTCGTGGCGGTCGTATCCGGCGCCGAGCCGCTCGGCGATGGAGCGGAACCGGAAGCTCGCGGGCGACGTGGTGGCGCCGGGATGCAGGATCACCTCGACATCGGGAGGCAGCCGGAAGAACTTCTTCGCCAGCTCCTCGGCAACCCAGTAGGCCGGCATGTGCGGCGCCCCGTCATACGGGTCGGCGAGCGTATCCTGGTCGGTCCGGTTGCCGAGCAGCACCACTTCGGTCCAGTCCTGGCCGAGGTTGCGCCCCTCCGCCTGCGCCACCAAGGTTGCGTCCACCACGTCGTGCCAGCCATCGAGACCGTCCACCGCGCGCCGCACCCGGCCATAGACACCGTCGCGCTGGCCGATCATCACCTCGAACACGCGGCCTTCGCGGCAGGACCGGTAGCGCATGCCGATCCGGTTCGAGGGCAGCGACGCCACCTTGGCCCCCATGCCGAAATTCTGTTCCAGGCTGTTCTGCTTGCGGATCGAGGAGGCGATGTCGCACATTCGGAACAGCTCATCCGCAGTCATGCCCCGCCCGCTGTTCCAGATCGCAAGCTTGGGGGCGTCGTCCACCACGATGCCGGACAGCTCGACCCGCCGCTCGCCGTCGGGCGCCGTCTGTGCCGCCTCGATGGCATTGCGCACCAGCTCGCGCAGCATCATCGACCTGGGGCAGCGATCGATCATGCTGGCAACGAGGAAGCTCTCGTCGCCGACACGCAACTGCGTGATCTGCGAACTCATCGGCTTCCCTCGCTGATAAAGACGAGGCTCTCCGGAGGCAGGCTCAGACAGCCTCGAAGAGCGGGAGTTGTTGCATTTCGGGAACGGTAACCAAGCCCTTGTCGGTGATGCGTATAGCAGGGATCACTGATAACGGGATCAAATTGAATCCCATATACGGCAGCCGGCAGCCGGCGGCGACCCAAGCCTGCTTGAGCACCGCCGCCTGCGCCGCCACCTCGGGTGCGCGCAGGTCCGAAAGCAGGCCAGCCACCGGGAGCGCCACCATCGCCGCCACCGCGCCATGCTGCACCACCACCACGCCGCCGCCCTCGGCCCGTATCGCCTCGACCGCGATCCGCATGTCGGCCTCGCTGGTGCCGGCGACAACGATGTTGTGGGCGTCATGGCCGACGCTGCTGGCCACCGCGCCATGCGTCAGGCCGAAGCCGCGCAGCAGCCCGTGCGCTACCGCGCCGGACCGGCCATGCCGCTCCAGCACCGACAGGAAGCACAGATCGTGGCCGTCGAAATGCTGCTGCCAGTCGGCGGCGAAGTGCAGCTCGACCACCTGGTGATGCAGCGCGATGTCGGTCGGATCATGGATGGCGATCACGTTGACCCGGCAGGGGGCATCCGGAAGCAAGGGCGTCAGAATTGCCCCTGGTTCCGCGTCCGGCGCCGGCAGGTGCACCGTCCGGTAGGCCGCCTCCGGATACCGGTAGCGCATCGCCGAAAACTGCCGGTCCAGCGCCGGGGTGACGCGGCCCTCCTCGACCGCCAGCGTGCCGCCGTACCAGGTGTTGCGCACCCGCATGCCGTCATCGAGCAGCACCAGGTCGGCGCGCCGGCCGCCGCCGAGGCCGCCGATCTCGCCGTCCATGCCGAACCTCGTCGCGGCATGCAGCGAGCCCATCGCCCAGGCGGTCCCGCGCCCGATCCCGGCCTCGATCGCCTGGCGCAGCACCCAGTCCTGGCCGAACAGGAACAGATCGTCGGCGTCGCGGTCGTCGGTGCACAGGCACACGCGCTGCGCACTCATGCCGAGCTCGGTGATGGCGCGGATCGCCGCCGGCAGGCTGTGCCACGGCGTGCCGGGCGGCCCGCCGCGCAGGAAGATCCACACCCCGGCCTCGATCAGGTCGGCGGCGATCTCGCGGGTCACCGCCTCGTGGGTGTCGGTGACGCCGCTGGCCGCATAGGCAGCCACGAACTCGCGGCCATAGACATGCCCGCTGACCGGCCGGCCGCGCCGCAGCGCCTCGGCCACGATGGCATGGCTGCGCGCGTCGCCCTCGCAGAGCTGGACGAAATCCATCTTCTCGCCGAGCGCCACCGCCTCCGGCCAGCGGTCGAACAGCCTGCCGATCTTGGCGGGCGTGAGGTCGCCGCCCGCGGTCTCGAACACCGGCGAGGTGGCCGGCACGGTGCTCGGCACGGTGAGAAAGATGCTGAGCGGTGCCGCGCGCGCGTCCTCCAGCATCCACTCCACCCCCTGCGCGTCGCATACGTTGCCGATCTCGTGGCTATCGCAGAAGATCGTGGTGGTGCCGTTGAGCAGCGCCGCCTCGGCATAGGCGCAGGCGGTCATCATGCTGCTCTCGATATGCAGGTGCGGGTCGATCAGCCCGGGTGCGATGATGCCGCCGGCCGCGTCGTACACGTGGGCTGCATCGCGGCACCGCCCGGCCGGGTGCATCGCCGCGATCCGGCCATGGCTGATCCAAAGCTCTCGGTCCTCCAGCATGCGCCCCGAATAGGTCGAGAGCAGCCGTGCCCCGCGTATCACCAGGTCGGGTGGCTGGCGTCCGGAGGCGACGGCCGCGAGGCCGCGCGTGACCTCGTGCAGGGGCGGAACCGAGAAGCGGGTCAGGCCGGGCGAGGGTGCTGTCATGACGCGATGCTAGCACCGCGCCGCCTCGCCGCTTCAAGCGATCCGCCAAGTTCGTGTGACACCGCGGGCGCGCTTGACGCATAAGCGGCGCATGATCAGAGGCATCCTCACCGTCGGCGGCTGGACCATGGCGAGCCGCGTGCTCGGGCTGGTGCGCGACCGCCTGCTGGCCACGTACATGGGCGTCGGCCCGGCGCAGGACGCCTTCCAGGTCGCGGTCCGGCTGCCCAACATGTTCCGCCGGCTGTTCGGCGAGGGCGCCTTCAATGCGGCCTTCGTGCCGCTGTTCACCTCGCTGCTGGCGCGCGAAGGCCACGAGACCGCCCGCCGCTTCGCGCGCGAGGCGATGGCGGTGCTCGGCTTCTGGCTGCTCGGCATCACCGTGCTCGGCGAGATCTTCATGCCGCAGCTGATGTACGTGATCGGCTCCGGCCTCGCCCGCCATCCGGCCACCTTCACGCTCGCCGTCGAGCTGGCCCGCATCACCTTCCCCTACCTGATGCTGATCTGCCTGGCCGCCCTGGTCTCCGGCGTACTGAACGGGCTGGACCAGTTCGGCATCGCGTCGGCCGCCTACGTCGCCTTCAACCTGGTCGGCATCGCCTGCATCGTCTGGCTGACGCCGCACGTGCCGAGCGTCGCCATCGCCGCCGCCTGGGGCTTCACGCTCTCGGGCGTGGTGCAGCTCGCGATCCTGCTGGTCGGCAGCAGGCGGGCCGGCATGGGCCTGGGCCTGCCGCGCCCGCGGCTGACGCCGGACATGCGCGAGCTGATGCGCCGCATGGTGCCCGGGCTGGTCGGCAGCGGCATCAGCCAGCTCAACCTGACCGTGGACACGCTGATCGCCACCTGGCTGCCGCCGGGCAGCCTCTCGCTGATGTATTTCGCCGACCGCCTCAACCAGCTCCCGCTCGGCGTGCTCGGCAACGCGGCCGGCACGACGATGCTGCCGGTGCTGACCCGCGAGGTGCAGACCGGGCAGCTCGAGGAGGCGCACGCCACCCAGAACCGCGCCATCGAGTACGGCCTAATCCTGACCTTGCCGGCCGCCTTTGCGCTCGCCGCGCTGGCGGTGCCGCTGATGGCGGCGCTGTTCGAGAGCGGCGCCTTCACCGCCCATGATGCGGTGCTGTCTGCGCAATCCTTGTGCGGCTATGCGCTCGGCCTGCCGTTCTTCGTGCTGGTCAAGGTGCTGTCGCCGGCGTTCTTCGCCCGCGGCGACACCCGGACTCCGGTACAGATCGGCATCAGTACGCTGGCAATCAACTTCGCGCTCAACCTCGCACTGATGCGCCCGCTCGCCCATGTCGGGCCGCCGGTGGCGAGCTCGGTGGCGGCGATCCTGAACACCACGCTGCTGGGCGCACTCCTGCTCAGGCGCGGCTGGCTGCGGCCGGACCGGGCACTGCTCTGGCGGCTGGCGCGGATGCTGCTGGCGGCGGTGGCGATGGCCGCAATCCTGCGCGGTGCGCAGGCGATGCTGCCGACGCCGGTGATCTTCATGCATGGCGGCCACCGGCTGCTGGTGCTGGCCGGCCTGATCACGCTTGGTCTGGCGAGTTACGCCATCGGCCTGGAACTGCTCGGCATCGGGGCCTCCGGCCAGATCAGGCGGCAGATCCACAGGCGTCTGCTGATACGACGGGCCGGCTCGATCTGAGATAAAAGATCAATATATATCTCGGCCTGGTCAATAAAACCGCCATAAGCCTGCGAAAGAAATATCGACTTTCGTTCCGTATTGGTCCGTTTCGTGCATTGACCCACCGCGGCTCCGGAATGCAGTTTTACTTCCGGAACCTGGCGTCGCCGCCGATGCGCCGTCGCCTGATGCTACAGAACGAATGGAAGCAGGATGAAGCAAGCTACCTTGGCATCGCTCGTCGTCGCACGGCGCAAAGGCTCGTTCCGGCATGCGTTGTATCTGGGCCTAGCCGCGTCCGGAACGATCGCAACGCCGGCATTCTCGCAGACCGCGGCCGCTCCGGCGACGACCGTCCCGAACCCGGCCTCCAGTCCCGCGACACCCGCCGCGGCTGCTCCGGCCCCCGCTCCGGCGCCACCGGCAAGCTGGGCCAGCACGATCACCTGGGGCCTGCAGGGAGACGGCGGCATCCAGGGCAACGGCGACCGCCCGGCCGACGGCCTCAACTATGGCCGCCTGTTCGACGACAAGGCCAACACGGTGCTGCTCAACCAGATCCAGGCCACCGTGACCCGGCCGATCAATTCCAGCGCCACCGGCTACGATTTCGGCTTCACCCTGCAGGGCACCTTCGGCACCGACGTGCGCTACCTGCACTATGACGGCGAGTTCAACGAGCTGACCACCAACAGCCGTTACCAGTTCACCGTGCTGCAGGCGAACGCGCTGATGCACGCGCCGTGGCTCACCGCGGGCGGCATCGACTTCAAGCTCGGCCAGTTCGTCACCCCGATCGGCTACGAAACGATCGATCCCAGCACCAACCCGTTCTATTCGCACTCCTACATCTTCAATTTCGGCCCGTTCCAGCATACCGGGCTGCTCGCCGAATGGCACGTGAACCCGACGCTCGACATCTACGGCCAGGTCGATACCGGCGAAAGCACGACATTCGGTGGCGGCGACAACAACGGCGAGCCGGCCGGCCTGTTCGGCGTCGGGCTGAACAACCTGGTCGGCGGCAAGCTCACCCTGCTGGCGCTCACCCACCTCGGCCCGGAGAACCCGACCATCTCGGTGCCGAACGCCAACAGCGAGATGCGCTACGAGAGCGACTTCATCGCCACCTACAAGGCGACCGCCAACCTCACCCTGGTGACCGAGCTGAACTACCAGCACGACGACGCCTTCGGCGCCGACAGCTATGGCGCTGCACAGTACATCTCCTACACGCTGAGCCCGACCTGGACCGCGAACGGCCGTGCCGAGGTGTATCGCGACAATGCCGGGTTCTTCGTGTTCGCCTACCCGGGCGACCTCGATGCGATCCGTGCGCTCAAGGGCCTCTCGAACACGTCCTTCACCGCCGGGCGCGCCACCTACAGCGAGTTCACCGCGGGCCTGACCTACAAGCCGACGATCCCGCACGTGGCGCTCCTCGCCTTCCGGCCGGAGATCCGCTGGGACAAGACGTTCAGCGGCACCCCCGCCTACGACGCCGGCACCCAGACCGGCAACTTCACCTTCGGAGGCGACGTCATCCTGGGCTTCTAAGCCGGTAACCGCCCCTGCCTCCTTGCGGCTTCCGTACTGCTGAGGGGCGGGGTAGACTTAAGTCCGGGTTGGTGAGGCGCGGCGCCTTCACCGGACAGGATCGGGGCCGCCGACGCAGGCTGTGCCGGCGGCATCGGCCGGCTGCTGCGAAGCCACACGCTGCCGATCTTCGCCGGCTGCGTCACGCTGTTCCATGTAGCCAACGCTGCCATGCTGCCGCTCGCCGGCGAGGAGCTGGCGCACAGGCACCCGAGGATCAGTTCGCTCTGCATGGCCGCCTGCATCGTCGCCGCCCAGATGGTGATGGTCCCGGTCGCCCTGCTCGCCGGCCGCCGCGCCGACGCCTGGGGCCGCAAGCGCCTGTTCACGGCGGGCTTCGCCGCACTCGCGGTGCGCGGCCTGCTCTACACAGTGGTGCGGGACCTGCTCGGCATCGTCGCCATCCAGTTGCTCGACGGCATCGGCGCCGGCCTGTTGGTGATGTTCTTCGTGGTGGTATCCGACATCACCAGCGGCAGCGGCCACACCAACCTCGCGATCGGCGCCACCTCGGCGGCCTGGAGCCTGGGGCGGCGTGCAGCAACACCGTGGCCGGCTTCGTCGCCCAGCATCTCGGCATGCAGGCGGCCCTTCTCGGCCTGTCATGCTGCGCGCTGCTGGCCCTCGTGCTGTTCCTGGTGCTGATGCCGGAGGCCGGTCAGGCGTGGTTTGCGCCGCGCGACACGCCTCACTAGAACCGGACCCCATGTCGCTCCCCTCGCCGGACGGCGCCTCGCCCGCCATGGCCCAGTGGTTCACGCTCAAGGCGGCGCATCCGGACGCGCTGCTGCTGTTCCGGATGGGCGACTTCTACGAGCTGTTCTTTGCCGATGCCGAGGCCGCGGCCGCCGCCCTCGACATCGCGCTGACCACGCGCGGCCAGCATGGCGGCGGACCGATCCCGATGTGCGGCGTGCCGGTCGCCGCCGCGAGCGCCTATGTCTCGCGCCTGATCCGGCGCGGCTTCAGGCTCGCCGTCGCCGAGCAGACCGAGAAGCCGCGCCTGGGGCAGAAGGGGCCGCTGGCGCGCGCCGTGGTGCGGCTGATCACCGCCGGCACGCTGACCGAGGACGACCTGCTCGAGGCCGGCCGGCCCAACCTGCTGCTGGCGCTGGCGGTAGCGCCCAATACCCGCCCCACCGGCGCGCGGCCCTGGCTTGGCGCCGCCTGGATAGACATCTCCACCGGCCTGTTCGAGACCGCCAGCATCGAACGCGCGGCACTCGGCGAGCTGCTCGGCCGGCTCGACCCGGCGGAGATCCTGGCCAGCCCCGATATCGCGCTGCACGACCACGAAACCCGGCGCGCGCCGCCCGCCTCCCCGCCACCGCCGCTGGCCGCGCGCAGCCGTCTCGCCGAGGCGTTCGGCGCGGCCAGCCTCGACGCCTTCGGTAGTTTCTCCGACGCCGAGGCAATGGCGGCGGCGCTCGCGCTGGATTATGTGCGCCGGACGCAGGCCGGGTCGATGCCCCGGCTGTCGCGGCCGGCGCCGCAGGCCGACCGCGCGACGCTGGGGATGGATCCGGCCACCCGCGCCAGCCTTGACCTGCTGCGCGCGCGCGACGGCGGCCAGGCCCACACGCTGCTCGCGGCGGTGGACCAAACGCTGACCGCGCCCGGCAGGCGGATGCTCGTGGGCTGGATCGCGGCGCCGCTGACCGATCCGGCCGGCATCGCCCGGCGCCAGCAGGGCTGGGCCTGGCTGGCGGCGGAGGCGGAGGTGGTCACGCGGCTGCGGGCGGCGCTCCGCGGCGTGCCGGACATCGCCCGCGCCCTCGGCCGCCTGTCCCTCGGCCGTGGCCAGCCGCGCGACCTCGCCGCACTGCGCGACGGCCTGTTCGGCGCGCACGAGGCGCTGGTCGCACTCGACGGTCCCGACCGGCCGGCCGGGGTCGCGCGCATCGCAGGCGCGCTCGACCAGGGCGGCGACCTGCGGGAGCTGCTGACCCGGTCGCTCGCGGCCGACCTGCCGTCACGCCTCGAGGATGGCGGCGCCATCGCGGCCGGACACGACGGCGAACTCGATGCCGAGCGCGCGCTGCGCGACGACAGCCGGCGGGTGATCGCCGGGCTGCAGAATGACTATGCGCAGCGCTACGGCGTCGCCAGCCTGAAGATCCGCCATCACAGCCAGCTCGGCTACGTGATCGAGGTGCCGGCCTCGGCAGCCGGGATCCTGTCGGCGCAGGCAGCCAGCCCCAGGGACGGCCTGGCGCTGCGCCAGGGCACCGCGAGCCTGGTGCGCTACAGCACCGACGAGCTCTCGGCTCTCGACCGCCGCATCGCCGAGGCCGCCGAGCGGGCGGCCCTGCGCGAATGCACGCTGTTCGACGGGCTGGTGCGCCAGGCGCTGGACGAAGCCGCCCTGCCGCCGATCGCCGACGCGCTGGCGCTGCTCGACGTGCTGCAATCCGCGGCCAGGCTGGCCGCCGTCGGCGACTGGTGCCGGGCGCAGGTCACCGACGACGATGCGTTCCGCCTGCAGGGGTGCCGGCATCCGGTGGTGCAGGCGGCGCTGCCGCGCTCGCAGCGCTTCACCCCCAACGACTGCGACCTGTCGCCCGCATGCCGGACCATGCTGCTGACCGGGCCGAACATGGCGGGAAAATCGACCTTCCTCCGCCAGACCGCGCTTGCCGTCATTCTCGCCCAGGCCGGGCTGCCGGTGCCGGCGGCGAGAGCCGAGCTTGGCGTGGTGGACCGGCTGTTCAGCCGGGTCGGCGCCTCGGACGACCTTGCGCACGGGCGCTCGACCTTCATGGTCGAGATGATCGAGACCGCCGCCATCCTCAACCTGGCGGGGCCCCGATCGCTGGTGGTGGTGGACGAGATCGGCCGTGGCACCGCGACGCTGGACGGGCTGGCGATCGCCTGGGCAGTGCTGGAGGCGCTGCATTCCGGCACCCGCTGCCGCACCATCTTCGCCACCCACTTCCATGAGCTGGCGCAGCTCGCCGAGAGCCTGCCGCGTCTCGCGCCGCACACCATGAGCGTGCGCGAATGGAAGGGCCAGGTGGTGTTCCAGCACGAGGTGGTGCGGGGTGCCGCGCGGCGAAGCTGGGGGGTGCACGTGGCGCGCCTCGCCGGCGTGCCGGAGGCGGTGGTGGGACGGGCGGCCCGCCTGCTCGCGGACCTCGAACGCGAGCATTCCCGGCGTGCGGCGCCGTTGCCGTTGTTCGCGACAACCGGGGCGTCACCGGAGCCGCCCGGACCGGAGCGCATGCCGCCTGACGCCAGCGCGGCGCAGCGGGCAATGCACCTGTCCGCCGCATTGGTGGCGATCGATCCCGACAGCCTCACGCCGCGCGAGGCGCTCGAGGCACTGTACCGGCTGCGCGCGCAGGCCACCCAGTCCGATCCGGTTCATGCCGCACTGCATGATGATCCTGTCGCGCGAAGCGAGACTGCGCTAGAACAGTGACAATGCCGACCTCATCCCCAAGCGCTCGGAGCGAGCCGGGCCGCTCCGACAGCCGGCGCGTCGACCCTCTGCATCCGGACCCGGATCCCGGGGACAGCGTGATTGGCGGCCTCCAGCCGGGACGAGCCGACATCGTGGCTCACAGCAAGGCACTTCGCGAGGCTCAGCAGGTTCTCTCCGCAGCACTCGCGCGTCCGGCCGATGCCACCGGTCCGGTGCCGCGCGAGGAGGCTGTCGGATTGTTCCGCCGGCACCTGTCGCGCATCCAGCAATCCGTCCGCGACAGCTTCGAGAACCAGTCGCTGTCCGGCGTCGAGGCGGCGGTGCAGCTCTCCGCCCTGACCGACGGGCTGATCGCTGCGCTGTACGACTATACCCTGTCCCGCATCGCTCCGGCGGACGAGGCGGCGGGAGCGGCGGAGGCGCCGCACTTGATGAGCGTCGCCGCCACCGGAGGCTATGGCCGTGGCCTGCTGGCGCCGTTCAGCGACATCGACCTGCTGTTCCTGACCGAGGATGCGCCGTCGTCCGTCATCCTGGGGGCGATCGAGTTCATCCTGTATTTCCTCTGGGACCTCGGCCTCAAGGTCGGGCACGCGACCCGCTCGGTGAGCCAGTGCATCGAGGAAGCCGGCGACGACACCACGGTGCGCACCACGCTGCTCGACGCCAGACTGCTCACCGGAGATACGAGCCTGTTCGCCATGTTCCAGGCCCGCTACATCGTGGCCTGCATGGAAGCGGGTCCGGCCGGCTTCATCGCCGACAAGCAGCGCGAGCGCAGCCTGCGGCACGAGCGCTACGGCGAAAGCCCGTTCCTGGTCGAGCCGAACATCAAGGAAGGCCGCGGCGGGCTGCGCGACATGCAGACGCTGTACTGGCTGTGTCGCTACGTGTTCGGCACCGGCGAGCCGCGGCAGCTCGTCAACATCGCGGCACATACCGGCCCGGCGGCGAGGGGCGCGTCCGGCGGCGGCCTGCTGACCGAACAGGAGGCCAAGCGCGCCCGCCGCTCCTGGGACTTCCTGTGGACGGTGCGCTTCCACCTGCACTACATCGCCGGCCGTGCCGAGGAGCGCCTCACCTTCGACATGCAGCCGGTGGTCGGCGCCCGCATGGGCTACACGAGGCACGGCCGCCAGGTCGGCGTCGAGCGCTTCATGCGGCATTATTTCCTCACCGCGCGCGAGGTCATGCGCCTCACCCACGTGCTCGAGCCCGCGGTGCTGCGCCAGGCGCTGGGCACCCCGGCGCAGGCGGGCGAGACCGATCCGGTGATGCGCGCCGCCGGCTTCATGCTTTCGGACGGCCAGATCCTGCCGGCGCCGGAGACCGACTTCGACCGCGAGCCGATCCGCATGCTGCGGCTGCTGGCCCTCGCCCGTGAGCGCAACCTGCCGCTGCATCCGCTGGCGATGCACGAGCTGATCCGCTGCGAGCGCCGGGCGGCGGCACTGCGGGGCGATCCGGAAGCCTCCGCCCTGCTGCTGTCGCTGATCTGTGGCGAACGTTCCGCTCGTCGGGAAGCGGCACCGGTGCCCTCGACACGCGACCGCAAGTCGCCGGCGCCGGTGGAGACGCCGGCGCGTCCGCATGGCGCGCGCTGGCTGCATGTGCTCAACGAGACCGGGCTGCTCGGACGGCTGATCCCGCCCTGGTCGCGCATCGTCGGCCAGATGCAGTTCGACACCTACCATGTGTTCACCGTGGACGAGCACACCATCGAGGCGGTGCGTATCCTCGGCACGCTGGAAGCGGGTGCGCTCGCCAACGAGACGCCGGTCGCCAACGGCCTGGTCGAGGACCTGCAGTCGCGCCGGGCGCTGTACGTCGCCACGCTGCTGCACGACATCGCCAAGGGACGCGGCGGGGATCATTCCGAGCTCGGCTCCGAGCTGGCGCTGGAGATCTGCCCGCAGCTCGGGCTGTCCGCCGAGGAGACCGAGACCGTGTCGTGGCTGGTGCTGCACCACCTGCTGCTGAGCCAGACCGCGTTTAGGCGCGACATCGACGACCCGAAGACCATCCTCGACCTCGCCGACACCATCCAGTCGCCGGAGCGGCTCAAGCTGCTGCTGCTGCTGACCATCGTCGACATGCGGGCGGTGTCCGGCAAGGTTTGGAACGCCTGGAAGGCGGCGCTGCTGCGCGAACTCTACACGCGTGTCGCCGAAGTGCTGGCCGGCGGGCTCGCCACCACCGAGCGCGACATACGCGTGGCGCGTGCCAAGGACGAGGCGAGCGAACTGCTGCGCGACGAGGGCTTCTCGGAGCCGGAGATCGAACGCACGCTGGCGCTTGGCTATGGCGGCTACTGGCTTTCGTTCGACAGCGAGTCGCATGTGCGCCACGCCCGCATGATACGCAACTCCGAGCAGCGCGCGTCGGCGCTGACCGTCGAGACGCAGCCGCTGCCGGCGCGCGCGGTGACCGAGGTCACGGTATACACCCACGACCATGCCGGCCTGTTCTCGCATATCGCCGGCGCGCTCGCGGTCGCCGGCGCCTCGATCGTCGATGCGCGCATCCACACCATGACCAACGGCATGGCGCTCGACACGTTCTGGATCCAGGACGCCACCGACGGCACCTTCGATGCGCCGCACCGCCTCGCCCGGCTGTCCAGCCTGGTCGAGCAGGCGCTGGCCGGACGGCTCGACCTCACCGGCGAGATCGCCAAGGCGTCGCGCGGCGTGATGGCGCGGCGGATGCGGGCGATCCACGTGCCGCCGCGCGTGGTGATCGACAACCGGGCGTCCAACACCCACACGGTGATCGAGGTGAACGGCCGCGACCGCCCCGGCCTGCTGCACGACGTCACCAACGCGATGAGCCAGCAGGGCATGCAGATCGCGTCGGCCCACATCACCACCTACGGCGTGCGCGCGGTCGACGTGTTCTACGTGAAGGACGTGTTCGGGCTGAAGGTTTCAAACGAACGCAAGCTGCACGATTTGCGCGAGGCGCTGCTGCTGGTGCTGACCCGCGCCGAGGAAGCGGTGGTGCTGCCGGCCTCGGGTGCCGTCCGGCGCAGCAAGAACGGGATCGAGGCGGCGTAAGGCATCGGCTCTGACCGTAACCCGCTGGGGTCGGGCCCCAGGCCCTCTAGGATCGCCCTTCTTTGGCGATCCGGGGTCCGGCTTATAACGCTGACGGCGGCGGCGAGGCAGACGCTGCTGGCGAAGTTGGTTGCGAGCTTGTCGTAGCGGGCGGCGATCCTGCGGTAGTCCTTCAGCCGACAGAACATGCGCTCGATGGCGTTGGTGTCGTAGGCGCGATCCGCCATGACCAGGGCGTTGTGCGGCACTCCACGCAGCAGGCTCTCGGCCGCCCGGCAGTCAGCGACATGGCCTGCGGTGAGCAGAAGGCGACCAGGCGCCCGCCGCCATTGGCCAGGGCATGGATCTTGGTGGTGCGGCCACCGCGGCTGACCCCGATGGCCTGGACTGACGCCCGCTTTTCCTCCGGCGGCGCAGCGGTGAGCCTAGATATGGGTGCTGTCGAGGAGAAGCTCGGCAGGAGGGCCAGCTGCTGCCGCCAGCGTCTCGAACAGGCGCGCCATATTCCGGGCGGCGCCCCAGCGGACGAACCGGTTGTAGGGGGTCTTGCGTGGCCCGGAGATCGCCGGTGCATCGACCCGCCGAAAACCTGACTTCAGCACGTGCACGATGCCGCTGATCACCCCTGCGGTCATCAACACGCGGCACGCCGCGCGACTTGCGCGGCAACAGAGGCGCCAGACGCTTCCACTGCCGCTCGCTCAGCCAGAACTTCGTCGCCATCCGCACCTTCCCGAATGCAGGACGCGAATCACAGACTGCGCCTTGAGGGAAATCCGCTGATGGGTCCAAAGCCTTGGTCGTCAGGCTACTTCGTCGCCTTCCATGTGCGAACCCGGCAGATCGGCCGGCTGCCTTGCAGCAATCAGTCCCACCAGCAGCGAGCCTCCGATCACGCAGGCCTCCATGGAACGCGCGAGACCGATGACGCCGCCGCCCCAGGGGACCACGAAACCGCAGATCGCCTGGCCGCCGGCAGCGAACGCGTAACTGACGCCCATCCCCAGCGAGCGGTTCTGCGACGCAAAGCGCTGCGCGAGATAATGCGGCACCAGGGCGAAGACGCTGTTGCCGAACATGCCCATGACGAAGGCTGCGCCGAGCAGCACCCACAGCGCCGTGCCGCTGGCGAACGGCACGATGGCCAGCACGGTGATCACGAGGTAGAGGAGCAGCGTCTTGCGTTCGCCGATGGCGGAGGCGGCCCAGCCGCAGAGCGGCTTGCCGAGCATCGAGCCGACGCAGTACGCGGCCACGGCTGGAAACACACCCTCCGGCGTAAAGCCATGCACGGTGCGCAGCAGGGTCGGATAGAAACTGTAGATTGCGGCATTCTGGAATTGCAGGAAGGCCATGAAGGCTACCGCCTGCAACGCCGCCGGCGTCAGCCGGAACCAGATCGTCTTGCGCGACTGTTGTGAAACCGGACCGGCTCTCGCCCGATCGCGGCGCAGCTTGAGCCAGACCGGGCTTTCCGGGACGCCGATCCGGATGAAGATCGCCAGCAATGCCGGCAGGATGCCGATGAAGAACAGGGCGCGCCAGCCATAGCGCGGCAGGATCACGGCCTGTGCCGCGGCGGCTGCGAAGAAGCCGACCTCGTAGCCGGCCATCATGATGGCCGACGCCAGCGGGCGGGCGCGCGCCGGGACGCTCTCCATCAGCAGGGTCGCAGACGCGGTCCATTCGCCGCCGAAGCCGATCCCAAACAGCAACTGGATCACCACCATGGCGGCGTAGCTCCAGGCCAGGCCGGACAGGCCGGAGAAGACGGCAAACCAGATGATGCCGATCATGAAGGTGAGCTTGCGTCCGTATCTGTCGGCAAGCCATCCCCACCCGGTGTTGCCAAGAACCCGGCCGACGCTCTGCGCCGTGATGACCAGGCCCATGGCCGTCAGGCTGGCGCCGAGGGTCTTGCCGATATCGGGAAGTGCCAGCAGCAGGACGACCTGGTCGAAGGCATCGAGGAACCAGCCGAGGAAGGCCGCCAGCGTGACCTGCCAGTATGGCCGCAGAAGCACCAACGGGGATGGTTCTTCGTGCAAGGCCGCGGCCCCTGGTGGTATCCGCTGGCCCATCCGGTTCGCTCCCCGTCCTGTCCGGCCGCACAGCCTGCAGCCAGCCGGGGTTTTCCGACAGTCGCCGCAGCCTGTCGATCATCGAATTGAAGCAGAGGGTTCACGCAACGGCGATCCCGCCTCTGTCGAGGCATCGAATGCGAAGCTGCAGGCGCGGAGTTGGGCAGGTTCAGTGTCCCACGAAGCTGGAAGAGCAGCCAGATCGGACGTTTCGTGAGATCCCTGGCCGGCGAGCCACTCGAAGCAGAGTTCGGTGAGCGCCGCGAAACATATCGGGAGTGCATGGACAGTAGATTGGTTGGCGCTGATCGTCGTGAGAACCCCGTCGCCGGTGAAGCTGTCAAGCGCATCCGCCTCCCCGTTTGCCTCGATCCGGACCTGCTTCCAGGACCCTTGCAGGCTGGCCAGGTCAGGTCCTGCTGGATCACGCCTTAGGTCGAAGCCCGTTCGAAGCAGAACCCGCTGAACTCGGCAACCGTATGTCCGGGATGGAACGGAATGTCGCACGCCATGTCGGTGACATTCCAGCGGTCCCGGATCACGTAGCCATGCCGCTCGAAATAGCTGACGAAACCGGCCTCGTTGAAAATATGGTAGGGCGTGATCCCAGGCCCGTAGTTGTGCAGCGTAAAGAAGCTGGGCTTCTGGGTCAGCGCTACCTTGTTGACCAGGATATGGCGCGGCAACGATCCCAGATCCTCCAGCACGCCCGGGATCGCCGTCTCCATGTATTGCAGCGCGCCGGCGGCGAGCAGGATGTCGCAATCGCACGCGCGTTTCAGATCGCTCTCGAAACTCAGGCTCCCGGCTTGCTCGCGCAACGCCACCCTGCGTCCCTGCTCGGCGATATGCGGCACCTCGATCACCTGCCAGTGCAGTCCTTCCGGCATCGTATTGAACCGGCGATAGGCGTAATAGGCCAGACCGATGCTGCCGCCGACATCGACCACCCTGCATCCCGGTGACAGCAACTGCCGGAGCCAGAACAGGACCGGGTATGTGCTCGGACGCACCGGCGCGATGTAGTCGACCCACATCCCGGCCGCGCCCTCATGGTCCCAGCCGCCCGCGCGTCGCTTCGGGATTGCCGCGTACGCCTCGGCGTACGACTTGAAGATCCCCCATTGCAGGCCGGTATTGTCGCGCCGACTCGCGGCATGCCCGACATAGGCCGCTTCCAGCAACGGCAGACGTCGCGCCATCGCACCGATCGGGGTCCGGGCCAATGCGATCCGCGCCATCGCCTGCAAGGTCATTGAGTGCTCCTATGCGAACTCGCTCTCCAGAGCAGCGCGAACCCGTTGCACCACCGCATCCCAGGCTCGCGCCGGCGGCGAGCACCGCTCCTGGCGAAACTGGCGCAGACCCGGATACCAGCTTGTACCATGCTCGAAACCATCGCCCCAACGCCAGTCGCCACCGAAACGATCAAGCAGCCATACCGGCTTGCCCAGGGCGCCGGCAAGATGCGCGATCGCGGTGTCCACGCTGATTACCAGATCGAGCGACGCGACCAGCGCTGCCGTCCGCGCCCAGTCGTCGTCGAGCTCCGGACGCAGCAGCGCAAGACCGGGCGGCTCGGGCTGCAAGGCGGCCTCGCCGGACTGCAACGACACCAGGCGCAGGCCAGGCACGACGCCGAGCGGCGCCAGCATTGCGAGCGGCATCGAGCGCTGGCGGTCGAAGCGATAGGAGGCCGAACCCGCCCAGCACAGGCCGACCAGCGTCGCGCCCGGCGAGCCGGCGAGACGCTCGCGCCAGGCCACCGCCTGCACGTCATCCGCGAGCAGGCGCAATGGCGGCGGCGCCGGCTGGTGCAGGACGTGCGGCAGGCTCAGCAGGCCGATTTCTGCGACACATCCGTCCGCGGGCTCGCCCGCTGCGCGCAGTTCGACCCCGGCCATCTCGAAGCCGGACTGCCGCACAAGCCGAAGCATGGTGGCCGGGAGCTCGAGCCGCACCCGCGCCCGCCGGGCCGCGGGCAGCACCCAACGCAGGAACTGGATGCTGTCGCCGAGCCCCTGCTCGGCACGGATCAGCACGCGTCCCGGTCCAGGGCTGCCGTCCCAGTCGGGAAGCCGGTCCGCACGCACCAGCGCCGGCCCGAGATCGCGGCGCGCCTCAAAGCCGTTCCAGCCCTCCGCCAGCGCGCCCCGGGCCAGCAGCGCGGTTCCGTGGTTGAAGCGCGCTGCCGCGTTCCCGGGCTCGCGGGCCAGCACCGACGCGAACACCGCCTCCGCCTCGGCGCGTTGCTCGAGTGCTGCCAGCGCGGTGCCGTGGTTGATCACAATCGCCGCAGCCGCGGGCGCCAGCAGCGAGGCACGCGACAGCACCGCCTCGGCTTCGACGGTCTCACCTGAGCCGAGCAGCGCCAGCCCGAGCCCGCTGAGCGTCGCCGGGTCGTCGGGAACACGCTCCAGCGCTGCGCGAAACAGCGGCACCGCCTGCTCGAGCCGATCCTGCGCCCAGAGCGCAGTTGCGAGGTTGGCCTGCGCCGCCGCATCGTCCGGCAGCAGCACCGAGACCTGCCGGAACGCGACCTCCGCACCATCGACGTCGCCGGACCGTCCCAGCGCCGCCGCCAATGCATGCCAGCCAAGCGGATCGTGCGGCGCCCGCTTCGTCGCCTCCCGGAATGCATCACTTGCCTCGGAGAGGCGCCCCTGGCTTTGCAGCACGCCGCCGAGCGACAGCCACTCGGCGGCCTCCCCTGGATCGAGGGCGACGGCGTGGCGCAGCTTGCCCTCGGCCTCCCGCATCCGGCCGAGTTGCCGCAGCGCCTGCGCCATCGCCCGCGATGCACGCGGATCGCCCGGCGCACGCAAGCAGGCGACGTGCAAGGCGGCGCGCGCCTCCTCGGCATGGCCCTGCTGCAGCAGGGCGAGCCCGAGCGAGATGGTGTGTTCGACCTGCCCGGGTTCGGCGGCGACCGCCTGTCCGATCAGCCCGATGGCGATGTCCGGCCGGCCCCTCGCCTGGGCCGCGCAGCCGAGACCGTGCAGGCTGGCTGGATGCGACGGCACCAGCGCCAGCGCCGCCTGCCACAGCCGCTCGGCCGCATCCAGGCGCGCGCCTGCCGGATCGGCACGATGCAGCCGCATCGCCTGCGCCGCCAGCCGGTCGGCCTCGCGCCGTCGCCGATGATCCCCAGGTGCTTTCTCGGACAAGCCGCCTCCCTTTCCGCTGGCACGTCGCTGCTGTTATGGCTCTTGCATCGACAAGCGGCGAAGGCGGACAGGATGCAGGCCTACCGGACACTGGAAAAGCGCTTTGCACGGATCAGCGACGTCGAGGGCGCGCTCGGCATCCTGAACTGGGACAACGACACCATCATGCCGGCCGGCGCCGCGGGCCAGCGCGCGGGCCAAGTGGCGACACTGTCGGTGATCGCGCACGAGCTGATGACCGCGCCAGACATGCCGGACCTGCTGCACGACGCCGCGACGCGGGCCGACACTGATGGCGGCCTTGATCCCTGGCAGCGCGCCAACCTCGACGAGATGCGCCGGCTTCACGCGCATTCGGCGGCGGTGCCGGCGGAGCTGGTGGACGCCGCCTCGCGCGCCGGCTCGGCGTGTGAACGGGCCTGGCGGGAGGCGCGTGCCAACAGCGACTTCAAGGGCTTGCTGCCCCTGCTTGGCGAGGTGCTGCACTGCCAGCGCGAGGTGGCGCAGGCCAAGGGGGCGGCGCTTGGGCTCGCGCCCTACGACGCCCTGCTCGATCTGTATGATCCCGGCAACCGGATGGCGCTGATCGACCCGGTGTTCGCCGACCTCGGCGCCGGACTGCCGTCGCTGCTCGGCCTGGTGCTCGAGCACCAGGCCGGGCAGCCGGCGGCGCTAGCGTTGCAGGGGCCGTTCCCGGTCGAGCGGCAGTTCGGCCTGGCCGGGGGCCTGATGCGCGCCGTCGGCTTCGATACCGAGCGCGGCCGGCTCGACACCAGCACGCATCCGTTCTGCGGCGGGGCCACAGACGACGTGCGGATCACCACGCGCTATGACGAGGCCGATTTCGGCGGCAGCCTGATGGGGGTGCTGCACGAGACCGGGCACGCGCTCTACGAGCAGGGGCGCCCGCGCGAGTGGTTGGCGCAGCCGGCCGGACGCGCGCGTGGCATGACCATGCATGAGAGCCAGTCGCTGCTGATCGAGATGCAGGCCTGCCGCTCGCGCGCCTTTGTCGAGTTCCTGGCGCCATTGCTGCGCGAGGCGTTCGGCACCGAGGGGCCGGCCTGGGAAGCAGACAATTTGCATTGCCGGCTGACCCGAGTGGCGCCCGGCTTCATACGCGTGGATGCGGACGAGGTGACCTATCCGGCGCATGTGCTGGTGCGCTACCGGCTGGAGACGGCGCTGATTGCCGGCGACATGGCACTTGCCGACCTGCCGGAGGCGTTCAATGCCGGGATCCACGACCTGCTCGGCATCACCGTGCCGGACGACCGGCGTGGCTGCCTGCAGGACATCCACTGGCCGGCCGGGTTGTGGGGCTATTTCCCGACCTACACGCTGGGCGCGATCACCGCGGCGCAACTGTTCGATGCGGCCTGTCGCGCCGAGCCGGAGATCGTGGGGCGGCTCGCACAGGGCGACTTCGCGCTCCTGCTCGGCTGGCTGCGCAGGAATGTCCACCAGCGCGGCAGTTCGGTGAGCACGGCTTGCATCGTGGAGGACGCGACCGGACAGGAGTTGACGGCCACGATCTACCAGAAGCACCTGCGACGGCGCTACCTTGCCGCCGCCTGAGCACGAGCCGGACGCTATCTCGCGGCGAGCGTCATGGCTGCGGGTTTGGACGCGTCGCTTTCCGTGACGATGACGGTGCCGACGGCGAACGCGACCAACATGCCTGCGATCAGAACCAGCTTTGCCACGGCGCCCTCTGCCTGATGTGGATCATATTGTCTATGAGGCTGATACAGCGTCGCCGCCGGCTCGGTTCTGCGGGCGATGTGAACCGTCAGTCACGCGTGCATCAGGTCGCACGGCTGGTTGTCGGAGCGGTGCTTGTTGCTCTCCCGGTCGGGTCTCTCGCCGATCCCGCCGGCCAGCCACCGCCAGCGACAAGTGCTGCCAAGCCTGTGCCGGAGCCGCCTCCCGCCACCCAGGCTCCGGACCAGCCGGCCGCCGCGACGCCGGCCGATCCGCTGCACCTCGTCGGCAGCAGCGACAAGCTGGCCTGGAACGCGGTCGCGATCGCCCCCGATGGCCGCGTCTTCGTCGAGTTCCCGCGCGTCACCGGATCGCCTGGCCCGTCATTGGCTGTGCTCAACCATGACAACAGCCTCACCCCCTACCCCGGAGGCGCCTGGAACGGGTGGAGCGGCACCGGCAAGACCGACCCGGCGCAGGGCTTCGTCGGGCTCAACGCGGTGCACCTGGCCCCGGACAACAGTCTGTGGGCGGTCGATACCGGTGCGCCCGGCTTCGGCAGGCCGCCTCTACCGGGGGCGACCAAGCTGGTGCGCATGGACCTCGCCAGCAATACCGTCACCCGCGTCTACGTGCTGCCCCCAGGGGTGCTCGCCCCGAAGAGCATGATCGACGACATCCGCTTCCATGGCGGGCTCGCCTACATCACCGACGCCGGCGTGCCCGGCCTGATCGTGCTGGATCTCGCCACCGGCAACGCCCGCCGCCTGCTCGACCACGACCCGTCGACCACGGCGCAGAGGCCGATCGTGGTCGATGGCGAGAGCCTGAAGGGGCCGGACAATCACCCGGTGATGATCCATGCCGACCAGCTCGAGGTCACCCCCGACGGCTCGTATCTCTACTACCAGCCGCTCTGCGGGCCGCTCTACCGCATCCCGACTGCACTCCTCGACGATGCCAAGGCGACGAAGCAGGCGGTCGCGACCGGCGTGGAGTTCTGGTACGACACGCCGGCGCTCGGGGGTACCACCATCGGCCCGGATGGCACGCTCTACCTGGAGGATATCGAGAACGACAGCGTGCTGAGCCTCGATCCGCACCGGGCGCTGACCACCCTCATCCACGACGCCCGCCTGCACTGGGCGGATGCGCCATTCCTGCGCGACGGCGTACTGACCCTGCCGGTATCGCAGCTCGACCGCACGGCGCCGTTCCATCACGGCCACTCGCAGATCCAGTATCCGGTGCAGCTCTGGGCACTCCGCCTGCCCACCCCGCCGGCCGCCCCGGCCCGCCGCTAGTCGTCGCGCGCTTCGCTTTGGCGTGGGCGGACGCTATGTGTGCGAGACCATGAGCAACGCGATGCGCTACATCTCCACCCGCGGTCAGGCCCCGGTCCGCGATTTCGCGGGCGTGCTGCTGGCTGGCCTCGCCGAGGATGGCGGGCTCTATGTGCCGCAGGCGTGGCCCAAGCTGCAGCCCGACGCGTGGCGCGCGCTGCGCGGGCTGCCATACCCGGAGTTGGCGACGCGCATCCTCGCCCCGTTCACCGCCGGCTCGATCGACGAAGGCACGCTGCGCCGGCTGTGCGGCGAGGCCTACGCCGCATTCCGCCATCCCGCCATCGTACCGCTGGTGCAGCTCGACTGCGAGCTGTTCGTGCAGGAGCTGTTCCACGGCCCGACGCTCGCCTTCAAGGACATGGCGATGCAGCTCCTGGGACGGCTGTTCGACCACGTGCTGGAACGCGAGGATGCACGCGTCACGATTATCGGCGCCACTTCGGGCGATACCGGCTCGGCCGCCATCGAGGCCTGTCGCGGTCGCGAGCGCCTGCGGGTGGTGATCCTGCATCCCGAGGGCCGCACCAGCGAGGTGCAGCGCCGGCAGATGACCACGGTGCTGGCGCCGAACATCGACAACCTCGCCGTCGATGGCAGTTTCGACGACTGTCAGGACCTGGTGAAGGCGATGTTCGCCGACGCGCCGTTCCGCACCGAGATGCAGCTCTCGGCGGTGAACTCGATCAACTGGGCCCGGGTGGCGGCCCAGATCCCGTACTACGTGGCTGCCGCCCTGGCGCTCGGGGCTCCCGACCGCGAGGTCTGTTTCGCGGTGCCGACGGGGAATTTCGGCAACGTGCTGGCGGCCTGGGCGGTGCGGCGGATGGGGCTGCCGGTGCGCCACCTCGCCATCGGCTCGAACCGCAACGACATCCTGGCGCGCTTCCTGGCGGCCAACGACATGAGCATGCGGCCGGTGATGCCGAGCCTATCGCCCTCGATGGACATCCAGATCAGCTCGAACTTCGAGCGCCTGCTGTTCGAGCTGCTCGATCGCGACGCCGGCGCCTGCGCGCGGATCATGACCGGGTTTCGCGCCAGCGGCCGCATGGACGTGCCCGACTCGGCCTGGCGCGCGGCGAGCGGCCTGTTCCACGGCCTGAGCCTGGACGACGACGCCACCTCGGCCGCCATCCGCCGCCTGCATGCGGACGCCGGCTACCTCGCGGACCCGCACAGCATCATCGGCATCGAGGCCGGCCGGCGGCATGCGGTGGCCGGCATCCCCACCATCGCCATGGGAACCGCCCATCCGGCCAAGTTCCCCGAGGCGATCCGGCTGGCCACCGGCCTGATTCCGGCTTTGCCGCCGCACCTTGCGGACCTGTATGAGCGTGAGGAACGTTACCGCCGCGTGCCGAACAGCCTCGATGCCGTCGAGGCCGCGGTGCGTGCCGCCCTGTTCAAGAACGCCGCCTGACCACGACGAAGCCCTGCCCCTCCTAGGAACCCTATGAACGACCTCATAAACGTCACCCGTCTGCCTTCCGGCCTGCTCGTCGTCAGCGAGCGCATGGACCGGGTCGAAACCGTCTCCTTCGGCGCCTATGTCGCGAGCGGCACCCGCAACGAGGCGGCGGAGGAGAACGGCGTCTCGCACTTCCTCGAGCACATGGCCTTCAAGGGCACCGCCAGCCGGACCGCGGCGCAGATCGCCGAGGAGATCGAGAATGTCGGCGGCCACATCAACGCCTACACCGCGCGCGAGCAGACCGCCTATTACGTCAAGCTGCTGAAGGAGGACCTGGCCCTCGGCGCCGACATCATCGGCGACATCCTCACCAACAGCAGCTTCGCGCCCGAGGAGCTCGAGCGCGAGCGCGGCGTGATCCTGCAGGAGATCGGTCAGGCCAACGACACGCCGGACGACATCATCTTCGACCATTTCCAGGAAGCCGCCTTCCCGCGCCAGCCGATGGGCCGGCCGACGCTGGGCACCGACAGCCTGATACGCGGCATGCAACGCAGCTCGCTGACCGCCTACATGCGCCAGCACTACACCACCGGCAATGTCGTGGTCGCCGCCGCCGGCAACCTGCACCATGAGCAGGTGGTTGCCCTCGCCGAGCAGCATTTCGCGGGACTCACCACCAGCACGCCGGAGGCTTTGTTCCCCGGCAGCTACCAGGGCGGCGAGTTCCGCGAGCAGCGCGAGCTCGACCAGGTGCATGTCGTGCTCGGCTTTCCCTCGGTCGGCTATGGCCATGCCGACTACTATCCGGTGCTGCTGCTCGCCACCCTGCTCGGCGGCGGCATGTCGTCGCGGCTGTTCCAGGAGATCCGCGAGAAGCGCGGCCTGGTCTATTCGGTGTATTCGTTCAACTCGCCATTCATCGATGGCGGCCTGTTCGGCATCTATGCCGGCACCGGCGAGGACGAGGCGCGCGACCTGCTGCCGGTCACCATCGAGGAACTGCGCAAGGTGCAGAACAGCGTCCGCCAGGACGAGCTCGACCGCGCCCGTGCCCAGGTGAAGTCCAGCCTGCTGATGTCGCTCGAGAGCACCGGTTCCCGCTGCGAGCAGCTTGCCCGCCAGCTGCAGATCTTCGGCCGGCTGATCCCGACCGCGGAGACGGTGGCCAATCTGAACGCGGTCACCATCGAGGACGTGCAGCGCGCTGCCGCCCGGCTGTTCCGCGGCACGCCGACGCTCGCCTCGATCGGCCCGGGCACGCACATCCCGACGCTCGGCGCCATCGCGGACAAGCTCGCGGCATGAGCGGGTCCGGCACGCTGGGGGGCAGCGAGAGCCTGATCGAGCGGCTGGTGGCACTGGCCACTGCCAGCGGCGCCGACGCTGCCGACGCGGTGCTGATCCGCAGCACCGCGGTCGGCGTGCAGGTGCGGCAGGGCAAGACCGAGGAGCTGGAGCGCTCGGAGAGCAGCGATATCGGGCTGCGCGTGTTCGTGGGCCACCGCAGCGCCATCGTCTCGGCGACCAGCGTCGATCCGAACCGGTTCCAGGCGCTGGCCGAGCAGGCGATCGCGATGGCCCGCGTGGTGCCGGAGGATCGCTGGGCCGGGCTGTGCGACGAGTCCGCCCCCGGACTGTTCGACGCCGCCGGCCTCGAGCTCGAGGATCCCACCGAGCCGGACGTCGCCGCCCTGGTGGCGCGCGCCGGCGTCGCCGAAGCCGCGGCCCTGGCGGTGCATGGCGTCACCAACTCGCTGGGTGCCTCCGCCAGCTTCGGCCGCACCGAGGTGGTGCTGGTGACGTCGCGCGGCTTCTCCGGCCGCTATGCCCGCAGCAGCCACTCGATCTCGGCGAGCGTGCTGGCGGGCTCGGGCACCGACATGCAGCGCGACTACGACGCGCACGGCGTGGTACACCTCGAGGATCTCGACGACCCGGCCACGATCGGCCACAGCGCCGGCGAACGCGCGGTGGCGCGGATGAACCCGGCCAAGCCGAAGACCGGGCAGATGCCGGTGGTTTACGACCCGCGCGTCTCCGGCAGCCTGCTCGGCCATCTGTCCGGCGCGATCAACGGGGCGGCGGTGGCGCGCGGCACTTCGTTCCTGAAGGACCGCATGGGCAGCCGCATCCTGCGCCAGGGCCTGCACGTGACCGACGATCCTCGACGGCGCCGCGGGCTGCGCTCACGCCCGTTCGACGGCGAGGGGGTGGCCACCAGCGAGCTCGTGCTGGTCGAGGACGGCATGCTGCAGAGCTGGGTGCTGGACGGCCGCAGCGCGCGCCAGCTCGGCCTGGTCACGAACGGCCATGCGGCCCGCGGACCGTCCTCGCCGCCGGGACCGTCCACCACCAATCTCAGCCTGTCGCCGGGCGCGCTGACGCCGTCCGAGCTAATGGCCGACATCACCGAGGGCCTGTACATCACCGAGATGATGGGCTCCGCGGTCAACGGCATCACCGGCGACTACAGTCGCGGCGCCTCTGGCTTCATGATCCGCAACGGCGCGCTGGCGGAGCCGGTGGCCGAGATCACGGTGGCGGGCAACCTGCTGCCGATGCTCGCCGAGATGACCCCCGCCAATGATCTGGTGTTCCGCCGTGGCACGGACGCGCCGACGATCCGGATCGACGGGATGACCGTGGCGGGGGCCTGAGGCGCGGACACGGACGAGCGCTCAGAGCCTGGAGCCGCCGTCCACGCGCAGGGTGTCGCCGGTGATCCAGCGCGCCTCGTCGGAGGCAGGGAAGGCGACGGCGCCGGTGATGTCGTCGGGCCGGGCAACGCGCTTGAGCGCCTGCATCCCGATCGCAGCCTCGCGGCCCGCCTGCGTCCCGGTGAAACTAGACATGTCGGTGTCCACGACACCAGGCGCCACGGCATTCACCTGGATACCCCTAGATCCGAGCACGTAGGCGAAGCGCCTCGGGATCGGCTGCGTGCGCCTGCACCGCCAAGGGCGCTGCCGCCCGTGCGCTCGATCCCGGCGACAACCGCCTCCGCCGCCTCCGCTCCCCTGGTGTAGGTGATCATCACCTTCGCGCCCTCGGCCGCCAGGCGCTGCGCGATCGCAGCGCCGATGCCGCGCGAGCCGCCTGTGACGAGAGCTGTCTTGCCTTCCAACCCTGCCATCGGTCGAAATCCTACCGTTCGGCGCCTGGGCGCCCGTTGTCCGCGCGAGCCGCCTGCAACACCTAGGCAGCCCGCACCGCGGCGCATAAGACTTTGTCAGGCCGGGGGTGATGCCCGGGAGGCATAGGGCGTGCGATGGAGCTCAGGCACCTTCGTTATTTCGTCGCGGTGGCCGAACAGGGCAGCCTCAGGGCCGCCGCCGAGCAACGACTGCATACCGCGCAGCCCTCGCTCAGCCGGCAGATCCGCGAGCTGGAGCGCGAGGTGGGCGCGCAGCTACTGCAGCGCTCCACGCGCGGGATTACGCTCACCGCCGCCGGCCACGCGTTCCTGGACCATGCGCGGCTGGCGCTGGTCCAGGCGGAGGCGGCGGTCGCGACCGCCCGGCGCATCGCGCAGCCGGCAAAACCGGTCTTCGCGGCGGGCTTCCTGACCGGACACGAGGTGGATTGCATCCCGCCAGCGACCAGGATCCTGAGCGACGAACTGCCCAACCTGGAGGTCAGGATCTTCAGCGGGTTCTCCGTCGATCTCGCGCGCGACGTGCAACGCGGCAGGCTCGACATCGCGTTCGTGCGGCACGAGCCCGATCCCGATCTCGAATACAGGCTCGTGGTCAGGGAGACGCTGGTGGCGATACTGCGCTCCGATCACCGGCTGGCGGTCCTGCGGTCGATCGATCCGCATGAGCTGGCCGGCGAGGTCTTCATCGGGATCTCGCCGGTGCCGCGCGTCCTGCGCAGCGTCGTGTACGGCTATCTCGAGCGCTCGGGCGTGCACGTCACGCCGCATCTGGAGATCGACAATTTCGCCATGGCGATCTCCCTCGTCACCTCGACGGGAGGCTTCGCGCTGATGCCGCGTTCGATCGAGACCCACCTGCCGGCCTCGATCGTCAGCCGCCCACTCGTCGGCGAGAGGCCCGGGATCGACCTGATGCTTGCCTTCCACAAGGCCAACACATCGCCGGTGCTGGAGAAGTTCCTCGCGCGACTTCCTGACCTGGCCGTCCAGGTCGGCCGCAGGCAGCCGGTTGTCGGCTGATGCTGGACGTCGCCGAGCGGGACGTAGCGCGTGGTGCTATACCGGCAGCGGTCGGCCTGTCGCCCGTTGCCACCGCATCGTCGCCGCACCATCTGGAAGCATCATGAACATCACCCAGCCTCGCTCCTGGTCCCGTCTCTCCCGCGCCGTTGCGGCGCTTCTGCTGCTCGGCGGCCTGGGCCTTGCCTCGGTGGCCGCCGACGCGCGACCGGGCGGCGGCATGTCGATGGGCAGCCGCGGCAGCCGCACCTACAGCGCGCCGGCGCCAACCCAGGTGCTGCCGGGAGGCGCCTCGCCCTTCAACCGCAGCATGACCCAGCGGCCATATAGCAACGGCTATGGCTCGCCGATGGGCGGCGGTTTTGCCGGGCGCGGGCATCCGCTGGCGGCCGGCCTGCTGGGCGGCTTCATCGGCGCTGGCCTTGGTGGCCTGCTGCTCGGGCACGGCTTCTTCGGCGGCGGGTACGGCGGTGGCATGGGCGGCGGCGGCTTCCTCGGGCTGCTGCTGCAGCTTGCGCTGATCTTCTTCGTGGTGCGTTGGCTGGTGCGTCGCTTCTCCGGCGCCAGCGCACGCAGCATGGCCGGCACGTCCGGCAGCGCGCCCGGCATGATGCCGGGCCCGGCCTACGGCGCTGCGCCGCAGGCAGCCGGCTTCGGCGCCAACGCGCCGCCGCTGGCCATCGCGCAGTCCGACTACCAGCAGTTCGAGCAGAACCTGCGCAACATCCAGGCGGCGTGGACGCGCTCGGACATCAACGGCCTGCAGCGTCTCGCGACCCCGGAGATGGTGACCTACTTCAACCAGCAATTGCAGGACTACGCCCGGCGCGGCACCCGCAACGCTGTCTCGGATGTAAGGCTCGACCGCGGTGATCTGTCCGAGGCCTGGAGCGAGGGGGCGCAGGATTATGCGACAGTCGCCATGCGCTACTCGATGATCGATGTCACCACGGACATGTCCGGGCGGGTCGTCGATGGCAGTCCGAACGAGCGCATCGTCGCCAACGAGTTCTGGACCTTCGCGCGCCAGCGCGGTGGTCCGTGGTTGCTGTCCGCAATCCAACAGGGCCGCTGAAAGGCTGCCTGCAGACGCCTGCTGCTGGCGATCCGGCGTGGCCCTGTAAACCGCTCTCATCGGGGTTCGGGGAGATGCCGTAATGGGCTGGCACCCGGGCTGAGCGGTGCTGCTGGTCTCTTCAGAGTGGTGACGTGACCGCGCAACGGCGTAGTACCCGCAGCGTCCGCAGATCTCGACCGGGTGGCGCCGGCGTGACCCGCTAGCCGCGTGTTCCGCCAGCAGGCCCCCCGGCGCGGATGCCGAGCTGGCCGGCGATGAAAGTCGCTGCCAAGTTCGGCACCTCGGCCGGCTGCTCCATGAAGGTCCCCGGAAATCTGACGGCATCGTCGAGGTGGAATTGACGGGCCAACTGCTCGGAGCTGGCCTCGCCGGCATAGCGGCCGTAGCGACGTTCCTGCTCCTCGGTCATAATGGAAACGGGCACAGGCGCATGTTTCCACGGCGTGCCATCGGGCGCGGGCGCGACGGCTGTTTAGTTCGGGCTTGCCGTGGGGCGGACCACAATTTCGGTGGTGTCGACGTCGTCTGGCTGCTCTACCGCGAACAGGATGGCGCGTGCGATGGCATCGGGCTGCAAAGTGATGCTGCGGAACGCCTTCATCTCCTCCCGGCCCTTCTCGTCCGAGATGCCATCGGCCAATTCGGACTCGACGACGCCGGGGCAGACCACCGTCACGCGGATCTTATCGTTCTCCTGCCGGAGCCCGTCGGAGATGGCGCGCACCGCGAACTTGGTCGCGCAGTACACCGCCGCCGTCGGGGTCACGCGCAGGCCACCGATGGAAGCGACATTGATGATCTGGCCGAAGCCCTGCCTGTTCATGGCGGGCAGGACCGCGGCGACGCCATAGAGTACGCCTTTGATGTTCACGTCGACCATCCGGTCCCACTCATCGACCTTGAGCGAGGCCATTGGTGACAGCGGCATGACACCCGCGTTGTTGACCATCACATCGATGCGGCCGAACGTCTCCAGAGCCGCCTGTGCGAAGGCTTCAGCCTGCTGTCGAGACGTGACATCAAGCGCCATCGCCTTGGCCTTCCCGCCCGCCGCGCCGATTTCTCCTGCAAGCCGGTGCAGCCTGTCCATGCGCCGCGCGCCAAGCATTACGGTCGCGCCGCCGGCGGCGAGCTGCCGAGCCGTTGCCTCGCCGATGCCGCTGCTCGCCCCGGTAATCAGGACGACCTTGTTTTCGATGCGCTGCATTATTTCCACTTCGTACATGGGGTTGTTCGATGAATGCTTGTCAGAATGTTCCAGGCCGGCCGCGGCGGGCGTGCGGACGCTCGGGACAACGCGCCCTGCTACTTGATCTGCACGCTGATCCCGCCGTCAGCCATGACCACCGAGCCCAGGATGTAGCTCGCTCGATCGGAGGCGAGGAAAGCGACGATCTCGGCGATCTCCCTAGGCTGGGCTGCACGGCCGATCGGCGCGGTCTTGCCGTGCTCGGCCAGGAAGCCCGGGCCGTCGTCGAACACGTCGTTCAGGATGTTGGTGATCACATCGCCCACGCCGATCGCGTTCACGCGGATGCCGTGCCCGGCCACCTCGAGTGCGAGCGTGCGGGTGAGCTGGGCCAGAGCACCCTTGGACGCGGTATAGGCGGCGATGGTTGGGAACGCGAAGTAGGACGCGTAGGACGCGATGTTGACGATCGCCCCACTCCTGTTGGGGATCATCGCCTTCACCGCCTCGCGCGAATGCAGGAAGGCACCGGTGACGTTCGTCTCCATGATCCGGTTCCAGTCCTCGCGGCTGGTCTCGACCACAGGCCTGTAGAAAATGCGGCCGGCGCTGTTCACCAGGATGTCGAGTTTGCCGAACCGCTTCTGCGCGAGGGTGACTGCCCGTTCCGCACTTCCGTCATGGGTGATGTCAGCGACCAGCGGCACCAGACCGTCGCGTGCGAGTTCTTCGACATCGGCGTTGACATCCTCGGCCACGACCTTGGCGCCGCGGGCATGCAGCAGCTCGGCCGTCGCACGGCCGATGCCGCTCGCGGCGCCCGTCACGATCGCAACCTTGCCTTCGACCTCGCTCACAGTGTTTGGATTGGTCGGCATCCGTCTTTCCCTGCATCTGGTTGCAGCAGGAAGATGCGACCGTCCGTGGCCGTGCTAAATCCGCTCTTTGCTACAAGGCTTGTTCAGGTTTCAGAGCACAATGCCGGTCAATCTGGCGCAGGTGGTCGACCAGCGCACGCAACGCCGGCGACCGCTGCCGCTGCCTGGGGTAGTAAAGCGCAAAGCCCGGGAACGGCGCCGCCCATTGTTCGAGCAGTGTCACGAGCCGCCCGGCCTCGACCAGCGGCCGGACCGCACTTTCCGCCCAGAACGCAATGCCAACCCCATCGGCCGCGGCCTCGACCAGCGCGCGTTGTTCGCTGAGCACGAGTGGCCCGGTGACGGCGAGCGAGAACCACCGGCCGTCTTTGCCTGCGAACTCCCAGTCATAGATCGCATCTCGCCCCGGCCAGCGGAACGCCAGGCAGCGATGGCCGGACAGATCCTGCGGGGTTCGCGGCGTGCCGTGACGCGCCAGGTAGTCCGGCGAGGCAACCGCGACCTGGCGCAGGTCATGGCCCAGCCGCACCGCCACCACGTCCTGTTCCAGCAACTCGCCCAGCCTCAGTCCGGCATCAAAGCCGTCGGCCACGATGTCGGTCGTGGCATCGTCGATCCGGATGTCGAGGACGATGTCGGGATGGATATCGAGAAAGCCACTGAGCGTCGGAGCAAGGATGGTCTCATAGGCTAGCCGCTGGGCATGGATGCTCAGCCGGCCAGCCATCCTGCCGCCCATCTCTTGTGCGGCATGAACAGCCGCAGTGATTGCCGCCGCTGCCGGGTCAAAGCCCTGCATCAGCGCCGCACCCGCCTCAGTGGTGCCGACGCTGCGGGTCGTGCGGTTGAGCAGAAGAACGCCGAGGCGGTCCTCTAGCTTGCGAATTGTCTGACTGAGCGCGGAGCGCGACATGCGCAGCTCCGCCGCTGCTGCCGAGAAGCTGCCCGCTCGGACCACGGCCGAAAAGGCCTGGAGTTCGGCGAAGTCGCTGCCGCGCATTCACACCGCTCGCGGCAGCGTGCCCGATGCAGCAACGCTTTCTTGCAGGTCCAAGGCAGCAGCCTGCCCGAGCACCTTGAGGCCGGTCGCCTTCAGCGTCCCGTCGGCGTGCAAGTAGTGGTAGACTGTGCAGGCGGGCACGCCGCCCAACTCGCGGCCGATGGAGGGGACGCTGCGGCTCTTGTCCGCCATCAGGTGCTGGGCGTAGCGCAGCGGCTCGGCGTCATCAGCCGTGGTCGGCCTCCTTTGCGGCCACGGGCGCGCGCAGCCGCAATGCCTTCCCTGACGCGTTGTCGGATAACGTTGCGCTCCATTTCCAGGAACGCAGCCTGAATTTGCAGAACGGCGCGAGCCATACGGGTCGTGGTGTCGAACGATGCGTTGAGCGCCCGGAAACCCACCTGGCGGGCCTCTAGCTCGTCTACGAGCCGGATCAGTTCGCCGGCGAGCCGCCCGAGGCGGTCTAAGTCAGGTACGACCAGCACATCGCCCTTCCGAAGATAGTCGAGACACGCCTTGCCGGGCCGATCGGTGCTGGCACCGCTGCCGCGGTCATCATGGATGCGCTCTTAGCCGGCAACCCGCAGCGCATCAAGCTGGCGGTCGAACACTCGGCGGTTCTCGCGCGTGGACGCCCGGGCATAGCCGATCCCTCCAGTTTCCCGCCCAGCTGTTCGCAACACCCTCAGCGGGCGCGCCTTGCCCAGACGCCGAACATTACGATGCCGACCAGCGACAGGCTGAACCAGGTGATCGCGTACTGCAGGTGGTCGTTCGGCGGCCTTGGCAGGTTGCGTTGCGGATCAGGGGTGGCCGGCGGCCCGAGTGCCACCAGGGTGTAGGGCGAGGGTGCCGGCAGGCCTAGCGAGGCTGCAATCCGTGCAGGATCCAACGTGTAGAAGCGGCGGTGGCCGGGATCATCCGTCGCCGAGAGCCAGGTGGGACGCTCGGCCGGACGGATGAAGCCGGTGACGGTCGCGGAACCGTCCCGAGGTTTCGGCGGGTAGGGTTCCCAGCCCAGGTCGACCAGGAGCGGCGGCTGGCCGGGTCGCATCAGGGGCTCGACCAGGTGGGTGCCCATCACGGCGTTGCCATGCTCGTCGTCGCGCACGTCGTCCGCATAGGCGACAGCCCGGCTGGCGTCGAGCGTGCCTGAGACCACGATCTTCTGGAACGGTGTCGGATGCGGTGGCAGCGGCACCGGGGGCGAGCGTTCCGCGGTGGCGATCTGCGCCAGCAGGTGCTGTTTCCAGGCCAGGCGGTGCACCTGCCAGATACCCAGCGACGTCGTGAGCGAGACCAGCAGCAGGGTGCAGACGAGCGGAACCAGCAGCCGGCGCAAGCGGGTCCTACTCGTGCACCACCGGACCCGCACCCCACCAGTAGATGCAGACGAACAGGAACAGCCACACCACGTCGACGAAGTGCCAGTACCAGGCGGCGGCCTCGAAGCCGAAATGCCGGACCGGATTGAACTGGTTGGCGCGGGCCCGGAAGAAGCACACGATCAGGAAGCAGGTGCCGATGATCACATGCGCGCCGTGGAACCCGGTAGCGATGAAGAAGATCGCGGGATACACGCCGCCGCCGCTGAAATGGAACGGCGCCTCGGAATATTCCATCGCCTGGCAGCAGGTGAACAGCATGCCGAGGATCACGGTCAGGCCGAGCCCCGCGACCAGCCCCTTCTTCTCGCCGTCGATCAGGCTGTGATGCGCCCAGGTGATGGTGAAGCCGGACAGCAGCAGGATCATGGTGTTCATGATCGGCAGGCTGAACGGGTTGAAGGTGTGCACCCCAAGCGGCGGCCACAGCGGCGCGTTGGCCCCCGACACGTTCTCCGGGAAGAGCGCGAAGTTGAAGAAGGTCCAGAAGAAGGCGACGAACAGCATCACCTCGGACGAGATGAACAGGGTCATGCCGTAGCGCAGGCCCAGCCGCGTCACCGGGGTCAGCAGCTTGCCGCCGACACTCTCGGCGATCACGGTGCGCCACCAGAACACCATCACCGTGCCGACCATCAGGAAGCCGAGCACCAGCAGCCAGTACTGGCCGAAATGCGCCGCGATCACGATGCCCGCCAGCGTCACCGCGCCGCCAAAGGCGCCGAACAGAGGCCACGGGCTCGGCGGCGGCACGTAGTACGGCCGGACAGCGTCGTCGTCGCTCGCGGGAACGGCATGGGTCTCAGTGCTCAAGATGCCCCCCCTGGTTCTTCCCGGAGCTTCAGTGCGCCGCAGCCAGCTTGACCATCGAAAGACCGTAGAAGATCAGGCACAGCGCGACCAGGGCCAGCAGCAGGGCAATGTTGCGGCCCCGCCGGCGCCGGACGAACTCGCGCGCCTCGGCCGGCGGCATCGGCGGCATCGGCGGCAAGAAATCGGGATCGACGGGTGATCCAGCCATGTCAGTTTACCAGGTGGTCGATCATCACGGCAAGGAACAGGACCGCGAGATAGGCCAGCGAGTAGCGGAACGCCTGGCGCGCCGGCCTGTCGTTGGTCAGGCTGACGCCGCCCACATCCTGCAGGTCGCGCAGCACCCGCCAGGCGAAAACCAGGAAGCCAGCATCGAGCAGGATGGCGGACACCGCATAGACCGGCCCGGTCAGCCTTAGGGCCACCGGCAGCAGCGTCGCCGCCGACAGCAGCACGGTGTAGAGCACGATCTGGCGGCGCGTATGGGCCGCCCCATGCGTCACCGGCAGCATCGGCACGCCGGCGCGGGCGTAGTCCTTGCAGGCGTACAGCGACAGCGCCCAGAAATGCGGCGGCGTCCACAGGAACACGATGGCGAACAGCACCAGCGGCATGACGCCGATGTTCCCGGTCACCGCGGCCCAGCCGATGATCGGCGGGAACGCTCCGGCAGCCCCGCCGATGACGATGTTCTGCGGCGTCGAGCGCTTCAGCCACATCGTGTAGATGAACACGTAGAACGCGATCGAGAGCGCCAGCACGGCAGCCGCGACGGCGTTGGTGGCAAGCCACATCAGCACCACGGACACCGCCGACAGCACGATGCCGAAGCCGAGCGCATCCGCCGGCTCGATCCGCCCGGTCACGATCGGGCGCCGCGACGTTCGCCGCATCAGCGCATCGATGTCCCGATCGTACCACATGTTGATCGCCCCGGCCGCCCCGGCCGCGACCGCGATGCACAGGATGGCGATGAAGGCAACGAACGGGTGGATATGTCCCGGCGCGATGAACAGCCCGGCGGCGCCGGTGAACACCACCAGCGACACCACGCGCGGCTTGAGCAAGGCGAGCCAATCGCGAGCCTCGGCGCCAAGTGTTCCCGGCAGGAAGAATTCGGCCTCAGGCGGCCCGGAGACGATGCTGTTCATGATGACTGGCGGGCCCCATCAGCGCAGACGGGGCAACTCCTCGAATGTATGATGCGGCGCCGGCGACGGCACCGTCCACTCCAGCGTGGTTGCCCCCTCGCCCCAGTAGTTCGCCCCGAGCGTCGGCTTGCGGCTGAAGGTGATGGCAATCACCAGCAGGAACACCAGCACCGAAGCACCGGAAATGAAGGCGCCGATCGAGGAGACATAGTTCCAGCCGGCAAAGGCGTCCGGATAGTCGGGATAGCGGCGCGGCATGCCGGCGGCACCGAGGAAATGCTGCGGGAAGAAGGTCAGGTTGACGCCGATGAAGGTCATCCAGAAATGGATCTTTCCAAGTGTCTCCGGGTATTCCTTCCCGGTCATTTTGCCGATCCAGTAGTAGAAACCCGCAAACATCGAGAACACCGCGCCCAGCGACAGCACGTAGTGGAAGTGCGCGATCACGTAGTAGGTGTTGTGCAGGTACTGGTCGAGCGAGGCGTTGGCCAGCACCACGCCGGTGACGCCGCCGACCGTGAACAGGAAGATGAAGCCCACCGCCCACAACATCGGCGTCTTGAACTCGATCGAGCCACCCCACATGGTCGCGATCCAGGAGAACACCTTGATCCCGGTCGGCACTGCGATCACCAGGGTCGCCGCCATGAAGTATGCCCGGCTGTCCACCGAGATGCCGGAGATGAACATGTGGTGCGCCCACACCACGAAGCCGACCACGCCGATCGCGATCATCGCGTAGACCATGCCGAGATAGCCGAAGATCGGCTTCTTCGAGAAGGTCGAGACCACATGGCTGATGATCCCGAAGCCAGGCAGGATCATGATGTAGACTTCGGGATGGCCGAAGAACCAGAACAGGTGCTGGAACAGCACCGGGTCGCCGCCGCCCTGCGGGTCGAAGAAGGAAGTGCCGAAATTGCGGTCGCAGATCAGCATGGTGATCGCGCCGGCCAGCACCGGGATCGCCAGCACCAGCAGGAAGGCGGTGACGAGCTGCGCCCACACGAACAGTGGCATCTTGTGCAGCGTCATGCCCGGGGCGCGCATGTTGAAGATGGTGGTGATGAAGTTGATCGCGCCGAGCAGCGACGAGATGCCGGACAGATGCAGCGAGAACAGGGTGAAGTCCATCGCCGGGCCGGACTGGTAGGTGCCGTTCGAAAGCGGCGGATACAGCGTCCAGCCGGAGCCCGAGCCGGTGCCCCACAGCAATCCCATCATCGTCATGAAGAAGCCGGCGACGGCCATCCACAGCGACATGTTGTTCAGGCGCGGGAACGCCATGTCCGGCGCGCCGATCATCAGCGGGATGAACCAGTTGCCGAAGCCGCCGATCAGCGCCGGCATCACCGAGAAGAAGATCATGATCAGCCCGTGCTGGGTCACGATCGCATTCCAGACCTGCCCGTTGGGCACGATGTGCGAGCCCGGATGCAGGAGCTGGGCGCGCATGATCATCGAGAGCGAGCCACCCACGATCCCGGCGACGATCGCCAGGATGATGTACATGGTCCCGATATCCTTGTGGTTGGTCGAGCAGAACCAACGCACGAAGAAGCTGCCGGGGGTGTGGCTGTGGTCGGCATGGCCGTGTCCGGCGGCGTGACCCTGTTCGAAGGCCTGATGGCCCAGGCCGGGGCCCGGCTGATGCCCGTCATGCGTGGTAACCGACATCCCTGGCCTCCTGCGCCCGCGGGCTGATCCCGTGGCACCTCGCTCGATGTATAGTGGCAATCCGGCGGGAACAGCAGCCCGCGTTATCGTGAAGCGGCGAGCCGGATCCGTTTGGGCCGCGCCGGCAGGTTCACGCTGAACCGCGTCTTGGCGTCCTTCAGCCAGAGCGCGTAGTCAGCCTGGCTGACCGCATGCACCTCGATCGACATCCCGTCATGGTTGATGCCGCAGATCTGGTTGCACTCGCCGTAATAGTCGCCCGGCTTGTCGACATCGAACCAGGTCTCGATCATCCGCCCTGGGATCGCATAGCGCTGCACGCCGAGCGACGGGATGAAGAAGCTGTGCAGCACGTCGCCGCTGGTCAGCAGCACCCGTACGCTCTTGCCGACCGGCACCACCAGCGGGTTGTCCACCGCAAGCCGGCGCAACCCTCCCTGCTCCGGCTTGAGCTGCTTGTCGGGGATCATGTAGCTCTGGAAGTCCAGCCCGTCCTGGTCCGGGTAGGTGTATTCCCAGTACCACTGGTGGGCGGTGACCTTGATCGTCATGTCCGGCTTCGTCGCCCGGTCCTGGAAGTAGACCAGCCGGAAGGACGGGATCGCGATCACGATCAGGATCAGCACCGGCACGGTGGTCCAGAGGATCTCGATGACCGTGTTGTGGCTGGTCCGGCTCGGCACCGGGTTGCGCTTGTGGTTGAAGCGGAACACCACATAGAGCAGCAGGCCGGCCACGAAGGCCGCGATCACGATGATGATCCAGAGCACGAAGGTGTTCAGCGACTGCATCTCGGCCTGCACCGAACTGTGCGCCGCCTGCAGCCCCATCTGCCAGGGATGCGGCACCTGGGCCGCTGCCGGTCCTGGCAGACCGGCGAGCATCGCCGCCAGGGCACAGGATGATCTCAAAGCTCGGATACCCTGCCAGGCGGCAGACCGGTCCCCGCGCAGGCAAAGCATCCTTGGC
Organism: uncultured Lichenicoccus sp.; assembly: GCA_963693035.2. Lineage (GTDB taxonomy): Bacteria > Pseudomonadota > Alphaproteobacteria > Acetobacterales > Acetobacteraceae > Lichenicoccus. The sequence continues at coordinate 580,507 of CAXMMQ010000003.1, forward strand.
CTCACTTCGTGCAACACCAGGCAGGAGTTATCCGACGCGGGCCGCCTTATCAAGCACAGCGCCTCGGGTCTTGCGGAGCGACGTGGTCAGACCAGGGTCGGCTCGCCATTGGTGAGGGTGACCAGCGTGAACAGCCCCGCCGGGGGCACCGGCTCTATCCTGGCCCGCCTGCGGTCGGCCGCCGGCAGCAGGCTCTCGATGGCGAAATCCGGATGCCATCCCAATGAACGCGAGGCCCGCGCCATGCCGCGCTCGACTGCCAGCCGGATGCCGCCCTCGGCCAGGAAATGGTTCACGAACAGGATATGGCCGCCCGGCCGCACCACCCGGCGCAGCTCGGCATACAGCCGGCGCGGGTTCGGCACCACCGACGCCACGAACATCGCGACCGCGATGTCGAAGCTGTCATCGGCAAACTGGGTCTCCTCGGCGTCCATCTCCAGCAGCGCTTCGACATGGTCGAGTTGCTGGCGCGACACCCGGGTCCGGGCACGGTCGAGCATGTCGCCGGACAGGTCGATGCCGGTGATCCGCTTGCAGCCCTCGTAGCGCGGCAGCGCGAGCCCGGTGCCGACGCCCACCTCCAGCACCCGTTCGCCCGGCAGCGCATTGACCGCTGCCACCGCCCGGCGCCGGCCGAAGGCGGAAATCCCGCCGAAGACGGAGTCGTAGACACCGGCCCAGCGACGGTAGGCCGCCTTGACCGCCTCCGCATCGAGGGCGGAGCGCGGGACGGGACCGTCCGGGCCACGTGGCTGATCTTGTATGGCGTGGCTCATCGGATGCCCTCTCTGCCCTGACCGCGCCCGCTGTTCAAGTGGGCGTCCAGGCGCCAGCCGGCAGGCGGTCCGTGCGGCGGGGTGTGTAAAAGCGCCAGAACAGATGTCCGGGTTTGCTGGACGCGTGAGAAATGCGGTAAGAACTCTCAAGCATCGTGGCGGTAGCCGACATGACGAGGCTGACTTCTTGCCTGGTGCTGATCACCGTCCTGTTCTGGGCCGGCCACCTGCTGATCTATTTCCGCAAGATGATCATCGAGTGGATCGACAACCGCATTCACTACGAACCGGCGGTCGCGCGCATTCGGCTGCTTCTCAGGAGGGGGCAGAGGTAGTCTCCGGGCCGGCCCTGCCGACGGTGGTTCGTTTCGCCGCCAGCCGCTGCTCGATGCAGCCCCACAGCAGGCCTGCGCTGTTGATGCCGTCGAACCGGTCGATCTCCTGCAGCCCGGTCGGCGAGGTCACGTTGATCTCGGTCAGCCAGTCGCCGATCACGTCGATGCCGACGAAGATGAGGCCGTTCGCCCGCAGATGCGGCCCGATCCGGCGGCAGATCTCCTGGTCGCGCGCGGTCAGCGCCACCCGTTCCGCCACACCGCCGACATGCATGTTCGAGCGCGCCTCGCCCTCGGGAGGCACCCGGTTGATCGCGCCGATCGGATGGCCGTCCACCAGGATGATGCGCTTGTCGCCGGCCCGCACCGCCGGTTCGTAGCGCTGGATCATCAGCGGCTCGCGCGAGGCGGCGAAGAACATCTCCAGCAACGCCGACAAATTCTCATCACCCTCTCGGATGCGGAACACCCCGGCGCCGCCATTGCCGAACAGCGGCTTGATGATGATGTCACGATGCTCGGCGCGGAACGCCCGGATCGCCTGGATGTCCCAGCCCACCAGCGTCGGCGGCATCAGCTCGGGAAAGTGTGTGACCAGCAGCTTCTCCGGCGCGTCGCGCACCGCGCGGGGATCATTCACCACCAGCGTGTGCGGGTGGATGTGCTCCAGCATGTGGGTGGCCGTGATGTAGGCCATGTCGAACGGCGGGTCCTGGCGCATCAGCACCACGTCCATCGTCGAGAGATCGAGCACCGCCTCGTCGCCCAGCTTCGCATGCGCGCCCTGAATGCGCTCGACCCGGACCGTGCGGGCCCGCGCGGTCAGCCGGTGCAGGCGCGGCGCCGCCGGATCGCCACGGCCTTCGCGCAGGCTCATGTCCCGCACCTGGTAGACCCACAGCGCATGGCCGCGCGCCTGCGCCTCGAGCATCATCGCGAAGGTCGAATCCGCATGGATCGACACCGTCTCGATCGGGTCCATCTGGACGGCGACCCTCAAGGCGGGCCCTGGCGTCGTCTCGGGCATCGATTCCTCCATCAACGCACCGGGTAGCGTATCGCCGTCACCTCGACCAGCACCGGTCCGCGCGGGGTGTCCATGCGCACCTCGTCGCCGACGCGTCGCTGCATCAGGGCGCGCGCCAGCGGCGAGGCCAGGCTGACCTCGCCAGCCGCCATGTCGGCCTCGTCGACGCCGAGGATGGTCACCGTGCGCTCCTCCTCGGCCTCGTTCACGTATGTCACGGTGGCGCCGAAGAACACCTGGTCGCGCCGGGTCTGATCGGCCGGGTCGACGAGCCGGGCGCGGTCGATGCGCTTGCCGAGGAGCCGCGCGCGCCGGTCGATCTCGCGCAGCCGCTTCTTGCCGTAGAGATAGTCGCCGTTCTCGGAGCGGTCGCCGTTGCCCGCCGCCCATGACACGATCTCGACGATACGCGGCCGCTCGTCCCGCATGAGCTGGTTCAGCTCGGCCTGCATGCGCGCGAGACCGGCGGGCGTGATGTAGCGGGCAAGGCCCGGGACGGCCGGCGCTTCGTCGGGATCGTCGTCCGGGCCGTCATCCGCGCCCGGATCGCTCATAATCCGAACAGCGCCAGGCTTACCGAGGCTTCCAGCACCGCGCCGGGTTCGAGCACCACCAGCCCGTTATCGGCGATCTGCATCCGGTTGACCGCATCCGTCATGTTGCTGGCCGGCTCCACCGCGAGGTAGCCGCGACCGGGCGGAGTGAACACCACCAGATGGCCGAACGGCGCCGATCCGACGATCCGTAGGCCATGCCCGCGCGACGGCCAGCGCAACACCGCCTCGTGGCCCCAGCCGGTGTAGCAATTATCGAGGTCGGCGTCGGCCACGGCCCGGATCAGGTCGAAGCGCCAGCCGCCCTCGACCGCCAGCAGCGCCTCGGGCAGCGCGTCGGGACCCGCCTTCCAGACGCCGGTCGCGGTGAAGCCGAGTTCGACATCCGCATCGCGCGGAAAGAACGGATGGAAGCCGAACCCGGCCGGCTGGGCATGCGTGTCGGTGTTCCGATAGCGCATGGTGACCAGCAGGCGACCGGGCTCCAGAGCATAGGTGATCGCGGCGGCGTAGTGGAACGGCCACTGCTCGGCGGGCCCGTTATGCTCCAGGGTCAGCGTGACGAGGGCCTCGCGTTGATCGGCGATGGTCCATTCGCGCTCCCAGCCATTGCCGTGGATGGTGTGCGGCTCGCCGCCGAAGTTCGGCGCCAACTGGTAGTGCTCGCCGCCGAAGCCGAACCGCCCGTAGCCGACCCGGTTGGAGAACGGCAGCAGCGGGTAGGCGGCCACCGGTGTTCCATGCTGGGCGATCAGCTTGGGGTCGGAGACCGGGTGGAGGATCTCCTCGCCGTCGTGGGCCCAGTGTCCGACCGCCGCCCCCAGTTCCGGCAGCAGGTGCAGGGTGGAGGCGCCGTTCCTGACCTCAAGCATCGTCTCCAGCTCCCTACGAACGGGTCCCGAGGGCTACGCCCTTGGCAGGTTCGATCCGCTTCTCGGTTCGATGGGGCGAGGCCGCAATCTTGCTGTTGAACCCCGTCGCCGCTTCCATCGCGGGATATAGCACGGCCGGATCGGAAACCCCCTGGCCGTCAAGGCGGGGCGTATAAGGCGCCCCCAGTCTGGCCGCCTCATCGTCCGTCAGAGTGATCGCGAGCGCAGCGACCGCGTGGTCGATATGCTCAGGCTTGAGCGCTCCCACGATCGGCGCCGCGACGACCGGATTGTGACGGAGCCAGGCCAAGGCGATCTGCGCCTGGCTGGCGCCACGTTCGGCCGCGATAGCGCCCAAGGCTGCAATGATCGCCCGGTCGCTGTCGGCAGTGGCTTCGCTCTGCCTGGCGCCCGCGGGCTCGGACTCCGAGCGTGCCGTGGTCTGACCCCAGGGCCGCGCGAGCTTGCCGCGCGCGAGCGGACTGTAGATCATCGTCTGAACGCCCGCGTCGGCGCAGAGCGGGATCATCTCGCGCTCTTCCTCGCGGGCGAGCAGGTTGTAGTGGTGCTGCATCGAGATGAAGCGAGCCCAGCCATTGGCTTTTTGGAGATGCAGCGCGTGACTGAACTCCCAGGCTTGCATCGAGGAGACGCCGAGATACCGCACCTTGCCCATTCTCACCAGATCGTGGAGCGCTTCCAGCGTCTCTTCCCACGGGGTCAGCTGGTCGCGGCGATGGATCTGGTAGAGGTCGATAAAGTCGGTGCCAAGCCGGCGCAGACTGTGATCGATTTCGGTCATGATCGCCTTGCGCGACAGGCCGACGGCATTGGGGCCGTTGCGCGTGGCGGCGCAGATCTTGGTGGCAATGACCACGGCGTCCCGGTTGATGAAATCCCTTAGCGCCCGGCCGAGGACTTCCTCGCTGCCGCCGTTGGAATACATGTTGGCGGTATCGAAGAAGTTGATTCCGGCCTCGATCGCCTGGCGGATCAGCGCCCGGCTGGCCGCCTCGTCGAGCGACCAGGCAGGATAGCCGCGAGCAGGCTCTCCAAAGCCCATGCAGCCGATGCAGACAGGCGACACGTCGAGGCCTGAGTGACCAAGCTTGAGGTATTGCATGGGGCCTCCTCACCGGCATAGAAGCGGAAAGCTCTCCGGTTTCTCGATTTATACCGGAGAGTTCTCCGCTTAAGCAAGAGGGCTCTGTGTCCGAGGACAAGTTGCGTGCCGATGCGCGCCTCAACCGCGGCCGCATCCTGGACGTGGCGCGTGCGGCACTTGCCGCCAATCCGGAGGCCTCGCTCAACTCCATCGGCAAGGCGGCGGGCGTGGGAGCGGGTACGTTGTATCGCCACTTTCCGAGCCGGGACGCCTTGCTGGTCGCGGTCTACCGCCAGGAGGTCGATGCGCTCGTGGCGCTCGCGCCAACGCTGCTTGCCGAGCACGCGCCACTGCGGGCCTTGCGCCTGTGGTGCGACCGGTTCGCCGAGGTCGGGCGCGTGAAGCAAGGCATCGCCGAGATACTGCGGTCGGCGTCAGATCAGGATATCCGGGAAAGCTATTGGCCTCTGGTGGCTGCCGTTCGCCGGCTGATGGATGCGTGCGAACAGGGGGGCGAAATATCCCCCGGCCCCTCTCCCGAGGATGTGCTCGTGCTGCTCTCGACTGTGCTGCGGATTGCTCCGACCCAGGACGGCAGAGAGCAGGTGGATCGCGTGCTCAGCCTGATCTTTCGCAGCCTGACGCTCAGGTCATGAGGCGCTACCCTCGCCGCCTGCCCCGTCGCTTGTCCGGATCGTAGCCGCCGCCACCCGGCCCGAACGGCTCAGGCGTGCGATCCTTCTTGCCGCGCCCCTTCTGCTCCCGCGACCCGCCGGTCGCCACCGGCGGCGGCTCCAGCCCAAGGTCGAGCGCCTCCAGCCGCTTGATCTCGTCGCGCAGGCGCCCGGCGGTCTCGAACTCCAGGTCCGCCGCCGCCGCCCGCATGCGCTTCTCGAGTTCCACGATCGAGGAGCGCAGGTCGCGCCCGACCAGTTCGATGGTGCCGGCATCCTTGACCGGCGCCACCGTGACGTAGTCCTGCTCGAACACCGAGCGCATCGCGTCGCCGATATGCGTGCGGACCGATTGCGGAGTGATGCCGTTCGCCACGTTCCAGGCGGTCTGCTTGTCGCGCCGGCGGCTGGTCTCCTCGATGGCGAAACGCAGGCTGTCGGTCATCTTGTCGGCGTACAGCAGCACCCTGCCGTCCACATTCCGAGCCGCTCGACCAATCGTCTGTACCAGCGAGGTCTTGCTGCGCAGGAAGCCCTCCTTGTCGGCGTCCAGGATCGCCACCAGCATGCATTCGGGGATGTCGAGCCCCTCGCGAAGCAGGTTGATGCCGATCAGCACGTCGAACACGCCGAGCCGCAGGTCACGGATGATCTCGATGCGCTCCAGCGTGTCCACGTCGGAGTGCAGGTAGCGCACCTTGATGCCGGCCTCGGTCATGTAGTCGGTGAGGTCCTCGGCCATGCGCTTGGTGAGCGTGGTGACCAGGATGCGGCCGCCCTGCCCGGTCACGACCCGGCACTCCGCCAGCAGGTCGTCGACCTGGTGCTCGACGGGGCGGATCTCGGTCACCGGATCGATCAGCCCGGTCGGCCGGATCACCTGCTCGGCGAACACGCCGGCGGTGCGGTCGAGCTCCCACGGCCCGGGGGTAGCGCTCACGAACACCGTCTGCGGCCGGAACTTCTCCCATTCGTCGAAGCGCAGCGGCCGGTTGTCCAGGCAAGAGGGCAGCCGGAAGCCGAACTCCGACAGGATCGACTTGCGCGCGTTGTCGCCGCGCTCCATGCCGCCGATCTGCGGCACGGTGACGTGGCTCTCGTCCACCACCAGCAGCGCATCCTCGGGCAGGTATTCGAACAAGGTCGGCGGCGGCTCGCCGGGCAGCCGGCCGGACAGGTAGCGCGAGTAGTTCTCGATGCCCTTGCAGACGCCGGTGGTCTCGATCATCTCGAGGTCGAAGGTGGTGCGCTGCTGCAGCCGCTCGGCCTCCAGCAGCTTACCCTGCGCGGTGAACTCGATGAGCCGCTCGCGCAACTCGTTCTTGATCGAGATGGTGGCCTGGTTCAGCGTCGGCCGCGGGGTCACGTAGTGGCTGTTGGCGTAGATGTTGACTTCCTGCAGGTCGGCGGTCTTCTCGCCGGTCAGCGGGTCGAACTCGGTCAGGCTCTCGATCTCGTCGCCGAACAGCCCGACCCGCCAGGCGCGGTCCTCGTTCTGCACCGGGAAGATGTCGATGGTCTCGCCGCGCACCCGGAACGCGCCACGCTGGAAGGCGGCGTCGTTGCGCCGGTACTGCTGCTCGACCAGGGCGCGTATCATGGTGTCGCGGTCGATCGAGCCGCCGACCTCGAGCCGCACCACCATGCGCGAATAGGTCTCGACCGAGCCGATGCCGTAGATGCACGACACCGAGGCCACGATGATGACGTCGTTGCGCTCGAGCAGGGCCTGGGTCGCCGCATGCCGCATGCGGTCGATCTGCTCATTGATCTGGCTGTCTTTTTCTATGTAGGTGTCCGAGCGCGGCACATAGGCTTCGGGCTGGTAGTAGTCATAGTAGCTGACGAAATACTCGACTGCGTTGTCCGGGAAGAACTGCTTCATCTCGCCGTAGAGCTGCGCCGCCAGTGTCTTGTTCGGCGCGAGGATGAGGGTCGGCCGCTGCACCGCCTCGATCACCTTGGCCATGGTGAAGGTCTTGCCCGAGCCGGTGACCCCGAGCAGCACCTGGTCGCGCTCGCCGGCCTCGAGGCCCGCGATCAGTTCGCGGATCGCGGTCGGCTGGTCGCCGGCCGGCTCGTACGGCGAGACCACCCTGAGCGTGCGGGCTTTCGCCTTCGCCGCCTGCTTCTCGGGCACGAACTCGTCGCCCGGGCGCGGGCGGGCATCGGCTTCGGCTCGACGAGCCTTCTTCTGGGCGGCGGCGCTGGACATGGCAGCAGAATTGGCCCCGGCTCCGAGCGGAGGCAAGGGCCGGGGGCGCGTGGCGCTCGACAGGCGGCGAACCGAGCGCTACCCGCTATGACTTGTCGCCACTTCCCTAATCCACGCCAACTCTAGGACAATCACGCGCATGGCGGTCAGTCAGACACTCTACCGGGACGGCATGGCGCGGCTGGGAGCGGCGGTGAACATCATCACCACGACAAGCGATGAGGGCAAGCATGGCCTGACCGCCTCTGCCGTGTGCTCAGTGACCGACACGCCGCCGACGCTGCTGGTGTGCATCAACCGGAACTCGCGCTCGCACGACCATTTCGTCATCGGCGGCGCGCTCTGCGTCAACGTGCTGACGCCGGCGCACAAGGCGATCTCGACGGTCTTCGCCGGCCGTGACGAGATGGAGGTGAAGTTCTCCTCCGGCGAATGGGTGACGCTGGTGACTGGCGCGCCGGTGCTGCAAGGCGCCACCGCCTCGTTCGACTGCCGCATCACCCAGAGCATGCAAATCGGCACCCACAGCGTGCTGTTCTGCGAGGTGCAGACCGTCACCCTCGGCGATCTCAAGGGCGGGCTGATCTATTTCGACCGCGCCTATCAAGAGGTCGGCGGCTGACCCGGCCGCATGCCCTGGCGCTTGAGTTTTTTCCGATCGATGTGGATCGGCAAGGCTCTAGCAGAGCACGCTGCACCCGGGGAAGAACTGTAGACAGTTGCTTTGCCTCGACCCGGACAACCAGACGGGCATGGGGATCGCTTGAACTGCCCTTGGGCAGCAACCGACGTCCCTGTTCAGACCAGCCGGGCTACCGCCGGTCGGGCTTCAAGGCCTCGAGCGTACCAGGTTGCAGTTTGGTTGATATCTCGGCCAAGCGGTGCGCAGCCGCGACGATCCGCTCCAATCCCTTTGCCTGCGCAGCGATGCTGACTCCTTCGAGCACCGTGTGGAATTCCTCCTCCTGTGCGGGAACGAGATGGGCGCTGCCAAATGAAACCTCGTCCAGCCAGTCCGGCGATCCCAATGTGATGTCGAGTTGGTTGCCAAAAAAGAACTGCACCGTGCCGGTCGCATCACGGACTGGCGAAATGAACAGCAGATTGTAGAAACGAGATCCGTCACGGCGGTAGTTGACGATCCACTCGATACAACCATGACCCGCATCAAGGCATGCGCGAATGCGCGGCGGAGAGACTGGATCAGTTCGCGGGCCCTGCAGGAAGCGGCAATTACGACCGACAATTTCCTCCATGGGATAGCCGGTCAGTGCCACGAACGCTGGATTGACCGCCACCATCGGCGTGTCAGGCAAGTGGGGGTCACATAACACCATCGGCGCGGTGCTGTACTGCATCGCCGTCGTCAGTGCATCCCGGATTTGCGTTGCGATCAAAGTTTCAATCCTCTCAAGATCGGGAGATCTGGAGCACCTCGCCAGCATACCCTGCTCTAGCTTGAACCTCGATTGCTTCATCATCCGTCTCCTGCCGACGGATCCTGCTCCACATCGGGGACACTCCAGGGAGCGGGGTCAAGCGCTCCATGGGACCGGGCTGACCTTCGGGGTTGCCCTATCCCGGATCCCGCGGGATCGGTGTCATCCGGCAGCGCTCCTCGTCCCACAGTGCAAAGCTTGGGGCGCCGAGGGCTTCGCGCAGGGTCAGGATCGTCGCGTTGTCGGTAACCCGGCCGCACGCGTCGTGGCACGCCTGCAGCCGGTAGTTCGGGATGCCAGGGCGCAGATGGTGCACGTGGTGCAGGCCGATATTGCCGCTGAACCATTGCAGCACCCGCGGCAGCTTCAGGTAGGAGGCGCCGTGCAGCGAGGCGTGCTCGAATTTCCACTCGCCCGTCCGCGACCACTGGCTGTCCTCGAACCGGTGCTGCACCGAGAACAGCCAGATCCCGATGACGGCGGCCAGCGCCAGGGCGGGCAGATGCACCAGGGCCACCTCGGCCCAGCCGAACCAGGCCACCAGTCCGCCGAACACGCCCAGCAGGGACAGGTCCAGCAGGGCGACGCTGAGGCGCTCGCGTTTGCAGGAGGCGGGCGTATCGAACGGCAGGCGGTAGAGCAGGAAGAACACCACCGGCGGCAGCAGCAGATGCACCAGCGCCGGGTGATGCGTGATGCGATACAGCCGCCGCGCCATCGGAGCGAGGTCGCGATATTCGGCGAGCGTCAGGCAATCGGAAAAGAAATCGGCGGGAACGCCGCGCCCGTCGAGATTGTTCCAGCTTGCATGATGCCGAGCATGCAACCGGCGCCAGTACGCGAACGGCGTCAGGGTGACGAGGCTGCAGGCCGCGCCGACGATGGAGTTCAGGCGCCTGGACCTGAACATCGAGCCATGGCCGCAATCATGCTGCAGCATGAAGATGCGCACGATCAGGCCACTCGCCGGGATCGCCAGCAGCAGCGTCAGCCAGACGCTCACCCGCAGGGCGGCATACATGCCAACGACCAACGCGAGGTAGAGACCGAAAGCCGAGCCTGCCTGCCAGGCCGCCCTGCCGAAGATGGCGCCCTGGTAGAATGTCAGGTCCGAGGGCGGCGCTCCGGGCCCGCCCGGCCAAGGCCGGTGCCTCGGCTGTATCCGAAGCACTGATCTGCATGGACGGAAGCTTTTCTTCTGGTGGGCGCTCGTTTTGAACCCCCCGGACAGCCTTTCTCTATCGCAAAATGCCCGGACGCGCCACAGCCACCGGCCCGTATTGAATGTTCAGGCGGGTGCGCCGAACACCAGCGCCCGCAGCTCGATGCTCTGGCGCGGCGGCGCGTCCTCCGGCGCGGTCGGGTCGATGAAGGCGCTGTGCGGTGCAAAGCGCGCGCGGCCGTCATCGAGGCTGTCATAGCATTTCAGCAGCAGCACCTCGTCCGGCATCATGCGCGACAGATAATGCCAGCGCTGCCCGGCGCTGTGGCGCACCGAATAGACCTCGCCGCGTCGGTCCGGATAGATCAGGTCGGTCGCCACCAGGTCGTCCGGCCCGAGGCTGGACCCGTCAGCGACCGCCAGCGGGCTGTCCAGCACCGGGCCGCGGATTGGCCGCCACACATTGATCACCTGCACCCGGCCGCGCAGCAGCGCCTCCGCATCCGCCCCGAGATGCCGGCGCACGCGCTCGGCGCCGGACAGCACGGTTTGGTCGACATGCACGCGCGCGACCGGCTGGCGCTGGCCGGCCCGGTCCAACAGGCCGGGGATGCGGCGCCGGATCGTGTGGTCGAAGATGAAGGCACGGTGCGCTCCGGTTGCCTCGCGGAGCAGGCGCTCGGCCTCGACGTAGTAGGCGCCGGTGATCGCGCGCTCGTCGAGGAACTCATGCTCGGCGCTGCGATGCCCGAGGACCGTGAAGCCCTCGTGGTCGAGCGAGACGTCACGCCCGCGCAGGTCGCGGATCGTCACCTCCTGCGCCTCGTTGGTGAAGTTCTGCGCCGCAATACCCGGCGGCGGCTCATGGTTGTAGGTGTGCGGCTTGCCCTCGCTGCCGGCAAAGAAGTTCAGGGTGGCCCGGACCTCGGCGGCAGATGTTTCGGACGCGCGCGCTTCGAAGTCGGCAACGGGGGTCGAATCGGCGTTCATCGGACTGGCTCCACTGCACTACCGAAAGGCATATGGGGAGGCGTTGCCAGATTTCACTAGACCCGCGAGACGAGCAGAATAAACCACGATTTATTGTAGTGTTTTGGCCTCAACCGGAGCGTCCGCGCAGCTCGTTGAGGTCCGCGCGGGCCTTGTCGGCGACCTGGCCTCTCGGGACCAGGGCGAGGAAGTGCTCCAGGCATTCGACTGCGCCCTGCAGGTTGCCGACCTGGCGGCTGAGATCGGCGGCATTGAGCCAGTTCGCCGCCACGTCCGGCGCGATCTGAAGCATGCCGCCAAGCGAGGCCAGTGCCGCCCCGGGGTCTCCGGCCATCAGCCGGCGCTGCACCAGGTTGCGTTGCAGCCGCAGCAGCACCTCGCGGCTGGTCATGCGCCGGATCATGTCCGGATGCAGCGTCACCGGCGCCGCGCCGAGGCGGCCCAGCAGGTGCTGCAGGTCGTTGGTCCCCAGCGTGTTGCCCTCGGCGAACGCATCCACCAGTACGACCGCCTCGGCCTCGGCGTCGTCCTCGTCCTCGCCTGCCTCGACGGCCGGATCGCCGTCGCGCACCGACATCGCGACCAGGAAGTGGTACGGGAAATCGACCCCGAAGCCTTCCCAGCCGGCCGCCCTGATGCAGTGCAGCCAGATCACCCCGAGCGCCACCGGCAGGCCACGGCGGCGATGGATCACCCGGATGAGGTTGGCGTTGTCGAGGTCGTCATAGGTCTCGCTGTCGCCGCGATAGCCGTGTCTCGCATGGATCAGCCCGGCCAGCGCCCCGACCCTGGCCTCCGTTGACCGCCCGGACATCAGGCTGCCGATCGCGGCGGACTCGCGCGCAAGGTCGGAGAGATGGGCGGAGGCCTGCAGCCATTCGCTGCCCGGCGCATCGAGGCGGGCAAGCTGCAGGGCCGCCGGCGCCGGGTCGATCTCCGCATCGGGCAGCAACCCGATCGCCGCCAGGGCCTGGGCCGCGTCAATCATCGCGAGACTACATGTTGTCCATCGGTATCTGCGACTTCGATGCCCCCGGCATCATGTGCTCGCTGATATTGTGCATGATCCAGAGCGATCCGACGATCAGGATCGCCACCGTGAGGACCGCAAAGGCGAACGCGGTCACGTTCCAGCGCTGCTCGGACGAGCTGTTCATGTGCAGGAAGCACACCAGGTGCACGAACACCTGCACCGCCGCGAGTCCTGCGATCGTGAACAACGTTGTCACATGCGGCAGCACCGGCACCATCACCAGCCCGAAGGCCGTCGCGGTCAGCACGATGGAGAGCACGAAGCCGATGGCGTAGGAGCCGACGCTGCCGTGGCTTTCGCCCGTGTAGGCGCGGTTCATGTCGGCCATTATTGCACACCCATCAGGTAGACGAAGGTAAAGACGCAGATCCAGACGATGTCGAGGAAGTGCCAGAACAGGCTGAGGCACATCAGCCGGTTCATGTACGAGCTGGGTATCCCCTTGCGCTTGATCAGGATCTGCGCCGTCAGCACCACCATCCAGATCAGGCCGCAGGTGACGTGCAGCCCGTGCGTGCCGACCAGGGTGAAGAACGCCGACAGGAAGGCGCTCCGGTCCGGCCCGTTGCCCTCGGCAACGAGGTGGCTGAACTCGTTCACCTCCATGCCGATGAAGCCGAGGCCCATCAGGAAGGTGACGCCGAGCCACAGCACCAGGCCGTTGATGCGGTTGCGGTAGGCGCTGAGCATCGCGAGACCGTAGGTGCAACTGCTGACCAGCAGCAGGAACGTCTCCACGGCCACGTATTTCAGGTCGAAGATGTCGTGCCCGGTCGGCCCTTCCGCATATTGCCGGCGCGAGACCGCAAAGGCGGCGAACAGGGTCGCGAACAGGATGCAGTCGGTCATCAGATAGAGCCAGAAGCCGAACACCGTGTTCGGTCCCGGCCCGTGATGCTCGCCGTGCTCCGGGTGGGCGGCGAGCGTTTCGTGGGTGATGTCCATCAGACCCGCACCGCCGCGAGCTGGGCCGCCAGATCGACCTGGCGTTCATGCTCCGCCTCGATGCGGGCGACCTCGGATCCCTTCACGTAGTAGTCGATGTCGTCGTCGCAGGTGCGCCAGATGAAGGTCGCCACCATAGCCAGCAGGCCGGCGGCCGCCATCCACCAGATATGCCAGATCAGCGCGAAACCCATGATCGCCGCGAATATCGCGATGAACAGGCCGGCCGGCGTGTTGCGCGGCATGTGGATGTCCTCGTACGTGCCCTCGTACCTGGCGATGCGGCCACGCTCCTTGGCGTCGCAGAACTCGTCCAGCGCGTGTACGTGCGGCGTCACCGCGAAGTTGTAGAACGGTGGCGGCGAGGACATCGACCATTCCAGGGTGCGGCCACCCCACGGATCACCGGTGACATCGCGCAGCGCCTCCCGCTGGCGGATGCTGACCACGAGCTGGGTCACCTGCAGGATGATGCCGATCATGATCAGGCAGGCGCCGAACGCCGCCACCTGCAGCCAGGGCGTCCAGGCCGGGTTGTCGTAGTGGTTCATGCGCCGGGTCATGCCCATGAAGCCGAGCACGTAGAGCGGCATGAAGGCGACGTAGAAGCCGACCAGCCAGAACCAGAACGCCGCCTTGCCGAGCCCCTCGTGCAGCTTGAACCCCATCGCCTTCGGGAACCAGTAGTTGAAGCCGGCGAGATACCCGAACAGCACGCCGCCGATGATGACGTTGTGGAAGTGCGCGATCAGGAACAGCGAGTTGTGCAGCACGAAGTCGGCACCCGGCACCGCGAGCAGCACGCCGGTCATGCCGCCGATGGTGAAGGTGACCATGAAGCCGATGGTCCAAAGCATCGCCGGGTGCATCTCGACCCGGCCGCGGAACATCGTGAACAGCCAGTTGAACACCTTCACGCCGGTCGGGATCGCGATGATCATCGTCGTGATGCCGAAGAAGGCATTGACGTTGGCGCCGGAGCCCATCGTGAAGAAATGGTGCAGCCAGACCACGAACGACAGCACGGTGATCGAGACGGTCGCGTAGACCATTGCGGTGTAGCCGAACAGGTGCTTCTTCGAGTAGGTCGCAACCACCTCGGAGAAGATGCCGAACGCCGGCAGGATCAGGATGTAGACCTCCGGGTGCCCCCAGGCCCAGATGAGGTTCACGTACATCATCTGGTTGCCGCCGGCATCGTTGGTGAAGAAATGCATGCCGAGATATCGATCCAGCGTCAGCAGCGCGAGCGTCACCGTCAGGATCGGGAAGGCGGCCATGATCAGCACGTTGGTGCACAGCGCGGTCCAGACGAAGACCGGCATCTTCATGTAGTTCATGCCGGGAGCGCGCATCTTGAGGATGGTGACGAAGAAGTTGATACCCGTGAGCAGCGTGCCGATGCCCGATATCTGCAGGCTCCAGATATAGTAGTCGACGCCGACCCCCGGGCTGTATTGCAGCTCCGACAGCGGCGGGTAGGCGAGCCAGCCGGTCTGCGCGAACTCGCCGATGGCGAGCGACAAATTGACCAGGCCGACGCTGACCGCGGTGAGCCAGAAGCTGATCGAGTTCAGGAACGGGAACGCCACGTCGCGGGCGCCGATCTGCAGCGGGACCGCGATGTTCATCAGCCCGATCATGAACGGCATCGCCATGAAGAAGATCATGATGACGCCGTGCGCTGTGAAGATCTGGTCGTAATGGTGCGGCGGCAGGTAGCCGGGTGCGCCGTCATGCGCGATCGCCTGCTGGGCGCGCATCATGATGGCGTCCGAGAAGCCGCGCAGCAGCATGACCAGCGCCAGCAGGATGTACATCATGCCGATCTTCTTGTGATCGACCGAGGTGATCCACTCGCGCCACAGGTACGGCCATTGCCGGTACCAGGTTACCAGCCCGAGCACGGCCGCGACCATCAGGCCCATGAACACGACCGCGCCCATCTCGATGGGATTGTCGAACGGAATATCCGCCCAGGTAAGCTTGCCGAGCATAGTCTCTACTCTGCCTTCATGCCGGAATTGAAGTTCAGGGCCTTGCCGCGGTATTTCGCGATGATCTGGTCGAACAGCCCGTGCTGGACCTGGGCGAAATAGATCGGGGGCACCTTCTCGCTGGGTGCTGCGACCGACGGATACGCCGCGTCATTCAGGACACGGCCGGAATGCCGCACCTTCTCGACCCAGGCGCCGAAGCCCGCATCGGTAGTGGCGATGGCGTTGAAGTGCATGTCCGAGAAGCCGGCGCCGCTGAAATTGGCGGACTGGCCGAAATACGTCCCCGGATGGTCCGCGATCAGGTGCAGGCCGGTCTCCATGCCTGCCATCGCGAAGATCTGGCTGCCGAGGCGCGGGATGAAGAACGAGTTCATCACGCTGTCCGAGGTGATGTGGAACTCGACCGGCGTTCCAACCGGGAACGCGATCTCGTTGACGGTGGCGATGCCCTGGTCGGGGTAGATGAACATCCACTTCCAGTCCAGCGCCACCACGTCGATCACCACCGGCTTGCGGTTCGAGACCAGCGGCCGATAGGGGTCGAGGCTGTGCGTCGTCTGCCAGGTGATCACCGCGAGCACCGCAATGATGGCGACCGGAACCGCCCACACCGTCACCTCGACCGGACGCGAATGCGCCCAGTTCGGCATGTAGGTGGCATTCGCGTTGGTCGACCGGTAGCGCCAGGCGAACACCAGCGTCAGCGTGATCACCGGCACGACGACGATCAGCATCAGCCAGGTGGCGAGGACGATAAGGCTCTTTTCCTGCTGGCCGATATTGCCCATCGGATCGAGCACGTCGAGCTGGCAGCCGCCGAGCAGCATCACGGTGCCGAGTGCGACGGCACCCGACAGCCACCCTGGTTTCCTGTTTCTCATTACGCGCCCCAGTGAGCCGAGCGGTCCATCACAGGTCCGGCGATGCGACCGCAAAACGGCGGGACCATAGAACCACCGCCGGGCCGCGGCCAGCCGCAAACGTGCCGCCGAATGCTGCAGCGCAGCGTTTCTCGACGCTGCCCGGTTCAGCCAGGGCCATGGTCAGGCAGAAGAATGCCGTCTTGCCGCCTGGCCGGCGGCTGTCTGTACGGCGCGTGCCATTGCCGCGATGCCGTTGCCGCGATTGGTCGAAAGCGCCTCCAGCAGGCCGAGATCCTTGAGGAACACCGGGTCGGTGGCCAGCACCTCGGCCGGGCTGCGGCCGGAATAGACCCGCAGCAGCATGGCGATCAGTCCGGAGACGATGGCGGCATCCGAGGCACCGGCGAGCCGCAGGACGCCGTCCGACAGGTCCGCCTCCATCCAGACCCGGCTCTGGCAGCCCGGCACGCGGTGCGCGTCGTCGGCCCAGCGCTCCGGGAACGGCGGCAGCTTGCGGCCCAGCTCGATGATGTACTGGTAGCGCTGCATCCAGTCGTCGAACACGTCGAGTTCCTCGCCGATGGCGGCGACCGCCTCGGCGGCGGTCGCCTCCTCGGGCACGACGAACGGATCGGTCAGGCTCTCGGCCTCAGGCATGCGACCAGCCTACAGGATGAAGCGGCTGAGGTCGCCCTTCTGGGCGAGCGGCGCCACCCGGTCGCGGACATAGGCGGCATCGATCCGCACCGTGTCGCCGGGCCGGTCGCTGGCGGTGAAGCTCACCTCTTCGAGCAGCCGCTCCAGCACGGTCGCCAGCCGGCGCGCGCCGATATTCTCGATCCGGTCGTTGATGTCGGCGGCAAGGTCGGCCAGCGCATCGATCGCATCCTCGCTGAAATCCAGCGCCAGCCGCTCGGTCCGCATCAGCGCGATGTACTGCTTGATCAGCGAGTGCTCCGGCTCGGTGAGGATGCGGCGCAGGTCGTCGCGCGACAGCGGCGCCAGCTCGACGCGGATCGGCAGGCGGCCCTGCAGCTCGGGCAGCAGGTCGGCGGGCTTCGCGAGGTGGAACGCCCCGGAGGCGATGAACAGGATGTGGTCGGTCTTCACCGGGCCATGCTTGGTCGACACCGTGGTGCCCTCGATCAGCGGCAGCAGGTCGCGCTGCACCCCCTCGCGAGAGACGTCGCCGCCGCGGAACCCGCCGCCCTCGGAGGAGCGCGCGCACACCTTGTCGATCTCGTCGAGGAACACGATGCCATGGTCCTGCGCATGCGCCACCGCCTCGCGGGTCAGGCTGTCATTGTCGAGCAGCCGGTCGGCCTCCTCGCGCTGCAGGGCGATCCGGGCCGCCTCCACCGTCATCCGGCGCGGGGAGGCCTGCTTGTTGAACATGCCCTTCATCATCTCGCCGAGATTGATGACGCTGCCGCCCGGCATGCCGGGGATGTCCATGCCGCCCATCGCCGCCCCCTGCGGCTCGGCGATCGCGACCTCGACCTCCTTGGCCTCGAGCTCGCCGTCGCGCAGCATGCGGCGGAACTTGCCCTTGGTGTCGGCACTCGCGGTCTCGCCGACCAGGGCGTTCACCAGCCGGTCCTCGGCGGCGAGCTCGGCGCGCGCCTGCACGTCGCGGCGGCGCATGTCGCGCAGCATGGTGATGCTGACCTCGACCAGGTCGCGCACGATGCTTTCCACGTCGCGGCCGACATAGCCGACCTCGGTGAACTTGGTCGCCTCGACCTTGAGGAACGGCGCCTGCGCCAGCTTGGCCAGCCGCCGCGCGATCTCGGTCTTGCCGCAGCCGGTCGGGCCGATCATCAGGATGTTCTTAGGCACCACCTCCTCGCGCAGGTCCTCGGAAAGCTGCGCCCGGCGCCAGCGGTTGCGCAGCGCGATCGCCACCGCCCGCTTGGCGTCGGTCTGGCCGACGATGAACCGGTCGAGCTCGGAGACGATCTCACGCGGCGAATAGGTCGGGACGTCCATCAGCGTGACCCCTCCGCGGCCAAGGTCTCCACGATCAGCGAATGGTTGGTGTACACGCAGATGTCGGCGGCGATCCGCATCGCCCGGCGAGCCACCTCCTCGGCGGACAGCCCCTCAACGCTCATCAGGGCGCGCGCGGCGGCGAGCGCATAGTTGCCGCCCGAGCCGATCGCGATCACCCCGTCCTCCGGCTCCAGCACGTCGCCATTGCCGGTCAGCGTGAAGGAACGGGTGCCGTCGGCGACCGCCATCATCGCCTCCAGCCGACGCAGGTAGCGGTCGGTGCGCCAGTCCTTGGCGAGCTCGACGCAGGCCCGCTCGAGTTGGCTCGGATAGCGCTCCAGCTTGGCCTCCAGCCGCTCCAGCAGGGTGAAGGCGTCGGCGGTGGCGCCGGCGAAACCGGTCAAGATTGCGCCATCCAGGCCGATCCGGCGGACCTTGCGGGCGTTGCCCTTGATCACGGTCTGTCCCAGCGTGACCTGGCCGTCGCCGGCCATCGCAACCTGGTCGCCGCGCCGGACGCACAGGATGGTCGTACCGTGCCAGCCGATGGGGTCGTGGCCGGTGGTCTGATGTGTCTGCATGATGGCGGTAGATAGTCAGTCCGCGCGGCCGCGCAAGCAGCGCGAGCCGGAGGCCTGCTACGGGGAGATCCGGGGCCGGCTGATGCCGAGATCACGCAGCAGTTCGATGAGCTGGCTCGGACGAAACGGTTTTGCCAGCACCCGCTCGCCGGCACGCAGGGTGCGACCCTCCAGGACGTCGGGGCGGCCGGAGATGTAGACCACCGCGATCGTAGGCAGCAGCGCTTGGGCGATGGCGGCAACCACGAAGCCGTTGCGCCCGGTGCGCAGGTCGAGGTCGGTGACCAGCACGCGCGGCTTGACCTGGTCGTCGCGCAGCACCGCGAGCGCCTCCGCCTCGCTGGCCACCTCGGCGACCCGCAGCCCGGTCTCGCGAAGCGCCTCGCCCAGGGTGGTGCGGATCAGCGGATCGTCGTCGAGCAACAACAGGTCGCACATCGCGTGTCCTTTCCGCCCGATCCGGCCGCTTAATCACGCATTCATAACTCCAAGCGTTTCGACTGGTCCGAGGTTGCAGCAGCACCGGGTTCGCAGGAGCTGACGTTCAAGGACACGCCGATCGGACTGCCGGCCCGCCCCAGGGTCGGCCGCCTGCTCGAGACCTCGATCTAGCAGCGGCGTTCGCACGCCGCCTTACACCGAGATCGGGACCTCGATCAGGTTCGGCTGGCCCGAAGCAATGCCGGCCTCGACAGCGCCCGCGATATCGGCGGCGCGCTCCACCCGCCGCGCCGGCACGCCCATCGAGACGGCCAGCGCCAGGTAGTCGATCGGCGGGTCCACCAGGTCCATCGCGATGAAGCGGTTCGACGCCCGCGAAAGGTAATGCGCCTGGCCCTTCATGTAGTTCTTGAGGATGTTGTACTCGCGGTTGTTCATCACCACGAAGGTCACCGGCAGGTGCTCGTGCGCCGCCGTCCAGAGCGCCTGCGGCGAATACAAGGCCGCCCCGTCGCCGACCAGGCACACCACCGGCTCGCGGCCGATGCCCAGGCTGTAGCCGACCGCGGCCGGCAGGCCCCAGCCGAGCGCGCCGCCACGCAGAAAGGCATATTGCCGCACGCTCTCGCTGTACAGCAGCGAGCGCAGGTAGCCGGAGGTCGCGATCGCCTCGTCGACGATCGGGATGGTCGGCCCGATCGCGCGCAGCACCTCGCGGGCGGCGACCAGGGGGGTCGTCACCGGCTTCGTCGCCTCGCGGTCGGCCTGCGCGGCGAGCGCCTCGCGACGCGCCCGCATGGAGGCCGCGTGCGCCGCCGCCGCCCGGTCATGCGCCTCGCGTCGCGGTGCGAGGCGCTGGCGCAGCATCGGCACCAGCACGCGCAGCGACGCCTGGATGTCGCCCTGCAGGGACAGCGCGGTCGGATAGGAGCGGCCGAGGTCGCGCACGTCGGTGGAGAGCTGGAACACCCGGCAGGTGTCCGGCACCGCCGAGCCCTCGGTATAGAGGATGGTGATCACCGACTTGCCGCCGAGCGCGAACAGCGCGTCGTAGTTCGACAGCACGTCGGCGATCTCGTTGGCGCGCGTCGGCAGGTTGCCGCTCCAGAGCGGATGCGCGGTCGGGAACGGCAGGTGCGCGGGCCAGGACGAACCGTAGACCGGCGCGCCGAGCGCGTCGGCCAGCACCACCATCTCGTCGGTAGCACCTCGCGCGCTGATCTCGTCGCCGGCGATCAGGGCCAGGCGGCCGGGCGCGATGGCGGCCAGCAGGTCGGCCAGCAGGTCGAGCGAGCCGGCCACGGAGGCGGTGTCGATGGATGAGCGTTCCGGCACGGCGATACTGGTCATCGCCTCCATCATGTCCATCGGCAATGACAGGAACACCGGGCCCGAGGGCGCCGCGTTGCAGTCGAGAAACGCACGCCGCACCAGGATCGGCAACTGGTCCACGTGCGTCACCTCGCGCGCCCACTTGACGCTGGGTGCTGCGATGCCGACCAGGTCGCCGAACAGCAGCGGGTCCATCAGCGCATGCCGGCTGTCCTGCTGGCCGGCGGTCACCACCAGCGGCGTGCCCGAGATCGAGGCGTTCAGCAGGTTGCCCAGACCGTGGCCGAGACCGCCGGCGGTATGCAGGTTGATGAAGCCGGCCTTGCGCGCCGCCTGCGCATAGCCGTCCGCCATCGCCACCACGCTGGCTTCCTGCAGGGCCAGCACATAGTCGATCTGCGTGGTCGTCAGCAGCGCATCGATCAGCGGCAATTCGGTAGTACCGGGATTGCCGAAGATGTACTCGACGCCCTCGCTCTCCAGCAGCTCGAGCAGCAATTGCGCCCCGCGTCGCGGGGCGATCGAGGCGGCCCGCCGGACCGCGGAGGTCGCCGCGCCGGCGGCATCGGCTTCGGCTTTGGCGTCGGACATTTGCGGGGCCCTGCTTCCGGTTGCGAGCCCATCATGCCGACGGAAGGCGGTGGCGTCAGCCCCGCCACGCCGCGCCTGAACGGCACCCCCGAACTGTCCGGCATGTAATAACTTGCCGCTGCAATCAAGAACTCGACAAGATTTCGTCAAATACCTGTTCTAACAAGCAAGGCTCACAATACTATCAATAACACTTCGTAAAAGTCTCTTGTCTCACGATCTCGTTGCTTCTGTGGACGTATCGGTGCCGACATGATGTAGTCACTCGAAGAACGGATCACCGATTCCCATGCTGTCATTCGCAAAGGCGCCCAGGAGGGTGCCCAGGAAGGTGCTGCGCCCGTTGCTGCTCGCCGGGTTGCTCGTCATCGCCGGCCTCGCCATCTTGGACGGCGTCCGCACCGCCTCGGGCGCCTCTAAGGTCGCGACCGCAGCCGGCCCTCCGCCCTTATCGACCGGCACGGAGCGGCTGCCGCAGGGACGACACATGGAGCCGGTGTCCGATGCGGTGACGGAACAGGCGACGCTGCCACCGGGGATAGAACTGCTCGTCGGGCCTGGGATCGTCACCTGCCACAGCGACAATGTCTGCACCCTGCGCGACCAGGACGACCCGGACACGGCGCTGGTCTTCGGCATCGGCGCGCTCGATAACGACCAGCGCCACTCCCTGATCGACAACCCTGCGCTCGTCACCAACCCGGTGGCGGTCCGCTTGATCCGCCGCAACGACCCCGGGGCCGCCTACGAGGCGCTGCAGGTGATGGACAGTCGGACCCGCGAGACTATCGGGCCGCAGTAGCGCTTCAGCGCTCTGTGGTCGCGAACCACCGCCTGAACCAGGCCGTGCTCCGCCGCTTCAGGTCCTCGCGATCCGCCTCGCGCACCAGCGCATGGCCCTCTCCCGCATAGACGACGAAACTCGCCGGCACATCCAGCGCCCGCAGCGCGGTGACGAATTCCTGGCTCTGCGGCATCGGGCACTCGACATCGCGCTCGCCGACCGTGACCAGCACCGGGGTCGCGACCCCGCGCATGTGCGTGATCGGCGATGCGTCCAGGTAGGGTTTCGGATTGTCATAGACCGAGCCTCCGAAGTTCACCTCGTCGGAGCCTGCCTGGGGCGCCTCGCCTTCGATCGACAGCCAGTCCGACACGCCCGCATCGGCCACACCGGCGCTGAACCGATGCGTCTGCGTCACCGCCCACATGGTCATGTAGCCGCCATAGGATCCGCCGGTGATGCCAAGCCTGGCATCGTCGATCGGCGCCACGCGCTCCGCCGCATCCACGCCGCTCAGCACGTCGCGCCAGTCACCGCCACCGATATCGCGTATGCTGCCGGCGGCGAACGCCTCGCCCTCGCCGAAGCTGCCGCGATAGTTCGGCTCGAAGACATCCCAGCCCTGTTCTAGCCAGTTGCGCAACGCGCCGCGCGAGGACGGGAATGCCGGAGTGGCGGCCGCTTCCGGGCCGCCATGCACGTCGACGATCATCGGGCGGCGGGTCCTGCGAGATGCCTGCGCCGGCTCGATCAGCCAGCCCTGCACGTCGAGCCCGTCATTCTTCCAGGTGATCGAGCGCGCCACGCCGGGCGCCACCTGCGCCACATTGTCATGCGTGAGCGCACGCCAGCGACCGATCGAACCGGCCACGATCTCCGGCGCGCTGGCGAAACTCTCCGACACCGCCGCCGAGCCGTGCCGGCTGCACGACAGCGAGAGGTTCCAGCCGCCGGCAGACAGCATGCGCTCGCCCGACCACAGCGCGCGCGGCGTCGTATGCTCGCCCAATGTCGCGACCGCGCTGCTGCCCGCCTGCAGCATCGTGGCCGTGAGCGCATCGCCACAATGCCAGTCGATGGACGTCACGGTGGCATGCAGCTTGGGTGTGAGATCGACCGGCCGCGCACCGGGCGCGTCCAGGTGCAGCAGGAAGGCGTCGCCGCCGGTCGAGCCGAAATCGCTCATCCAGCCGCCGATGAAGCCGACGCTGCGGCCATCCGGGGATACCACCGGCGAGGCAAGCTGCTCGCGCGGGCCGGGCGCGAACAGGGTGCGGACTGCGCCCGAGGGCCCGAAGGCGTAAAGCCGGGCCACCCACCAGTTGCTGTCGCCGTTGCCGTGCGCCGCGGTCGCCACGAAGCCGCCATCCGGTCGGCAGTCATATTCATAGACGTAGAGATCCGCAGGCGAGACGAAGCGGAGCGCCGCCTGGTCCACCACGGCGATGCGCTGCTCGTCGAACGACACGCCGATCTCGCCGTGCATGGCGGCGGCGGCCTGGGTGGCGCCCACCCGCTTGTGCGCGTGTTCCGTCGCCAGCACCGCCAGCCGGCCATCCGGTGCGTAGCGCAGGCTGTCGAGCGGGCCCGCGAATGCCAGCACGCGCTGCGGCGTCCCGCCGGCGGCGGGGACGGTCTCGATGTCAGTCCCCGGGCCGGTCGTCTCGTCGAGCAGGAAGGCAAGCGTTCGACCGTCCCCCGACCATGCCAGCGAGGACGGCACGCAGCCGGGCTGTCTTGCGCACGGCAGCGCGACCGCACGGGTGCTGCCGTCGAGCCCGCGTATCACCACGCGGGCCGGTGGCTGCGTCTCCGCCGGCAGGTCATCGGTCTCGATGCTTGCGACATGCCGGCCGTCGGGCGCGATCGCGACGGCCCTGAACAGGTGCAGCGGGGTGGCTGCAAAGGCGACGGCGTCGGTGACGAGGATGAAAGCGGCCAGCAGGCACGGAGCGATCGGATATCTCATCCCGGCATTCATGGCTGCGGGATCAGCTCTGCGCAACGCCCTGTGCCATCCGCGCGAGCCTCCGGGGATGCGAAATCCCCGGAGCGGCCGCGCGGGCGGGTGGTTCAGCCGGGCAGCAGGACGTGGTCGACGACGTGGATCACGCCGTTCGACTGGTACACGTCGGCGATCGTGACGGTGGAGACATCGCCTTTCGCATCAGTGAGCGTGATGGTGCCGGGCGCGCCCATCATCACCACCAGCGGCTCGCCCGCGACCGTGGTCAGTGTCGCCTTGCCGCCGCCGGCCGCGATCGCCGCCATCAGCGCCTTGCTGTCCATGGTGCCGGCGACGACGTGGTAGGTCAGCACCTTGGTCAGCATCGCCTTGTTCTCGGGCTTCAGCAGAGTCGAGACGGTGCCGTCCGGCAGCAGCGCGAACGCCTCGTTGGTCGGCGCGAACACCGTGAACGGACCCGAGCCGTTGAGGGTATCGACCAGGCCGGCTGCCTTCACGGCCGCGACCAGCGTGGTGTGATCGGGCGAGTTCACCGCGTTCTGCACGATGGTCTTGCTCGGATACATCGCAGCGCCGCCGACCATCGGATCGGCGGTGCCGGTCATTCCGGGCTGCATGGCGGCGCTCGACTGCGACCCGCCGGCCGGCGACATGGCCTGCGAACAGCCGGCCAGCAGCACAGCCGCCAGCACGCCCGGCATGATGCGGAAATTCATTGGATGTTTCCTCTTGGCGATACCCGCAGGAGGCAGGTTTCTTCCCGAGTTACTGGGGCAAATGCCCTTTGGATGCAGCGGTTCTTAAGCCTCGACTTGCTTCAGCACCCGAGCAGTCCGTCCACGACGAACGCCACCCGCTCGTCGCGCGCGCCGCGCCTGATCCGGCCCGAGCGCTCAAGCTCGACAAGCCCATGCAGCGCCGCCCAGAACGTCTCGGTGGCGACGGCGACGTCAGTCTTCGAGGGCTCCACGACAGCCGCAAGCGCCCTGAAGGCGTCCTTCAGTTCCGATCTGGTTTCCAACTCCGCGAAGCGCAGCCCGGTCGGCAGTGTGAACATCGCCTCGTAGAGCGCCGGATTCTGCATTGCGAAGCCGAGATAGGCCATCGCGACGCACTCGAGGCCACTGCGACGATCAGTCGCTTCGCGCGCTGCCTGCCGAAGCGCGGTCGTGAATTGCCGGAAACCCTCGATAGCGACCGCGGCAACGATCGCGTCCCGGTTCTCGAAATGGGAATACAGGACCGGCTGGCTGTATTCGATTTCCTCGGCCAGGCGGCGGATCGTGACGGCGCTCCATCCCGCGCCTTCCGCGATCAGGCGCGCCGCCGCGATGATGCGCTGCTCGCGTTCAGCCCGCTGCCTGCCCTTCCGCTCGGCGATACTCAACCTTTGACCTCCAGGCGGCGGGACAGCCGACGGGCCTGGATGATAAGGGGGCTTGAAGAACTAGCAACGCTAGATTACGTACCTGTGCAAGACAGGCGCGAGGCTGAATGCGCCTCCTGGTGCACTGGAGAATCCTGACATGCTTCATGTCTTCTCGATCTGGATGCCTGTCGTGGGCTTTGCGGGAGCAGGACTGTTCAACGCGATCGGCACGAGCGCCACGCAGAGCGGCTTCGTCCGCTGGGGCTACCCGGCCTGGTGGTGCCGTCTGACCGGCGGCTTAGAGATGGTGTGCGCCCTCCTGATCGCCCTCCCCGCCACTCGTGCCGCGGGCCTGCTGCTGGGCGCGATCATCGTGGCGGCAGCGATCCTGACAGTCTTGCGCTGCCGCGAGTTTGCCCACCTCCTGCCGCTCGGGGCCTTTGTCGCGCTGCTTGCGCTGGCGGCGGCGACGTCGTGAGGGGCTAGCCGAGATCGGGCTGGGTCTGCCTGAACGCCGGAAGCGCCTGAATGCTGGTCCACCACTCCGAAAAGCCCGGCACGTCGAACAGCCGGTCGCGATCAGGCGTCAGCGAGACGTAGAACGCTATCGGCGCCAGATACAGGTCGGCAAGGCTCAGCTCGCCCGCGATGAAAGCGGAAGCGCCGCGTGTCTGCATGGCGGCTTCGATCACCTTGCGACCGACCCCGATCCCCTGCTGCCGCGCCGCGTCGTCCTTGCCGCCGACGAAATCCGGAAACAGATGGTAAGCCGCGACGCCGACCAGGCTGCCATAGCCGTAGCTGTCGATCAGCCCGATGATCATGTCCATGCGGGCACGATCCTTGGGAGTGGACGGCACCAAGGACGGCCCCGGCAGCACGTCGTTGAGGTAGCGCACGATCGCCGAGGTCTCGAGGATCCGCACCCCGTCATGGTCGAGCACCGGCACCTTGCCGAACGGGTGCCGCTCGAGATGCTCCGGCTGCTTCGGCTCCCCTTTCAGGACGTTCAGCGGCACCTGCTTGAAGTCCTCGACCCCCTTCTCGGCGAGCAGCATCTTCACGGTGCGGACGTAGGTGGAGCCGTCGAAGCCCCACAGCGTGATCACGGACATGGGCCGCGTTCCTCTCGTGCTGAAAAACCGGCCCGCTCCGCCGGGGCCGCCGATATCCCAACACCAATGTGCGGGGGCGGTTTGCCGGAGACCCTCGATCAGCCCCGTCGCCCGGCCAGCACCTGGATCGGCGCCTGCGCATCGACCACGCGCAGCGGCGTGCTGCCGGCCGGGTCGCCATCCGACTGCGCCGGCAGCGCGATATCGGTGGTGACCGCGATCTCGTATCCGCGCAGGCGGCGCAGCCCGGGCAGGCGCTGCAGCAGGTTCAGCGGCAGGGCCGCGCCAGCCAGCATCGCCGACGCCATCGAGGCCCGCTCGAACAGCACCACCGAGAAGCCGCGCTCTCCCGGGAGCGCCTCGGGGGAGAGCATGTACGGACCGCCATACAGGCAGCCCTTGCAGACGATGATGCCGCCGGTCTCGTGCGACACGCCGTCGATCGTCACCTGCATGCGCCCGAAGCCGTAGCGCGGCAGCTCGCGCAGCGTCTGCAAGACATAGGCGCCACGGCCGAGCACGCGCTTCAACGGCCGAGGGATATGGTGCACGACATGGGCATCGAAGCCGATCCCCAGCATCTGCACGAACAGCCGGCTGCCAAGCGGGCCGTGCGCGATCCCCGGCCAGAGCGGCCGCCCCCTGCCGCCCGCCAGCACCGAGGCCACCTCCGACGCGGCTTCCGGCAGGCCCAGCTCGTGCGCGAGCACATTGGCGGTCCCGAGCGGAATGATGCCGAGGCGGCAACGCCCATCGAGCCCGTCCGCCACTTCGGCGATCGTGCCGTCGCCGCCGGCCGCCACCACCAGGGTCGCGCCGCGCAGCACCGCTTCGCGGGCGAGCGTGGTGGCGTGGCCTGCATTCATGGTCTCCACCACGTCAAGCCGCACGCCATGCGCCATCAAAACGTCGAGCACGCGCCAAAGCAGCCACGCCCGCCTGCGGCCGGCGGTCGGGTTGTAGATGACAAGCATATGACACAGCCGCCTTGCGATGGATCAGCTTGCCGACACCAGTAACGCGATTCGGCCTGCGATGGTGCAAACCCCTCGTGCGCCGGCAATTCATCATGCAACCGTCACGAACAGACTCGGGGTCGGACCGGTATATCCACGCTGATGCCGCAACAGTCCCCGGGACGACGCGCGATGGGATCGATTCCACCGAGGCCGCCTGCACGCTACCGGACCGTGTTCGTCTCCGATGTGCATCTGGGAACGCGTGGGTCACGCTGCGACTTCCTCGCCGACTTCCTGCGCGGCAGCCCCTGCGACACGCTCTACCTGGTCGGCGACATCGTCGATGGCTGGCGGCTGAAGAAATCATGGCACTGGGACGCGGCGCACGACGAGCTGCTGCGCGTGATCGTCGGCATGGCGCGCAACGGCACCGATGTCGTCTACATCCCCGGCAACCATGACGAGATGTTCCGCGCCTGGCTGCCGATGCATCTGGAGATCGCCGGCATCCGGCTCTGCCAGGATGCGGTGCATGTCACCGCCGACGGCCGCCGGCTTTTGGTCATGCATGGCGACGAGTTCGACAGCGTCGTGCGCTATGCCAAATTCCTCGCCCTGCTCGGCGACCGCGCCTATGGCGGCGCGCTGGTGGTGAACCGCTATTTCAACATCCTGCGCCGGCGCCTCGGGCTGCCGTATCGCTCGCTCTCCGCCTGGCTGAAGCGGCAGGTCAAGGGCGCGGTCAAGGCGATCGACCGCTTCGAGATCGCACTCGCCGCCGAGGCGCGCAGGCGCGGTCTCGACGGCGTGGTGTGCGGGCATATCCATCATGCGGAGATGCGCGACATCGGAGGCGTCCTCTACATCAATGACGGCGACTGGGTGGAAAGCTGCACCGCGCTGGTCGAGCACGACGATGGCGCACTCGAACTGATCGACTGGGCCGAGCGCAACCGGTTGTCGTTCATGCAGCGCCGCGTGGCGCAACCGGCGTGATGCGGAACGAGCCGGTGACGCGCATCCTGGTGGTCTCGGACGCCTGGATGCCGCAGGTCAACGGCGTGGTGCGCACGCTCTCGACGGTTGCCGACGAGCTGCGCCGCATGGGCCATGTCGTCGCGGTGATCGGGCCCGACCGCTTCCGCACGATCCCCTGCCCGACCTATGCCGACATCCGCCTGTCGCTGCTGCCGGGACGCAGGCTCGGCCGCCTGATCGCGGCGTTCCGTCCGGATGCGCTGCATATCGCGACGGAAGGCCCGCTGGGGTTCGCCGCCCGGCGCTGGGCGAAGCGGCGCGGCCTCGCCTTCACCACCTCGTTCCATACGCGGTTCCCGGAATACATCCAGGCCCGCACCGGCCTGCCGCCGGGCATCGCCTACGCGTTGCTGCGCTGGTTCCATAACGGCGCCGCCGCCACCCTGGTCGCCACCGAGACATTGTCGCAGACGCTCGCCGCGCGCGGTTTTACCAGGCTGCGTCCCTGGACCCGCGGCGTCGACCTCGACCGCTTCAGGCCGGAGCCGCGCGAGGACTGGCCCCGCGACTGGCACGCGCGTCGCCCGGTGTTCCTCTATGTCGGTCGCATCGCGGTGGAGAAGAACATCGAGGCCTTCCTGGACCTCGAGTTGCCCGGCTCCAAGGTCGTGGTCGGCGGCGGCCCGATGCTGGCATCCCTGAAGGCGGCCTATCCCGACGTGATATTCACCGGACCGCGCTCCGAGCGGGCGCTGGCGCGGTCCTATGCCGGCGCCGACGTGTTCGTGTTCCCGAGCCGCACCGACACCTTCGGCCTGGTGATCCTCGAGGCGCTCGCCTGCGGCGTGCCGGTCGCGGCCTATGACGTGATGGGGCCGCGCGACATCCTGCGCGGCGCCGCGGGCCGCGTCGGCGCGGTATCGGACGACCTGGGCGCGGCCTGCCTGGAGGCGCTCGACGCCAGCCGCGAGGATGCGCGGGCGCATGCGTTGCGGTTCGGCTGGAGCGCCTGCGCGGAGCTGTTCCTGGCCGGCCTGGTGCCGCTGCGGGCGGTCCGTCCGGAGCAGGGCGCCGAGGGAACCGGACGCCGCATCTGCGCTTGACGCCGATCCCCTGCTATGGCGTCCACACACCATGAGACGCCGACCGACCGGCGGCAGGCCCGCTTCGGCCGCCTTCGTCCTGTTCACCGTCGCCCTCGATGCGCTTTGCTTCGGCATCGTGATCCCGGTGCTGCCCGACCTGGTGCGCGAGGTCTCGCACGCGCCGCCGTCTCAGGCCTCGTTCTATGTCGGCGCGCTGTTCGCGGTGTTCTCGCTGACCCAGTTCGTCTGCGCGCCGATCCTCGGCGGCCTGTCCGACCGCTTCGGACGCCGCCCGATCCTGCTCGCCTCGCTGACCGCGCTCGGCATCAACTCGCTGCTCTGGGTCTGGGTGAACGACCTTGGCTGGCTGTTCGTCATGCGTGTATTCGCGGGCCTGTTCGCCGCCAACGTGCCGACCGCTGCCGCCTACATCGGCGACGTCACCCCGCCAGAGCAGCGCGCGCGCTATTTCGGCCTGATCGGGGCGATGTTCGGGCTGGGCTTCATCCTCGGCCCGGTGATCGGCGGCATTCTCGGCGAATACTGGATCCGGCTGCCGTTCCTAGTCAGCGCCGGCCTGATCTTCTGCAACGTGCTGTACGGGACCTTCGTGCTGCCAGAAAGCCTGCCGCCGGAGCGCCGGCGGGAGTTCGACTGGCGACGCGCCAACCCGCTCGCCTCGCTGCTGCGGCTGGGCTTCGATGCAACCAGCTTGCGGCTCGGCTTTGCCTGGTTCGCGACCTGGTTTGCACTCGGCGCGCAGCAGACCAGCTTCATTTTGTCCAACCAGATGCGCTTCGGCTGGAACACGCTCGATAACGGGCTGGCGCTGGCCGTGGGCGGCGTGGCGCAGGCGGTTGTGCAGGGCCTGCTGGTGCGCCGGGTGATCGACCGCATCGGCGCGCGCGAGACCGCGATCGCCGGCACCCTGTTCGCGGCGGCCGGCTACCTCGTCTACAGCTTCGCCGCCTCGCCCTGGATGATGGTGAGCGGCATTCCGATCCTGGCCCTCGGGGCGTTGTCGGGGCCGCCGGTGCAGTCGCTGCTGTCGGACGCCGCCGGTCCGCAGAAGCAGGGCGAGATCCAGGGCGCGCTGTCGTCGCTGCAGGGCCTCGCGATGGTACTCGGGCCGCTGGTGATGGGCACGTTGTTCGCCGCCGCCACCCGGCCGCAAGGGCCGGTGCATGTGCCCGGGGCGCCGTTCATGCTGGCCGCCTGCGCCTGCCTCGCCGCGGCCCTTGGCCTGCGGCACGTGCTGGTGCCGCCTGCCGGGGAGACCAGGGAGCCCGCCAGAGCCGGCAGCGCCTAGGCCTGCCGGACGCGCATCTCCGAGACAGCGCCTTGTCGCCGCCCGCCGCGCGCGTTAGTTCCGCCGCAGACGGATCGGACCCGGGACCACGTGCTGGTCGCGTCCCGAGCCGGCACGCACGATGGAGACCTGATCAGATGGCTGTCGACTTGCGGCGGGACGGCGCGATCCTGCGGGCACTCCGGCTGACGCTGTGGAGCATCGTGCACTTCGCGTTCTATTTCCTCCAGCAGGTAGCCGAACTGCTGGCGCCGCTGCTGCTGGTGCTGGGCCTGGGCTGGTGGGCGCTGCCCCGGCTGGTGGATGCCATCACCACCCACGAGGCGACTGCCGACCAGCAGGCACGCGACATCCTAAACAGCATCTCGGGCACCATTCCGCATGCCATCGTGCTGGCGGGTCACTCGCTGACGCCGGGCGGCCTGATCGTCGACGGGCTGCTGCTGATGGCGCTCGCCGCCGCCGGGGCCACCTTGTCGGCGGTCGCGGCACGCGGCATGTGAGCCATGCCGAGGGGCGCCCCGAGAGCGGAATAGAGCCTGGTCGAGGGCGGCCAGCCGAGCATGATAGGCTCGCGCCAGTGAACGCCGCCGAAGCCGATCGCCAGCAGCAGCAGCAGGCTCGCCGCCCATGCGGCACGCCAGCGCGTCTCGCGCGGCGCGGGCACGACGGCAGGCGGCACGACGGCGGAGTGCGCCACCGGGTCGTGCACGGGAAGGCCGAAATCGGGCAGCTCGGCATCGGCCCAATCCGCATCGTCTGCGTCGGCGTCCGTCGGATCGGCAATCTCGGGTGCGGCGTCGGGGAGATCGGCCTCGACCGGCGGCGCCGGCAGCGAATGCTGCTTCAGGCTGGCGGCGATGCTGCGGCTGCCGGTGAGCGCCTCGGGCTCGACCGGCCCGGGCGCCGCGGCGGTGGACGCCTCCACCGGATGCCCGTCGAACGCCAGCCACTGCGTCCCGCACCCGGCGCAGCGGACGCGGCGCCCGGCGCGGGCGTGGGTCTCCGGCACGTCGTAGGTCGCAGCACAGTCCGGGCAGGTGATCCGTATCGAGCCCATCCGCCGCCTTCCCTTCAATGTCCCGTCACGGAGCGCCTGGACCGGCCGGCATGGACCTTGTCCGCGAAGGGCGACGGAGCGTCATCATGATCCGGTTGCAGGACGTGTCACTTCGTATCGGACGCGGATCGAATAGGCCAGGACGAACTCCATTCCGCGGCTTCGGCTGGCGGGGCGGCCGCAGGACGCCGGAGGTGCTGCAGGGCGTGAGCTTCGCGGTGCCGGCCGGCGCCTTCCGGTGGCTGCTCGGCCCGTCGGGCGCCGGCAAGTCGAGCCTGCTGCGGGTGCTGCAACTCGCCGTGCTGCCCAGCACGGGCCAGTTCGAGCTGTTCGGCACCGAAGTGCAGCGCGCCCGCCGCAGCCAGCTTGTCAGGCTGCGCCGTCGCATGGGCGTGGTGTTCCAGGACCTGCGCCTGCTGCCCGAGCTGTCGGTGTTCGACAACGTGGCGCTGCCGATGCGCCTGGCGCAGGTCCCGGAGCCGCGCGTGCAGGCGGACGTCATCGAGATGCTGAGCTGGATCGGGCTCGGCCGCAGGTTGCAGGCGCGACCCGGCGAGCTCTCCGGCGGCGAGCAGCAGCGCGCGGCGATCGCCCGCGCCGTGGTGCTGCGGCCGCCGCTGCTGCTCGCCGATGAGCCCACCGGCTCGCTCGACGCCCCGCAGGCGCTGCGCCTGATGGAGCTGCTGATGGAGCTGAACCAGCTCGGCTCGACGGTGATCGTGGCGACCCACAACGACCAGTTGATCAGCCATTTCAAGGCGCCTTGCCTGCGGCTCGAGCGCGGGCGCCTGGTCGAGGGCGAATGAGACGCCAGGGTCTCCCGGCCATGCCGCCCGCCGCCCGCCGCGCCGACGGCCTCGGCCTGCGGCGGGCCATTCCCGACCGCATGCTGCCGAGCGTGGTGGCGGCGATGGCGTTCCTTGCAGCGCTTGCCTTTGCCGGTGCGGTCGGCGCGCACGCCCTGGCGGCACGCTGGAGCCATGGTGCCGGCGCCATCGTCACCGTGCAGGTCCCCGACCCGCAGGCGCCGGCCGCGATCGGCACCGCCAGCCGGATCGACACCGTGCTGGCGACGCTTGGCGGCACCGGTGCGATCGCCAGCCGGCACCGCCTCGGCGCGCAGGAGCTCGACGCCCTGCTGCAGCCCTGGCTCGGCGCCCGCTCCGGCCTGCTCGCGCTGCCGCTGCCGGCGGTGCTGCAGCTTCGCCTGCAACCGGGCGCGGGCCTGCCGGCGACGCTGGCTGCAACCCTCGCGGGTGCTGCGCCCGGCACCCTGGTGGAGGACAGCGCCGCCTGGAGCAACCGCCTGCTGGCCCTGACCTACAGCCTGCAGGCCTGCGCCGCACTCGCCCTGCTGACGGTCGCCGCGGTGGCCGGCTGGGTGGTGGCGCTGGCGACCCGCGCCGGCATTGCCCGCCGTCGCGGGGCGATCGAGCTGGTGCATGGCCTCGGCGGCACCGACAGCTACGTGGCCGGGCGCTTCGCCCGGCGCACCGGCTGGCTCGCCCTGGTCGGAGGCGCCATCGGCGCGCTGGTGGCGCTGCCGGTGCTGGCGCAGCTCTCGCGGCTGGCGGCGCCGTTCACCGCCGGTGCTTCGGACCAAGCGCTTCCCGGCACAGTGATCGGCAGCCAGACCGGCCTGTGGCCCACCCTGATGCTGGAGGCGCTGCCGCTGCCGCTCCTGGTCGGGCTGCCGGCGCTGCCGCTCGCCACCGGCCTGATCGGCTGGCTGACGGCGCAGGCGACCGTCCGCGCTTGGCTGCGCAGGCTGCCGTGAGCCCGGTCGCCCTCACTCCGGCACGCCCGCTCCGGGTGTCGCGGCTCTGGCGCCCAGCACTTGGTGCGCTGCTGTTTGCGGCAGGGCTGGCCTGGAGCGGCGGCTTCGTCTGGTTCGCGCACGACGCGCTGCAGCCGCCGCCGCCCGCCGGACAGGCCGACGGCATCGTGGCGCTGACCGGCGGCAGCGGCCGCATCGAGGTCGCGCTGTCGCTGCTCGCTGCCGGCCATGCCGGCAAGCTGCTGATCTCCGGCGTGCAGCCCGGCCTCGACCTGGCGCGCCTGGCCTATGCGTCCGGCCTGCATGTCCCGGCGGGATTGCCGCACGACGCCATCTCGCTCGGCCACACCGCCACCACCACCACCGGCAATGCCGCCGAGGCCGCCGCCTGGGCGCGCGGCAACCGCCTGCACAGCCTGATCGTGGTGACGGCGGGCTACCATATGCGGCGCGCCCTGATCGAGATCGGCGCGGCGGTGCCCGGCGTGCGGCTCGCCGCCTATCCGGTGCGGCCGCCGGCGCTGTTGCGGCCGGTCTCGCCCGGCACCCTGCGGCTGCTGCTTGTCGAGTATCTGAAATGGCTCGCCGTCGAGATCGACTACGCCGCCATGCATCCGCGGGGAGCCGCATGAGTTCGGCAGTGATCCTGGTCCGGGCCGCCCTGTTCAACCTGTATTTCGTGCTGCTGACCCTCGGCATGGGGCTGTTCGCCTTCTGGGTCCGGCTGTTCGGCCGGCGGCACGCGCTGCGCTACGCGACCCTGTGGTGCCAACTGTCGATCGCTGGGCTGCAGCGCATCTGCCGGATACGCATCGTGCTCACCGGCCGCGAGCACCTGCCGGACGGTCCTGTGCTGATCGCCTCGCAGCACCAGAGCGCCTTCGACACCCTGGTCTGGCTGACGCTGCTGCCGCGCCCTGCCTATGTGATGAAGCGCGAGCTGACCCGGCTGCCGCTGGTCGGGCCGATGCTACTGCTGGCCGGCATGATCCCGGTCGATCGCGAGGCTGGAGCACGCGCGCTGCGCAACCTGCTGCGCGAGACCGGGCGGGCGGTCGAGGATGGCAGGCAGATCGTGATCTTCCCAGAAGGGACCCGCGTCGCCGCCGGCGGCGTGGTGGCGCTGCAGCCGGGCATCGCGGCGATGGCGGCGCATAGCGGGCTGCCGGTGGTGCCGGTGGCGACCGATTCCGGCCGCTGCTGGTCGCGCCAGGCCTTCATCAAGCGGCCCGGCACCATACGCATCGCGATCGCGCCGCCCTTGCCGGCTGGGCTGCGGCGGCAGGCGCTGCTCGACGCCATCCGCGACGCCTGGCAGGCGGAGGAAATCCGCATGGGAGGCGGCACGTCCCGGTGCCCCGTGGCGCGGCCGAACCGTGTGGATAACTCTGTGGGCGGCCGGTCGGCGCGGATCTGATCGGGAGCGTGGCCGAGTGCAACCGGTGGGCGGCCAATCGCTCTCCAGGCCATCGCGGGCCTCCTGCGGGGTCGTTGCGGCGTCGCATGCGATCCAAAATCCCTTGATCGCAGGCTGGAACTCTGCACTGGCAGCATCGGGTGGACAGTTGTTCAGGCTTAAGAACACGGCGCCGTTACAGGCGTTCCGGCCGCCGAACCGGCTGTGCCGCATCATGTGGATGGTTTTCCAACCCGATTGTCACAACGGTTGAAAACAAGCCAGTTCAACGACTTCCGCCGGGGGTTCGACGTGATCTGTGAGTTCCGGCCGATTGGGTCCCACACTCGGCAATGAGACGCCGTGTCCGCCCTATGGGACTGCTGCTTTCGCTCGCGGTCCTGCTGCTCGGCGTCGACACGCTGGGCTGGTTGTACGCCCAGCATGTGCTGGACCGGCGGTTGCTGCGCCTGCAGATCCAGGCTGGCGATGCCGGCTGGCGGTTCTCGGCTGCCTCGACACGTCGGGGCGGTTGGCCGCTGGCCGCGACACGCAGCTTCCAGGACCCCGGGCTGCACCGATCCGCCGGGCCGGGCGCGGGGGCGGACGATAACGCCGGCATTGGCTGGTCCGGCGCCCGCCTCACCGCCGCGATCTCGGTGCTGCATCCGACGGACATGACGATCCGGCTCGGTGGCGGGCAGATGATCCGCCTCGGCGGCGACACCCTGCGCTTTCGCGGCGACGACGTCATGCTGGCCATCCCGCTGCAGGCCCGGACCAGCCGGATCGGCTTCGATGCCAGACGGCTGCGCCTCCTGTTGGCGCCAGGCGCGTCGACGCTGCGGATGTCCAGGCTGGAAGGCAGCGTGCGCTGGACCGCCGACGCGATTGCCCTGAGTGCCACGACGCGGGGCGTCGGGGTCGCGGACGCGGCGGGGCCGGGGCTGGATGCCGATGCCGGCGATATCGAACTGTCGCTGGTCGGACCGTTCGGAGCAAAAGACGCCACCTGGACGGACCGGCTGCGCGGATGGCGGGACAAGGACGGCCGGCTCATCGTGACGCGTGGCGCGCTGCAATGGCCGGACGCCCGTATCCAGGTCGCAGGCAACGCCACGCTGGACAGCACCCTGCACCCCGACGGCGCGTTCAGCCTGCATCTGGTCGGCGCGGACGCGCTGGTGGGACGGTCGGTGAGATCGGGTTTGGTCAGCAACGCACAGGCGACGTCGATCCGCGCCATCCTGGGACTGATCGCGGCTGCGTCCGACGCGCGCAACGGCGGCAGCCTCGACCTGCCGCTCGACCTGCATGCCGGCACCCTCGCCCTCGGCCGCATCCCGCTGCTTCGGCTTTCGATGCCCGACCCCGGCCCTGCTGCAACCATGCCTGTTGCCCGGATGCCATCGCCGTGAAACCACTGTTCCTGCCTGCGCCTGTACCCATGTTCATGCTGCATCGCAGCACGCTGCCTTGCTGACCTTCGCCTGAGGCACGAAATCCATGTTCGGCATCGACGCGCTTTATCTTGCCCGTGGGCAGTTCGCCTTCACCGTCGGCTTCCACATCGTGTTTCCGGCGTTTTCGATCGGGCTCGCCGCCTATCTCGCGGTGCTCGAGGGCCTGTGGTTGAAAACCGGGCGGCAGGTCTATCTCGATTTATGGCGCTACTGGGTGAAGATCTTCTCGGTCGGCTTCGCGATGGGCGTTGTCTCGGGCGTGGTGATGTCGTACGAGTTCGGCACCAACTGGGCGGTGTTCGCGCGCAAGGCGGGACCGGTGCTCGGCCCGATGCTCGCCTACGAGGTGCTGACCGCCTTCTTCCTGGAAGCCGGCTTCCTCGGCGTCATGCTGTTCGGCATGAACCGTGTCGGACGCGGGCTGCACTTCCTGGCGACCTGCCTGGTCTCGGTCGGCACTCTCATTTCGATGAGCTGGATCCTGGCCTCGAACAGCTGGATGCAGACCCCGCGCGGCTATCTCATCGACAAGGCGACCGGCCAGTTCCTGCCGGCGAACTGGTGGGCGATCGTCTTCAACCCGTCCTTCCCGTACCGGCTGGTTCATATGGGCCTGGCGGCGTTCCTGTGCGTCGCCTTCGTGGTCGGCGCGGTCGGCGCCTACCACCTGCTGCGTGACCGCCGGCTCGGGCGCCGTCCCTCTGAGGCGGTGCGCACCATGTTCTCGATGGCGATGTGGATGGCGGCCATCGTCGCACCGCTGCAGATCCTGGCCGGCGACACTCAGGGGCTGAACACCCTGCAGTACCAGCCCGCGAAGATCGCGGCACTCGAGGGCGACTGGCGGACACGCGACCATGCGCCCGAGATCCTGTTCGGCATTCCGAACATGAAGCGGGAGCGCACCGACTACAAGATCGAGCTGCCGCTGGCGGGCTCGCTGATCCTGACGCACAGCCTGAGCGGCCGCGTGCCCGGCCTGCTGCAGTTCAAGCCGCAGGACCGACCGTACTCGCCGCTGATCTTCTTCACCTTCCGGATCATGGTCGGCCTCGGCATGCTGATGGCGCTGCTTGGCGCGATCTCGCTGTTCCTGCGCTGGCGCGGCACATTCTACAGCAATGTCTGGCTGCACCGGTTCGCGCTCGCCATGGCACCGTCCGGCTTCATCGCCCTGCTGTGCGGCTGGGTCACCACCGAGGTCGGGCGCCAGCCCTACACCGTGTACGGCCTGCTGCGCACCACCGAGAGCGTGTCGCCCATCGCGCTCCCCGGCATCGCGACGTCGTTCCTGGCCTTCATCGTGGTGTATTTCGTGGTGTTCGGCGCCGGCCTCGTCATCCTGCTGCGAATGATGGCGCATGAGCCGGAGTTGGGCGAGAGCGGTCCCGACCCGCGCGAGCCGATCCGCACCTCGGGCATCCATCCGGGACCGGCCCAGGGCCCGGGCGGACGCGTGCTGGACCAGCATCCGGCCGGCTACTCGCCGCATCCGGCGGAGTGACCGCCCGATGATGACCGCCATGTCGCACGGCCAGATCCTGCAGGGTCAGGCATACTGGCTGCCGGTGCTGTGGAGCGGCATCGCGGCCTTTACAATCCTCGCCTATATCGTGCTCGACGGCTTCGACCTCGGCATCGGGCTGCTGTTCGCCGCCGAGTATCGCCCGGACGACCGCAACGTCATGGTGAATACGGTGGCGCCGGTGTGGGACGGTAACGAGACCTGGTTGATCCTGGGCGGCGCCTGCCTGTATGGGGTGTTCCCGGTCGCCTACGCCACCGTGCTGCCGGCTCTCTACCCCACCATCATCGCCATGCTGCTGGCGCTGATCTTCCGCGGCGTCGCCTTCGAGTTCCGGTTCAAGGCGCTGACCCAGCGCGGCCGCTTCCTGTGGGACCTGTCGTTCTTCGGCGGTTCGCTGGTGGCGGCGTTTGCCCAGGGCCTGACGCTGGGCGGCCTGATCCAGGGCATCAGGATCGTCGACGACGCCTATGCCGGCGGCTGGTGGGACTGGCTGAGCCCGTTCTCGATCCTGTGCGGCATCGGCGTGGTCATCGGCTACGCGCTGCTCGGCTCGTGCTGGCTGGTCTGGCGCACGGACGGCCCGCTGCAGGCGCGCTGCCGCCGGCACTCGCGCACGCTCGGCCTGTGCACCCTGGCGCTGATCGTCGCCGTCAGCCTGTGGACGCCGACCCTGCAGGGCCACTACCTGCGGCAGTGGTATGTCTGGCCGCGCATCCTGTTCGTGAGCCCGGTGCCGATCCTGGTGGCGGCCCTCGCGATATTGTTCTGGCGCGGCCTGGCGCGCGAGGATGTCCACATCACCCCGCTGCTGTGCGCGCTCGGCTGGTTCTTCCTGTGCTTCACCGGGCTCGGCATCAGCGTCTGGCCATACATCGTGCCGCCCGGCATCACCATCTGGGACGCCTCGTCACCGCCGAGCAGCCAGTATTTCCTGCTGGTCGGTGCGGCCGTGCTGATCCCGACGATCCTGGCCTACACGATCTACTCGTATTGGGTGTTTCGCGGGAAGATCGGTGTCGAGACGCACTACCATTGATGGAGCCGGATACAATGGTTCAGCAGCGATCGTTCGCGGTCCGCATGCTCTGGTTCATCGGCATCTGGGCCGCCAGCGTGGTGGCCGTCGGCGTCGTGGCGGAGGGCCTTAAGCGCATCATCCTGGGCTGATACGCCGCTTCAGCAGTCGGCCGGCCGCACGCAGCGGACGGGTGATCCGCCAGGAGGTCGAGCGCCGCAGCAG
This sequence comes from uncultured Lichenicoccus sp., assembly GCA_963693035.2. Lineage (GTDB taxonomy): Bacteria > Pseudomonadota > Alphaproteobacteria > Acetobacterales > Acetobacteraceae > Lichenicoccus. The sequence continues at coordinate 619,466 of CAXMMQ010000003.1, forward strand.
GGCGACCTCCTCACGCAGCGCTGAGGTCTCCGCCGCGTCGTCGCACATCGCGTGCCGCGGCCGCAGCACGACGTCACAGAACATCCGCGTCTGCAGGGCGAGATACTGCATGCCCCAGTCGTGCTCTAACATGAATTCATTGGTGGCGTGCACGACGCCGTACGAGTGCGTCGCTCCAAGCTCGGCCACCATCAGGTAGTCGTTGACGATGATCCAGCCCTCGGCGCGGATCTTCCGACGTGCCGCCGCCAGGTCGCGTCGTACCGCCTCGTAGCGATGGTCGGCATCGATGTAGATGACATCGAGGCTCGCATCATCGAGCCGCTCCAGGCGGTCGGCGCTGTCGCCCTCCAGCACCCGCATCCGACCGGCCGCGATCGCCTCCGCGAAGGCGGCTCGGTATAACTCGAGATGGGTGCCGTCGCCGAACACCGCGTCGCGTGGCTGTCCCCACAGTTCAGGCAGCTCATGCAGCCGGAACTCGTCGATCGCCACGAACTGCTCCGGCGCGCAGACCTGCAGCACCTGCCGGGTGAACCCACCGGTTCCCACGCCGATCTCGGCAAAGGCGGCCCGCTTCGGCAGCAGCGGCAGGATCGCATCGCGGCCGGCCAGCACGGTCGAGCCACGCAGCAGGTGGTCCGGGATCCGGAGCGCTTCGGGCGGGAGGGTCATGCGGTGTCCGTGCTTCAGCGATCCAGCAGGTCGGGCACGAAGATCTCCTCGATGGTGAGGCGGCGCTCCGTCAACCCCTGCTCGTGATGGTAGCGCAGGATGGCGTCGATCGCCGCCCGGCGCAAAGCCATGGTGGTCCGGCCCAGGAGCCGGTCCGACATCCGGGTGAAGCTGCATCTGGTCACGCCGGCCGGCCTTGCGGCGCCCCGCCGGGCGCTGCCGATCGCCATCGACGCGCAGCAACGCCTGTTCGGAGAGGGCGGGGGTCCGGGCGGCAGCCTGCTGGCGGCGCTGCTTGCGATCGATGGCGCGGCGTGAGGGACTGCGACGCTCCGGTTGAACCCCGATCGTCACTGTTTTTGCTGCGCGCGGACGATGCCGGCCACCCAGCCGCTCTCGCAATACTGGGGATCGGTCGTTCGGCCCGGATCCCGACCGACCGGAGAGCAGGAACGCGTTTCATCGGAAAGATCGGCGGTCCACGGAAGCGGCCAGACCGAGAGCGGATGACGATGGTCGCGCCGCCAGGTCGCCACCTCGGCAGCCCATGATGGCCCCCGCGCGATGTGTTTCTCAGGGTGCGGATACTGGATGACGGCCGTGACCAGCATCACGGCGCATAGCAAGGCGTAGACCGGCCTGCCGAAGAATCCCGGCCGCATTGCCAGGGCGACGAGCGCCAGGCCGAGCAGCACCAGCGGAAGGAAATCATAACGCTCGGCAGCAAGCGGGCTGAACGTGGAAAACCGATCCGCCGCGATGAAACCGAAGCCAAAGCTTGCTGAGGCGAGCGAAACGCCGGCAAGCAGCAGCCAGACCGCCGCGTCCCGGCGTCGTGCAGCCTCGACGATCAGGAAGCCGAACAGCGCGACGGTCGCCGCACCGAACCAGCGCCAGCCGTTGCCACCAGCGAGTTGCGATCCATGGATGACGACCGCGACCTCCCGCGCGTACTTGCCGCCGAGCGTCGGCAGCGCGATCAGCCGGACGAAAAGCGCCGCGGCGATGGTCCATGGATCGTGCAGACCGCCCCGCACCGGGCTCGAGCCATAGAACAGCAGAAGCTGCACCGCCGCCCCCGCCGCCAGGACCGCCAGTTGCGCGAGCCGCCGCATGTCGCGATCGATCAGCCCGCGCAATGCCACCAGCGGCAGCAGCACGATCGCACCGGGTCCGCACAGCGGCGCCAGGAACAGCAGCACGCCATAACCAGCCTGCACGATCCTGCGCCGTGGCACGTCCAAGGCCAGGATCAGCGCCACGCAGAGTGCGAGGTGGAACTGGATATGCAGGACGTTCAGGAACACCTCTTCGGTCGAAGGCGCCATCGCCACGAAAAGCAACGCCGCGATCACCGCCATGCGTCCGGCCAGCCAGGGCGCCCAGCCCGTCAGGATCAGCACCGCCGGCAGCAGTTGCACCGCGAGCGCCATCGTCATCGTGAGGTAGGGCGCTGTTTCCAACGATACGACGCCACCCTTCACGAGTGCCGCGACTAGCAAGGTCGTGGCGTTGGCTGCAAGGTTCCAGTAGCCGGCGAACGGACGGAACAAGGCGTCGAGCCACGGCCGGTGCCAGGCATAGGCGAGGAAGACCGTCGCCTCCTCATCCTGGAACCGCCCATACGTCCAGGCGTGCGGCAGCCGGAAGATCACGAGCAGCGCGAAGCCCAGCAGCAGCATCCAGCGCTGGCGGCGACTGAACACCAGCCCGTAGCGGAGAGCCTGGCTTGCCTCGCGCCCGGTCGCGTCGGTCCAGAAAGACGCCAACAGGCGGCGGCTCGCGGACCGGATCGAAGGGACGCGGATGTCATGGCTCATGCGAGGCGGATCCACAAACAAGGTCGCAGCGCGTGGCTACTGGCGTAAGTGACACGAAAGACGACCCATCAACACTCGGAACGCGCTGCAACGACGCAGTTCAGGGTGCCCCGGCCGGGTTCGATCGGTAGGCGACGATGTGAGAAAATGTTAGGCCGACGGCTGCACCACCGCTTGCCGGACACGGCATCCCGTTCGAATACCACTCCTGCAGGAAGCACGAGGTCACAGTCAAATCCCAATCAACGCTGCATGCGCCGCGGCCGCGAGAAGGCTGCGGCCCAACCGTTCTCGCAATAGTTAGGATCAGTTGACAGACGCGTGTCCCTGCTCGCCGGCGAGCAGGGACGTGTGTCATCGGAGAGGTCGGCGGCCCACGGTCGGGGCCACACCGCCAGCGGATGATGATGATCGCGCCGCCAGGCCGACACTTCGGCATCCCACGACGGTCCCTGGCCGAGAAATCGCTGCGGTTTGAGGTACTGGATGGTGCCCGTAAAAAGCGTGAGCACGCAGAGCGAAGCATACACCGCCCGTCCAGGGAACCGTGGTCGAATCGCGAGAACCAGGATCGCGAGGCCGAGCAGCACAAGCGGAAGGAAGTCGTAACGTTCAGCTCCAACGTCGAATGGCGAGAAGCGATCGAAGATCAACATTCCGTAGCCGAAGAACACCGCAGCAATCGAAAGTGCCGACAGTACGAGCCAGATCGCGGCGTCCCTTCGCCCTGCGGCCTGCACGATCAAGGTCCCGAACAGCATGACGGCTGCCGCAACGAACCACCACCAGCCACCACCACCACTTGTCTGCGACACGTAGATAAAGGCGCCGAGAAGCCTGGCATGCTCGTAACCAACGATTGGCAGCGCGATCATCCGGACGAACATCGCCGCCGCGATCGTTCCGGGATCCAGCAGATTGCCCCGGAGCGCGCTTGGGCCGTAGAACAGGAACAATTGTATCACTGCCCCTGTCGTAAAAGGTGCTAGTTGCATCAGCCGGCCAGCGTCGCGATCGATCAGCCCGCGCAATGCCACCAGCGGCAGCAGCACGATCGCACCGGGTCCGCACAGCGGCGCCAGGAACAGCAGCACGCCATAACCAGCCTGCACGATCCTGCGCCGTGGCACGTCCAAGGCCAGGATCAGCGCCACGCAGAGTGCGAGGTGGAACTGGATATGCAGGACGTTCAGGAACACCTCTTCGGTCGAAGGCGCCATCGCCACGAAAAGCAACGCCGCGATCACCGCCATGCGTCCGGCCAGCCAGGGCGCCCGGCCCGTCAGGATCAGCACCGCCGGCAGCAGTTGCACCGCGAGCGCCATCGTCATCGTGAGGTAGGGCGCTGTTTCCAACGATACGACGCCACCCTTCACGAGTGCCACGACCAGCAAGGTCGTGGCGTTGGCTGCAAGGTTCCAGTAGCCGGCGAACGGACGGAACAAGGCGTCGAGCCACGGCCGGTGCCAGGCATAGGCGAGGAAGACCGTCGCCTCCTCAGCTTGGAACCTGCCATGCGTCCAGGCGTGCGGCAGCCGGAAGATCACGAGCAGCGCGAAGCCGACCAGCAGCAGCCAGCGCTGAAGGCGGCCGAACACGGCCCGGGCCCCGGAGATCGTACCGTCGTCGCGCGCCGTCGCAATCGTCCAAAAATAGCGCGTCAGGCGACGGTTTTCGCGAGACACTTTGGAGACAAGAAGGTCAACGCCCATGCGAGCAGGATCCACGAAGCAGCCACCTATCGAGCAACATGTCGGAGTTGTTCGAGCCAAGAAGTCAATCGCCTCGGGAACGCTATCAAGCTGGTACTCGCACCAAGATCAGTCCGGCAACCGAGCGCGTAATCCTGGCCGTGGAGGGCGCATCATCACCCAGCGGGCAAGGTAGTATTCGTTATAGGGACGATCGTCCGTGATGATCGGGCCGGGTTGGCCGCCGGCAGTTGTGACCCGCCCCGCCAATATGCGCGTGACCATGGCACGTGGGGTCGTACCTGGGTTCCACTCGACCAGATCGCGGCGGGCAGCCTCCGGCATGCGCGACACGAAGGTGGCTGCATCAATGCTCGCGATGGGCTGCATCGACGCGATATAATGCGTGCCCCAGCCTTCAACCGATCGATAGGCGACGACGTATGGAAACGACCGCGACAGGGTCCGCGCCACCGCCTGCCCGGTCGCGTCGTCGTTGCCCGGATACCATTGCTGCAGGATCCCTCCCGGCCGCAGCCTGCGGCGGACCACTTCGTACATCTCGCGCGAGTACAGCAGGCTGGAGCCGGCGGCCTCGACCGGCGGCGGTGGATCGATGACAATCACGTCGTATGTCTGCCCAACCCGGTTCAGATAGCGACGCCCGTCATCGACGACCATATGTACGTCAGGCGCTGCCGTCACAGCCGGCGCATCGGCATGAAAGAAGCCGAACAGGCGGATCACCGAACCGGTCAGATCAACAACGGTGGTGTCGATCCCCCAGCGGGACATCGTCCGTACCGTCGTTCCCATGCCGAAGCAGATGACCAGTCCGTGTTTCGCGTGTCCGTTCACCGCGAGCGGCAGGTCGGCCATGATCTTGGTGATCGGTGTCAGGACGGTGATCCCGACGCCATTCACCAGCAGGGTCTTCTGCATGCCGGTGCCGTAGGCAATGGCGGTGGCGGCGTAGTCGCGGCGGGTCTCGATCGGCTGGCCGCCGGACACGCTGCTTTCGTAGCTGCGGGCGAATGCGAAGCTCAGGGCCAGGGCACCGACGCAGACTGCGAAAGCGAGGTGCTGCCGTCCAGGTCGCGGGTCGTCGGATGGCCGGCGGCCACCCAGCACCGACCAGGATGCCAGCGCGATCAGCGGCAGCACCAGCAGCAGCAGGCAGATGCGCACGTCGAAGCGGTTGACCAGGAGGTAGCCGGCGACCAAGGGGCCGAGGATGCTGCCGAGAATATTCATGGTGTAGCTCGTGGCCGCGCGTCCCGGATCGCCGAGGCTGGCAGCGTCGACCAGCCGCGGCGTCAGGATGCCGAGCACGACGGAAAACGGGACGATGCTGAGCAGCACGCCGAAAGCGTTCATCTGCACCCTTGGATCGTCCAGTATCGCGGGCAGGCAGGCGGTGAAGCACGACGCCAGCAGCAGCGAGGTCTCGGACGGGATCGCTCCGAGGCGGACGCGGCGGCGATAAAGTGCGGCCCCGATCGCCGTCGACACCAGGTAGGTGGCCAGGATGGCGGCGAACGCATAGATCGTGGTCTTGAGCACGATGGTGAAGCCGCGGGTCCAGACCACCTCCATCGCCAGCGAGCAGAAGCCGGTGGTGAACAGGATCAGGTTCGCCGGAACGATTGCCGGAGCGGCCAGATCCACCAGCCGGGACGGCACATGTGGGGTCGCTGGACGTGCAGGCGTCCTTTTCTCGACCGCACCGAGGCGGATGCCGACCGCACCGATCAGGAGGTTGGTCAGCGCGGCGACAAGCCCGGTGCCGCGAAAGCCGAGCATCTCGATCAGCACGCCGGCAGAAAGCAGCGTCCCGGCAGCAGCCCCGATGACGTTGGCGCGATAGAGGAAGCTGAAGCTGCGGGTCCTGCCGATGCGGCCGGTGGGATCGCGCAGGCCGGTGCTGACGAAGCCCATCATCAACGGCAGAGTGGCGCCCATCAGGACGCACCAGGGCAGGATCGAACAGGCGATCGCGACCGACGACAACGCGAGATACCTGGCCGATCCGCCCGCGTCGCCATCCAGCAGCAGATGCTGGCCGAGCGCCATGCTCCAGGGCACCAGCAGGCCGCCCATGCCGATCAGGATCTCGGTCATGCCGTATAGCGTGACGGAGGAGCAGCCGAGCCGGGCCTGCAACGCGGCGCCATATCGACCGGCGAGCAGCGAGCCGGTTCCCAGTCCGAGCATGAACACCGAGATCACCGCCGACAGCACGGGGGTGATGACGCCGAAATGGGCGAACGCCATGCGCAGCCAGATGATCTGGTACACCAGGCTGCAGAAGCCGGACAGGAAGAACAGCGCAGACAACACCGGTGCGATCCGCTGATCGTGGTCCCGCGCCCGGACGAGTTGATCCATTCGCAACGCGCTCTCCAAGCGATCGGCCGGCAGACCGTGTGTCCGATGCGCCGGCAGCACCTTTGAATGTTCGGTGCCGCAGTCCCGATGATCCGGCAACATCACCAGGACCCGCCTAAACTAATTTCAGCGTCATTACGAGTTTAAACAATCTCGCATGCAGAGATCACGCACCGGGCGCACCGGCTTATTTTTAGGACTGGCCGCGACTGTCAATTTTTGGGAGGTGTCGTGTTGCTGCGTCGCAGATCAAGCCAGCCCCATCCGCCGGCAGGCGCATCACCCGGCGTACGATGCCGCCGAGTTTCAGTGTGAGCAGCGCGCTTGCCGCGATCGCAAGTCCGAGCAGGGTCCAACGCAGCCAGCCGGTCTGGTGTGCCGCCAGTGCCGCGAGTCCGCTGCGCGACAGGTGCCCCAGCACCACGTAGCCGAGCAGCGCCGGAAGCGAGGCCAGCGTGCCGATCGCGTAGCTGCGGAACGTCATTCCGGTCAGGCCGAGCGCGTAGCTGGTGACCGCAAACGGCATCACCGGAGACACCCGCAGCAGGCACACCAGCCGCCAGCCATCCTGCGCCACCGCGTCATCGAGCCGGGCAAAGGCCGGACGGCGACGCAGCAGCCGCAACATCAATGGCCGGAACAGCGAGCGGGTCAGCCCGAACGCCAGCCCCGCGCCGACCAGCGTGCCGATCGCAGACAGCAGGAAGCCACCACCGATGCCATAGACCAGACCCGCCGCCAGCGCACCGACCGAGGCCGGCAGGATGCCGCACAACGCGATCAGCACCTGGATCAGCGCCGCCAGCACCCAGCCGGCCGCACCGAGGCCGCGTTCGAGGCCGTCGGCCTGGTCGATCAGGCGCGCGATCGCGCCGGGCCACAGCCGCAGCGAAGCGATCCCCGCCGCGGCCAGGACCGCCAGCAGCAGCGCCAACGTCAGGCGCCACGATCCTGACCGGTCGGATCGTCCCGATGACCGGGTTTCGCGAATGGCACTTGTCAAAGTCACTGGATCAGTCGAGCCGCGCTTCGGAACGGAGTGGACTTCGCTATCATGTGAAAGCGGGCGCCGTGAAGAAAATCATCGCCGCCTGGGCAAAGCGCCTAGAGCAGCATCCGATCACTTGGAATCGCTGCGCGATGCCAAGTGTCGGATAAAGCTGCTCTATTAAACGACAAGCGGAGCATGATCGATCGGGTCATGCTCTAGGGCGCACGCAGGAGGGCAACGAGCTTCGCCACCGTATTCATGTTGCGCGCGGTGCCTGTGCCTGCGATCGGAATACGCAGTTTCGACGCCGCCATGCCGGCGCCGTAGCGGACATAGATTTCCCGCAAGCCGAGTCGAAGTTCCTCGTCCTCGCTGCGGCCACTTACCTCCGCCAGCATCGCCTCGGTCGCCGGCCGGTCCAGGAACAGCGCCATCACCCGGTTGCCAGGGGCCTGCGTGAACGGATTATTCGCCCACACGCCCGCAACTTCGGCCGAGGTCCGCACCAGCACGCCGACCGGCCTGCCCACATGCGTTTGCAGGCCGGCTTCTATGGCACCCTTCAGGTCGCGCTCGCTGGCGTCGCAGTCGAACACCACGTTGTCGCTGGCTATATAGGTCCGCACTGCCCGGCAACCGGCGGTCTCGCAGATCGCCCTGAGATCGGGCATCGCCAGCCGGCCGGTGCCCCCGACATTGACCGCACGCAACAGGGCGACATGGCTCGCCACGATCGCGGCGTGTCAGGCCTGCACGGGAAGGCCGGCCAGCACCTTGTCCAGCGTCATCGGATAGTCGCGCAGGCGGACGCCGCAGGCATTATGGATCGCATTGGCGACCGCGGCACCGGCGCCGCAGATGCCGAGCTCGCCGACGCCTTTAGCCTTGAGCGGGTTGGCGACCGGATCGAGCTCCTCGAGGAAATAAGCCTCCACCGCCGGCACGTCGGCATGCACCGGCACATGGTATTCCGCGAGATCGTGGTTGATGAAATCGCCGTGCCGCTGGTCCGGCACCGCCTCCTCCATCAGCGCCGCGCCGATGCCGAACACCATGCCGCCAATCGCCTGGCTGCGCGCGGTCCGCGCGTTCAGCACCCGGCCGATTCCGAAAACTCCGAGCATCCGCCGCACCCGCACCTCGCCGGTATCTGCATCGACCCCCACTTCCGCGAAATGCGCGCCGAACGAGGCCTGGGCATAGCGCTTGAGCAGGGAGCCGGGCTTGATGCCACCGGTCGCCTCGATACCCTGCGCCCCCGCCAGTGCCGCGAGGGAAACGGCGCGGCCTTCCTGGATAATCTGGCCGTCGGCGAACTGCACCTTTTCCGGGTCGAAGCCGGCGCGCCGGGCCACGGCGATGCGCAACTGGGCGCAGGCGTAGTAGACCGCCGATCCCGAGCTCGCTGCGCCGAACGAGCCGCCCGACCCGGAGGCTTCCGGCAGGTCGGTATCGCCGAGCTGCATCACCACCCGATCGGGCGGCAGGCCCAGCATCTCGCCAGCGATCTGCGTCAGGATGGTGTAGGTGCCGGTGCCGATATCGGTCATCGCGGTGCCGACGGTCAGGATGCCACGCCCGTCCAGGTGCACCTCGGCGCTGGAGGGCCGGAGTGCCACGCTGCGTATGGCGGATGCGACGCCCATGCCGACCAGCCACTGGCCCTCGCGCCGCGCGCCGGGACGGGGCAAGCGCCGCTCCCAGCCGAAGCGGTCGGCACCCTCATGCAGGCAGTCCGCCAAACGCCGGGTGGAGAACGGGCGCGAGGGACCATGCTCGGGGTCGTACTGGATGTCGTTCTTCACCCGCAGCGCAACGGGATCCATCTGCAGCCGGTCAGCCAGCTCGTCCATCGCGCATTCCAGCGCCAGCAGACCGACCGCTTCGCCGGGCGCCCGCATCGAGGAGGCGATCGGCAGGTCGAGCCGTACCTGCCGGTGCGTGGTCATGCGGTCATGCGCCGCATAGAGCAGCCGGGTCTGGTTGGCGGCGGTCTCGTAGAAGGCCTGCCCCTGCTGGTTGCCGGACCAGCTCTCATGGCCGATCGCATGCAGGGTGCCATCCGCATCGGCGCCGAGGCGGACGCGCTGGATGGTCGCGGTCCGGTGCGTGGTCTGCCGGAACACCTGCGGCCGGCTGAGGGCAATCTTGACGGGCCGTCCGAGCTGCCTTGCGGCCACCCCAGCTAGGATCGCATCGGCATAGGTGACCAGCTTGGAGCCGAAGCCGCCGCCGATATAGCGCGACAGCACACGCACCTGCTCCGGCCGCAGCATCAGCGTCTCGCAGAGCGTCTGCGCGCACGACGAGAGCATCTGATTCGAGGTGTGCAGGGTGAGCCGGTCACCCTCCCAGGACGCGTGCGACGCGTGCGGCTCCATCATCGCATGCGCCTGGTGCGGCGTGCTGTAGGTCGCATCGACCTGCACTGGCGCAGACGCGAAGGCTTGCGCGAAGTCGCCGACATGGGTGTCGACCGGCTGCGACGGGCTGCGCGGCGGCGGCACGGTCGCCTGCGGCAGGCCGGCGGCGAGGTCGAACTGCCCCGGCCGCGTATCGTAATCGACCACCACCAGGGCGGCGGCGGCGCGCGCCTGCTCGAAGCTGTCGCCCAACACCAGTGCCACCGCCTGGCCGTTCTGCCGGATAACCGCATCCGCCATCTGCGGCCGGCAATATTGCGAGGCCGGACCGCCCTGCCTCGGCGCATTGCGATGGGTCATCACCAGCCGGACACCGGGCGCCTGCTCGGCGGCCTGGGTGTCCAGCCGCGTGATGCTGCCCTGTGCCACCGTGGAGAGCACCAGCACGCCGACCAGCGCCGCACCCGCCGGATCGCTCACCTCGTAGGCATAGGGCGCCCGTCCGCTGACCTTCAGCGGGCCATCGACACGCGCAAGGCCGCGCCCGAGCAGGTGTTCCTGGTCGAGCGGGTTGGGGCCGGCCGGGCTGTCGAACAGGCTCGGCTTGATGGGGGGCTGGGATTGCATCGGCTCAGGCTTCCGTCGCCTGCCGCAGGGTCGCCATCAGGGTGCGCCGCAGCAGCGGGATCTTGTAGTCGTTGCCGCCCTGTCCGACCGCGCCGGTCAGCACCTGGTCTGCGGCACGCTCGAAGAGCGCGCGCGACGGCGCCTCGTCCACCAGCAGCCGCTCGGCTTCGTGGTCGCGCCAGGGCTTGTGCGCGAGGCCCCCGAAGGCCAGCCGGGCCTGTCCGATCCGGCCGTGCCGCATTTCCACCACGGCGGCCACCGAGACGGCGGCGAACGCGTACGAGGCACGGTCGCGCACCTTGCGATACAGGTGCCGCCCGGCCAGCGGCGGCGGCAGGCGTATGGCGACGATCAACTCGCCGGGCTGCAGGGTGGTCTCGATCTCGGGGGTCTGACCGGGCAGCCGGTGCAACTCCGCCACCGGGATGCGGCGGCGATCGGTCTCGACCACCGCGTCCAGCAGCAGCATGGCGACCGCCATGTCGGACGGGTGCGTGGCAATGCAGGACGCACTCGCGCCGAGGATGGCGTGGATGCGGTTGTAGCCGCCGATCGCCTCGCAGCCGGAGCCCGGCACCCGCTTGTTGCAGGCCTTGGAGACGTCGGTGAAGTAGTAGCAGCGGGTGCGCTGCAGCAGGTTGCCGGCGGTGGTCGCCTTGTTGCGAAGCTGCCCGGTGGCGCCGGACAGCAGCGCTCGCGACAGCACCGCATAATGCCGGCGCACATGCGGATCGGCGGCCAGTGTCGCGTTGCGGACGAGTGCCCCGATGCGCAGGTCGCCGCGGGGCAGCACCTCGATCGTCTCCAGGGGCAGCCGGTTCACGTCAACCAGGTGGCCAGGCTGCTCGACATCGAGCTTCATCAGGTCGAGCAGGTTGGTGCCGCCGCCGATGAAGGCCGCATCCGGCCGCGAACCCGCATGCGTTGCGTGCGCGACCTGGGACGGCCGCTCGTAGCTGAACGCCCTCATGCGATCCCGCCGCTGGCGTCGCGGATCGCCGCCACGATGTTGGGATAGGCGGAGCAGCGGCAGATGTTGCCGCTCATGCGCTCGCGCAGTTCCGCATCGGTGAGGTCGTGATGCGTCGCCTGCAGGTCCTCGGTGACGTGGCTCGGCATGCCGGCACGATGCTCGGCCAGCATCGCCACCGCCGAGCAGATCTGCCCGGGCGTGCAGTAGCCGCACTGATAGCCGTCATGCCTCACGAAGGCCGCCTGCATCGGATGCAGGTCGTCCGGATGGCCAAGCCCCTCGATGGTGGTGATCGCCTCGCCGTCATGCATCACCGCCAGCGACAGGCACGCGTTGATGCGTCGCCCGTTCAGCATCACGGTGCAGGCGCCGCACTGGCCGTGGTCGCAGCCCTTCTTGGTGCCGGTCAGCAGCAGGTGCTCGCGAAGCGCGTCGAGCAGGGTGACGCGCGGATCCAGCATGAGGGCATGATCGACGCCATTGACCGCGAGCGTGACCGGTATCGCCGTTCCGGGCTCGGCCTGGGGCGGGACGGCCGGCGAGGCAGCGCGCGCCAATGCCGCGTCCGGCCGTTCTTCAGGACGACCGTGCCAGATGCGAGGGCGACGACGCCACCCTTCAGGACGCCGCGCCGGGTCGGCATGGCCAGGTCACCGTCCGCCATGCGGCGTCTCCAGGTCTCGATGCCGGCCCATGGAGGGTCGGATCGTTTGAGACGTGTGCGGCGCTATGGCGAGTTCAAGCGGGCTACCGGCCCGGCGGTGGAATTTCGCTGGGGCTGTAACAGATTGAGAGCAAAGCTGGGTGAGGGCCGGCGGCGGCTAGTGCCGGGCGCCGCCGCGAGCCAGCGAACGCAGCGGCGTCTCGGCGAGGCTGGCCGATGCCTGCGCCAACTCCTCCCGAAGCCGGGCGATCTCCTCCCGCAGCGCCAGGATCTCCCCGGAATCGCTCGCCGGGCGCGCCGGCTGGGCGGACGCGGCTCCCGGCGCGGCGCTTTCCTGGCCCGGTCGGTAGTACGGCGAATAGAGCGGCGTCGCGCGGTCGATCACGGCAACGTTCTGGGTCGCGACAGCGTGGGCCGCCTCCCGTCCGATCGCCTCGAGCGCCGCCGGGTTTCCCACGGGCACCAGCGCCTGCACGGTGCGCTCGACCGACGCCCGGACCTCGGCCTGCTGGGCGGCGAACTGCTCCATCATGCGCTCGAGGAATTCGGGCACCAGCCCCTGCATGCTGTCGCCATAGAAGCCGATCAACTGGCGCAGGAAGGAGGTCGGCAGCATGTTGCGGCCCTTGGTCTCCTCTTCCATGATGATCTGGGTCAGCACCGCGCGGGTAATGTCGTCACCCGTCTTGGCATCGTAGACGACGAAATCCCGGCCCCCGCCGGACCATGTCGGCCAGCGTGTCCAGGGTGATGTAGATCGAACTTTCGGTGTCGTAGAGACGGCGGTTGGCGTATTTCTTCACCACGACCGGCGGCAGCGGGCGATCCTCTTCCGACAAGACGTCCTCCCATCCGGGACTTATGGCGCTACCCAGCGACCACAATAACTCAACGTAGCATGCACGGCGGCAAGGCGTCCCCGTCACGGTTGCATATCACCCAATCGCGCGCCGGCCCAAGTCCTGTCGGTGCCGGTCGATCTGTCCGCCAGAGCTGGCAATGGGCGGCTTGTCGATCCGGCGAGGCCACCGCATCTAAACCGTCCGTAACGCTTCCTGGAGAACCCATGTTCGATTGTACCGGCTACGCCGCCCATGCCGCCGACAAGCCGCTCGCCCCGATCCGCTTCGAGCGGCGTGACCCGGACGCCGATGACGTCCAGATCGAGATCCTGTTCTGCGGCGTCTGCCATTCCGACCTGCACATGGCCCGCAACGAGTGGTCCAACAGCGTCTTCCCGGTGGTGCCCGGGCACGAGATCGTCGGCCGGGTGAGCAAGGTTGGCGCCAACGTCACCCGCTTCCGCGAGGGCGACATCGCCGGCGTCGGCTGCATGGTGGATAGCTGCCGCCACTGCGCGAGCTGCAACGAGGGCCTCGAGCAATATTGCGAGAACGGCTTCACCGGCACCTATAACGATCCCGACCGCAAGACCCCCGGCCTGCGCACCTATGGCGGCTACAGCCGGGCGGTGACCGTCGACCAGTCCTTCGTATTGCGCGTGCCTGCCAACCTGGAGCTGGCCGCGGTGGCACCGCTGCTCTGCGCCGGGATCACCACCTGGTCACCACTGCGCCACTGGAAAGCCGGTCCCGGCAAGAAGGTCGGCGTGGTCGGACTCGGCGGCCTCGGTCACATGGCGGTCAAGCTGGCGCATGCGATGGGCGCCGACGTTACCCTGTTCACCACCTCCGCAAGCAAGGTTGAGGACGGCAGGCGTCTCGGCGCGGGCCATGTGGTGATCTCGAAGGATCAGGCCGCGATGGCCGCGGTGGCGCGCAGCTTCGACCTGATCATCGATGCGGTCTCGGCCGACCACGACATCAACAGCTACCTCGCGCTGCTCAAGCGCGACGGCACGCTGGTGCAGGTCGGCGCCCCGGAAAAGCCGCTCTCGGTGCAGGCCTTCAGCGTCATCTTCCCGCGCCGGAACTTCGCCGGCTCGCTGATCGGCGGCGTTGCCGAGACGCAGGAGATGCTGGATTTCTGCGGCGAACACGGCATCACCTCGGACATCGAGATGATCCGGATGGACCAGATCGACGAGGCCTACGAGCGCATGCTGCGCAGCGACGTGAAGTACCGCTTCGTGATCGATCTGGCCACGCTCGAGGGCTGAGCCAGGCGCTGGCGTCACGCTGCTCTAGCGGAAGCTGTCCTTCCAGCTCCGCAGCCGGGTGAATTCGGCCAGGTCGGACTTCAGCAGGAACGGATTGGTTTCCAACTCCAATCCGAGGCGCACCGGCACTGTCGGCGCGCCGGCACGGCGCAGCGCGGCAACCTCGCCGGCCCGCGCCGCGACGGCCTGGTTCCCGTCCAGCGCCGCCACGGCGAAACGCGCATTCGCCTCGGTATATTCGTGGCCGCAGCAGACCTGCGTTTCGGGCGGCAGGGTCGCGAGCCGCCGCAGGCTCGCGAACATCTCGGGCGCAGTCCCCTCCAGCAGCCGCCCGCAGCCGAGGCTGAAAAGCGTGTCGCCGCAGAACAGGGCGGGCGTGTCGGGGAAGAAATACGAGATGTGACCGCGCGTGTGTCCGGGCGTCTCCATCACCCGTGCCATGCTGTTGCCCAGCAGGACCTCGTCCCCCTCGGCGACGGCACGATCCAGCCGGGGCAGGCGTGCGCGATCGGCGCCGGCACCGACGATGACCGCCCCCGTCCGCTCGCGCACGGCGTCGGCTGCCTCGATATGATCGGCATGGTGGTGGGTGAGCAGGATCAGCGACAGGCGGCCGCCAACTGCCTGCTCGTGCTCGATGGCGGCCATCACCGGCGCCAGCTCCGCCGGGTCCACGATGCCAAGCTCCCGGCTCGCCGGATCGCGCAGCAGCCAGGCATAGTTGTCCGACAGGATCGGCACCGCCCGGACCACAAGTTCCATCGATCGCCTCTCAAACTGCGTATGCGCCGGCTTGCCGATAAGCTGCTACAAGCCGGCCCGGTTGCCACGGGCGATGCCCAGAAGCCTCCGACCCCGACCCGCAGCCGTGCTATGGAAGATGCTATGAGCGACGACTTCCGGGTAGTATCGGAATTCTATGCCAGCCGTGGCGGACGCGTCGCGGCTCGCCTGCTGCGTCGCCAGCTTGCGGTGCTGTGGCCCGACCTCAGCCGCCTGCACGTGCTCGGGCTGGGCCATGCGCAGCCCTTCCTGTCGCTCTGGCAACGTGACGCGGCGCTTTGCATCGCCGCCGAGACCAAGCTGCTCGCCGACACCCAGCATCTCGGCTCGGCCACCTGCATCGTCGACGAGCAGGAGCTGCCGTTCCCCGACCTCAGCTTCGACCGCATCCTGCTCAGCCATGCGCTGGAGACCTCGGCCAGCGCGCCGCGCCTGCTGCGCAACGTCTGGCGCCTGCTCAAGGATGACGGGCGCCTGATGCTGATGGTGCCGAACCGGCGCGGCCTGTGGGCGCATCGCGAGAGCACGCCGTTCGGCCAGGGTGCGCCGTGGTCGCGCGGCCAGATCGACCGGCTGCTGGCGCAGTCGCTGTTCCGCGTCGAGCGCAGCAGCGGCGCGCTCTGGATGCCGCCCGCCGACATCCGCCCGGTGCTGCGCCTGGGCCGCGTCGCCGAGCGCACCGGCGCCCGGCTTGCGCCGCAGCTTTCCGGCGTGCTGCTGATCGAGGCGGTCAAGGACGTCTATGCCGCGATGCCGACGGCGCGCCGCGCGGTCCGCCGCGTGCTGGTGCAGGCTGCCTGAGGGACCAGGCTCTATCGTTCCAGACCGAGCGCGTTCTCGTCGAGCAGGTCCAGGAACGGCGCGACCGTCAGGCAGAACTGCACCGTGGGCACGAGCAGGTCGCTGATCAGGGCCGGCATCGGAACCTCCTGCTCGGTGTGGATATGCAGCGTATGGTCGCAGGCAAGGGTGACGGTCCAGCCGTGCGGCAGCAGCGCCGGCAGTTTTGCCGCGAGCGCCAGCGCCTCGGGCCGCGCTTCGGCGGCGTGCAGGCTGCTGGGGATGCGGCCGATTTGGGCGCGCAGGGCGATCCTGCCGGAGCCCGACGGCAGCTCGTGCAGCGTCGTCGAGATCGGGCGCCCGCGCCAGCGGCAGCTCATCACCGGCCTGGCGTCGGGCGGGTTCGGTCGCAGCCGCCCCGAGGTATCGAACCCGAAGAAGCCGAGATCCCCCAGCAGCGCCGCCACCGGGTTGTCGCATTCCGAAGTCTCGCTCATCGCCTGATCGTTCTCCCAGAGCATGATCCGATCGAGCATGCCATCCCGCTTCGCGCAGCTTGACCGTAATTGGTGAACCCCCCATGAACGGCCGCGCATGTCATCGCTCATCAAGTCGCTCAAGCTCGTCCTGGCACCGCCGCATCCGGCCGGACGCCCCTTCCTCGCGGCAGGCTTCGGCGCCATCCTGGCTGGCTGGCTGCTGCGCCGCGCCAGCGGCTGGTCCGGCTTCAGGCTGCTCAGCCGCGCCGGCCTGCTGTTCGGCGGCTTCTGCCTGTATTTCTTCCGCGATCCGGAACGCGTCTCGCCGCTCGGCGACGGCCTCGTGGTGGCGCCCGCCGACGGCCGCGTCGTGTCGATCTCGTTCACCCCGCCGCCGCCCGGGCTCGGCATCGGCGACGAGCCGCGCTGGCGCGTCGGCATCTTCCTGTCGGTGCTGGACGTGCATGTGAACCGCATGCCGGTGGCCGCCACGGTCACCCGGATCGCCTACCACGAGGGCCGGTCTTTCAATGCCAGCCTGGACAAGGCCAGCGACGAGAACGAGCGCAACGCCATCGGACTGCGCCTCGCCGACGGCCGCACCATGGCGGTGGTGCAGATCGCCGGCCTGATCGCGCGGCGCATCGTGTGCAGCGTGCGCGAAGGCGACACGCTCGGCACCGGCGAGCGCTTCGGGATCATCCGCTTCGGCAGCCGTACCGACCTTTATCTGCCGCCGGACGTCGTGCCCCTGGTGATCACCGGCCAGACCATGATCGGCGGCGAGACGGTAGTTGCCCATCTCTGATCCGCTTGCGTCCCCGCGTGCTTCCGGGAGCAGGCCGGCCCCGACGCGGCCACGGCTCAAGCGGCTGCGGCGGCTCGGCCGACGCGCCCGGCCACGATTCAGGGGGCAGTCCTTCAACCGGCTGATCCCGAACCTGCTGACCCTGGTCGGGCTCTGCGCCGGGCTGACCTCGATGCGACTCGGGCTCGACGGCCATTTCGGCCGCGCCGCGGTGGCGCTGCTGTTCGCCGCCGGCATCGACGGGCTCGACGGCCGCATCGCCCGCCTGCTGCGCGCCACTAGTCCGTTCGGCGCCGAATTCGACAGCCTGTCCGACTTCCTGTGCTTCGGCGTGGCGCCGCCGTTCATCCTCTACATGTGGTCGCTGCACGATGGCGGCCGCTACGGCTTCCTGCCCTGCATCCTGTTCTCGGTGTGCATGGCGCTGCGCCTGGCGCGCTTCAACGCCGCCATCGTCGGACCGTCGGAGACGCCCACCTACGCCTACAACTTCTTCACCGGGGTGCCGGCGCCGGCGGGGGCCGGGCTCGCCCTGTTCCCGCTGTTCGCGGGGCTCGAGGCGCGCAAGACCGACTGGCTCTGGCTCTATACCACGGTCCATCACCCGGCCTTCGTGGCGGTGATGCTGACCGGGGTCGCGCTCCTGCTGGTCTCCACCCTGCCGGTCTGGTCGTTCAAGAACTTCAAGGTGCCGGCGGAATTCGTCCTCCCACTGCTGCTCGGGACCTGCGGCTTCGCGGCCGTCCTGGTCGCCGATCCATGGGCGGCGCTGGCCGCGGCCGGGCTGATCTACCTCGTCATGCTGCCGTTCAGCCGGCGCAGCTTTCACCGGCTGAAGGCCGATGCGGAGGCGCTGCAGGAAGAGATCCCGGAGGAGGAGCCTGCCGGGGACTCCATCCCGGGCGGCGCTTCACCGCGCCAGGTCAGCCCGCTGTAGGTCGAGGTCAGGCACCGGAGACCGCCGGCCGGCCATGGCGTTCAACGCCAGCATCGCCGCCAGGACCACGGCGATGAAGGCGAACAATTGTCGAGTGCCGAGTGCCAGGAACTGCGATCCGGCGAGCGGGCCGGCGATGGTGCCCAGTCCGAACAGCAGCACCAGTTCGCCCGCGATATGCGAGGACGGACGCTCGGGGAATGCGCGGTTCACGATGCCGACGCACAGGCCGTAGAGCGGGTACTGCGCAAAGCCGAAGGCGCCCAGCAGCAGGATCAGCACCGGCGGCGAGAGATTGGCTAGCAGGATGATCGGGGTGCAGATCAGCAGCCCGAGCAGGATCACGCCGCCCAGCAGCACCCGCCGGTCGATGCGTTCCGCGAGGGCCGCCAGCGGCAGGTAGGCGAGTGCGCCGCCGACCGAGTTGGCGGCCAGCATCAGCGTGGTGTCGTGCATCGTCAGGCCCGACATCATGCCGAACAGCGGCCCGAGCCCACCAAGGGCACCGGTGATGATGCCGACGCCGACGCAGCCGAACGCGCCGACCGGGCAGCGCCGGATCAGCAGCTCCGGACGTGGCCGGAAGGACGGAAAGGCCGGCGGCCGCGGAACGCCGCCGATCGCGATCGGCACGACGGCGAGTGCCGTGGCGGCGACCGCGACCGCGAACGGCGCCGGCCCGGTTGCCGGGATGACGTTCAGGCTCAGCGTGCCACCGAGGGACGCCAGCAGGTTCACGATCATGTAGCCGGCGAACGCGATGCCGGCGCCGGCCTGCTCGACCAGCCAGCCTTCGACGATCGCCGACAGGCCGCCATAGCAGAAGCCGGTGACGACACGCAGTCCGATCCAGGCGCGGTCGGTGGGCAGCGCGAACAGGAAGGCGGCGGCGGTCGCCGACAGCAACGCCAGCGCAATGAAGGCGCGCGCATGGCCGAGCCGCCCGAGCACCTGCCCGATGCACAGGCAGGCGAGCACGAAGCCGCCCGACCACCCGGCCGAGAACAGTCCGATGGCGATCATGCTCGACCCGCGGGCATGGCCCAGCATCGGCAGCAGGATGCCCTGCAGGTTGGTGCCGAACACCAGGAACAGGACGGCCAGCAGCAGGGCCACCACCGGACGTGGACCGCCACGCACCGCATTGGCGCCTATGCCCGTCACTTGCGGGGTCCGGTCACTCGCGGGCGGCGGCCAGGATCGGCCCTCCCGGCCCGGCCTGGACCAGCACCGCCAGACGCAGGCCGAGGCGGCTCGCAGGCGGAAGACGGAACACGCCAGGATGCTCGCCGGCGGTGCCCAGCACCACCAGTTCGCGGACCACGTTGCGGTGCGGCAGGGTGAGGCCGCCATTCTCCCCGCGCGCGATCGGCACCTGGATCAGGGCGGGATCGTAGCGGACCAGCAGCACCCGCGCCCCCGGCGCACCGGAGACGGTGACGGCCGATCCCGCGATCGCGACCTCCGGGCCGCCATTTCCGCGGTCGGCGCGGCCGATCAGACCCTCCAGCTCGTCCCGCCGATTTCCGACCACATCCGCGCGGCCGTTCACCACGATCTCAGGCGTGAAGACCTGCGCGCGGTGGAACGCCCTGGCATACTCGTACTGACGCTCGGTAAAGGCCGGCTGGCCGAAGGTGTCCTTCCAGCCGAGATGGTCCCAGTAGGTGACCTGCCAGGAGAGCGCCAGCAGATCGGGGCGACCGGCGAGCGCCAGCAGGTTGGCGTTGGCCGGCGGACAGGACGAGCAGCCCTGGCTCTGGAACAGCTCGACCACGGTCGGATGGGCGAAATCCGCGGCTTGCGCCGGAAGCGGACCAGCGAAGGCAAGCAGCAAGCCGGCAAGACCACACAGACCCGATTTCGGCGTCATCCGATCACCCCGTGCCCGGGAGCCGCCGCAGAGGTGGCTCGCACCGGATACTGCGCCCGATGACGGCCCCGGGTTACGCGGACACGGCCCCTACAGCATCGCGAGCGGCACTTTCCGCTTCGGCGGCGGAAAGGCGACGTCCAGCTCCGCAAGATCCTCGGGCTGCAGCGTGATTGCGGCCGCGGCGGCATTCTCGCGCACATGCGCCGCATTGCCCGACTTGGGGATGCTGATCACGCCGCGATGCCGGATTGTCCAAGCGAGCGCGATCTGGGCGGGGCTGCTTCCATGCCGCGCCGCAATCGTCTGGAGCACCTGATGACGCAGCAGGGCGCCGCCCTGTCCGACCGGAGAATAAGCCATCAGCCTGACATTCTGCTCGACGCCGTATTGGATCATGTCGTGCTCGATGCCGCGATGCTCGAGATTGTACAGCACCTGGTTCACCAGGCAGCCACCGGGGCGCACACGGCCGACGAACTCCGCCATGTCGTCGACATCGAAGTTCGACACGCCCCACTGCAGGATCAGCCCCTCGCGTCGCAGGATCTCGAAGGCGTCGATGGTCTCGCCGAGCGCCACGCCGCCACGCCAGTGCAGCAGATAGAGGTCGAGCCGGTCGGTGCCCAGCCGCTTGAGGCTGTCGCGGCAGGATCGGGCGATGCCGGGGCGGGTCGCGTTCGACGGCAGCACCTTGCTGACCAGGAACACCTCGTCGCGCCGGCCTTCGATGGCCTCGCCCACCAGACGCTCGGACGCGCCGTTGCCGTACATCTCGGCGGTGTCGATCAGGGTCATGCCGAGATCGAGCCCGAGACGCAGAGCGCGGATCTCGGAGTCGCGGGCGGCGCGGCTGTCGCCGATGTTCCAGGTGCCCTGGCCGAGGACCGGAACATCGACGCCGCAGGACAGCCGCGCCTGCCGGATGCCGCTCATGGCCTGGGCGGGCTTTGTCCCGCCGCGGACTCGCTCTGCTCGCGGTCGCTGGTCGGATGCGCGGTGGAGCTGCCCTCGGCGCTCGCGTCGGGCACGCCGTTGGTCATGCCGGGGCGGTTGGTTTCCTCGTGGCCCGCCGGCTCGTCGCTCGGCGGCCGACGCCTGGTGTCGGGACCCGCCGGCTTGGACGCTTCGTCGCTCATGGTGCGCACTCCGTTCAGTGTCCTCAACCGGCCGGCGCGGCACCGGTTGCGCACTGCAATCACCCGGCGCGGGACCAGCCCTTGGCGTCCTGCCGCCAGTAGGCAAGCGTGTGTCCTGCCGCCTTCAGCGCCGACCAGCGCTGCCGGGCCGCCGCCACCGCCTGTTCGTCCGCGCCGTCGAACAGGTCGAACGCCCGCTCGAAGCGGTCGATCTGCGCCGTCACGCCGTCGAGCAGGAACAGGTAGCTGGCTGCATTCGGCACCTCGACCGGCAGGCCGGCGTCGGGCCCCGGCGCGATCCAGATCGGCTGCAGCGCGGCATGACCCAGTTTCGCGGAGCCATGTGGCAGCCAGGCGGGATCCGGCGTCCGCCACAGCGCCTCGTCGAGCGCCTGGACCCGGGCCGCATCCCGGCACAGCACCAGCGCGCGTCGACCGGCCTCCAGCGTGCGACCGAGCAGACGCGGCAGGGCCTGCTCCGCGCTGCTTCGGGTCAGGTGGTAGAACCCGAGCTCGGCCAGCGCTCAGGCCCTGTCGCCGGCAACCTCCTCGTACCCGCCTGCCACCAGACGGTCGAGCAGGCGCACGCCGAAGGCGGTGGCGCCCTTCGGGATGCCGGGCGCGTCCTTGCTGCTCCAGGCCATGCCGGCGATGTCGAGATGCGCCCAGGGCACCTGGCCCACGAAGCGCCTGAGGAACTGCGCCGCGGTAATCGAGCCACCCGGACGGCCGCCGATATTCTTCATGTCGGCGATGTCCGAGCGGATCAGCTTGTCGTAGGCGTCGCCCATCGGCATCCGCCACAGCGCCTCGCCGGTGGCGAGCCCCGCCTCGGTCAACTGCTGCGCCAGGGTGTCGTCGTTGGAGAACAGGCCGGCATGCTCGTGGCCGAGGCCCACGATGATCGCGCCGGTCAGCGTCGCCAGGTCCACCATGAAGCGCGGCTTGAAGCGGTCGGCCGTGTAGGAGAGCACGTCCGCCAGCACCAGCCTGCCCTCGGCATCGGTGTTGAGCACCTCGATGGTCTGGCCGGAATGGCTGGTCACCACGTCGCCCGGCCGCTGCGCGCTGCCCGAGAGCATGTTCTCGACCAGTCCCACCACGCCGATCGCGTTCACCCGGGCCTGCCGGCCGGCCAGCGCCGCCATCAGCCCGACCACGGTGCCGGCGCCGGCCATGTCCCACTTCATGTCCTCCATACCGGCGGCCGGCTTGATCGAGATGCCGCCGGAATCGAAGGTGACGCCCTTGCCGACGAAGGCGATCGGGGCGGCATCCGCGGCGCCGCCGTTCCAGCGCATGATGACGGTGCGCGGCTCCTTGTCGCTGCCCATGGCGACGCCGAGCAGTGCGCCGAAGCCGAGCCGCTGCATCTCGGCCGGTCCGAGCGTCTCGATCTCCAGCCCCAGCGAGGCCAGCTCGGCAATGCGCTCGGCAAACACCGGCGGGCTCAGCACGTTGGCCGGCTCGCTCACCAGGTCGCGGGTCAGGCGCACGCCATGCGCCACCGCCTCGAGCGCCGGCCAGGCGGCACGCGCCTGGCGTACCGTGTCGGGCTCGCCGGCCAGCACCGTCAGCGTCGCGAGGCGGGGCTTGTCGTCGGCGCTCTCGCGGGTGCGGTAGCGGTCGAAGCGATAGCTCCCGAGCCGCGCCCCGAGGGCTGCGTGCGCCGCCTGCTCCCCAGACAGGCCATCCACCGACAGGAACCCGGCCGGGCTGCTGCGCAACGCGGCGGCGGCGGCGCTGCCGGCCGCCTCCAGCGCCCGCGTGTCGAGATCGGCGCGCTTGCCGAGGCCGACCAGCACGACGCGCGACAGGCCGGCGCCCGGCCCGTGCAGCACGCAGGTCTTGTTGCGGCCGGCGGTAAATTCCGCCGCCTGCAGCCCGCGCCCCAGCGCGCCGCCAGTGGCGTCGTCGATCGCGGCGAACAGGGCCGGCCGCTCGGCATCCTCGGCAAGCAGAAGCGTCACCGCGGCACCCTCGGGCAACACCTCCAGGCGGCCTTCTGCAAAGATGATCTCGATCATGGCGCGCTGTCTCCGGCTGGTCTGGCTTGTCGTCGCGGTGGTTCATTAAGGCGGGGCGACCAGTAGGTATGTGATAGCGCCGTGGATCGCCAGGGCCCCTTTGCCTCGGAAGGGCGGGGCCGCTACGTCATCGCGGATGAATGATCCCGACCTGCTCGCCCTCGCCGCCACCCTCGCCCACCAGGCGGCGGACACCATCCTGCACATACGGGGACGCGGCTTCTCGACGGTCACCAAGTCGGACGACAGCCCGGTCACCGAGGCCGACCACGCCGCCGAGACGCTGATCCTGCAGGGGCTGCGGGCGGCCGCCGACATCCCGGTGATCGCCGAGGAGGAGGTCGCGGCCGGCCGCACCGTGCGGCATGAGGGCTGCTTCTGGCTGGTCGATCCGCTTGACGGCACGCGCGAGTTCGCCGCCGGACGGGACGACTTCACCGTCAATATCGGCCTGGTGCGCGACGGCCGCGTGGTGCTCGGCGCGGTGGCGCTGCCGGCCTATGGCGCGCTCTATCTCGGCCTAATGGGGGTCGGCGCGACCCGGCGCGACGCCTCCGGGGAGCATGCGATCCAGGTGCGCTCGCCGCCGCCGGAGGGTCTCGCGGTGCTGGCCTCGCGGCACTATGCCAATGACGAGCGGCTGCGCACCTGGCTCGGCGGCCAGCGCGTCGCCAGCGTCGGCAATATCGGCTCGGCGGCGAAGTTCGTGCGCGTCGCCGAGGGTCGCGCCGACCTCTACCCGCGGCTCGGACGGACGATGGAGTGGGACACCGCGGCGCCGCAGGCGGTGGTGGAAGCGGCCGGTGGCAGCGTCTGCCTGTTCGACGGGGAGACGCTGCGCTACGCCAAGCCGGGCTGGGAGAACCCGCATTTTGTCTGTCGTGGCGCGCCCTGACGGCGCGGCCAGCCCTCGGTTCGCGCGCCCTGACGGCGCGGCCAGCCCTCGGTTCGCGCGCCCTGACGGCGCGGCCGGATGACCCGGCTGCGCTCTGAGAGAGACGCGTTGAGGCTGGAAGCCTGCATACTGCTAGTGTCGGGGCGCGATCCGTCGACTCGACCGGTTCGCGAACGGAAGGAATGGCGGGCGCACCCCATGCTGGTCACCGAGAGCCTGGCCGCCGGACCGCAGGGCGTGGCCCGGGCCGCTTCGTTGCTGCAGGACGGCCGGCTGGTCGCCTTCGGCACCGAGACGGTGTACGGCCTCGGCGCCGATGCCTCGAACCCGGCTGCGGTGCGCACGGTGTTCGCGGCCAAGGGCCGTCCGGGCCATAACCCGCTGATCGCGCACGTCGCCGACGCCGACGCGGCGTTCGCGCAGGGGGTGCCGACGGCGTGCGCGCGGGTGCTCGCCGCCGCCTTCTGGCCGGGACCGCTGACCCTGGTGCTGCCACGGCGGCCCGACGGCGCCGTCTGCGACAAGGCCACTGCCGGCCTGCCGACCATCGCACTCCGGGTGCCGGCGGCGGCGATGGCGCTGGCACTGCTGCGTGCGGTCGGACGTCCGGTGGCGGCACCCTCCGCGAACCGCTCGGGCCGCGTCTCGCCCACCGATGCGGCGCATGTGCTGGACGGTCTCGATGGCCGGGTCGACGCGGTGCTGGATTGCGGACCGTGCCCGGTCGGACTGGAGAGCACGGTGCTGGATCTCACTGGCGAGCGCCCCCGCCTGCTGCGTGCCGGCGGTGTTCCGATCGAGGCGATCGGCGCGGTCCTCGCCGCCGCCGGGCTGCCGCCGCCCGACCTTGAACCGGCCGCCCGCACCGCGCGCCTCGTCGCTCCGGGAATGCTGGCCTCGCACTATGCGCCGCTGCTGCCGCTGCGGCTGGAGGCCGGATCGGTCGCAGCCGACGAGGCCCTGCTGGCGTTCGGAACGGCGCTTCCGGGTGCCGCGCTGACCTGGAACCTGAGTGCGGCCGGGGACACCAATGAGGCCGCCAGCCGGCTGTTCGCCGGGCTGCGCGTGCTCGACGAGCAGGGCATCCGGCTCGGACTGCGCGGCATCGCGGCGATGCCGGTGCCGGGAGCGGGGCTCGGTCCGGCCATACGCGACCGGCTCGCCCGTGCCGCCGCGCCGCGCGATACGCATCCGGGTCGCGCATGAGCCCGGCGATCGATCCGAAGGAGCTGAAGACGCTCTCGGACATCCTGGCCCTGGTGCTGGAGGACCAGCCCGGGCAGTCCGCGAGCGCGCTCGAGGCGATCCGCTCGCGGGCGCGCAAGAACGCGGTCACCGGCGGCGCGCTCAAGAACCTGTTCGTCGCCATCGCGCCCAATCCGCCGGCGCAAGCCGCCGCGACCAAGGCGCCGCGGGCGCGGGCCACCAAGGCGAGCGCGAGCGGCACCGAGATGCAGGCGGCGCGCACGCGGATCTCGCAGCTCACCGCCGACCTCAACCGCCTCGACCTCGAGCTGCGCGAGGCCGCGTCGCGCAACGAGAGCATGCGCGCGGAGCTCAACCTCACCAGGCGGGCCCGCGCCGAGGCGCAGCAGGCAATGCTGCAGGCGAATGCCGAGCACAGCCGTCCGCGCGTGCTGCTGCTGGTGCTGACGCTGGTCTGCGGCATCCTGGTCGGCATCGCCGGCAGCGCCGTGGTCGCCGACCTGATGCCGGCGCACAGCCCCGACACCTCGCCGTTGCAGCAGTCGCCATAGGGCGCCGGAGCCGGTACGCTGACGTCCATGCAAGGTCCCGCCCCCGCGCGCCGCCCGCCCGATACTGCGCTGCTGGCCGCGCTGCGCGAACGGCTCGGGGAGGCCGCGGTGCTGACCGGGCGCGACACCGACGGCTATTGCGAGGACTGGCGCGGGCTCTACCACGGCTCAGCGATGGCGGTGATCCGGCCGGCCGACACCGAGGCGGTGGCGGACGCCGTGCGGCTGTGCGTCCGGCACCGGGTTCCGATCGTGCCGCAGGGCGGCAATACCAGCATGGTCGGCGGCGCCTCGCCGCACGAGGACGGTAGCGAGATCGTGCTCAGCCTGTCGCGGCTGAGCCGGGTGCGCGGCATCGATCCGGTCGACATGACGCTGTCGATCGAGGCCGGCGTCACCTTGAAGGCGGCGCAGGAGGCGGCGCGCGAGGCCGGCTGCCTGCTGCCGCTGTCGATCTCGGCGGAGGGCTCGGCGCAGATCGGCGGCGTGCTGGCCACCAACGCCGGCGGCAACAACACGGTGCGCTACGGCAACGCCCGCGAGCTGGTGCTCGGGATCGAGGCGGTGCTGCCGGACGGCAGCGTGCTTGCCGGCATGCGTCGGCTGCGCAAGGACAATACCGGCTACGCGCTGCGCCACCTGCTGGTCGGCTCGGAAGGCACGCTGGGCATCATCACCGCCGCCGTGCTGCAGTTGGCCCCGCAGCCGCACAGCGTCGAGGTGGCGCTGTGCGGGGTCGCGTCGCCTGAGGCGGCGCTTGCCCTGTTCACCGAGTTCCGCAGGCGGGACCCAACCGCGATCCAGGCGTACGAGTTCATGTCGGGCACCGGCATGGCGCTGGTGGTCGGGCTGATCGAGGGTGTCACCCTGCCTTTGGCCGAGCCGGCGCCGCACTACGTGCTGGTCGAGCTTGCCTCCGGACGCGAGAGCGCCGGATTGCGCGGCCTGCTGGAGGAGGTGCTGGCCTCGGCGCTCGAGGACGGCTCGGTGCTGGATGCGGTGATCGCCGAGAGCGGCGCGCAGCGGGCGGCGATATGGCGGCTACGCGAGGAGCATTCGGAAGCCCAGAAACGCGCCGGCGCCAGCGTCAAGAACGACGTGTCGGTGCCGGTCTCGCGGGTGCCCGAGCTGATCGCGCGCGCGACGGCGGCGTGCGAGACGCTGATGCCGGGGTTGCGGATCGCGCCGTTCGGCCATCTCGGCGACGGCAACATCCATTTCAACGTGATCCAGCCCGACGCAATGCAGCGCGATGCGTTTCTCGCCCGCGACAACGAAATCATGGACACGGTCTGCGCGGTGGTGCGCGATCTCGACGGCTCGTTCTCCGCCGAGCATGGCGTCGGCCGACTCAAGCCGTACATGATGCCGGACTGGCGAGGCGGCGCCGAGCTCGACACCATGCGCCGGATCAAGCAGGCGCTCGATCCGCATGGCTTGTTGAATCCCGGAAAGCTGCTGCCTTAACTCCCGACTTTCGAGGCCCGATGCCAAGACCTTCCGTGACCATGCTGCCGCGCGCGCTGCTGCTGCTCGGTGTGATCGCCCTGACAGGAGCCGCCGCCATGCCGCATGCGAACTACGATGTGCAGCACAAGGGAATTTCCGACGTCGCGCGCGACATGCAGGCCGGGCATGTGACTTCTGCGGCCCTGGTGCGGGCGTATCTGGCGCGCATCGCCGCCATCGACCATGCCGGGCCGTCGCTGCATTCGGTGATCGCGCTCAATCCGCAGGCCGAGGCCGACGCGGTGGCCAGCGACAAGCGCCGTCATTCCGGTGCGCCGGCACGGGCCCTCGAGGGCGTGCCGATCCTGGTGAAGGACAATATCGAGACCGCGGATGCGATGCCGACCACCGCCGGCTCGCTGGCGCTGGCGGGCAACGTCACCCACCGTGACGCGCCGCTGGTGGCGCGACTGCGTGCGGCGGGTGCGATCATCCTGGGCAAGACCAACCTGTCGGAATGGGCCAACATGCGCTCCTCCGCCTCGATCAGCGGCTGGAGCGGCGTCGGCGGCCTGACCCGCAACCCCTACGCACTGGATCGTTCCGCCTGCGGTTCGTCGTCGGGCAGCGCCGCCGCGGTGGCCGCCTCGCTGGCTCCGGCTGCGATCGGCACGGAGACCGACGGCTCGATCACCTGCCCGGCCTCGCTGACCGGCCTGGTCGGGTTGAAGCCGACGGTGGGGCTGGTGTCGCGCACCCACGTGGTGCCGCTCGCGGCAAGCCAGGACACCGCCGGACCGATCACCCATACGGTGGCGGATGCGGCGCTGCTGGCCTCGGTGCTGGCCGGCAGCGATCCGGCCGATCCGGTGACGGTGGATGCCGACGCGCATCGGCCTGCGGCGATCGCTGGCGATGCGGCTGACGCCCTGAAGGGCAGGCGGATCGGCGTGCTGCGTTTCCTGGCCGGCCATCATGCCGCGACCGACATCGTGTTCGGCCGTGCTCTGGACCGGCTGCGCGACGCAGGTGCGACGCTGGTCGAAATCAAGGACGGCCCGGATCTCGACGCGATCACCAGCGCCGAGATGACGGTGCTGCTCACCGAGTTCAAGACGGGGCTCGACAGCTACCTCGCCAGCACCCCCGACACCGTGAAGACGCGCACGATGGCCGACGTGATCGCGCTGAACGAGGCGCAGCATGAGCGCGAGCTTGGCCTGTTCAACCAGGACCTGATGGTCCGTGCACAGGCGACCGCGGGGCTGACCGATGCCGGCTACCGCGCAGCCTTGTCGCAGTCGCGCCGGATGGCCGGTCCCGACGGACTCGACCGCCTGCAGGCGCAGAACAACCTGGATGCCATGGTGGCACCCACCGGCGGCCCGGCCTGGGTGGTGGACCTGATCAATGGCGACCATGACGCCGGCAGCGCCTCGACGCTGCCGGCGGTGGCGGGCACTCCGCATCTGACCGTGCCGATGGGGGACGTGGACGGCCTGCCGGTCGGGCTCTCCTTCATCGGGCCGCGCTGGTCCGAGCAGCGTCTGCTGGAATTCGGGACGGCCTACGAGGCGGCGGCCGGGATCAGGCAGCAGCCGCGCTACCTGCCGAGCCTGCCGGCAACCCCGGCGCAGCGGGCGTTGCTGCTGCCGGCAGACGGACCGTCCGATCGGTGATAGTTCATGATCAGACAAGTGGTTGCAGGCAAGTCCGTTCCGCGGCAGTAACTGACGTCATCGGTTCGGTATCGCAACGTAGACGACAGGATGTCGACGATCCGCCTGCGGCTCCGCTGCCGTGCAGGCCCAATTCGAAGATCTGGAAGACGGATAATGTGGAGCAGGGACAATGGCGCCAGATGGGCGTCATCTTTCGCCTGATCGTGCTGAACGGGCTCGCCCTGCTGCTCGACCGGCTGCACCGGCGACCGGCCTGGCGGGTCGCCGGGTTGGCGCCCCTGGATCCCGGATCGCGTCCCGGCCTGTTCGCGCGACGGCTGGCTGCGTTGGAGGCCTGACTGCGCCACCGGCCGGTCAAGGCCAAATTGCGCCTCGCGCCCGGCAGGCATAATCTTCGGTCCCACCTCCCGGAGCCGAGGCCTGCCATGGACGTCGCCGTCCCCGCCATCACCCTGCTGCACGAGCGCGACAATGTCGCGGTGGCGCGGCGACCGCTGGCCGAGGGCGAGCGGCTGGCATCGAACGGCCTCGCCATCCGGATGCCGGTGCCGCGCGGGCACAAGGTGGCGCTCGACGCGATCGAGGCCGGCCAGCCGGTGCGCAAATACGGCCAGGTGATCGGCTTTGCGACCGCGCCGATCGACCCGGGCGACCACGTCCACACCGCCAACATGGCGATGAGCGACCTCTCGCCGACGCACGAGTTCTGCGTCGATGCGGCAGCCCCCGTCCTGCTGCCGGAGGCCGAACGCGCCGGCTTCCAGGGCTATCTGCGGGCGAGTGGCCGCGTCGGCACGCGCAACTTCATCGCGGTGATCTCGTCGGTGAATTGCTCGGCGACGGTCTGCCAGGCGGTGGCGCAGCACTTCAACCAGAAGGGCATTCTGGACGAGTTTCCGAGCGTGGACGGCGTGATCGCGCTCACCCATGGCGGCGGCTGCGCGCTCAACATGCAGACCGAGGGCTACCAGTACCTGACCCGCACCATCGCCGGCTACGCCACCAACCCCAATGTCGGCGGCGTGCTGATGATCGGGCTCGGCTGCGAGACCAACCAGATCCCGGCCTTGATGCAGGCGCACGGGCTCATCGAGGGCGAGACGCTGCGCACCATGACGATCCAGGAGACCGGCGGCACGCGGCGCACCATCGAGGCGGCGATCGCCATCGTGCAGGAGATGCTGCCGGTGGTGGGCGCCGCGCGCCGCAGCCGCCAGCCGGCCAGCGCGCTGGTGCTGGCGCTCGAATGCGGCGGCTCGGACGGCTATTCCGGCATCTCGGCCAATCCGGCGCTGGGTTATGCGTCCGACCTGCTGGTGCGGCATGGCGGCACCACGGTGCTGGCCGAGACGCCTGAGATCTACGGCGCCGAGCACCTGCTGACACGCCGTGCCGCCACTCCGGAAGTGGCCGAGAAGCTGGTCGCGCGTATCGCGTGGTGGCGGGACTACGCGCACCGCCACCAGGCCGAGCTCAACAACAACCCGTCGCACGGCAACAAGGCCGGCGGCCTAACCACCATCTTGGAGAAGTCGCTGGGTGCGGTCGCCAAGAGCGGCACCGCGCGGCTGGAGGCGGTGTACGAATATGCCGAGCCGATCGCAGCACGTGGCTTCGTGTTCATGGACACGCCGGGCTACGACCCGGTCGCGGTGACCGGCCAGGTCGCGGGCGGCTGCACCGTGATCTGCTTCACCACCGGGCGCGGATCGACCTCGGGTTTCCGGCCGGCGCCCTGCATCAAGATCGCCACCAACACGCCGATGTACGAGCGCATGTCCGAAGACATGGACGTCGATACCGGCGGCATCATCGACGGCAGCGACACCATCGCCGCGGCCGGCGAGCGCATCTTCCGCACCATCCTGGCGGTGGCGTCCGGCGAGCACACGCTCAGCGAGGATCTCGGCTATGGCAGCAACGAATTCGTGCCGTGGCAGCTCGGCGCGGTGATGTAGCGTGACCAGCGTGCACAGGATCGCCTATCGCGGCGTCTTCCCGGTGATGCCGACCATCTTCGACGAAGCAGGCGGCCTCGATCTGGACGGGCAGCGTCGCTGCACCGATTTCATGATCGATGCCGGCTCCGACGGGCTCTGCATCCTCGCCAATTTCTCCGAGCAGTTCGTGCTGTCCGACGACGAGCGCGCCTTGTTGACGCGCACCATCCTGGAGCATGTGCGCGGACGCGTGCCGGTGATCGTCACCACGACGCATTTTTCGTCGCGCATCTGCGCCGAGCGCTCGCGCGAGGCGCAGGCGCTGGAGGCTGCCATGGTGATGGTGATGCCGCCCTATCACGGCGCCACCATCCGGGTTGCCGAAGCCGGCATCGAGGCGTTCTTCCGGGAGCTGTCGGACGCCATCGACATTCCGATCATGATCCAGGACGCGCCGGTCAGCGGCACCGCGCTGTCGGCCTCGCTGCTGGCCCGCATGGCGCGCGACATCCGCAACGTGTCGTATTTCAAGATCGAGACCGCGCAGGCGGCGTCCAAGCTGCGCGAGCTGATCGCCCTCGGTGGTGCGGCGATCGAGGGGCCGTGGGACGGCGAGGAGGCGATCACCCTGCTGGCCGACCTCGACGCGGGCGCTACCGGCAGCATGACCGGCGGCGGTTTCCCGGATGCGATCGGCGCCATCGTGCATGACTTCCTGGCCGGGCGCCGCGAGGCCGCGATCGCCGGCTACGAGCGCTGGCTGCCGCTGATCAATTACGAGAACCGGCAATGCGGGCTGCTGGCGGCCAAGGCGCTGATGCGCGAGGGTGGCGTGATCGCCTGCGAGGCGCCCCGCCTGCCGCTGCCGCCCCTGCATCCCGACACCCGCGCCGGCCTGATCGAGATCGCCCGGCGCCTCGATCCGCTGGTCCTGCGCTGGGGCCGGTAGACTGAACCATGCCGGCCTGGATATGGCTTCGACCGGAATCTTGATTGGACGGTTATGGTAGCGCTGTCTAGACCAACCGCCACGCCTGCCGGTGCATCCAGTCCGGAACGAGATGCCCGCCGCAACCTGAACCCGGGAGGAGCATGACGATGCCCCCAGACACTTCGCAGACGCTCACCAACCTGAACTGGCCGATCGCGGCCGCGATGATCCAGTATGCCAACATCCTGCCGGACGGCAGCTCGGTGCAGGAGCAGTCCGCCGAGCAGTGGTCCGAGACCGTGTCCGATGTGAGTGGCGCCGGCTTCACCGAGATCGACCCGACCGATAGCTGGATACGCATCGCCGACCTGACCCCGGTCCGGCGACGCGAATTCCTCGACGTGCTGAAGGATCACGGCCTGACCATCCCGGCGATCTCGACCGCGCGCCGCAGCATCATCGATCCGGTGCATGGCGCCGAATATCTCGAGTACAGCCACCGCCTGCTCGACGTCGCCGCCGAGATCGGGGCGAGACATGTGAGCTTCGGTCTGTTCGGGCCGCTGAGCGATGCGCAGAAAAAGGTGACCTGGTTCTGGACCGTGGACGGGGTGAAGAACCCGGACGATCCGGCCACCTACAAGCGCGCGGTGGCGGGCTACCAGGAACTCGGCAAGCACGCCGAGAGCGTCGGCCTGGATATCGCGCTGGAGATGTACGAGGACACCTATGTCGGCTCGGCCGACGGCGCGGTGCAGTTCGTGCGCGACATCGACCATCCGGCGGTCGGTCTCAATCCCGACCTCGGCAACCTGATCCGGCTGCACCGCCCGATGGAGCGCTGGCAGTCGATGGTCGAGAAGACCATGCCGTTCGTGAAGTACTGGCACGCCAAGAACTATTTCCGCGACGAGGTCGAGGCCGATGGCTTCATCGCCACCTCGCCGGCGCCGCTGGAGCTCGGGCTGATCAGCTACCGGGTCGCGGTCAAGCAGGCGATCGCGCACGGCTTCCGCGGCGCGTTCTGCGTCGAGCATTATGGCGGCGACGGTCTCAGCGTGTGCGCCACCAACCGCGAGTACCTGCGCCGCATCCTGCCGAAGTCGATCGGTCCGC
This sequence comes from uncultured Lichenicoccus sp., assembly GCA_963693035.2. Lineage (GTDB taxonomy): Bacteria > Pseudomonadota > Alphaproteobacteria > Acetobacterales > Acetobacteraceae > Lichenicoccus. Next base: position 652,373 of record CAXMMQ010000003.1, read on the forward strand.
TCTGAACAGATCATGACCCACCTGCATGACGCGCCCACCGCGTTCGCGGCAACCGCGCTCGCCGGCTATTGCGACGTGTTCCCGCAGTTCGTGCGCGCGGTGCCGGACGGGGTGGTGCGCTCGACCGCGATACCGGATGGCAAGGTGGCGCTGGTGATCGGCGGCGGCAGCGGCCACTACCCGGCCTTTGCCGGCTATGTCGGACCGGGCCTCGCCGACGCCGCAGTCGCCGGCGACGTGTTCGCCTCGCCCTCGACGCGGGCGATCCGCGACATCGGCGTGCGCGCGCATCGCGGCGGCGGCATCGTGCTCGGCTTCGGCAACTATGCCGGCGACGTGCTGAATTTCGGTCTCGCCGCCGAGCGGCTGCGCGGCGACGGCATCGACGTGCGCGTGCTGGCGGTCAGCGACGACGTCGCCAGCGCCTCCGCCGCCGAGCATGAGCGCCGGCGTGGCGTCGCCGGCGACCTCGCGGTGTTCAAGATCGCGGGTGCGGCGGCGGAAGCCGGCCAGTCCCTTGACGCCGTCGAGCGCATCGCGCGGCGCGCCAATGCATGCACCCGGTCGTTCGGGGTGGCGTTCGGCGGCTGCATGCTGCCCGGCGCGAAGCAGCCGCTGTTCTCGGTGCCGGATGGCCGGATGGCGATCGGCCTCGGCATCCATGGCGAGCCCGGCATCGACGAGCTGGCGATCCTGCCGGCCGCCGAACTGGCCGCGCTGCTGGTGGACCGACTGCTGTCCGAAGCGCCAACGGACGGCGGCCCGCGGGTGGCGGCGATCCTGAACGGGCTCGGCAGCACCAAGTACGAGGAGCTGTTCGTGCTGTGGGCCTCGGTGTCGGCCCGGCTGCGCGCGGCCGGCCTCACCGTGGTAGCGCCAGAGGTCGGGGAATTCGTCACCAGCCTGGACATGGAGGGCTGCTCGCTCACGCTGACCTGGCTCGACGACGAACTCGAGACCTGCTGGCTGGCGCCCTGCGCCACCGCCGTGCTCCAGCGCGGGGCCACCATCCAGGCGGCGCCGGCGCCGGTCGCGAAGGAGACCGCATCCGTCGCCGAAAGCTGGCCGCCGGCGAGCGCCGAGGGCCAGGCCGGCGGTCGCTGCGTCGCCGGCGTGATGGCGCATCTCGCCGACATCTTGCGCGACGCCGAGCCGGAGCTTGGCCGGATCGACGCGCAGGCCGGCGATGGCGACCACGGACAGGGCATGGCGCGCGGATCGGGCGCCGCCGCCGCCGCCGCAAAAGCCGCTTCGGCAGCCGGTGCCGGCGCCGCCAGCGTGCTGGCTGCCGCGGCCGATGCCTGGGCGGATCGTGCCGGAGGCACATCCGGCGCGATCTGGGGTGTCGGGCTGCGCTCCTGGAGCCGGTCGCTCAGCGACGAGGCCGCCATCGATGCGAAGCAACTGGCCGACGGCGCGGTCGCGGCGCTGGCGGGCGTGACCCGGCTCGGCGGGGCCAGGCCCGGCGACAAGACGCTGGTGGATGCGCTCGACCCGTTCGCCCATGCGCTCGAGGCTGCGGTGACGAAGGGTGCGTCCACCCGCGCGGCCTGGAGTGCGGCGGCCGACGCCGCGACCGAGGCGGCGACGCGGACCGCGGACCTGGTGCCACGGCTGGGACGCGCCCGCCCGCTGGCGGAACGGTCGAAGGGCCACCGCGACGCCGGCGCGGTGTCGCTCGCGATGGCGGCGCGCGCGGTGCTCGACCGTCTGCCCCCGACCGATGGCTGAGCGGGCGCCGCTCATCGGCGTCAGCCTCAAGATGTACATGGGGCTCGCGCGCACCCGGGCCTGGATGGCGGACCTTGCCGCGATGGTCGTCGCGGCGCCACCGGCGTCGGTCGAGCTGTTCGTGATCCCGGGCTTCCTCTCGATCGCCGACGCGGTGCAGGCCCTCCGCGGCACCGGCGTCGCGATCGGCGCGCAGGACGTGTTCTGGGAGGATGCCGGCGCCTATACCGGCGAGGTGTCGGCGCCGATGCTGGCCGAGGCCGGCTGCCGGTATGTCGAGATCGGGCACGCGGAGCGGCGCGCGCTGTTCGGCGAGACCGATGCGGACGTGGCGCTGAAAGTCGGGGCGAGCGTCCGCGCCGGCCTGGTGCCGGTGCTGTGCGTCGGCGAGATCGAAGAGGGCGAGCCGGAGGCGGCGGTCGCCGCCTGCGCGCTGCAGATCGATGCCGCGCTGGACGGGATCCCGCCCGCGAGCGAGATCGTCGTCGCCTACGAGCCGGTCTGGGCGATCGGCGCGCCCAGGCCGGCGTCGGCGCCGCATATCCGTGCGGTGGCGCACGGCCTGCGGCGGCATCTCGCACGCAGCCCCAACGCCCGCCTGATCTATGGCGGCAGCGCCGGGCCCGGCTTGCTGGGTTCGCTCGAAGGCGCGGTGGACGGGCTGTTCCTGGGTCGTTTCGCACACGATATCGAAGCCTTGAAGACGGTGCTCGCGGAAGCCGCCGACAGAAAATGACAGGGAGCAGGCCATGATTGAGAAGATCAACACCGTCGCCGTGGTCGGGGCCGGCTACATGGGCGGCGGCATCGCGCAGTCGCTCGCGCTCGCCGGCATGCAGGTGACGCTGGCCGACGTCTCGGCGGCGGCCACGCATGCCTCGCTCGAGCGCCTGCTCAAGGAGAGCGCGCAGTTCGAGGAGCAGGGCCTGTTCCCCAACGGCGCCACCGAGGCGATCCGCGCCAACCTCAAGGCGGCGGACTCGATCGAGGAGGCCGTCGCCGGCGTCGACTTCATCGAGGAGGCGGTGCCGGAAGTGCCCGCGATCAAGCATGACGTGCTCAAGCGTATCTGCGCGGCGGCCCGCCCCGAGGCGATCATCGGCACCAACACCTCGACGCTGCCGGTGCATACGCTGGCCCCGGCGGTGACCCATCCCGAGCGCTTCCTGACGGTGCATTTCAGCAACCCGGCGCCGTTCATCCCGGGTGTCGAGCTGGTCTCCGGCAAGGAAACCGATCCGGCCATCGTGCCGGTGGTCAAGGACATGCTGGCGCGCGCCGGGCGCCGAGGTGCCGAGGTCGCCGATACGCCCGGCTTCGTGCTGAACCGGCTGCAATACGTGCTGCTCAAGGAGGCGATGTCGATCGTCGAGGAGGGCATCGCCTCGCCGGAAGATGTCGACACCATCGTCTCCACCACGTTCGGCTTCCGGCTCGCATTCTTCGGCCCGTTCGCGATCGCGGACATGGCCGGCCTCGACGTCTATGCGAACTGCTTCAAGACCTTCGAGGACGCCTATGGCGAGCGTCTGGCGACGCCGGCGATCCTGAAGTCGCTGGTGGCGGAAGGCAAGTTCGGCACCAAGAGCGGCGAGGGGCTGACCGGCAAGTTCACGCCCGAGCAGCTCGCCGGCCTGATCGCCTACCGCAACAAGGCGTATGCCCGCATGGGCCAGCTGATGGACGAGCTCGGCCCGTCGCCGCTGCGCCAGTAGCCTCTACCGGTCCCCTCGGCGGGAGCGCCGCCGGCGGGGCCTCAGCGGACGAACACCCGCACCTCGGCATCCCTGGCCGCCGGGTCCGCGGATGCGCTCATCTCGACCTGCAGGGACGAGGCGCCGTCGCCGGTGATCGCCTGCGCCACCGCCCGGCCCTGGCTGTCGATCACCGCCCGCAGCGCCGTCGCCTGCGTCTGCGCATCGGCACCGGGCTCGACGCGGGCGATGCTCTGCACGGTGAACAGCACGTTCGGCTTGCGGGCGAGCGCCGCGTGCACCGCGGCGGCAAGGCGGGGCTGCCAGTCCTCGGGCGCCTCGCGGGTCGGCACCACCAGCAGCGGCGGCACCGGCGCCGGCCCGGCGACGGCGACTACCGGCACGTGCGCCACCGGCTTGCGGCCGGCATTCCTGTCGAAGGTGCGCTGGTCGACCAGCTTGCAGCCGCCCAGCAGGGCAAGGGTCGGCAGCATCGCTGCAAGCAGTCCGATCGCCAGGAAGCGGACGTTTAAGGGGGTCGCGAAAATCGGCTGCATGTCGCGGCAGACGTTGCAGGAACGCGCCTTGCGTCACAAGAGGCCGGCTTGCCCCGCGCCGCGTGGCGCTCCTGCCCAGCCCGGCTTGCCGGGCGTGGCGTCGCACTCCTATACGACAGGGCATGGATGCAGAGCTGCTGCTGGAGCATCGCACCAAGAGGCCGGGCGGCATCCCGGACGAGTTCGGCGACCGCATCGCGAGGATTGCGGGCGCTCCGGCGCAGGCCCTCGCGGCCGCCCTCCGTCTGGCCGTTTCGCGTCAGCCGCAGGGCCAGACGGACTCTGGGCTCGGCATGGCCGACGCCGCGAGCCTGCTCTGGAGCCGGATGCTCAGGTTCGACGCCGCCGATCCGCACTGGCCGGACCGCGACCGCTTCGTGGTATCCGGCGCGCGCTTTGCGCCGCTGCTGCGCGCACTCCTCGGCCTGACCGGCGAGCAGGTCGCACCCGACGGACAGCTGTTCGGGTTCGGCCAGCATCCGGGCGTCGAGATGGCGGTCGGGCCAGCCGGCCAGGGGATTGCGACCGGCGCCGGCATGGCGCTCGCAGAGCGGCTGCTCGCCGCCCGCTTCGGCCACTCGCTGGTCGATCACCGCACCTGGGTGTTGGCCTGCGAGACCGATCTGGCCGCCGGCGTCGCGCTGGAAGCCGCGGCACTGGCTGGGCAGCTTCGCCTCGACCGGCTGTGCGTGCTGTTCGAGATGGATGCGGGGCGTGCCGCCGGCGGCGAGACCGGCGGCCCGATGGTACGCTTTGCCGCCTGCGGCTGGTCGGTGCGGAGCGTCGATGCGCACGATCCGGAGGCGCTGGCGCAGGCACTTGCCGGCGCGCTGCGCAGCCGGCGGCCGAACCTGATTGCCTGCCGGGTGCGCGAGGATGCAGCCACGACCGGGCGCGAGCACGCGGCGCCGGCCGCGCCGCTCGTGTGGCGCGAATATGGCAGCCGGGGTGCGACCTCGCGCCGGAGCTGGCTCAAGCGCCTGGTGCGGCATCGCCAGCGCGAGGAGTTCGAGCGGGTCATCGCCGGCCACCTGCCGCCGCACTGGCGCCGGGACTGGCGCGGCGCCTTCAGGCCGCTCGATGGGCATGCCGCCATTCCCGCCGGCACCCGTTCCGCATCACCCCTGGCGCCGGTCGAGACCCTGCTCGAGCTGCTGCCGGAATTCGTCGGCGCCTCCTCGGCCCCGGGCGGCCAGCGGGCGGAGCCGGCGCTGCAGATCGGCCGCCGACTATGTTTCGGCACCCAGGAGCACGCGATGGCGGCGCTGCTCAACGGCGTCGCGCTGCATGGTGGCCTGATCGCCTGCGGCACCGCCTCCTTCATCTCGGTAGACCGCATGCGGCCGGCGCTCCGGCTTGGCGCGCTGATGCGCAGGCAGGTCATCCACCTGCTGACCGATGACGGGCTGGCGCTGGGCGAGGACGGCGCCGCCTGGCAGCCGGTGGAGCAGTTGGCCAGCCTGCGCGCGATGCCGAACGTCGCCGTGTTCCGGCCGGCCGACACGATCGAGCTGATGGAGTGCTGGGACCTCGCCCTGCACCGCGCCGACGGCCCGAGCGTGATTGCGGTTCCGGCAGAAATGCCCCAGCCAGCGACTCCGCGGCGGCTGGCCGGCAATGCCTGCGCACGCGGTGGCTACGTGGTGGCCGAGGCCGACGTGCGCGACACCGGCAGGCCGGCCGCGACGCACGGCGCGCGCCGGGACGTGACGTTGATTGCGACCGGACCGGAGCTGGCGGTGGCGCTCGAGGCCCGGCTGCGGCTCGCGCGCCGCCAGATCGCGGCGGCTGTCGTCTCGCTGCCCTGTTGGGAGCTGTTCTCGCGCCAGGGCCCGGCCTATCGTGAGGCGATCCTCGGCACCGCGCCGCGGGTCGGCATCGAGGCAGCGTCCGGTTTCGGCTGGGAACGCTGGCTCGGAGCGGACGGCGTCTTCATCGGCATGGACGAATTCGGCGTGCCTGCCCCGGCGGACGAGCTCTACCGGCAATTCGGCATCACCCCGGAGGCAGTGGCAGAGCGTGTGCATCGCAGGCTGCGCGTTCCCGGGCGCGCCGAGGCGCGTCGATCAAAATCCGGCGGCCATCCATAGGGCCGACCAGCATGGAAAGGATCTAGAGCAATGGCTGTGAAGGTTGCCATCAACGGCTTCGGGCGGATCGGCCGCCTGGTTCTGCGCGGCATCATCGAGAGCGGCCGCACCGATGTGGAGGTGATCGCGATCAACGACCTCGGCTCGGTCGCCGACAACGCGCACCTGCTGCGCTACGACAGCGTGCATGGCCGGTTTCCGGGCAAGGTGACCGCCGAGGGCGACACCATCGCCATCGAGGCGAATGGCCGCACCTACGGCCCGATCAAGGTCTCGGCCGAGCGCGACCCGCAGAAGGTGCCGTACCAGGGGGTCGACGTGGCGATGGAATGCACCGGCCTGTTCACCAAGAAGGAAGCAGCCGCGCAGCTCATCACCGCGGGTGCGCGCAAGGTGCTGGTCTCGGCGCCGGCGGACGGGGTGGACGCCACCATCGTGTTCGGCGTGAACCAGAACACCATCACCAAGGAGATGACGGTGATCTCCAACGCGTCGTGCACCACCAACTGCCTGGCGCCGATGGCCCGCGTGCTGGACGACGCCTACGGCATCGAGCGCGGTTACATGGTGACGATCCACAGCTATACCGGCGACCAGCGCACGGTGGACACGCTGCACAAGGACCCGCACCGCGCCCGTGCGGCGGCGCTCAACATGATCCCGACCAGCACCGGGGCGGCGCGCGCCGTGGGCCTGGTGCTGCCGCAGCTCAAGGGCCGCCTCGACGGCACCGCGATCCGGGTGCCGACGCCGAACGTCTCGCTGGTGTCGCTCGACTTCGTGCCGCGCACCGTGCCGGGCAGCGTCGCCGAGGTGAACAACCTGTTCCGCGATGCCGCCGAGGGCGCGCTGAAGGGCATCCTGGTGTACAGCACCGACCCCTGCGTCAGCACCGACTTCAACCATGTGGTCGCGTCCTGCTCGTTCGATGCCACCCAGACCTCGCTGATCGATGGCGGCAAGCTGGTGCGCGTGTGCGGCTGGTACGACAACGAGTGGGGCTTCTCGAACCGTATGGCGGACACCGCCGCGTTGTTCGGCGCCCTCTGATGTCGGCGGACCCGGTTGTTCCCGAAGCTCAGCAGGCCGGCTTCCGGACCATCGAGGGGCTCGACTGCAAGGGCAAGCGCGTGCTGCTGCGCGCCGACCTCAACGTACCGGTGCGGGACGGCCGGATCACCGACCTCACCCGCCTCGACCGCCTGACGCCCACCATCCGCGAACTGGCCGACAAGGGTGCGAGGGTCATCGTGGTCAGCCATTTTGATCGGCCCAAAGGCGTGCGGGTGCCGTCGATGTCGCTGGCGCCAATCGGCGAGGCGCTGGCCGGCGTGCTCGGCCATCCGGTGCATTTTGCCGCCGACTGCATCGGACCCGAGGCGGAGGCGGCGGTGGCGGCCCTGCAGGATGGCGACGTGCTGGTGCTGGAGAACACCCGCTACCATGTCGGCGAGGAAGCCAACGACCCGGAGATGGCACGCGGGCTTGCAGCGCTCGCCGACATCTATGTAAACGACGCCTTTTCCGCGGCGCATCGGGCGCATGCCAGCACCGAGGGGGTGGCGCACCACCTGCCCGCCCATGCCGGGCGGCTGATGCAGGCGGAACTCACCGCGCTGACCCTGGCGCTGGAGCATCCCGAGCGTCCGGTCGGCGCCATCGTCGGCGGCGCCAAGGTCTCCACCAAGCTCGACCTGATCGGCAACATCCTCGGCCGCGTCGACGTGCTGATCATCGGCGGCGCGATGGCCAACACCTTCCTGGCGGCGCAAGGCATCGAGGTCGGGCGCTCGCTGCAGGAGCCGGGCATGCACGACACCGCGCGCACGATCCTGGAGCAGGCGCACGCCCGCGGCTGCGAGATTTTGCTGCCGGTCGATGCCGTCACCGCGACCGAGTTCAAGGCGCATGCACCGACGCGGACGGTGCCGATCGCCGGGGTGCCGGCGGATGCGATGATCCTGGATTGCGGACCCGAGACGGTGGCGCTGCTCAGCAGGCGAATCGGCGGGCTGCGGACCCTGGTCTGGAACGGCCCGATGGGCGCGTTCGAGACGCCGCCGTTCGATGCCGGCACCAAGGCGCTGGCCCTGGTGGTGGCCGCGCTGACCGAGGCCGGCACGCTGCGCTCGGTGGCCGGCGGCGGCGATACCGTCTCGGCGCTGCGCCAGGCCGGGGTGATGGACAAGATGTCCTACGTCTCGACGGCGGGGGGTGCCTTCCTGGAATGGCTAGAGGGCAAGATCCTGCCGGGCATCCAGGCCCTGGACGCACTGGCCGGCATCGTGCTGCCGCGCTGAGCCGGTAGCGGGTCGCTTTCGAGGCTCTGCGGCTTAACCGGTTCTTAAGCGGCGAGGGCCGATGGTCGCTGGATGATCAGTCCCAGCAGCCTTTCGGCCTTTTCGGTGCTTCGACCGGCGATCCCCACGGCCGCGCCGGCGACCGGCGCCAACCCGCGTAGCGTGCAGGTGGCCGATGCCGCCGGTGCCCAGCCGATGGCGCCGGTCGGGCAGCGCCCGGCGCAGCCGGATCCGACCGCCCGGCGCGGCAGCCTGCTCGACCGGATGGCCTGAGGCGGCGCGCACGGGCTTCAAGTTCGGTAACGGTTTATGTCGTTGCGGTAAAATCATTTGCCGTGGCCGGGTGATCCGTTCACGTTATCTCGATGTCTCGCTTCTCCCGCATCGTGCCCGACGGCGATCATCGCGAGCGGGTGTCCTGCCTCGATTGTGGCCATGTCTTCTACGAGAACCCCAAGCCTGTGGTGGGCGCGGTGGTCTCGCATGACGGCAGGGTGCTGCTGTGCCGGCGCGCGATCGAGCCGCGGCTTGGCTTTTGGACTCTGCCGGCCGGCTACATGGAACTCGGCGAGACCACCGAGGAAGGCGCGCGCCGCGAGGTGCAGGAGGAAGCCGGGGCGGTGATCGCCACCGACGGGATCCTGGCGCTGTTCAGCATCAGCCGGATCGGCCAGGTCCAGATCATCTATCGTGCCCGCTTCGCCGACCCTGACCGCCCCGACTTCCATGCGGGCGAGGAGAGCCTGGAGGTCGGGCTGTTTGCCTGGGACGACATTCCCTGGAATGAGCTTGCCTTTCCCACGGTGCGCTGGGCACTGGAGGCCTGGCACCTCGCCGGCGACGGTCCGCTGCTCGCCCCCCATGGCAATCCCGAGGAAGATCCGCGCGGCGACATGCCGCCGCACGGCCTGCATGCCGACGCCCCGATGGCGCCCGTGATGACGACGCCCCTGACGACGCCCCTGACGACGCCCCTGACGACGCAATGAGAAAGGCCACGTCAACGATGGTGCAAGCCAAGCCGGTCCGGCTGTTCGCCCTGATGGTGGCCGCCGCCTGCCTGTTGCCGCCCGGCGTCGCGCGCGCCGCCGACAGCCAGGATCTGGCACCGCGCAATGCCGGCCAGGACCCGGCACCGCGCACGATCGATGCCATCCCGCTCGACAACATGGCGCTGTCCACCGGGCTGGTGGTGCAGGCGCATGCCGAGGTGCTGCGGCCGGCGCCGCTGCCGGATCCCGATGTCTCGGCACCCGGTCCGAGCAGCGAGGCGCTCGAGGCGCAGGCCAATCCCAGTGTCGCGCCCGACCTGTTCAACCCGCAGGCGCATGTCGCCGGCGACGGCTATGCCGCCGGATCGTCGATCGATGCCGACCATAACAACCGCCACTCGACCGGCGGCGGCATGAGCCTGTCGATCCCGGTACAGTAGGCCCGGTCCGGCAGGGGCCCGTCACAGCAGCCGACCGTCCTACGGCTGCTGCCGGATGAAGCTTTCGGGGGTGCCGGACGCCGGATCGACGAAGACGATGTCCGTCGGATCCCGCCGAGGCGCGTCGAACGACAGGAAAACCACTGGCGGCTGCAGGATGTCGGGCAGCGCATGCACCGTGCCGCGCTCGAAGAACAGCAGCGTGCCCGGACCGAACTCCGCCTGGTTGGCCGCCTCGGCCATCCAGAACGTTCCGCGCCCGGACAGCACGAAGAGATATTCGTCGCTGTGCACATGGTAGTGCGGCGGGGTGCCGCGATAGACCCGGAACAGCCGCGCGCTGGCGCTCCCGCGATCCACCAGGTAGCGGTCGAGCAGCAATGTCTGCGCGGTGTCCGGGAACAGGCCGGCCAGCGCCGGCACATCGAAGCTGGTAAACGCCGTCTTGTTGTCGGTCATCGCTTTGTCCGGTATCTGCATGTCTCACGCGTTCGGCTCGGAAGGCACTTGGCAATGCTCGAAGTGGTTCAACAGGCCGATGGCCGGTTCGCGGTGCGCGACATCGGCGGGCGTTCGATCGACGATGTCGTTGGTGTATTCGACACCCAGCGCGAGGCGGACGAATGGATGCTGAGCCGCACGCTGACCGACGAGGGGAACGATACCGGCCTCGGGATCATGAAGCCCGGCGCCGGCGAACGGATCGTCTGACACGCCTCACCGGTTGACGTCCACGACGACCCGCCCGCGCACCTGTCCGCGCAGCATCGCATCGGCGACGGAGCGCGCTTCCTCCAGCGAATGCCGCACGGTGATCGCATCGAGCAGTTCGAGATCGAGGTCGCGCGCCAGCCGGCCCCAGGCCTCGATGCGGTCGGCCACCGGGCGCTGCACGCTGTCGATGCCGGCCAGCGTCACGTTGCGCAGGATGAACGGCGCCACCGAGGCGGGTAAATCCAGCCCCTGCGCCATGCCGCAGGCGGCCACAATGCCGCCGCGTCGCAGACCGGCGCACACGTTGGCCAGCGTGTGGCTGCCGACGCTGTCGATCGCTGCGGTCCAGCGCTCCGCCTGCAGCGGCTTGCCGGGGGCGGACAGCGTCGCGCGGTCGATCACCGAGCCGGCGCCGAGACGCTCCAGGTAGGGCGCCTCGGCCGCGCGCCCGGTGGAGGCGACGGTCCGGTAGCCGAGCCGGCCGAGCAAGGCCAGGGCGACGCTGCCGACCCCGCCGGCGGCCCCGGTAACCAGGATCTCGCCATCGCCGGGTCGCACGCCATGCCGCTCCAGCGCGAGCACGCACAGCATCGCGGTGAAGCCGGCGGTGCCGACCGCCATCGCCTGCGCGGGCGAGAACGGCTGCGGAAGAGGAACCAGCCACTCGCCCTGCACCCTCGCCCGTTGTGCGAGGCCGCCCCAGCGTGTCTCGCCGATGCCGGTGCCGTTGAGGATAACCCGGTCGCCCGGCGCAACCCCGGCCCGGCTGCTCTGCCGCACCGTTCCCGCGAGGTCCACGCCCGGTACCATCGGGAACTTCCGCACTACCGGCCCGGCGCCGGTGAGTGCAAGCGCATCCTTGTAGTTCATCGAGGAGAACGCGACCTCGACGGTGACGTCGCCCGAAGGCAGGTCGGCCTCGTCGAGGTCGGCGATCCTGGCCCGGGTGCCCTCGGCGGTCTTCTCGATCAGCCAGCCCCTGAACATGCGCGCTCTCCTAGCGGGACGGTTCAGCCATACTCGAAGCCCGCCAGCACGATCTTGCCGATCGACCGCCCGCTCTCCAGCAGCGTGTGCGCCCGCTTCAGGTTGGCGGCGTTGATGGTGCCGAGCTGCTCCTTCATGGTGGTGCGCAACCGTCCCTGGTCGACCAGCCTTGCCACCTCGTGCAGCAGGATGCCCTGCTGCTCCAGGTCGGGGGTGTCATAGATCGAGCGGGTGAACATCAGCTCCCAGTGGATCGACACGCTCTTGCGCTTGAACGGCACGATGTCGAACTGGCCGGGATCGTCGATCAGCGCGAAGCGGCCCTGCGGCGCGATCAGCTCGGCGATGTCGGCGGCATGGTCGCCGCTGTTGGTGGTCGAGAACACGAACGAGGGCGCGCCCAGCCCGAGGGCTGCGAGCTGCGGCGCCAGGGGCTCGCGGTGGTTGATCACGTGATGCGCGCCGAGCGCCTCGACCCAGCCGATGGTTTCCGGCCGCGAGGCGGTGGCCACCACGGTCAGGCCGGTCAGCACGCGGGCGAGCTGGATCGCGATCGACCCCACGCCACCGGCGCCGCCGATCACCAGCAGCAGCGGCGCACCTCCGGACACCGGGCGACGCACCTCCAGCCGGTCGAACAGCGCCTCCCAGGCAGTGATCGTGGTCAGCGGCAGCGCCGCCGCCTCCGGGAACTCGAGCGATGCCGGCTTGCGGCCGACGATGCGCTCGTCGACCAGGTGGTACTCGGCATTGGTGCCGGACCGGCCGATGGCGCCGGCATACCAGACCTCGTCGCCGGTCTTGTACCGGGTGGTCTGCAACCCGGCCTCGACCACCGTGCCGGCGGCGTCCCAGCCGAGCACCTTCCAGGCACCCTCCCCGGAGCTGGTCGACGCCCTGATCTTGACGTCGACCGGGTTCACCGAGATCGCCCGCACCCGCACCAGCAGGTCGTGCCCGGACGGCGTCGGACGCGGCAGCTCGATGTCGAGCAGGGACGCAGGATCGGTGATCGGGCCGGGGTGCTGGTAGCCGATGGCGCGCATGCGTTCAGGTCTCCAATTGCCCAGGCGGGGGCGCTTGCGTCAGCCGCACGCTATCGCCGACCAGGCCAAGGGCGAAATCCGCCGCGCGGAACGGACGCAGATCCTCCGCCTTTTCGCCAACGCCGACCGCATGCACCGGCAGTCCGAACGCCTCGGCCAGCGCCACCACGATGCCGCCGCGGGCGCTGCCGTCGAGCTTGGTCACGATCAGGCCGCTGATGTTCACCATCTCCTTGAACACCCGCACCTGCTCGATGGCGTTCTGGCCGGTGGTGGCATCCAGCACCAGCAGCACCGAATGCGGCGCGGTCGCGTCGAACTTGCGCAGCACGCGGATGATCTTGGCCAGCTCCTCCATCAGCGCGCCCTTGTTGTGCAGGCGTCCGGCGGTGTCGATCAGCAGCAGGTCCGCCCCCTGTTCGCGGGCGCGCTCGAAGGCCTGGTAGGCGAGGCCTGCGGCATCCGCGTTCTGGGCGCCGGCGATGACCGGCGCGCCGACCCGCTCGCCCCAGATCTGCAACTGCTCGACGGCGGCGGCGCGGAAGGTGTCGCCGGCAACCAGGATGGTCTTCAGGCCGATGCTGCCGTACTGCAGCGCCATCTTGCCGATGGTGGTGGTCTTGCCGGTGCCGTTCACGCCGACCACCAGCACGACATGCGGCTTCAGCGCCGGGTCGGGCACGAACGGGATCGCCACCGGCTCGAGCACGCGCGCGACCTCGGCGGACAACGCGACGCGCACCTCCTCGTCGGAAACCTCGTTGCCGAAGCGGGTGCGCCGGAACTCGTCGATCACGCGGCCGGCGACGGTCGGTCCGAGGTCGGCGGCGATCAGCAGCTCCTCGAGCTCCTCGAGGGCCGCCTCGTCGAGCCGGCGCCGGTTGAACACGGCCGCGATATTGCCGCCGAGCTTCTGGGTACTGCGCGACAAGCCTTCCTTGAGCCGGCTGAAAAAGCCCAGCGCCATCTACAGTTCCTCTGCCAGCAGGCCATCCCCGGCCAGGGCGGTGACACGGGCGGCGATCACCGTGCCGATGCGCGCGGCAGGCGACTCCCGCAGGCGCACCGGGGCGAAATGCTCGGAATGCCCGCGGCCGCCGGCTTCCAGCACCACCGCGACCGGCTGCCCGACCAGGACGGCATGGAAGGCGCGCGCCGCCTCGCATCCGGCCGCACGTAGACGCTGCGCACGATCGCGCCGCTCGGCGACCGGGATCGCCGGCATGCGCGCGGCCGGGGTTCCGGACCGCTCGCTATACGGAAAGACATGCAGGTAGGGCACCGCGTGCTCCTGCACGAAATCCAGTGTCTGCGCGAACAGCGCCGCGTCCTCGGTGGGAAAGCCCGCGATCAGGTCGGCGCCGATGGCGATGCCGGGCCGCAGCCGGCGCGCGCGCCGGATCACCGCCGCCGCATCCCGCACCGAATGTCGCCGCTTCATCCGCTTGAGCACCAGGTCGGACGCCGCCTGCAGCGACAGGTGCAGGTGCGGCATCAGCCGCGGCTCGCGCTCGATCAGGAACCAGAGGTCGTTGTCGATCGCGGCCGGATCGAGCGACGACAGCCGCAGCCGCGCGAGCCCGGGCACCAGCGCCAGCAGCCGGCGCACCATCTGGCCGAGCGCCGGCCGCCCGGGCAGGTCGATACCGTAGGAGGCGATGTCCACGCCGGTCAGCACGATCTCGTTGTAGCCGGCCTGCACCAGCGCACGCGCCTGCTCCACCACCACGCCCATCGCCACCGACCGGGCCGGCCCGCGCCCGAACGGGATGATGCAGAAGCTGCAGCGATGATCGCAGCCCTGCTGCACCTGCAGGAACGCCCGCGCCCGGCCGGCGAACTCGGTGACCAGGTGCGGGGCGGTGTCGCGGGCCTGCATGATGTCGGACACGGCGTCGCCGGACGCGATCGCGGTCGCCGTCCAATGCTCCGGGCGCAGCTTCTCGGCATTGCCGAGCACCCGGGAGACGCCCGGCAGCGACGCCCAGCGCGCCGGGTCGATCTGCGCGGCGCAGCCGGTCACCACGATCGGCGTGCCAGGCCGCTCGCGATGGGCGCGGCGGATCGCCTGCCGCGCCTGGCGCTCGGCTTCCCCGGTGACGGCGCAGGTATTGACCACGACCAGCCCGTCCGGATGGGCATCGCGCGACGAGGCAAGATGGCCGCGCATCACCTCGCTCTCGTAGCTGTTCAGCCGGCAGCCGAAGCTGAGGATCTCGGGCGACGTCAAGCCGGCTGATCCCCGAGTGCCACGCTGCCGAAGAACACGGTGGCGACCGGCCCGGCCAGCAGGACGTGCCCGGCCGGGTCCCACTCAACCTCCAGCGTGCCGCCCGGCATCTCGATCGTGGCCGAGCTTGCGACCAGTCCGCTGCGGTGCGCATTCACCAGCGCGGCACAGGCGCCGGAGCCGCACGCCAGCGTCAGCCCGGCGCCGCGCTCCCAGACACGCAGCCGCAACGCGGTGTCGGACAGGCGCTGCGCGAAGCCGATATTGGCGCCCTGCGGGAACATCGGGTGCCACTCCAGCCGCGCGCCGAGGCCGGCGACGTCGATCGCGCCGAGATCGTCCACGAACAGGGTCGCGTGCGGGTTGCCCACCGAACAGGCCACGGCCTGCAGGCCTTCGAGATCGACATGCAACGTATCCGCCGGCTGCGACAGCGGGATGTCGCGCCAGTCAAGGCGCGGCGCACCAAGATCGACACGCGCGCCGCCCGACCCGAGCATGCTCGCCGTGAGCCGGCCACCCAGCGTTCGCATCGACACCTCCTGGCGCCCGGTCTCGGACGAGACCAGCGCCGCCACGCAGCGCGAGCCGTTGCCGCACGCGCCGGATTCGCTGCCGTCGCTGTTGACGAAGCGTACGAACAGCTCGGATTCCTGGTCCGCCTGCAGCAGGATCACCTGGTCGCAGCCGATGCCGTGATGCCGGTCCGCCAGCCACGCGAACTGCGACGGCTTCAGCCCAAACGAGCCGGACCGCTCGTCGATGACGACGAAATCGTTGCCGGCGCCATGCATCTTGGTGAAGGGGATCCGCATGCCCGCCTTATAGGATGGGTGCGGCACTCCCGCGAGGGGTCGGAGAGGCCGCTCTCAATGGGCTTTCTGGTCCACTCCGAGGGCGTCGAGCAGCACGCCGCGCAGGCGGTTGAACTCAGCGTCGGCATGATGGCGCGGCCGCGGCAGGTCGATGTCGATCTCGGTGCGGATGCGGCCCTCCTCCAGCACGACAGCGCGGTCGGCGAGCAGCAGCGCCTCGTCGACATCGTGGGTCACCAGCAGCACCGCGCAGCGATGCCGCTGCCAGAGCTCGGCCACCATCGCCTGCATCCTGAGGCGGGTGAGCGCGTCGAGCGAGGCGAACGGCTCGTCCAGCATGAGGAATTGCGGCTCGCGCACCAGGGCACGCGCGATGCCGGCACGCTGCGCCTCGCCGCCGGAGAGCGTCAGCGGCCAGGCATCGACGCGATGATCGAGCCCGACCTCGCCGAGTGCTGCCACCGCACGCGCACGAGCGTCGCGCTGGTTGAGCCCGAGCCCGACATTCTGCCACACCCGCTTCCAGGGCAGCAGCCGGCTCTCCTGGAACACCACCGCGACGTCGCCCGGCACCTGCACGCGGCCTTCGGTCACCTCGTCCAGCCCGGCCAGCGTGCGCAGCAGCGTGGTCTTGCCCGAGCCGCTGCGTCCGAGCAGCGCCACGAACTCGCCCCGCCCGACGGTGAGGTCGAGCGCATCCAGCACCGCCGGCCCGGCAAAGCGCCGCGTCAGCCCCTCGATCCGGATCACCGGCTCCGGGCGGTATTCCATGTTCATGGCGTGAAACCTCGGGACTTCATTGTGCGGGAAGGCTGCTTGGTGACGTCTGATGCCGGGTGAGAGCGGCCCCAGGGCACCGGCCGGCGTGACTTGTCGAGCACCGGAGCATCGAGAACGCAGGTCGGATCGCCAGCAGCGGGCGTTGCAAGGAGCCTCTAGCGGACATTCGACGGTCGCCAGGCCAGCACGCGGGCTTCGATGCTGCGCACGACCTGGTCGGAGATCAGCCCGAGGGCCGCGTAGATGAACAGGCCGACCAGGATGATGTCGGTGCGCAGGAAATCCTCGGCATCCATCATCATGTGGCCGATGCCGCTGTTGGCGTTGATCTGCTCGGCGACCACCAGCATCAGCCAGGAGATGCCGACCGCGAACCGCACGCCGAGCAGCAGATCGGGCAGCGCGCCCGGCAGGATAACCTGCAGGATGGTCTGCGCGCGCGACAGGCCGAGGGTGCGCGCCATCTCCAGCAGCTTCGGATCGACGTTGCGCACGCCCTTGAACAGGTTGAGGTAGATCGGGAACAGCACGCCGAGCGAGACCAGCGCGATCTTCGGGGTCTCGCCGATGCCGAACCACAGGATGAACAGCGGCACCATCGCCAGCACCGGCAGCGTCCGACCCATCTGCATCAGCGCGTCCACAGCGTCCTCGCCGAGACGCGACAGGCCGGCAACCAGGGCCAGGATCACCCCCGCAAGGGTGCCGATGGCCAATCCGCTCAAGGCGCGGCCAAGCGAGACCAGCAGGTTGTGCGGCAGGCTACCGTCGCGGGTCAGCGCGATCGCGGTCTGCAGGATCTGCCAGGGCGAGGCCAGCGTCTGCGGCGAGATCAGGCCGGCGGAGCAGGCGGCCTGCCAGACCGCAAGGACCGCGACCGGCGACACCAGCCGTCGCCAGGGTGTCGCGCGTCGTGCTCCCTGGCCGACCACCGACCGCCTCGGGCGCAGGGTGGTTCGCTGCGAAGCACGATGTTCGATCGTCGGTTGAAGGGTCGTGTCGAGCATGCCGTAATCCTTGGTGGCATCCGTTGCGCCAGGATGATCCACGCCTGGATACGTGGCTTATTCGTCTAACGACGGCCTGCCTCGTCAATTACCGGAGAGAGATCATCACCGGCGGCCGGATGTCAAGGACAGCACGACGCGCGATCGTGCTTACAAGATCACGAAGCTAAACAACGAAGCGTTAGGGTAGTTTACTCCGGGCGCGTCAGCGGTGCCCAATGCCGTCCGTCGCGACCGAGCAGTTCGTCCGCGCCCTCTGGCCCGGGCGTGCCGGCCGCGTAGAGCTCCGGTCCGCCCTGGTCCGCCGCCCACGCCTTGAGCGCCGGGTCCACCACCTTCCAGGCGGCGTCGATGTTGTCGGCGCGCTGGAACAGCGTCGCATCCCCGGTCAGGCAGTCGTACAGCAGCGTCTCGTAGCCGACATTGGGCGTGAGCTTGAAGGCGTCCTCGTAGCGGAACTTCATCTCGACGCCGGACAGCTCCATGCGCGGCCCGGGGATCTTGGCGGCGATGTTCCAGGTGACGCCCTGCGCCGGCTGGATGTTCAGGGTCAGGGTGTTCTGCGGCAGCTTGTCCATCGGCGTGTCGTGGAACATGCCGAACGGCGCATGCCGGAAATGCACCACGATCTCGGTGCGGCGCCCGGTCATCGACTTGCCGGTGCGCATGTAGAACGGCACGTCCGCCCAGCGCCAGTTATCGACGTGCAGCTTGAGCGCCACGTAGGTCTCGGTGTTGCTGTCATGCGCGACACCGGGGCTGTCGCGATAGGCAATGATCGGCTTGCCCTGCACGGTGCCGCCGCCATATTGGCCGCGTACCGCGTCCTCCGGCGTCACCGGGCGCACCGCCTCGAACAGCTGCTCCTTGGCAGTGCGCACCGTCTCGGCGCTGAAGGAGTTCGGCGGCTCCATCGCGATCATCGCGAACAACTGGAACAGGTGGTTCGGGATCATGTCGCGCAGCGCGCCGGTCGGCTCGTAGAACGCGCCGCGGCCCTCGACACCGACGGTCTCGGCGGCGGTGATCTGCACATGGTCGATATGCTCGCGGCGCCAGAGCGGCTCGAACACGCTGTTGCCGAAGCGCAGGGCGAGGATGTTCTGCACCGTCTCCTTGCCGAGGAAATGGTCGATCCGGTAGATCTGGCTTTCGTCCAGCACCTTCAGGATCTGCGCGTTAAGCGCCTTGCTGCTCTCGAGATCGGAGCCGAACGGCTTCTCGATCACCACGCGGCGGAAGTGGCCGTCCTCCTGCTTGACCAGGCCGGCCTTGCCGAGATTCTCGACCACGGTGCCGAAGAAGCGCGACGCCACTGCGAGGTAGAACACCGCATTGCCGGTCGCTTTCACATGCTCCGCCAGCCCCTGCAACTGGCCGACATCGCTAAAGTCGGCCTTGTGGTAGTGCAGCCGCTGGTTCAGCCAGCCCCACCAATCCTGGTTGATCTCGGGGGTGTAGAACTCGGCGTCCGGGTCCTTGGTGAAGTCCTGCATGGTGTCGGCCAGCGACTTGCGCCACTGGTCGTCGTCGCTGTCGACCCGATCGACGCCGATCACGGTGAACCTGTCGTCGAGCAGGTGCGCCGAGGTCAGGTTGTAGAGCGCCGGCATCAGCAGCCGCTTGGTCAGGTCGCCGTGCGCGCCGAAGATGATCAGGGTGCAGGGCGGCGCCGGCTCGGCGGCGGCGGCCGGGATCTTCTGGTCGGCCTGCGCCGGTGACGAGACTTCGGCGATCTTGTCCATGCGTGCTGCTCCCTGTTCCGTTTCCGGTGGTGATGGCTCACCGAGTGGTGAACGCGGATCGGGCGACCGGTTTCCGGAGCGGCCCTCAGAGCACCTTGCCAGGATTGAGCAGGTTCCGCGGATCGAGCGCCTGCTTGATCGTCCGCATCAGGCCGAGCTCGACCTCGCCGCGGGTGTACGGCAGCCAGCGCTTCTTGCTCAGCCCGATGCCGTGCTCGGCCGAAACCGTGCCGCCGAAGCGCTGCACCGTTTCATAGACCGCCGACTGAATGATTTCCTTGGGCTGGGGGGATGCACCGGGCAGGCACGATACGATGTGCAGGTTGCCGTCCGCGATATGGCCGTAGAACAGCGCGGCCACGCCGGGCAGCCGTTGCTGCAAGGTGCCCCGGCAGGCCTGTGCGAACACGTCGATGGCGCCGACCGGCAGCCCGATATCGAAGGATTCGTGCATGCCCAGCACCTGCACGAACTCGCCCGCCGCATCGCGGGTGCGCCAGAACGCCTGGACGTCGGCAAGCGACTGCGCCACCGCGGCGTCGGTCGCGATGCCGGTCTCGGCCCGGCCTTCGAGCCAGGACTGGAAGCGGTCGGGGTCGATCGCGGCGTCGCTGCCATGCGTCTCGACCAGCACATAGAAGGCATGCCCGCCGCCTAGCGGGTTGCGCACCCCGCTCATGCTGGTGACCACGTCCCAGTAGTCGGGCCACATCACCTCGAAGGCGGAGAGCTGCGCGCCCAGCTCCCGACGGGCACTCTGCAGCAGTGCCAGCACCCGGTCGTAGTCCGCGACGCCGCACAGCGCCGCCGAGACCGAGGCCGGCTGGGGGAACAGCCGCAGCACCGCGCGGGTGATGATGCCGAGCGTGCCCTCGCTGCCGATGAAGAGCTGCCGCAGGTCGTAGCCGGCATTGTTCTTCAGCATCTTGTTCAGGCTGGTCATGACGGTGCCGTCCGGCAGCACCACCTCCAGCCCCAACACCAGCTCGCGGGCCATACCATAGCGCAGCACGCGGTTGCCGCCGGCATTGGTGGAGAGGTTGCCGCCGATCGCGCACGAGCCGCGCGCGCCGAGATCGAGCGGCATCAGGAACCCGGCATCCGCCGCCGCCTGCTGCACCCGTTCAAGCGGCGTGCCCGCCCGGACCGTGATGGTGGAAGCGGCCGGATCGATCTCCTCGATGCCGACCAGGCGCTCGAGCGACAGCGCGATGCCGCCCGCGATCGGCAACGCACCGCCGCACAGCCCGGTCAGCCCACCCTGCGGCACCACGGCGACGGCGTGCGCTGCACAGATGCGCATCGCGGCGGCGACACCCTCGGTGCTGTCCGGTCGCACCACCGCAAGCGGCCGGACCGCGTCAAGCGAGCTCCAGTCGCGCAGGTTGCGGGTCGGGATGGCGTCGCCCGCGAGCACGGCACTGCCGAGGGCGGCCTGCAGGTCGGCGACGACATCGCGGCTGGTATGGTCGTCCGGCATCAGCGCTCGCCCTGCAGGCGGCGCAAGGCGTCGAGCGCCCCGGCGCCGTACCCGGCCGGGGCGGCGACCAGCGGCGCCCGCACCCGGGCCCAGGCCTGGTCGCCGCGCTGCGCCGCCATGATGGATTTCAGCGCCGGCACGAACGGCCCGCGTATCAGACCGGCGATCCCGGTCATGGTGGGCTCGGCCGCGTCTCCCTCGAACATCGCCCGCACTGCCTCGGGGGCGATGTTGGACAGGCCGCAGATCGTGCCGGCCGCACCCGCCCGCAGGCTGCGCGCGATATCCGGCTCGTGCCCGACCAGGATCGCCAGCGCCGGCGCCGCGTCGCGGTAGGCCAGCACGCTGTCGAACCGGCCGCTGCTGTCCTTGATGCCCGCGACCAGGACGCCGTGGCGCTTGCGCAGCGCCGCCGCTGTCGCCGGAGGCACGGCGATGCCGCTGACCTGCGGGATGTTGTAGAGCGTCAGCCGCAGCCTCGGATCATCGATGCCGTCGATCAGCACCCAAAAGGCCTCCGTCAGCCCCTCGGGCGTCACGTCGCGGTAGAAGTACGGCGGCAGCGCCAGCATGTGAGTAAGGCCGAAGCCGAGCGCCTGGCGGGTCAGGGCGATCGCGTCCGGCACAGCCGGCATGCCGACGCCGAGCGCGAGGCGCGTCGCCGGGATACCGTGGCGCAGCAGCGCGCGCACCGCGGACAGGCGTTCGGCGGCGGAGAACGAGGTGCCCTCCCCGGTGGTGCCGAACAGCAGCACGCCATCGCAGCCGGACGCGATCAGCGCCGAGGCATGATCGGCGAGACGGCCCTCATCGACCGCCCCATGCGCCTCCAGTGGTGTCGCCGCGGCAACCCAGTGGCCCGCGATGAAGTCCGCCAAGCGCTCGCCTCCCTGCCTCATGACGCCACCACGATCTTGACGCCGGCTTCCTCGAGCGCCGCCAGCAGGTCGCCTTCCGGCTGGGCCTCGGTGACCAGATATTCGATGCGATCGAAATCGGCCACCAGCGCGAAGGCCTGGATGTCGAACTTGCTGCTGTCAGCCAGGATGATGGTGCGCTCGCAGGCGGCCATCATCTCCTTGGTCGCGGTCGCCTCCTCCAGCTTGCTGATCGAGCAGCCCTTGGCCGACAGGCCGGACACCCCGATCACCGCGGTATCGACCGAGATCTGCGGCATGGCGGCGAAGCCCGCGAAGCCCACCATCACCTGCGACGACGCGATATAGGTGCCGCCGAGGACATAGACCGCCCGCACCGCCTGCTCCGGCAGCAGGGTGGGGATGTGCAGGCTGTTGGTGACGATGGTGAGATCGCGCAGGTCGCGTATGGCGTCCGCAAAGCAGGCGATGCTCGAGCCCGCGTTCACCATCAGGGTTTCGCGGTCGCGGATCAGGCGTGCCGCCGCGCGGCCGATGCGCTCCTTTGCGTGCCGGTGCTTGTTCATGCGGCTGTCCAGCGTGGTCAGCGACGACGTCACCAGCCGTTCGCGCGGCACCGCGCCACCATGCGTGCGGACCAGCAGGCCGCGGTCCTCGAGCAGCGTCAGGTCGCGCCGGATGGTGTCGCGCGACACCCCGAACAGGCTGACCAGCTCGCCGGCCGAGACCTGGCCACGCTGCTTGACCAGCTCGACCAGTCTGGTCTGGCGCGCCGCCGGCAGGATCGCGCCGGCCCCTTCCTGGTCGCCGATCGCGTCCTGGTCGCCGGCCCTGAGCAGCATGTCGTCCACCCGGCATCCCCTGACCGCCCTGCATGCCGGCATAGCATCAACACGCATGATACACCAGTGATGCTGCTTGACACCGTGCACGTTACCGCAGATAAACGCATCCGTCCGCATGGTTTGACAGCAAGACAACGCAGAACGTTGCGCGGCCGCCACGGGGAGGATGAATGGCTGACTGGGCCACCGAATATCATCGCGCCGCGCTGCGTCTCGACGCGCTGACGGCCCGTGCGCGGTTGACCCTGTGCGGCCTGTCTGCCTGTGTCGATGCGACGATCTCCCTGCATGACGCGCTGCCGGTGCTGCTCAGCGGCGGCAACCCGCAGGCGGCGGCGTTCGCCGACCTGCTGCTGGCTCGCGCCACCGCCGGGATCGGCGGCGAGATGCGTGTCGACTGGCCGGACGGCCCGGACTGGCTGGACCGGCGGCTGACCTTCCGTCATGCGCTCGGCGGCACCGGGCCACACGCCGCCCGGGTGCTGACCCATCTCGGCGCGCCTTCCCTGCTGGCGCTCGCAACGCGCAGTCCGGAGCAGCTGGCGGTGCTGGACCCCCGGATGCGGCTCGCGCGGGACGGCCGGTCGGTCGAGGTCGCGCACCTGTCACCGACCGGTGCGAACGTCACCAAGATCTACATCTTCGAGTTCACCGCCGGGCGGCTGCTCGGCGGGGCCCGGCTCGCGCGTTCGTCGCGGATCATCGTGCGGTTCAACGATCCCGGCCTCGAGGACGATGCGGAGTTCGCCGGGCTGAGCAGGCGACTTGCCGGAGAAGCCGGCGCCGCCGTGCTGTCCGGCTATAATGGTATCGGCGGCGGCGACATGCGGGCGGCACTTGCCCTCACCCGCTCGCTGATCGCCAGATGGCAGCGGGACGAACCGCTGCTGATCCATCTGGAGCTCGCCGGCTACGACCGAGACGCCTATCGCGACACGGTGCTGGAGGGGCTCGCCGGACGGATCACCTCGCTCGGGCTGAGCCTGTCCGAATACCAAGCGCTGATGCCCAAGCAGGCGCCGCTCGCCGAGGGCATGGCGGATGTGGCACGACGCCTCGGCCTGCGGCGGGTGTGCGTGCACGCCGACAACTGGGCGGCCGCGGTGACGACGGGGGATGTCGCGCGCGAACGCGAGGCGCTGCTCGTCGGCTGCCTGCTGGCCGGCAGCAGGGCCGCGTCCGGGACCGTCGCGAGGCCGACGGGAGCATTCCCCGAGGCGCAGTTCGAGGCGCCGCCGGAGGCCTCGGGCGCGACCGGAGAGTGGCGGTTCGTGTCCGTCTCGGCACCCTACCTGCCCAGTCCCGCCACCACGCTCGGGCTCGGCGACACCTTCATGGCCGGCTGCCTGCTCGTGCTCGGGCAACGAGGCCAGGACAAGACAGAAACAAACCAGGGAACGTCCAGATGAACTCTTCGAAGAAACTCGGCGCCGCCTTGGCGGTCGCAGCCTCGCTGACCTGCGCGGGCACCGCGGACGCCGCGACCACGATCACCATCGCGACCGTGAACAACTCCGACATGATCGTGATGGAGAAACTCTCCTCGCAGTTCGAGGCGCAGAACCCGGACATCAAGCTGCACTGGGTGACGCTGGAGGAGAATGTGCTGCGCCAGCGGGTGACCACCGACATCGCGACGCATTCCGGACAGCTCGACCTCATCACCGTGGGCGTCTACGAGGTGCCGATCTGGGGCAAGCTCGGCTGGCTGTCGTCGTTCACCGATATCCCGGCCTCGTACAGGGTCGATGACCTGCTGTCTCCGATCCGCAACGCACTCACCGTCGATGGGAAGCTCGATGCCGTACCGTTCTATGGCGAGAGCACGTTCACCATGTATCGGACCGACCTGTTCCGAGCCAAGAACCTCGCCATGCCCGAGCATCCGACCTGGACCCAGCTCGCCGACCTTGCCGGCAAGATCAACGACCCGGCGCACGGCGTGTACGGGATCTGCCTGCGCGGCAAGCCGGGCTGGGGCGAGAACATGGGCACCATCGCCGACATGGCGAACAGCTTCGGCGGCCGCTATTTCGACATGGACTGGCATCCGCAATTCACCTCGGCGCCGTGGCGGCAGGCGGTGAGTTTCTACGTCAAGCTGCTGCATGATTCCGGGCCGCCGGGCGTGGTCTCGAACGGCTACAACGAGACGCTGGCGCTGTTCGCCAGCGGCAAGTGCGGCATGTGGGTCGATGCGACAGTATCGGCGAGTTTCCTGAACAACCCCGCAACCAGCAAGGTCGCGGGCAATGTCGGCTATGCCGCGACGCCGTTCGAGACCACCAAGGTCGGCTCGCACTATCTGTGGGCCTGGACGCTGGCGGTGCCGAAGACCTCGCGCAAGGCCGAGGCCGCCAAGCGCTTCGCGATCTGGGCGACGTCGCCGGCCTATATCGAGCTGGTCGCCAAGACCAACGGCTGGGGCCAGGTGCCGCCCGGCACCCGCACCTCGACCTACCGGAACCCGGACTACCTGAAGGCGGCGCCCTATGCGCCGGCCGTCCTTGCCGCGATGCAGACCGCCGATCCGACGCATCCGGTCGAGCAGCCGGTGCCCTATACCGGGATCAGCTACGTCGGCATACCGGAATGGCAGGATATCGGCACCGATGTCGGCCAGCAGATCGCCGCCGCCGTGTCCGGCCAGGAGAGTGTCGACGACGCGCTCAAGCAGGCGCAGGCGGATACCGAGCGGGCGATGAAGCAGGGCGGCTATCTGCGGTAGGCGCCGGTGCATCTCTCCAGCGCAACGATTGCCCGGAACCCGCGCCGTCGCGCGCGGGCGCGAACGGCGGTGCAGGCGCGGCTGCTGCTGACGCCGGCGGTCTCGGTGCTCCTCGTCTGGATGATCGTGCCGCTGGCGCTCACGCTCTGGTTCTCGTTCCAGCGCTACAACCTGCTGCGCCCGACCACCGGCTTCGCGGGCTTCGACAACTACAGCTACCTGCTCGGCGGCCACGATCTTTGGCTGTCGATCTGGAACACGGTACTGCTGGTCGGCGGGGTGCTGGCGGCGACCATCGTGCTCGGCACGCTGACCGCCGTGCTGCTCGACCAGCCGCTGATCGGCCGAGGGATCCTGCGGCTACTGTGCATCGCGCCGTTCTTCGTGATGCCGACGGTGAGCGCGCTGATCTGGAAGAACCTGCTGCTGAATCCGGTGTCGGGATTGTTCGCGTGGCTCGCGCATCTCGTGCACGTAACCCCGGTCGACTGGTTCTCGAAGGTGCCGCTGCTCGCGATCGGCATCATCGTCGCCTGGCAGTGGATCCCGTTCGCCACCCTGATCCTGCTCACCGCCCTTCAATCGCTCGACCAGGAGCAGATGGAGGCGGCGCACATGGATGGTGCGGGTCCGGCCGCACGACTGCGCTACATCATGCTGCCGCATCTGGCACGCCCGATCAGCATCGTGGTGATGATCGAAACCATCTTCCTGCTGTCGGTGTTCGCCGAGATCCTGGTCACCACCAGCGGCGGCCCGGGCAGTGCGAGCACCAACCTGCCCTATCTGGTCTACAAGACCGCGCTGCTGCGCTACGACGTCGGTGGCGCATCGGCGGGCGGTATCGTGGCCGTAGTGCTCGCCAACATCGTCGCCTTCTTCCTGGTGCGCAGCGTCGCCGCCAGCATGGAGCGCTGACATGCGACGCCCGGCCAACGCACAACGCGTCTCTTTGTCGCTCCTCGGCTGGATCGTCGGTGCCATCACCTTCTTTCCGATCTTCTGGATGGCGATCACCTCGGTGAAGACCGAGGCGCAGGCGATCTCGTCGACGCCGCTGCTGTTCTTCCGGCCCACCTTCGAGAACCTCGAGGGCATGCTGACCGGTGGCGACTACCTGCACTTCGCCACCAACAGCGTGATCGTCAGCGCGGGCTCGACCGCCATCGCGCTGCTGCTCGGCATCCCGGCCGCGTACGCGATGGCGTTCTATCCGACGCACAGGACCAAGGACCTGCTGCTCTGGATGCTGTCCACCAAGATGATGCCGTCGGTCGGCGTGCTGGTGCCGGTGTACCTTATCTTCCGCGATGCCGGCCTGCTCGACACGCGGATCGGCCTGGTCGGGATCTACACGCTCGCCAACCTGCCGATCGCGGTGTGGATGCTGTATTCGTTCTTTCGCGACGTGCCGCACGAGATCCTGGAGGCTGCGCGCATGGATGGCGCCGGGTTCTTCCAGCAGATGCTCTGGCTGCTGCTGCCGCTGGCGGCCCCCGGCATCGCGGCCACCGGTCTGCTCTCGATCATCCTGAGCTGGAACGAGACCTTCTGGTCGATCAACCTCACCTCGTCCGACGCGGCGCCGCTGACCGCCTTCATCGCCTCGTTCTCGAGCCCGGAGGGGTTGTTCTGGGCCAGGTTGTCGGCGGCATCGGTGCTGGCGATCGCACCGATCCTCGCACTCGGCTGGGTGACGCAACGCCAACTCGTCCGTGGCCTCACCTTCGGCGCAGTCAAATGAGCGCAGCAGGAGAAACCGATGTATCTTGAGAAATACCGGCTGCACGGCCGCACCGCCTTCATCACCGGCGGCGGGCGCGGCATCGGCCTGGCTGCAGCGCATGCGTTCGCGGAGGCGGGCGCGCGCGTGGTGATCTCGGACCATTCGGAAACCCTGCTCGCCGAGGGCCTCGCGACGCTCCGCGAGGCGGGACGCGACGCGCATGGCGTGGTGCTCGACGTCACCCGTCCGGCTGATGTGAAGCGCGTTGCCGACGACGCCCAGGACCGGTTCGGCCCGGTCGACATCCTGTTCGCGAACGCCGGCATCAACTGGCCCGACATCGGCGGCGAGGACATGAGCGACGAGGCCTGGCTGCGAATGATCGACGTCAACCTCAACGGCGTGTTCTGGTGCTGCCGCTCCTTCGGCGCCCACATGCTGGAGCGCGGACGCGGCAGCATCGTCACCACCGGCTCGATGTCCGGCCTGATCTGCAACCGTCCGCAGCGGCAGGCGCACTACAACGCCGCCAAGGCCGGCGTGCATCACCTGAGCAAATCGCTCGCCGGCGAATGGGCAGCGCGCGGCGTGCGCGTCAACAGCGTGGCACCCGGCTACATCGATACCACGATGTCGGGCGGCGGCCTGCGCACCGCGGGTCTCGGCGAGGTCTGGCTCGAGGCGACCCCGATGCGACGCGCCGGCACCGCCGAGGAGATCGCCTCGGTGGCGCTGTTCCTCGCGTCGGACGCGTCCAGCCTGCTGACCGGCTCCGTCATCGTCGCCGATGCCGGCTACTGCGTCTGGTAGCGCCACATTTCACTGACAGGAAGAATTCAATGACCCGCATGGACCAGAAGCTGCGCCGCATACGCGCAGGCCACTACACCCACGCCGACTTCATGATCGCGGACGCCAAGGACGCCGACATGGGCGGCGGCATCCGCATGGGTGGCCCACGCCGCAGGAGGGACGGCAGCACCGACGGCTGGCGCACCCGCCGCGAGTTCCTCGACAGCATCAAGGCGGTCGTGGCGCAGGACATCGTCGACATCATGCTGGTCTCGGCGTCGAACCTCGAGGTGCTGACCGAGGAAGGCACCTTCTCGGGCAGCCAGGTGCAGACCGCGATACGCGCCAACGAGACCACCGACGTCTGGGGCGGCCTGCGGCACGGCAACTACGTCACCCACAAATCGATCCCGCACAGCTCCGCGGTGCTGCCGCGCATCATGCACGGCACCGCGACTGCGACCCCGGACGCACAGCTCACCGGCACCGATCTCGGCCTGTATTCGATGACGATCAATAACGACCTCGCCGCCGACCTCGCCTCGCTCGAGGCCTACAAGGCGTTCCGTGCCGAGGCGAGCCAGATCGGCTTCCGGCATTTCCTCGAGGTGTTCAACCCGAACACCGAGACCGGGCTGGATCGCGACGCCATCGGCTGCCTGCTGAACGACCATATCGTGCGCTGCCTCGCCGGCGTGATGAAGGCCGACCGCCCGCTGTTCCTCAAGATCCCGTTCAACGGACCGGCCGCGCTGGAGGAGCTCGCGACCTTCGACCCGTCGATCGTGGTTGGGGTGCTCGGCGGCGGTGCCGGCACCACGCGCGACACCTTCGAGCTGGTGCATCAGGCGGAGCGGCATGGCGCGCGGCTGGCGCTGTTCGGCCGCAAGATCAATCTCGCCGAGGACCCGCTGGCGCTGATCGCGCTGATGCGCCGGGTAGTGGACCAGGCGATCGCTCCCGCCGAAGCGGTGCGGGCATATCACGGTGGCCTGCAGGAGGCCGACATCACCCCGGCACGGGCGCTGGAGGACGATCTCGCGATCACCGAGGCGCCGTTGCAGCACGCGAAGCGCTAGCCTCGGCACCCGCCGGCAGGAACAGCCGGGCGCGCCGCACGTTCGGACCAGCCGTCGGGCTGGCAGGGTCTGACCCCACTTTGCTCAGGCCCGGCATGTCACCGACGACGCATCTCGCCGCCATCAACCTGTTCACTGGGGACATCCAGGGCGGCCTCGGGCCGTTTCTGGCGACCTGGCTGGCGCAGGACGGACACTGGAACCCGGCCGCGATCGGGCTGGTCAACACCATCGTCGGGCTGAGCGCGCTGTTTCTCAACGGGCCGGCGGGGGCCCTGGTCGATCAGAGCGGCCGGCCGAGGCTGCTGGTGGCGCTCGCCTGCGCGGCCATCCTCGCCGGGACGCTGCTGATCCTGCCTTCGAGCGGTCTCGCCGAGATCTCCGGGGCGCAGTTCCTGGCGGCGGCGGGCGGCACGCTGGTCATGCCGGCTTTGACCGCGCTGACGCTGGGCATCGTCGGCAAGGACCGGTTTCCCCGCCAGCAGGGCCGCAACCAGGCCTTCAACCATGTCGGCATCCTGCTCGCCGCCCTGCTGATCCGCGCGGGCAGCCACATGCTCGGCAGCGGCGCCGCCTTCTGGGTGCTCGGCGGCATGTCGGTCGGCGCCATCGTCGCAGTCGCGACCACGCCATCCCGTGCCTGGAACGGACGGCGCGCGCATGGCTGGCAGGAGGACGAGCCTGATGACCACCGCCCTCGGCACGGCCTGGGCCGCGTGCTCGGCGACCGGCGCCTGCTGCTGGTGGCGGGCGCACTCGCCTTGTTCAATCTCGGCAACGGCACGATGCTGGCGCTGCTCGGCCAGCGGCTGGTGAGCCTGGGCTATGAGGCGACCGGCTGGACCGCCGACTACGTGATCGTGGCGCAGCTCACCATGATCCCGGTAGCACTCTGGGCCGGCTCGCTAGCCGACCGTCGCGGCCGTAGGCGGCTGCTGCTGCTGGCGTTCGCGGCGCTGCCGCTGCGCGCGGCGCTGTCGTCGTTCGTCACCGATCCGGTCTGGCTGATCCCGGCGGAGATGCTGGACGGCCTGTCGTCGGGGCTGATCGGCGTCGCGGTCCCGATCGTCATCGCCGACCTGACCTGGGGCAGCGGCCGGACACAGACCGCGCTCGGCGCGGTGAATGCGATCCAGGGGGCGGGCGGCGCGCTCTCGGGGCTGTTCGGCGGCGTCGTGGTGCACGTGATCGGCTGGACCGGCGGTTTCCTGGTGCTGGCGGTGCCGGCGCTGCTGGCCCTGCTGCTGGCGGCCTGCTTTGGTGAAGCCAAAGCCGGCTCCGGCTTGAGCCGATGAAGAGGTGCCATGCCGTGCGCGCGCTTGCCCGCGGCGCATGCCGCTTGCTACCCCCGGCACCGCCGCCCATCTCTGTCACCCGGGCGGAAGGCAGGCACCCGGGCGCAGGGCGGGCAGCCGGGTGCAAGGTGGGCAGCCGGATGCGAGGCGGGCGCAGGCGCAGCAGGGGAAGATCATGGGGTATCGGGTAGCCGTCGTCGGCGCCACCGGGGCGGTCGGGCGCGAGATCATCAAGACGCTGTCCGAGCGCGAGTTCCCCGTCGACGAGATCGTGGCCCTCGCCTCGCCGCGCTCGACCGGCCAGGAGATCTCGTTCGGCGACAAGACCGTGCTCAAGGTGCGCAACCTCGAGACCTTCGACTTCAAGGGCTGGGACATCGCGCTATTCTCGCCCGGGGCGGCGGTCTCGGCGATCCATGCGCCGCGTGCGGCGGCGGTCGGCTGCGTGGTCATCGACAACACCAGCCAGTTCCGCATGGACCACGACGTGCCGCTGGTGGTGCCCGAGGTGAACCCGGACGCGCTGAAGAAGAACCTGAAGCGCCGCATCGTCGCCAACCCGAACTGCTCGACGATCCAGCTCGTGGTGGCGCTCAAGCCGCTGCACGACCTGTTCACCGCCAAGCGCGTGGTGGTCTCGACCTACCAGGCCGTGTCCGGCGCCGGCAAGGAGGGCATGGACGAGTTGTTCACCCAGTCCAAGGGCACCTTCGTCAACGACGCCATCACCTCGGAGCAGTTCACCAAGCAGATCGCCTTCAACTGCATCCCGCACATCGACCGCTTCATGGAGGACGGCTCGACCAAGGAGGAGTGGAAGATGGCGGTCGAGACCCGCAAGATCCTCGATCCCGACATCGCGGTGTTCGCCACCTGCGTGCGGGTGCCGGTGTTCATCGGCCATTCCGAGAGCGTGGTGGTCGAGTTCGAGGAGCCGGTGGACCTGGAGGAGGCGCGGGCGCGGCTGCGCGACAGCCCGGGCGTGATCCTGCACGACCACCGCGACGATGGCGGCTACGTGACCCCGGTCGAGTGCGTCGGCGAGGATGCGGTCTATGTCAGCCGGCTGCGCATCGACCCCACGGTCAGGAACGGCCTCGCCTTCTGGTGCGTGGCCGACAACCTGCGAAAGGGGGCGGCGTTGAACGCGGTGCAGATCGCCGAGACGATGATCGCCTTCGACCTGTTCGGCCGGAAGGCTGCGTAACGGCGGAATGCTGCAGGGCAGAATTACAGGTGCGGTTTCATTGACCAGGGTCCGGGCCGGGCGTAGGACGATTTGCCGGCCCGGCCTTCCTGGCCGCGTTGCAGGAAAGCCCCCGGCCGCGTCATGAAGGATATCCGCGACGCCCAGTACGTGGCGCACAGGAGCGACGGCGCCATCGTCCGCCGCCCGATGTCCCCGCACCTCCAGGTCTATCGTCCGCAGATCACGTCCGTCCTCTCGATCCTGAACCGAGCGACCTCGGTCGCGATCTCGGCCGGCACCGGCCTGCTGGTCTGGTGGCTGGTCGCCGCCGCCAGCGGGCCGAAGGCGTTCGCGACCGTGCAGCATGTGATCGCCAATCCGATCGGGCTGCTGGTGCTGTTCGGCTGGACGGTGTCGCTGGTCTATCACTTCTATGCCGGCATCCGGCACCTGGTCTGGGACAGCGGCCGCGGCTTCAGCCTGCCGGCGACGCACCGCAGCGGCTGGGCCACGGTGGCGGCGACCGTGGTAACGACCCTGCTGATCTGGGCAATCGGGCTCAGCCTGTGGCTGGGAGCCTGATTGCATGAACGACGAATCCGCCCGCGTCCGGGTGATGCGCTCGCAACTCGGGCGTGCGCGTGGCCTCGGGTCGGCCAAGTCCGGCGTCGAGCATTGGTGGGTGGAGCGCGTCACCGCGATCGCCCTGGTGCCGTTGACGATCTGGTTCGTGGTCTCGGTCCTGACCTTGCTGCATGCCGATCAGGCTGCGGTGGTGCATTGGGCGAGCCGACCGGTCAATACGGTGCTGCTGCTCGCGACCGTGATCATGACCTTCCATCACATGCAGTTGGGCCTGCAGGTGGTCATTGACGATTACGTCAAGAAGAGCCACCTCGCGACTACCCTGCTGAACAAGGCCGCGGCCCTGTTGCTTGGGCTGTTTTCGATCGTGGCAATACTCAAGATGGCGTTCTAAGACGCCGGGAACGACCTGCCGATGAACGCCATGCCTCCGCCTCCCCGGTCCCAGACACCCTCGCCTGGCGGCAACGCCTACAAGGTCGTGGACCACGCCTACGACGTGGTGGTGGTGGGCGCCGGCGGCTCCGGACTGCGCGCCACCCTTGGCATGGTCGCGAGCGGCCTGAAGACGGCCTGCGTCACCAAGGTGTTCCCGACCCGCAGCCACACCGTGGCGGCGCAGGGCGGCATCGGCGCCTCGCTCGGCAACATGGCCGAGGACAACTGGCGCTGGCACATGTACGACACCGTCAAGGGCTCGGACTGGCTCGGTGACCAGGACGCCATCGAGTACATGTGCCGCGAGGCGGTGCCGGCGATCCATGAGCTCGAGCATTTCGGGGTGCCGTTCTCGCGCACCGAGGATGGCCGCATCTACCAGCGCCCGTTCGGCGGCCACATGTCGGAGTATGGCAAGGCGCCGGTGCCGCGCGCCTGTGCCGCCGCCGACCGCACCGGACATGCCATCCTGCACACGCTCTACCAGCAGAGCCTGAAGCACAATGCCGAGTTCTTCGTCGAGTATTTCGCCCTCGACCTGATCATGGACGAGGACGGCGCCTGCCGCGGCGTCATGGCCTGGTCGCTCGAGGACGGGCAGATGCACCGGTTCCGCGCCAACATGGTGGTGCTGGCGACCGGCGGCTACGGCCGCGCCTACCAGTCCTGCACCTCGGCGCACACCTGCACCGGCGACGGCGGCGGCATGGCGATGCGCGCCGGGCTGCCGACCCAGGACATGGAATTCGTTCAGTTCCACCCGACCGGCATCTTCCCGGCCGGCTGCCTGCTGACCGAGGGCTGTCGCGGCGAAGGCGGCTACCTCACCAATTCCGAGGGCGAGCGGTTCATGGAGCGCTATGCGCCCACCGCCAAGGACCTCGCCTCCCGCGACGTGGTGTCGCGCTCGATGACCATCGAGATCAACGAGGGGCGTGGCTGCGGTCCGAATGCGGACCACATCATGATGCACCTGGAGCATCTCGGCGCCGACCTGCTGCACGAGCGGCTGCCCGGCATCTCGGAAACCGCGCGGGTGTTCGCCGGAGTGGATGTCACCCGCGAGCCGGTGCCGGTGCTGCCGACGGTGCATTACAACATGGGCGGCATTCCGACGAACTACCACGGCGAGGTGCTGCGCCCGACGCCGGTCAACCCGGACGCCATCGTGCCTGGGCTGATGGCGGTCGGCGAGGCGGCCTGCGTCTCGGTGCACGGCGCCAACCGGCTCGGCACCAACTCGCTGCTCGACCTGGTGGTGTTTGGCCGGGCCGCCGCGCTGCGGGCTGCCGACATCGTCAAGCCGGGGGCCGCGATCGCGCCGTTGCCGACGGGCGCCGGGCAGGCCTCGCTGGCGCGCTTCGACAAGCTGCGCCATGCCAACGGGGGCACCCGGGTCGCCACCCTGCGCGAGGAGTTGCAGCGCACCATGCAGGCGCATGCGGCGGTGTTCCGCTCCGGCGACAGCCTGACCCAGGGGGTCGGCAAGATACGCAACCTGTGGACCGGGCTTTCGGACGTGTCGGTGTCGGATCGCTCGCTGATCTGGAACAGCGACCTGATGGAGGCGCTGGAGTTCGAGAACCTGATCGCCAACGGCACCGTGACGATGGGAAGTGCCGAGAACCGCGAGGAGAGCCGCGGGGCGCATGCGCATGACGACTTCCCCGAGCGCGACGACGCCGGCTGGATGAAGCACACCGTCTCGCATCTCGATGCCAAGGGCGACGTCGCGATCAGCTACCGCCCGGTGCGGATGCAGACGCTGACCAACGAGGTCTCCGTCTTCCCGCCAAAGAAGCGCGTTTATTAAGCCGGAGCCTGGCTGATGGTTGAACTCACTCTTCCGAAGAACAGCAGGATCGGCCGTGGCCGGACGTTCAAGGCGCCGGCGGGTGCGAAACGGGTCAAGGAATTCAAGGTCTATCGCTGGAACCCGGATGACGGCGAGAAACCGATGCTCGACACCTTCGAGCTCGATCTCGATGCGATGGGCCCGATGGTGCTGGACGCGCTGATCCATATCAAGAACGACGTCGACCAGACCCTGACCTTCCGCCGTTCCTGCCGGGAGGGCATCTGCGGCTCGTGCGCGATGAACATCGACGGCACCAATACGCTGGCCTGCCTCAAGCCGATCGAGGAGGTGAAAAAGGCGGTCAGCATCTATCCGCTGCCGCACATGCCGGTCGTCAAGGACCTGGTGCCCGACCTGACCCAGGCCTATGCGCAATTGCGCTCAGTCGAGCCTTGGCTGAAGACCGACAG
The DNA here is from genome assembly GCA_963693035.2 of uncultured Lichenicoccus sp. Lineage (GTDB taxonomy): Bacteria > Pseudomonadota > Alphaproteobacteria > Acetobacterales > Acetobacteraceae > Lichenicoccus. Next base: position 686,804 of record CAXMMQ010000003.1, read on the forward strand.
CGCGCCGCCGCCGGATGGCGAGCGCCTGCAGAGCATCGAGGAGCGCGCGGTGCTGGACGGCATGTGGGAGTGCATCCTGTGCTTCTGCTGCACCACCGCCTGCCCGTCCTACTGGTGGAACGGCGACCGCTATCTCGGTCCGGCTACGCTGCTGGCGGCCTATCGCTGGATCGCCGACAGCCGCGACGAGTTCACCGGCGAGCGTCTCGACGCGCTGGAGGACCCGCTCAAGCTGTATGGCTGCCGCACCATCATGAACTGCACCCAGACCTGTCCGAAGGGGCTGAACCCGGCCGAGGCGATCGGCAAGATCAAGCAGCTGCAGCTGCAGCGGAAAGGCTAATTACCGGCCGCTGACGTGCTATCGTTTCACCATGTTCGATGACGTCCTGAACGGCCGTGCCAGTCGCAAGGCGGCGTGGCGCGACAGCCTGCTGGTCGATCACGGCATCTTCAGGACCGTCTGGTCGAACTTCGCGCCGGTGCTGGCGGGACGGGTCTATCGCTGTAACCATCCGACCCCGGCGCGGCTGTCGGACCTTGCGTCGCGCTATCACGTCCGCACCCTGGTGAACCTGCGCGGGCACCGCCGCTGTGGCTCCGACGCGCTGTCCCGCGAGGCGGCGCGCGAACTGGGCCTGGCGCATGTCGACATGGCATTCGAGAGCCGCGGCGCGCCGCATCGCGAGCGCATCCTGCGGTTCGAGCAGATCTACCGGAGTGTCGCGTTCCCGATCCTGATGCACTGCAAGTCCGGCGCCGACCGGGCCGGCCTGGCTTCGGGACTGGTGATCATGTTCGAGGGCGGCACGGCGGCCGAGGCGCTGCGCCAGCTCTCCTGGCGCTTCGGCCACTTCAACCGCTCGCGCACCGGCATCCTGGATGCGTTCTTCCTGCGCTACCAGCGCGAGGCGGAAGGCCGCTTGCCGTTCATGGACTGGGTGCGCGACGAATATGACGAGACGACGCTGAAGCGCGACTTCGTCTCTCGCAAGCTGGCCAGCTTCGTCAACGACACAGTCCTGCGACGCGAATAGAGGCCTGCAAACGCCTGATGCTGGATGAGAGCGGCCCAACGGGCTGCGCCTGGCGCGACTTTCAGAGCACCGAAACGGAGCGGCCGCCCATGCTTGAATTGGAAGCCGTGAGCACCGTAGCGCGGAAAAGGCGCCCAAGCTTGAAACAGATCGGGATCGCCGGCAGCAGGCGTTGCAGGCCTTTATTCCGGGCGCTCGGCTACCGGACCCATCGACTTGATCAGATCCAGCACCCGCTTGCGCACCGGCAACTCGCTGATCCGGTAATAGGCACGCACGAGGTCGACCGTCTCCTTGCGGGTGAACAGGTCGTCGCCGCCGCCGAAGCCTTCCTGGCCCTCGGCGAAGCCGGTCGCCTGCTGCAGGCTGGAGCGTGCGCCGCTGGCGGCATAGGGCGCCGGCAGATCGTCGAAGAAGAAGCTGACCGGGACGTCGAGCACACGCGAGAGGTCGAACAGGCGGGAGGCGCCAACACGGTTGGCGCCGCGCTCGTATTTCTGCACCTGCTGGAAGGTCAGGCCGAGGCTGTCGCCGAGACGCTCCTGGGACATGCCGAGCAGGGTGCGTCGCAACCGGATGCGACTGCCCACATGCACGTCGATGGGGCTCGGGCGGGAGTCGCGCTCACCGGTGACGGCTTCACCGGCAGGCACGGAAGGGTCTCTGGCAGCGGCGATTCGCGACATGGATCCCTCGACTTAACGGTGTCTCCATAGGTAAACCCGCAACCCTAAGCTGTCAAGTTTAACGGGTTCGCGTTAAATCTGAGACTCGTCACCGCCTTTAGGCGTGTCCTGGCGCATCCTGCGACGCGGGCGCCAAGATGGCCTCAACCCAAGGCTGCAAGCCAGCAGGCTGGCCGCCAGCGGCGCCCACAATCCGAGGCTGCCGAACACCGTCGGCGGCAGCGGCGCCGGCATGGCCGCGGCGATGGCGCCGGCCTGTCCCCAGCCCAGTTCTCCGAGCGGCCGGCCATAGCCGTCGAAGGCACCGGAGATCCCGGTATTGGCAGCCCGGGCCAGCGGCAGCCCCTCCTCGACCGCACGCATCCGCGCCGACTGCAGGTGCTGGCGCGGGCCCGCGCTGTCGCCGAACCAGGCATCGTTGGTGATGTTGAGCAGCCAGCCCGGCCGGTCGGCCGCAACCACCGCACCGGGGAAGATCACCTCGTAGCAGATCAGGGTGCCTAACGGCGCCAGTCCCGGCAGGTGTAGCGTGCGCAGGCCGGCGCCAGCGACGAAGCCGCCGCCCGGCACCACCTGGAACGGCAGGCCGGCCGGCTGGTATTCCCCGAACGGCACCAGATGCGCCTTGTCGTAGACCGCCGCGATGCCGCCATCCGGCCGAAGAGCCACCATGCTGTTGCGCGGCCGGCCGTCGGCGCCGAAGCGGACGCTGCCGATCAGCCCGGCGGCGGCGGTTGGCGCCTGGGCCATGATGATCGCGCGCGCCTGCGCATCCTCGTCGAGCAGCCCGGGAAAGGCGCTCTCCGGCCACGCGAACACCAGCTTGCGGCCCGAGGCAGCGGCCAGCCTGCCAGCCGCCGTCGCCCCCGTTGCCGTCAGGCGCAGGTAGGTCCGGAACGCCTGCACGGCGCTCTCGCGATCGAGCTTCTCGCTCTCGGGGATGTTGCCCTGGACCAGCAGTACCACAGGTCCGGGCGAGCCCGCGGGCCCGACATGGCCGAGGCGCAACGTCCCCGCCCCGGCCCACACCGCCAGCAGCAGCAGGCTGCACGCGATGCCGCGCCGCCCGAGGATCGGCAGGCAGCCTGCCAGCACGGTGAGCAGGGTCAGCCCGGGCACCCCGATCCAGGCCGCCGGCTGGATCATGATGTCGCCGGCATGGGACGGCCACTCCCACACGCTGCCGAGCGGGTTCCAGGGGAAGCCGGTGAACAGGAACTCCCGGGCCAGGTCCGACAGCGTCCACAGCCCGGCGAACGCGGCCACCCGGCGCCAGCCGAACGGGGCCAAGGTCGCCAACCCGCACGGGACCGCCAGGCAGCAGGCCAGCGGGATGGCGCAGAGCGGGGTCGCCAGCGGCACCGCCCACCAGAACAGGTCGAGGCGGGTCAGGATGGCATTGGTGATCCAGTACAGCCCGGCGCAGTGATAGCCGAAGCCGAAGCCGAAACCCTGCAGCAGGCCGCCCCGAATCCCGCCACGTCCCAGCCGGACCAGCAGCCAGGGCAGCGTCAGCCACAGGATGCCGGTCAGGCCGAACGGCGGCAGGGACAGCGCCGACAGGGCACCCGGCAGGATCGCGAGCAGCATGTTGGCCAGCATGTCGGGCCGCGTGGCAGAAGGTTTGCGCTTCAGGCGGCGAGCCGGTTCAGTCGAGCGCGTCGCGCAGCTGGCGCTCGTAGTGCCGATAGTACTTGTCGGTGATGAGGTCGGTCTTGACCACCACTGCGACGTCCGTGGTGTTGAACTGCCGGTCCACCACGGCGCCGTCGCCGATGAAGCCGCCCAGGCGCAGGTAGCCCTTGATCAGCGGCGGCAGCAGCAGTTGCGTTCGCTTGTGGTCGAGGCCGGCCGGATCGCAGCGGCGCATCTCGACATGCCGGTTGGGCACCGCGCGCAGTCGCAGCGCCGGGGGTGCCAGGTGGTTGTGGTAGAGATAGGTCAGCTCGGGTGCCAGCCGGTCCGGGTCGGTGCCGGGCAGGCTGGCGCAGCCGAACATGACGTCGATGCGATGCAGGAACACGTAGGCGGCGATCCCGCGCCACAGCAACTGCATGGCGGCGCGCCCGCGATAGGCCGGATCGACGCAGGACCGGCCGAGCTCCAGCAGGCGTCCGGGGAAGCCGGTGATGCGGCTGATGTCGTATTCGTCGGAGGTGTAGAAGCGGCCGACCCGCTCGGCCCCCTCGTTCTGCACCAGGCGGTAGGTGCCGACCACGCCGCGCGGCCCCGAGCCGAGGGCGTGGTCGATGACCAGCAGGTGGTCGGCGACCTCGTCGAACATGTCGATGTCGCGACGCAGGCGCCGCGCGTCGTCGTCGGGCGTCGCACCCATCTCCTCGTAGAAGATCCGGTAGCGCAGCGCCTGCGCCGCATCCCGCTCGGCCGCGCTGACGGCGATCCGGACGCCGAGATTGCCGGCGCGCAGCTCCCCAAATCCGCCGTCGTGCTTTGGCGCCGGCAGCGTCGGTGTCACGATCGGGGTGGTCAGGCTCACCGCATCGCTCCGTCCCGGTTGGGCCGCCGCACGCCATCCTGCTCGGGCGCTGCCGCGGCGTCGCCCGCTTCCGGCAGGCGACCGGGGCTGGCCGCCTCGACGGCGGCATCCCGGCGGCGCCCGAACAGTTCCATGCGATGGGAGACGAGGTCGAACCCGAGCCGGGTCGCGATCTGCCGCATCAGCTGCTCATGCTCGGCATCCTCGAACTCGATCACGCGGCCGGTCTCGATATCGATCAGGTGGTAGTGGTGCCCGTGTTCGGTCGCCTCGTAGCGCGCCCGTCCGCCGCCGAAATCGCGTCGTTCCAGGATGCCCTTCTCCTCGAGCAGGCGCACCGTCCGGTACACCGTCGCCACCGAGATGCGGCTGTCGAGGGCGGCGGCGCGCCGGTACAGTTCCTCGACGTCGGGATGGTCTTCCGCCTCGGACAAGACCTTGGCGATCACCCGCCGCTGGCCGGTCATCTTGAGGCCGCGATCGACGCAGAGCCGCTCTATACGGGATGCCATCGCACCACGCCCCCGCGTTCCGGGAGATAAAGGCGGCCGTTCATCTGAGGCGGCGTATCCCAAGACCCTCGGCCTTGTCGAATCGGGACCGGCCTGCGCCGCCGACAGGATCGCAGCCTGCGGCGCCGCCGTCATGGTCAGGCCAGCCGGATCGGCATCGGCGCCAACCAGAGTCTAGCGCGCGATTCGCGGCTTGGTGCCGAGGCCGATCTGCTTGGCCAGCGACGAGCGGTGGCGGGCGTAGTTCGGCGCCACCATCGGATAGTCGGCCGGCAGGTTCCAGCGCTCGCGATACTGCTCGGGCGTCATGTTGTAGGCGGTCTTGAGGTGACGCTTGAGCATCTTGAGCTTCTTGCCGTCCTCGAGGCAGACGATGTGGTCGGGGAAGATCGACTTCTTGACCGCCACCGCCGGCTGCGGCTTGTCCACCGGGACGCTGTCGCGGCCGACATCGGAGAGGGTGCGGAAGACATCGGCGATCAGGGCGGGCAAAGCATCGGACTGCACGATGTTGTTGGACACATGGGCGGAGACGATCTGGGCGGTCAGTCCCAGCACGCCCGGTTGCCCCACCTGATCGGTCATGTCCGCGCCCCCTGGCCACCAATACTCGTAATCCATATAAATGTTATTCCGATTCTCGCAATGAGTATTCCGCCTTACTCGCCCTCTTACTACGACCCTTACTACGAGCGCACCGCCATCCGGGAAGCAAGCCACCGCTATGCCTGACCATCATCTCGACATCACCCGCGAGACCTGCCCGATGACCTTCGTCCGCACCAGGCTGGCATTGGACCGTATCGTTCCGGGCGAGATCCTGCATGTCCTGCTGGCCGGCGACGAGCCGCACCGCAACGTGGTCGGCAATGCGCGCAACCTCGGCCACGCGGTAATTGCCGACGCGCCGCAGGGCGAGGGGGTCAGGCTGGTGTCGATACGCAGGTGCTAAGGGTGGCCGCTGAGGTCAGCGAGTGGACGCGAGAGCAGCAGGGCGTCCTCGCCGCCCCTGTAGTAGCCGCGCCGGCGACCGACCTCGACGAAGCCGCGGGTGTCATAGAGGCGGAGCGCCGCGTCATTGCCCTCGGCGACCTCCAGCAGCATCAGCCGGGCGCCGCGGCGGGCGCACTCCGCCAGGCCCGCATCGAGCAGCATGCCCGCCACTCCCGCCCTGCGCGCCTGGGGCCGCACGCCGATGGTCAGCAGCTCGCCCTCGTCAGCGGCGACCCGAAACAGGGCGAGCCCTGCGCTTTGCGCGAGAACGGCGAAGCAGCCGGGCATGTCGAGCAGCCCGGTGAAGGCCCGCGCATCCCAGACCTTGCCACCCTCGAACGCGACGGCATGCAGGGCGGCGAGCGCTGCGGCCCAGTGCGGGCCGACGGCGATCAAGGTTGCCGTCGGCATCAGACCGGCGCCGGGCGCAATCCGCCGGCAGGAAGCCGGGCCTCGGGCGGATCGACATAGAGCGGCTGCACGGCGAGCGGCGCCAGGCGGCCGGCCAGCCGATCCAGCGCCACGCCTGCGATGGCGCGCGGGTCGGGGCGGTCGATGCCGAGCGCCTGCGCCACCACTTCGCCAGCGCTGAGCAGGGACGCCACCACGCCGCTCGCATCCCCGGCCAGCAGCACCGTGCCGCCGGCCGGACGCGGCAGGTCGTCCAGCATGCAGCCGGCCGGGCCGTCCGCCTCGCGGTCGAGGAAAATGCGTCCGCGCCGCGCCCGGGTCACGCACCAGACCGGCCACGCCTGCAAACCGGCGGTCCGGCGCAACCCCTCGCCGAGCCCGACCCCGACCAGCCTGCAGCCACTTCCCAGGCTCAGCCCATGCGCGAGCGACAGGGTGGCGCGCAGGCCGGTGAAGCTGCCGGGTCCGACGATGGCGGCGACGAGGTCGAGGGTGGCCGTGCTCCAGCCTGCGACCGCGAGCAGGTCGCGCGCCTGTCCGGCCAGATACTCCGCGCCGCCTCGTCCGGGGATCATGACATCGCCCAGCAGGGCGGGCCGACCAGCCTCGAAGCCGACCAGCGCCAGTCTGCCATCCGCGCCGGAGCCGTCGAGCACCAGGATCTTCACGAGGCCGGGGCCTTCAGGGAGATGGGGCGCGCGCTACAGCAGCAGGCAGGCTTCGTCGAAGGCCAGCCTGGGCAGGCGCGGATGCGAGGGCTCGCCGTCCGCATAGCCGAGATTGAGCAGGAAGTTCGAGCGCCAGCCCTGCCCGGCGAGGAAGATCTCGTCGACCTTGTCGGCGTCAAAGCCGGACATCGGCGCGGCGTCGAGGCCGAGCATCCGGGCGGCCAGGATAAGGTAGCCGCCCTGCAGGCTGGAATTGCGCGACGCGGTTTCCTCCGCCAGCACGATGTCGGCGGCGAACCAGGATCGCGCCTCGACGTCCGGATAGAGCCGCGGCAACTGCTCGTAGAACAGCGGGTCCTGCGCCACGATCACGGTGACCGGCGCGCCCATGGTGCGCTCGACATTGCCCGACGAGAGCGCTGGCCGCAGCCGCTCGCGGCTGTCGCGGCTGGTTAGGAACACGAAGCGCGCGGGTAAGCAGTTGCCTGAGGTCGGGCCGAGCTTGACCAGGTCGTAGAGCGTGTGCAGCAGCGCCTCGGCGACCGGAATGTTGCGCCAGCGCTGCGGCGTGCGGGCGTTGCGGAAAACATGATCGAGCACGGCAGCGTCGACGCCGGATGGCGCGGCAGGCACTGCTACGGGCAGTTCGGCCTCGCCCGCATCGTCGGAAGGCGGCTGGATCGTCTCGGACGCCATCGTCTCGGAGGCCATGGCCGTCCGTTACGCCTCGACCTGCTCGACCGACTGCACTTCCGGCACGTAGTGACGCAGCATGTTCTCGACGCCGTGCTTCAGCGTGGCGCGCGAGGACGGGCAGCCCGAGCAGGCGCCCTGCATGTGCAGCCGCACCACGCCGTCGCGATAGCCGCGGAACACGATGTCGCCGCCGTCTCCGGCCACTGCAGGCCGCACCCGGGTGTCGAGCAGCTCCTTTATCTGGGCGACCACCTCGCTATCCTCGGGCAGCACGTCCTCCTCGGCGAGGTCGCCCTGCCCCTCGATCACCGGCCGCCCGGAGACGAAGTGGTCGACGATCACCGACAGCACCATCGGCTTGAGTCCCGCCCAGTCAACCGCGTCGGTCTTGCTGACGGTGATGAAATCGCCGCCGAGGAACACCCGCGCCACTCCGTCCAACTCGAACAGGGCGGATGCCAGCGGCGAGCGCGCGGCATTCTCGGGGCCGGAGAAGTCGGCGGTGCTGTAGCCCATGACGTCACGGCCGCCCGGAATGAACTTCAGCGTGGCCGGGTTCGGGGTGTCCTCGGTTTCGATGAACATCTTGGGTAAGATCCTGTTGAGTGCCGGACGCCATGCAACTTTGTCGGCTTCTCATGTGGCAAGAAGCAGCCGGCAGGCAAGTGCCGGGGATCGGGCTGCTGTTTTCCAATTGACAGCATGGCTCATGCTCTGGCCAAGCAGGCGCTTCCAGCGAGTTGCAAATGAACAGGTTCCTGTCTTCCGCCGCCAGCCTCATCGCCCTCGCGGCCCTCACGTCGGGCGTGCGCGCGCAGCCCGCGCCGCATCCCGAGCGGCTCGCCTTCGTGCTGAACTCCGCCGATGCCTCGATCAGCGAGATCGACATCGACACCCGCCAGGAGGTGCGGCGCGTCCCGGTGCTGCGCGAGCCGCACCATATGGCGGTCACGCCGGACGGCCGCTCCCTGGTGGTCGGCGACACCGCCGGCAATGCGCTGTTCTTCCTCGATCCGCTCACCGGCGCCATGCAGCGGCGCATCACGGTCAGCGACCCGTACCAGATCTCGTACAGTCCGAGCGGAAGCTGGCTGACGGTCGCAGGCCTCGCCCGCAACCAGGTCGACATCTACGACGTGGCGACCATGACCCTCGCGCATCGGGTGCCTGCAAAGGCGATGCCGAGCCATATCAACTACGCGCCGGACTCCTCGGTGGTCTATGTCAGCCTGCAGGATAGCGGCCGCCTGATGGCGATCGAGACCGCGACCGGCCGGGTGCTGTGGGACAGCAAGGTCGGCTCCACGCCTGCCGGGGTGCTCTGGCACGAGGGGCATGTGCTGGTCGCCAACATGGGCACCGACTTCGTCGCCGTGGTCGATCCAAGGGACGGCCATGTCGAGCGCGAGATCCACATGGCGGCCGGCCCGCACAACATCTTCATCTCGCCGGATCACAAGCGGGTCTACGTCACCTGCCGGGTGTCCGGCACCATCGAGCAGCTCGACTGGAACAGCCTGGACGTGGTGCGAAGCTACCGCCTGCCCGGCGGACCGGACGACATCGTGTTCGGGCCCGACGGCAGCATGTGGGCGACGCTGCGCTGGCGGCAGCATGTCGCGGTGCTGGACCTCGCATCCGGCGCCTACACCACGGTCGCGACCGGCCGCTCGCCGCACGGGATCTGGCTCAACACCGCCCTGGCCGGCCGCCGGATCAGCATGCTGATGGGAAACCCGGCGACCGCCACGCGCTAACGCTGCAACAGAGCGGGAGCGCAGGACCATGCCGGGTGCGGTGATCTTCGACGTGGACGGCACCCTGGTGGACAGCGTGACGCAGCACGCCCAGGCCTGGCAGGACGCGTTCCGCGCCTTCGGGCACGACTTCCGCCTTGCCGACATACGCGGCCAGATCGGCAAGGGCGGCGACCAGCTGCTGCCGGTGTTCCTCGACGAACCCGCCCGCAAGGCACAGGGCGAGGCGATCAATGGCCGCCGGGCCGAGATCCTCAAGGAACGCTACCTCGACCGGATCGAGGGCTTCCCGCAAGTGCGCGCCCTGGTCGAACGCCTGCAGGCGGAGGGCTGGCGGGTGGCGCTGGCCTCGTCGGCCAAGGGCGATGAGCTCCAGACCTACAAGAAGCTTGCCGACATCGCGGACCTGATCGAGATCGAGACCTCCTCGGACGATGCCGAGAGCAGCAAGCCCGAGCCGGACATCTTCCAGGCGGCGCTGCGCAAGCTCGGCGACCAGGACCCCGCCCTGGCCATCGTCATCGGCGACACGCCGTACGACGCCGAGGCCGCCACCCGGGCAGGATTGCGGACCATCGGCGTGCTGTGCGGCGGCTGGTCGGAGGCGGAGCTGCGCGCGGCCGGCTGCATTGCGGTCTATCGTGATCCGGCCGACCTGCTGGCGCAGTACGACACCTCGCCCCTGGCTGCGGCTTGACCTCATGCTCGGCCGATGACCGGGTCACTCACCGCCCTCGTCCTCGCCGCCTGCGCCTGGATCGGCGTGCATGTCGGCATCGCCGGCACCGGATTGCGTGGCCTGCTGGCGCGGCGCCTCGGCGATGCCGGCTTCCGGGTGCTGTTCTCGCTGCTGTCGGTGGTGGCGATCGGGGCTCTGGTGATGAGCTATCGCGCCGCCCGTGCCGCGGGATCGGTCCGCCTCTGGACCACCCCGGACTGGCTCGGCTGGCTGCTGGTGCTGCTGATGGCACCGGCCTTCGTGCTGCTGGTCGGCTCGGCGATCGCGCCGAATGCGACCGCGATCGGCGGCGAGCGGCTGGCGGCCCAGGAGCCGCGCGGCCTGTCACGCATCACCCGGCATCCGATGCTGTGGTCGTTCGCAACCTGGTCGGCGGTGCATGTCGCGGGCAATGGCGACCTGGTGTCGCTGCTGTTCTTCGGCGCGTTCGGCGTCACCGCGCTGGCCGGCATGCCCTCGATCGACCGCAAGCTCGCGGTGCGCGACCGGGCAGCCTGGCAGCGTCTGGCGGCGGTGACCTCGATCCTGCCGTTCGCCGCCATCCTCGCCGGGCGCAACCGGCTGGTGCTGCGCGAGATCGGCTGGATCGCGCCGGTCGCAGGACTGGCCCTCTGGGTGGCGCTGCTGCTGGTGCATCCCTGGCTGTTCGGCGTCTCTCCTCTGCCGTCCTGAGGCAGTCTCACGCCTCTTCGTGAGGAGCCAGGGGCTGAGCCCCGGAACTCTGAAAGCGCTCGCCCAACTCGCGCATGCGGCCCGGAGCGCAGCAGGTCTATGCGGCGTCCAGCCCGGCCAGCCCCGCCGCCATCGCGTCGAAGACCGCCCGGCAGCGCGCGCTGCTCCTGAGGTTCTCGTGCATGACGATCCAGAGGCCGAGATCCAGGCTCACCGCCTCCGCGAGCACGCGCACCAGGCCCGGCTCGCGACGCGCCAGCACCAGCTGGCACATGCCGATGCCGAACCCGGCACGGATTGCCGCGAACTGGGCGATGTCGCTGTCCGTCCGCAGGGCGAGGGCACTGCGGCCGAGGCTGGGGAACGCCTCCACGAAGCGGCGCAACCGGGGCGTCTCGCGGTCGAACCCGATCAGGTCATGGTCGGCAAGCGCCTCGACCGAGACCGGCATGCCGCGCCGCTCCAGGTAGCTGCGATGGGCGTGCAGCCCGATCCCGATCGATGGCAGACGAAGTGCCACCAGCGCGTCCTGCGTGGGCTCGACCATGCGGACGGCAATGTCCGCCTCCTGCTGCAGGAGGTCGTGCACGGCGTTCGACAACGCCAGCTCGATCACCAGGCCGGGGTGGCGCCGGCGCAGGCGCGCGAGGATCGGCGGCAGGTGCTCGACGCCGACCATCTCGCTGGCGCTGACCCGGACGGTGCCGCGAACCTCGTCATGACGGCCGCCCGCGGCGCGCAGCAGGGTCGCCGCAATCGCCGCCAGCCGTTCGGCAAGCGGCCTGAGATCGAGCGCCATCTCGGTCGGGATCAGGCCGCGCTGGGTGCGCAGGAACAGGTCGGCTCCGAGAGCCTGCTCCAGCCCGTCGACATGCCGGGCGACGGTCGGCTGCGTCAGCCCCAGGCGACGGGCGGCGCCCGAAAGCGAGCCCTCCTCGACAACCGCGAGGAAGGTCCGGTAGAGGCTCCAGTCCGGTTCCGAATTCATCTATTCCCGTATAGACGCTCCACGACTTCAGGCAATTCTCTGGCTGCCTGTCTGCCTGCATCCTGATCGTCATCAAGGAGGCAGGAACATGCAAGCATCCACCGTGATCTTCGGATTTGGCCCGGTCGGGCGCCTGGTCGCCGGAACCCTGCTGGAACGCGGGGAGCGCGTCCTCGTCGCCCAGCGCTCCCGGCCGTCCGGACTGCCGCCCGGCGCCGACTTCATGGCGTGCGATGTCCTGCAGCCGGACGCCGTTCGCAAGGCCGTTGCCGGTGCCGGCCAGGTCCTGCTTGCAGTCGGTTTTGCTTATGATGCCCGGGTCTGGCGGCGCGCCTGGCCCACTGCCATCACCAATGTCGTCGAGGCCTGCGCCGGATCCGGCGCGAGGATCGTGTTCATCGACACTCTCTACCAGCTCGGGCCACAGGACCGGCCGCTGCGCGAGGACATGCCGCTCAGCAGCCTCGGCGCCAAGCCGTCGGTCCGGGCGGAGGTGACGCGGATCTGGATGCGGGCCCGAGACCGCGTACGGGTGGCGGCGCTGCGTTGCCCCGACTTCTACGGTCCCGACGTGTCGTTGTCGCATCTCGGCGCTACCGGCTTCGGCCGGCTGGCGTGCGGCAGGCCCGCGCTGATGATCGTGCCACCCGACATGCCGCACGATTTCGCCTACGTGCCGGACATCGCGCGTGCTGCGGTGACTCTGCTGGATGCGCCGGACGACGCCTTCGGGCAGGTGTGGAACATGCCGTGCGCCCCGACCCGCAGCGCGCGCGAGATCCTGGGTCTCGGAACGGATGCGCTCGGGCGGCCGCTCAGGCTGACGCGGGTGCCGTTCCGGCTGCTGCCCCTGCTCGGCATCTTCGTCCGGTTCATGAAGGAAGTCGCGGATATCGGCTTCACCTGGGACCGGCCATACATCGTCGACAGCAGCAGGTTCAGGCAGCGCTTCTGGTCCGACGTGACGCCGTTCGAGGTCGGTGTTCCCGCCACGATCCGGTCGTTCGTGCCGCCGGATGCGGTACGGGCAGCGGCCGCGCCGCCTCAGCGGTTGCGACGCCAGAGTTCCTCCTGAAGCAGCGACGCAAACAGGACCCAGCCGGCCACGGGAGCGCCGGCCCATGCCGCCCGACGATCGACACCGGCGGCGCTCGCGACCGCACCACCGGAGGCGGCCAGCATCGCGACCGTCACGCCGGTCGCAGCCCCGAGCCGGCGCCGGCCGAACAGCACCCAGGGAAAACCGGCGACACCGAGCACGTTCAGGCTCCAGAAGCCGAGCGCAACGGTGCGTTGCAGGCTCGCAGGCGCGATCAGCAGGCGGGTGCCGCCATAGGCGAGCAACGCGTCGAGACCGGTCCACACAGCGCCGAACACCGGCCCGGGGGGCGTCGCGGCCGGCTTGCGCAGCGCCGCATACCAGGCCGCGGTGCGCGGGTGGTCGGGCGTCGGGCTGTAGCGACGGCCGCTCATCTGGGCGATGGCGACGGCACTGGTCGAGAACAGGCTGGCGGAGGTCTTGCGCATGCGACGGCATCCTGGTGGAAGGCGGGCCGCCTATACCAGTGCCGCCGCCGGTAGGCGATGCAGCGCCAGCAGGCGATCCAGGCCGCCGGCATCCCCCAGCACCGCCGCGCGCTCCCGCGGCGTGAGGCCGGCCAGCGCCGCGGGCAGCGTGTCCGCCTCCGACAGCCGGGCGAGACCCATCAGCAGGTCGGCGTCGGGCGCCCCCTCGCCGCGCCGACGTGGCGGCGGCAGCATCGCACGGTGGGCCGCGAGCAGCGCCGGGTCGCGCAGCAGCAACGCCAGCGGGTCGGCCGCCGTCGCGGTCCCGAGTTCGCGCGCGAGGGCGTTCGCGCGCGCCAGGATCGGCGGGGTCGCCACCTCCTCGGGGATGCGCAGCAGGCCGAGCCGGGCCAGCCCCAGCCCGGGCGCACGATCGGCGGTGATGGCAGCGAGCGGCACCGCCAGCACGAGGCCGAGCAGCACCGGCGTCATCCACAGGAACAAGGCGGGCGACACCGTCCAGGCGATCGCGGTGAGGAACAGGCCGAACAGCATGTGCCGCCAGTACGCCCGCCAGACGTCGGCGAGCGGCACACGCCCGTCATCGCGGCGCTGGGCGTTCCAGCCGCTGTCCCGCCCGGCCAGGATCGCGACCACGCCGCCGGTCTGGATCAGCATGGCGATCGGCGCCACCAGCCCGCCGATCAGGGTCTCGACCAGCAGCGAGAGCAGGGACCGGATCGCGCCGCCGGAGCCGCGACGGGCTTTGCCGTCGAACAGCAGCGCGATCCAGGCGAGCAGCTTGGGTGCCAGCAGGATCGCCATGGTGGCGATGAACACATAGCGCGCCAGCACCGGATCGACCCGCGGCCAGTTCGGGAACAGCGACTTGGTGGCGCCGAAATATTCCGGCCGCCAGAGACGCGACTGCACCGAGATCGCAATACCGAAGAGCAGGAACACCAGCCACAGCGGCGAGGTCACATACGAGCCGATGCCCATCATCAGGTGCAGCCGGCTGACCCAGTGCAGCCCGCGCGCCGGCAGCACCTTGGCGTGCTGCAGGTTGCCCTGGCACCAGCGTCGGTCGCGTATGGCGATGTCGGTCAACGACGGCGGGCTCTCCTCGTACGAGCCCGGCAGGCCAGGCACCATGTGGATCGCCCAGCCGGCGCGACGCATCAGCGCCGCCTCGACGAAATCATGGCTCAGGATATGGCCGCCGAACGGGCGGCGGCCCGGCAGCGTCGGCAGCCCGGCCTGTTCGGCAAAGGCGCGGGTGCGGATGATGGCGTTGTGGCCCCAGTAGTTGCCCTCCGAGCCGTGCCACCAGGCGATGCCATAGGCGATCATCGGGCCGTACACGCGACCGGCGAACTGCTGCATGCGGGCGAACAGCGTGTTGCCGTTGACGATCACCGGCAGGGTCTGGATCAGCGCGACGCCGGGATGGCGTTCCATCGCGCCCGCCAGGCGCACGATGGTGCCCCCATCCATCACGCTGTCGGCGTCCAGCGTCATCATCTGCGGATAGGCGCCGCCGAACCGCCTGACCCAGTCGGCGATGTTGCCCGCCTTGCGCTCGGTGTTCTTCGCGCGCCGGCGGTAGAACACGCGCGCTCCGGCTATGCCGATCCGCTGCCGCAGCGCGAGGTAGGCGGCCTCCTCGGCGATCCAGACATCGGCGTTGGTGGTGTCGGACAGGATGAACACGTCGAAGGCGTCGAGGCGCCCGGTCGCATCGAGGCTCTCGATGATCGCCTGCAGGCCCGCCATCACCCGTGCCGGGTTCTCGTTGTAGGTCGGCATCAGCAGCGCGGTGCGCGCGGTGGGGTCGGGCAACGGTCCGTCCCGGCTGATCCCCAGGGACAGGCCGCCGCGCCGCCCGAGGAGTGCGATGAAGCCCGCGATCGCGCTGGTAAAGGCGAGTGCGATCCAGGCGAACAGCACCACGAACAGCAGCAGCACGACGATGCCGAGCACCGACGGACCGGCACCGTTCAGCACCAGGTACATCTCTCGCGTCGCGGCGAGCGTCAGCAGGATGGCGCTGCCGATCACCAGCAGCCGGCGCAGCCCGATCAACCGCGGCGCGGTCGCCGGGTGCGGCGAGCGGGGTGGCGCATGGCCGAGCGATTGTGGCCGCATCGCCAGCGGCGCCTCGGGCGGCAGGAACGGCGCCGGTCCCGACACGGCTAGCGTATCCAGCGCGACAGCCATAGTTCGGACAGCGCCTCAATGTCGCTGTTGAGGGTGCAGTGCAGCTCGGCGGTCCTGGCGTCGCCGGGATCGAACTGGAAGATGATGCGCCAGCCATGGATCTCGGGGTTCGGCTCGACCACCACGTTGCGGATCATGCCGGCGCTGGCGCCTGCCTCGGCATGCAGCCTTGCATCGGCCGGCAGCGACTTCACCGCATCGCCGGTGAAGTCGATCTCGACGATCCGGCTCCTGCGGTCGTCGGCGGACCCGATCCGGGTCTGCGCGACGCGGGCGAGCCTGGTCGTCCACGGATTATCCCAGCACCAGTGCATCCGGTAGGTGAAGGCGTACTCGCCGGCGGCGTTCAGCTTCTCCCTGGGGCGCCAGAACGCCACGATGTTGTCGTTGACCTCGTTGGGCGTCGGCAGTTCGACCAGGTCCACCGATCCCTCGCCCCAGTCGCCGATCGGCTCGATCCACAGGCTGGGCCGCTTCTCATAGTTCAGCGCCAGGTCCTGGAAGTCGTCGAACGACCGCTTGCGCTGCATCAGGCCGAACCCGTGCGGGCTGCTCGACTCGAAGGCCGAGAATTGCAGGTCCACCGGATTGACCAGCGGACGCCAGAGCTGGTCGCCATGCCCGGTCCAGACCGACAGCCCCTCGCTGTCGTGCGCTGCAGGCCGCCAGTCATCGACCCGGGAGCGGTCGTTGGCGTCGAAGTAGAACATGCCGGTCAGGGGTGCCACGCCACTCTCATGCAGGTCGTGACGCGGATAGAGCGTGCTCTCGACATCGAAGATGGTCTCGTCGCCGGGCCTGATGGAGAAACGGAAGGCGCCGGCGAGGCCGGGACTGTCGAGCAGCGCGTGCACCACCACCGACGGGCTGCCCGGCTGCGGCCGCTCCAGCCAGAAGGCGGTGAACAGCGGAAACTCCTCGCCACGGTTGCTGCCGGTGCCGTTGGCGAAGCCGCGTGCCGACAGGCCGTAGGCCTGACCCTTCGCGACCGCCCGGAAATACGACGCGCCCTGGAACACGCACAGCTCGTCGAAATAATCCGGCCGGTTCAGCGGCGCGTGGATGCGAAAGCCGGAGAAGCCGATATCGTCGGTCACCCGCAGCGACTGGTCCTCGTAGCTGAACAAGTCGGGATCGTACCGGACCCGCTCGGCGCGCCCGCCGGTGACCTCGAAGATGTCGATACGCGGCCGGTACAGGAACCCGCGCGGCAGGAACTCGACCTTGAAAGGCAGGTTCAGGCCCTGCCAGAGCGCCCGGCCCTTCTGGTAGCGGATGCCGCGATACTGGTCGAAGCTCAGCGCATCGATCGGCTTCGGCAGCCTGGTGTCAGGCGCCTGATACGGATGGCGCGCAAGCTCCTGTGCGAGCCGGCGGATCGTTGCCGCATCGAAGGGTCCGGCCTGCGGATGCGCTCCCTGCGCGGATGCATCGGCGGCGGAGGCTGGGGCGGGCGCTCCTCCGAGTGCCGCGGCGAGGGAGGTCCCGACGCCGCCGGCGATCATCGTACGGCGGCCAAGCAGGGCGGCAGGCGGAAGTGGCGGCACAGGCGGCAAGCGGACGTCCTTCATCGGATGCAGCCGACGCGCCCGGACCGCGACGGCCCCGGCGACATCGACCGAGGTCACTCCGCCTTATGCCATCCTCATCGCCGAACAATAACGAATTACTGACAAGCGCCTCATCAGGCCGGGCGCCCGGCCTCAATGGGTGGCGTTGTCCTGGATCACGCCGTTCGGCAGCGTGCCGGTCAGTGGCGGATTGCCGTTCTGGAGCCGCTGGTTCGAGATCTGCCGCGGTGGGGTATCGGGCGTGCAGGCGGCGACCAGGGCGAGGCCAAGCATCAGGGCAACGATCTTCACTGCTGTTCTCCTACGGGACCGTGTATCCAGGGTCTCAATGCGAAACGACAGGCGGTGGTTTGGTGTTGGCCGCCAAAGACGCCGGACGCCCGCTCCCGCGGCCGGACGATGCCGGATGGCCGCAGGTTTTGCACCGATGCTCAGGCCGTTTCCATGGTCCCTGTGTCATTATTGCATCGCCACAAATCTGTAGTGATTCGACGTCTTGATAAAAGGACGCCGATCCGATTACGAAACATCGGACGAGCCGTTCCAATGGCTCAAATACGTTTCGCACCTGTGGATTTCGGTATGCGTAGAACCACTGTCTCGAGATCCTCGCTGCTAATGGCCACCGCATTGGCCGGCGCCGCCCTGGCGCATGCAGCGCCCGTGCGTGCGGACGATACCAGCAGCCAGATCGGCACGATCGAGAGGCAGATCCGCAATCTGCAGGGTGAACTCGGGCGCATGAAGAAGAGCCTGGTCAAGCGCGACGCCGACGTGCG
>CAXMMQ010000004.1:0-398615 GCA_963693035.2 uncultured Lichenicoccus sp.
GATGGCGCGCTTTGCGCTGCGCTGGATCCTGATGGCCGACGCAGTGACCGTTGCCATTCCCGGCGCCCGCAATGCCGAGCAGGCGCGCTCCAATGCCGTCGGCGGCTGCGTTGCCACCGCTCGAGCGATGCGACCATGGCCGAACTGATTGCGATCTACGACCAGGACATCCGTCCGCACGTGCACCAGCGCTGGTAGGCTCGACGATGAGCACGCCGATCATCGATGCGCACCAGCATTTCTGGGAACCCGGATGCGCGTCGGCTACGACTATCCGTGGCTGAGCGGCCCGTTCCAGCCGATCCGCCGTGAGCTTCGCGCCTGACGATCTGCGTGCCGACCTGGAAGCGGACGGGATCACCGCGACCGTGCTGGTGCAGACGCAGCAACAACCTCGAGGAGACGCAGGATTTCCTGCGGCTCGCCGAGGCGACGGACTTTGTCGCGGGCGTGGTGGGCTGGGTCGACCTCACCGATCCTCGCCGTCGCCGCGACGCTGGACGCCCTGCGCTAAGGGTCCCGGCGGGCAATGGCTTGTCGGCGTGCGGCATCTGCTGCACGAGGAGGATGATCCGGCTTGGATCATGCGGCCGGACATCAGGCCCGGGCTCGAGGCGGTGGCCGAAGCCGGCCTGGTCTATGACCTGGTGGGCACCACGGCGCATCTGCCGGCGATGGCGCGGATCGTCACCGAAATGCCGCACCTCCGGTTCGTGCTCGACCATGTCGCCAAGCCCGACATCGCGGCCGGTGCAATGGAGCCGTGGCGCAGCCTGATCCGGCAAGTGGCGGCGCAGCGCGACCATGTCTGGTGCAAGTTCTCCGGCATGATCACCGAAGCGGACTGGACCCGCTGGAAGTCGTCCGACCTGCAGCCATATATTATGCACGCGCTGGCGGAGTTCGGTGCGAGGCGCTGCATGTTTGGCAGCGACTGGCCGGTCTGCCTGGTCGCCGGCAGCTATCGCGACGTCGTGTCCGCGCTTGGGGTGGCGCTCGGCGATCTCGATACCGAGCAGCACGCACAAGTCATGGGTGGCTCTGCGATCGAGGCCTACCGGCTGCTGCAAGTTCGATTAGGGGATCCTTGCTGGCCGGGGATACTGGATGCACCCCCGGCCGGTCACCTCAGATCTTGCGATCGACCGGGGTTTCGCCCGGCACATGCTCGATCTTCACGTCCTCGCGGCGCACGCTGTCGCGCACCGTCTCGACGCGGTCGGTCTCCTCCTTGCGCAGGCTGACCTCCTCGCGCACACGCGCGGTCTTGCCGATGACGGCTTCCTCGCCGGTCTCGGTCATCTCGATCGCCTTGTCGGTGAACGCCTCACCGGACACGGCACGACCGTCGGTGACGGGCCGACGATCGACCTGCACCGTCTCGTCATGCAGCGTGACCTGCTCTTCGACCGGGGTCTCGACCACGAAGCGACGGACACGCGTGGTGCCGCGATTGACCGCGCGTCGGCCGACCACGAGTTGCTCCTCGGCGAGCTGGATGGTCTCTCCGGTCGCCAGGTGCCGCAATCCGACCATCGACGGAGGTCGCGACCGGCGCGGCGGTGGCGGTCTCGGAGCCGGCATAGGTCCCGGTCCGGTTTGCATCGACCATGCCATAGCTCGAGGCGCGCTCGTCGATGTCGATCGGGTTGTGGCGCTCAAGGATGTCGGCGACCGCGGTCACGTGCTCGTCGGGCACCTTGACCGAGATGACGGTCGATCCGCTCTCCAGGCTGCGGTCGTAGACGGTGGCGTCAACATGGTCGGTCTCGCCGCCGAACAGCCGGGTCCAGAAACCCTGCTCGCGCGGGGCACCCACCGCCTCGGCGACGCGGGTCGTTACCGGCATGGTGGGAAATGGCTTCGGCCGGCACCCCGGCCGCGGTCAGGTCGCGTATCGCGGCCTCGGCATGCTCGGCGCTGTCGTAGACGGCAATGATGGTTTCTTCAGTCATGGGCTTTTTCCTCGACAATTTGTGACAACAGCGATGCTTCGCATCCGCCCTGGTCTGGGTCCGGATGGAACCGGGTGACGACCGCCTCCTGCCTGCGCAGCGTCACCATCTGCTGGTGAGGCTCGCTGACACGGACGCGACGCATGTGGATTTCCTCCTTGAGGACAAGACGTCTCTCGACAACCAGCACCTCCTCGACAACCGGGATGATGGTGACATCGCCCTCGGTCCGGATTTCGGGCGCACGCTCGATCATGCGGCCGACCGGGACATGCTCTATCTCCACACGCTCCTGCACGAGAGAGGTCTCGATCTGCTGCTGGTGCTCGCGGGTCACGGTCTCGATCCGCACGGTGTCCCCGACCACGCGACGCCGCGTGACGACGATCGCTTCCTCATGCAGGAGCAGTGAGTCGCAAGGTCCGTCCGAAGGCGCAGACGGCATGATCACGTCCTACGTCAGTGTGCAGCCAGCCATGGTGGGGCTAGCGGCACACTGAACAGGGCCTCCGGCGTCCGGTTCCGCGCATCGCTCAACAATTCTCGAAGCACAGGGATGCTATTCAAAGATGAAGATGCTGCCTTGGATCTGCAGCATGATGAAATCGTTCATTTCCAGCTTGTCGGTCGGATGCCGCTCCATCAGGCTGCTGAAGAACTCCCGCTGCTGGATGAGAGCGGTCCGCAGGACCGCGGCCGGCGTGACTTTCCGAGCACCGGGAGCGGAGCGGCCTCCCGTGGCTTGAAAGCCGGGGCCTTGAGCACCAGAGCGCAGGAAAGGCGCCCAATTCTCGGAAGCGGCGGATCGCCAGCAGCGGGGGTTCTTCAGTAGTCGGCTAGCCGGTGACCTCGTCCGTCACCACCGTGAAGCCGCTGAGAGTGCTCGAGCCGAACGACGTCACCATCGCGACGTCGGCCGCGTCGCGGCCGGTCGCCATCAGGATCCGCCCGATACGCGGGACATTGTGGCGTGCATCGAAGGTCCACCCAGCGGCCCGACAGATAGACCTGGAACCAGGCGGAAAAATCCATCGGCGGCATCGACCGGCGGCACGCCGATATCGCCCAGGTAGCCGGTGCAGTAGCGCGCGGGGATGTTCATGCAGCGGCACAGCGTCACCGCGAGATGGGCGAAGTCCCCTGCAGACCCCGACCCGTTCCTCGAAGCCGTCATACGCAGTACGGGTCGCGCGGGCGAACTGGTAGCCGAAGGTGAATGTGGTTGTGCACGTAGTCGACGATCGCCTGCACCCGTCCCCAGCCACTCGGGCTGTTGCCGAACAATGCCCAGGCGATGTTCGACAGGCGATCGGTATCGCAGTACCGGCTCCCAAGTAGGTAGACCAGGACCTCGTCCGGCAGTTCCGGGATGCGGTGCTGCCGGGCGCTCCAGTCGACCGCATCAGGCAGGCCGCTATCGAGGATCTCGAAGTCGGGCCGACACCGTGAACGGACCCGGCGGCGCCTCGATGCGTGTGCAATGGTTGCCGAAGCCGTCGCGATAGTCCCAGGTGGCGATCGGCTGGTTGAACCGCATGGTCTGCGACGACAGCAGATCCGGCTCGCGGTCGGGCAGCACGCTCAGCAGCAGGATCATCGGCGTGTCGGTGAAACAATTATAGCTGATCTCGTAGCCGGCACGTATTCTCACTGGGTTCTCCTGGCAGGATGCGGTTGGGCCGGAAGCCGGTCGGGCTGGAAGCTGGCGCTTGACGGACGTCCTCATACGGCAATGCTTGCGCCAATCCGAACGGCACTGCCGTATGACCGGCATGCTGCTGCGGCAGATCAGGATCGTGATCCGGGGGCGGGGGGAGGCGCAGAGCATGCAGACGGTTCTCACCATCAGGCCGGCCCGGCCGCAGGATGCCGCCGACATCGGCGCGGTGCATGTCGCGACCTGGCGCAGCGCCTACCCGACCTTGTTGTCGCACCGTACCCTGAGCGCGATGTCGACCTCGTATCAGGTCGGCCTACTACGAGGCGATGATCCGCCGGCATGGCGGGGTGTTCGTTGCCGTCGCCGGCCAGGACGAGCAGGTCGTGGGGTTCGCGAGCGTCGGTCGGCATCGCGCCTCCACTCCCGGCGAGGGCGAGATCTACACGCTGTACGTCCTCGATGACTGGCGCGAGGCCGGGATCGGCCGCCGGCTGATGCATGCCGCTGGGCAGCGCCTTGCCGATGAAGGATGCCGGTCGGCGTTCCTCTGGGTGCTGTCGGACAATCCGAGCCGCTGGTTCTATGAGCATCTCGGCGGCCGCGCCGTCACCATCGGCACCACCCATGTCGGCGGCCGGCCGGTGCAGCAGACCGCCTATCTTTGGGAACCGATCGAGACGCTGCTGGCGACGACGAACCCGACCGGAGACCTGCGTTAGAGACGTGTCCACGCGGGGATCGTGGGCGGATCAGGATGGTTGCCGGGCATGCACGACACGAACGCAGTCGCCGTCATCGGCGCCGGCATGGCCGGCCTCGCCTGTGCCAATCGCCTGCACGCGGCCGGCATCGCGGTCACGCTGTTCGACAAGGCGCGCCGGCCGGGCGGCCGCCTCGCCACCAGACGCATTGACGGGTTCACGTTCGACCATGGGGCGCAGTTCGCAACCGCGCGCGGCAGCGATTTCCGCAATTTCCTGTCGGAGGCCGGCGAGCGGGTGGCGGCCTGGGACCCCGCCGAGTTGCACCCGCGCTGGGTCGGGGTCCCCGGCATGTCGAGCCTCGCCCAGGCGGCGGTCGAACGCGGCGTCGGCGCGCTATGGCTGCAGCGACAGGTCACCTTCCTGAGCCGGCGCGCCGATGGCTGGCACATCCGGCACCAGGATGCAGCGGCTACGCGCCCCGGCATGATAGCCGAGGCCGGCGAGCAGGCCGGGCCGTTCGGCCGGGTGGTGCTGGCAATCCCCGCACCGCAGGCGGCCGGTCTGCTCGCCGCCACTGGCCACCGCTTCGCGGGCGCAGTGGGCGCGGTCGTCATGGAGCCGTGCTGGGCGCTGATGCTGGGCTTCGCCGAACGCCAGCCGGGCGCCGACCGCCAGACGCTGGAAGCGACCGGCCCCGACCACGGCGCCGACGTGCAGCAGCCGGAACAGCCGTTCTCCTGGATTGCCCGCGACAGTTCGCGACCGGGTCATCCAGCCCTGCCCGATTGCTGGGTGGGTCATGCCGGAACCGACTGGTCCCGCCGGCATCTTGAAGACGAGCCGGACGCGGTCTCGATCAGTCTGCGGGACGCCTTCGCTCACGTCACCGGCATTGCCGCGTCACCGATCCACACCGCGGTGCATCGCTGGCGGTTTGCGCGCAACGCGGCGCCGTTCAGCCAGCCCTTCCTGCGGGATGATGACGGCCTCGCCGTCTGCGGCGACTGGTGTCTTGGCGGCAAGGTCGAAGGCGCGTTCGATTCCGGGTCAGCCGTCGCCGGAGCACTGCTCTCCGTGGTCTGAGTGCGCCATTGTTACGATCTCTTGCATTACGCAGGTTTGGCACGCTTACCTGGAGTATTCGTTGAAGATTGTGGTCTTGATGGGTTATTCGTTAAATAAGCGCGATACCATCACGCCTGAAGGCGTTGATTATCGGATTTTTCCCGAGTCTGAGGCGATGCCTGTTCAGGCACTGGTCCGAACTGTTGATCCGGCCCGCCCATACGACATCGTGATGTCTGTCACTGTAGTTGTTCTTCTGCTCACCCTGCTGCTGGATGCAGCCCTGACCCGGTCGTTCGAGCTGGATGAGGGGTACAGTTTCCTCCTGCTCGACGGAATGCCCCGGCTGCACTGGCCGTCCGGCCTGTTTACCCGTCCGGACGTTGCAGGCTGGTTCATGCAGAGTGCCCCGATCCGGGCCATCCCCGGCAGCCTACGCCGCTTCGATGTGCATCCGCCGGTCTGGTTCATGCTCGCCTGGTGCTGGCGCCATGCAGTCGGGCCCGGCCTGGTGGCCGCGCGCTGCCTCTCCGTGCTGCTCACGCTGATAAACCTTACGGTGTTCTGGCGGATCGCATTGCTGTGTCGCATTCCCGCCGCACTGGCCTCCGCGCTGGCCTTCCTCTGCTACGCGATGGTGTACACCGGCACCACGGTTCGGATGTACCCGCTCGGGCTGCTGTTCCTGCTGTCGGGCGTGCTGGCCTTGCTGCACCTGCTGCAGACGCCGCGCGGCGCGCGCGGGATCGCCCTGGCCGCGACCGCCGGACTGTGCTTCGGGCTCGGCGCCGCCACCCACATGCTGGTGGTGTTCCCAGGCATGATGATGAGCGCGGCGGCGGCCGTCGTCCTGCTGCGCAGACGCCATCCCGCCGCCGTTGCGGTCCTGGTCGCGGCGCCGTTGCCGTTCGTTGCTTGGGCCGCTTCGTATTTCCTGGTGCAGGATCGGCGCAACTGGCAGTTCCCGCCCTTCCATCCGCTGCCGATGCTGCGACGCGTGCTGCAGGATGCCGCCGGCGCGATCGTCGGCGGAACGCCGCTCTGGTTCGACGGTGTCGCGCGTCTCGTGGTCGGCGCCGGCCTTGCGCTGCTGGTCATGGCCGCCCTGTCCCTCGCCGCCGCCTCGGTGGTGCGGCAACGGCGCGATCCCCGGACCTGGATCCTGGCGCTCGGAGCGGTCGCGATGCCATGCGTGCTGTATGGACTGGGCGCGGTGTTCCAGCGGCAGTCCTCCGAGCCGCGCTACATGCTGTACAGCATACCGTTCCTGGCGCTGCTGCTGGCACAGGGCTTCCGGCAGGCGCTGCTGCCCCGGCCGGTCGCGGCAGCGTTGCTGGTGGCGCTGCTGGGCGGCGAACTGGTGGGCACGATCGGCCTCGTCGCCGCGCCCGACCTGCAGCAACCGGCACGTCGCGCCATGGCGGAGATCGCGCGGCACTGGCAGTCCGGCGCGCTGGTGCTGCTGCCGGAGGCCAAGGATACCAGCGGGATGACGGTGGACTACGCCTACGAGGCGCCCCCGGACTGGCCACTGGCCCTGATGCGGCAGGGCGAGACCGCATCGCATCTGCGGCCGCTGCTGCGCGACCGGCCCATCATCTTCATGGTGGTGCTGGCCGACGATGCCGGCCGCCGTGCCATACGCGACGTGCGGCGGATCCTTGCCGCCGAGGGCTGGCGCGAGTCCGGCTCGCCGGACGCGCATGTCAGCCGCCAGGGCCAGGTCTGGACCAGCTTCCGGCGACCGGATCCCCGGATGCTGCAAGCCGTCCGGTAGCGATCATTTCGGCCGGCGGTCGCCCTGGCCGCCATGCGCCTCGTGCGCTTCGTGGCCGCCGCCCCCCTGCGGACCGCCGGGGCCGCCCGGCCGTGGCCCCGGCCGTGGCTGGAACCCGCCAGGCCCCCGGGATTCCGGCCCCCGGCCCTCCGGTCCCCGTCCTACCGGTCCCCGTCCTTCAGGCCCGCGTCCTTCAGGCCCGCGTCCTTCAGGCCCGCGTCCTTCAGGCCCGCGTCCTTCAGGCCCGCGTCCTTCAGGCCCACGTCCTTCAGGCCCACGGAAGCCACCCGGCGGACCACCACGTATTTCACCGGAACGTCCATATCCTTCCGGTCCACCACGCGGCGGACCGCCTCGCCCGTCGCCGCCATAGTCGCGTCCGCGCCAGCGTCCCTCCGAGCCATACCAGGGCTGGCCTCGATAGTAGCGGTCCCAGTAGCTGCCGATGGCGAACCCGACCAGCGGCAGGCCGAGCACGGCGCCATACTGAGGCAGGTAGGCGGGCTGGTTGTCGTACAGGACCTGCAACCGGGGCCCGGCGGCCCAGCCTCGGAGCGGGCCATCCGAACCGTTGACGCCGATGTCGCACCACGTCCAGCCGGGCAGGCAGCCGAAGATCTCTACGCCGGCGCCCGGGGGCAACGGTGCGATCAGGGGATAATCCACCTCAGGACCGGCTCGCAAATTGACCCCGGTACCGATGACCACGCCTGGCGCCGCCTCGGCGGCGGCGGTCCACGACATCGCCGCGACGCCCACTCCCACTGCTGACAGCAGGCCGCGCAGAACAATCCTCAGTGCCATCGCATCCTCCGGCGAATCCAATCGGCAAAGGATTGCCACGGATTGCGGCGGCACTACGACCGGAACCGGTCGGTTGGCGCCTTGTTTTGGAGCGTCGCCTAGGCGGCAGCCGGGACCTGCGGGAGTGCCGCCACCGACTGCCGGACGACATGCTCTATCGCCTCGACCTCGCGCGGGCCCACGCGCAGGCCGAGCTTGCTGCGGCGCCAGAGCGCATCGGCGGCGGTACGCACCCATTCGCGCTCGACGAGATAGCGCAGCTCCGCGTCGGTCAGGTCGCCGCCATAGTGCCCGCCCAGCGCCTCCAGGCTGGCGGCATCGCCGAGTAGTTCGTGGATGCGCGTCCCGTAGGCACGCACCAGGCGGCGCAGGTGCTTGCGCGACAGGAACGGATAGCGCGCCGCCGCGCGTCCGACCTCGGCCTCGTATTCCTCGCGCGGAAAGTCGCCGCCGGGCAGTGGAACGCCGGCGGTCCAGCCGGCGGCGCGGCCGACCGGCTTTGGCAGGTGCGACTGCAACTGCGCCAGCGCCGCCTCGGCCAGCTTGCGGTAGGTGGTGATCTTGCCGCCGAAGATGGAGAGCAGCGCCGGAGCCTGCGGTCCCGCGATCAGCTTCAGGACATAGTCGCGGGTAGCGGATTGCGCCGCGCCCCCCGGATCCTCGCCGTCGCCGGCATAGAGCGGGCGCACCCCGGAATAGGTCCAGACCACCTGATCGGGCGTCACCGGCTGGCGCAGGTAGTCGCTCGCCGAGCGGCAGAGGTAGTCGATCTCGTCCTGGCTCGCATGCACCTCGCCGGGATCGCCGTCATAGTCCCGGTCCGTGGTGCCGATCAGGGTGAAATCCTGCTCGTACGGGATCACGAAGAAGATGCGCTTGTCTTCATTCTGGAAGATGTAGCAGCCGTCATGGTCGTACAGCCGGGGCACGACGATGTGGCTGCCCTGCACCAGCCGGACCGGGGATCGCTCGTTGGTGCGAGTGACGCTGCGGGCGACGGCATCGACCCAGGGACCCGCGGCATTGATCAGCGCGCGCGCCCGGACGATCGACACCATGCCGCTGGCCTCGTCGCGCAGCGTCACGTTCCAGACGCCCTGGCCATGGTCCGCCGACAGGCAGCGCGTGCGGGTCAGGATGGTGGCGCCGAGCTCGGTCGCCGCGAGCGCGTTGAGCACGACCAGCCGCGAATCCTCGACCCAGCAATCGGAATACTCGAAACCGCGCCTGAATTCCGGCTTCAGTGGCGCCCCGGTCGGATCGCGGGCGAGATCGACGGAGCGGGTCGCCGGCAGGCGCTTGCGGCCACCGATATGGTCGTACAGGAACAGGCCTAGACGCAGCAGCCAGCGCGGCCGCAGCTTGCGATGGTACGGCAGCACGAACCGCAACGGCCAGACGATGTGCGGCGCGATCCCCCACAGCGTCTCGCGCTCGAGCAGCGCCTCGCGCACCAGCCGGAACTCGTAATGCTCCAGATAGCGCAGGCCGCCATGGATCAGCTTGGTCGACGCGCTCGACGTGCCGGAGGCGAGGTCGTTCTGCTCGCACAGCAGCACCCGCCATCCGCGCCCCGCCGCGTCGCGAGCGATGCCGCAGCCGTTGATGCCGCCGCCGATGATGACGAGGTCGAACACCTGGTCGGCCGGGAGCCGGTGCTCAACGTGCCGGGGCGCGGGCGTCTGGTGCGCAGGTTGCTGGTCCAACACGATCCCCGAACGCGTAAGCGAACATCCTGTTCAAAACGAAGCTTTCCACGAACGAACGAACCAAGCAAGCGAACAGAACGAGCATCCGGTCGGCTAACCTTTTTGCCAGCCGGCCTCCGCCTCCGGTTCGGTCTCGATGACTTCCACCTGCAGGCTGTGGCAGAGCTCGGCGATCTCGGGACTGGGCAGCCGGTCGGTCACCAGCACGTCGATCTCGTCGAGGCGCGCGATGCGCACCGGCGCGCGGCGGCTGAACTTGCTGCTGTCGGTGACCAGCATCACCCGGCGCGCATTCTCGATGATCGCCCGCGACACCTGGACCTCGCGCAGGTCGTAATCCAGCAGCGTGCCGTCCGCATCGATCGCCGAGGTGCCGATGATGGCGAAGTCCGCCTTGAACTGCCGGAACATTTCGGCGGCCATCCGCCCGACGATCCCGCCGTCGCTGGCGCGCAGGCTGCCGCCGGCCACCACGACGTTGATCAGCGGATTGCGATACAGTTCGCTCACCACGTTGACGTTGTTGGTGACCACCATCAGGCCCTGGCGTCCGCTCAGCGCCCGGCTGACCTCCTCCGTGGTGGTGCCGAGATTGATGAACAGCGAGCTGTTGTCCGGGATCAGCTCGGCGCAGGCGCGACCGATGCGTTGCTTCTGGCCCTGCGCCACCAGCTTGCGGGCGTCGTAGGCGAGGTTCTCCACGCCGGAGGCGGCAACCGCGGCGCCGTGCACCCGGGTGATCAGGCGTGCATCGCTGAGGTCGTTCAGGTCACGGCGGATGGTCTGCGGCGTGAGCTGGAACCGGCTCGCCAGCTCGTCCACCGCGATGCGGCCGGTCTCGCGGATCAGGCTCGCAATCTCGCGCTGCCGGGGCGACAGGCCGCGAAGCACGCGCTCATCCATGGTTCGTCCGATCCCGGTTCAGCCTTGCGCGCGCATCCTGGCGGACGCCGAGCCTAGCGCACACCCAGCCCGGCGGTGAGACCGCCATCGATCCTGTGGTCGGAGCCGGTGATGAAGGCGGCGCGGTCCGAGGCCAGGAACGCCACCAGCTCGGCCACCTCCTCCGG
Organism: uncultured Lichenicoccus sp.; assembly: GCA_963693035.2. Classification (GTDB taxonomy): domain Bacteria; phylum Pseudomonadota; class Alphaproteobacteria; order Acetobacterales; family Acetobacteraceae; genus Lichenicoccus. The sequence goes on from CAXMMQ010000004.1 coordinate 10,745, forward strand.
CTCGCCGATGCGGCCGATGGGATGGGCGGCGCCGAAACGCGCCAACGCCGCTTCGATGTCGGCTGCATCGCCGTCGAAGGCGCGCGCCGACGCCTCCAGGATCGGCGTGCGCACCGAGCCGGGGCTGACCGAGACCACCCGGATGCCGTCGGCCGCGAAGTCCAGCGCCATCGCCCGGCTCATCGCATGGATGGCGCCCTTCGAGGCGACGTAGGCGGCGACCCCGGCCTGGCAAGCGAAGCCCTGCACGCTGGAGAGGGTGACGATGACGCCGCCACCCCGCCTGCGCATCGCCGGCACGCCGAAATGCGCGGTCAGGTGCATCGAGCCGACATTGACCGCAAGGCAGCGCGCGAACACCTCCGGCGAGGTCTGCACCGCATCGCCGTATGGATGCACCGCCGCTGCGTTCACGATGATGTCGAGGCCACCCGATGTCGTGACGACGACGTCGATGGCGGCCGCGACGTCGGCGGCAACGGCCACGTCGGCATGGCGCGTCCTGATCGCGAGCCCGGCTGCGGCGGCGGCCTCGGCGAGGGCGGCGTTCGCCTGCGCGTCGATGCCGAGTGCGTGGACCTCCGCACCCGCCCGTGCCAGCCGCAGCGCGGTCGCGCGCCCGATGCCGGTGGTGCCGGTGACCAAAGCGATCCTGTGGCCGAACTCCTGCATGATGCCTCCGCACACGCCGCCGCCGCGTGGCGCCAACGAGCCGGGAGGAGGATGACATGGGAGAATTGAGAGGCAAAGTCGCCTGGGTCACCGGCGCGGGCAGCGGGATCGGGGAGGCGGCGGCCAGGGCGCTGGCCGGCGCGGGAGCGACCGTGGTGCTGACGGGACGCCGCGCGGAACCCCTGCAGGTCGCAGCCGACGCCATCAACACCGGCGGCGGAGACGCCACCCTCTTGCCCGGCGACCTCACCCGATCGGAGACCGTCGCCGCGATTGCCGGGCGGATCGGCGAGCGCTACGGGCGGCTCGATATCCTGGTCAACAATGCCGGTCTTAACACGCCCCTGCGGCGCTGGGACCAGTTGGTGCCGGAAGCCATCGACAGCGTGCTCGCGGGCAACCTCTCGGCGGCGTTCTACTGCACCATGGCGGCGTTGAAGCTCATGCGGGTGCACCGCGACGGCGTGCTGATCCACACCGCATCCTGGGCCGGCAAGTTCATCCATCCGGTCAGCGGGCCAGCCTATACCGCCGCCAAGCACGCGGTCGTCGCGATGAGCCAGAGCATCAACATGGAGGAATATGGCAACGGGATCCGCTCGACCGCCCTGCTGCCGGCGGAGGTGGCGACACCGATCCTGGATGCGCGTCCGGTGCCGCCCGATCAGCAGGAACGGGCGAGGATGCTGCAGCCGGGCGACCTCGGCGACCTCATCCTCTACATCGCGACCCGGCCCGCAAGCGTCTGTATTAATGAGATCGTCATAAGCCCGACCTGGAACAGGATGTACCAGCACTGAGCCGGCGCGCACCAGAACCGGGCGCATCGTGAGGGATGCAGTCTTGACGCAGATCAAGGCGGCCTCGCCGCAGACCATGGCCAGGGATATTGGCGCAGTAAAAGTTGCTGCACGATTACAGAAATTCCTCATTCCGGCATGGTCGCCTGAGGAGTCTCGTTTTCGAGACTGGCTTTTATTGAATAACGGCAAATGGCGGGAAGTTCGCCATTGCACAGGCCGCGTGCGATGGCGCAGTCTCCTCGCTCCTGGTCAAGCTTCACCGACGGCAGGCCTACTAGGAGATCCCCATGGCTGGGCAGTTCCACGTTTCCGACGCGGCCATTCCCGATGTTTCGTCGACCGCCGATCCGTTGCACGGCCTCGTGCCCGCGATGTCCGAGCACAATGTCTGCATCGTCGACATTGATGGCGTGGTGACAAGCTGGAAATCCAGCACCGATGCCGCCGATGACGATGGCGCCTCGGCGTTCGTCGGCCAGCCATTCTCGCGCCTGTTCACCGCCGAGGACCAGGCGCGCCGCAAGCCCGACCAGTTGCTGACGCTCGCGCGCGCCCGCGGCGGCTTCGAGGAGGAAAGCTGGCGCGTGCGCCGCGACGGCAGCCGCTACTGGGCAAGCGTCGTGGTGGAGCCGATGCACGACAAGCAGCGCAACATCATTGGTTTTGCAACGATGACACGCGATATCTCGGAGCTGCGCGCGCTGCGGGACGCGCTGCGCCGCAGCGAGCAGCGCCTGAGCCTGGTGATGAACAGCATCGCCCACTATGCGGTGTTCGTGCTCGACATGGACGGGGTGGTCGCGAGCTGGAACACGGCCGCCGAGCGGACGCTGGGCTATGCGAAGCAGGACATCATCGGTCAGCATTTCTCCTGCCTGTTTTCGGCCGGGGACCAGGCCGCCGGCATTCCGGCCGGGATGCTGAGCGCCGCACGCGCCCGTGGTCAGTTCGAGGATGAAGGCTGGCGCATCCGCCGCGACGGCACCCGGTTCCAGGCGCGCATCGTGGTGGACCCGATCCATGACGAGCATGGCGAGATCACCGGCTTTGCGCACGTCATACGCGACATCACGCAGCAGCGGACCATCGACGATCTGGAGCAGCGACTGTTCCAGGCACAGGGCCGCGCGAACCGGCCGGCCGACGACGTCACCGACGAGGTCGCGCATGATTTCAACGACCTGCTCTCCGCCGTCACCGTCAGCCTCGACCTCATCACCCGCACCGACGACATTGGCAGGATGCACAGCCTTACGCTGGCGGCGCAGCGCTCGGCACAGGCCGGCGCGCGGCTGACGGCGAGACTGCTCGCGGCGACGCCCCGCCGCACGGCCTGGCCGCAGCCGCAGCCGGACGATGCCGGGATGCCGGCACTGCCCCCGCACCCTGAGCTGCGCCCGGACGACGACAGCACACGCAAGACCGTGCTGGTCGTGGAGGACGACCCGGACGTGCTCGAGATCGCGACCTGCGCGATACGCGAGCTCGGCTACAACGTGCGCCGCGCCGGCGATGCGCATGCAGCACTCGCCATCCTGGAGAACGAGCCCGAGATCGGGCTCCTGTTCACCGACATCGTGATGCCGAGCAGTCTCGACGGCCTTGGACTTGCCCGGCTCGCGCGCGAGCTGAACCCGGCGGTGCGCATTCTCCTGACCTCGGGCTATCCGCGGGAGCGGCTGGAAAGCCGGCACGAGCTCGATGAGCGGATGGTCTTCATCCCGAAGCCCTACAAGGTCTCCGTCCTCGATGCGGAACTGCGGGAGCTTTTCGGCGCGGCGAGTGTCCCGCCGGACCCGTTGGCCTGCTGTCGCTAGTAACAATCGGCAATTCGCTTCGACAGAGATGTCATCGAACAGTCACTTCATAATGATTACAAGTTAAGACTGACCGCGTAGTCATCAATAAGCCGGTACCTCAGGGCCTGTGCAGTCTTTCCGGGTTTCTTTTTACGGAAATGATGATCTTTTCCGTTGCATGACCCTCGATCCGTCGATACTCGTTGCAGTGCGGCAAATTCGTTTGCCTCGATATCCACCGAAACAAAGGAGCGCTCATGTCGAGCAGCAAATCTTCCGACACCGATAGCGGCAAGAACCACGGCGGCGAGTCTGCCACCTCGCGCAGCAAGGACAACGCAGCGGCAAGCGTCGCCGCCTCTAAGGATGCGGTCTCGTCGGCGATGGCCGCGTCCAGGGACGCCGCGACCGCGACCTTCGCCGCCTCCAAGGACGCCGTTGCCTCCGCCAGTGTCGCCTATCGCGATCTCTCGAAGCGCACGCTGGACATGACGACCAAGGTGGTCGCGTTCAACCAGGGGACGCTGGCGGCCTATTCAGAAGCCGGACGCATCTTCGCGTCCGAGACGCAGGCGATCTTCCGCCACATGGTCAAGAGCAGCCAGACCGGCACCGCGGAGAGCCTGTCCGGCGTCCGCGCGCTGCTGTCGGCAAAAACCCTCAAGGAACGTCTCGAACTGCAATCGGCCTTGTCGCGCACCGCTGCGATCTGGGCGATTTCCGAGACCAGCGGCTTCGCGCGCACCGGGATCGAGCTGTTCGAAAAGGTCTCCGCGCCGATCGCCGCGCGTGCCTATCTTGCAGCCCAGACCTTCGACAACGCGATCGCCTGACGTCGCCTACGCCTCGGGGGCAGAGGCGGTCCGCCGCCCGCGTCACCGAGGCACCAGGGACCCTGGCCGGACATTCCGGCGGGTCCCCACCGCGTACCTGACCACGAGCCTCTGACCTGCCTCTCCGGTAGCGGCCCCCTCAACGTGGGCCCTGCACGATCCTGGCATCTTCCGTCCGGCGCTGGCCGGTCCGCAAAGAACAAAGCCACACTCGCGTCCCGTGCCTGATCCCTGCTGTGCGCTGCGATCCGGCCCAGGATCGCGATCCAGCCTGCTGCCTCACCGGCCTGCGGCCTCGACGGCGACCGGCCCGGACCGGATGGCAGCACCCCCGACAGCACAGGAGATCGGCCGCCGCGCTGAAGGAGTGACACATGTACAGCGAGACTTTCATCACGACGAACGGTACCGAGTTCGGCGGCAGCAATCCGGCGGCGCCGGATCGCGTCCAGGATCTCGTCGAAAAAGCACGTATCGCCCAGGCTGTTTTCGAGACGTTGCCGCAGGCGCATGTCGATGCGATCGTGCGCGAGTTCGGAAAATACGTTTATTGCAATGCCGAGGCGCTGGCGGGCATGGCGCATCGCGAAACCGGTCTCGGTGTCTATGAAGACAAGGTCCAGAAGAAGAAGGCCAAGTCCCGGACCATCTGGAACAGCCTGAAGGACAAGAAATCACGCGGCGTCATCGAGGAGGATGTCGAACGCAACCTGGTGCTGATCGCGAAGCCGATGGGCGTGGTCGGCGCGGTCTGCCCGATCACCAACCCCATCGTGACACCGATGTGCAATGCGATGTTCGCGCTCAAGGCCGGCAACGCGATCATCTTCGCTCCGCACTTCAAGGCACAGGCTGCGACGCGGCATCTTGTTTCCGAGTACGAGCGCATCGTGCGCGAACATGGCGGACCGGCCAGCATGGTACAGACGATCGAGAGCGGATCGCGAGAGACGACGCAGATGCTGATGCGCTCCGTCGATGTCGTGGTCGCGACCGGCGGCGGCTCGCTGGTCAAGGCGGCCTATTCCTCCGGCAAGCCCTCGTTCGGGGTCGGCGTCGGCAACGTTCCGGTTGTCATCGACCGTGGTGTCGATCTTTGCGAGGCCGCCCTGAAGATCGTCGCCGGTGCCGCCTTCGATAACGGCATCATCTGCTCGCACGAGCAGTTCGTGCTCGCGCCGCGCGAAAGCTACCAGGCCACCATCGACGCCTTCATGGCGACCGGAGACGTCTGGTTCACCTCGGACGCAACGGAAATCGAGCGTCTGCGCACAACGATGTTCAGGAACGGGCATATCGACAAGGCGATCGTCGGCCAGTCCGCGCAGTTCATCGGCGCCCGTGCGGGCCTGGACGTTCCGGCATCGGCCAGGATCATCCTGGTGCCCGCGGACGGCGCCGGCACGCTCGACCTGCTGGCCAAGGAGAAGCTCTGCCCGGTGGTGGCGATCCTCGCCTATGACAGCTTCGAGGACGCCATCCGCAAGGCCGGGGCGAACCTGCTGGTCGAGGGCGCCGGGCATTCCGCGGCGCTGCATTCGCACGACGAGGAAAACATACGCGCGATGGGCCTCGCCCTGCCGATCAGCCGCCTGGTCGTGAACCAGACCTCCTCGTTGACCGCCGGCGGCTCGCTCAGCAACGGCTTCGCGCCGACCACGACACTCGGCTGCGGCTCCTGGGGCGGCAACTCGATCTCGGAGAACCTCGACTACAAGCACCTGATGAACGTCTCGCGCGTGGGCCGCGTGATTGCCCATCGCAGCATTCCGACCGATGACGAGATCTGGGCGGCGTGACGACCCGGTGCGTGCCTCAACAACAGCAAGGAAGATGGCTTGATGCCTGGCGAGGTTTTGTCATGAAGATCAGGGCTGCTGTCCTGGACGGCATGGGTGCCAAACCCCCGTACGCCGCGAGCCGACCGTTGCATATCGTGCAGCTGGAGCTCGATCCGCCCGGCCGCGACGAGGTGTTGGTGCGCATCGCTGCCGCCGGCCTGTGCCATTCCGACCTGTCGGTGATCAACGGCGACCGGCCGCGCCCGATGCCGATGGCGCTCGGGCACGAGGCGGCCGGTATCGTCGAGCAGGCCGGCGCGGATGTGACCGACCTGGTCCCGGGCGACCATGTGGTGATGGTCTTCATGCCGTCCTGCGGGCACTGCATGCCGTGCGCCGAGGGACGCCCGGCGCTGTGCGAACCCGGCGCCGGAGCCAATGGCGCAGGCACCCTGTTGGGCGGCGGACGCCGGCTGCATTGCGAGGGTGTCTCGATCAACCATCATCTCGGCTGCTCGGCGTTTGCCGACCATGCGGTGGTCTCGCGGCGCTCGGTGGTCAAGCTGCCGCCGGACCTGCCGCTCGACGAGGCGGCGCTGTTCGGCTGCGCCGTGCTGACCGGCGTGGGCGCGGTGGTCAACACCGCCCGGCTGCAGCCCGGCGAGACCGCGGCGGTGATCGGCCTCGGCGGCGTCGGCCTGTCGTCGGTGCTGGGGGCGGTCGCGTCCGGGGCGCGGCAGATCGTGGCCATCGACCTGTCCGACGAGAAGCTCCAGATCGCACGAGGGCTCGGCGCCACCGACCTGGTCAATGCACGCGCGCCGGATGCGGCCGAGCAGGTGCGCGCACTGACCGGCGGCGGCGTGGACTATGCCTTCGAGATGGCCGGTGCGGCGCGCGCGATGGAGCTCGCCTTCAAGATCACCCGCCGGGGCGGCACCACGGTGACCGCAGGACTGCCGCCGCCGACCGCCTCGCTCGCCCTGCCGCTGGTCCAGCTCGTCGCCGAGGAGCGCACGGTCAAGGGCAGCTATATCGGCACCTGCGTGCCGACCCGCGACATCCCGCGCTATGTCGGCCTCTATCGGGCGGGCAAGCTGCCGGTGGACCGGCTGATGAGCGGCAAGCTGCGCCTCGATGAGATCAACGAGGGCTTCGACCGGCTGCACGAAGGCCGGGCGGTGCGGCAGATCATCGAGTTCCCGGCATGAGCGCCGCCCCGAAACCTGACAATCCGGATGCCGGCACCCGGGCGATGACCGAGTTCTGGCGCGCGGCCGGCGACGCGGCGCTGCAGGCACAGGAGGACGCCGCCCAGGCCTTCTCGGGGGCGTTCGCCGGGTTCTTCGCGCCGCCCGCCACGGCGTCCCGTCCGGCGGCCGAGAAGCCGGCGGGGGCGACGCCGGATTGGAACATCGGCAGCTTCGACACGCTGCCGCTGGCACGCGCCGGGCAGGCGATGTCGGAGCTGATGCTGTCGGCCTCCGCCCTGTTCGAGAAGCTGTTCACCGCCGTCATGGCGGCGGCGCAGGCCGGCACGACGCATGCGGAGGCGGGGTTCCGCGCGATGATCGAGCCGAATGCGTGGCTCACCGGCGCGATGGGCTTCGAGGCCATGCAGGGCCCGGCCGCCTACCTCGCGGAGGGGCCCAAATTCGCCGATCTGTGGACCGTCGAGCGTCGCCAGGCGCGGGTGTTCAAGGCGTGGCTCGACATGCATCGATGCCGTCTCGAGCACGGCGCGGTGGTGCTGAAGGCCTGGCTGAAGGCCGGCCAGGTGTTCCTCGGCGACCTGGGCACGCGCACGCAGGCGGACGGACGCGCACCGATCGGCCGCACGCTGCTGGCGCTCTGGACCGAGGTTGCCAACCGGGAGCTGCTCGAGACCCAGCGCTCGGAGCCGTTCCTGCGCACCCAGGCGGCGCTGATGCGCACCAGCACCGAGCTGAAGCTGGCGCAGCGCGAGGTGGTGGAGGCCTGGGCGGACCAGTTCGACCTGCCGACCCGCACGGAACTCGACGACGTGCACCGGAGCGTCACCGCGCTGCGCCGAGAACTGCGCCTGCTGCAACGCGAGCGCCGCAACCACACGATGCCGGCGGTAGCGGCCACACCGCCTCAGCCTGAACAGGTACCGAAGCCTGCGGCTGCCGTCCGCGAGGTGCCGGTCCGGGCAGCCCCGATGCGGCCCTCCACCACGCGCGCGGCGACCACCCGACCGCCGAAACCCACGCGGGTCGCCAAGCGGCCGAAAGCGAACGGACGGGCGCACCCGCCTGGGCACCGGAGCGAAGGCGCATGAACGCAGCCGCGCCACGAAACAGCTTCTCGAAGGCGCCCGCGCTGTCCACGGCACTCTTGTCGGGCGCCGACGCGGTGGCGACCTCCGCGCGGATGGGCAGCAGGATGCTGGCCGGTTCGTCGCGGCTGGGCCGCATACGCGACGAGGACGTGGATATCGCGACCACGCCGAAGGACCTGGTCTGGAGCCAGGACAAGGTGACGCTGCACCGCTACCGGCCGCTGGTGCCGGCACGCGCGCGCATCCCGCTGCTGGTCACCTACGGGCTGATCGGTCGCTGGACGATGACCGACCTGCAGGACGACCGCTCGCTGGTGCGCAACCTGCTCAACCTCGGCGTCGAGCTCTACGTCGTCGACTGGGGCAACCCGTCGCGCGCCGACCGCTACCTCACGATGGACGACTACATCTGCGGCTATCTCGACCAGTGCGTGGAAGCGGTCGCGCGCCTGTCCGGCGTTGCAAAGATAAACCTGTTCGGCCTGTGCGAGGGCGGCGTCTTCACCACCTGCTACGCGGCGCTGGAACCCGAGCGCGTCAATGCGATGGCGCTGGCAATCACGCCGATCGATTTCCATGCCGACATCGCCCGCAACCGTCTCGGCTTCGGACTGATCAATGTGTGGACCCGGTCGCTGCCGCGCGAGGATGTCGACCGGCTGATCGATGCGCATGGCAACGTGCCGGGCAAGTTCTTCGGCGCGATGTTCAACCAGCTCACGCCGATGCGCACCGCACTCAAATATAATTTCGACATGCTCGACGTGATCGACGACGAGCATCGGCTGCTGAACTGGCTGCGCATGGAGAAATGGATCGCCGACCGTCCCGATCATCCCGGCGAGGCGGCCCGGCAGTGGATGATCGAGCTGTACCAGCAGAACAAGCTGGTCCGCAACGAGCTGGAGCTCGACGGCCGGCGGGTCGATCTCAAGCGTATCATCATGCCGGTGCTGAACGTGTTCGGCAACGAGGACCACATCATTCCGGCCGAGACCAGCCAGGCGCTGGGTCGCGAGGTCGGCACCGACGACTACGAGGAGCTGGCGCTGCCCGGTGGCCATGTCGGGATCTTCGTCGGCGGCCGGTCGCAACGACTGTTCGCGCCGGCACTGGCAGATTTCGTCCTGCGAAACGATTCCGTGCAGCATTCCGGAGCATCCCACTCATGAGCAGCAAGATCGTCTCCGCGGACGACGCCGTCGCCGCGATCGGGGCACGCTCGACCGTCTCGGTCTCCGGCTTCGTCGGCGTCGGCACCCCGGACGAGCTGCTGCTGGCGCTCGAGCGACGCTATCTCGAGACCGGTCAATCGGGCGACCTCACGCTGGTGTTCGCCGCCGCTCCCGGCGACGGCAAGGAGCGCGGGCTGAATCGACTGGCGCATCCGGGCCTGGTGCGGCGCGCCATCGGCGGCCACTGGTCGCTGGTGCCGAAGCTCGGCCTGGTTGCGATGAACGGCGAGATCGAGGCCTACAACCTGCCGCTCGGCTGCATCTCGCAGCTCTACCGTGACATCGCGGCGCACCGCCCGGGGCTGCTGTCTCGGGTGGGCCTGCGCACCTTCGTCGATCCGCGCCTCGGCGGCGGCAAGATCAACGACCGCACCACTGCGGACCTGGTCAGCCTGCTGGAGATCGCGGGCGAGGAATGCCTGCTCTACAAGGCGTTCCCGATCGATGTCGCGATCATACGCGGCACCACCGCCGACACATCCGGCAACATCACGATGGAGCGCGAGGCGCTGCAGCTCGACGTGCTGCCGGCGGCGATGGCGGCGCACAACTCGGGCGGCATCGTGATCGCCCAGGTCGAGCGCATCGCCCAGGACGGCTCCCTCGATGCGCGACGGGTGCAGGTTCCGGGGATCCTGGTCGACTACGTCGTGCTGGCCGAGCCGGAGAACCATCGCCAGACCTACGCGACGGCGCATAACGGCGCCTTTTCCGGGCAGATCCGAGTCCCGCTCGATCGCATCCCGACACTGCCGTTCGACGAACGCAAGGTGGTGGCCAGGCGTGTCGCCTTGGAGTTGCCGCTGGGCGGGGTGGTCAATCTCGGCATCGGCATGCCGGAATGCGTCGCAACCGTGGCCGCCGAGGAGAAGATCCTCAAGCATGTGACCTTGACCGCCGAGCCGGGCGTGATCGGCGGCCTGCCGCAGAGCGGTCTCAATTTCGGCACGGCGCTCAATCCGTCCGCGGTGATCCAGCAGAACCAGCAGTTCGATTTCTACGACGGCGGCGGCCTGGACATGGCGTGCCTCGGGATGGCGCAGTCCGACGCCAGCGGCAACGTCAATGTCAGCCGCTTCAACGGGCGGCTCGCCGGCGCCGGCGGCTTCATCAACATCAGCCAGAACGCGCACCGGCTGGTGTTCGCCGGCACCTTCACCGCGGGCGGCCTGCTGATCCACATCGAGGATGGCCACCTGCACATCCTGCGCGAGGGCCGCACCCCGAAATTCATCGCGGCGGTCGAGCAGGTGACCTTCAGCGGCGACTATGCCGGCGAGAAGGGCCAGCAGGTGCTCTACGTCACCGAGCGCTGCGTGTTCGCGCGCACCCATGACGGGGTGGAACTCGTCGAGGTCGCTCCCGGCATCGACATTGATCGCGACATCCTGGCGCATATGGGCTTCCGGCCGATCGTGGACCGGCCGAAGCCGATGGATGGCCGCCTGTTCCGGCCGGAACCGATGGGCCTGCATAAGGCGCCGCACGAGCTATGCGTGCCGGAGCGGGTCAGTCATGCCGCAGGCCTGCGGCAGCGCGTGCAAACTTCCGTGCCGTCGCTCCTGGAACCACGATATGCTGCAGTAGGAGACTGAACGACAGTCGCTGGCCGTTAACCGGATCTTTTGAGTGAACGGATCATAAGGGCTATGCGTTCGGCGGATCCTGGGCCCGAGCCCGCTGCCGCCGTAGCCATGCCGGAGGTCTCCTGGAAATCAGGCGTGATCGGGCCTGCGGGCTGGTATCAATCCCTAGGCAAGATGCTGCGCAAGACCGTGAGTATGACCAGCCCGACGCTTGATACCGATGCCGACCTCCTCGAGCGCTTCCGCGTTCCGGACCGAAACGGCTCCTATCTTGGCGTCTCGAAGCACGGCTTCCACCGTATCGCCTATGTGGAATGGGGTAATCCGCAGTCCGACCGTGTCGCGATCTGCGTGCATGGCCTGTCCAGGCAGGGTCGTGATTTCGATCTGATCGCCGCCGAGATGGCGCGCCGCGGCTGGCGGGTGATCTGCCCGGACCTGGTCGGGCGCGGCCGCAGCGACTGGCTGCGCGAGCCCGGCGAATACACGCTGCCGCAGTACGTGTCCGACCTCGCGGGCCTGGTTGCCCGCCTGGACGTGCCGAAGGTGGACTGGATCGGCACCTCGCTCGGCGGCATCATCGGCATCCTGATGGCCGGCCAGCGGCAATCCCCGGTCGGCCGCCTGGTGGTGAACGATATCGGCCCGTTCGTGACCTGGCAGGTGCTGCAGCGGCTGGGGGATGCGGTGCGGGACGCGCCGCTCACCTTCCCCGACCTGTGTGCGGCGACCGGGTTCGTGCGCACGACGCTGCCGGGCTTTGGTCCGCTTTCCGACGAGAAATGGGAACACCTGGCCCGGCACGGCTTCAGCGAGAACAAGGCCGGCGGCTGGCGCAAGCTGGCCGATTCCGACATTGCGGGGCCGTTCCGAACCAGTCTGCTGTTCAACCTGAGCATCTGGAACTACTGGGACCAGATCACCTGTCCGACGCTGGTGCTGCGGGGCGAACATTCCGACGTGCTGCCCGCCGCCATCGCGACCGAGATGACGCAGCGCGGTCCCGAGGCGACGCTGGTCGAGTTCGAAGGCTGTGGCCATGCGCCGGCGCTGATGGATGCCGGGCAGATCAATACCGTGGTGGAGTGGCTCGGCCAGGAGTAGTGCCCACCCGCAGGCTGGGGCGTGCGCCCCGTCCGGCACGTCTCAGCGAGCGGCCGAGGCCTGTTTCTGGGTGGCCGAGGTCACGCGCCAGACGGTCTTGGCGACATCGTCGGCAATCAGCAGGGCGCGGGTCGGATCGAGCGTGAGCCCGACCGGGCGCTCAAGCGCGTGGTTGCCGCTGTCGATGAAGCCGGTCACGACGTCCTCGGCGGTGCCGCTCGGCCTTCGCGTTGCTGAACGGCACGAACACGACCTTGTAGCCGTTGAGGACCGGACGGTCCCAACTGCCGTGTTCGCCGACGAAGGCACCACCCTTGAAGCGGTCCGGCAGGCCGTCGCCGGTATCGAACACCATGCCGGGCGGGGCCACCTGCGAACTCAAGGCGTTATCCGGCGGGATCGCGCTCGCGACCAGGTCGGGCCGCTGCGGTTTCAACCGTGGATCGCGATGCTGGCCGCAATAGCTGTAGGGCCAGCCATGAAAGGCGCCATCCTCGACCGAGGTCATGGAGTCCGGGACCAGGTTGGGGCCGAGCTCGTCCCGCTCGTTCACGACCGCCCAGAGCGTGTGCATCTGCGGCTCCAGGGAGAGACCGTTCGGGTTGCGCAGCCCACTGGCGAAGATGCGGGGCGCGCCGGTGTCGCGATCGACCACCCAGATGCAGGCCCGGTCGAGTTCGGCCGCCACGCCGTTCTCGGTGATGTTGCTGTTCGAGCCGACCCCGACATAGAGTTTCGAGCTGTGCTGGCTGGCGACCAGGCTCTTGGTCCAGTGATGGTCGATTGGGCCACCCGGCAGCGGCGTCAGCACGGTCGGCGCAGCGCTGATGGCGGTCCCGTCGGCGGTATATCGAAACCGCAGGATCGCGTCGGTGTCGGCGACGTAGAGGTCGTTCCCGACCAGGGAGACGCAGAACAGCAAATGCAGGTGGTCCAGGAAGACGCTTCGGACATCGGGCACGCCGCTGCCTCTGGTGTCGCGCAGCAGGATGATCCGGTTGCTGCCACCGGCTGCGCCACCGGATGTGACCAGGGATTGCACCCAATGGATATGACGTTCTTGGGCCGGCTGTCAGGCTCGACGCCCGGGCTGCGGCTCTCCACCACCAGCACGTCGCCGTTCGGCAGGACATAGACCGAGCGCGGATGCTGGAAGCCGGTCGCGAGCGCCTGGATCCTCAGGTCGGCGCCGACGGTGGGCATCTCGCCGGGCTTCCAGGGAACGACTGGGGGCGACGTGCATCGGCGGCAGCAGGCATCCGAGGCGCCGGCAGGTCCGGATGCGGGCCGATCTGGGAATGGATGTCGAAGTCGTCGGCAGGCCGGGCGGAAACCGGCGCCGCGATGGCGGCCGCGACGAGCAGCAGCCGTGTGGACGGCAGGCATCGCGGTCATGACCATTCGCCGATGGGTCGACGGTCAACCGCCTGCCGCACCCGGCGCGGGACGGCGAACCAGGCCGTGGCCAGCATCACGACGACGGTTGCCGCCTTTGGTCCTCCGGGAGGCTGAATGGACCGCCGTCAGCGGACCGAGTGGCTGGTTTTCCAGTCATTCATCTCGGCAACCTCCTGCTGTTGCCCCCCAGCAATATTCTGCGCCAGCTTCCTGAGTTCCGGATCCCGGCCGTATTTCAATTCCGTCTTTGCCATGGCGATGGCAGCCTGATGATGCGCCATCATCTGGGAGACGAAGTCGCGGTCCGCGTCACCGGTCATTGGCGCCCGCCGCATGCCACTGACCATTTTATTCATCTCGTCCATGTAGGCCTGATCAGGTGCTGAGGCCTGCATGGTCATGCCCGGCATCGACATCAAAGCGGGCGATGGCTGTCGCGCCAAGGCAGATGCGGTCGAGAAGATGACGACTGCTGCTGCAATGGCCGGATAACGAGGACGCATAGCGAGATCTTTCTGTCCGCCGCGGGAAGGCAAATTCACCCGCTTCCATCTCCTGGAAACCCGCTCCACGACCGGAACACGATGGTAACCCTGAGGCTGGCCTGGTCAAGACCTTCCCGTGTGGTAACCAATTCCCTGGCTAGATACGATCCGACCACACCGTCTGCGCATTGAGGAATTCGCGCAGGCCGAAATGCGACAGCTCGCGGCCATAGCCGCTCTTCTTGATGCCGCCGATCGGCACGCGCGGGTCGGAAATCGCGAAGCCGTTGATGAACACGCCGCCGGTGGCGAGGCGTCGCGCCAGCCTGCGGCCGCGACTGCGATCCCCGGTCCAGAGGCTGCCGCTGAGGCCGAACTCGCTCTGGTTGGCGAGCTGCACGGCATGCTCGGCGTCGTCTGCCACGGTGATCGCGGCAACCGGCCCGAAGGTCTCGGTGTCGAACGCCTGCATGCCAGGCAGAACCCGATCCAGCACCGTCGGTGCGTAGAAGCAGCCGGGCCCGTCGATCGCATGGCCGCCGGCCAGCAGCCTCGCACCGGCGGCAATGCTCGCCTCGACCTGGCCGTGCAGTTCGTCACGCAGGTCGGCGCGCGCCATCGGCCCGATCTCCGTGTCCCCGTCGAGCGGGTCGCCCAGGCGCAGCGCCCGCACCGCCGTCACGAAGCGCTGGGTGAAGCGGTCGGCCACCGGTGCCTCGATGATGAAGCGCTTGGCGGCGATGCAGACCTGGCCACAATTCTGGAACCGGGCGGTGACGGCTGCCTTGACCGCGTCATCGAGATCGGCGTCTGCCAGCACGATGAACGGGTCCGATCCGCCCAGTTCGAGCACCGATTTCTTCAGCGCCGCCGCCGCCTGCGAGGCGACCAGGCTGCCGGCCGCGACGCCGCCGGTCAGGGTCACCGCGGCGATGCGGTCGTCGGCGATCACCTTCGGGCTCTGGCTGCGCGCCAGGTTGACCACGGTAAAGACGCCGTCGCCGAGGCCGGCCTCGTGCCACGCCTGTTCCAGCAGTCGGGCCGAGCCGATGACGTTGCCGGCCGGCTTGAGCAGGAAGCCGTTGCCGCCCATCATGATCGGCACCGCGCCGCGCATCGCCTGCCAGTACGGGAAGTTCCAGGGCATCACGGCATACACGGTGCCGAGCGGCAGGAACGAGACGGTGGCACGATCCCCGTCGACGCTGGTGCTCTCGTCCTCCAGCAGCCTCGGGCCGTGCTCGCCGTACCAGTCGCACAGCGCCGCGCATTTCTCGATCTCGGCCCGCGCCTGCAGGATCGGCTTGCCCATCTCCAGCGTCGCCATCCTGGCCAGCTCGTCGCGGCGCCCGCGCAGCACCCCGGCCATCCGCCGCAACAAAGCTGCCCTTTCGGACGCGGGCGTATCGCGCCAGCGGGTGAAGCCGGCCTGCGCCCGCGCGAGCAGGGCACCGAGTTGCGAATCAGTAACGAAGGGGTGGTGGGCGAAGACCTCGCCGGTGGCGGGATTGGTCGAGACGGCGCCGGTGCGTTCGACCGGGCTCTGCAAAGCGGACATGGGTGCGGCATCCAGGTGCGCCGGTTCCAGTGCAGCGCATCGCGCGGCAGGCTTACGGCCTTGACGCCCTCCGCACCAGATAAGCTGTTAACCTATGACTTCATCTCCCTGGCAGGGGCCGCGGGATGTAGGTGACCAGCGACAGGTCGTGCCGGCTCTCGGGCACCAGCGAGACATAGGTCAGGTCGACCAGGCCATGCACCGGATGGTCGAGCCGCTTCACGCCCTCGTCGAAATGCCCGACGTCATGGTCGGGCCACCAAAGCCGAAACTCCGGGCTGCGTGCGATCAGGTCGTCGGCGAGGGCCCGGAACGGCGCCTTGTCGGCCGCCTGCGCCTGTGCCGCCCGGAAGGTCGCCAGCATGCCGCGCGCCACCAGCTCCCAATCCACGATCAGATTCCGGTACGGCGCATGCAGGAACAGCAGGCGCAGCGTGTTGCGCTCATGCGGCGGCAGCGCCCCGTAGTCGGTGAACAGGTCGGCGATCGCGGTATTCCAGGCCAGGATGTCCAGCCGCGTGTTGCGTATGTAGGCCGGCACCGGATCGAGCGCCTGCAACAGCAGCAACAGGCCGTTGCTCAGGCTGTCGTCGGGAGGGGCTTCGGGCGGGCTGCGCTCGGAAAGGGCAAACAGGTGGACGCGCTCGGTGTAGTCGAGACGCAGCGCCTCGGCGACGCGATCCAGCGTCCCGGCGGAGGCGCGTATCTCGCGGCCCTGTTCGAGCCAGGTGTACCAGCTCACGCTGACGCCAGCGAGCTGGGCGACTTCCTCGCGGCGCAGGCCCGGCGTCCGGCGCCGGCCGACGGCAAAGCCCGCATGGGCCGGATCGAGACGCCCGCGTCGGTCCACCAGGAAGGAGCCGAGGGTCTTTCGCTGCTCGTCGGAAGGGGCTTTCTGCACGCCGGACCTCCCGATCATCGCCTCGATGGTATCATGCCGGATCGAGCGGATCATGCTTTAGCATCGCCGTTGCAACGACGCCTGGACCAGCCATGCCGCACAGCATCCTCGAGCCCTGGTATGACTTCTACCTGCTGATCGGCACCGGCGCCGCAACGCTGGTCGGACTGATGTTCGTCGCCGCCTCGGTGGGCTCCGACGTGTTCACCCACGAGCGCCAGCACGCGCTGCGCATCTTCCTCTCGCCGACCGTGGTGGCGTTCAGCTTCATCCTGGCCGCGAGCCTGGTGGGGGTGATGCCGGCTGCCACCTGCGAGCCGGCCGGCCTGCTGCTGGCCGGCTTCGGGCTGCTCGGGGTTGCGTATTCCGGCCTGATCTGGAGCCGGATGGTGCGCCATGGCATCGCCCGGTCCATCGACCTGGAGGACCGCGCCTGGTACGCGGTGATCCCGGCGGTGGCTTACATCCTGCTGACCGCGGCGGGTGTGACGCTCTGCCTCGGGAACGGTCCCGCCTGCGCCCTGCTGGCGTCCGGCATGTGCCTGCTGCTGCTCGCCGGCATACGCAATGCCTGGGACATGACCACCTGGGTGGTGCTGCACCGGGGCAGCCGGGTGGCCGCGGCGCGGGACGCTGCCCCGAAGTTGGAACCATAGCGTGGCCGCCCGGGACGGCACCCGCATTTGAGCGGACATGATCCCGATGGGCGCGGGCGCATTCCTCGCGACTGGCGAGCCTGGGTCGCGGAGGCGTTCCGGCACGTGCCGCAGGGAGCACGCGACCTGTTCGGGCCGCAACCCGGCGCCACCCCCCAGCCTGGCCCCAACCCAAGGACGGACAGGGTCAAGGCGGGCGCATTCCTGTCGGGCAGCTTCGGCAACGCGGCCGGAACGCGCCCCTACCGGCTCTACGTGCCGAGCCGCCTGGCCGCGCAGCCGGTGCCGCTGATCGTCATGCTGCATGGCTGCATGCAGTCGCCGGAGGATTTCGCCGCCGGCACCGGCATGAACGAGGCGGCCGAGGCGCGAACCTGCCTCGTCCTCTACCCGGGCCAGACCGCCGCGGCGCACAAGCAGAGATGCTGGAGATGGTTCAGTGCCCACGACCAGCGGCGCGACCTCGGCGAGCCCTCGATCATCGCTGGCATCACCCGCCAGGTGATGCGGGAGTACGCGGTCGATCCGGCACGGGTGTATGTCGCCGGACTGTCGGCCGGCGGGGCCGCCGCCGCCATCATGGGGCAGGCCTATCCGGACCTGTATGCCGCAATCGGGGTCCATTCCGGCCTCGCCTGCGGCGCCGCTTGCGATCCGGCCTCGGCACTGCATGCCATGCAGCACGGCAACGCCGCCATCACGCGCAACCGCCGCGCTGCAAGCCCTGGCTCGAGGATGCTGCCGGCGATCGTGTTCCATGGTGACCGCGACACCGTCGTCAGTCCGCGCAACGCCGACGACGTCGTGGCGCAACTGAAGCAGGGCCGGGCGTTCGGGATGCGCGACGCCAGCGGCCGGTCGCCGGACGGCACCGCCTTCCGCCGGGTCCTGAGCCTCGATGCGAGCGGAACTCCGGTGATCGAGCAGTGGACCATTCAGGGCGGCGGCCATGCCTGGTCGGGCGGCCGCCAGGCGGGATCGTTCACCGATGCGCGCGGGCCCGACGCCACCCGGGAGATGCTGCGATTCTTTGCCGGGCATCCGCATCCGTCGCCTGGGGTCGCGTGATGAAGCGGGACAGGGAGCGCTGCCGGAAGGCGCCCCTGCTACGCTAGAGCATGATCCGAACGATCATGCTCAGCTTGTCGTTTGATAGAGCAGCCTTATCCGACACTTGGCATAGCGAAGCGATTCCAATTGATCGGATGCTGCTCTAGCCTAGCCGGCGAAGCGCTACCCCTTGACGGAGGGAGCAGTTGAACAAGCCGGGCCACTTCCTGCGCATCAGGCAGCCCCGACACCGGAAATGGTGCGCGGCATGCCCGACACCCTGTTCGTGTTCGACGACAACATGCAGCGGACCAGTCCCAGTGACCGCGCGGCCGCCTTGCGCCAGGAGCCGAACGTGATCGGGCTGCCGTCTCGCTGGTCACTGGGGGGATGACCCGGCCTCGCACTTCACCGATGCCGACTGGCGCTCGAACGGCATCTTCCAGACCATCAGCGACGCCTTTGACGCCATCGAGGCCGCACTGCTGCATGGCAGGACCGTGGTGGTGCCGAGCGACGGTTTCGGCACGATCTCGGCGGACCTGCCGCGACGCGCGCCGGAGATCCATGCCTTCATCACCAGCCGACTCAAGGAGCTCGAGCAGGATTATCCGGGCTAGGCGCGGCGGCGAGCGCAAGTTTCAGATGGCCCGTATCTGCGGGCCGCACTTTCCCGATCCGCCCCTGCTCGACGAACGCAGCCCGGTTCTGCTCGGTGACGCTGCGCAGCGCGGCGTACTCGTCGAGCGAGTTTTTCTCGATGTCGTCGGTCTCCGCGAGTGTTCCAGCGCGGCCATCGACAACACCAAGTCCGGTGCTAGTAGCGCCGACCGCCACCACGACACCGCCGCTGGCGAGGGCGAACGGGTTGGTGACGATGCCGACGACCTTCCCGGCCGCGTCCCGGGCGTTGGAAAACCCAAGTCCGAGCGCAGCTCATGCACCGCCGGCACCACCACATGGCTCGGATCCTCGTTGGCGAGCTGCTGGATCCGCTCGCGGAGATCGGTCTCGATCACCGAGATGCCAGCCTCCCTGAGATGGTCGCAGGCCGCATTCCTCGGTGAGCATGGACTTGCTCTTAACCAGCTCGGTGGCACCGGTCGCCCGCAGGATGTCGGTGACGATGCGGTTGTGCTCCGCGGCGTCGCGTGCCCAATGTACGACGACGCCATTTGCGATGGCATTGCGCTCGAACTCCTCGAGCAGGTCCTCGAGATGCGTGAGCGCATAGTCCTTGATATCGGAGGCGCGCTGCCGCAGATGCTCCCATTCGGGGATGCCGTGCGACTAGCGGTCGCGCTTCGCGCGCAGATCCCAGAGCCGCTCGTCGTGGAAGCCGAGATGGTCCGGCGCCGCGAGGAAGCGCTCGGCCGCCTCGGCATGGTCGACCGGACGCCTGCCCCGGATCACGGCGCCGCGCGGTTGCGGCTCGCGCGCCGGGTCGCGGCCGTCCGGCGCAATGGGCTGCGAGCGCCCTTCCGCATGATCCACCCTTACCCGCTTCATGCGCCGACCCTTGCGTTCAGGGCCTTGCAGTGCAGGACCTGGGCGATATGGACATATTGCATCGCGACGCCGTGTCGCGCGGCACTCCCGGCTGGGTGCATCAGGCAGGACATGTCGGCCGACACCACGAACTCGGCGCCGGACGCGGCCTGCCGCGTGACCTTGTCCTGGCCCATGCGCGCCGACACCGCCGCCTCCGACATCGAGAAAGTGCCTCCGAAGCCGCAGCATTCGTCGGAACGCTCGGTCTCGACCAATTCGAGGCCTTCGACACGCGCCTGCAGGGCGCGAGGCTTGGAGAAGAACGGCACGTTCAGTTCCGGCGCCGGCTCATGATCGAGACTGCGCAGCGCGGTGCAGCTATTGTGCAGCGTGACCCGGTGCGCAAATGCGGCCGGCGGCAGTGCGTCCACGCCGACCACATCGTGCAGGAACTCGACCAGCTCGTCGGTCTTTGCCCGGCTCGCTTCCGGCAATGCGGATTTATGGCGGACATGGTGCACGCAGCTCGCCGACGGGCAGACGATGGCGTCTTAGTCTGAGAAGTTGCGCACGAACAGCGCCTCGACCGACCGGCATGCGGCAACAAAGCCGGAATTGCCCATCGGCTGCCCGCAGCAGGTCTGGTCAACCGGATATTCCACCGCATGCCCGAGGCGTTCCAGAAGCTCCAGCGTGGCACTGCCGACATCGCGGTAGAACAGGTCGATGAAGCATGGAATGAACAGGCCTACACGCATTCTGGTCAATTCGCCTTCCTGCTGTGCAGAATGAAGGGGACGCTGTCGATCCCGCCGCGCGGACGCGCGAGCAACGCCGCTAGCAGCCCGCACAGCGCGGCGCCGGTCAGCCACAGGCCGGGCATCGCCCGGTTGCCAGTCTGCTGGATCAGCCAGGTGCAGACCGCGGGCGTGAAGCCGCCGATGCAGGTGGCGAGGCTGTAGGCCATCGAGAAACCCGAATTGCGCACGTCCTGCGGCACGAACTCGGTCAGGAACACCACCATCGCGCCGTTATACGAGCCGTACAGGAACGACAGCCAGAGCTCGACGATCAGCAGGTGCGCGAACGAGGCGTGCCCGACCAGCCAGTGCATCGCCGGATACGCCGTCAGGATGGTCAGCAGCGTGCTGGCGACCAGCACCGGACGTCGCCCGATACGATCGGTGAGCGCACCGGCGAGCGGCAGCCAGACCAGGTTGGACAGGCCGACGCACAGGGTCACCACCAGGCTCGCCCGGCTCGACAGGTGCAGCACGGTGCGTCCGAACGATGGCGTGTAGGCGGTGATCAGGTAGAACGCGCTGGTCGTCATCACCACCAGCAGGACGCCCACCAGCACGATCCGCCATGCCTGGAGCAACCGGCGCATGATCGCGCCCATGCTCGAAGGCGCTTGCCGGCGCGCATTGTCCTGGTGTGCGTGCGCGGTGTCGTCGCGGGCAAGCGAGCGGCGCAGCACGAACAGGAACGGCACGATGGCGCAGCCGATCAGCAGCGGGATGCGCCAGCCCCAGGCGTCCATGCGCGCCGGGCTCAGCCACGCTTCCAGCATGACCCCGAGCGACGCTGCCACGATCACCGCGACCTGCTGCGACACCGACTGCAAGGACACAAACAGGCCGCGCTGCCCCGGCGGTGCGAGGTCGGCCAGGAACACCGAGGTGGAACCCAGCTCGACCCCGGCCGAGAAGCCCTGCAGCAGGCGTCCGGCCAGCACCAGCACCGGGGCGGCGAGGCCGATCGACGCGTAGCCCGGCATGCAGGCCAGGGTCAGCGTGCCGACCGCCATCAGCGCCAGCGTCAGCACGAGGCCGCGACGCACGCCGATGCGGTCGACATAGGCGCCGAGCACGAGTGCCCCGAGCGGGCGCATCAGGAAGCCGGCGCCGAAGGTGGTGAGCGCCAGCAGCAGCGAGCCGATCGCATTCCCGGTCGGAAAGAAGGTGCGGCCGATGGCGGCGGCATAGTAGCCGAACACCATGAAGTCGTACATCTCAAGGAAATTGCCGCACGCGACCCGGACCGCGAGGCCGAGCCGCGACTGCGTGGTCTGGACGGCGACGGTCATGGCCGCACCCGCCCCAGGCCGGAGGCGGCGATCGCTTCCTGCGCCGGCGGCGTCGTCAGGTAGCGGACCAGGCGCGCGGCGGCGTCCCGGTGTCGGCTGGCCGTCGCGATCCAGCCAGGCACGTCACCAATTTCGCTGACCTGCTGGAATCCGATTGCGGCTTCTCCGTCGGCGATCGTGCGGGCCACCGGCTCGCCCCTGATCTCATGCACGCGGCCGGCGACCGCATCCCGGACACCCACCCGCCGGAACAGGATTTGCGACACGAAGGCGCCGCTGCCGCCGCCGGGACAAGCGATCGATCTCGCCGCCAGCACGGCGCTGCGCCGCCCGGCCCGGCTGTCGAGATCGAGGCGGGGCGGGTCCGCCGGCACCAGGGTCGCAGTGCGCGATCGCGCGACATCCTCGGTTCCGGCCCGCAGCACCAGCCCTCTCGCGGCCATCCGGTCCGGGTCGGGCCGCAGGATCACCAGCACGTTGTCCGGCATGCCGTGCGCGAGCCGGGCGGGAATGCAGTTAGCCCCCTGCCGCCCGACAGGCCGCTCTCGATGTCGATCCGGTCGCCGTGCGCGTGCTCCGAGGCGGATGCCAGCCGGAGCAGGGCCGCGTGGGTGCTTTTGGCGACGATGACATGGAGGTCGACCGCCCTGGCCCGGCCGCCCGCACTCCCGGCCAGCAGCAGGACCACGAGCCGCCGGCGAAAACCCAATCCCACGCACGAGCCTTGATCCCCCGGCCTTCTGTCCCGCATCCTAGTCCCGGGCCCGGCACCCGTCAGCCCGCCTCCGGTGCGGCGCGGCATTCCCGCGGGCAACGGCCTGTAGCGGGACTATTAGTTGTGACAAGTTTCCGCTTCGCAGCCTGTAGCGGCATCTGCTAGGCAAGAGACGTACTGTTACTGTTTGTTATTTAATCAAAACGGTTTTGAGCCAGAGAGACTGCGCATGGGCGTCGTGCCAGCCAGGAGCTATGCCTACAATGATGCGTCCGGCGATCTCGAGGAGGGCATCGTCACCAAATGGCCCGTGACGACAATCCTGCTGATCGGGGTTTTCATTGCCGTCTTCTCGCTCGAGCGTCATGTCGCAACGCCGGGTGAAGAACAAGGCCTGAGCCCGTTCTCGGAGATCCTGCTCGGCGGCCTGACCGGAAGGCTGGTCGAAGCCGGGCAGTGGTATCGACTACTGTCGTCCGCCTTTCTTCACGCGAATACCGAGCACCTGATCGGCAACGTGGTCGCGTTGGCTCTCGCCGGCTACGCGCTCGAGCGGATCATCGGGCACGCCTGGATCTTCTGCATCTTCGCCCTCGGCTCGGTATGTGGCGGCCTCGCCTCGATCGCCACCCTGCCCGCCTCCTTGGTCGCGGTGGGCGCCTCGGGTGGCATCATGGCGATCCTGGGCGCGCTGTTCATGACCAGCTTCCGGCTTCCGAAAGGCCATGCCCGGTCACGGGCGCAGGGACGAGCGGCATTCTTCGGCATCCCCAGTCTCATACCGCATCACCTTTCGGGCACCATCCAGGTCGACTACGCGGATCATTTCGGAGGCGTGATCCTCGGACTGCTGGTCGGCGGCCTGCTTCTCGGGGGATGGGAAGCCTGTTCGCGACGGCCGCCCTACACGGTTGGCGCACCCGTGCTGGCGGCGCTCGCCATGCTTGCCTCCGGCTGCTCCGCCTATGCCGTGTCGAACGACTACGTTCGCTTTGGGCCGACCGGTCGGTTCATCCCGCCAGCGCAGATCCCGAGGCAGGCGGCCGACATCCTGGTTCGTGGCGAGGCGCTTGCTGTCGACTATCCGGGTGACGCCAGGGCACATTTCTACGCCGGGATCGCCCGGCTCCTGAAGCGGGACAGGCCGGGGGCCGAGGGCGAACTGCAGAACGCGATCATGCTGGATGACGACGCACCCGGCTTCTATCCAGCCGCAATCACCAACAACATGCATATCCTGCTGGCGGCGCTGATATTTCAGCAGGGCAGGACCACCGAAGCCGTCGCCCTGGCCCGGCCGTTCTGCGAGCAGCCAGACTGGAGGCAGCAATCGTCACGTCTGGCGGCGCTGGCGACAGCCGCGCATCTGTGTCGCTGAGAGGGAGAGCCGGCTTGCGTCCCGGCGCAGCGCCTGACTACGGTCCTGGTCATGCAGGCACCCGCCTCGACATCCTGGCAGGCGCTGTTCGCGAACGGCATGGCACGCCATCGCAGCGGCGATGCACCCGAAGCGCGTCGCCTGTTCCGGCTGGCGGCCGAACTTGGCGGCGATGCCAGCCCGATGCGCCTGCTGGCAATTCTTGCCGCCGAGGATGGTGACGGCGAAGAGGCACAGGCCTGGGCGCACCGGGCGCTCGCGGCAGATCCAGGCAACGCGGCCTCGCATCTGACGCTCGGCAGGGTGTTGTCGCGTCGCGCCGACTGGCCGGGTGCTGCAGATGCGTTCCGACGCGCGATCGGTCTCGAGCCGGCGCTGGCGGCGGCGCATCTCGGCCTGGCGCACGCCCTGCTCGCCAGTGGCAACGCCGCCGCAGCCTGCACGAGCTTCGAGCAGGCCTTCGCCCTGCGGCCGCCCGTCGCTGCGGACATGCGCGGCTATGCGGGCGCCCTGCTGGCGGTCGGCGACCTCGGCAAGGCTGCCGCAGCGGCGCTCCGGCATCCGGCCTCCGGCGAGCTTCGGCAGGCACACGGACAACT
Source organism: uncultured Lichenicoccus sp. (assembly GCA_963693035.2). Classification (GTDB taxonomy): domain Bacteria; phylum Pseudomonadota; class Alphaproteobacteria; order Acetobacterales; family Acetobacteraceae; genus Lichenicoccus. The sequence goes on from CAXMMQ010000004.1 coordinate 35,180, forward strand.
TCATTTCCGGCGCGGCGACTGGCAGCCTGCCGCATCCGCCCTGGCCGAGGCCGCACGGCTGCTGCCGCGCGATGCCGCCATCCTGCACGACCTGGGCGCCGCGCTGCAGGAGAACGCGCAGCCATCGGAGGCCAGGGAGATCTACCTGCGTGCGCTGGCATTCGACCCGCAACGAGCGCAGACCTGGCACAATCTCGGCAGTGCCTGTCAGGCGATATCGGACCTGCCGGCGGCACTCGCGGCCTATGGTCGCGCCCTGCAACTCGATCCGGATAGTCTTCCGCGCATCGCGCAGGAACTCGCCGCCGGACGCTGCGGCGCCGTCTGGCTGTCCGCCGACGACCTCCGCAGCACCCTAGTCGCTTCAGCCACCTGACACCGGACGCCGCCGGGCGCGGAGCTGGTCCAGCAGGCCGGCGCGCCAGAGCACGAACAGCGCAAAGCCGATCGAGACCAGGGCTGCCACGATGCTGGCCTGGTTGCCGGTCACGCGGACGACCGGCGGGTCGTACAGGCCGATGAACGCCACGCTGACGGCGAGCAGGATTGCGCTCGCGAGCGTGGCGGCCCGGCTGCGCCGCAGCGCCAGCCTGGCCTGCCGCACCTGCGGGACCGAGGCCGGCAGGCAGAGCAGCACCGCCACCGCCAGCAGGATCCAGCCGCCGCGCGCCAGCATCGCCAGCGCCAGCAGGCCGGGCGCGCTCAGGGCGGCGTCGTTGATGATTCCCGTGATGATGACGGCGATGGTGGCAGCCGGCCCCTGCTCCGCCGCTGGCCGGCTCGGCTGACGACGAACCGCCACCGCGATCAGTCCGACCAGGACGATGCTGCCCAGCAGCTTGAGGAACGGCAGCGCCAGCAACGCGAGACAGAGCGAACCGATGCCGAGGCGCAGCAGCAGGGCGAGCACGGTCCCGACGGCCAGGGCCGGGCGGCTCGCAGCCCTCGTGCCGCGTGCCAGCAGGCAGGTGACCGGGCGCACCGGGGCACCGAGCACGGCGTAGGCCAGCAGCGCCTGCAGCAGCGCCTCGATCACCACGCCGATCCCGAGACGCTTCGGCGGGGTGTACGAGTAGGAAGAGCTGCCGGGCGGCTGCCAGGTGCGCAGCAGGAAATTCCAGGCAGCTTCCTGATCGCCATGCGCGCGATCGCAATTATCCGACAGTGCGCTGTCCGGCGCATCGACATGCTGCGCCTTGTTGCGGGCGCCCAACGCCATCACGCACGGGTTGTTCTCGAAATCACTCAATTCGGAGACGTCGACCGCCGCTGCGGGCGCCGCTGTCAGCATGCAAAGGATCGCAATCGCCGGGCCGGCGGCGCAAGCGAGGCTGCGCTTCATGGCTTGATGCTTCCCTTCTCGTCCGGCGCCGGTTGCCCGGCGAACGGACCGTTCTCGAAATAGCGCATCAGGTAGTTCGACGGCGACAGCACCAGGGTTGCGCCTCCCTGCGTGAGCCCGGTGCGATAGACCTGCAGGGTACGATACAGGTCGAAGAATTCCGGGTCCCTGGCATAGGAGGCGGTCGCGATCCGGTTGGCCTCCGCGTCGCCCTGGCCGCGCAGGGTCTGGCTCTGCCGCTGCGCGTCCGACAGCAGCACCGTGCGGTCGCGATCCGCCTTGGCGCGGATCGTCTGGCCCCACTCGAAGCCCTCCGCGCGAAGTTCCTCGGCCTCGCGCAGTCGTTCGGACATCATGCGGTCATAGATCGCCTGGCTGGTTTCCGCCGGCAGGTCGGCGCGCCTGATCTGCACATCGACCACGCGAACCCCGAGGCCGGCCGCTTCCTGCGCCACCTCGTCACGGATTGTGTCGGTGACGTGGTTGCGTCGCGGCGTCAGCAGGATCGGCAACGAGATCTGTCCGAGTTCACGCCGCAGCGACGTGCTGACGATCTGGGCCAACTGCGAACGGGCCTGATCCAGCGTGCCGACCGACTGGTAGAAACGCAGCGGGTTGTCGATCAGGAAGCGCGAGAACGTCTCCACCTCGATGCGCTTCTGGTCGCCCAGGATGATCTGGTCCGCCGGCGGCTCGAGCGGCAGCAGCCGCCGTTCGTAAAGCACCACGGTGTCGATGAACGGCACCTTCAGGTGCAGGCCGGGATCGGTGATGGTTGCGACGGGCTTGCCGAGCCGCACGACCAGCGCCTGCTGCGACTGCGTCAGCGTGAACAGGCCAAGCGAGACGATCCAGATCGCGAACGCGGCCGCAATCACGGTTGCGATCAGCCGTGGCAGGCTCATGGTGAATATCCTCCGGGAGAGGACGAATACCCTGCAAGGGAGCCCCCCGGGGGCGTGCCCGGCGGAGTCGCCACAAGCGCCGGCGCCCGGTTCGTCGGCACGGCCAGCGGCAGCACCGGAACCACCCCGGACCCTTCATGTCCAGTCGGGTCGAGCATCACCTTGTTGGCCGATTTCAGCACCGCCTCCATCGTGTCGAGATACAGCCGGCGCGCGGTGATGCCGCGCGCCTGCTGGAAGCTGGCATCGAGTGCGGTGAAGCGGTCCGCCTCGCCACGCGCCTGGTTGATCGCCTGCGCGCGATAGGCTTCGGCTTCCTGCCTGATCCGCTCGGCATCGCCGCGGGCGCGCGGCAGGATGTCGTTGCGATACGCCTCAGCCTCGTTGCGGGCGCGCTCCTGGTCGGCGCGGGCGCGCTGCACGTCGTTGAAGGCGTCGATCACCGCCATCGGCGGATCGACGCGCTGCAGTTCCACCTGCGTCACCTCTATGCCGGTATTGTAGGAATCCAGCAGTTGCTGCAGGTCCTTCTGCGCGTCATCGGCGATCTTCTGGCGCTGGTCGGAGAGCGCTGCCTGGATCGGGTTGAGCCCGATCACATGCCGCACCGCGCCCTCGGCCGCGACCCGCACCGTGCCTTCCGGGTCATACACGTTGAACAGGTATTTCTCCGGGTCGCGTATGCGCCAGAACACCGCGGCGGTGGCCTCCACGATATTCTCGTCGCCGGTCAGCATCTGCAGGATCGCGCCGTTGGCGAGCCTGACCTGGTTGACCTCGGTGACCTTCGGCAGCAGCGCGACCTCGATCGGATAGGGCAGGTGGTAGTTCAGCCCGGGCCCGTGCGTATCGACATAGCGGCCGAAGCGCAGCACCACGCCGACCTGATCGGGCTGCACCTTGTAGAACCCGGTCGCCAGCCAGACCGCCGCCACCAGCACGAGGGCGGCGCCGACGCTCTGCAGGTGCCACGGCAGCAGCAGCCAACTGCCATCCGACGAGGCGCGCGGCGCGGTCGCGGGTATCAGACGGGGCAGCCGGGCCGGGCGCCGGACTGTTGCCGCAGCGGGCGCCGGAGCCGCCTCGACGACAGTCTGCGGCGCCCCTGGCGCACGACGGCTGCGCAGTCCGGCGAGAAAACCCTCCACACGCTGCACGTCGATGACCGGGCCGCCATCGAGATCGTCGAACTCATCCGGCATCGCGCTCTCCCTGATGCAGTGGCGGCTCATCGAGCGGCACTTGCGGCACGTCGACACGCTGCATGCGCGAGCCGGACAGGATGCGTCCCTCCCACAGCACGAAGATCGCGCAGGCGGCCGGCACCGCGATCACCAAGGCCGGTGCGCTGACGGTGATCCAGGCCGCCACCAGCGGGTCCGAGATCGCAATGCTGCCGGCGATCCAGCCCAGGAACATGTCGGCGAGCAGCACCAGCAGGTTGCGGCCGTCGAGCATGCCGCGGATCAGCGCGCTGCCATAGACCAGCATCGGAATGCTCATCAGCAGCCCGAAGCTCAGCAACGGCAGGCTGCCCTGCGCCACCGCGGCCACCGCGACCACGTTGTCGAGGCTCATCACCGCGTCGGCGGCGATGATGGCGATCACGGCGCCGACTAAATCGGCACGCGCCCGGGTGGTCTCGGGCACCGTGCCGTCGCGCCCGAGCGTCAGCTTGACCGCGATCCCCAGCAGGATGGCGGCGGCCACCAGCTTGAGGCCCGGCACCTGCAGCACGAACAGCACCACGGCCGCCATCGCGATGCGCAGCGCGATCGCGCCGCCGGTGCCGAACAGCACCGCCGTGCGCATGTCCGCCGGCGGCAGCGCTCGGCAGGCCAGCGCGATCATCAGCGCGTTGTCCGCGCTCAGCAGCAGGTCGATGAACAGGATCTGGATCGGAATGGTGAGCAGGGTCACGCCCTGCGAAAGATCAAGGCCCATCATGCCAGCCCGGCCACGGCGCCGACGAGGCCGGCGAGGCTGACGAGGCCGGCAAGGCCTGCCACCACCCAGAGATACCGGCCGCGCAGCCGCACCGGCGCCGGCAGGATCGTCGCCGCCAGCACCAGCAGCAATCCTGCGACCAGCGGCAGCAGCAGCGCGTTCACGACCTGCGCCGCGATCGACAGCCAGACCAGGTTGCTTTCGCGCAGCACGATGACGGCGCTCCCGCCGACGCAGGCGGTGTAGCTAACATAGAACCAGGGCCCGCGCAGCGGCTGCCGCTCCAGCGTGTGGTTCAGTCCGATAACCTCGCCGACGCTCCACGCGAACGCCAGCGAGCAGACGATCGCCGCCACCATCGCCGCACCCACCACCCCCATGCCGAACACCAGCCGGCCGATGGTGCCGCCGAGCAGCGGGGTGAGCGCGCCGCTGATCTGCCCGACCGTATCCAGCGAGACCGTTCCATGCGCCGTCCCGATGGTGGCGGCGGCGGCCACCAGCACCGCCGCCGTCACCGCCTGGGTCAGTACTGCGCCGACCGCGGTATCGGCGCGCGCAGCGCGGTAATGCTGCCCGTCGAGCTTCTTCTCGGCCAGCGCCGAGGTCTGGTAGAATACCATCCACGGGTTGAAGGTGGCGCCGATCAGGGCGGCGCAAAGATAGAGATAATCCGCATTGCCGAAGTGCTGGTCGCCGGCATCGTGCAGCACCGTCGCCAGGTGCGGATGCGACGACCAGGCGACCAGGAAAAAGCTCAGCTCGAACAAGCCAATTGCTATCGCGGCGCGCTCAACGCGGCGATATTCTCCGGTCAGCACCACCAGCAGCAGGCAAGCGGCCGCGACCGGCAGCACCAGTTGCCGCGGCACGCCATACAACTCGCCGACGCCGGCAATGCCGATCAGCTCGGTGACCAGCGAGCCGAGCGTCGCAACCGCGACCGCCGCCAGCGCCACATAGGCCCAGCCGCGCCCAAAATGCTCGCGTATCAGTTCTGCAAAGCCCTTGCCAAGGAACAGGCCGAGCCGAACTGCAAGTTCCTGGATCATGTAGAGCAGCGGGATCAGCAGCAGCAGCAGCGGCAGCAGCCGGTAGCCCCAGCGCACCCCGCTCTGCGCCGCGGTGATGACGTTGCCGGCGTCCGCATCGGCCAGCATGACCAGCAGTCCGGGTCCCCACACCGCAAGTGCCGCCAGCAACGCCGCCATACGCAGATGCGGTCGGGCAGCGATGCGGTTATCGCTCCCGGGCACGAAACCGCTTCCGGTAGACGCCCGGCTCCGAAAGCACGGCGCCGCCGACACGCACGAAAGCTTCCGCACGGTCCGCCTCGATAGTGCCGAACTCCAGGACTTCGGGCTCGCGCAGGATCGGGATCAACTGCGCCACCGGGGTGCCGCGCGGCAGCGTGCACGAGGTCGCCGGATCGAGCCAACGGGCGGGAAACAATAGCCCGATCTCGTTGAAGCTGTCGGCGTCGACCAGGCCGGTCAGCGTCCGGAACGGCAGGTCGTCACGATTGAGCGGATGCGTCGCGAGCAGCGACCAGCCCGTCGGTAGTTCGATGGTCCAGTGGCCGATGAACTTGACGAGGTTCATGGTGCCGAAAGGCGCGCCGCTCACCTGCGCCGCCGAATGGAAATTAATCGGCGCCCGCGGATGTCCGGGCAGGCTCGGTTCCGGCAGCGACCAGTCCCACCGGAACACCCCGTCGCGATAATGCAGGTCGCACGGCAACGGCATCATGAAGCCGCTCTGCATCGCGTCGATGAATGGCGGGCACTGCTTGACGGTCCGGATTTCCGCACCCGAATGCATGTCGGAAGCGGCGACCATCGGCATCGCGCGCAGCCATTCCGGCAACGCGTGCCGCGCCGGCACCGGGCGTGGCAGTGCCGGCTCCAGGGCGGGATCGCAACGCAGGGTTATCTTCATCAGCCCCAGTCCAGGATGACACTCGGCCGAAATGGAGAGTGCCGCCGGGCCCGTTGCTCCCGGCGGCACGTCCGTCTCTGGCTTCGGGCTGACTTAGCTGGCGCGGCCCTGCTTCCAGGCATCGAGCAGCTTCTCGTAGGCAACCGTCTCGCCCGGCGGCCGCTCGTTGGCCAGCTTCGGCCACGGCGACGAGCCCTTCGAGGTCCAGAACTCCGCCGTCTGCGGCGTGTTCATGATCGGCGCGCAGTTGTTCATGCCGGCGCGCTGCAGACGGCTCATCACCTTGTCCATGTCGGCCGCAAGGCTGTCCATTGCCTCCTGTGGCGTCTTCTCGCCGCTGACCGCGACCGCCACGTTCTGCCAGAACAACTGCGCCAGCTTGGGGTAGTCGGGAACGTTGGTGCCGGTCGGTGTCCAGGCCACGCGCGCCGGGCTGCGATAGAATTCGACCAGGCCGCCGACCTTCGGCGCGAGATCGGTCATCGGCTGGCTCATGATGTCGCTCTGCCGGATCGGCGTCAGGCCCTTGATTGTCTTGCGCAGCGAGACCGACTTGCAGATGCAGAACTGCCCGTACAGCCACGCCGCCTTGCGGCGCTCCAGCGGCACGTAATTCATCAGCGTCCAGGAGCCCACATCCTGGTAGCCGTTCTGCATCCCGTGCTTCCAGTAGGGTCCGTGCGGCGACGGCGCCATGCGCCATTTCGGCGTCCCGTCGGCATTGACCACCGGCAGGCCGGGCTTGGTCAGCGCCTTGGTGAAGGCGGAATACCAGAAGATCTGCTGCGCAATATGTCCCTGCCCCGGCACCGGACCGGCCTCGGTGAAGGTCATGCCGGCTGCTTCCGGCGGCGCGTACTTCTTCAGCCACTCGACATATTTGGTGAGGGCGAACACCGCGGCCGCGCTGTTGGTCGCACCACCACGGGTGACGCTGGCTCCGACTGGATGGCAATTCTCCACCCGGATGCCCCACTCGTCGACCGGAAGGCCGTTCGGCAGCCCGACATCGGCCTCGCCGGCCATGCTGAGCCACGCATCGGTGAAGCGCCAGCCGAGCGACGGATCCTTCTTGCCGTAATCCATGTGGCCATAGACGCGGACGCCGTCGATCTCCTTCACGTCATTGGTGAAGAACTCGGCGATGTCCTCGTAGGCCGACCAGTTCACCGGCACGCCGAGCGGGTAGTTGTATTTCTTCTGGAACCGGTCCTGCAGGTCCGGCCGCGCGAACCAGTCGGCCCGGAACCAGTAAAGGTTGGCGAACTGCTGGTCCGGAATCTGGTACATCTTGCCGTCGGGGGCGGTCACGAAGCTCTTGCCGATGAAGTCATCGACATCCAGCGTCGGCAGGGTGACGTCCTTGCCCTCGCCGACCATGAAGTCGGACAGCACGGTGGTCACGCCATAGCGGAAATGCGTGCCGATATGGTCGCTGTCATTGTCGTACATGTCGTAGATCGGCTTGCCCGACTGCATCTCGGTCTGCAGCTTCTCGACCAGGTCGCCCTCCTTGATGTAGTCGGAGGTCACCTTGATGCCGGTGATGTCGGTGAAGGCCTTGGTCAGCACCTGGCTCTCGTAGATATGCGTGTCCAGGATCTCGGTGACGACATGGATCTCCATGCCCTGATATGGCTTGGCCGCATCGATAAAGAACTGCATCTCCTTGAGCTGCTCGGCTCGGGAGAGCGTCGAGGGCTGAAACTCGTTATCGACCCAGCGCTGTGCCGCGGCACTCTGCGCATCAGCCGGGGTCGAGGCCACCGTGGTTGCCGCGGCAGCCGCGGCGAGTGCCGCGGAACCGGCCAGGATCTGGCGCCGGCTGAGGTCTTTTATGTCCATACGAACGTTTCCTTGTTCTTGTTTCGACGGATTGATCGCTTGCCCCGAAGTCTGCCCTCTAGCCGAAGCACTCGATCAGCACGATCAGGATGGTGCTGGCTGCCAGCGACCACCACAGATTGATCTCAGTCAGCGCGATCCAGCCTAGCGTCATGAAGGCCGCCGCTAGCAGGCCGATGAACAGCCGGTCGCCGCGGGTGGTAAGCAGCGGCAGCAGGCCGCGCCGCGCGGTGGTCGGCGAGACGATCTCCCACGCCGTCATCACCGCCAGCATGGTGCCGATGACGATGAAGAATATAGCCGTCGGCAGGGTCCAGGCCATCCAGCTCATGACGCTCGGCCTTCTCTACACGCGACCAAGGGTGCAGCCCCCCCTTCTCTACACGCGACCACGGGTGGAGCTCCCCCTTCTCTACACGCGACCAAGGGCGAAGCCCTTGGCGATGTAGTTGCGTATGAACCAGATCACCACGGCGCCGGGCAGGATGGTGAGCATGCCGGCAGCCGCCAGCAGGCCGAAATCCAGGCCGGTGGCGCTCTCCGTGCGGGTCATCACCGAGACGATCGGCTTGGCCGCGGTCGCCGTCAGGTTGCTGGCCATGAGCAGTTCCACCCAACTGAACATGAAGCAGAAGAATGCGGTCACGCCGACGCCGGCGCGGATCAGCGGCAGGAACACGAAGATGAAGAAGCGCGGGAAGCTGTAGCCGTCGAGTGCCGCGGTCTCGTCCAGTTCGCGCGGAATACCGGACATGAAGCCCTCCAGGATCCAGACCGCCAGCGGGACGTTGAACAGGCAGTGCGCGAGTGCGACCGCGAACGGCGTGTCGAACAACCCGACGGACTGGTAGAACTCGTAGAACGGCAGCAGAAACACCGCCGGTGGCGACATGCGGTTGGTCAGCAGCCAGAAGAACACCTGCTTATCGCCAAGGAACCGGTAGCGGGAAAACGCGTAGGCGGCCGGGAGCGCGACACTCACCGAAATCACCACGTTCAGTGCAACATACTCGAACGAATGCCAGTACGTGATATACCAGGTCGGGTCGCGCATGATGTGCAGGTAGTTCTCGAAGGTCGGATGCAGCGGCACGATCTCGAGACGGGTCAGGATGTCCGGCGTCAGCCGGAGCGACATGTTCAGCAGCCAGTAGATCGGCAGCATCAGCAGGGTGAAATAGATCAGCGGCACCACGCGCCGCAGGATCCTTCCTTCCTGTTTCATACCGGCCCCTCCGCGCGGCCCTGGGCGCTCAGCACGGTGTAGAACAGCCAACTGAACAACAGGATGATCAGGAAGTAGATCAGCGAGAACGCCGCCGCCGGGCCGACATCGAACTGGCCGATGGCGAGCTTGGTCAGGAACTCCGACAGGAAGGTGGTGGAATCACCTGGACCGCCACCGGTCAGCACGAACGGCTCGGTATAGATCACGAAGCTGTCCATGAAGCGCAGCAGGATGGCGATCGTCAGCACCCCGCGCAGCTTCGGCAACTGCACATGGCGGAAAACCGCCCAGCTCGAGGCGCCATCCACCGCGGCCGCCTGGTAGAACGCATCGGGGATCGAGCGCAGGCCGGCATAGCAGAGCAGCACCACCAGCGGCGTCCAGTGCCAGACGTCCAGCAGCAGCAGCGTGCACCAGGCATCGCGCGGGTTGAGCGCGTAGTTGTAGTTGATGTGCAGGATCGAGTTCATGAAGTAGCCGCCGAGCCCGACATCGGCGCGTCCGAAGATCTGCCAGATGGTGCCGACCACGTTCCATGGGATCAGCAACGGCAGGCCGAGCAGCACCAGGGCGGCGGAGGACGCGGCGCCCCGTGTCGGCATCACCAGGGCGAGCGAGAGACCGAGCGGGATCTCTATCAGCAGCACGCAGCTCGAGAACACCAATTGGCGCAGCAGCGCCTTCTGCAGCTCGGGGTCCTGCAGCGTGTCGCTGAACCACTCGCTGCCGACGAAAACGTGCCGGCTTGGTCCGAGAATATCCTGGACCGAATAATTCACCACCGTCATCAGCGGGATGATGGCGCTGAACGACAGCACCACCATCACGGGAAGCACCAGCAGCCAGGCGGATTGCTTGATCGGCTTCATGGTTGCCTCAGTTCACCAGGCGGCCGTCGCTGTAGAGCCGGATCCAGGCATGCGGCAGCCAGACCGGCAGCGTCTCGCCGATTTGGACCAGGATTTCCGGCAGTGCCTTGATCGCGATCTCATGCTCGCCGAGCCGTCCCCGTATCAACTGGTGGCCGCCGAGCGGCTCGATGTCGGTTACCGTCACGGTCACCTGCGCCGCCTCGCCGGGATCGGCGAGCTCGATGAATTCCGGCCGGATCCCCAGGATGAGCGCACCATTCGGGTGCGCATCGAGCGCGTGCGCCGACAGCGTGACTGGCTGGCCGCCGACCAGTGCGACATGGTCCTGCAGGATGCACGGCAACAAGTTCATGCCCGGGCTGCCGATGAAGTCGCCAACGAAGACATGCGCCGGATGCTCGAACAATTCCTGCGGCGAGCCCTGCTGCAGCACCTCGCCATTCTCCATCACCACGACATGATCGGCAAAGGTCAGCGCCTCGGTCTGGTCATGCGTCACGTAGATCAGCGTGACCTTTAACTCGTTGTGGATCTGCTTGAGCTTGCGCCGGAGCTGCCATTTCAGCGCCGGATCGATCACCGTAAGCGGCTCGTCGAACAGGATGGCGGCAACGTCGGTGCGCACCAGCCCGCGACCCATCGAGATGCGCTGCTTGGCATCGGCGGTCAGCCCGGACGCCCGCCGGCCGAGCTCGTTCGACAGGTCGAGAATGGCCGCGACCTTTTCCACCCGCTCCCGGATCACGCCACGCGGCACGCCACGGTTGCGCAGCGGAAACGCCAGGTTCCCGAACACCGTCATGGTGTCGTAGATCACCGGGAACTGGAATACCTGCGCGATATTGCGCTCGCGTGTGTTGCGATCGGTGACCTCGACGCCGTCGAACAGCAACTGCCCGCTCGACGGCCGCACCAGGCCGGACAGGATATTGAGCAGCGTGCTCTTGCCGGAGCCCGACGGACCCAGCAGGGCGTAGGCGCCGCCATCCTCCCAGACCAGGTCGAGCGGGCGCAGCGCGTAATCCTCCGGCCGGTTCGGATCCGGCCGATAGCTGTGCGCGATGTCACGCAGCTGAATGCGCGCCATGTCTGACCTCCCCAACCGGGACCTGGCTCGGCAGCATGGTGGTAAAGCGCGGCGCACGGGCGAGCGAGCCGCGTGCGTCGAATGCGTACAGGTTGATCGGATCGAAGGCGAGCACCGCCGACGCACCGATCGCCGCCTCGTAGATGCCGGTCATCTGCATCAGCAGCGGGCGGTCGTGATGGCGGCCGTGCAGCAGGGTTGCCGAGCCGTTGATCTCGGCAAGCTCGATCACCACAGGCAGCGCCGTCGCATCATCGTTCCGGCCGAGCCTCAGATGCGCCGCATGCAGGCCGAAGGTGTAGCGCCCGTCGGGCAGCCCCTCCAGGTCCGCGGGCAGCGGCAGCACGCCGCCGCCATCGAGGCTGATGCCGCGACCGCCGGTGGCCGGCGCGATGCTGCCGGGCAGGAAATTCATCGCCGGATCGCTGATCAGGGCGGCGGTCTGCAGGTCGGCCGGTTGCCGGTAGACATCCAGCGCCGCGCCGTCCTGCAGCTTGTGGCCTTCGCGCATGACGCAGGTCTGGCCACCAAGCATCATGGCCTCCTGCGGCTCTGTGGTCGCATACACCACGATGCGGTCGCTGCCGCGGAACAGCGACTTCATTTCCGCCCGCAGATCCTCGCGCAGCTTGTAGTCGAGATTGACCAGTGGCTCGTCCAGCAACAGCAGGCGGCTTTCCTTGACCATCGCGCGGGCCAGCGCGCAGCGCTGCTGCTGGCCGCCGGACAATTCCGCCGGCAGGCGCTTCAACAGCTTTGTCAGCCCGAGCCGTTCGGCGATCTCGGACACCCGCCGGTCGCGTTCCTTGCGGTCGAGACGCCGGCTGACCACAAGCGGCGAGACGATGTTCTCGTAGACGGTGAAGTTCGGATAGTTGATGAACTGCTGGTAGACCATCGAGACGCTGCGCCGGCGTACGTCCAGGCTGGTGACGTCTTGGCCGTTATCGATGATCCGTCCGGCGGTGGGCTTGTCGAGGCCCGCCATCAGCCGCATCAGCGAGGTCTTGCCGGCGCGGATCGGCCCGAGCAGCGTCGTGATCGAGCCCGGCTGCAGGATCAGGTCGATCGGATGCAGGATACGCTGCGACTGCAGCACGCTCTCGACGCGGTTCAGCACGAAGCTCATGCAGATCCACGCGTAGCGGCGACAGGACAGCCGGGAAGACGCCCGGCAGCGTCGATGCCTTCATTATTCGTCGGGATGTAGGCCTTCGACCTCACCCGTTTCCCCCTTGATTGTTATTTTCGTTTTCGAATGTCGAGAGTAGGAACGAAAATCGGATGTTCGCAATGAAAAACTTTATGCGGCCGCTGTCGGTAACCCGGCGGATGCCACATGCAGCTCGATCCCGCCATCGCGCAGCAGCCGGCGGATCGGCTCCGGCGGTGTCGCATCAGTGAACAAGGCATGAACATCGCTGAGGCTCCCCAGCCGCACCATGGCCGGGCGTCCGAACTTGGAGTGATCGGCCGCCAGGAACACCCGCCGCGCATTGCGCAGGATCGCCTGCGAGACCCGCACCTCGCGATAGTCGTAGTCGAGCAGCGTGCCGTCCAGGTCGATGCCGCTGATGCCCATGACCGCGTAGTCGACATGGAACTGGTTGATCATGTCGAGCGCCGCCTCGCCGACCACCCCGCCATCGAGGTTGCGCAGCAGCCCACCGGTCAGGATGATCTCGCAATCCTTGGATTGCGACATGACCTGGGCGACGTTGAGGTTGTTGGTCACCACCCGAAGGTTCATGTGGTCGAGCAGGGCGCGGGCCACCTCCTCCGTGGTCGTGCCGATGTTCAGGATCAGCGAAGCGCCGTTCGGAATTTGCGATGCGATCAGCCGCGCGATCCGCCGCTTCTCGTCATGCTGCAGTACCCGGCGCGCCGGGTAGCCGACATTGCGGCCGCCGAGCGGCGGACCCGCCCCGCCATGGTAGCGGTTGAGCTTGCCTTCCCTGTAGAGCACGTTGACGTCGCGACGGATGGTCTGCGCGGTCACGCCGAACTGTTCCGCCAGCATCTCGATGCTGACAAAGCCACGCTGCACCACAAGTTCGGCGATCGAGGCGCGTCGATGCGTCCCGCCATCCGGCGAGGTCTCGTCCTGCTGGATTGCGCTCATGGCGCGGTCGACCCGCCGGGCACGTTCGCGGGCACGCGCTTGACCAGCAGGCGTGGCGATACGAACCGACGATTTGCGGAATGGAACATCCTGCGCTAGCTATGCACGGAGGACGCGTCCATGGCAATCCGGCTGTCAATCGCCACACGGAACTTGTTTCCGACCCCCGTCGCGGCGGTGCAGACGCCCGACGCCGAGGCGCGCAATGCGGAACTCAGGGCCGTCATCCTCGAACGCAGGCGGACCGCGCCGTCGATGCGGGCGTCGAACGCCGGCGGATGGCATTCCGACCGCGAGCTGCTGGCCTGGGGCGGGCCGCGGGCGGCGGAGGTCATCGAGATGGCGCGGGCGGTCGCCAACCACATGACGCGCGACCGCGCCGGCGAGCCGGTATCGCCCGCCTGGATCGTCACCGCCTGGGCCAACGTGAACGGCCCCGGCGACAGCAATTTCTCGCATTACCATCCGGGTTCGTTCTGGTCGGGCACCTACTACGTCGATGACGGGGGCGCTTCCGGGGATGCGGATCTCGGCGGCGGCTTCGAGATGCTGGACCCGCGCGGCCCGGCGCCGGCCATGCTCGCGCCAACGCTCGCCTTTGCCGGCGAAGGCGGCCTCGCCGCCGGCGCCACCGAAACGATCGATCCGCGACCGGGTTTGCTGTTCCTGTTTCCCTCGTGGCTTAGCCACCAGGTCAGACCCTATCGCGGAACCGGACAGCGCATTTCGATCGCCTTCAATCTGCGGATCTAAGAAGCACCTCGCCGGTTTGCTGGCGGAGCTGCACGATGCCGGTGCCGCGATGCCGCGTCGGATGCACGCGATTGGTCAGCAGGCTCCAGGCCAGTCCCGCCTCGCGGTCGATCCAAAGGCCGGTTCCAGTAAAGCCTACATGGCCGATCGTGCCGGACGAGCAGAGGGCACCCCCTGACCAGCCTTCATGCCGGACTTCCCAGCCGAGGCTGCGTCGCGCGGTGACAGGTTCCGTGATTGCGGCAAGCTGGGAGGCGGTCCAGCCGTCGCCGGCAAGTACGCCGTGCGCGAAGTCGAGCACGCCATCGATGGTGCCGAACAGCCCGGCGTGACCGGCGGCGCCCCCGAGGGAAAACGCGTTCTCGTCATGCACCTCGCCACGCAGCACCCGGCCGCGCCACATGCAGTGTTCGGTTGCCGCACACAAGGCGGGCTCCGGAGAGAAAGACAGCCCATCGGCCACCGGTTGGGCAGCAAGCGGCAACCCGGTCAGGCGCTCGATGACGATGCCGAGCAGAATGAAATTGATGTCCGAATAGACCGGTTCCGCGACCGGTCGCCACGCACGCTGCAGCACGAAGGCGCGCAGGGTCTGCGGGTCGTTGCCATAGGTGTAGATCGGCTCGACTGCCGGCAGCAGGGTCTGGTGCGCGAGGCACTGGCGCACGGTGAGCCTGCGCTCCGGGGCGTTCGTGACGTCATACTGGCGCAGATCGGGGATCAGCGCGGCAAGCTCAGTATCGAGCTCCAATCGGCCGGCCTGCCACAGGCGCAGGATCGCCGTGGTGGTGAAGACGACCTTGGTGAGCGAGGCGAGGTCGAACCAGGTGCCGGCCTGCATCGGGTCGCGGTCGGGAACCAGGGCCGCCCATCCGGCATGGCGCACCGAGCGCTGCCCGCCGCGATCGACCGCCCCAAGCACCGCGCCCGGGACGTGCCCGGCGGCCACCGCCGCGGCAACCGGTGCGAATGCACGGTCGATCCTCTGCTCCGGCTTCATTCCGGTCTCCCGCCTCAAGCCCTACAGGGTAGAACGGCGTTGTCGCCGCCGCTAACCAAGAGCCGCCATCCATGCCCACCGACATGATCGAACCTGCCGCGACCGAGGGCCGGGATCCGCGCCTCCGGGACCTCGATGCCTGGGAGGCGCCGGCGATCCTGGATGCCCTGCTCGACAGCCAGGCTGGGGCGATCGCGGCGGTACGGGCCGCGCTGCCGGCGCTCGGACGCGTCGTCGAAGCCGCCCTGCCGCGCCTGGTCGCCGGTGGCCGCCTCGCCTATGCCGGTGCCGGCACCTCCGGGCGCCTCGCCTTCCAGGACGGCGCCGAGCTGACGCCGACCTTCGACTGGCCACGCGATCGCCTCGCCTTTCTGGTGGCCGGCGGCGAGCAGGCGCTGGTGCGCGCGGTCGAAGGCGCCGAGGACGGCATCGAGACGGCCGTGGCGGACGTGGCGGCGCTCGCGCTCGGTCCGCACGACGTGCTGCTCGGGCTCGCGGCCAGCGGCAGCACGCCCTACACGCGCGCGGCGGTGCGCTCGGCGCGGCAGGCCGGCTGCCTCACGGTGGGGATCGCCAACAGCCCGGGTGCGCCGCTGCTGGCCGAGGCGGAGATCGCCGTGCTGGTCGAGACCGGGGCCGAGGCGGTGGCAGGATCGACGCGCCTCAAGGCGGGGACCGCGCAGAAGATCGTGCTGAACCTGGTCTCGACCACGCTGATGATCCGGCTGGGCCGGGTCTGGCACGGCGAGATGGTGGACATGCAAGCGACCAACGCCAAGCTGCGGGCGCGCGCCGAACGCATGCTGCGCAGCCTGACCGGTGCCGATGACGATGCGATCCGTACGGCATTGGCAGCGGCGGACGGCCGCGTCAAGCTCGCGGTGCTGCTGCTGCACCGCATGACCCGGCCCGAGGCGGAGGCGGCACTCGCCTCGCACGGCGACCATCTGCGCCGGGTGCTGCAGGCGTGATGTCGAACACCGGGATGATCGTGCACTCCGAGACGCCGTTCAACGCGGAGCCGCCGCTGGACCGGCTGCGCGCCTCGTTCGTCACCGCCGCGCAGGATTTCTACGTGCGCAGCCATGGCGACATTCCGAAACTCCAGGCAGCGACGCATCGCCTGCGGGTCGGCGGACAGGTGATGCGGCGGCTCGATCTCTCGATGACCGACCTGCAGGCGCTGGCGCCGCACCGGACGCTCGGCGCGGTCCTGCAATGCGCCGGCAACCGGCGTGCCGACCTGCAGCCGGTGCAATCCACTTCCGGCGATCCCTGGGCTCCGGGGGCCATCGGCTACGCGCACTGGACCGGGGTGACCCTGCACGCGGTGCTGCGGGTGGCAGGTGCCGCCGCGACAGCGCACGTCGCGTTCGAGAGCGTCGACCAGGTCGAGATCGAGGGGCGACACTTCCGGTACGGCGTGTCGATCGGGATGGAGCGCGCGCTACAGGACGACGTGCTGCTGGCCTGGGCGATGAACGGCGCGCCGTTGCGCCCGGAGCATGGCTATCCGCTGCGCCTGGTGGTGCCGTTCCATGCGGGGGTGCGCAGCCCGAAATGGCTGACCACGATCACCGTGCAGGACCGACCCTCGGACAACCACATGCAGCAGCGGGACTACAAGCTGCTGCCGCCGGACGTCAGCGCCGAGACGGTGGATTGGCAAGCCGGCCTCACCATCGACGAGATGCCGCTGAACTCGGCGATCTGCACGCCGCAGGGCGGGGCACGCCTGGCACCGGGCAGCACGGCCGTGCGCGGCTATGCGGTCGCGGGCCGCCGGGCGGTGGCGCGTGTCGATGTCTCGGCCGATGGCGGCCGGAACTGGGTGCAGGCGGCGCTGCAACACGATGCCGCCTCGCCGGGCGCCTGGACGTTCTGGGACGCGACGCTGGAGTTGCCACCGGGCGTGCATGAACTGGTGGTGCGCGCCTGGGATACCGCCGGCCAGACACAGCCCGCGTCACCCGGGGAGGTCTGGAACTTCAAGGGCTATCTCTGTGCCGCCTGGCACAGGGTCCGTATCCTCGTTGGGTGAATCGGGCAGTTCCTCAGCTACCCGACAAGAAACCGAAGAAGGTCCGCTCGATGAAGTGGATCCGCATTCTCTCGACCGTGATCCTTGTGCGACTATTCATGCCAGGAATTACCGAGTCCCATTGATCCGTCGGTATTTCGGCAAGGTCAGGCCGCTCCGAATCTCCGCTCTTCGGCAGGAGCTTCTCGATTTCGATTCCATTCCCGGAACTTCGACTTGCGAACATATGCACGATGTAGCAGGATTCTGCGCTCTCGATGTATTCAGGATCGTTCCTCATCGATGCTAGAAGAAATAAAAGAGTGCGTCCCAACTGATTTCGGTGTTGCTTCGAAACGCCCTTTCCCCGGCCTGCCGGTCTCGCTCCGTATGCTCGCATACCACCCCATGCATCCGGCGCGGTGTTTGGACGTCCATGATGATGTCGTTGTTTGCCAGCGACATGTCCGCCCAGGACATGTTTTGCTCTGTCACCGTGATAGGCACGGCAATCATCCGTTGCGCTCAGAGACCGATGATGTCACCGAAGCAATACCGGTTCAAGCGTCAGCCGGACCGCACCACCGGCAGCACCGATCAGGATGACGCCTCGAGAAGGTCCGCGACGTTGGCGACCACGGCCGCTTCATCATAGTTGGCAACGGCGCGAGCATGACCGGCCTGCCCCATGCGCAGGCGCAGTGCCGGGTCCTTGGCGAGGCTCTGCAACGCCGTGGCCAACGGCGCCACCGCCGCCGGCGGTATCAGCAACCCGGTCTCGCCCGCGGCCACCTGCTCGCGCGGACCGCTGATGTCGGTCGCCACCACCGGCAGGCCACACAGCATCGCCTCGATTACCGACATCGGCAGCCCCTCGAAATGACTTGGCAGCACGAAGATGTCGGCGCTGGCGAGCAGGGCGGCGATGTCGGTGCGGTAGCCGAGCCGCCGCAGGCGCGCGCCCAGCGCACCCGGGCGCGAGGCCGCGGCAAAGGCCGGTTCCAGGCTCTCGCCGTGATCCGAAGGCAGCCGCTCGCCGACCACCCAAAGCTCCGCGTCCGGCACCGCCTGCATCGCCGCCAGCAATTCCGGGTAGCCCTTGTGGCGGACCATGCGGGACACCGCGATCACCACCACCCGGTCCTCCGGCACGCCCAGTTCACCGCGGATCGCCGCGCGGGCCGTGGCATCGGGCCGGAACACCGCCGGGTCGCGACCATTGCCGACCGCGACGGCATCGGGGTGGATATGCAGCCGCCGCGCGTCCCTTGCCTCCTCGTCCGAGACCGTAAAGTATCGATCCGTGATGCGCCCCGCGAGCCATTCCAGCCCGAGCGCCAGGCCGCGCCGGAGCCGCGAGCCGGGCTGGTTGAACAGGTATCCGTGGCAGGTATAGGCGACCACCGGCACACCGCAGAGCTTTGCTGCAAATCGCGCCAGCAACCCGCTGATCGGCATGTGCGCGTGCACTAGGTCGGGACGCTCCAGCCGGATCAGCCGGACCAGGGCGAACAGCGCCCCCAGTTGCGCCCCCGGATGCAGGTTGCGCGCCATCGGCAATGCCGCAACCCGGAAGCCCTCGCGCCGGACGTCGGCGAGCAGCGGACCGTCCGCGCAGACACCCACCACCTCGTGGCCCCGGCGACGCAACTCACGCATCAGCGGCAGCAGGAACTGCCGCAGCGAAAAATCGACGTTGGTGACTTCGAGGATCTTCAAGAGAGGCGGGCGGGGCTCATTCCACGCTGGTGAGCGCCCATCGCACCGCCTGGGTGCCGGGCGTCGAGGACGGGGCGCCGTTATCACCCGCCGCACCTTCGGGAGGCATCTCGACCGGGGCGTCTTCCGGGACCGATGGTTCGGGATCCGCAGCCCGGACGGCCAACGGCCCGGCGACGGTGACCACGACCTGCCGTCCGAGACGCGGCGCCCCGCGGCCGAGATAGATGCTCTCCTCGACGGTCACCTGGCCGCCCTCCAGACGCATGCGCCACTTGCCACCGGACGGCAGCGTCAGCAGCACGCCGCCGGCCTCCGCATCCACGCTGACCTCGACATCCGGATGCAGGTGGAACCGCAGCGAGAACGCGCACGAATTGTCGGCCTCGACGAAATCTTCGCCGCGGATGTCGTTGCCATCCTCGGCGAGATACAGCCGGCGACGATGCACCGCGCCGAAGCCCGGCCTGTAGCCGTCATGGCTGAGCTCCAGCCAGTGCGCCTCGCCGGACTGCTTGTGGTCGATCTCGACATGCGCCGGCCGCCGCGAGATCCCGCCACCCTCCACGATCTCCGACGAGGAGCGGTCGCCGATCGCAAGCGTCGAATGCGCCGCAGTGCTGCGCACCGCCTCCTGCCAGCCGGTGGCGATCGAGGCACCGCAACTCACGATCAGCCGCTCGCGCCCGACCGACAGCTCGAAGGCGAGCGTGCCGGCATGCGCGAGCTGGTCGTAGCCCGGCGGCGCCGGCGGCCCGGCATCGACGAACAGCAGGCTGCGCCCGACCTGCAGCCGGATGAAGCCGCCTTCGGGGAGCGCCTGCTGCACCGCCCGGCCGCGCGCGGCCAGCATCAGCACCTGGTCGATATGCGCCGGGTCTTCCTCCTGGCTGCCGTTGAACAGCGCGAGACCGCCATCGGCGTGGCGTAGCGCCCGCAATGCAGGCGCCATCCGGTCGAGGGCGGCCGACAGCGACAGCGGCGGCGCGATCTGGCCGGTCTGCATCAGGGCCCGCATCTCGGCGAACTCGCGCAGCGTCGCCAGATGCGCCATCGGGCTGCGCTCGGGCTGGCAGCCATCGCGCAGCATCTGCCGCCCGATCTCGGCGGTGATGAAGCGCATGTAGCGGGCCAGCAGCGCGCTCTGTTCCGGCAGCGACACGGCACAGGCGAGCAGGCCCTTGAAGGCGGTCAGGGTGCGATGGTCGTGGGTGCCGGACGGCAGCAGCGCCATCAGCGAGCGCCCGTCGATCACCACCCGCGCCATCAGGCGCTGGCGGAAGCCGTCATCCGCCGAGGCCGCGAAAAAATCATAGTGCATCAGCCAGGCCGCGACCCGCGCGCCGATCACGTCCGGGCTGCGCGCGGTGGCATCGTTTGGCGGCCGCTGCAGCCACTCGCCGACCAGGGCGCGGGCACGCAGGCGCGCATTGTCGGTGTTGAGCGCGCGCAGGTCGCGCAGCCAGGTGAAGCCCTGCGCATGGGCGCGCATCGGGGGCGACACCGTGCCCGCGCCGGCACCGCCACCGTCCTGGATTGCGGCTACGCTGACCACCGAGATCGGGCACATCGCGCCACGATGGTGCAGTTCGCCCTTCATCAGCCTGGCGCCCACCGCCGGATCACCCTGCCACAGGTCGCGGATCGCCTGCTGCGGCGCCTCGGGCACCCGGCCGATGCCAAGCGATCCGGTGAGGCCGGGCAGCCGCGCGAACGACAGCCTGGCATCCTGGCTCCAGCGGCGGACACTCATCCGGCGACGCTCCCACGCAGGCCGGCGATCGCCGCGCCATAGTCCGGCGCACCGAACACGGCGGTGCCTCCGACCATCACGGTGGCGCCGGCTTCGATGCAGCGCGGCGCAGTCTGCCGGTCGACGCCGCCATCCACCAGGATCGGCAGGTCGCGCCCGATCCTGGTCAGCATGGCGCGGATGCGGGCGACCTTGGAGAGCTGGCTGTCGAGGAATTGCTGGCCGCCGAACCCGGGATTGACAGTCATCACCAGCACCATGTCGGCGATGTCGAGCACTTCGGCGATCGCCTCGACCGGCGTTGCCGGGCAGAGCGCGATCCCCGCCTTGGCGCCCAGGGCCTTGATCGTCTGCAGCGAGCGATGCGCGTGCGGGCTGGCCTCGATATGGACATGGATGTGATCCGCTCCGGCGGCGACGAAGGCTTCGAGGAACGGATCGACCGGCTCGATCATCAGGTGCACGTCGAACGGCAGCTTCGAGTGCGGCCGCAGCGCCTTGATCATCTGCGGGCCGAAGGAGAGGTTGGGGACGAAGTGGCCGTCCATAACGTCGAGATGCAGCCAGTCGGCTCCGGCGGCCTCGATGGCGGCGACCTCCTCGCCGGCGCGGGCGAAATCAGCGGCCAGCAGACTCGGGGCGACGATAACGCCGGATGTCGTTGTCATGCTCCGCTTCTAGCAGGAAGGACGTGACCGTACACAAGTCCGGACTCCACCTCATTCCCTTATGAAACGCGCGGCAAAGAAGCCGTCCATGCCGCCCTGTACCGGCCACAGGCCGGGATGGGTATGCAGGCAGCCGTCATCCGTCAGCGCCTCGGGGAGCACGGCCAACTCCGACGCGGTAAAGGGTGCATGCCGCAAGCCCACACGTCCGGCGACTGCGAGCTGTACCTCGCCCTCCCCGCGCTGCATCGAGCATACCGCGTAGACCAGCCGGCCGCCGGGCCGCAGCATGGCGGCGGCGGCCTCGATCAGGCGCGCCTGCCCCGCCGCCAACGCCGGCAAGTCCGCGGCGCGCCGTGTGTGCAGCACCTCGGGATGGCGCCGCACGGTGCCGGTGGCGCTGCATGGTGCATCCAGCAGCACCGCGTCGAGCGGCGCCGGCGGCCGCCAGGTCAGGGCGTCCGCCTCGATGAGATCCGCCGTCATGCCGAGGCGCGCGAGATTCTCGGCCACCCGCTGCAGCCGGACCGGGTCGCGATCCAGCGCGGTCACCAGGGCTGAGGCATCGGCAAGCTGCGCTGTCTTGCCGCCGGGTGCGGCGCACAGGTCGGCGATCCGCTCCCCGGGGTGCGGATCCAGCAGCATGACCGGGAGCGCCGCGGCGGCGTCCTGCACCCAGAGATCACCGGCAGCGTAGCCGGGCAGCTCGGTCACCCTGGTGCCGGCCGGCAGCCGTATCGACCCGGTGGGAAGCCGGACCCCACCGTCCGGCATTGCGGCGCCCCCGACGCAGGGTGAGGTCGAGCGGCGCCTCCTGGCGGATGCCGTCGGCGATCGCGCGTGCCCGGCTTTTCCCCCAGGTGTCACCCCAGGACGACCACAGCCAGCCGGGCACATCGAGCAGCGCCTGATCCAGGTCCGGCAGCGCCGTCGCGGCCACCGCCGACAGACGGCGCAGCACCGCATTCACCAGCCCCGCGAACGGCGCCAGACGCCGGCTGCGGGCCAGCTCGACACTGGTGCCGACCGCCGCATGCGCCGGCGTCTGCAGGAACAGCAGTTGCGCGGCGCCGATCAGCAGGACCAGGCGCACCGGCGGCGGCGGCGGCTTGCCGAGCAGCGGCCGCAGCAGGGCGTCGAGCGTGCCGAGGCGTCGCAGCACCATGGCCGACAGACGGTGCGCCGCGGCCCGGTCGCGTGGGGAGACCGACGCCGGCACCTGGACGAGCACCTCGTCGAGGGTCCGCCTTCGCTCCAGCACCGACACACCAGGATGTCGTAGGCGATCTCGCGGGTCGGGTCGGCCAGGACGGCGCGCGGCATATCGTGACCACAACGGCGACCCGAGCCGTGCGTTGAGGATTTGTTCATAGACCGCGGCTACGCTGCATCGAAGGCAAATGGCACGCGGCAGCGCCGCCCGCCAGTGTTGCCGGGCATTCGAAAGGCACTGGTCCACCGCGCCATGTCGTCGCAGATCGCAAGGTCCGGAACCGCCGCCCCGCGCGGGCGTTTGCGCGGCATCGCCTGGGGCGCACCCCCGCCTGCGGGCCAGCACGCACAGCGTCGCCCTGCCGCTGACCGGGCCGGTGCTGATCGGCCTGCGCGCCCGCAACCGCCCCGGATGGCCGGCTCGAGATGCTGCTGAGCAATACCGGCGGCGGACGCGGGCATTTATGTCACCAGCTGGCCGGCGGTCAGGCTGCAGGCGATGCCGAGCCTGCACGATCTCCGCCTCATCGAGATCCTGCAGCCCGGCACCGGCACGCCGCTCTCGCCGGGCCGGATCCTGGCGGCGGCACATCGCGTGGCGATTGAAGGCTATGCCGGGCGGCGCGCGGCGCAGGCGGCCCGCAATGCCGCGGCGGCCGCCCGCACGCAGCTGCTGCGGCTGCGCTCGCACCTGCTGCTGGAGCTGGCCCGTGCGCTCGACATGCCGGGGTCGCATTCTCGCCGGAACGATCCCTGGTCGGTCGCAATCGAGGAGCAGGCCACCTGGCTCAGGAGCGCGCCCGGCGCGATCGTGGCGCAGTTGGGCGCGGCGCAGTCGGAGGCGGCGCAGTCGGAGGCGGCGCAGTCGGGGGCGGGGCGGCGTGGGGCGGCAACCGGCTGGACCGGCGAGGTGCTGTCGGCGGCGGTCGCGTCCCTGGCCCTGGAAGCGGCCGGACTCGGCTTCGGGCCCGCGCGCGGCCGGTTCCGGCTCCCGCGCATCCTGGAGCTGCTGGCCCGCACGGCTGCATCCGCGCCCGGCCCGATGGCCGCCAGCCTGCTGGCCCGGCACGGACTGGCGACGGAGGCGCTGGATCGGGCGCGTGCCCGCTTCGATGATCCGCTCGGCCTGCTTGCGGAATGGCGGCGGGAGCCATCGGGCCTGTCCGAGATCCTGGGCCGGCCGGCCTGGCTGCTCGATGGCTGGGACCGGCTCTGCCTGGTCCACGCGGATCCGGCTTTCGCACCCGGCACGCGCAAGTCGCTGGCGCAACTGCTGACCTACGACATCGACGGCCGAATGGTGCTCGAACACACATCGCTGGAACGCGGGAGCATCGAATGCAGCCAGCTCCTCGCCATGCAGCCCGGCACCGCCCTCGCCCTGGACCGGCTCGAGTGCCACGAGCGACTGCGGCTGGCCGAACTGCTGCTCGACTGCCCGGACAGCGACACCCCCGGCGCGCGCCGGAGCCCGCCGTGACCGCTGTCGCGGAGCCGGGGCTTCCTGCGCTCGCCACGGATGCACCGTCGGACCAGCTCGCGGAGCTGTCGGCGGACCTGCAGGATGCGAGCGATGCCGCCGTGCTGCGGATCACCGGGATGGTCGACGGGCTGGCGGCGCGCGGTGACGCCGACCGGGTGCTGGATGCGGTGCGTCCGCGCCTGGCCGCGCTGCGGCCGAACCGCCGGCGCACGCTGGCGCGCACCCTGTTCGAGCCGTTCGATCCGGTGATCGTGACCCCGGCTGCGTGGCGCGCCGGCCTGGGCACCATTCCACGCAGCTTCATTGCCCCGGTGACCGCCCTGGTGCGCGCGCGGCTGCCCTACATCGCCGAGGTCGAGGCCGTCCTGTCGGAGGGCGGCATGCCGGACCAGAAGCTGTGGTCCGACACCGCCGCCCTGCTGGACCCGCACACGCTGCCGGCGCAGTGGAACTGCACCGCCTTCCGGGCCGAGACCGGCATCCGGCTGGGCATGCTCGAACCGCTCTGCGAGGCCACCCGGCTGCTGTTCTCGCAGGCGGCGATCCTCCGGCTCGCCGGCCTGGGCCAGGAGCTCGACCGCGAGACCATGCGGCCGCTGCTGCTGGCCGCCGCGCGGTCGGGCGCTGTCGGCTGGAGCCTGGTGGTGGCGCTGCTGCTGGAGCAGAGCACCAGGCCCGCCGAGTTGACGGACAGCCTGCTGACCTTCGCGCGCGAGACCATGCTGGCACGGCCGCTCGAGGCGGCGCTGCGTTCGGTGGTCTCGATGGTCGTGGACCGGCTCGACAAGCCGGCGGCGACGCCGCTCACGGGTGACGAGGCGCTGGATGCGCAGGCTCGTCTGGCGGCGCGCATCGCAGGGTTCAGCACCCTGCGCGGCGAGTTGGCCGGCCTGGCGCGGCAGCTGGCGCCGCGCCGGGAGGAGATGGCGATCCAGTGCTGCGCCGACCTCGCCAGCGGTTTCGAGCAGGTCCGCGCCTGGGCCTGCGTCGCCCCTGCGGATCCGAGCGCCCAGGACGAGATGGCGGACCGCCTGGAAAGCCGGCTGCGCGCGCTCCGGCGCCTCGACGTGGCGTCGCGTCCGCTCGGTTCGGCAGACGACCACGAGCGCATGCTGGGCGAGACGCTGGCGTTCTGTGCCGACAACAGCCGGGAGACCTGGCTGACCCGCGTGGACCGGCTGCGCCTGTGCGAGATCCTGGTCGGGGCGCAAGCCGCGGAGCGGTTTCTATAGAGCTGAGCAGAGCCGGCCGCGTGCCGCGCTTGACCGGATGCAAGGCCGGTTCCAGCCTAGGCGGCATGACGATGCAGGCGGCCCTGGACGCAATACGCGCACGGATCGACCGGGCGACCGCGGCAGCCGGGCGCCCTCGCGACGCCGTCGCCCTGGTCGCGGTCTCCAAGACCCATCCGGCCGAGCAGGTGGCGGACCTGCTCGCCTGCGGGCACCTGCAGTTCGGCGAGAACCGCGTGCAGGAAGCCCAGGCCAAGTTCCCGGCGCTGCGCGAACACCATCCCGGGCTGCGGCTGCACCTGATCGGCCCGCTGCAAACCAACAAGGCGTTCGACGCGGTGCGCCTGGCCGACGTCATCGAGACCCTGGATCGTCCGCGCCTGGCGGACGCGATCGCACGCGCAGCCCAGAGTGCCGGGCGACTGCCGGAGCTGCTGGTGCAGGTCAACATCGGCGACGAGCCGCAAAAGGCCGGCGTCGCCCGTGCGGACGCCGAGGCGTTCATCCGCGACTGCCGGGCGCGGTTCGGCAGCAACGTCACCGGCCTGATGTGCATCCCGCCCGCCGACAGCGATCCGCGGCCGCATTTCCGCGCGCTGGCGGCGCTCGCGGCCGCCACCGGCCTGCAGACCCTCTCGATGGGAATGTCGGGAGATTTCGAGGCGGCAATCGCGGAGGGGGCGACGCAGGTGCGCGTCGGTTCGGCGCTGTTCGGATCCCGATCCAAGGCGGCCCAGCCGCTTGCCTCCGTCGCCTGATGAGCAGTATGGGGGCGCTCTTGGCCCCAAGTCGGGCCTCTCCGGAGCCTCTCGATGAGCCGTGACGCCGGAGCCCCGCTCGACGGGATCCAGCCTGCCGCCACCCTCAACGCCGCCAGCGCACCGCTTGTCCCGACCGCGACCGGCGGCGAGGCGCGGGGCCACCTTGCCAAGCGGGGCAGCGTCGGCGTCGCCTCGCTCCTCGGCGTGCTCGGCGTCGTCTATGGCGATATCGGCACCAGCCCGCTCTATGCGCTGAAATCCACCATCTTGATCATCAGCAACCACGCGCCGACCGAGTGGGAGGTCGTCGGCATCGAGAGCCTGATCTTCTGGTCGCTGATCCTGATCGTGACCATCAAGTACGTGCTGCTGATCATGCGCGCCGACAATGGCGGCGAGGGCGGCATCCTGGCGCTGATGGCGCTGGCACAGCGGGTCGCCACAGGCGTCAGGATGCGGGCGATAATGGGTCTCGTCGGCATCATCGGCGCCTGCCTGTTCTTTGGCGACGGCACCATCACGCCGGCGATCTCGGTGCTTTCGGCGGTGGAGGGGCTCGAGGTCAGCCTCCCGTCGGCGCGCGAAGTGGTGCTGCCGATCGCGGTCGGCGTGATCGTGGCGCTGTTCAGCATGCAGTGGCGCGGCACAGGCAGCGTCGGACGCATCTTCGGACCGATCATGATGGTGTGGTTCGGCTCGATCGGCGTGCTCGGCGGCATCGAGGTGGTGCGCTACCCGTTCGTGCTGACGGCGCTGCTGCCGCACCATGCGGTGATCTTCATCTGGCACCATGGCTGGATCGCCTTTGTCGCACTCGGCGCGGTGGTGCTGTCGGTTACCGGCGCCGAGGCGCTCTACGCCGACATGGGCCACTTCGGCGCGCCGCCGATCCGACTGGCCTGGCTGGTGTTCGTGCTGCCGTCGCTGGCCCTGAACTATCTCGGCCAGGGGGCGCTGATCATCACCCACCCCGAGGCGATCGCGAACCCGTTCTTCCTGCTCGGCCCGCACTGGCTGCGCCTGCCGATGGTGCTGCTGGCGACCGCCGCCACCGTGATCGCCAGCCAGGCGATGATCACCGGCGCCTACTCGATCGCGCGACAGACGGTGCAGCTCGGCTACCTGCCGCGCATGCGCGTCAGCCACACCAATCCGAACGAGGAAGGCCAGATCTACGTCCCGCAGATCAACTGGGCGCTGATGATCGGCGTGCTGCTGCTGGTGCTGGCGTTCCGCTCCTCCGACGCGCTGGCTTCCGCCTACGGCATCGCGGTCACCGGGACCTTCATGTGCACCTGCATCCTGGCGATGGTGGTGTTCCGCCGGCAGTACGGCTGGTCGCGGTTCACGTCCGTCACGGTGTTCGGCGGCTTCTTCCTGATGGATACCGTGTTCTTCGCGGCCAACGCGCTGAAGATCCCGCAGGGCGGCTGGGTGCCGGTGCTGCTCGGCATCGTGCTGACCGCACTGATGACCAGCTGGAAGCGCGGGCGCGAGTTGCTGGCGCTGCGCTGGAAGCAGGACAGCATGCCGCTCGCCTCGTTCCTGGCCCGGCTGCCGCAGTCGCGCACCGTGCGGGTGCATGGCATGGCGGTATTCCTGACCGGCAACCCCGACGTCGTGCCAGCCTCGCTGCTGCACAACCTCAAGCATAACAAGGTGCTGCACGACAAGGTGCTGTTCGTCACGATCCAGAACCTGGACCAGCCGGAGGCAGGACGCAGCAACCGCATGAGCGTCGAGGAACTGGCTCCCGGCATCCACCGGGTGACGCTGCGCTACGGCTTCATGGAAAGCCCGAACCTGCCGCGCGCGCTCGAGGAGCTGAACGGCCGCGGCGTGCCGTTCGACCCGATGCAGGCGAGCTATTTCGTCAACCGCGAAGTGCTGGTGCGCGCGACCATCCCGCGCATGCCACTCTGGCGGCTGTCGCTGTTCCTGGTGATGGCGCGCAACGCGGTCACCACCACGGAATTCTTTCGCATACCGAGCGACAGGGTTGTCGAACTAGGCGTCCGCGTCGCCATCTAAGGTGCGCCTTTGCGGGATGTAGCGTCTCTGGAACCGCTCGCGCTCTATATCCACTGGCCGTTCTGCCTGGCCAAGTGCCCATACTGCGACTTCAACAGCCATGTGCGCGAGACCGTGCCAGAGGCGCGCTTTGCGCGAGCGCTCCGGCTTGAACTGGCGCACGAGGCAGAGCGGCTAGGACGGCGGCCGCTCACCTCGATCTTCTTCGGCGGTGGCACCCCGAGCCTGATGCAGCCGAACAGCGTTGCCGCGCTGATCGAGCAGGCGACGACATTGTTCGATCCTGTCGCCGACCTGGAGATCACGCTGGAGGCCAATCCGACCAGCGTCGAGACCGGGCGGTTGCGGGGTTTTCGCGACGCCGGGGTCAATCGTGTATCGCTCGGCGTGCAGGCGCTCGACGGCGAGGCGCTGCACCGGCTTGGCCGCGAACACAGCGCCGGCGAGGCGGTCGCGGCGCTGGAGATCGCCCGCAGCCTGTTCCCGCGCATCTCGTTCGACCTGATCTATGCACGTCCCGGCCAGACCATGCTGGCGTGGCGGGCTGAACTGGAGGCGGCGCTGGCGCTGGTCTCGGACCATCTGTCGCTCTACCAACTCACCATTGAGCCCGGTACTCGCTACGAGGCGCTGCACCGGCAGGGGCTGATCACGCTGCCCGACGACGACGACGCGGCGGCGCTCTATCTCGAGACCGCATCGGTCGCGGCGAGACACGGGCTGGAAGCCTACGAGGTCTCGAACTACGCCCGGCCGGGCGCGCAAAGCCGGCACAACCTCGCCTACTGGCGCTACCAGGACTATTGCGGCATCGGTCCCGGCGCGCATGGACGGCTCACGCTGGGCGGAAGGCTGCACGCAACCCGCCGGCACCGGGCGCCGGAGCCCTGGGCCGAGCGGGTCGAGCGCACCGGCAGCGGCCAGACCTCCGAGACGCCGCTGGAACCTGGCGGCCGGGCCCGCGAGATGCTGCTGATGGGGTTGCGGCTGGCGGAGGGCATCCCGGCCGGACGCTTCGCCGCGCGCACCGGGATTGCGCTCGAGGATGCGCTCGACGCCGCCACCCTGCGCAACGCCATCGAGGCCGACTACCTCGCTTGGCATGGTGATTGCCTCGCCGCGACCACGGAGGGCCGGCTGCGCCTGGATGCGCTGCTGACGGCCCTTGTCCTTTGAGAGGATGTCCATGATTGCGGTCGCCTGGCGCATTGCGCTGCTTGTCCTCGTCCTCTTCGCAGCGTGCGTGCCGGCGGGTGCCGCCGCACCGATGCTGGTGGTGGAGGATAACGACTTCCTCGGTCCGGGCGGCTCGGACCTGCAATCGACGCTGCCGCTGCTCGCCGATCCGGCGGTGCGTGTGCTGGGCTTCACCGTCGTCGTCGGCGATGCATGGGAGAACGAGGAGAGCGCGCATCTGCGCCGCTTCCTGGAGATCGCCGGCCATCCCGACATTCCGGTGGTGGACGGCGCCACACTGCCGCTGATGAACAGCGTCGCGCGGATGCGGCTCTGGGAGCGCGCCTACGGTCCGATCCCGTGGAAGGGCGCCTGGGGCGGCCTCGGATCGATCGACAAGGTGCCGGCGACGCAGCCGGCAGTGCCGCCACTCGACGAGGGAACGCCGAAGCTCAAGGCCCTGTCGTCCAAGGAGGGGGGCGAGCGCGCCGCCGACTTCCTGATCCGCACGGTGCACGAGCATCCGCACCAGGTCACCATCGTCGCCGCCGGGCCGCTGACCAATCTCGCCTTGGCGATCCGGCTCGATCCGAGCTTTGCCGCGACTGCAAGGCAGCTCGTGTTCATGGGCGCGCTGATCGACACCAACATGCAGACGGTCACCGGCAACGCCGACTTCGCGTCCGACTTCAACATGATCTTCGATCCCGAGGCGGCGCATATCGTATTGACCGCGCCCTGGCCGAAGATCACCGCGGTCGGCAACGTCTCCAATGCGGTGATGATGAGCCAGCCGCTGATGGCGCGCATCGCGCTCCGGCACAACGCCCTGACGCAGTATCTGAGCCGCTACTACGCCCCGCTGCCGATGTGGGACGAGCTGACTGCGGCGGTGGCGGCCGATCCCTACCTGGTCACGAAGTCGGTCGATGCGTGGCTGGACATCGATACCAACCCTGGCATCGATTACGGCCATGCCCATGTCTGGCCGGAGGCGCTGGCGCCGAAGGGTATGGGGATCCGCCGGGTCACGATCGTGCAGACCGTGGACACCAAACGCTTCGTCGATCGTTTTGTGCAGCAGGCCCAGGAAGGGCAGGCACAAACCGGCGCCGCGATGCGTTGATGAAGACTTCGGGCGATGAATGAGGACTTTGGCATCATGCTGGCTTTGATCATCGGCGCTTCCCGCGGACTGGGGCTGGGCCTTGCGCAGGAGTATCTGCGGCGCGGCTGGGAGGTGATCGGCACCGTGCGTCCCGGTGCGGAGCCCGGCCCGCTGCATGCGCTCGCAAAGGAGCAGCGCGGGCTGTCGCTGGCCGAGGCCGACGTGACGGTGCCGGAGACTTTCGCCGGCCTCGATGATGCGGTCGGTGGCCGTCCGCTCGACCTGCTGTTCGTGGTGGCCGGCATCTCCAACGGCCCCGACGAGAGCATCGCGACCATCACCGACGAGGCCTTCACGCGGATCATGCTCACCAATGCGCTCGGGCCGATGCGCGCCGTGCAGGCGCTGGTGCCGCTGGTGGCCAAGCCGGACGGGGTGATCGCGGTGATGACGTCGGGCCTCGGCAGCGTCGCAAACAACACCAGCGGCGGATGGGCCGGCTACCGCGCCAGCAAGGCGGCGCTGAACACCATGCTGCGCAGCTTTGCCGCCGAGAACGCGGGCGATCCGAGAGCCATGCTGGCGGTCGATCCCGGCTGGGTGCGCACCGACATGGGCGGGCAGAACGCCACCCTGGACGTCGACACCAGTGCGCGCGGCATGGCCGACGCCATCGCCGCACGCGCCGGCACCTCGGGCGGCCAGTACGTGAACCACGAAAACAAGGATGTTCGCTGGTAGCGCATGCTGCACCTGATCAAGCTGGCGGTCGGCGCGCCGGACATCGAGACCCTCCTGCGCTTCCAGGCCGACCGGGCCCGCAACACCGACCGGCATGGCGGCCGGCCTTTCCTGCGCACCCGCAACCATCCCCGCCGCGCCGCCGAGATCCTCGATGGCGGATCGCTCTACTGGGTGATGGGGGGCGTGCTGCTGTGCCGGCAACCGGTGGCGGAGTTCGTGCCGGACCGTCGCGACGATGGCTCGGCCTGCATCGCCGTCATCCTGGAGGGACCCCCGGTGCCGGTGCTGCCCCGCCTGGTGCGTGCCTTCCAGGGCTGGCGCTACCTCACCCCAACCGATGCGCCGGCCGATCTCGGCGCGCAACCGGAAGCGCGCGGCGACGTGCTGCCGGTTGCCCTGCGACGCGAGCTGGTGGCGCTCTGTCTGCTCTGAGTGGGTTGTGACTGGCGCGACCTGTGGCAGATCGGCAAGCCGCGCCCGGCAATCGCGCGACGCAGGGGTAGCAATCGCAACCCCCGATTGATCCCGACCGGAGGCGCGCTCACGATCCGACGGCCATGCACCGCCTGCCGATCCTGTGCGCCTTGCTCTTGCTGACCGCCTGCAGCGGCGGCGGCCGGCTGGCCTATGGTCCCGGCCGAACCGACTATCCGCAGCCTGGGCCGGGCGGCGATCCCTGGCGCCCCTACATCCGGCAGGCCTCGAACCGCTTCGGCGTGCCGCAGC
This sequence comes from uncultured Lichenicoccus sp., assembly GCA_963693035.2. Lineage (GTDB taxonomy): Bacteria > Pseudomonadota > Alphaproteobacteria > Acetobacterales > Acetobacteraceae > Lichenicoccus. Next base: position 66,852 of record CAXMMQ010000004.1, read on the forward strand.
AATGGATCCGCGCGGTGATGCAGCAGGAGTCCGGCGGTCAGGAGTACCGCTATGGCCGGCCGATCGTCTCCGGCGCCGGCGCGATGGGACTGATGCAGCTCATGCCGGCGACCTATGCCGACATGCAGTCGCAGAACGGCCTCGGCGACGACCCGTTCGAGCCGCACGACAACATCATGGCCGGCACCGCCTACATCCGGCTGATGTACGACCGCTACGGCGCGCCGGCCTTTCTCGCGGCCTACAATTCCGGCCCGCAGCGCCTCGACGACTACCTCAATGCCGGCCGCTCGCTGCCCAACGAGACGGTGAACTACGTCGAAGCGATCGCGCCCAATCTCGGCACCGAGCTTGCGATGAGCGGCCCGCTGGCGACATACGCCGACAACAGCCGCAACGAGGCCTATGTGCCGCCGACCGCCCCGCTACAGCTGGCAGCCTGGCATGTCCCGACGCAGTCCGGTGGAAGCGGCGCCTGCTGGCGCGATCCGGACGCGGCCTTCGATCCGGATGCGCCATGCGGGCGCGCCCCGGTCACGACCGCCTACGCGACCACCGCGTCGGTGTCCGAGCCCGCTCCGGTGATCGAATCCGCGATCTACATGCCAGCCGCGCTACCGCCGCCCACGCGCGCGTATGCGGCGACGGTGGCCTACGCGCCGCAACCGCCGGCTGCCGGAGCGTGGTCGATCCAGGTCGGCGCCTACAACTCGCCCGACCAGGCCCGCTTCGCCACCACCATGGCGCGGGAGGCGGCGTATGCGCAGCTCGCCGGCTCGCGCAGCCTGGTGATGCAGACAAGCCGGTTCGGCGGCGCGGTGTTGTATCGCGCCCGGCTGGCTGGACTGGCGCGGCCCGGCGCCGGGGCTGCCTGCGCCGCGCTGGGCGGACACGCCATTCCCTGCATGGTGGTGCCCCCCGGCGGCTGACCGCCGACGCGCGCCGAACCGCATTGGCACTGGTCCGTTCCGGCCTCACGCACAGGAGACCAGCATGGCAAAGATCATCGACCTCGCCCCGCACGACCCCTTGCCGAACGGACCGGCCGTGGTGGTGATGCGACGATTCGAGGAGGATGACCCGAAGACGGTGATGATCGAGCTGATCGCCATCGATACCGACCGCAGCGAGGGCAATGCGCGGATGACCGACGCGCAAGGGGCGCCGCTGTCCTGGGGGGAAGCGACCCGCCAGGCCTCGACGCGCGCGCACGAAGCCCGGATCGAGACCATCTACCGCATCGACCGTACCGCGGGGCCGGTCGAGCGCGCGATCACCGCCCACGGCGGGGACCACACCGCATCGCCCGACATGGTCGATAGCGACTATGAGGATGGCGAGATCGGCGGCGACATGCGCGACCGCTCGGGCAACGAAGCGCCGCGCAAATTCTAGAACTCAGGTGCTGGCGCGTATCTCCAGCCGGAACCCGACATCGACGCGGGCCGGCCCGGGCTTCTCGCCATGGATGCGGCCGAGCAGCTTTCGGGCGGCCAACTCGCCGATGCGCTGCCGCGGCGAGACGATCGTGGTCAGCGCCGGGGTCGTGAGCGCGCTGATGTCCAGTCCGTTGAACCCGGCGATGGCGACCCGCGCCGGCACCGGGATGCCTTCGCGCTGCGCCCGCAGCAGCGCGCCGACGCCGAGATCGTCATTGGCGAAGAACAGCGCGTCGAGTTCGGGGGCGCGCTCGAGCGTCTGCATCAGGGTGTCGCCGCCGATTGCAGCACTGGATTTCTCGTCGTGCTCGAAGGGCGGCCGCCGTGGCAGCCCGGCGGCGGCGAGCGCGTTGTCGAGGCCGCGGAAGCGCTGCGCCGCGCGGTAGTCCTGCTTCAGGCGGCCGCCGATGAAGCCGATCTGACGGTAGCCGCGCTCGATCAGGTGCCGCCCCATGGCCTCGCCGGCGCGTATGTGCGACAGGCCGACATTCATGTCGATCGGCTGCGCGCCGTATTCCATGATCTCGACCAGCGGCCGGCCATAGCCGCGCAGCAGGGTCCGGGTGCGCTCGGAATGGCGCATGCCGGCGACGATCAGGCCGGCGGGCGACCAGCCGAGCAGGGTCGCGACCAGCTTGCTCTCGCGCTCCAGGTCATACTGGGTGTTGCCGAGCAGCGGCTGGTAGCCGGCCTCCTCCAGCACCTGCTGGATGCCCTGGATCACCTCGATGAACACCGCGTTGGACAGAGACGGCACGATCACCGGGATAATCCGACTCGCCGCCGAGGCGAGCGCGCCGGCGTACTGGTTGCGGACGTAACCCAGCGCGCTGACCGCCTCGTCGATCTGTAGCCGCAGCGCCGCCGAGACGCTGTCCGGTGCGTTGAGGGCGCGCGAAACCGTGATCGGCGCCACGCCTGCGCGTTCGGCGACATCCTTCAGCGTGACGGCGCCGCTATGTGCGCGGCGGCGCACCGCCATTCGGGTCGAGGTCATCAGGCGGCAGCATAGCCTGCACGCCGGATTGCGCCAGACGGGCCAGCCGGAGCTGCCACAAAATCATGGTTGCGCTACCATAAGTCTGCGGCTACGGTCCGGACCAAGCGCTGCCTGCGACGACGTCGCGGTGAAAGGCGTCCGCTCAAATCAGCAGAGCGTCCGGGAAGTCCATCCAGATGTCACACGCCGTAGCAGGGCCGGTTGTTGCCACCGGGCATTTCCAGGCCATCGACGTCACCAAGGCGTTCGGCAGCGTCGCGGTGCTGCGCGGTGTCAGCCTGGGCCTGCAGCCCGGCCGCATCCACACGATGATGGGCGAGAACGGCGCCGGGAAATCCACCCTGTTCAAGATCCTGTCCGGGCTGCTGCGTCCCAGCAACGGCGAGCTGCGCCTCGATGGCGCTCCGGTCGTGCTCGACGCGCCGCACGATGCCCACCTGCGCGGGATCTACCTGGTGCCGCAGGAGCCGGCCCTGATGCCGGAACTGACGGTCGCCGAGACCATGTTCGTGGGCCAGTTGCCGACGCGACCGGGTTTCCCAAGAAGGGTCGACTGGCCCGGCCTGCGGCGGCGCGCCCAGGACGCCCTTGCTTCACTGGGGCTCGACATCGATGTCGGGCAGTTGTCGCGCCATCTGTCGATCGCACAGCAGCAGCAGGTGGAGTGCGCCAAGGCGCTGCTGCGCGGCTGCCGCATCATCCTGTTCGACGAGCCCACCTCGCCGCTGACCAGCCACGAGGTCGAGCGGCTGTTCGGCATCATGCGCCGGCTGCGCGACGATGGCTGCACGCTTGGCTTCATCAGCCACCGCATGGACGAGGTGCTCGAGATCAGCGACGACATCAGCGTCCTGCGCGACGGAGCGCTGGTGGACACCGTCGATCGCAACGGCTTCGACCGCGTCCGGCTGCTGTCGCAGATGGTCGGGCGCGAGATGAAGGTGATCCCCCGCCGCACCACCTCGTTCAGCACCGGGCGCGCGATGCTGCACGTCGAGGCCCTGTCGCACGCGCCGCGTTTTCACGATGTCGGCTTCACCCTGCACGAGGGCGAGGTGCTCGGGCTCGCCGGGCTGGTCGGCGCCGGACGCACCGAGATTGCCGAGACCATCTTCGGCATCCGAGCGCCCAGCGCCGGCCGGGTCAGCCTCGGCGGCGCGGATATAAGCGGCCTAGCCCCGCACGCCGTCATCCGCCGCGGCCTGGTCTATGTGCCCGAGGACCGTGCGCGGCACGGCGCGATCCTGCCGATGACGATCACCGAGAACATCACCTCCGGACTGCTCGACCGGCTGCGCCAGCGCTTTGGCCTGATCGACCGGCAGGACGAGGATCGGCGCGGTGCCGCCATCGTCACGCAGTACCGGGTGCGCTGCGCCGGCATAGACCAGGCGTTGCGGCAATTGTCCGGCGGCAACCAGCAGAAGGTGGTGTTCGGCAAGTGGATGGGGCTGCGGCCGCGGGTCGCCATCCTCGACGAGCCGACGCGCGGCGTCGACGTCGGCGCCAAGGACGAGATCTACGAGCTGATCGAGGAACTCGCGAAGGCCGGTCTCGCCATCCTGGTGATCTCGTCGGAGATGGAAGAACTGGTGCGGCTGTGCGACCGGGTGCTGTCGATCTACGAGGGCCGCATCGTGGCCGAGCTCGCCGGCGCCGACGTCACTCCCGCACGGGTCGGGCAATCCTATCTCAGCCACGACGGGCTGGCCGCGTGACGACGTTGCCGCTTGCCGGCAGCCGCGTGTCGGGGCGCGAGATGAGCCAGCCGCAGGGTCCCGCCCGAATCCGCGGTCGCGAGGTGCGCGAGGTCACGCTGATCGTCGCCACCGTGCTGACCATCCTGGCCGTCGGGGTCTTCAACCATGGCTTCCTATCGACGCAGAACCTCCGCTTCATGCTGCTCAACTCGGTGGTGCTGTCGCTGGTGGCGCTCGGCCAGACCCTGGTAATCGCGACCCGCGGCATCGACCTCTCGGTGGCGCCGGTGATGGGACTGACGGCGGTGGTGACCGGGCTGCTGGCGCAGTCGAGCGGCCTGCCGCTGGCGGGCGCGGTCGGCATCACCATCCTGCTCGGACTTGTGCTCGGCACGCTGAACGGCCTGCTGGTGGCGCGGCTCGCGATCCCGCCGATCATCACCACGCTCGGCACCTACAGCCTCTATAGCGGCCTGGTGTTCGTCTATTCGAACGGTACTCAGGTGGATTCCGTGCCGGCCTCGTATGCGACGCTGGGCAACGGCTTCGTCGCCCCGGTCATTCCGATACCGATTGCCGTGGTCGTGCTGGCGGTGGCGCTGCTGCTGGTCTGGTTCATGCTGAATCACACGCGGTTCGGCCGCGCCATCCTGGCGGTCGGCAACAACGATGTCGCAGCCTACAATGCCGGCATCGGCGTGACCGGGGTGAAGGTGCGCGTGTATGCGCTGTCCGGCCTGCTGGCCGCGATCGCCGGGCTGATGTTCGTCTGCTACACCGGCTCGGCCACCGTGACCACCGGAACCGGCGACCATGTCGAGCTGCAATCGATCGCGGTCGCCTTGATCGGCGGCACGGCGATCGCCGGCGGCCGCGGCAACGTGGTCGGCAGCGTTCTCGGGTCGCTGTTCCTGAGCGTGATCCTGACTGCCCTGGTCTTCGTGCATGTGCCGCCGATCTGGTACTCGGCCGGCGAGGGCCTGATGATCCTGGTCACGGTGACCGCCGGCATGCGGCAGAGTCGCGGCGGGAACAACTGATATGAGCACGCGCAATGAAGTCACCGCACGCCGGCGCAATCTCTCCAGGCTGCCGCTCGATGGCTGGTCGCGCGCCCTGCTGATATTGCTGGTGCTGCTGGTCGCCGGCCTCTGCCTGTCGGTGGACGGGTTCTATCCCGGCTTCGGCGGCTTCCTGGCGCTGACCGAGAATTTCCTGCCGTTCGGCCTGGTCGCCCTCGGCCTGACGACGGTGATCCTGACCGGCGGCATCGACCTTTCCGTGGGTGCCACGGCCGGGCTGTCCGCCATCGTCATGGCCGAATTGTGGAGCGGCCTGCACGTCTCGATCTGGCTGGCGGCGCTGGCTGGGCTGCTCGCGGGTGGCGTGCTCGGCGCCATCAACGGCCTGATCATCACCCGCCTGCGCACCGAGCCGCTGATCGCAACGCTTGCCACCAGCTTCATTTATGCGAGCATCGCCACCGCGCTCGCCGGCCCTTCGCCGCCATCGGGGTTTCCGGACAGCTTCAACCTGGTCGGCACCGGCACCCTGGTCGGGCCGATCCCGCTGCAGCTCGTGCTGTTCGCGGTGCTCGCTCTGCTGTTCACGCTGCTGCTGCAATACAGCACCTTCGGCCGGCGCATCGTCATGGTCGGCTACAGCAGCGAGGCGGCGCGCTATAGCGGCCTGCGCATCGACCGCATCGTGCTCAGCGCCTACGTGATCAGCGGCGTGATGTCGGCGTTCGCCGGGATCGTGCTGGCCGCCTACTACAGCGCGGTGCGGCCCGACATGGGCGACGTGCTGCTGCTCAGTACCATCACCATCGTCGTGCTCGGCGGCGTCAGCATCTTCGGCGGCGAGGGCAGCATCGCCGGCGTGGTGATCGCGGTGCTGCTGCTCGGGTTCCTGCGCCAGGGCATGCTGATCGCGGGCTATTCGGACATGGTCACCACCATGCTGACCGGCGCCATCCTGCTCGGCGCCATCGGCATCAAGAACATCCTATCGGGACGCGGCACCGGCATTGCCGCACTCCTGGCACGGATACGCAAGACAACCTCAACGAAAGAACTGGGAACTCCATGACGACCTCACTCTCCTACCGGTTGCGCGCGGCCCTGCTTGCCGCCCCCGTCATGCTGGCCGGTCTCGTCTCGGCGCACGCCGCCGACATCGACACCTCGAAGAGCATCAAGGTCGCGATGGTGCCGAAGCTCGTCGGACTTTCGGTGTTCAAGGCAAACCAGCAGGGCGCGGAGACCGCGGCCAAGGCGCTCAACATCAACTTCCTCTATACCGGGCCGGTCACCGCCTCGGCACAGGGCCAGGTCGATGTGTTCAACAGCCTGATCGCGCGCCGCTACGCTGTCATCACCACCACCTCCAACAACCCGACGCAGCTTGCCCCGGCGCTGAAGCGCGCGCGCCGGCAGGGCATCAAGGTTGTGTCCTATGACAGCGACGTCGCGGCCGACGCGCGCGACTTCTTCATCCAGAACACCGACTACGCCGAGTTCGGCAAGGCGCTCGTCGAGAGTGTCGCGAAATACACCGGCCCGACCGCCGAGATCGCGATCCTGTCCTCGACACCGGACGCGACCATCCAGAACGAGTGGATCAACGCGCTCAAAACCTACCTCTCGGCGCATTATCCGAACATCAAGATCGTCACCACGCAGTATGGCCAGTCGAGCCCGTCGCAGTCGCTGACTGCCGGCCTCAACATCCTGCAGGCCAATCCGAACGTCACCGCCATCATCGCCCCAGATGGTGCGGCCGAGGTTGGCGCCGCCGCCGCGGTCGAGAAGCTCGGCAAGACCGGAAAGGTGTTCGTCACCGGCTGCAGCGACCCGAACTCGATCCGGCAGTACGTGAAGTCTGGCATCATCAAGGAGAGCCCGCTCTGGGACGAGGTCAAGGAGGGCATGCTGGTGATGTACGTGGCTCGCCTGGCCGCCAACAATGCGATCCAGCCCAATAGCACCTTCACCGCCGGCGACCTCGGCAGCTTCACCGCGAAGAACCGGGTGATCGTGTTCAGCACCCCGCTGGTGTTCAACAAGGACAATATCGACCAGTACCAGTTCTGACCGGTGCTGGTCGCGATCTAGAGCTTTTTCCGATCGAAGTGGATCGGTAAAAGTCCTTGGCTCTCTGTTTTGGTGAGCGTCATTACCCGATCGCGGATTAAGGTCGATCGGATGATGCTGTAGAAGGATAAAGGCATGAAGCAGGTTCTCTTCACCGGTGGCAGCGGCAAGGCCGGGCGGCACGTGGTGCAGTATCTGGTCGAGCAGGGCTACAATGTGCTCAACATCGACCAGAAGCCGCTCGACAACCCCCGCGTGCGCACGCTGATCACCGACATCACCGATGCCGGGCAGTTGTTCAACGCGTTCTCGTCTTACACCGGTCTGCACGAGTTCGATCCCGACCTGCGGCCGACCAAGATCGATGCGGTGGTGCATTTCGCCGCGATCCCGCGCGTCATGATCGTGCCGGACAACGAGACGTATCGCATCAACGTCATGGGCACGTATAATGTGCTTGACGCGGCTGCCAAGCTTGGCATCCCGAAGGTGATCATCGCGTCGAGCGAGACCACCTACGGCGTCGTGTTCGCCAACACGCCCCGCGAGCCGGAGTATTTCCCGCTCGACGAGGAGTATCCGGTTGATCCGATGGACAGCTACGCGCTCTCCAAGATCTGCAACGAGCGCACCGCGCGTGCCTTTTCGCTGCGCAGCAACTCGGACATCTATGCGCTGCGCATCGGCAACGTGATCGAGCCGTCCGAATATGCGCTGTTCCCGGGCTGGTTCGCCAAGCCGGATTTCCGCAAGAAGATTGCCTGGAGCTATATCGACGCGCGCGACCTCGGCGAAATCGTGCGCCTCGGGATCGAAACCGACGGCCTCGGCTACCAGGTGTTCAATGCCGCCAACGACCACACCTCGTCGGACCTGCCGACTGCCGAGCTGCTGCGGCGGTATTACCCGAACGTGCCCGTGCGTGGCGAACTCGGCGAGTTCGAGGGACTGCTTTCGAATCGCAAGGTCCGCGAGCAGCTTGGCTTCAAGGAGAAGCACAACTGGCGCAGCTACGTGAAGGCCGGCTGAGCCTAGGCGCTGTCTGCATCCGGGAAGGGCAGGTCGAGATGGAAGGTGGCGACCAGGTCATCGACCTGCGCCCGGGTGAGCGCCCTGGGGTTGAGGCCGCGCAGCATCAGGTAGAGCCGCGCGGTCTCCTCCAATTCCTCAATGGCGTAGACGGCGGCCTCCAGATCCTTGCCCGCCACCACCGGTCCGTGGTTGGCGAGCAGCACCGACGAGTAGCGACCGGCGAGCGCCCGGATCGCGCCGGCGACCGCGACGTCGCCCGGGCGGTGGTACGGGATCAGGGCCGTCTGGCCGACACGCATCATGTAGTATGGCGTGAGTGGCGGCAGCACGGTTCGCGGATCGATGCCGGGCAGCATGGAAACGGCGACGGAATGTGCCGAATGCAGGTGCGCGACGGCGCCGGCGCCGTGCCGTGTTTCGTACAGCGCCTGGTGCAGCGGGATTTCCTTGGTGGGCGGATCGCCGGACAGCAGCCGCCCGTCCTCGCTCAGCCGCGACAGCCGGGCCGGATCGAGAAAGCCCATCGAGGCATTGGTCGGCGTCATCAGCAGGGTGCCGTCCGCGAGCCGCGCGCTGACGTTGCCCGACGAGCCCGGCGTCAGCCCACGCTCGAACAGCGAACGGGCAAACATGCAGATCTGCTCGCGCAGGGCGCTCTCATTCATGGCGGACACTCCAGATGTTCCGTGATCCTGGGCATGGTTCTGAAGATGTGCCATGGCAGCGCAACCATAGTAAGGCCCGGGGAGGCAGGATGACCAGCAGTACAGGCGAGCCGCGCGCGGCGGTCATCGGCCTCGGCTCGATGGGGCTCGGCATGGCACGGTCGCTGCAGCGTGCCGGCTTCTCCGTCTCCGGCTTCGATGTGTCGCAGGGCGCCGCCGCCCGGTTCGCGGGATCGGGCGGCAGGGTCGGCACGACACCGGCGGCGGCGGCGGAGGGCGCCGGATGCGTGGTCTCGGTGGTGGTCAACGCCGACCAGACCGAGGCGGTGCTGTTCGGACCCGATGGCTGCGCCGACAGCATGCCGGACGGGGCGGTGTTCGTCTCATCGGCGACGATGGCCCCCGACGCGGCACGCGGCCTCGCGGCCCGGCTGGAGCAGACCGGGCGGCTCTATCTCGACGCGCCGATGAGCGGCGGCGCCGGCCGGGCCGCGGACGGCTCGCTCACCATGATGGCATCCGGCAGCGTCGCCGCATTCGAGCGCGCGCAACCGGCGCTCGACGCGATGACCGGCACGCTGCACCGGCTCGGCGACGAAGCCGGCCTGGGCTCGGCGTTCAAGATGGTGAACCAGTTGCTCGCCGGCGTGCATATTGCCGCCGCCTGCGAGGCGATCGCGTTCGCGGCCCGGCAGGGGCTCGACCTCGCCAGGGTGTACGAGGTGATCACCCAGTCGGCCGGCAATAGCTGGATGTTCGAGAACCGGGTGCCGCATGTGCTGGACGGCGACTACAGTCCAAAAAGCGCGGTCAGCATCTTCACCAAGGATCTCGGCATCGTCATGGACATGGCGCGCGACCTGAGGTTTCCCGTGCCGGTGGCGGGTGCGGCGTTGCAGATGTACCTGATGACGGCGGCAGCCGGGATGGCGCAGGACGACGACGCCTCGGTGGCGCGCCTGTATGCGCGGATCGCGGGTCTCACGCTGCCTGCGGAGACATGAGCCATGCCGCGTTTCGCAGCCAACCTGACCATGATGTTCAACGAGCATCCGTTCCTCGATCGCTTCGATGCGGCGGCGGATGCGGGCTTCGAGGCGGTCGAGTTCCTGTTCCCGTACGAGGCCACGCCGGAGCAGGTCGGCGCTCGCGTGGCGCGCAGCCACCTGACGGTGGCGCTATTCAACCTGCCGCCTGGAGACTGGGCGGCGGGTGAACGCGGGCTGGCGGCGCTGCCGGAACGGGCCGGCGAGCTGGACGGCCTACTCGACCGCGCGCTGCCCTATGCCGAGGCGACCGGCGTGCGGCGGTTGCACCTGATGGCGGGCATCGCGGATGCGCACGACCCGCTTGCGCAGGAGGCCTATCGCGCAGCGGTCGAACGCTGCGCGACGCGGCTCGCCGAACATGGGCTCGACCTGGTGCTGGAGCCGATCAACGGCCGCGACATGCCGGGTTATTTCCTGAACGATTTCGGCCGCACGGCGAGGCTGATCCAGGATCTCGGACTGCCGAACCTCAAGCTGCAGTTCGACCTCTACCACCGCCAGATCCTGCACGGCGACGTCACCATGGCGCTGCGCGCGATGATTGGCCTGATCGGCCATGTCCAGATCGCCAGCGTGCCGTCGCGAAACGAGCCGGACGGCGAGGAGCTGAACTGGCCGTTCCTGTTCGAGGAGCTAGACCGGATCGGCTACGCCGGCTTCGTCGGCTGCGAGTATCGCCCCCGCGGCGGGACGCAAGCGGGCCTCGGCTGGTTCGCGCCCTACAGGAAGGCCTGACCGATGACGCTGCTGCTCGGCTGCATCGCCGACGACTATACCGGCGCCTCCGACCTCGCCAGCATGCTGTCGCGCAGCGGACTGCGCACCGTGCAGACCGTTGGCGTGCCGCCGTCTAGTCTCGATCTGCCGGACGTGGATGCGGTGGTGGTGGCGCTGAAGAGCCGCTCAATCGAGGCACCGCGCGCCGTAGAGCTGTCGCTGGAGGCGGAGCGCTGGCTGCGCGGCCGGGGCGCCGGGCACATCCTGTTCAAGATCTGCTCGACCTTCGACAGCACGGATGCGGGTAATATCGGCCCGGTGCTGGACGCGCTGAGGGACCAGTCCGGCGGCGGCATCGTCGCGGTCAACCCGGCCTTCATCGAGACCGGGCGCACCGTCTACCAGGGCCACCTGTTCGTGAACGGCGTGCCGCTGCACGAGAGCGCGCTGAAGGACCATCCGCTCAACCCGATGCATGACAGCAACCTGGTGCGCGTGCTGGACCGGCAGAGCGCGAGCCCGGTCGGGCTGGTGCCGCTCGCGGTCATCGAGCAGGGACCGGACGCGATCCGGGCGGCCCTCCTGGCGCTGGCCTCGGACGGCGACGGCAGCGCGATCCTGGACTCGGTGGCACCCCGCCACCTGCTCGCCATCGGCGAGGCGGCGCTGGACGGACCGGTCTCGGCCGGCGCGTCGGGCATCGGCTACGGGCTGGCGCGGGCGATCGTGGCGCGCGAGAAACTGCCCGGCCGACCGGCTGCGGTGGCCACGTCCGACGGGCCGCACGACACCCATGCGGCCATCCTCGCGGGATCCTGCTCGGCGGCGACGCTGCGCCAGATCGACGTCGCCGAGCGCCGGATGCCGTGCCTCAAGCTCGATGTCGATGCCCTGCTCGAAGGGCCAGCCGAGGCGGACCGCGCGCTGGACTGGGCGAAGCAGCGTCTCGATCACGGCCCGGTGCTGATCGCCAGCAGCACGCCGCCCGAAGCGGTGCGCGCCCTGCAGGCACGGCATGGCGGTGCGGAGGCGGGGCATGCGGTGGAGCAGGCACTGGCCGCCTTGGCCGAAGGGCTGCTGGCATCAGGAGTCGGACACCTTGTCGTGGCCGGTGGCGAAACCTCGGGCGCGGTGGTGGACCGGCTCGGGCTGCAGGCCTTCCTGATCGGCCCGGAGATCGCCCCCGGCGTGCCGGTGCTGCAGGCCGTCGGCGCCCGGTCGCCCGGCCTGCGGTTGGCGCTCAAATCCGGCAATTTCGGCGGCGACGACTTCTTCCTCCAGGCACTAACCAGGCTGCGCGATCCCAGTTAGGCGAGGGCGTCCGCAAGACACCTCTGCAGAGCTGATGCGACCTCGGCCCGATCGGCACGGGGGAGGCGCCCGATGCGCATGGCAGCACTGGCCTCGATCGTAGCGATCTTGATGGGACGTATGATCGACGGCACCGGCAGCCCAGCCTCATCCAGATTGGAAACGACGACATCTCCGGGCCAGCCGCGGTTGCCGGCGCTGGTAACCATCAGGACCCAAACCAGATCGGGGGCGCCCGACGAATGCGGGGTCGCCACCACCAAAGCGGGTCGCCGCTGCTGTACCGGGCGTTTGGTGTAGGGGAATGGGACCTTTACAAGGTCCCACACCTCACAGGCCGCCATAGGCCTCGATGTCGGCCGGGCTGTCCCACTCCGAGAAGCTTCGGAATGGATCGTCGCTCGATCCGTCCGGCTGGACCCGCATGAGGATGACCCGTCCAGCCTCGATCACGTATGCGACCTCGTCACCCTCGCGCAGGCGGAGCGCCGCGCGCACCGGCTGCGGGATTGTCGTCTGCGATTTGCTGGTCAGCCGGCTGGTGATCATGTGGCGTCATGTAAGGAAGTTCCTTACCGGCTGCAAGCCTCCGGGCGTCAGGTTGCGCTCCAGGTAGCGCACCGTCTTGCGACCGCTGTGGATCACCGCCTGCCCGGCCTCGACAAAACCCAGGCTGGCATGCAGCGCGTCCGACGCCGGGTTCGGCGGGTCGATGTTGACCTCGCAGACCACCCGATCGTGCCCGGCCGCGAGAGCGCGCTCGAACAGGTCTGCATAGAGCAGCCGGGCCAGCCCCCTGCCCCGCGCCGCGCCTGCCACCACAACGCGGTCGACATAGACGAACCGCCCGTGCCGCTCGCGGAACCACAGGAAGTTCGGGCTGCGGTATTCGGCGTTCTGGTCAAAGGCGAGCAGGAACGCGTCGGCCTCGCCAATGCGGGCGGCACGGAAGGCGCTGCGCACGAGACGGTCGAAGCCTGCCTCGTCCAGCAGGGAAAGCTCGGCGGCGTGCGAATTGTTCAATACCAGCAACCCGGCCTGCTGCGCCGGCTCCAGCGGCAGCACCGCCGTCCTATCGGTCGATGACAACCTGGCCGTCCATGCCTGGCCAGTCCGAGTAGCCGACCGAGCCGCCGCCGTACCAGTACTGCTTCGGCGCCTCGGCCAGCGGCGCCCCGCTGCCCAGCCGCCCGACCAGGTCCGGGTTTGCAAGGTATGGCCGTCCGAAGCTGAACAGGTCGGCCTTGTTCTCGGCCAGCATCTGTTCCGCCAGGTCGAGGGTGTACTGGTTGTTGGCGATGTAGGCCCCGGTGAAGCGGCGTCGCAACGCCGCGAAGTCGACATCGTCCGGCACGTCGCGGGTCTGCTGGGTGACGCCCTCGATGTCGTGGATGTACAGCAGCCCGGCCTTCGACAACCCGTCCACGTAGGCGGCGTAGGTCGCCATCACGGTGCTGTCGAGCGGCGTGCCGCCCGGCTCGGTGGTGGCCGGCGAGATGCGTATGCCGACCCGCTGGCCGCCGCCCCAGACCTCGGTCACCGCCTGGACCACCTCGAGCGGGAAGCGCAGCCGGTTTTCGATCGAGCCGCCATAGCGGTCGGTGCGCCGGTTCGTGCTGTCGCGAATGAACTGCTCGAGCAGGTAGTTGTTGGCGGAGTGAATCTCGACGCCATCGAAGCCGGCATCCTTCGCGCACTGCGCCGCATGACGGTAGTCCTGGACGATCGCCGGGATTTCGTCGGTCTCGAGCGCGCGCGGCGTGACATGGTCCTGCAGGCCGCGATTGGTGAAGGCCTGTCCCTTCGGCTTGACAGCGCTTGGTGCCACCGGCAACGCGCCGCCATGCAGGTCCGGGTGCGAGATGCGGCCGGTATGCCAGAGCTGCAGGAACATCCGGCCGTCGCGGCGATGGACCGCGCGGGTGACGCGCTGCCAGGCCTCGACCTGTTCCGGCGTGACGATCCCAGGGGTCAGCGCATAGCCACGCGCCTGCGCCGAAATGTTGGTCGCCTCGCTGATCACGAGCCCGCAATCCGCACGCTGTGCATAATAGTCGGCGGCGAATTCGGGTGGCACGCCGGCATCGCTGGAGCGGCTGCGGGTCAGCGGCGCCATGACGACGCGGTTCGGCAGGTGCAGGTCGCCGATGGTGACCGGCTGCAGCACCGGGCTGTCTTTGCGCATTGTTGTTCCTGGATTGCGAGAAGGAGGTGGGCTGGAATGAAGCAGGTGATACGAACCGGACAAGCCCCAGCTTCACCGCAGGTTCCGCAGGCCGGAACGGTCGCTGCCACGCCGCGTGTCAATCTCGCCCTGCTGGCGCTCGCCATCGCCTCGTTCGGCATCGGCACCACCGAGTTCGTCATCATGGGGCTGCTGCCGCAGCTCGCCGCCGACCTCGACGTCTCGATCCCGAGCGCCGGCCTGCTGGTCTCCGGCTACGCGCTCGGCGTCACCATCGGCGCGCCGATCCTGGCGATCGCCACCGCCCGGCTGCCGCGCAAGAGCGCGCTGCTCTGGCTGATGGGCCTGTTCGTCGCCGGCAATGCCTGCTGCGCGCTGGCTCCCAGCTACACAATGCTGATGCTGGCCCGGGTGCTGACCGCCTTCTGCCATGGCGCCTTCTTCGGCACCGCCGCGGTGGTCGCCGCCGACCAGGTGCCGCGCCACAAGCGCGCCCAGGCGCTCGCCCTGGTGTTCGCCGGGCTGACGCTCGCCAACGTGTTCGGGGTGCCGCTGGGCACGGCATTCGGGCAGTGGGCGGGCTGGCGCTCGACCTTCTGGGCGGTGTGCGCGATCGGGATCCTGGCGGCCGCCGCGATCCAGCTCTGGCTGCCGCGCGGGGAGCCGGCCACGCCGATGCGACTTGCCAGCGAATTCCGGGTGCTGCGTCGGCGGCAGGTGCTGCTGACCATGACGATCAGCATCCTCACCTCGGCGAGCCTGTTCAGCGTGTTCACCTATATCGCGCCGATCCTGCAGGACCTGGCCGGTCTGTCGCCGCACGCGATCACCTGGGCGCTGCTGCTGTTCGGCGGCGGGATCACGCTCGGCAACCTGCTCGGCGGCCGGCTCGCCGACTGGAAGCTGCTGCCCGCGGTGATCATGACCCTGGTGGCCCTGATCGGCATCCTGTGCGTGTTCGCCTTCACCTGCCACAGCGGAGTCGCGGCCGTCGTCACGCTGTTCCTGTGGGGGATGATCGACTTCGCACTGGTGCCGCCGCTGCAGTTCCGGGTGGTCGAACAGGCCAGCGACGCCCCCAACCTCGCCTCCACCCTCAACCAGGGCGCCTTCAACCTCGGCAACGCGATCGGCGCCTGGCTCGGCGGCCTGGTGGTGCTGGGTGCCACGCCTGGCCTGGCCAGTCCGGCCTCCGCCGCGGGCTACGGACTGTTGCCGTGGCTGGGCGCGTCGCTTGCGGTGGTGGCCCTGGGAACAGCCCTGCTTGCGCTGTCGGGCGAGCGGCGCGATCGTTTCACCTCCGTGCTTGCCGGCGACGGCACAACATGATTTCTTAAACGTTAACTTTATGACAATATGGCAGTAGTCTGCGGCTAACGTCTTTCTCAACGGTCAGCAGTCTGGTGCCCGGCGATGGGGACCAATCCCGGGATCGCTCATGTCGGATTACAGTCGGCCTCGCCTGCCCAAGCCTGATCCCTCGCTGCTCCGGCTCCGGTTGATCGGCCCGATGGCGGCGCTCACCCTCGACAACGAGAGCGTGCTGCCGCCGGGACGCAAGACCCGCGGCCTGCTGGCGATCCTGGCGATGGCCGGTCGCCGCCCGGTGCTGCGCTCCAAGCTCGCCGAGCTGCTCTGGAGTCGGCGGTCCGAGGAACAGGCCCGTGCCTCGCTGCGCCAGGAGATCCATCGACTGCTGGAGGCGCTGAACCCGGTCGGGACCTCGCTTATCAGCGTCGAGCGGCACTCCCTCTCGCTGCGGCCGGCGCTGACCAGCGTCGATGCCGAGCGCCTGCTCAACGCCAACGTCAACAACGTGATCGCCCATGCCAGCAGCGCGGCCGGCAGCGGCGGCAACGGCGCCGGCATCAGGGGCGGCAATGGCAGCGCCGGCGGTCCCGGCACGCCCGGCGGCGGCGCGCTGCCTTCGCTCGACGGCGTGCTGCTCGAGGAGCTCAACGGCACCGATCCGGCCCTCGATGCGTGGCTGGACTACGAACGCCGTCGGCTGCATGGCCATGTCCTGGAGCTATACGAAGCCGCGCTCCGGCGCCATCTGGACCCCTCCGCCACGGTCACCATCTGCCGGCAGTTGCTGCTGCTCGACCCGCTGCACGAGACGGCGTGGCACGGACTGATCCAGTCGCAGTTGCAACTCGGTGAGCGCGGCGCCGCCCTGCAGAGCGCCGAGCGCTGCATGACCCTGTTCGGCGAGCGCGCCGCCGCCCAGCCTGGTGCTGAACTGAGCCGCCTGGTCAACGAGCTGCGCTTCGGACGCGTGTCCGGCAGCATCGGGGCCGAACCGGCGGAGCTGGATGGCGGCGAGGATCCCTCCGGACCGATCGCCGGCCTGGACACTCCCGGCAGCGTGCGCGGCCCCGACGAGGCAGGCGTGGCCCCCATCCCCGGACGGCGGCTGCAGGAGCGCGGGATCGCCATCCTGGCGGTGCTGCCGCTGCTGGTGCTCGACACCGGGCTGGACGAGCGCCTGGTGCAGAGCCTGACCGACGGCATCATCGTAGGCCTGCACGACCTGCCGATCATCACCGTGATCAGCGGCACCTCGCTGTCGCAGGCGCTGGCGCATGGGCGTGACGATGCCCTGCTCCGACGCAGCCTCGGGCTAGACTACGTGCTCGACGGCACCATCTCGCGCGGCCGCACCGGCCTGCGTGTGATCCTGCGGCTGCTCGACCTGCGCCTCAACGGCCACGTGGTCTGGGCGCGTCGCTACGACTGCCGTGATCCGTCGGCGCCGGAGGGCAAAACAGACGCCGAGGCCACCTCGCTGGAACTGCCCGCGGCGCTGGACCTCGTCGACCAGGTGACGGCCCAAGTCACCGCCCAGTTGCCCTGGGAACTGCTGGTCATCGAGGGCAACCGGGTCGGGACGCGGCCGGCCACCGAACTCAACCCGAACCAGCTCGCGCTGCGGGCGCTCTCACTTATCATGCGTCCTGAACGGGCGCAGAGCGATGCGGCGGGCGAGCTGTTGCGCCGCCTGGGCGGGATCGACCCCGAGCACCCGCTGGCGCAGTTCATCGCGGCCCTGCGCTACATCTTCCGGGCGGCGCAGCGCTGGGGCGACCTGGAGGCGGAAGCGGCAGCGGCAGCGATTGCAATCGAGGGCGCGATGTCGCTGGGCTTCGGCTTCCCGTCGGTCATCGCGACCGCGGGCTACGTCCGTGCCCAGATGCAGGACGACCCGGAAGCCGGCCTCGCCCTGGTCGACCGCGCGTTGTCCGGCAACGACCAGATCACCCTCAGCCTGGCCTTCTCCGCCTTCATCCTGGTGCGTGTCGGACGGCTGGACGAGGCCGCCGAGCGCTTCGCCCGCTATACCAGGATCCACCCGCTGCATCCGCTGCACCACATGCTGGACAGCGTCGGCATCACCATCGCCGTCCTGCAGGACAGGCTCGACGAGGCGGTGCGGCTCGGGCGGCAACTGGTCGAGCTGACGCCGTCGCTGCTCAGCCCGGCGATCCCGTGCCTGGCCGCCTATGGCCTCGCCGGCCTGGCGCCGGATGCGGAGCGGCTGCTCGCGCGCATTGAACTGATGTGCCCGGGCCTGTCGATCGACGCGGTGCTGGAGCAGCAGGGGTTCAGGCGCGCCAGCGATGCCGAGCGCTTCGCCGCCGGCCTGCGCGCCGGCGGCATGCGCCAGTCGCCCGGAGATCCGGCCGGCCTGTATCCCCCCGCCGGATCCGCCGGCGAGGCGGCGCCGGGTGCGGTCGCGGCCGGACCGATGCCGGCATCCATTGCGGGATCGGGCGTGCGTCTGGCTACCTGACGCGGCCCATCCATCTTTATCCGCCCAGCCGGTTTCGTCCAATCGGATCATGCTCTAGATACGGGCTCCTCGCCCGTTAGGCAGACAGCCGGTCCAGGCTGCCATGCCGCCCACCCTCCGGCGCCGACGCCTGCGCCAAGCGATACAGAGGCTGCATGACCGCCCGTCTTCGATCCGCCACCGCCGCGATACTGGCAACCAGTCTCGCTGCCTGCTCGAGCGGCACTGGCGGCCGCACCGTCAATACCACCGGCGACACCTCGGCGCTGAGCGCGCCGCAGAACCACCTGCTCGGCGAGGACCGCAGCGCCACCGGCGGCGACACGGCGCAGGCCGGCGTGAACGCCTTCCTGTGGCGCGGGGCGATCGACACCCTGTCGTTCATGCCGTTCGCATCGGCCGATCCGGTCGGCGGCATCATCATCACCGACTGGTACAGCCCGCCGACCACGTCGGGCGAGCGGTTCAAGGCCACCGCCTACATCCTGGGCAAGCAACTCCGCTCGGATGCAATCCGGGTCGCGATCTTCCGGCAGACACAGCAGGACGGCCAGTGGGTCGATGCGCTGGTGGCGCCGAACACCGCGCCCGACATCACCAGCAAGATCCTCGCGCGCGCCCGCCAGTTGCGCGCGGATGCCGGCCAGACCGGTAGCTGATCCGGGCATGTCCGACCTCGCGGCACCGGATCAAGCCAGCCATTACGACTTCCAGGCCAGCGAGCTGCACTGGCAGGCCGAATGGGCTCGGCGCGGCTGCTTCGATGTCGAGGACATCCCCCCCGAGGGCAAGCCGACCTACTACGTGCTGGAGATGTTCCCCTATCCGAGCGGCCAGCTCCATATGGGGCACGTCCGCAACTACACCCTTGGCGACGTGGTGGCGCGCTACCGGCGCGCGCGCGGCTATGCGGTGCTGCATCCGATGGGGTGGGACGCGTTCGGGCTACCGGCCGAGAACGCGGCGCGCGAGCGCGGGGTGCATCCCGCGACCTGGACCTTTGCCAACATCGCCACCATGCGCGAGACGCTGCAGCGGCTCGGCTTCTCGCTGAACTGGGATCGCGAATTCGCCACCTGCGAGCCGCGCTACTACGGCCACCAGCAGAAGCTGTTCCTCGACATGATGGCGGCCGGCCTTGCCGAGCGCCGCGAGAGCTGGGTGAACTGGGACCCGGTCGATGAGACCGTGCTTGCCAACGAGCAGGTGGTGGACGGCCGCGGCTGGCGCTCCGGCGCGGTGGTCGAGAAGAAGCAGCTCAGCCAGTGGTTCCTGCGCATCACCCGAGAGGCGCCGGCGCTGCTCGATGCACTGGACAAGTTGGAGCGCTGGCCGGAGCGGGTGCGCACCATGCAGGCGCGCTGGATCGGCCGCTCCGAGGGTGCCCGGGTGCGCTTCCCGCTCACCAGGCCTACGGCTGGCATCGACGAGCTCGAGGTGTTCACCACCCGCCCGGACACGCTGTTCGGCATGTCGTTCCTGGCAGTGGCACCCGAGCATCCGCTGGCCGCCGCGGCTGCCGCCACCAGCGAGGCGGCGGCCGAGTTCGTGGCCGTTTGCCGCAGCCTCGGCACCAGCGAGGAGGCGATCGAGACCGCCGAGAAGCGCGGCTTCGATACCGGCCTGCGCGTCGACCATCCGTTCATGCCGGGGATCAGCTTCCCGGTCTGGATCGCCAACTTCGTGCTGATGGAATACGGCACCGGCGCGATCTTCGGCTGTCCGTGCGGCGACGCCCGCGACTTCGAGTTCGCCCGCAAGTACGACCTGCCGATCCCGCTGGTGGTGGCCCCTACGGATGGGCTTCCGCCCACCGATCGCGCCTATGACGGCCCCGGCACCCTGATCAGCTCGGGCTTCCTGGACGGTCTCGATACCGATGCGGGCCGCACGGCGGCGATCGCGCGGCTGGAGCAAGTCGGCGCCGGACATGGCGTGGTGAACTGGCGGCTGCGCGACTGGGGCGTGTCCCGGCAGCGATACTGGGGCTGCCCGATCCCGGTGATCCATTGCGCGGCATGCGGCCCGATACCGGTGCCGGACGACCAGCTTCCGGTGGTGCTGCCGGACGATGTCAGCTTCGACCTGCCGGGCAACCCGCTCGACCATCATCCGACCTGGAAGCACGTCGCCTGCCCGCGCTGCGCGTCGCCGGCTGTGCGCGAGACCGACACCTTCGACACCTTCGTCGACAGCTCCTGGTATTTTGCGCGCTTCACCGCGCCCAATGCCGCGACGCCGACCTCGCGCGCCGCGGCCGATCGCTGGCTGCCGGTCGACCAGTATGTCGGCGGCATCGAGCACGCGATCCTGCATCTGCTGTACGCCCGCTTCTTCACCCGCGCGATGCACCATACCGGTCACCTCGGCCTGGACGAGCCGTTCGCCGGCCTGTTCACCCAGGGAATGGTCGGCCACGAGAGCTACCGCGGCGCGGACGGCACCTGGCTCTATCCGGAGCAGGTCGAGCGCATCGCGTCCGGAGCGACGCACCGGGACACCGGCCTGCCGGTCACGGTCGGCCGGGTCGAGAAGATGTCGAAGTCGCGCCGCAACACGGTGGCGCCGGCTTCCATCATCGAGCGCTACGGCGCCGACACCGCGCGCTGGTTCGTGCTGTCCGACAGCCCGCCGGAGCGCGACATGGAATGGACCGAGGCGGGTGTCGCCGGCGCCGCGCGCTTCGGCCAGCGGCTGTACCGGCTGGTCGCGGCGGTCGCGTCCTCCGGTGATGCCTCGGCCGCACCGGCGACCGGCACCGGCAGCGGGGCGGCCGACAAGCTGCGGCGCGCCACCCACCGCACCATCGCCGCCGTCAGCGAGGCGCTGGACAGCTTCACCTTCAACGTCGCGGTGGCCCGGCTGCACGAGCTGACCTCGGCGCTGTCGGAAGCCTCGCGGGAGGCCGCCGCTCCGGATCTTGCCCACGCGCGCGCCGAGGCGGCCCGCATGCTCTGCCTGCTGAGCGCGCCGATGATGCCGCACCTGGCCGAGACCATGCTCGCCCTGCTGGAGCCGAACTCGGCGCTGGCGGCCGAGCGGGCCTGGCCGGAGCCGGATCCGGCCCTGCTCGCCGCCCGCCAGGTCACCATCGCGGTGCAGATCATGGGCCGACTGCGCGGCACCATCGAGACCGCCCCGGACGAGGCGGCGGACCGGGTGCTGGCGCTGGCCGAGGCGGAGCCGAACGTGCGTCGGCTGCTGGACGGCAAACTCATCGTCAAGCGCATCCACGTGCCGGGCCGGATCGTCAACTTCGTGGTCGCCGGATGAAGCAGCACCTCGCCCTCGCACCCCTCCTCGCGCTCGCGCTGGCCGCCGGCGGCTGCGGGTTCCACCCGCTGAACACGCCGCGTTCCGACGCGCAGCTACCCGACATCTTCGTCAACACGATCCCGGCTGGCCGCGACGGCCAGGTGCTGCGCCAGGCCCTGCAGCAGCGCCTGGCCGGCTCGGACGACGGCAGCCCGTCGGGCTATACGCTGCAGGTGGGCTACGGTCTCAGCGTCGAGGCGATCGGCATCCATGGCGACAACACCAGCGGCCGCAGCCGCGAGGTCGGCCGGGTGGACTGGACGCTGCTCAGCGTGTCACCGGCGCCGAAGGTCCTGGCCACCGGAAGCGCCCGCTCGATCGACGGCTACAACGTGATCGAGGCGCAGTATTTCGCCCAGACCCTGGCCGGCGAGACCACCTCGGGACGACTCGCCAACAACCTTGCCGACGCGGTCCAGGAGCAGCTCGTCGCCTGGTTCTCCGCGCACCCGAAGCCGGCCGATCGGGCGGCGGTCGCGGCGGCCGCGCCGGTACCGGGTTCGGTGCCGCCACCGGCAAAGCAGCGCGGCTTCCTCGGACCGAACGACGTGCCGGGCGACAGCGACCAGTCGCCGCTGCAACAGGTCGGACCGGACGGCCTGCCGGCGGGCGCGATCGGCCGCACATATCAGTAGTGACGGGGCCAGAGGTGTCCAGGTCAGGTGTCGCCGGGCCAAGAGTCGCCGGGTCAGCCAGGCGCCGGCCGTCTTGAAGATCGATGCACGACAGGCCGGCCGGCTGCTGGCAGCGCCCGATGCGCTGCGCGCGATCCTGCTGCACGGCGAGGATCACGGCCTGATACGCGAGCGCGCGGCGGAAGCGGTGCGGGCGGTCGCCGGCAGCCTGGACGATCCGTTCCGGGTCGCCATCCTGGATCGCGACATGCACGTCAGGCTGGAGGAGGAAGCGACCGCCTTGTCGCTGACCGGCGGCCGGCGTGCGGTCTGGGTGCGCGATGCGACCGACCAGTTGCACGCAACGCTCGGCCGGCTGCTGCCGGGAAAATCGTCCGTGCCGTCGCCGGCCAGCATGGCGCTGATCGTGATCGAGGCGGGGGCGCTGCCGGGCCGGGCGAAGCTGCGGGCGCTCATCGAGGCGGCGCCGGACGCGGCCTCCGTCGCCTGCTATCCCGAGGAGGGCCGGGTGCTCGAAGGTTCGCTCGCGCGCATGCTGGAGGCGGAACGGGTCGGCATCGATCCCGACGCGCTCGGCTGGCTCGCCTCCCGCCTCGGTGCCGACCGGATGGCCGTCCGGGGCGAGGTCGAGAAGCTGGCGCTGTACGCGGGCAGGGGCGGCAGGCTCACGCTCGACGACGTGCAGGCGGTCACCGGGGACGCGGCCGGGGTCTCGCTGGAGGAGGCCGCGTTCGCCTCTACCGCCGGCGATCGGGCGGCCGCCGATCTGGCCATCGAGCGGGCGCTGTCGGAGGGGCTGGCGCCGGTGGCGCTGGCCCGGGTGCTGCTGTCGCACCTGCACCGGCTGCGCCAGACCCGGTTGCTGGTGGATGCCGGCGCCTCGCAGGCCGATGCGATGGCGCGCCTGCGGCCGCCGGTATTCTTCAGGCGGACCGCGCAGTTCGGCCGCGCGCTGGGCCTGTGGTCGGAAGCCGGCCTGTTCGAGGCGGCGGTCGAGACCAGCCGGCTCGAATGGGCGTGCAAGCAGACCGGGGCACCGGACCAGGTGCTGGCCAGGCGACACGTCGCGCTGCTGGCGTCGCGTGCCGCCGCGCGGCAGCAGCGACGCACCTGAGCGGCTTGCCGAGCCCCACGCAGCACGGCTAGAACAAGTCCGGTTGTCCGCGTAGCTCAGCAGGATAGAGCACAGGATTCCTTGTCACCAACTGGGCGTCGCGAGGGGAAACCGCGCGGCGGATCTGCTCAAAGTCGGGGAACGCTGGGACGCGCAGGCGTCGTGCCGATCCCGAGCCAAGTCCTGCCTCGAGGCCCCGTCCTTGCAGGTGGGGAAGGTGTAGAGACTGGACGGGCGGCACCTACGGGCTGCGGCCTAGGGTGAAGGGACAGTCCAGACCACGAACGCCGTTTCGGTTCGCCGGGCGGCGGCGGCGAAAGTCGAAGTGGGATGAATCCTGGGGCCGTGGGTTCGAATCCCGCCGCGGACACCAGACAACCTGGACGAACCGCCGGTCGCATTCCCGGATGTGGCCGGGGACCGATCCGGTCCCCGGCCATGATCAGGAGCCGTTTGCGGCACGGCCTCTACGTCGTCGAGTGCTTGTGCGCCTGGGCGGTGTGGTCGTGCGCCTTTTCGCTGTGCTGGTGGGCAGCGGTGGCGTGCTTCCTGGCGTGCTCGTGGTTGCCCTGAGCATGCTCGAAGGCAGCTGCGTGATGGTGATGCGCCGCCGCTGAATGGTGGGCGGCGGCGGACAGGTGACGCTCGTGTGCGGGATGCTCAGAGGCGGCCATCGGACGTGATCCCTTGCTGGTTGCTTGTCGGTTGGGTGGCAACAATGCCACCGGATCGAAGTAGACGCCCGGTGCTTTAAGGATCTTCCATGATGGTTTGACAACCCCGGGCCGACCCGGCGGCATGGGGCCGGCGGTCCGGATGCGCAACCCTCCGGGATTGGCTCAGACCTCGCGCGGCGCGGTCACGCCAAGGTTCACGAGCCGGTCCAGAGCGGCGCTGAGCTGGGTGAGCCCGAACGGCTTGGGCAGCGAGCCTAGCGGCGGCTGCAGGCCGACCAGACGTCCCAGCAGGCCTTTCGAAAAGCCGGACATGATCAGGATGGGCATGTCGGGAACCCGGAGCCGCGCCATCTCGACGATGTCTGCACCGTCGATCCAGCCCTGAAGCACCACGTCGGTCACCAGCACCTCGACAGGATCGGGCTGGTTGAGCAGGCGCGCCGCCTCGGTGCCGTCGACACCTCGTAGCCCTCACCGGCGAGGGCCTCCGCCGCCAGTTCAAGGATCAGGCCGTCGTCCTCCAAGATAAGAACGCATCAGCCCGGCCTTCGTCCACTCTCGGACCGAAATGATAATGACCGGGCAACGGAGTCGCTTGCAAGCGATACCGACAGGTGCCGCCAGAACGCAGCGCGAACAAACACGGCGGCGGCGATATGCTCCTCAGGACTGGCTGATTATCCTGATACGCCGCATCACCGCGGGCTTTCCGCGTGCAGCGTCGAAACAATCAACGAACGACGCATGAACGAACGTTTGCATCCGGTCGGTACTTTCCGCCGTAGACCTTCATAAGCCCATAATTGTGCTCGGATGCTTAACATGTCGGGAACAAGGCTAAGCCGTGCGACCCAGTCGCAATGGAGGCACTACGGCCTGCACGATGGACGCCCACGCTACCTCTATGACCGGGACTTGCTGAGCTGCTTTCACTTCCGGCTCGGGACGGGCGTGCTGGCGCAGGCGCCCGCGGGTGAAACTGTCCTGCTGCACGCCGGACCATTCCGCGAGCGCCATGCCGCCGCCGACCTCATCGCAAGGCTCGCCGGCTTTCTGAGGTGGTGACGTCCAAACGGCGTCATCCGGACCCGGAGCCACGCGGAACCCCGGCCTATCGCATCTTCTACAGCCCGACCAAGCCCGCCGCGGACTGGCAGAAGGAGGTGCTGCCCGGCACGTATCTCCCGATCAGGTTCTCGTCCCGCGCGGAAGCCGAGGCGGTCTGCAAGCTGCTGGCGGCGCGCGGCTTTTTTCCGCTCTGGGTCGAGGATCAGCGCGGCAACCGCGTCCTCGGCAAGGAGATGATCGATCGGCTCTGATGATTTCAAGCCGTAACGACATTAAAGCGTAATTTCGAGTCGCGATGGCGTATGATCCGAATGCGTTCAATCCGACACACAGCCACGGAGACTTCCGCGATGCTGCTTCTTACGGTGTATGCGCATGACCGCTCGGTGCTGGTGCTGAATGTCGACCGGCAGCGGGCGCACAGAGACCTCGACGAAGCCCTGAACAGTTGGCTCGGCGCCGACCTGTCGATGCTCGAGCATGAGGGCCGCCCGATCTGGAACGGCGATCCGGACGCACTGCATGCCCGCACCGCGACCAGCGACGAAGCGGAAGCCTGGCGCGGCGCCTGGCAGCACGAACGCGATCCCGAGGACCAGTTGCGTCCGGTCTATCTGGTCGCCGCCGCCGGCGCGTCACCGCTCGCCATCGGCCGCTAGCAAGGAACTGGGACCCAGCCGGGGGGAGCGGGCGTCCTCTCAGTCCGGGCGCTCCCGCTCGAGCAGGCGCCGCTTGCGTTCCACCCCCCATCGATACCCGGCCAGCGCCCCGTCCTGCCTGACGACGCGGTGGCAGGGGATCGCCACCGCCAGCGGATTGGCGGCACATGCTCCGGCCACCGCCCGCGTCGATCCGGGCGCGCCGACCCGCCCGGCGAGGTCGGTGTACGTCATCGTGCGGCCAGCCGGGATTTCCCGCAGCGCCTGCCAGACACGCTGCTGGAACACGGTGCCGCGGATGTCGAGCGGCAGGTCGAGGGCGGTCCTGGGCGCCTCGATGAGCCCCACCACCTGCGCCACCAGTCGCTCATATTCCGCGTCGCCCCCGATCAGGCGGGCGTTGCGGAAACGGTCCTGCAGGTCACGCGCCAGCGCCGCCGGATCGTCGCCGAGCAGGATGGCGGCGACCCCGCTGGCGCTGGATGCAACCAGGATTGCGCCGAGCGAGCATTGGCCGATGGCGAAGCGCAGCGCCTCCCGCTCGCCTCCGGCGCGATACCGGCTCGGCGTCATCCCCAGGATGTCGTGCGCCCCGGCATAGAACCGGCCGCTGGAGCCGAAGCCGGATGCGTAGATCGCCGCGGTGACGCTGCCACCGGCCTGCAGCGCCTCGCGCATCCGGGCCGCCCGGCCGGCATCGGCATAGGCCTTCGGGGTCAGGCCGGTCAGCTTCCTGAACAGCCGATGGACGTGCGACGGGCTCATTCCAGCCGAGGCGGCGAGTTGCCCGAGCGATGGAGGCTCATCCGCCTGCTCGATCGCCCGGCAGGCGGCTGCCACGAGGGCGGCATGCCTCGCCTCGATCGACGGCGCATCCGGGTGGCAGCGGCGGCACGGCCGGAAGCCCGCCCGACGCGCCGCCTCCGGTGTCACATGGAAGTCCACATTCTCGGGCCTGGCCTGGCGCGAGGGACAGGATGGGCGGCAATACACGCCCGTGGTCGCGACGGAATACCAGAACAGGCCGTCCGCGGTTTTGTCGCGCCCGAGCACGCGGGCCCAGCGCGGATCACCGGTCGCGTCACGCTGCGGCCTGGGGTCGGCCCGGCACTCACCCCCAGCTCGACACGAATCCATAGTTGCCGACACCTTCACTCTGTTACCACCTGACCATGTTCCGGGCCTCGATCAACCGCACTCCGTTCCTTGCACTCTAATCCATGGTGGCTTCCGGATTACTTTGCCGGGTGGCTGCGCCCGGTCGCCGCCATCGTCGCCCTGGCGTCCAGTGTTGCTGCGCTGGCGCTGCTGCTGCTGCCGCTCGTGCTGGTCCTGCTGATGGTGCTGTTCGACATCACCGCGCACAGCGTCCTGGTGCTGGTCGAACTGATGCTCGGCTGGCTGCGCGCCTTCATGCCCGGCAGTCCGGGCGTCGCAGCGGGTGCCAAGTTCCACCCGATGGGCGTGGCGCTCGGCTCGCTGCTGCGCGCCCTTCCGGTCCTCGCTGGCCTGCTCGTCATCGCGGTCGGCCGGCAGCGGCGCTACTGGGTCGGCGCTCTGCTGCTCTGGGGCCTTGCTGCTTCATGCGATGGTGCGGTGGTGGCGCTGCTGCTTGGTCCCGCCATGGCTGGTGCCGCGATCAGTGCGATCGCGCCCGGACTCTGGGCGTCAGGCCGTCGGCCGGTTCGCGTGGACCCTGGCCACAGCGCCATGGTGCCCGGCGAGAGGAGCGGATGCGAGCCGGGTGCGCGCGACCGCCCGGCGGGCCACCCAGAAGGTGCCCCAGATCGTCCAGGCGCCCAGGGCGACCAGCAGCAGCGAGACCCATAGCGCCAGTCCGGCTTCCACCGGAACCAGGAACCAGTGGAAGACGACGCCCAGCAGCTTGAGCGTCTCGTGGTGCGGGCCGGCCCGTAGGCCTTTCGCACCGGAGTCCAGGACAAGGTGTTGCATGACGTCCGCCTCGAGCCTGTCGGAATGGGCATAACCCCGCGCATATCGGGATCACCCTGCTGAAGACTGATGATGGAGCAAATTCTGCCCGGCCGCCAGAGTAATTGCAACCTCAGGTCGCAGTCCGGCGCAGAATCTTACGGACTTAACGCGGAAACATGCAGTTGAGTTATTGCAACTTTACGACACATCGCTGACATTACGGCCCGTCTTTAGGACGCCCGGTTATCATGTTGATTTGGTTATGAGTGCGTTCGGCCCGGTCCTGGCCATGGTGTTCGCGGCAGTGATCTTCATCGCTCCGCTCTGGTTCGGAACACCCCCCGATCTCGGCTCGTAGAGCCGGTTCCGATCCGCGAGAGCGACGTAGCAACCACCTGCGTCACGCCAAGCCGCCGCAGCAGCCAGAAGCATCCCCATCCCAGCCAAGCGGCGAGAACGAGTGCCAGGCCGATCGCCCAGAGCAGCAGGAACGCCTCTGCGAAGGCGAGCAACCAGCGGGTTGCGATACTCAGGATCCGGACCAACTGCATCGCCGCGGCAGCATGAGCAGCGTTGTGGCCGAAATCGGGATGAAAAGCGGTCAAATCAGGGCAGCCACCTGCCGCAGCCTGAGACTGTCGACCGTCTCTGCCCAGGCCGGTCCGGGGCAGGTCCAGCCGGCGATCAGCGCCGGAAAGGCGGTTCCAATCGGACGGATGCTGCTCTAGCTTTCGCTCCCGCCCAGGATCCGGTTGAACCACCGGTCCTGAGGTCGGGGGGAGGCGCTCCGATGGATCTCGGTCTGAATAACAAGGTTGCCGTCGTCACTGGCGCCAGCGTCGGCATCGGCTCGGCCGTCGCCGAGGGGCTCGCCGCCGAAGGGGTGCACCTGATCCTGGTGGCGCGCGATGCCGCCCGGTTGCAGGCCGAGGCGGCCCGGATTGAAGCGCTGCACGGCACCAGGGCGAAGGCGGTCGCCGCCGACGTCGCGACCGGCCTCGGCACCGCCGCCGTGATCGACGCGGCGCAGGCGGCGGGCGGCGTCGACATCCTGATCAACAATGCCGGCACCGGGTCGAACGAGACCATCATGGAGGCCCCGGACGAGAAGTGGCAGTCGTACTGGGACCTGCACGTCATGGCGGCCATACGGCTGGCGCGCGGCCTGGTGCCGATGATGCGCGCCCGCGGCGGTGGCGTGGTGCTGCACAACGCCTCGATCTGCGCCGCGCAGCCGCTCTGGTACGAACCGATCTACAACGTCACCAAGGCGGCGCTGATGATGTTCAGCAAGACGCTGGCAACCGAAGTGATCGGCGACAATATCCGCGTCAACTGCATCAATCCGGGCCTGATCCTGACGCCGGACTGGATAAAGACGGCAAAGCAGCTCACCAGCGAGAGCGGCGGCGACTGGGAAGGCTACCTGCAGGGTGTGGCCGACGAGCATGCGCCGATCAAGCGCTTCGGCACGCCGCAGGAGCTGGCCAATTTCTTCGTGTTCCTCTGCTCCGACAAGGCCAGCTACAGCGTGGGATCGTCCTACTTCGTCGATGGCGGCATGCTGAAAACCCTTTGAGAAAGGACACCGCCATGAGCCGCGCGCGCGCCCTGGTTCTAGAATGCCAGCACGAACTGGCCCTCCGCGACATCGAGGTGCCCGCGATGCTGGGTCCGGACGACGTGCGCATCGCCATCCATACCGTCGGCATCTGCGGCAGCGACGTGCACTACTACACGCACGGCCATATCGGCCCGTTCGTGGTGCGCGAGCCGATGGTGCTGGGCCACGAGGCCGCCGGCACCGTCACCGAGATCGGCGCCAACGTGCGCAGCCTCAAGGTCGGCGACCGGGTCTGCATGGAACCGGGCATCCCCGACCCGAACTCGCGCGCCTCGAAGCTCGGGCTCTACAATGTCGATCCTGCGGTCCGCTTCTGGGCGACACCGCCGGTGCATGGCTGCCTGACCGGCTCGGTGGTGCATCCCGCAGCGTACACCTACCAGCTGCCGGACACTGTCAGCTTCGCAGAGGGCGCCATGGTCGAGCCGTTCGCCATCGGCGTGCAGGCGGCGGTCAAGGGCGCGATCAAGCCTGGCGACACCTGCCTGGTCACCGGCTGCGGCACCATCGGCCTGATGGTGGCGCTCGCCGCCCTCGGCAGCGGCGCCGGTCGCGTCGTGATCTCCGATGTCGTGGACCCGAAGCTGGAACTGGCGGCACGCTATCCCGGCCTGATCCCGGTCAACGTCGCCCGCGAACGCCTGCGCGACCGGATCGACAGCCTGTGCGGCGCCGAATGGGGAGCGGACGTGGTGCTGGAAGCCAGCGGCAGTCCGCGTGTCTATGACGACGTGCTGGCCTGCGTGCGGCCCGGCGGCACGGTGGTGCTGGTCGGCATGCCGCCCGACAAGGTGGCGTTCGATATCGTCTCGGCGCAGGCCAAGGAAATCCGCATCGAGACGGTGTTCCGCTACGCCAACGTGTTCGACCGCGCCATCGAAATGATCGCGTCCGGCAAGGTGGACCTCAAGCCGCTGATCGCCGACAGCTTCGACTTCGAGCAGTCGGTGGAGGCGTTCGAGCGAGCGGCCTCGACCAGGCCTACCGATATCAAGCTGCAGATCGTGATGCCGTCCTGAGGGTCGCCGATTCGGTCATGATCTCGGCGCGGGCGAGGGTTTCCAGCATGTCGATGGCTTCCTCGTCGGCGTTTACGCAAGGAATGGCGAAGAACTTCTCGCCGCCCGCCTGCAGGAACGCCTCGCGCAACTCGTTGCCGATCTCGTCCAGCGTCTCGATGCAGTCGGCAAGGAAACCCGGCATCACGACGGCAAGCTTGCGCAGGCCGTTTTTTGCCAGCTCGACCACCGTGGGCGCGGTGTAGGGTTCCAGCCACTTCGCCGGACCGAAACGCGACTGGTAGGTGAGCAGGCAGTTCTGTTCGTTCAGGCCGAGCGATGTCCGCAGCGCGCGGATCGTGCGCTCGCATTCGACGTCGTAGCTGTCGCCGAGCTTCACGTATTTCTTCGGCAATCCGTGGAACGACGCCACCAGTCTATCGGGCTTCCAGTCGAGGCCCGCCAGCGCGCGCCGGACGGACGCATCGAGTGCCGCGATGTAGGACGGATGATCCGGGAATGATGGGACGGTACGGACCGCCGGCTGCCGGCGCAGGCGCATCAGCGTGCGGAACACCTGGTCGTTGGCGGTCGCGGTGGTGGTGGCGCTATATTGCGGATAGAGTGGCAGCACCACGATGCGCTCGCAGCCCTGCTCGATGAGCTGGCCGATGGCAGTCTCGACCGAGGGATTGCCGTAGCGCATCCCATGGATGACCGGGATCTGCTCGGCGGCAAACCGCGCTGCAAGCTTCTCCGCCTGCGCCCTGGTATAGGTCAGCAGCGGGCTCTCGTTGCGCTCCATGTTCCAGATACGCTGATAGTTGCGACCGCTCTTCTGCGGCCGCAGGCTGAGCACCAGCCCCTGCAGGATCGGCTGCCAGACCAGCGCATTCGCCTCGATAACGCGGCGATCCGAGAGAAATTCCGAGAGATAACGCCGGACGGAACGATAATCCGTCCCGTCCGGCGTGCCGAGGTTGATCAGCAGGATACCGACATTCTTCATGCCTGGCAGGTTACTCCGCGGCGGCAGCCACGTCAGCAGCAGTGGTGGGAGCCGAGGCCGGCTCGGTGTGGGTCGCCTTGATCGCCGCCTCCACGCCCGCCGCCCAGGCCGCGTCGGCCCGGCGGAAATGCTCGATCTGCCGGTCGATGATGGTGCGCGGCACGCCCTGCATGGCGGCTGCGATGTTGTCGAAGAACCGCTGACGCTGGCCTGCGTCGAACATCCGGAACAGGTTGCCCGGCTGGGTGTAGTCGTCGTTGCCGGCGCGATGGTCGTACCAGCCGGAATCGCCGGAGATGCGCAGCGGCGGCTCCTTGGCGGACGGCTGCTCGACCGGACCGTTGAAGGAGTTCGGCTCGTAGTAGTGGTCGGTGCCCTTCGGCGCGTCGAAGCGCATCGGGCCGTCGGCGTGGTAGGTGTTCACCACGGAATGCGGGCGGTTGACCGGCAGCGCCTCGTAATGGGTGCCGACGCGGTAGCGATGCGCGTCCGCATAGGCGAACAGGCGGCTCTGCAGCACCTTGTCCGGCGAGACGCCGATGCCCGGCACGATGTTCGAGGGCGAGAACGAGGACTGCTCGATCTCGGCGAAATAATGCTCGGGATTGCGGTTCAGCTCGGCCACGCCAATCTCGATCAGCGGATATTCGCTGTGCGGCCAGACCTTGGTCAGGTCGAACGGGTTATACGAGGTGTGCTCCGCATCCAGCTCCGGCATGATCTGCACGAACAGGCGCCATTTCGGAAAGTCGCCGCGCTCGATCGCGTCGTAGAGGTCGCGTTGCGCGCTTTCGCGATCGTTGGCGATGACCTGGTTGGCTTCCTCGTTGGTCCAGTGCTTGTGGCCCTGCAGGGTCTTGAAGTGGAACTTCACCCAATAGCGCTCGCCGGCATCGTTCCAGAAGCTGAAGGTGTGGCTGCCGTAGCCGTTGATGTGCCGGTAGCCCTGCGGCAGGCCACGGTCCGAGAACAGGATCGCCACCTGGTGCAGGCTCTCCGGCGAGAGCGACCAGTAATCCCACATCGCGGTCGGCGAACGCAGGTTGGTGCGCGGGTGGCGCTTCTGGGTGCGGATGAAGTCGGGGAACTTGATCGGGTCGCGAATGAAGAACACCGGCGTGTTGTTTCCGACCAGGTCCCAGTTGCCTTCCTCGGTATAGAACTTCACCGAGAAGCCGCGCACGTCGCGCTCGGCGTCGGCGGCGCCGCGCTCGCCGGCGACGGTCGAGAACCGCATCAGCAGATCGGTCTGCTTGCCGACCTCGCTGAACAGCTTCGCCCTGGTGTATTTGCTGATGTCTTGGGTGACGGTAAGCCGGCCGTAGGCGCCGGACCCCTTGGCATGCACCACGCGCTCGGGAATGCGCTCGCGGTTCTGGTGCGCGAGCTTCTCGAGTAACTGGTAGTTATCGAGCAGCAGCGGACCACGCGGCCCGGCGCTGCGGCTGTTCTGGTTGTCCGGCAGCGGCGCGCCGGCGGTGGTCGTAAGCCTGGTATCGCTCATGGGTGTCTCCAGTCCGAGATTGCTCCCAGACCGTAGTCACCGGTCAGCGATCGGAGAATTCGATCATTCCTGTTATTGCGATAGACCTTTCCTATCGCGCGACCTCCGGCTCCAGATCGCCGCCAGTATCGAGTCGGAGAGGTTGTGCCAGATCGAGAACACCGCGCCGTGCAATGCCGCCACCGCCCCGAGATAGCTGCGCGCCAACGTCGCGGCTAGGCCGGAATTCTGCATGCCGACCTCGAAGGCCAGCGTGCGGCAGGTTGCCTGGTCGAAGCCGAGCAGCCGGCCGCCCAAAAGCCGCCGAGCAGCCCGGTGGCGTTGTGCAGCATCACGCCGAGCAGGACCGACGGGCCGAGGGAAGCGAGGCTGCCCCGGCTCGACGCCACCACGACGGCGATGATCAGTACAACGCAGAGCATCGACAGCACCGGCAGCGGCCGCCGCCGGCGCTCCGGCAGAACCCGGTTGGCGATGAGGCCGAGGCCGACCGGCAGCGCCACGATGATGACGATCGAGCGCAACAGGCCGGTGACGTCCGGCGCCACGCCGCGGTCGATATAGAGCCAGGCCAGCAGCGGAGTCATGACGATGCCGGCCAGAGTGGACAGCGCGCCGATGGTGACCGAGAGTGCCACGTCGGCGCGCGCGACGAACACCATCACCGTGGACGCGGTGCCGCTGGCCACCGAGCCGGTCAGGATCATGCCGGCGGCGAGCTGTGGCGGCATCCTGAGCGCGTGCGCGATGGCCCAGGCGGCGAGCGGCATGATGCCGTAATGCAGCGCGAGCCCGGCCAGCACCGGCGCCGGCCGCTGCAGCACGCGATGGAAATCGGCGGGCTCCAGGGTGGCGCCCATGCCGAACATCACCAGCGCCAGCAGCCAGCCGGTCCAGGGCCCGAGCGGCAGGAACAGCATCGGCAGACGCAGCGCGAGCGCTGCCGCGAGGCAGGCGAGGACAGGGAAGAGCAGCGACACCGTTGGACTGGTAGTCTGGCCAGCGAGCCAGGAGAAGAGCCGACCCCGAAATGACCCGCACCCACCTGAGCGGCCTCTCGCTGCGCGACCTGGAATATGCGCTCGCGGTCGCCGACCTGCGGCATTTCGGGCGCGCCGCCGAGCGCTGCGGGGTCAGCCAGCCGGCGCTCAGCGAGCAGATACGCAAGCTCGAGGCACTGCTCGGCGCGCCGCTGTTCGAGCGCACGGGGCGCCGGATCGAGCTGACCGGCCACGGCGAGATCCTGCTGCGGCAGGCGCGCATCGTGCTGCGCGAGGCGCTGGGGCTGCTGGAGATGGCCAGTGCGGGCACCGATCCGCTGCAGGGCGCCCTGCGGGTCGGCGTGATCCCGACGCTGGGTCCATACTACCTGCCGCTGGTGCTGCGCGCGCTGCGCGACCGCTTTGCCGGACTCGAACTCCAATTGCATGAAGGCCGCACCAGCGTTCTGGTCGAGCAGCTGCAGCGCGGCAGCCTCGATTCGATCCTCGCGGCGCTGCCGCTGTCGGGCGACCAGATCGACAGCACGGCGCTGTTCTTCGAGCGCTTCCAGCTCCTGCTGCCCGCCGGCCACCGCCTGCTCGACGCCCCGGTGCTGCGTCCGGAAGACCTGCCCGGACGGGATCTGCTGCTGCTCGAGGAGGGGCACTGCCTGCGCGACCAGGCGATCTCGCTGTGCAGCCTGCCCGGTCCGACAGGGCACCATGCCAGGCACGCCAGCAGCCTGGAGATGCTGCGTCACATGGTCGCCGCCGGTGAGGGCTACACGCTGATGCCGCAGCTTGCCACCCGCCTCACCGACGCGCCCGATGCGCTCGGCGGCCTGCTGCAGCTCCGGCCGCTCGGTGCGGGCGCGAGTGGTGCGGCGGCGGGCCGCACGATCGGCCTCGCCTGGCGCGCGACCGACCCGCGCGGACCGCATTTCGCCCGGCTCGGCGCGTTCCTGCGCGACCGGGCGCCAGACGGTACGGAGCCGGTGCCGTCGACAGATCAGATCTAACAAGCTGCTCATGCGCCGCCTCGCCCAGGCCGCACCTGCGCGTCTCGGAGGAGATGCGGGCTGGCGGACCCGGCTGGCGGAACTGCTGTACCGCCGCCGTCTCAGCCAGTGGCCGGACCGAACTCGTCCACCACCATGTCGACGAACGCCCGCAGCTTCGGCGTGAGCGGGCGCGCGGCCGGGAACAGCAGGTGCATCGGCCGCACCGGGCCGTCCCAGCCCGGCAGGACACGCACCAGGCGTCCCGCCGCAAGATCCTCGGCGACCACCGCTTCGGCCTGCAGGATGACGCCCCACCCCGCCACCGCGGCATCGCGCAGCACGCGCGCATCGTTCACCCGGTAGCGGCCGCCGATCCGCACAGGACGTGTCTCGCCGGCGCCGGTGAACGACCACTCGTCCAAGGCGAGGCCAGACGATGCGACGAAGCCGAGGCACTCGTGTGCGGCCAGGTCCTCCGGCTGCGCCGGCTCGCCGCGCCGCGCCAGATATACCGGCGCGGCGCAGGCGACCAGCCGATAGGGTGCGAGCGGCCGCGCGGCCAGGGTGGAGTCGCGCAGCGCGCCGAGCCGCAGCACCGCGTCGTAGCCCTCCTCGACGATGTCGACGTAGCGGTCGGAGAGGACCAGTTCGACTTCCACCTCGGGGAACGTGGCGAGGTAGCGCATCAGCAGCGGCGCCAGTCTCAGGGTTCCGAACGTCACCGGGGCGTTCACGCGCAGCCGGCCCCTCGGCGCCTCGCCCAGCGCCTGGACCGCCGCGTCGGCTGCCTCGGCATCCGCCAGCACCGCGCGGCAGCGGTCATAGTAGATCCGGCCGGCCGCGGTCAGGCTCTGGCGCCGCGTGGTCCGGTTGAGAAGCTGGGTGCCAAGATGCGCCTCCAGGGCGGCGATATGCTTGCCCACCATCTGCGGCGAGACCCCGAGCACCGCGGCGGCGGCGGTGAACGACCGCAGCTCCGCCGCCCGCACGAACACGACCATCCTGGTCAGGCGATCCATCGATTGCAAACCTCGGGTTTCAGGTCATCCGTCCAGTGTGGCGTTTAACTCCGCTCGCGGCAGTTCGACATCCGGCTCGCACATCAACCGGAGATCATCCCATGCGTGCCTGGCGTTTCGACGAGTTCCGCGGCCTGGACGGCCTTCACCTGCATGACGAGCCGATGCCCGAACCGCAGCGTGGCGAACTGCTGCTGCGGGTGCGCGCGGTCTCGCTGAACTACCGCGACATCGCCATGCCGCTTGGCCGCTATCCGGTCCCGTCGGAGCCCGGCCACATTCCGATCAGCGACGCCGCAGCCGAGGTGGTCGCCGTTGGCGCCGGCGTCCGGTCGTTCCAGCCAGGCCACCGGGTGATCGGCAGCTTCCATCGGCGCTGGTTCGGCGGTCCGCCGGATATCGACTGGGGACGGAGCGGCTATGGTGCCTTCGAGGATGGCTGGCTCGCCGAATACAAGGCGATCTCCGAGGAGAGCGTCGTCAGGCTGCCGGATGGGTACTCGTTCGAGCAGGGCGCCACCCTTCCCTGCGCCGCCACCACGGCCTGGACCGCGCTCGGCGGACCGCAGCCGATCCGGCCCGGCCAGTCCGTCCTGACGCTGGGCACCGGCGGCGTGTCGATCTTCGCGGTCCAGCTTGCCAGGGCGCTCGGGGCGACGGTGTTCGCCACCACCTCCAGCGACGGGAAGGCGGCGCGGCTGCGTGCCTTGGGCGCCGACCATGTCCTCGACTACACGCAGGCGCCCGACTGGGGGCAGCGGGTGCGCGAGCTTACCGGCGGCGCAGGCGTCGATTACGTCATCGAGACCGGAGGCGCCGGCACCATCGAGCAGTCCCTGCGCGCGGTGGCCGCGGGCGGCATAGTAGCGCTGATCGGCTTCCTCAGCGGCGAGGCCTCCGGCCTCGACTTCACCCGGCTGTTCACCGCGGGCGCCGTGACCCGACCAATCAGGGTCGGCTCGCGCGCCGACCTGCAGGACCTGCTGCGTGTCGCGATGGCAACCGAGCTGCAGCCGGTCATCGACCAGGTGTTCGAGTTCGACGAGGCGCCAGCAGCGTTCGAGCGGCTGCTCGGCGGCCGGCATGTCGGCAAGATCGTCATCCGGCTGCCCGGCTGACAAAGCAAAGGCGGCATCCCAACCCGGGATGCCGCCCTGTTTTAGTTCACGCCCGCGCGCTTTCAGACCAGATCGAAGCGGTCCAGGTTCATCACCTTGGTCCAGACCGCCACGAAGTCGGCGACAAAGGCCTCCTGGCTGTCCGTGCAGCCGAACACTTCCGACACCGCGCGCAGCAGCGAGTTCGAGCCGAAGATCAGGTCGGCGCGGGTGCCGGTCCATTTCAGCTCGCCGGTGCGGCGGTCGTGGCCCTCGAAGCGATCATCCGCGGAGGAGGTCGCCTTCCAGGTCGTCGTCATGTCGAGCAGGTTGACGAAGAAGTCGTTGGTCAGAATGCCCGGCCGCTTCGTGAACACCCCGAGATCGGTGCCGCCATGGGTGGCGCCGAGCACGCGCATGCCGCCGAGCAGCACCGTCATCTCCGGCGCGGTCAGCGTCAGCAGGTGCGCCCGGTCCACCAGATGGACCTCCTCCTGCTTGCCCTTGGTATCGCCGACATAGTTGCGGAAGCCGTCGACCTTCGGCTCCAGCACTGCGAAGGAATGGACGTCGGTCTGCTCCTGCGACGCATCGGTGCGGCCCGGAGTGAACGGCACCTCGACAGCGTGCCCGCCATCCTTTGCAGCCTTTTCGACGGCGGCCGAGCCGCCCAGCACGATCAGGTCGGCCAGCGATACCTTCCTGTCGCTAGTAGCATTGAACTCGGCTTGGATCTTCTCCAGCACCGGCAGCACCTTGGCCAACTCGGCCGGCTCGTTCGCCGTCCAGTCCTTCTGCGGCGCGAGACGGATGCGTGCGCCGTTGGCGCCACCCCGCTTGTCGGTGCCACGGAAGGTCGAGGCCGACTTCCATGCGGTCGAGACAAGCTGCGCGACGCTCAACCCGGATGCGAGCAGCTTCGCCTTCAGCGTCGCGATCTCCGCCGCGCCGATCAGCGGATGATCGACCGCGGGCACCGGGTCCTGCCACAGCAGCACCTCGCTGGGCACCTCCGGCCCGAGATAACGCGCCAGCGGTCCCATGTCGCGATGGGTCAGCTTGAACCAGGCACGGGCGAAGGCGTCCGCGAACTGGTCGGGATTGGCATGGAACCGCTTGCTGATTTCCAGGTAGGCCGGATCGGCGATCAGAGCGATGTCCGAGGTGAACATCATCGGCGCGTGGCGCTTGCTCGCATCATGCGCGTCCGGCACCTGGTCGGCCCCGGCATTGTTCTTCGGCTTCCACTGGTTGCCGCCACCCGGGCCTTTCTCCAGCTCCCATTCGAACCCGAACAGGTTGTCGTAGTAGCCGTTGTCCCACCGGGTCGGCTCGGCGGTCCAGGCGCCCTCGAGGCCGCTGGAGATGGTGTCCGGGCCACGGCCGGTGCGATAGCTGTTGCTCCAGCCCAGGCCCATCGCCGCCATAGGCGCCGCCTCCGGCTCGGGACCGACATAGTCCCCGGCGCTGGCGGCGCCGTGGCTCTTGCCGAAGGTGTGGCCACCCGCGACCAGGGCCACCGTCTCCTCGTCATTCATCGCCATGCGCGCGAACGTCTCGCGAATGTCGCGGGCCGAGGCGAGCGCGTCGGGGATGCCATTCGGACCTTCCGGGTTGACGTAGATCAGCCCCATCTGCACCGCGCCGAGATAGTCGGCGAGTTCGCGGTCGCCGCTATAGCGCTTGTCGTCGAGCCAGGAGTCCTCGGGACCCCAGTTGATGTCTTCCTCGGGCTCCCACACATCCACGCGGCCGCCGGCGAAGCCGAAGGTCTTGAGGCCCATGGATTCCAGCGCGCAGTTGCCGGTCAGCACCATCAGGTCGGCCCAGGAGATCTTGCGGCCGTATTTCTGCTTGATCGGCCAGAGCAGCAGCCGCGCCTTGTCGAGATTGGCATTGTCCGGCCAGGAGTTCAGCGGCGCGAAACGCTGGGTGCCGGAGCCCGCGCCGCCACGGCCATCGCCGATGCGGTAGGTGCCGGCGCTGTGCCAAGCCATGCGGATGAACAGTGGCCCGTAATGGCCGAAATCCGCCGGCCACCAGTCCTGCGACGTGGTCATCAGGGCGAAGATGTCCTGCTTCACCGCGGCGAGGTCGAGGCTCTTGAACTCCTCGGCGTAGTTGAAGTCGGCCTTCAGCGGATTGGCGACGACCGAGTGCTGGTGCAGGATCTTCAGGTTGAGCTGGTTCGGCCACCATTCCTGGTTGGACCTGGGCCACGCCGTCGAATTGTTGGGCGACACGCCCTTCATGGGGTCCCCCTGCATGGGGCACTGGCCGACGCTGTCTCCGTCCATCTTTCTCTCCCGATCTGACGCGTCGATCGACGCGATCCGCGCCCAGGTCGCTCTGGTGCTACCGCGTGATTGTAGCAACATTGCCGCCCTGAGAAAGGCCCCGGCTCCTCACATGCAGGCCAGCGCCGGCATTTGTCATGAGAGCCACGGCGATCGCCCTCGATGCGGATCAAGGCAGCCGGATCCTCCGCGCCATTCTGCAGGCTGTTCCGCCGACGTTGCGGCCTGCACGCGGCGTATCCAGGGCAGCCCTGCTGGAAGGACTGGATGATGAACGCCCGCGACATCATGACGCGTGACCTGGCCTCGATCGGGCCCGACGCGAAGATCCGGAGAGGCGGCAGCCCTGATGGTCGAGCGCCGGGTGAGCTTGCTGCCGGTGGCGGGCAAGGATCGCCGGCTCGTCGGCATCCTGACGCAGGGCGACCTGCCGCACCGGGCGGCATCCGGAACCGACGGCCACCGGCGGTCCGGCTTCCTGCGGTTCCTGCCCGGCGACGGCCGCACCGCGTCGGACCCGGACCTCGCCGGCGGTGAGCGTCGCCAGGCCGCGCAGCAGGTTGAGCGCCGTGGTCTTGCCGGAGCCGCTGCAGCCGAGCAGCACCACGATCTCCCCGGGGAACGCCTCGAAGCTCAGGCCGTCGAGCGCCGGCCGGTCGTCGTCGGATAGCGCACGGTCGCCGCCTCGAAGCGGATCGATGGCGGATCGGACAGCATTGCCGGAGCTGCCGCTGAATACCGCGACAATGCGACCGCGGCCTGCCGGTCGTGAGAGGCGGCGGCGAGCCTGCGCATCGGCGCATAGAAGTCCGGCGCCAGCGCCGGCACGAAGAACGCCTCCGGCAGCGTCAGGACGATGGAACCGCAGCAGCCCGAGCAGGCTGAACCCGGCATAGACCCCCACCAGCGCCACGGACAGGGCTGCGAAGAGCTCCAGCCCCGCCGACGGGATGAAGGCGACGCGCAGCACACTCATCGTGCGTCGCTGCAGGTCCGCCGACGCATCGGCCAGCACACGCGCCTGGCTGTCCTCGGCCGCGGGCCGTTCGCCGCCCATGACGAGCCCAGCCCCGCACCGGTCGCGCTGCCCGCCACGCCACTCGCTGCCTGAGGGAGACGACGCATGCAAATCGTCCTCGACTATCCGACCCTGCGCGTCATCTGGTGGACCCTGCTCGGCGTGCTGCTGATCGGTTTCGCGCTGACCGACGGCCGGGACCTCGGGATCGCGGCATTGCTGCCGTTCATCGCCCGCAACGAGACGGAACGCCGGATGGCGATCAACGTCGCCGGCCCGAGCTGGGATGGCGACCAGGCCTGGTTCATCCTCGGCGGCGGCGCCATCTTCGCAGCATGGCCGTTCGTATACGCGGTCAGCTGCTCGGGCTTCTATCTCGCGATGTTCCTGGTCCTGGCTGCGCTGATCCTGCGGCCGGTCGGGTTCAAGTACCGGTCCAAGCGACCGGAGGCGGCATGGCGCGCGCGCTGGGACTGGGCACTGTTCTTTGGCGGCTTCGTGCCCAGCCTGGTGTTCGGGGTCGCGGTCGGCAATGTGCTACAGGGCATCCCGTTCCGGCTGGATGGCGACCTGCGCACCTTCTACGAGGGCAGCTTCCTCGGCCTGTTCACCGCGTTCGCTCTGCTGTGTGGCGTGCTCTCGGTCGCCATGATGGTGCTGCACGGGCCGGTGCACGAACGCACCCGGCGCTTCGGCGGCATCGCGGCACCGGTCTGCCTCGCCCTGTTCGCCGCCGGCGGCGCCTATGTCGCGCTGGGTCCGATCGGCTACGCGGTGCAGGGCCTGCCGGACCCGTCCGGCGCCTCGAACCCGCTGCGCGCCACGGTCGCTGCGCAGGCGGGGGCTTGGCTCGGCAATCTGGCCGCCATTCGTGGATGATCGCGGCCCCCGCCTTCGGGCTGCTCGGCACGGCGGCGGCCTGGATCGGGCTGCAGCGGCGGCGCAGCTCGGAAATTGTCGCCCTCGCCGGTTCGGCCGCTTCCACCACCGGCATCATCTCGGAGGTCAGGCTCTCGATGTTTCCGATCATCCTGCCGAGCTCGATCGACCGCCACTCAAGCCTGCTGGTCTGGAACGCCTCGTCGAGCGAGCACACGCTGCTGCTGATGCTGGTCCTGACCCGAGGGAGGTCGACTGATGTGGTATTTCACCTGGGTGCTCGTCCTCGGCCTGGCCGTCGCCTTTGGCGTGCTGAACAGCATCTGGTACGAGTTCGGATTGCCGCCGGACGATGACGAGGTCGCGCATCGCTAGAAGGAGATGCCGCGCGCGCCGAGACAAGACTTCGGCCGGGACAGCGGCTAGCCTTCCTCCCCAAGGGCGCAGAGCCCCGGGAGTAGCTTCAGCTCATGGATGCGCCGCCGCAGCCTGCCGTATTCGGCCTGCCGTCCGATACCGGCGGCAAGGATATCGGCCTGTTCATGCCGACCGCCAATGGCGGCTGGATCCTGTCCTCGACCACGCCGCCGATCGACGGATCGTTTGAATATAACCGGACCGCGGCGCTTCTCGCCGAGGAGATCGGCCTCGACTTCATCATGTCGATGGCGAAGTTCCGCGGCTATGGCGGCGACACCAACCACTGGGCTTCCGCGCTGGACAGCCTGGTGCTGATGTCGGCGCTGGCGGCGCAGACCGGGCGGGTGCGCATCTGGACCACCTTCCATACCCTGCTCCAGAATCCCGCCGTTGCCGCCAAGATGATCGCGACCCTGGACCATGTGAGCCATGGCCGCGCCGGCCTCAATGTCGTGCCCGGCGCCTATAAGGGCGAGTTCGCGCAGATGGGGGCATGGCCCGCCGAGATCGGCCATGACCAGCGCTACGATCTCGCGACCGAATGGCTGCAGGCGGTCAAGCGTCTCTGGACCGAGGATTCGGTCACCGCGCATGGCCGCTACTTCACCCTCGAGGATTGCCGGTCGCTGCCGAAGCCGGTGCAGACGCCGCGCCCGTTCATCGTCGCGGCCGGCATGTCGGAGCGCGGCATGCGGTTCGCCATCGAGGAGACCGACGCCATCTTCGTCGGCGGCTGCGACGATACCGAGCTGCTGCGTGTCAGTCATGACGCGAAGGCGCTCGCGCGCTCCGCCGGGCGCCGGCTACGCACCTATGCGATGATGATCCTGGTGATCGAGGACAGCGACGCCGCCGCCGAGGCCACCGTCGCGCATTACCGGTCCGGTTTCGACGAAGGCGCGTTCTACGGCATGCTGCGCTCGTACGGCATGATCGATGCCGAGATCGGCCGCGAGAACGCCTTTACCGCACGCGCCCGTTCCGGCATCACCGCGCCGCACATCGCCGGCAGCCCAGAAACCGTCACCCGCCGGATGACCGGGCTGATGCAGCAATGCGATCTCGACGGCATGATGCTCATCTTTCCCGACTATCAGGCCGGGCTGCGCCGGTTCGGCGCCGATATTCTGCCGGCCTTGCGCAGGCATTTCACGACCGCCGATCCGGGCTACATCAGGTAATAGAAGCGATCCTCCCGCGGCGTGGCCGTCGCCGACAGCTCGCTGCGGATGCACCGGATTGCGGCCAGCGTCGCAAAATCCTCGGCGTCGCCCTGCAACCGCTGGAACGCTCCCAGCAGGTCCGGCTGCACGCCCGCCAGCCAGATCCTGAGCCCGTCCCGCCGCGCCTCCTGCAGGAAGCGCTCGAACTGCTCCAGGCTCACGCGTCCGGGGTTGCGCACCCGCTTGAGGCGAAGCAGCACATGCCGGACCTTCCGGTGCTGCGCGGTGCTGCGGATCTCCGCGAACGTGCGCTCGAGCTCCGGAGCGGCGCCGAAGAACAGCTCGCCCTGCAGGTCGAACAGCACGAAATCCTCGGCCACGCGGTCGGTCTTGCGCCGTTCCCGCTCGCGTCGCGGTGACCCAGGACGATGCCGGCAGCCATGCGCGAGGCGCGCAGCGTGCGGCAAGCCGCTTCAGATCGACCAGCCGGGTCGCGGTCAGCAGCAGCAGGGCGGCGAGCGCCGGCTTGGGCGCGTCGTGCGCCAGCGGCGCCAGGACCAGGACCGCGACGGCCACGAACTTCCGTGCGAG
Source organism: uncultured Lichenicoccus sp. (assembly GCA_963693035.2). GTDB lineage: Bacteria > Pseudomonadota > Alphaproteobacteria > Acetobacterales > Acetobacteraceae > Lichenicoccus. Next base: position 109,841 of record CAXMMQ010000004.1, read on the forward strand.
AGCGTTAGCCAGCGACGGTGCAGCACATGCTGCCCGCCGGTGCCCTGCTCCTTCAGGCCAAGCGAGGCGCGGCTCGGGATCGAACGAGGCCACCGCCGCGAACACCACCAGCGAGATGGCGCTGGTGGCGCCGTTGATCAGGTGCGAGGACGACCCGAACACCGAGGCGACGAAGGTGACGAGGATCGCCCTGCGGCAGCGAAAATGCCGCCACCGTGAGTGCCGCGATCGGGTCACGACGGAGACAAGGATCGAGACCAGGGGATAGACGACCTGCAGGCGCCCGTTCGAGGTCGCCGCCTCGCGCAGGGCGCTGCTCTCCCAAGAGAGGTGGACGACCCCGATCTCCCCGGCGGCAAACCTGATCGTGGCCGGCTGCGCGCCCTGGTCAAGCAGGTCGACATGCTGGTACTGCGCCGCAAGGCGCCGGCCGCGGCATCCGAGCCGCCGCGCGTGGTGACCGACATCAAGGCCGCCAGCGCCTTGAGCTTGCCGGTGCCGGAACTGCGCGGGTCCGGGACGCGACCGCCACCCCGGGAGCCATCAGGTCCGGCCAGTCATGGATGGCGTGCGGGTTGCCGGCCCGCACCACGAAAACGATCGTGGACGTGTAGGGACGCGAGCGGCTTGGCAGCCGGTCGGGCCAATCGGCGGCGATCAGGCCGCGCTGCCGCACTATCTCGATGTCGGGGGGCAGTTCAAGCGTCACCACGTTGGACGCCTGCTCGCCGAGCGCCACCCGCCTCGCCTGTCGCGACGAGCCGCAATGCGACAGCACGATCTCCCAGTGCTCCCGGTTGCTTTCTGGTAGGATGCCACGAACACCGGATCGATCGCCTGGTACAAATCGCGGGTGGCGTCGTACGAGACGTTCACCAGCCGGTGCGGGTCACGGTCCGGCAGATCCCTGGCAACGATGAAGGCAGCGCCGAGCAGGATCGCCGTGACAGCCGCACTTTTGAGATCGAGTGCACGCTGCCGTGCAGCCGGAAGCCTGCCGTCGCGTTAGGGAAAGTGCGTCCCGATCCGATCATCTGGACGGTAAGGTCGGCATCCCGCGGAATTCCCTTTGGGCCTGCAGCTTCAGGTCGGCGAGGCTCGGCAGGATCTGCCCGTGCATCGATCGCAGCCGCTGGTCGATCGCGAAGAACAGCCGCTCGCCGAGCTTGGACTTCCCGATGGCGGTGCCGACAAAGACACCGTCCACTTCAATGACTTCGGATTCCTGCATGGGTAGGACTTTCGATGCGCGCCGCCAATCAATGGCGTGCGGACTGGAAGATCGACAACTCGACGCACCGTGAACATTCAGTCCACGTGACCTCTACATCGCGGCGATCGCATCCAACGCTCCTTCATGTCGTCCAATGCATTCCCACACACTAGCCCGCCTTCGCGCCAGTTTGCAACCTTCGTCGTGATTTTGTATAATCACTACATGTTGCCGTGTAAAGCCCACCCGGGCCGCTGCTCGACACTCCGACCCATCGCCGCTCGCGTACTGCTTTGTCTGCCCGGCTGGGACCGAGAACCGGCCTGCAACCGCATCCTTCAGATCCTAGATCCTGGAGCAGGCCCGGATCGCCCAGCAACTTTACGACGAACGCGATGGCGTCCGGGTGCGTGTGTGAGGAGACGCTCACGGTCCTGGTGAGAAACTTCCGTTTGGCGGCGACGCCCCGCGCGCCTAGTCAAGGGAGTGGCGCAGCGCCCGGGAGGTAAGCAGGCTGGCGATGCCGTTTCTTCTCGGTTGCGTGATGTTCGCGGCGATCCTGCATGCGAGCTGGAACGCGGCGCTTCGCGGCGGAAGCGACAAGCTCTGGTCGATGACGCTGATGATGATCGTGATCACCTGCGTCACGGCGGTCATGTTGCCCTTCCTGCCCTGGCCGCTTCGGGCGAGCCGGCCGTACGTGATCGCGTCGGCGATCATCCATGTCGGCTACAACCTGACACTCGTGCGCACCTACCGCTCCGGTGTACCGCCTGCGGTTGATGAGACATCTATGACCAGCCTACGCGGCAACCGCGGCGGCTGAAAGCTTCTGGTGCCTGATCTGCTCGGGAGTTCGGTAATTGAGCTGCTGGATCAGCCAGGTGGAGTTGTAGATGTCGCGGAAGGCGAGCAGCGCAAGCCGTAGTTCTTCGACGGTGTCGAAGGTCCGGATCCAGAGCAGGTTCTCCTTGAGCGTCCGGATGAAGCGCTCTGCGCAACCGTTGCCCTCGGGCGCCCGGACGAAGGCGGGTGAGCTCTGGATGCCCAGGAAGCGCATCTCGGTCTGGAAGGTGTCGGACATGTATTGCGAGCCGTGGTCGTGGCGAACGGCAAGGCCGCAGGCGACATCCTTGCCGATCGCACCGAAGTGCCGTCGCACGCCTTGGCGCAGCGGCTCAAGGGCGTCGAAGCGGGTGCCGCGCCGAGCGGCATGAACGCCGACGCACTCGGCGTTGTGGTGATCGACGGTAATGAAGACCGCCACCTGACCTTCCGCGGTCCAGGTCGTGGTCATGTCGGTGCCCCACATGGTGTCGATTGTGGCGGGGATGATGGTGCCGTCATGGTTGCGCGGGCCGCGCGGCTGACCAACCCGACCGGGTGCCAGCAGGTTGTTCTCGCGCATGAGCCGCAGCACCCGTCGCAGCGACGTGCGGATGCCGCCGATCCGCAGCCGTGCCCAGACCTTCCGGTGACCTTCGCCGTGAAAGGGGCTCCTGGAGAGGACGCCACGGATCTGTTCCAGCAGGGCCGCATCCGGCATCGGGCCTGATGGACCCGGCCTCTGCCGCGCTGGCTCCGACTGGCGATGCCGATAGACGCTCGCTCGCGCACTGCGCCAGATCCGGCAGACCCGGGCGAGGCCATAGGGCTTGCCGCTGCTGGGCGAGTGCACTCGGCTCATCGCCTCGACCTCTGCGTGCCAAAGGCCACGGTTGCCCTCCAGTAGCGCGATCTTCTGCTCCAGCAGCTAGCATCTCGCCCAGGCGTGCCTTAAGGCGTTCGCTCTCACGCTCCTCCCCATCCAACGGCTTGCTCGCGAGATTGGCCTCGCCGCCGTCGAGGAAAGCGTCACGCCAGTTGCTGAGCGTCGCCGCGGTCACACCGAGCGAGCGCGACACCGTATCGAGGTCCTCGCCGCGCAGGAGGCGCAGCACCGCGTCACGCTTGCGCTGACGCGACATCCGCCCGCCACGCCCAACCCCCAGTGCATCCAACTGCTTTGTCGTCATCGTCCATCCCTCCAGCGGATACCGTCCGCATACCGGATGTCTCAATCAACTGTAGAGCGGAGGAATAGCTGTCCATGGCAGTCTATTTGACTGACTGAATTTGCTCATGGTGGTGTTCAAATACACATACTTGCCTCACGTTGTCTTGCTGCGTATATTGAACAGATTTCGGACGAGATTACTTCGACTGCTGTGGTTCAGCCGCTTGTCCAAGGTCCGTCGAAGCTTGCTGTATCGAACCCGAGGACCACGCTTACTTTCACGAATGAAAACCCTCATCCAGGCACAGGCGAAAGTCTAGTACAAGTTGTTTTTGACACAGCAAGACTAGCGGTAATCCTTCTCCCCGACGGTCTCAGATCGACCGGATCGCACCGCCGTCTACCCGCACGCGGCTGCCAGTCACGTAGCACGCAGGCACGCTACTGAGAAAGGCCACCACACTCGCGAACTCGTCCGGCGTTCCGTAGCGCCCGGCAGGAATGGTTGCCGCTGAGGCTTTCGCGACCTCCTCTTGCGTCTGATCACTCCGTGCCGCGGCAGCGGCATCCAGTTCGTCGACCCGTCGCGTATGGATGCGTCCCGGAAGGACAACGTTGACCGTGATCCCGTCCCCTGCCACCTCGTTCGAGAGCGTCTTCGACCAGCCGACGATGGCCGACCGAATGGCATTCGATATCCCGAGATTTGGGATCGGCTGCTCGACCCCGGATGAGGCTATGGTGATGACCCTGCCCCACCTTTGCTTGATCATGGCCGGGAGAATAAGCCGCGTGGCCTCGAAGAGGTTGGCCGCCATGGCCATGAAGTGCTCGTCCCAGCGGCTGGCCTCGACTGCTTGTACTGGTCCTGGCGGTGGCCCTCCGGAGTTGTTGACCAGAATATCGATTGGACCAGTACTCAAGACCGCATGGATCGCCGCGAGCAAGGCTTTCCGGTCTGAGACATCAATTCTTGCGGGTTCGATACGGACTCGCAAGGTCTCCGCCAGGGACGTCCAACCGTCAAGACTGCCGGAACGCGATCCCGCGACAACGGTTACCCCTTCCTTTGCCAGCGCGATCGCCACCGCTGCGCCAAGTCCGCGACTGGCGCCCAAGACCAGCGCGCGCCGGCCATTGATGCCGAGATCCATCAGTTCAACTCCTCCAAGCGCTTGGTTTGCCGTGCGATCAACCGCTCAACTTCCGCGACCTCGATTGAGCTCAAGCCACGCCCCGGCTGCCTGATACGCGCAGACGAGATCGCCCCGCGAGACTGCAAAATATGCTTGCGGATCGCGAGGCCGATCCCCGGCTGCTGCTCGTATCGAACCAGCGGTAGGTAGGCATCGAACAGGTCGCAGGCCAGGCCAACCTTGCCCTCGGCATGAAGCTCACAGACCCTGACCATCATCTCCGGAAACGCAAACCCTGTCATCGCGCCGTCGGCCCCGCGCGCGAGTTCTTCCGGAAGGAACAGACCGCCATTGCCCACCAGAATGCTGAGCCGCCGAGCACCCGCCGCTTCGGCCTGCCGCAACGCCGTAATCTTCTCGAGGCCAGGCCAATCCTCGTGCTTGAGCATGACGAAGGTGGGGATGTCTGCCGCGATCTCCAGCAGGGTGGAAGGAGAGATCTGAACCTCGGTAGCGAGAGGAAAATCCTGCAGGACGAATGGCGCCGACCCCAGCGTCTTGGCGGTCATCCGGAAGTAATCAACGATCTGCCTGTCCGTTTGGAGCGTATGGGGGGGCGCAACCATGACGCCTCGTGCGCCGGCTCCGATCGCCGCCTCCGCGAGTTCCTTCATCGAGGCGAAGCCAGGGCTACTGACGCCAACCACCACAGGCACCGCGTTATCGACCCGTTTGCAGACCCTTTCCACAAATGCTCGGGCTTCTCCGGATGAAAGCTTGAGCGCCTCACCCATCATGCCCAGGATGGTTATCCCGGCGACACCCTGAGCAAGGTAGAAATCGACCAGCGGGTCGACTCCCGCCAGATCAAGGTCACCGCGATCATCGAACGGAGTCACCGATATAATGAAGACGCCGGAGGAAGATTCACTGAGTGTCGACATTGTTCCCTACAGCACGCGAGGCAATGGACCCCTGGAGGCCGATCTAGGCGACGAAAGCCGGCTTCAACTCCATCAGGCTGGATGACTGTTTCGTGAGAGCCAGGATCAGGCCATGCTGCGTCGCCTCGATCTCCTCGATGACGTTGCGGCGCGCGAGAACCGCATCACCCTTGCGAAGCGCCTGCACGATCTTCCGATGCGATGCGCTGGTCTCCAGGCCGACGTCTCGCAACTGAGCGCCGAGATGAAAGAAGCGCTCCAGCTCGTCCAGCACCTGCACCACCGTGGCGTGAAGCCTCTGGTTGCCGGACGCGAGCGCGATGGCTTCATGAAACCGCCGGTTGGCCTGGACGAACCGCATGATGCTCGGCTTTTCCGCGCGGTCATAGACAACGTGGGCAAGGCTCTCGAGATGGTCCAGCTTCTCGGGCGTGATCTTCTCGTTCGCGAGCTCCGCTGCACGCCCCTCGAGCAGGCTTCGCATTTCAAACAGCTCGTTTAGATCCCGGAATGTTACTGAAGCAACTTGGTAACCCCGGCGTGGATAGGTCTTGATCAAGCCTTCCGAACGCAGCTTCCCGAGCGCTTCGCGAACCGGCGTCTTGCTCATCTTGAAGCGCGCCGCTAGCACGCCCTCCGACAACTCCTGCCCCGGGATAATAGCGCACGCCAGGATGTCGCGACGGAGGGCGTTGTACACCTTCGTCGTCAGCGACTCGGTCGCGTGGCTCGGCTTGGTCGGCATCTTTATCCCGTACTCGTTCACGATGGCGCCGCGGCGAAGCCGACAGCCAGATTTCGCTTCTAGCCCGATCTTCGCTCGCTCTGCCAGTCCCGCAGGCGGCCCTGCGCCAGCCAGAAGGACGGCGCTGCCCGCATCGCGCGATGGAACCGCCACGGTCGCGGTCTGGTGAGCGGCAAAGGCAGGTGAGCCTCGTCGCGGTCGAGGAGATAACGACCGAGCGCGTGCCCGAATACCGTGGTGAGCGCCACCCCGCGACCGTTGCACGCGAGCGGCGCAAACATCCCGTCCCCGAGGTCCCACAGGCGCGGCAGGAAGTCTCCGGTGCCGCTGATCACACCCGACCAGGCGAAAGCCGGCCGCACGGGCGCCAGGTCGGGTATCATGCGCTGCAGCCGCCTGATGAAGAAACGCGCCATGCGATCGATTGCGTCCTTGCCGTGCCACAACGCCCCGCCACCGGTCACCAGCCGGTTGTCCGGGCTCCAGCGCACCGCAAATGGATGATTGCGAAGATCGACGGAAGGTTGGCGACAGGCCAGGACCCGAGCCTGAACCTCCGGTCCGAGCGGCTGCGTCGCCACCTGATACGCATGCACCGGGATCAGGCTACGCGAAACCTCGGGCAACAGGCCGTTGATCAGCGCGTTTGTCGCCAGGACCACAACGCCCGCAAGAAGCGTCGCATTATTTTCGCATTCGACACGCCAAGTGCCGTTCCTTCGCACGAGGCCGGTCACCTTCCCCTGAACGACCGTGCCGCCCGCCTGCAGCACCGCCGCGGCCAGGCCACGCGCATAGGCGAGGGGGTTGAGCTGACCGCCCGTCGGCAGCAGCATCGCGCCACGATAGCCCGGGATGCCGGTCCGTTGCAAAGCTTCGTCGGCATCCAGCACTTTCCAGCCGGTGCCAAAGCGCTCCATCCCGCGCACCTGCCGTTCGATCGCGGCGAGCGCCGCCTCGGTCGGCGCCGGCTGCAAGCAGCCTGTTTGCTCGGGGCTGCACGCGATGTCGAGCCGCCGGATCAGCGCGAAGACAGCGTCGCCCGACATGCCGACCAGTTGCAGCAGAGGTTCGACCTTGTCCTTGCGGACCAGCCGAGCCACCGTGTCCGGGTCGATCGACCCCTTCAGCGCAGGGACCACGAAACCGGTATTGCGGCCTGAAGCGCCGTATCCGATCTCGTCCTGTTCCACCAACGCCACCGACGCACCACCCTCGGCGAGTGCCAGCGCTGTGCACAGACCGAGCAGGCCACCGCCAACGATGACGAAGTCGAACCGGCGCTCCCCCGCCACCGCCTCCAATGCTGCGCCATCGCGGGTGATCGACGACCAGAGCGAGCGGCTAAAATTGTCCGAGCGCATCACGCGTCAGCGACCTCCTCCGGAAGATCGCTAGCGTTCAGCTTCCGCAGGAAACGCCGCGTGCGATGGTGACGCGGCTGACGCAGCACCTCGTCTGGCCGCCCCTGCTCCAGCACCACGCCGCCATCCATGAACACCACCTCACCGGCAACATGGGCGGCAAATTCCATCTCGTGGGTGACGACGAGCATGGTCATACCCTGCTCCGCAAGTCCCCGTATGACGCGAAGCACCTCGCCGACCAGCTCGGGATCGAGCGCTGCCGTGGCCTCGTCAAACAGCATGAGCTTCGGCCGCATGGCCAAGGCGCGGGCAATCGCAACACGCTGCTGCTGGCCGCCTGACAGGGCGGCGGGATAGGCGCCGGCCTTTGCGACCAGCCCCACCTTCTCGAGCAGCTCCATGGCCTCGTCCTTGGCCTCGGGGCGCTTCAGCCCACGCACCGCCATCGGCGCCTCGATGATGTTGTCCAGCGCCGTCATGTGCGGGAACAGGTTGTACTGCTGGAAGACCATGCCAATCTGCGCGCGCTGGCGGCGCAGCAGTGCCTCGCCGGCCGGGACAAGTCGATCGCGCTTGCGCACCTGGCCGATGAGTTCGCCCGCCAGGGTCACAGTTCCGGCGTCCGGCGTCTCGAGATAGTTGATACAGCGCAACAGCGAGGACTTGCCGGAGCCGGACGGGCCGATGACCGCGACAACGCGACCTGCGGCGACCGAGAGGTTGACGCCATGCAGGACGATGTTCGTCCCATACGCCTTCTTGATCCCGCTCAGCTCAAGCATGCCTGTCCTTCGAGACCCCCGGCGCTCACTTTGGCCGCCCCGCCCCCACCTGTCCAGGCAGTTGTCCGGCAGGGGATACTCAAGATACTCCACAGATATGCCTGTTGAGATATTGCGCCGCCGCAAAACCTCCCCTTATCCTGCGGTCCTGATGCGAGAGCCGCTCTCGGAGGGCCTGATGATCGCTGCCTGCCAGATCGACACGGGCTGCTTCGCCGAGGACTACCGGTCAGCGCGCGATGTGTTCGTGCGCGTGGCGAGCGCTGCCGGGGGACGGATGGGCGCCTATTCCAATCCGCATCGAGGGCCCTCCGGCGAGACCCTCACGACCGACATCGCCTGGTTCGGCCCGCAGGATGCAGGCAATGTCCTGGTCCTGGTGTCCGCGACCCACGGCGTCGAGGGCTTCTGCGGCTCCGGGGCTCAACTCGACTGGATCCTGACGGGTGGGCCGGCCGCCTTGCCCATCGATACCGCCGCTCTCCTCGTGCACGCGCTCAACCCGCACGGCTTCGCCTGGCTGCGGCGCACGACGGAGGAGGGGGTCGACCTGAACCGGAACGGTCTGGTGTTCGAGGCCGGGATTCCGGAGAATGCTGGCTATGTGGATCTGGCGGAGGCATTCGTCCCGCGCGACCTCGACGAGGCGACGCTGGCTGCGGCTGACGCCTCCCTCGCAGCCTGGCGCGACGCGCACGGCGACTACGCCTACCAGTTCGCCCGCAGCACCGGTCAATACAGCCACCCCGAGGGCATCTTCTACGGCGGCACCGAACCGGCCCGAGCCATCCGCACGCTGATCTCGATCTGCCAGGACTACCGGCTTTCCAGCCGCCGCTCCGTCGCCGTGATCGACTACCATACCGGCCTGGGCGCCCACGGCAGCGGAGAGCCGATCTGCGGACACCGTCCAGGCGAGAGCGGTCAGGCGCGATGCAGGGCCTGGTATGGCGAGTCGCTGGGCGAGCCGCTGCTCGGGACCTCGTCATCGCTGCCGATCCCTGGGTTGACGCAATATGTCTGGGCGCGTCATGTCGGCGACGACAGGCTGACCTTCATCGCGCTCGAATACGGCACTTATGACGCCGAGACCGGCGCCCGCGCGTTGCGGCTCGACCACGTGCTGCACCGCGCGCCCGATGTCGATTGGCAGGACCACATCGTCCAGAAGATCAAGCGCGACCTCAGGAAATTCTACTATCCCGCCACGACCTGTTGGCAGGAGTTGGTCCTGTTCCGCAGCCGGCAGGTCATCTCGCAGGCGATGGCCGGCATGAGTGCCCTGTAATGGACATGCAGCAGAACACACGACGCATTCTTGTCCTTAATCCGAACAGCTCGCTCGCCGTCACCGACAAGATGCGCGAGGGTTGCCAAGAGCTCCGGCTACCGCCCGGACAGGAGGTCACCTTTGCAACCCTCGCAAGCGGACCAGCCGGGATCGAAACCCAGCGCGATGTGGAGTCGGTGGTTCTGCCGACCTGCGCCTACTTCCAGGCGAACCCGGCTGCCGCCTACGTGATCGGCTGCTTTTCCGATCCGGGCCTGCTGCTCGCGCGCGAGGAACTCGCCGCACCGGTCACGGGCATTGCTGAAGCTTCCTTCTTTGCCGCGATGACGCTCGGCGAACGTTTCGGAATTGTGTCGATCAAGGAGGGCTCGATCGCCCGGCACAGACGCGCGGTCGGGGCGATCGGCGCCACGGCGCGGCTCGCCGGCGATCGCGCGCTGGATCTCGGGGTCGCCGATCTGCTCGACGAGGAGCGCTCCGTCGGCCGCATCCTCGAGGTGGGCCGGGTCCTGCGCGACAAGGACCGCGCAGATGTGCTGATCCTTGGCTGCGCCACGATGGGTGTCTACCGGGCCCGGATCGAGACGACGCTGGGAGTGCCGGTGGTCGATCCGACGCAGGCGGCGATCGTGCAAGCCTCAACCCAGCTTACGGAACTGCAGCGGGAGGATCGTTAGCAATGCGCTTCGATCTGATCGTGTGCGGCACGCTGGTTCTGCCGCACGCCATTGTCGCCAACGGCTGGGTCGGGGCTGTCGGTGAGCGGATCACGGCGATCGGTGTCGGGCCGGTGCCGGAGTGTGGCATCCTGCATGATGCGGGCTCGAGTTTTGTCATGCCGGGCTTCGTCGACGGCCAGACCCACGCGACGAGCTATGGCGGCCTGTCCGGTTTTAGATCCACCACCCGTTCCGCGGTGGCCGGCGGCGTGACGACCCTCGTCGACATGCCCTACGATAATCCCCTGCCTCTGAATACGCTTGAGCGGTTGTCCGCCAAGATCGAGGCGATCGCGCAGGGCAGCGTGGCGGACGTGGCACTTTATGGCACGGTCGCGCCGGACCAGGGCGTGGATGAAATGGAACGCCTCGCCGAGGCGGGGGTCGCGGCATTCAAGCTGTCGAGCTTCGAGAGCCATCCGGTGCGTTTCCCGCGCATCCCGCATGACCGCGTGCTGGAGATCCTGGCCGCATCGGTGCCGCTCGATCTTCCCGTCGGGTTGCACAACGAGGATCAGGAGATTGTTCGCGCTACGGTGGCGGCACTGCGCGCGTCGGGTCGGGATACGCCCGAATGGCACGCCCCGAGCCGCCCGGCCGCCGCCGAACTCGCCGCGACCGCAAACTTCCTCGCTCTAGGCCTCGCCACCGGCGCGCACACGCACGTCGTGCACATCTCCTGTCCCGAAGGCTACGCGCTGGTCCGCAAGTTCCAGGAGATGGGTGCACGCTGCACCGCCGAGATGTGCGTGCACTACCTGCACTTCGATGCCGCGTCCGACATCGCGCGGCTCGGCGCGCGCATGAAGGTCAACCCGCCGATCCGCGAGAACGTCCTCGACGGGCTGTGGCGCGCACTGGCGGACGGAATGATCGATTTCGTCTCGTCCGACCATTCGAGCTGGCCAATCGAGAGCAAGTATACCGCTTCGATCTTCGATGCCGGCGCCGGTATCCCCGGCCTGGAGACCCTGGCCCCCTCGTTCTACACCGACCTGGCCGCCAGGGAGGCGTCTCCCGAGCGCGCACTGGTTCGCTACCTGTCCGAGCGGCCCGCCAATTTCTTCGGACTGCGCCGCAAGGGACGGCTCGCCGTGGGCGCCGACGCCGACATCGTCGTGCTGTCGCCCGAGCCCTACCTGTTCCAGGCGGCCGACAACCACGATGAGCTGAACTGGAGCCCCTATGACGGCGAGCGCTTCGCAGGTCGCATCACCGCGACCTTCGTGCGCGGCACCCTGGTGTGGAACGGCAGCGAAGTCGTCGGCCAGCCTGGCCACGGCCGCTTTGTGCCACGTGGGCAAGGCTGAGTGCGCCGAGGTTCGGCACACCTCTGTCTTGTTGCGAGCCTCGCTTACGGCATGGCGGTGTCGGCGCCAGTGCGGGCACAGGGTCCGGCGTCCGAACTCGATCTTCCGCAACCGTGGCCGATGCGGCATCTGGTCACACCGGGCACGCTGACCGTCGGGATCACGGCCAAGGATCCGCCGCTCTCCTTCAGCCATGCCGATGGTTCGCTCGACGGATCGCGGATCGTGCTGTTTCGAAAGATCGGTGGCGATCTTGGCCTGCCGGTGAAGTTCGTCCGTCTGGATTGGCCCGCCATCCTGCCGGGCCTGTTTGCGCATCGATACGATCTTGCCTGCGAGGGCGTCGAGTGGACACCGGACCGGCTCGCGGCCGGCGGTTTCCTGCTGTCGCGTCCGGTCGCGATGACACATCTGGTGATCCTGGTGCGCGGCAAGGATGGGATGGTTGACTGGAATGGTCTCTCGGGCCGCAAACTCGGCGGCGTGCGCGGAGAAACCGGGTTCGCTCGTGCTCGCAAGGCGCTTGCGGATGCCATTCCCATTGTCCTGCCAGGCCGCCAGGAAGGTCTGATGGCACTCCTCAACGGGCAGGTCGACGGCTTCGTGGTGGATCTTGCCACGGCACGCTCGCTGCAGGAGCAGAGCCCCGACAAGACGGCGTTCCGGATCCTTGATCCTCACCTGCCGCCGGGCCCGCAGGGTGTCTGCGTCAATGTGAGCGAGCCGGATCTGCTGCAGGCAGTCGACATCCTGCTCACGCGCTACCGTGTCGACGGGACGCTCGCACGCATCAACGCGCAGTTCGGCTACGCCGACGACATCGATGACCTGACGGCAATCGGCTACTGACAGGGCATGCAACCGGAGCATCTAGCCGACGCAATCCTGTTCATTCTGCGCGGAGCGTGGATGACGGTCTGGCTGGTCGTCTGCATCCTGGCGATCTCCACGCCGCTGTCGGTTCTCCTCGCCTTTTTCATGCGCAGCCGCCTGCGGGCCGTGCGTGCCCTGCTCATTCTGCTGAGCGCCTTCGTCAGGGGTATCCCTCCGCTGCTCCTGCTCTTCGCCGCCTATTTCGTGCTTCCCGTCGCCGGCCTGGTGCTGACGCCGGTCGAGGCTGCGGTGGCGGCACTTTCTCTCTCCATCGTGTTCTATTTCGCCGAATGCATCCGGTCCGGGCTCGCCGCCATCTCGGCCGGCCAGCATGATGCGATCCGCGCCCTTGGTCTGCCGCGGGGCCGTGCGCTGCGACGCGTCCTGCTCCCGCAACTGCTGCCCGTGGCGCTGCCACCCTACGTCGGTTACGCGACGGAGGTGGTAAAAGGCTCCGCACTGGCCTCGGTGATCTCCGTCGCGGAAGCCACCGGCAACGCCTACCAAATGATCATGGCCACCGGAAAGACGCTTACGATCCTGGTTGTGCTCGGTGCAGTCTACGCCACTCTCGACGGGATCCTGCTGGGCTTGCAGGCACTCCTGGCGCGCCGCTGGAAATGGGCGCTGCCGTGACGTTCGACATCTCCATCATCGCCCTTCACAGCCACGCCCTGCTTCTGGCGACCTGGCGGACGATGCTGCTCTTTGTCGCGACCGCAGCGATCACGACGCCGCTGGCACTTGCCGTCGCCCTGGCGCGGCAAACCGGCGGCCGCCTGCTCTGCGCTCTTGCCGCGACCTACGTCACGGTCTTCCGGCTGATCCCGGTGCTCGTGGTGCTGTATTTCTCGTTCTATGGTCTTCCCTCGCTGGGAGTTTCCCTGGCGCCACTGCCCGCCGCCCTGGTCGGGCTCGTCATCGCGTCGACTGCCTACATGGGCGAGGATCTACGCGGCGGTCTCATCGCGGTCCCGCCCGGACAGTGGCAGGCGGCGCGCGCACTCGGCCTATCCTATCGGCAGACGGTCCAACGCATCATCATTCCGCAGGCCATCCCCCGCATGCTGCCGCCTTACATGTCGCGATTGATCGTCATCGTGAAGTCGACAGCCGTGGCCGGCATCGTCTCCGTCGACGAGTTGACCGGCGCCAGCTACGACCTGATTTCCAGCACCTATCACGCCACCGAGTTCCTGGCAGCCTCGGCTTGCCTGTACCTTGGCATCAACGGCGTGCTGGCGCTCGTGCAGGTCCTGCTAGAGCGCCGCTTCCACTAAGAATTCTAATGAAAGTGTCCTGCGATGTCGCAGTTCGACCGCCTCTTTTCGCCGATCCGCATTGGCAACACTGAGATCAGGAACCGGATCACGCTGACCGGTCACGGGACCGGCATGGGCCATGACCATCGGCCTGACCAACGGATGATCGCCTATTATGAGCAGCGCGCCCGCGGCGAGGTCGGGCTGATCATGTTCGGCTCGCAGCAGGTGCATCCCTCCTCGCCAGGCATAACCGGATTGCTCTGCAACTTCGACGACAGCATCATCCCCGGCTTGCGCGCTGTCGGAGATGCCGTGCACCGGCATGGTGGCAAGATCTTCGGCTACCTGTCGCATATGGGCCTCGCCGCCAGCGCCCGCCCGATCGCGCTGTGGTCGGCTTCCAACGGCTACGAGCAGAAATACGGCGAGGTCGCCCATGCGATGACCGTGGGCGAGATCGAGGAGGTCACGCGGGCCTTTGCCAACGCTGCCCTGCGTTGCCTGGAGGCTGGGCTCGACGGGCTGCAGATCCATTGCGGCCACGGGCTGCTGCTGCAGCAATTCCTGTCGCCGCTGACCAACCGCCGGATTGACCAGTATGGCGGGTCGGAAGCGAACCGCATCCGCTTCCCGGCCCAGGTGCTGGCGGCGGTCCGTCGCGCAGTCGGCGACGCGGTGCCGCTCGGTATTCGCTGCTCCGGCGCCGAGCTCGTCGAAGGTGGCCTGACCGGCGAGGACATGGCCCGGATCGTGCCGAGGCTGGTGCAGGCCGGCCGCCTCGACTATGTCGATGTCAGCGCCGGTTCGGACGGCGATCTTGTCAGCAACATGCTGCATGAACCGCCGATGGGACTACCCTCTGCGCCCTTCGCCGGATTGGCCCATCTGATCCGCCAGCAGGTCGACGTGCCGATCATCCACGGTACGCGTATCGAGACGCCCGAGGCGGCAGAACAGCTTCTCGCGCGCGGCGACGCCGACATGGCCGGAATGTGCCGGGCCTTGATTGCCGATCCGCTGCTGCCGGTGAAGGCACGCCTGGGCCGCAGGCGCGAGATCATCCCCTGCATCGCCTGTGAGCAGGCCTGCCTCGGGCGCCTGCATCGCGGCACCCATATCAGCTGCATCGGCAACCCGGTGACCGGCCGTGAGCAGCTGCATTGCGTGCCAACGCCCGCTTCGCCGCAACGACGGGTCGTCATTGTCGGCGGCGGTCCGGCGGGCATGGAGGCGGCCCTGCAGGCGGCAGGGCGCGGTCATGAAGTGCATCTGGCGGAAACGGACATGGAACTCGGCGGTCGGCTGCGGCTGGCGGGACGCGCGGCGGGACGCGAGGAATGGCGCAAGCTGATCGACCACAAGATCGACGCGGTCGCGCAAGCGGGCATACGGCTTCATCTCGGACGGGCGATGCAGCCTGACGACATCCGCGCGCTCGCACCCGACGCACTCATCATTGCGACCGGCGCCTCCTTTGCTTCGGGTGAGGGGATCGTCGCATCTCTGCCCGGCAGCGCGGAGGCGCCGATCCTCTCCGTCGACGAGGCGATGGAATGTCCGGAACGTGTCGGACAGCGCGTGCTTGTCGTGGATTATCTCGACCGTCAGCCTGCCATCGTGGCGGCGATCATGCTGGCGCAAGGCGAAGGGCGCAGCGTCAAGCTGGTGACACCTTCGCTGCAGGTGGGTCTGAAGCTCGAGCTGCAGAACCTCACCGAGTTCTACCGGCGCGCCTACGCCGCGGCACTCGCAATGACCCCGCTGTGCCAGCCGACCGCCTTCGAGATGGGCCATGTGCGCATGCGCAACCCGATCGGCGGCCAGAGCTGGATGGAAGGCCCGTTCGACAGCATCGTGATTGCCGGGCCGGGCCGGCCGCGCGGTGAACTCGCCGATCTCATGTCGCAGGACGCATGGCCCGTCCACGTCATCGGGGACGCCTACGCGCCACGCGATGCCGAGGCCGCCATCCTCGAAGGTTTCGAGATCGGCCGGCGCATCTGATCCCTCATAACAGCAGGAGACAAGAGACCATGGGCGACAAGATCATGTGGAGCCGTCAGGAAGAGGTCGAGAAGGCCTGGGTGCATGAGGGACAGGAATACAGTCACCGTCTGATCACCAAGCGCAATCAAGGCTGTTCGTTCTCGTTCCACATCACGACCTACATTGCGCATTTCGACACCATCGTTGAAGGCGACGGCGTCCATGAGGTGGTGCTGTACTGCATGCATGGTTGGTCGCAGCAGATCGACCTGTCGGACCAGCGTGAACGCCTCTTCAAGCCGGGCGATGCGATGTATCTGCCCGTCAACTATCGTTACCGCCACATCGTCGGCGCGGGCGGCCTGGTCGTTGCGGTCTCGTGCACGCCTTCGCGAGAGCCTCTCGAAGTCTGAGGATCAACACATGATTTTTCCTGATCCGCCTGTTAAACAGTCGTCTGCACAAAGCTTTTGCAGCATGTGCCTGCGCCTGAGGCGACAGCCGCACGAGCGACCGAAAAAGCCTCGAGAGCCCTCTAGATATATCTTGCTGCATGTCAGGAATACGCCGTAGGGATTTCGTGTTGGGATGACGTGGTCACCCGGGGAGGCTCGCAGGACACCGGCATGTATCTTCCTCCTGTGATAGACCACCGGAAAGAGCGCCTGGGACTGCTGCCGGCCGAACTGCCGCCGCTCCTTGCCGACGCCGAGCAGCGCCTGCGGTTCCTCGGCTTGCGTGTCCGGCATGATCTCGAAATCCTGGTCTATCCCAAGGATCCCTGGGTCCTGCCGCGTACCGACCCGTCGGGCCAGCACGTCTATGACGTGGTCATAGTTGGCGGCGGACAGTGCGGCCTCTCCACCGCCTTCGGCCTCATCCGGGAGCGGGTTACGAACATTCTTGTGCTTGATGGGGCGCAGCGTGGTCGGGAAGGCCCCTGGATCACCTACTCGCGCATGTGGACGCTTCGTTCGCCGAAGCATCTGACGGGCCCCGATCTCGGCGTACCGTCGCTTGCGCCACGCAGCTGGTTCGAAGCGATGTTTGGCGAGGACGGCTGGGAGCGTCTGGACAAATGGCCGCGCCACACCTGGCAGTCCTACCTGAACTGGTACCGCGATGTGCTGGCACTGCCCGTTCGCAACGAAGCCAAGGTCACGTTGCTGGAGCAGCATGGTGACATCGTGCGGGTTGATCTTGCGGACGAGGACAGTGTGCTCGCGCGCAAGGTCGTCCTTGCCACCGGACTCGAAGGCATCGGCGACTGGAACGTGCCCGGCATCGTGCGGCGCTGCCTGCAGCCCGGTTCGTGGAACCTCTGCACGGACGATGTCGACAGCCTTGCCTGGCGCGGCAAGCGTGTGGCGGTGCTTGGCGCCGGGGCGACCGCGTGGGACCGAGCCGCCGACCTGCTTGAGCTGGGTGCCGCGTCCCTGACGCTCTACATGCGCCGCTCTCAGGTGCTGACGGCCAACCCGTTCCGCTACCTGGAGATGGCCGGCTACCTCAGGCACTTCCAGTCGATGGACGACGCCGACAAGTGGCGCTGGATCAGGACGGTCCTGAGTTTCGGCCAGGCGCCGACCCAGGACGGCGTCGATCGCTGCGCGGCCTTCGACACCTTCACCCTGCACGCCGGCACAGGCTGGGCCGGACTGCATGACACCCCTGACGGGATCGTGGTCACGGGCACCGACGGCTCAGTCGAGACCTTCGATCATCTGTTCATCGGCTGCGGCTTCTCGATGGACCCTGCCGGACGACCGGAGTTGAGCCGCTTTGCGTCGAACATCCTGACCTGGGGAGAGGTCTACCCGGCTCCGGCCGAATATCCGGATCCCTGGTTGGCCAGCTATCCCTATCTAGACAAGGCGCTTCGCTTCAGCGAGCGCGTGCCAGGCACCACACCGATCCTCGATAACATCTTCTGTTTCAACTACGGGACGCTTGTCTCCAACGCGCATTCCGGTGCCTCGCTCTCGGGCATCCTCTACGGCATCCAGCCCTTGATCCACGGCATCACCTACGCGCTCTGGCAAGAGGACGAACCCGTCCACTTCGCCAAGACTTTGGCATGGAACTCCCTCGATACGAATCCTGGTCCGTTGCAGCCGCGCCTCCGCAAAGGCAGCGCCTAACCGCCTCCCAAGCCGACCTTCAACTGGAAAGAACCGCCATGTCTCGGCTCGCTCTTTTGACCGGCAGCTTTCTCGCCACCAGCTTTCTGGTCTGCTTCGGCGGCGCGAAGGCCGCAGATACCGGCACAGGGGTCGGCGATAATGGCGAGCAGGTCATCGTAACCGGCACGCGCGATCCCCACGCGACAGCCCGCAACAGCATCAGCCCCGTCACCGTCGTCACCGGCGCCGAGGTGCGCTCGACCGGACAGGCCGACATCCGCGACGCGCTGGTGCAACTCGTGCCGTCGATCACCGTCCCGGAGCTGGCCGGCGGCAACGCCAACCTCGTGGACGCGATCAGCCTGCGCGGCCTGACAGCCGACCAGACGCTGGTCCTGGTGGACGGCAAGCGCCGGCACGGGACGGCCATCATCGCCGACTACGAGGGGCCGCAAACCGGCACCACACCGGTCGACATCGACTTGATCCCGACCGCGTCCATCGACCATGTCGAGGTCCTGCAGGATGGCGCCGCCGCCCTCTATGGCTCCGACGCCATCGCCGGGGTGGTCAACATCATCCTGAAGAAGAACACCAGCGGTGGCAGCGCCCAGGCGCTCAATGGCGGCTACGAGGCCGGTGACGGCTTCACCACCGGCGAAACGGCGACCTATGGCTTCAACCTCAACTCGCGCGGCTTCCTGGACCTGAGTGCCGAATACAAGCACCAGGACCACACCGTCCGCGTCGGTCCCGACGACCGGGTGCACGCCGAACTCAATCCCTTCGTCGGCAACCCGCAATTAACGCGGGAGACGATATCCTACAATGCGGGCTACGACATCACCGACGCCCTGCACGCCTACTCATTTGCCACCTACGGCCACCGCAACGGCGAGGCGCACCAGAACTACCGTACAGCTATGACGGCACCGACCGTGTTTCCCGACGGTTTCGTGCCGCAGCTGGCATTGTCGTCGGACGATTACAGCGTCACCACCGGCTTCACGTACGATCTGCCGCGGAACTGGACCATCGACCTCAGCGAGACCTACGGCAACGAAAACGACAGCGTCGAAAACTTCGACACCATCAACACCTCGCTTCTGGCCGATTTCGGCAACGCGCAGACGCGTTTTCACCTCCTGTCCTTCGGCGATGGCGAGTCAACGACCGACCTCGGCTTCCGGAAGTCCTTCGAGAACACGGTCTTCGCGTCGCCGATCAACTTCGCGATAGGCGCACAGTATCGCTACGACTCTTACGATGTCGGCGCCGGTGAACCGAATTCTTATTACGGCGTCGGACCTCAGGCGGCGGACGGACTTTCGCCGATCAGCATCAGCCACTCCTTCCGCGACGAGACGGCAGGCTATATCGACGTGTCCACCCAGATCATCCCGAGGCTGCAACTCGATCTCGCGGGCGCTTCGAGCACTACACGGATGTCGGCGATACGGAGACCGGGAAGGCCTCGGCGCGCTACGACTTCAACCGGTATTTCGCGCTGCGCGGCGCCGTCAGCAACGGCTTCCGCGCCCCCAACCTCGGCGAAGAGCACTATACCAGCCTCGGAGTGCTACCCACCGGCGCTCAGGGTATCCTCGCTGTAGACTCGATCGCCGCAAAGCTGCTCGGTGCGCAGCCGCTGAAGCCGGAACGGTCGACCAATTTCAGTGCCGGCATACTGGCGAATCCGCTGCCTTCGATGCATCTGTCCGTCGACGCCTACCAAATCGACATCCGCGACCGTATTGCGCTCGGCGGCAACTATAACGGCGAGACCGCGATCAATGCGCTTGAGGCACAGGGCATCGCCATCTCAAACACCGTCATTCCGGCTGACGTTTCGGCGCAATACTTCTCAAATGCCGCCAGCACCCATACGTATGGCGCGGATATCGTCGCCAACTACGAGACGCAGTTGGGCAAGCACGGCCGCGTCAACTGGGACGCCGAGCTGAACGTGAACGAGACCAAGGTTCTTCGAGTAGGCCAGGACAATAACGGCAACGCGTTGCTCAACGCGCAGGGGATCGGCTACCTGTCCACCTACTTTCCCAAGAACAAGCTGATCATCGGTGGCCACTGGTTCGGTAAGAAGCTCGACTTCGCCTTGCATGAGATCCGCTGGGGCTCCGCACTCTCCCAGTTGCAGTACACCAGCGGTCCGAGCGCCTATTCTAACACCAACTTTCTCCCGTTCGAGAATACACCGCAGTGGGTCACCAACATCCAACTCGGCTATCAGGCGACCAAGCGCTTGCATCTCGCCCTCGGTGCGAACAACGTCTTTGACGCCTACCCCCGCGAGATCCCGCCGCAGACCCAGTACCTCGGGGTCTACAAGTACGACTATACCGTCGAGCAGTTCGGCATCAATGGTGGGTTCTACTATCTGCAAGCGAACGTGACCTTCTGAACATGGATCTGTCCGGTGCAGGATGCAGGTCGATCACCGCCCTGGCAGTGGCAATCCTGGTCATCGTCGCCGTTCTCGCACTACCGCGGCCGCTACGCGCCGCGGGTCCGGCAACTCCGGATCTTCACGCCCTGCTCCCGGACCGTGTGAAGCAGAGCGGCACGCTCGTCATCGCGACCGACGCGCACCACCCGCCCAACGAGAGCTATGCGGAAGACGGCAAGACGATCGTGGGGTTCGAGCCCGACATCTGGAACGTACTCGCCAGGCTGCTCGAGGTGAGGCCGAAGATCGTCTCGGTCGATTTCGGTGGCCTGATCCCGGGCGTGCAAGCCGGTCGTTTCGACGTTGCCTTCGAGTCCATGTCAGACTCTCCGGCACGCGAGCAGCAGGTGAGGTTCGTCGACTTCGGCTATGCAGCGGCCACGCTCTACACCCTTGCCTCGAACACAGCAATCACCAACGATCCCGGGAGCCTGTGCGGCCTGAAGGCAGGCGTGCAGGCGGGAACCGACTTCGCGACGAGTGCCGCGGATCTCTCCGCGCGGTGTGTCGCCCGGAAGAAGCCGCCGATCGACGTCATGCAGTTCGCGTCCGATGCGGCGACTGTCATGGCGCTGTATTCGCAACGCGTCGACTTCGCGCTGGACGATCGGCTGGCTGCCAGGAACCTCACCCAGTTCGCACCGCATCCGCTGCGGCTCGTCGATTTGGGTCTGCCGAAGGTCACGGTCGGCGCGCGGTGGTCCGGCACGACGACAAGGCGCTTGCAGCGGCCTTGCTCGCCGCGTTCAAGCGCATGCACGCCGACGGTAGTTACGACGCTATCATCGCGAAGTGGCAGGTCTCCTCCCTGGCGCTCAAGCAGCCTGGCCTGGATCTCGCCACCGGAGGCCATTGATGGCGTCCGCCTGGACAGACGACCGGCGCGGCCTGGTCCGGCATTGGCCGGGGCTGCTCATCGTTCTGATCGCGATCGGTGTACTGCATTCGGTGTCGGTAAATCCGAATTTTCAATGGAGCGTCGTTGGCCACTATCTCTTCTCCAGCGTAATCCTCCAGGGGCTTTGGACGACCTGCTGGCTGACCGTGTTGACGATGACGCTCGGCATTGTCATCGGGTTCTTGGTCGCTGTTTGCCAGTCCTCCGGCGTCTTTGCCTTGTCTTTGTCAGCACGCGTCTATGTGTGGATCTTCCGCGGCACGCCGCAGCTGGTCCAGCTCCTGTTCTGGTACAACCTCGCGGCGCTCTATCCGACATACTCACTAGGGTTTCCGGTGCTCGCGCCGCATCTCCTGCATGGCTCCGTGAATGACCTTATCACGCCGCTTTCCGCTGCCATCCTCGGGCTCGGTCTCAACGAGGGCGCCTACATGGCCGAGATCGTGCGGTCCGGCCTATCGTCTGTGGGCCTTGGTCAGAGAGAGGCGGCGCGCGCACTCGGGCTGAGCCCGGCGCGGGTGATGCGCCGGATTGTCCTGCCGCAAGCCCTTCCAGTACTGCTGCCCCCGACCGGCAACCAGTTCGCCGGAATGCTGAAGGCGACCTCACTGGTCAGCGTCATCGCACTCACAGACCTGCTCTATGCCGCGCAATCGATCTACTCGCGAACGTATCAGACTATCCCGCTGCTGATCGTTGCCTGCGTCTGGTATCTTGCCGCCACGACCGTCGTCAGCGTCACGCAGCGGCTTCTCGAGAACAGGCTGAGCCGGCACCGCCGCTGATCCGAGACGCACCGCTCGTCGTGCGTTGCGCCGTCATGACCGTCAGATCAAGGGATGCCGAAATGCAAGATCAGGCAGGCACGACAGTGGAGCTGGTCGTACACGGACCAACCGGTAGTGCGCCGCCGGTGCTGGCCGACGCCTTTCTGGCGGGCCTCCAGGAAGCCGGATGTGACGACCGCTCCTACCGGCTCGTGCCACGCGGCGACGATCCCGGCATCGACGCCATGCATCTTCTCGTCAGCCGCCCGGGCGACAGTACTATCCTCTCGACCTGCACCCCGGTCTTCCTGCAGGCGCCACTGCTGCGCGGCATGACGCTGACCCATCGCGCTCTGACACCACTCGCACGTCTGGTCGTGGATCACTTTTTCCTGGTGGTCAGGACCGACAACCCGTGGACCGACGCAAGCGGCTTTGTCTCCACCCTGCCCACGCGCAGGACGAAGACCGGCGGCTACTTCCTGGGTGGCATTAATCATCTTCTGGCCTTGTCGATCGCTCACGGATGCAAGGCTGACGTCGAGTTCACCATCACGCCGAGCGAGCCTGCCGTCTGGGACGCGCTCATCGCCGGGAAGATCGACTGGGCTTGCGGCGTCGCCGCGGAACTGCGGGCCGCATCTCGATGCCGGTAGCATCCGAGTGATCGCGGCGCTCGACACCGAGCGGATGCAGCCGTTCCCGGATACGCCCACGCTGACGGAACTGGGCGTGCCGGTGCAGTTCACCATGTGGCGCGGGCTGATGGGACCGCCCGCACTGTCCGGGGCGCATCAGGCGGCCTGGCATGAGCGCATCGAGGCGGTAACGCGCACCGCCGCCTGGCGCAACTACCTGACAGCCAACGGCCAATTGGAAGCCTATTTGCCAGGCGCGTTGTTCAATGCGTTTCTGGACACCGAATGGAGCTGGTACGAGAAACATCTGACCCTTGCAGGCCTGCTCGGCCACGACGGACGCTGACCGTGGCCCCGGTGCTGGATGCAGCAGAACGGCGCACGCTCGACACATTGTTCGAGCGCATGTTTCCGGCTTCGGTCACCGGACCAGGTGCGAACGCCATCGGCGCCAGCTTTTATTTGGATCATGCGTTGCACGGTCCCTATGCCGATGCGGTCGACACCTACCGCATGGTCCTCAGCGGTCTCGACGCGGCATCCGGCGGGTTCGCTGACGCCAGCGAAGCGCAGCAGCATGCCGCTATCGCCGCCCTCGAGGCCGGCACGCTCCCCGGGCTGCGCGAAGAGAGACCGGGTGTCGTTTTCGACCTGGTCCTGCGCCATCTACGGGAAGGTCTGTTCGGCGACCCGATCCATGGCGGCAACCGCGACATGCTCGGCTGGCGCATGGTTGGGTTTCCGGGTGTCGAACCCGGCTACTCCCTCGAACAACAGCAGCTCGACTACGAGCACGCGCCGGCCTCGCGCACACTGCGCGATCTACAGCCCGACACCCTGCCGCCACCGCCGCGAACTGCAACCGCCGATGCGCCGGACCATGCCGAAGGGCGCGATCCGTGGGGGGAGGCCGATGTGGTGATCGTTGGCGGTGGCGCGGTCGGCGGCTTCCTCGCGCGCAAGCTGGTGCAGGGAGGCCTGCGCGTCGTCATGCTGGAGGCCGGTCCGACCCGTACCGGCCGCGAACATCGCATGGACGAATTGAGCGCCACGGCGTTCCGCAACGAAGGCGGCGCTGCCAAATTCAATCGGGAGGTGCCAACCTGGCGGCGCAACGCCAGCGACCGCGCCACCCGGGCGATCCGGTCGCAAGGTCTGGAAACCGCCCTGGGCGGCAACTCGATCGCCTGGGGCGCGGTGGCCATGCGCTTCTACGAGGACGACTTCAACGTCCGCAGCGCCACTATCGCGCGCTACGGCGCCGGGCGTATCCCGCGAGACGTCACTCTAACCGATTGGCCACTCTCCTACGCGGACCTGGCGCCCTTCTATGACGAGGCCGAGGACTTGCTCGGCGTCTCCGGCCAGGCCTGGAACGATACAGTCGGCGAGCGCGCCGGGAATCCCTTCGAGGCCCCTCGCGCGCGCAGCTACGCAATGCCGGCGCTTCGCACCAGCGGCCTTGGCGCGTTGTTCGGCGAGGCCGCGCGCGCATCGGGCTATCACCCATTCCCGCTTCCCGCCGCGATCCTGACAGAGCCGTCCCGCGGCCGCGCCGCCTGCACCTATTGCAGCTTCTGTTCACGCTTCGGATGTCACGTAGACGCCAAGGCGTCGGCCCAGAACACGGTGCTTCCGGAGGCGCTCGAGACGGGGCGGCTGCGGATCGTCACCGGCGCTCGCGTACTGCGCGTGCTCACCGACGAGTCCGGACGTGCGACCAGTGTTCTCTATCGCCAGCAGGACGGTCTGGAGCGCGTGCAGAGCGGCGGAATCATCGTGCTCGCGACCTACACCTTCGAGAACGTCCGGCTGCTGCTGCGCTCGACGGGCCGGCGACACGCGCGCGGGCTGGGCAACGAGACCGGCCAGGTCGGGCGGCACTACATGACGCGGCAGCAGCCCTCGGTCCATGGCTTATTCGGCGGCCGCATCCTGAACCGGTTCACCGGCCCCACCGCGCAGGCGATGGCCATCGCGGACTTCTCCGCCGATCACTTCGACCATGGCGAGCTAGGTTTCATCCGTGGCGGGCGTATCGCCGCGTTCAACCAATATCTGCCGACCGAAGCCTCCGGCGTGCTGCCGCCCGACGTGCCGCGTTGGGGCATGCCGTGGCGCGACTTCTTCATCGACGCGTATCGGCGCACCGCGATGCTGTTCATCGACCCCGAGATCCTGCCCTACGAAAGCAACCGCCTTGATCTGGACCCCGACCATGTCGACGATCTCGGGCAGCCGGTGACACGTATCACCTTTGATATCGGCGACAACGAACATCGCTTGATCGATTACCTACAGGACAAGGCGGACGCGCTGTTGCAGCGCATGGGGGCGACCCGGATCTGGCGTCGGCCTCACCTCACCGGGCCGATCAGCACGCACGATGTCGGCGGCACGCGCATGGGCCATGAAGCGGAACACGCAGTCGTCGATGGCTATGGTCGCGTGCATGACACCCCTGGTCTCGTCGTGCTCGGCGGCTCGACCTTCGTGTCGCTGCCCGCCGTCAACCCGTTCCTCTCCATCCTCGCCCTGGCTCTGCGGGCCGGCGACAAGATATTGGAGGATGCCGAACGATGACGGACGTCACGGATTTCATCATCGTCGGAAGCGGCGTGATCGGATCCTCGATTGCCTATCATCTCGCGAGCAGCGGTGCACGCGTGACACTTGCCGACGCGGCGACGCCCGCCGCAGCGCCCAGTGCCAGTTGGGCCAGTGCCGGCGGCCTGCGCTCCCAGGGGCGGGACGGTCCGGAACGGGCGATCAGCATCCTGGCCTCGGCGCGCTGGCAGACGCTGGCCGAGGAGTTACAGGCCGATCTCGAATGTTCCTTCGGCGGTCATCTGCATGTCGCAGAGAGCGAGGCGGAGGAACCGGTCATCGAGGCCCGGATCGCGGCCGATCGCGCAGCGGGTATCCTGATCGAGCGTCTCGAGGCCGCTGCCTTGCGCCAAGTCGCACCGGCATTGGCGCCGCATCTGCGTTTGGGGGCTTGGACGCCCGCGGATGGCCAGGCCAATCCGGCCCTTGTCGCCAAGGCGTTCGCACAGGCCGCGGAACGCCTAGGCGCGCTCCGGTTGCTCAACATACCGGTGCGCCCCCATATCAATAACGGCCGGCTCGATGGTGTGCGCCTGCCGGACGGCGGCGTGCTGCAGGCCGATCGGGTGATCCTGGCCGCGGGCGCCTGGAGCGTCGCCTGGTTGCGCGAAATTGGATGCATTCTGCCGCTACGTTGGCGTGGTCTGCAGATGTTGCTGTCCGATGCGGCACCGATCCGGCTCGTACCCACGGTCACCGCGGTCGGGAGAAACCTGTCGCTCAAGCAGACCCCGCTCGGCGCCTTCATGATCGGCGGCCGCTGGTTTGCTGCACCCGAGGGTTGTGAGCCTGCGGTGTCGCCCATTCCCGAGCATGTCGAGCGGCAGTGGGCGGGAGCGCTGGCTATCCTGCCGGGTCTGGCGCATCATACCCTGGAAGCTAGCTGGGCCGGTGCAGAAGCGCAGACGTTGGACAGCATGCCATTGATCGGCCCGGCAGACGCCGGCCGACTTTATCTGGCGACCGGCTTTTCCAACCACGGTTTCCAGATCGCGCCAACCGTCGGCGCGATGGTCGCAGATGAATTGCTGGTCGGGAGTGTCGCGATGCTTGAGCCGTTCCGGCCCAGGCGTTTTGGAAAAGCTGATGAAGCGTGGTCAAGGTTCTGTAGCGAGCCCTTTGCTCTCTGAGGGCGGTGAGACGGCGGATTTCCTCGTTCAGCCGCCATGACTGCTGCTTTTAGTCTTGTGCGCGTAGCAAGATATGTCTGATATATTTTAGAAGTCTCGGAAGCCCGCGACGGACGCCTTGCAGGAGGAATTTCGTAGGCATGCTGCTGATCGGACCGAGAACATACCTCACATCGCTGGGGACACTTCTGGCTTCTGCCTGCCTCATCACGCCCGGCGCGGCCGCACAGACGGGTTCCGATAGTGCGCAGCCGGCTCCGCAGGAGCAGGTGATCGTCACCGGAACGCGAGATCCCAACCAGACCGCACGCAAGAGCCTGAGCCCGATCACCGTCGTCAGCGCCGCTGAGCTTCGCGCCACCGGCGAGCCCGACCTGCGCGACGCCCTCAGCCACCTTGTGCCATCGGTGACCCGGGAGGTCCTCAACGGCGGCAACGCCAACTTTCTCGAAACCATAGCTCTTAGGACGTTGTCGCAGGACGAGACGCTCATTCTCGTCGACGGCAAGCGGCGCCACACCACCTCCGTCATCAACGATACTGGCGCGCAGCTCGGCAGCACCCCTGTCGACATCGGGATGATCCCAATTTCGGCGATCGACCACATCGAGGTGCTGCAGGATGGCGCTGCCGCGCAGTACGGCTCCGACGCTATCGCTGGCGTCATCAACATTATCCTGAAGAAGGACAGCCACGGGTTGGACGCGCAAGGTCTGGCAGGTGGCTACTACAAGGGCGATGGCTTTACGACAGACGACGCCGTAAGCGACGGCATGTCACTCGGCCAGCGCGGCTACCTGGATCTGGGCGCGGAGTTCAAGCACCAGGACAACACGAACCGCGGCGGCGCGGACAACCGGATCGGCCTTCCCGTCGACCAGTTCTTTGGCAGCCCGCAGGAGACCCGTGAGACCATCGAGTACAACCTCGGCTACGACCTGACGGACAATATCTCGCTCTACTCGTTCGCCACCTACGGCCACCGGAACGGTGAATCCTGGCAGTACTATCGTGTACCTTCACTGCTGCCGCAAATCTATCCCGCCGGCTTCGATCCGGTGAGCGCGATCGACGAAGACGACTATAGTGCTACCGCAGGTGTGAAGGATGATAATCTTGCGGGGTGGAGTCTCGACCTCAGCACCACCTACGGGGGCGACAACGCGGGCCTTTCGCTGTTCAACAGCGTCAACACGGCGCTCTACGGCGCCACCGGCTACACGCCGACGCGCTTTCAGCAAATGAGCTTTGCCGACACCGACTGGACGACGGATCTTGGGATCCAGCGCGCCTTCGACGTCCCGCTGCTCGCCTCGCCGGTGAACTTCTCGATCGGGTCGCAATATCGCTACGACACCTACGACGTTCGTCCTGGCGAGCCTGACTCCTACTACGGGTCGGGCCCTCAGGGTCAAGCCGGACTTTCGCCGCTGAGCGAAAGCTCTTCCGGGCGGGATGTGACCGGCGGCTACCTCGATGTGTCGACGCAAATCCTGCCGCATTGGCAGGTCGATCTCGCCGGCCGCTATGAGCACTACACCGATGCGGGCGACACCGAGACAGGCAAAGTCTCCACCCGCTACGACCTGAACAAGAGGATCGGCCTGCGCGGCACTGTCAGCAACGGCTTTCGCGCGCCGACACTGGCAGAGGAGCACTATACCAGCCTCCAAACGACGCCAACAGGCGCCGGCGGTATTCTTGCCGTTGACTCGGCCGCGGCCCGCAGCCTAGGCGCGCGGGCGCTGAAGCCGGAGAGGTCAACCAACTTCAGCGTCGGGCTGGTGCTGAACCCGATCGACCGGTTACAGGTGACCATCGACGGCGATCGCATCAACATCCGCGACCGAATCACGTTGGGCGGCGTCTATAACGGGGAGGCCGCTATCGATGCCCTGCGCACGCAAGGTATTATTCTTGCCAGCACAGTCATTCCCGACTCGGTCTCGGCGCAGTATTTCGCCAACGCCGCCAGCACCTACACATCCGGCCTGGATATCGCGTTGACCTATCAGACCTTCCTCGGTCGCTATGGCAGGATAGATTGGGACGCAGCCTTCAACGCCAACTATACTCATGTCAAGAACGTGGCGAATGACCAGAACGGCAACGCCCTGCTAAACATGCAGGATATCGCCTACCTCTCCACCTACTTTCCACGCAACAAGCTCATTGTCGGCGGCCACTGGCACAAAAATAGGTGGGACTTCGCGCTTCATGAAATCCGTTACGGGAGCGTGACGTCGCAGTTGACCTATGTCTCCGGTCCCAACGCCTATTCTGACACGGTGTTCGATGAGTTCGTCGACCAGCCGCGATACGAGACTGATGTCGCCCTTGGCTATCAACTCACACCGCATCTTCATCTGACACTGGGCGCGAACAACCTGTTTAACGCCTATCCGAGCCGCATTCCCTATGACACATCCTACTTGGGCGTCGACCGGTCCGATAAAGGGATCGAGCAAATCGGGATTGATGGTGGGTTCTACTACCTTTCAGGTAATCTGAAGTTCTAGGACCCTGTGAAGTAAGACAGCATTCAGAGACGATCGGCTGCCAAGTTCAGGAGGCCGAGAAAGGAGGTAAAGGTCCTCGATCTGCTGCCGGTCGGTGAGCACGTGACCAAATCTGACGCGGCACTCGGCTTGAAGTCCACAGAGTTAGGGTGGCCAATGGTCGAGTGGATCTGACGCGGGTTGTAGAACCGCTCGATTTAGCCGAACACGTCCGCTCGGCCCGCTCCCTGATGCGGTAGACCATGCGGGCCGTGCGTTCGGTCTTGAGCGAGGAAAACAAGTTCTCCATCGCCGCGTTGTTCCACACGTTGCCAGACCGGCTGATGCTGCAGATGACACCGTGGTCGGCCAGGAGCTTCTGGAACTGCTCGCTGGCGTGTTGGGTTGACTCAACCGGTCGTCGCAACATCCTGATGAAGGAGGACGCGATGAGCATTTACAAGCGACGATCGCATTGCTCTGGGCCGGCGCCGCTGGCTTCACCAGGTCGACCGCCGGTGGCCGGGCGAGTTGAGCGGCGGCAGATCTGAAGAGGGATCGCGGAGGGCTTGTCCAGTGAAGATGCCGCGGCGAGTGCTGGTGCGCCCCAGGCTATAGGAACACGATGGTTCTGTAAGGCGGGCGTCATGCCACCAGCGATATTCAAGCCGTCTGCGAAGGCACCTTCGCAGCGTTATCTTGCGTTGTCTGAGAGCGGGAGATCGCGTCCCTTCGAGTGCAGAGCCATGCCATACGGGAGACCGCCCGACGGCTAGGGCGAGCCGGATCGACGATCTCGCGGGAGCTGCGGCGCAATGCCGCCACTCGAAGCGGCGGCCTCGAATACCGGGCGACGACCGCGCAATGGCATGCCCAACGAGCTGCGCGTCGCCCGAAGCAGGCGAGGCTTGCACTCAACGCGACATTGCAAGCCTATGTGCAAGAGCGACTGGCTGGCGGCGTCGTCGCTCCGAGCGGGACTCCTCTGCCGGTCCCGCCGTGAACTGGAAAGGTCGTCGGCACGGACCGCGGCAATATCGCCGGTGGGCGCGCGCCTGGAGCCCGGAACAGATCATCCGCCGCCTGCCGCTCGATCTTCATGACGATGAGACCATGCGAATCAGTCAGGAGGCTATCTATCAGGCGCTGTTTGTTCAGGGCCGTGAAGGGTAACGCCGCGAACTTACGGCATGCCTGCGCACCGGTCGGGCCGGGATCAACCCCAAGACGGTCCTGAAGTGGCGCAAGCGCGCGGTTGTTCAGGACAGTCCGATGGGACCGGAGAGAGCACGCTCGACGGCGCTGACGCCGCTCGAGGAGGCGACCATCGTCGGTTCCGCAAGCAGACATGATGTGCGGATGCTCTCCCGATCGGTGGGAGGGCACGACGGTCATCAGGTGCTCCGGCGGATGGGGTTCTCACGACAGAAGGCACGACAGGTGCACCCGAACTTGCTCAGGCTTGCCGGGTGATAGCGCTTGCCGAAGCGCTGCTCGATCAGCAGGGCGATATCCTCGCGGGTGTAGCTCGAGATGCCGCTCCGCTCCGGGTTCGGGCCACGCAGGATCAGACCGGCGGGCGCGGCCTCCTCACCCTCGGTGAGACCTCGGCGGCCACCAGGCTTCGGCCGGTCCTGTAGCCCTGCCAGACCTTCAGCATTTTAGCGGGTCACCGCATCGCGCAGCGCCTGACGCTCCATCCCCGCCAGACGCGCTGCCTCCGCCCGCGTCATCCCGCTTAGAGCGTTTGCAATCGCCAACGCCCGCGCCGCTGCCCGCGGGCCCCGTAGCTGCCGCGCCTGTGCTCGCAAATCCGCGGACGAGAGATCCGACCTCATCAACAGTGCCATCCTCTTCCCATCCCCAGAAGGAGAAGCGAAGCACACCGCCGACACTCTGGGGAATCACATCAGAGCCAGCTCGTCGCCGCGCCGGTAAAAGTAGCGAGCGTCCGGCTCGCGCGCCTCGACCACCAACACAGCGTCGACATCGGGCGGATCGACGGGATCCAGGCATTGACTGGTTGGAAGTGGTCCGCACGACAACGGCTTTACATCGGGAGGCCGGGGTACAGCGAACGTGCACGCTCCGCTGCAAGATCGACAAACAGCCTGACGGCGCGTGCGACGTGGCGCACACCGACATGCACCAGCCAAAGATCGCGCACCTGGAAGCGCCACATGGGCATCACCTCGATAAGCCGCCCATCTGCGCACCAAGTCGGGTGCGCAGATGGGCGGCTTATCGCCACTGCCGTAATTCGTCAGGAGGGCGGCGGCGACGCCGGCATAATCGTTCATGGCAAGATGCGGCGACGCCAACGCCTGACGCACTTCGACCGCGCGTATGGGGGGGAGGTGACGAGGACGCACCATTGTTGCTGCGAGTATGGAATTCCCCAATCGCCGGCGCGATAATAGTTGTGGGTGGCTCACCCATGCCCACTTGCACTTCCGTACTGTCGATAGAAGAGATGTCAAATTCGGGCACGTCACTGTCGCGCAGAGGTGTGTAGGTATCGAGGTTGGTGTCGCGAACCCTCCCGTTGACGAAGTCCGTTCCCTCGTTGAGCGCCATGCTGAGGCCCCAAAGCATCGCACCTTCGACCTGGGCGCGCGCGCCGTCCGGATCAATGATGATGCCGGCATCCAGTATGAGCCAAAGCTTCTGCACTGTGACGACGCCGGTCTGCCGATCAACCGAGACCTCGGCGGCGCAGGCGCACCAACTGGGCATGTCACGCTCCTGTCCAAAGGAGCTGGCAAGACCTAGGCCAGTACCGGCCGGGACTGAACGACCCCAGCTCGTCCGATCTGCGGCCCGGCCGAGAACGTTGGCTTGTCGACGAGCCCCACCAACAGAATTTGGGACGGACCCGGCATTGTTTCCACGCCCGGTCAGGCAGGCTAGCCGGAATGCAGAGGGGTTCTGATCGATCTTGTCGGCGGCCTCACCCATA
Source organism: uncultured Lichenicoccus sp. (assembly GCA_963693035.2). Classification (GTDB taxonomy): domain Bacteria; phylum Pseudomonadota; class Alphaproteobacteria; order Acetobacterales; family Acetobacteraceae; genus Lichenicoccus. Next base: position 141,555 of record CAXMMQ010000004.1, read on the forward strand.
AAGGCTTCGAGCGCCCAGTTGATCCAACCACGCTCACCGAGTGGGAGTCCTTCTTTGGAAGTGCGGTGTCGTCGATCACCAACACGGCGTCCGTCCCGCCAACCAGGCGGTCCGCCTGCATGAGCAGTTCCGCCTCGAGGAGCGCGCTGTTCCAGACGCCGGAGGCGACAAAATGATGCAGCCGGTCGTATTACCCGGAGCGAAACGCTCAGCCATCGGCTGCACGCTCTTGCGATCACACGGACCAATCAGCCCCGCGATGCAAAGCGGGCACACTCCGGCGTGCTTGGCGTGCCCCAGCCGATCAAGGAAAGGCTCGAGCCATTGCTCGAGTCCGGCTGTCTAGTCCTTGCTCGACGCCACCATGGTCGGCTTCCCGAAACCGACCTCCTATGGATTACATCAAACCAGGCAGAGGAATGCCCAAATCGCGGACACCCGCGCTTTTCTGCCAAAGTAGTACTAGCTGGCGATCGCCCGGCAGCGGATACCCAGAACAACCTGCATCGGCTTGCCCATGCTTAGATCCACCCAAGAAAGCAAGAACTGGACCCAACACCGCCTCGGGACGGTGCTGGTTTGAGCCTATCGGGAATGCCCGGTGGACGTGCCGATTGCCTTCCGCCGCCGTCTGAAGCAGCATGACGCCTACTGCTGGTCCAGGATAGACCAGAAAGCTCAGCTGATAGCGCCTGCTTATCGGCCTTGCTTAGGCTCTACGTAGCGAGGTCACATTTACGAAATTGCGTAGTCTTTGTTCAAATCGGCTCCGCGACGCTTCAAAAAGGCCTGTTGGCCCGAAGCTCTCGATCGCGAAAGAAGCAGCGACGGCACCGCATTGAGCGGCAGCACGCAAGCCATCGGGATCGGAAAGAAGGGACGCCAGAAAAGCCGAACAATACGCGTCGCCGCAGCCTGTGGTATCGACGACGGGAGATGGGCACGCAGCAATCCAGTGCTCTTCGCCCGAAACCGAATTGTAGGCCAGACTTCCCGCACTACCGAGCTTTATGACGACTTGGCTGGGTCCGAGCGCGGCTAATTCTCGCGTCGCCCGGGCCGGATCCTGGTGCCCCAGGAGTCGGCCTACCTCGCCTAGGCTTGGCATGAACACATCGACCGCCGCCACGATCGACAGAATTTCTGCAACGTTGCCCTCTATATATTCCTCTTGCGGATCAAGCCCGATGAAGAGCTCGGAGCCGCGGCGACGCCGACAACCTGTGACCAGATCTCGCTGAGCATCGAGCGTCATCGCCAGGATCATAAAGGCTCCGGCGTCGAAGAACTGGTTCGGGACGTCATCTGTTCGCGGGGAAAGAATCTCGAAGTCGGCTTCGTCGGAGAGCAGTGTCACGTCCCGGACGTCGGATGTCTGGTAGACGACCCGATTGCGCAGGGTAGGCCTGTCACGCCTGGGAAGGCCGGCGAACGAGAAATCGTTGTCCTCGATCATCCGTTGCACGTGCCGCGGCAGGTCGTTGCCGATAGGAGCGACCAGGTCGACCTGATCCAGGACAAGACGGGCCGCCAGAGCCCCATACAGAGCGTCGCCGCCGACACAGGACAACTGCTCCGATCCGTCAGGCTGAACGAGGTCGTCGAGCGTCAGGTTGCCCAGACAGACAAGGCGTCGCGGCCTCATACCGGAGGCAAGCTTGGAATTGCAGTGCCGGCGGCACGGAATTTATGCATTGCCACGTGGTAGGCGAAAAGCTGCAGGGGCAAAGTAAAGCTGAACGCTGCAAACTGTTCCGGCAGCGTGGGCAGCCGCAGCACCGAGTGGCTCGCTGCATCGAGCGCCCCCTCCGCTTCGTTGACGACCGCATGGATGCGGCCACCCCAGCGTCGCCCCTCTTCCGCGGTATCGCGCGCACGCGCCACGGAGTGGCCCGCTGGCGCCAGGACAAACAGCGGATCGCCCGCCTTCTGGGAGTTGTAGTGGTGGAACTCCTCGAGCGGGATTGCCATTGCGTGATCGGGCGAACATTCCTTCATCTTGGTCGCCCCGAACAACGCGGCGGCATAGGCGGGTCCACCGCCGGCAAACAGGTAGATTGACCGTTTCGCCTCCGTCGCTGCCAACTCGGCCATTACCGGCTCAGCCGTCCTGAGGATTGTCGCCATGACATCGGGCAGAGTGTCGAGCGCGGTCTCGAGCGAAGCCGATCCGGCGACACCCCGCTCCCTGCCGACCTGGACAGCGAGCCTGCCCAGGATCGCCAGAGCCGCAGTACTGGATTGGGTCGGCCATCCTTGGCGCTGCGCATGGATCAGGAGACGGTGATCGGACCACTCCATGAGAGGTGAGTCCGCCGTATTGCTGAGCGCCAGAGTCCGCGCGCCCTGGCTGCGCCCGACCAGCATGGCCTCCACCGTTCGCGTCGTGGTGCCGCTCGAACTCAGCGTCACGACCAGTGCATCGGGGCCGAGCCCGCGCCCGTAGTAGTAGGCAAGGTCGAGTGCCTGCACCGGCTCGCATGGCACGCCGAGCATCTCCTCGAGGAGCAGGCGCGCGCCGATCATCACCGCCAGCGAATCGCCGCATCCGGTGAGGAACACGCGCTTCGGCCGGGCTTGCGCCAGCAGCCGCGCGACCGCGTTGATGGAGCCTGCCTCGGAGTGCCAGGTGGTTCGAATTGCATCCGGCTGGGCGAACATCTCGCCATGCGTGAGCATCACCCGCCGCAGGCGCTTCGGGTCTCGCGGATCGTCGGTCGGAAGCGCGGCCATCAGCTGCTGCTCACGCGCGAACAGGTCGGCGACAAGCGCCCGCGCACGATCGTCCAGCGGCGAGCTCGGGCTGAGCAGGGGGGTGAGCGCGGTCGTCGTTGTCATGAAAGCGCAGGTCCTCGGCAGGTCAGGGGGCGGGCGTCAACTCGCAGCGGCGGCTGAGCATCTGCGCCGCCAGGAACCGGTCCGGGTCGCCTTCGTCCTGCGGGACGTTCGGGTCCTTTCCGGCGGCAATGGCGAGATGATAGGCGAACAGCTGCAGCGGTGCCGGCATGAACAAGGGCGACAGCACCGGCGGCATGGCGGGAAGCGTCAGGCGATACGAAGCTGTCGGCACCGCCACCCCGGACGCCTCGATCGCCAGGCTGCGCATGCCGGCAGCCGCGAGGGCCGAGGCGGTGTTTTCGGCGATCAAGGCCGCCGTGGGCGTCCCGGCAAGCAGGATGACCAACTCGTCGCGGCGCGCGGACCAGAACTGGCTGTGCGCGTACTCCTCGATTTCTCCCGCCCACACCGGACCATCGAACAACTTCACAAGCTTAGCGGCGCCATACTCCGCCGTTCCCCATTCGGTTCCGGCGCCCAGCACGCGCACCCCTCTCAGGCCGTCGGCGATCAGGCGCGCGGCAAGGACGCGGCAGCTTGCGTCGATCTCCGACAGCGCCACCGGCAGGTCCGCCTCGAGGATCGGCTGCATGATCTCCGGCTGCAGCGCATCCGGCATACTACCGGCACCGGCCATCAGCAGCATCAGCGCCAGCACGGTGGCGCTGTAGCGGCTAGTGCCGGTCAGGAACGGCGCGATGTCGTGGACTTCGAGGGCGGCGACAGCCCGGACCCGTTGGCCGAGTTGTCCGCCATCGGTGTTGCTCAGGGCGACGCAGGTTCCTCCTGCCGCGGTCACCGCGTCCGCGGCTGCGTTGGTCCGGTCGACACTGCCGGACATCGAGATCGCGATCGCCCGGTCCTTGGCCCGCGGCGCCAGTCCGGGCTCGACAAGCATCCCCAGGCTGGTTGCGGCTTCCAGGCGCAGTCCGAAACCGGCGGGCGTCACGCCGGCAACCGCCCGCGCGGCGGCCCATCCGTCACCGCAGCCGAACGCGAACAAGCGTCCGCCGGAACGCGGACGCAGCAGATCGCGGCCGAGCGCCAGGAAGCTGGCACGGCGCGCATACAGCGTGTCCAGCACATCCCGCTGCCTCAGGATGTCGGCAAGCATGGCGGGTATGAGGGTGGCCTGGGGCATTCGTCATCCGGCGGCGGTTGAGCACGGCCAGCATGCTGAGGGCCGCCTCGACCAACAAGCAATTTTTTCGAAACAATGCCAGATCGAAGACTATCGAAGGCTTGCCACAAGGCAAAGCATTCGTCGATACTCTGTTCTGGAACGGGTGTTCTGGCGGGTGCCGGGAGAGCGCCTTCATATTCAGCCTGTACGAAAGCAAGCCAAAGCGCAGGAGACGATGCATGACGGCGTTCGGAGCGGTCAGTCGGCAGAAGGAGATCGTCGACCTGCTTCGCGCCGAGGGGAAGGTGACGGTAACCGGGCTGGCCGACAGCCTCGGCGTCTCGGTGGTGACCGTCCGCAACGATCTCGACGCACTAGAGCGCCAGCAGGTGCTGCGGCGGCTGCGCGGGGGTGCGATCGCCGTCCGTCCGGCGCGGTTCGAACGCGCGCTGCATCCGCTCAACAATGCCTTCGAGGACGAGAAGCGGCGGATCGGCGAACTTGCAGCCAGCCTTGTCCGCGACGGCGAGACCGTGATCATCGACGCCGGCAGCACCACGCTGGCGCTGGCCCGCGCGCTTCCGGCGACACTTCAGGACGTTGCGGTGGTCACCACTGCCCTCGACGTGGCGCTCGAGCTTGAGCGGCACGTGTCGATCAAGGTGGTCATCACCGGGGGCACCTTCGCGAAGCCGCAGCGCTGCCTGATCCAGCCGTTCGCCACCACGCTGCTCCGGCAGATCAACGCCGATGTTGCCTTCGTTGCCTGTTCCGGGGTGGATGCATCGAAAGGGTTTACCACCCAGAGCTGGGAGGAGGCAGAGGTGAAGCACGCCATCGTGGCGGCGTCCTCCCGCGTGATCTTCCTGGCCGACCACGGCAAGATCGGCCACGTGGCCACCGCCAAAATCATGGATCTTTCCGAGGCAGAGCTGCTGGTCACCGATACCGGCGCCACCAGCGCAGCCCTGCGGCCGCTCGAGCAGGCGGGCCTCAACATCATCATGGCCTGAGCCAAGCCGGCTTTCGATTATTTTTCGTCGCTCTTCGTATCCAAGGCTCCGCGCCAGCTTCCGTGGAACGCGTGTTGCATGGTTGATCCAGGTCCCCGGGAGAAGCGTCACTTGGTTTCCTCGTCGTTCACCAGACGTCATCTCACCACGACGGCCCTGACCGGCGCCGGGCTGCTGCTGGGAAGCGGCGCGCGCGCGGCGACGGCGAACACGGCGCCCGTCGTGGTCGCGACCAACGAGGACGTCACCACGCTCGACCCGCACCTGATCCGCAACAACCATCCGATCGGCAGCGTCGTCTGGTCGGTGTTCGACAGCCTGGTGCGGCGGCGTCCGGACGGATCGCACGAACCACGCCTGGCGACGGCCTGGGAGAGCCTCTCTCCGACCACCTGGCGCTTCCGAATCAGGCCCGGGGTGCAGTTCCACAACGGCGAGCGGCTCGACGCGGGCGGAATTGCCGAGAACATCGCCCGGATGCGGCGTACGCCGTTCAACGGCGAAAGTCAGCTCTGGCAGCAGACCGGCCTGGTCTCAGTCGAAGCACCCGATCCGGCGACGGTCATCTTCAAGACGGCGACCCCGGCAGTTACCTTGCTCTACTGGCTCGAGGAGGCGTTCATCGGCGCGCCGCGCTATCTGCGCGAAACCTCGCCAGACCGCATCGCCGCCAATCCGGTCGGCTCGGGTCCCTATCGCTTCGTGGAATGGCAGCGCGGCGATCACGTCAGGCTCGCCGCCTTCGAACAATACTGGGGTCCTCGCGCAGCACTCCCCGAGATCATCTTCCGTGCCGTGCCGGAACAGTCGTCGCGGATCGACGAACTCAAGGCCGGCAGCGTGGATCTGGTGCCGGGCCTCAATCCGGACAGCGTGGCAAGCGTGCAATCGGCCAACGCACAGGTTGCCAGTCTCCCGGGGCTGCGGAAGATGCATTTCGGGATTTCGCAAACCGGGATCGCGCCGCTACGCGATCGGCGCGTGCGGCAGGCGCTCAACCATGCCGTCGATGTGCAGACCATGATCGATACGCTGCAGCTTGGCATGACTCGCAAGCTCGCGTCCGTACTCAATCCGCCCAATGCGTCGCGCGGCCTCACGCCGTTCGCTTTCGACACCGACCGCGCATCGAGCTTGCTGCTCGCTGCTGGTCAGAAGGGCTTTGCGGTCGAGGTTGCATTCGATGGCAAATATCCGGACGCCCAGGAGAACTGCGAGGCGGCCGCGACCTATCTGCAGGCGATCGGCCTGCAGGCTGCGGTGAAGGCCTATGAGAGCGGACAGTTCATGGAAACCTTGCGCAACCGCAAGTTTCCGGGCCTGTATTTCTACGGCTTCGGCGCACTGATCGAACCGCTGGTCGAGCTCAGCATCTTCGAGGCCGGTGCAGTCGACAACGCGAGCGGCTACGACAACGCCGAGGTCGACACACTCCTGGCGCGGGCGCGCGCCACCGCCGACGATGCGAGCCGAGCCGGCATCCTGGGAGAGGCCGAGCAGCAGATCTGGGACGATTGCCCCTGGATCTACCTCTGGTCCGAAGCAGCGCTGTACGGCATCAGCTGGCGGCTCGACTACGCGCCGCGCCCGGACGATTACGTCGAACTCTACAAGGCGAGGCTCAGATCGTCGTGAATCGTCTCGGCGACCTCCGTCTGCATGCGACGCTACGCCGCGCCGCGCACGCGGTTGCCGTGCTGATCGGTGTCAGTGCCGCCACCTTCGCCGTGGCGCACGCATCCGGCGACCCGGTCACGTTGCTGCTGCCGCCGAGCGCGTCCGCCGCCAGCCGACTTGAACTGGCCCAGGCGCTCGGCCTGGACCAGCCGTTGCCGCTGCAATATCTCACTTTCCTGCGGCACGTGCTCACTGGCGATTTCGGCAGATCGTTTCTATACAGACAGGATGTCGTGACGCTGGTGCTGGATCGGCTGCCCGCCACGTTGCTCCTCGCCTTTACCGCGTTCGCAATCGCCCTACTCATCAGCATCCCGCTCGGCGTGCTGGCGGCAAGCCGCGGCGGCCTCGCGGAACTCGCGCTGCAGGCAGTCTCCATGGTCGGACTGGCGGTGCCGTCGTTCTGGCTCGGGCTGATGTTCGTGCTGCTTCTGGCCGTGCGGTATCACCTGCTCCCGGTCGACGGCTATGGCGGTGCGTCGCATCTGGTGCTGCCCGCCGTGACGCTCGCCTTGCAGAGCATCGCCCGGCTGAGCCGTCTGGTCGCATCCGGCATGCGAGAGACCCTCGGCAGCGACTATGTGCGGACCGCACGCGCCAAGGGCCTGCTGGAGTATCGCGTCGTCTGGGTGCACGCGTTGCGGAACGTGCTGGTGCCCGTCGTCACGATGGGCGCGCTCGAACTCGGCGACCTGATCTCGTCGGCAGTGGTGGTCGAAGTGGTGTTCGCATGGCCCGGCATCGGCCGGCTTGCGGTCGACGCGCTGAACGCCCGGGACTTCCCGCTGCTGCAGGGAACGGTGTTCATCGCCGGAGTCGGCTTCGTTTTTGTCAACCTGCTGGCCGACCTGCTCTGCACCCGCATCGATCCCCGCATCGCCGCGGGTGCTGCAACCCGATGAGGGTACGATCCTGGCTTGGAGTGGCAGGCGCGCTGCTGCTGGCCCTGGCAGTGCTCGCCGCACTCCTCGCACCGCTGATCGCACCCTACCGGCCCATGCAGCTCGACCTGCGGGCACGACTGGCTCCCCCCGCATGGCTTGTCCATGGCAGCACCCGCCATCTGCTCGGAACCGACAATGTCGGGCGCGACATCCTGTCCCGGCTGATCTGGGGCACGCGCATCTCGCTCAGCGTCGGCGCGTCCGCGGCTTTGCTGGGAGCGGTCGTCGGCAGCACGCTCGGGTTGTGCGCCGGGTTCTTTGGACGGCGCATCGATGCCGCGATCTCCTGGGCGATCGACGTGCAGCTCGCGTTCCCGTTCACCCTGTTCGCGCTGTTCCTGCTTGCGGTATTCGGCGGCGGCTTCCTGCCGGTGGTGGGCGTGCTGGCACTTGCCACCTGGGTGAACTTCGCCCGCGTCGTCCGCGCGCAGGCGGAGGTTCTGCGGACGCAGGACTTCATCCTGGCGGCGCGCTCGATCGGCGTTCCGACGCCGCGCATCCTCGTCCGCTACGTGCTTCCCGCGGCGCTGCCCAGCATCGTCGTCGTCGGCAGCTTCTCGGCGGCCCAGGCGATGCTCACCGAGGCGGCGCTCAGCTTCCTCGGCGTCGGCGTCGATCCCACCACGCCGTCCTGGGGCGCGATGCTCGAACTCGGCCGCAACTATCTGCAGACGGCGTGGTGGATGGCAGCCTTTCCGGGACTCGCGATCGCCTGGGTCGTGCTCGGCGCCAACCTGCTGGGCGACTGGCTGCGCATCCGGCTCGATCCGCGCGGCGGCGCGCTCCGATGAGCGAGGCGCTGCTCGACATGAACGGGCTGGAGGTCCGCTTCGGATCGACCATCGCGGTGCGCGATGTCGGCCTGCATGTCCTGCCGGGCGAAGCGGTCGGCCTGGTTGGAGAGTCCGGCTCGGGGAAAAGCACGGCCATGCTGGCGGTGCTCGGGCTGCATCCGCCCGGGTCCGCCGCGGTGACGGCGCGCCGCCTGCGTCTCGCCGGCCACGACATCCTGGCCGTGCCGGAGCGGACGCTTCGGGACCTGCGCGGGCGCGTGGCCGCAATGATCTTTCAGGATCCGCTGACCGCACTCAATCCGGTCATGCCGATCGGCTCGCAGATCGCGGAAGTCCTCGTGCGCCATCATCGCCTCGGCCGGTCCGCCGCGATGATGCAGGCGAGCGCCCTGCTCGAGACGGTCGGCATCGCCGATGGCGCGGGCCGCCTGCGCGACTATCCGATGGCGTTCTCCGGCGGCATGCGCCAGCGCGTCATGATCGCGATCGCCCTGGCCGGACAGCCGCGACTGCTGATCGCGGATGAACCGACCACCGCGCTCGATGTCACCGTGCAGGCCGAGCTGGTCAGGCTAATCCGCGGGCTGCAGCGCGAGCGCGGCATGGGACTGGTATGGGTGACGCACGACCTGGCGCTGATGGCGGGCGTGGTCGACCGGGTGGTGGTGCTCTATGCCGGGCGGGTCATGGAGAGCGCGCCGGTGGATCTGCTCTACGCCCGGCCGCTTCATCCCTACACGGTGGCGCTGCTCGAAAGCCTGCCGCGCTTCGAGGCAGGCCCGCCGCGGGTCCGGGCGCACGCGACGCGGGATGTCGCTCCGGCCGCCGAAGGCTGCCCGTTCGCACCGCGCTGCCCGCATCGCTTTGCCCGCTGCGCGCAGATGCCGCCGCTGTTCGAGGATCGCGGATCGCTGGCCGCCTGCTGGCTGCTGGCCCGATGAACCGCGCGCCGCTGGCGGAGCTGAGCGGGATCGGCGTGCGCTACCGCAAGGGCGGCGACGTGCGCCACGGCCTGATCGAAATCGATCTCGCGGTCGCTGCCGGCGAGACGCTCGCCATCATCGGCGAGTCCGGTTGCGGCAAGAGCACCCTGGGCCGCGTGCTGCTGCGCCTGCAGGAGCCAACCGAGGGCGATGTCCGGTATCGCGGCGAGAGCCTGCTCGCCTTGAAGCCGCACGCGATGCGCCGGCGCCGGCAGGCAATGCAGATGATCTTCCAGGACCCACTCGCTTCGCTCAATCCGCGCATGACCGTGGGAGAGACGCTGGGTGAACCGCTCATGGTGCACCGCCTGGCGCGACGCTGGCGTGACACCGTTGAACCGGTAGCCGCGGCGATGCGCCGGGTGGGCCTCGATCCCGCCACGGTGCGCCGCTTCCCGCACCAGTTCTCCGGCGGCCAGCGCCAGCGTATCGCCATTGCACGCGCCACCATGGCAGGCGCCGAACTGATCGTCGCTGACGAGCCGCTTGCCTCGCTCGACATCACCATCCAGAGCCAGATCCTGGGGCTCTTCGAGGATATGCGTGCGCAAGGCGGCGTGACCTTCGTCTTCATCAGCCATGATCTTCCGGTGGTCAGCCAGACGGCCGACCGCGTAGTGGTGATGCTGGGCGGGCGTATCGTCGAAGATGGAGCGCCACGCGCGGTCTTCCGCGAGCCCGCGCATCCGTACACACAGGCCCTGGTCGATGCGGTTCCGGTGCCGGATCCGGATGCCGCCCGGCGCCGCCAGGAACGTCCCGCCGCGGCCGTCGCGCACGGCACCCCCGCACGCCCGGACCTGTGCCCGTTCGCACCGCGCTGCCCGCACCTGCTGCCCGCCTGCACGCACACGATGCCGCCGCTTCGGCATGTCGCCCCCGGCCGTAGGGCGGCGTGCTGGCTGCACGGAGATTGGAGCCCGCCATGAACCTGTCGCCCCGGATTGCCATCCTCAATCCCAACACCACACTCGCCTTTACCGAGCGGCTCGCCGCCGCTGGCCGCGGCCTCGCCGCCTCGGGAACCACGGTGGTTGCGCGATCGCCCGCGCGCGGCACGCCATCGGTCGAGTGCCACGTCGACGAGGCGATCGCGACCCTCGGCCTCATCGGCCTTGCCAGCGAGGAGGAGGCGCTCGGCACCGACGCCTACGTGATCGCCTGCTTTGGCGACACCGGCCTCGAGGCGGTGCGCGAAACGGTCACCGGGCCGGTGGTCGGCATGACCGAGGCGGCCCTGCATGCGGCGATGATCGTCGCTCCGTTCTTTTCGATCGTGACACTGCCGCCGCGCACCATTGTGCACGCGGAGCGGGTGGTGCACAGCCACGGCCTTGGGCATCGCTGCCGGCGCGTCAGGGCGATCGATGTCGATGTCGACGACTGCGTGGATCTCGATCCGGAACTGCTCGCGATGATGATCGCGGAGTCCCGCCGCGCGCTGGACGAGGACGGCGCGGAAGCCATCATCCTCGGCTGTGCCGGACTGTCGGCACTGGTGGCCCCGATGCGCGAATGTCTCGGCGTTCCGGTCGTCGAGGGCGTCGGCGTCGCCTTGAAGATCGCGGAAGCGCTGGTCGCAAACGGTCTCGCCACCTCGAAGCGCTCATCCTACGCCACGCCGCCGCGATGCCCGGAGGATCTGCCATGACCATCCTGTTCCGCCATGCGACGCTGCGCAGCGGCGCGCCCGGACGTCCTGCGCTCGAGCAGGCGGATATCCGGGTCGACGGCAGGATGATCTCGAGCGTCGCGCCGGCCGGCAGCCTGGTGCCGGATGCCGATGCTCGGGTCATCGAAGCGAGCGGTCATCTGGTGATGCCCGGCCTGATCAACGGACATTTTCACTCGCCGGTAAACCATCTGAAGGGCTCGCTGGACAGTCTGCCGCTCGAGCTGTTCATGCTCTATGAGAGCCCCGGCCTGCCCGGCCTGCTGCCATCGCCGCGTTGGGCCTACGTGCGCACGATGCTGGCGGCTGCCGAGATGCTGAAATGCGGCGTCACCGCGGTGCAGGACGACGCCTTCCTGGTTCCCACTCCGACCAACGACATCATCGACGCGGTGCTCCAGGCCTATGCCGACAGCGGCATCCGCGCGCGCGTCGCCCTCGACCAGTCGGATCTGCCGGAAATCGGCAAGCTGCCGTTTCTGGGCGAGATGGTGCCACCGGGGTTGCGGGCGGCCCTCGAGGCGCCTCCGGAGGCGCATGCCGAGCAACTCCTGGCCAGCTACGATCACCTGATCGGCCGCTGGCACGGCCAGCATGACGGCCGGCTGCAGGCAGCCGTGTCGTGCTCGGCGCCGCAACGCGTCACCGATCCGTACATCCAGGCCCTGGATGCGCTGTCGCGGCGTCTAGACCTGCCGTTCTATATCCACATCCTGGAAACGCGGACCCAGCGCGTCCTGGGCCAGCAGCGCGGCGGCTCGCTGCTGCAGGAAGTATATCGACGCGGCGTGCTCTCCGAGCGCATGAACATCATCCACGCGGTCTGGATGGACGACTCCGATCTCGACCGGATCGCGGCGTCCGGCGCCACCGTCGCGCACAACCCGATCAGCAACCTCCGGCTGGGCAGCGGGATCATGCCGTTCCGGCGGCTGCGGGAGCGCGGCATTCCGATCTGCCTCGGATCCGACGAGGCGATTGCCGACGACAGCGTCAACATGTGGGGCGTCGCCAAGATGGCCGGCCTGATCCACAACATTGCCGATCCAGACTACCGGCGCTGGCCGCGCGCGGCCGAGGTGCTCGAGTGCCTGACCCATGGCGGCGCCCACGCCATGCGGGCCGGTGACCGGATCGGACAGATCGCGCCGGGCTTCGAGGCCGACCTCATCATGCTCGACCTCGACACGCCCGCCTTCACGCCTCTCAACGACATCGACCGGCAGCTGGTCTATTGCGAAAACGGCGCCTCGGTGCGCCTGACCATGGTGGCCGGGCAGATCGTCATGCAGGATGACACGCTGATCGGGCTGGACGAGCGGGCACTGCGCGCGGAAGCGCGGGTGCTTGCCACCGAGCAGGACGGCGCCGCACAGACCGCGCAGGCCGCCGAACCCTGGCTTGCCTATTACCGGGACATGTATCTGCGCACTGCGGCCACCGACGTCGGCATGATGCGCTGGGTACCCGCAACCGACCATGGAGGCCCGACATGCTGAAACCGAACGGCGCCCTGAAGCAGCATGGCCGCTACGGCTACACGCCGATCACCCAGCGTCCGGAGTTCGCGTGGCCCGGCGGCGCGCGGCTTGCGGTCTATGTAGCGCTCGGTGTCGAAACCTACGATTTCGGCGAAGGCATCGTGGAGAACCTGGTGCCGGGCGGGGTCACCGCGCATGATGTGCTGAACACGTCCTGGCGCGAGTACGGCAACCGGGTCGGCGCCTGGCGTGTGCTGGATGCGATGCAGAGCCTCAGCCTGCCGCTGACCGTGCTGCTCAATACCGCCGCCTATGACGAGGCGCCGCAGTTGATGGCGGCATTCCGCGCGGCTGGGTGCGAGATCGTGGCGCACGGGCGGTCGAACTCCGACACCATGGCGGGGATGCACCCGGACGAGGAGCGTGCCTATATCGCGGCAGTCACGGACGCGATCAATGCCCAGGAAGGCCAGCCGCCGGCCGGCTGGGCCAGTCCCTGGATCGCCGAGACACCGACCACGCCCGACACTCTGCAGGAGGCCGGATACCGCTACCTGCTGGACTGGTGCATGGACGACCAGCCGTGCTGGCTGCGCACGCGCGGTGGCCGACTCCTGTCGGTGCCCTACTCGCAGGAAATCAACGACAGCTCGACCATCATCGGCCGAATGGCGAGCGCCAGCAGCTTTGCCGAGATGATCGTCGACCAGTTCGACGAGCTGCTCGCCAACGCGCAGGATCACGACCAGCCGCTGGTGATGAACGTCATCCTGCACAGCTTCATCGCCGGGCAGCCGTTCCGGCTCCGCCAGATCAGGCGCGCGCTCGCACATATCGCGGCGCAGCAGGAGGTCGCCTGGCTCACCACGCCGGGCAGGATCGCGGCCTTCATCGAAAGCGACCTCGACCGCGCGGTGTAAAGCGGCGAAACCGGACTCTCTTTCGAAGCTCTTGGAAAGGAAAAGTTGGGCGTGTCGCTGTCGTCTTCCGCAAGCCTGCGAAAAAGATTGACCGATCTGGGGCATTCCAACGCCAGATCCCCGTTTCCTTAGGAAGACGGTTCCACAATGCGCCTGAAAATCGATCGCGTTGCCGCACTTCTGAGCAACCAGCAGAGCGCCCTTCGAATTTCTTTCATTGCTCGTAAATCGAAGAATTGTTCTATTTGTTCTCCGTAACGGCACCGAACAACGTGCCTCGGCCGACGGAGGATTTGCCGTAATGCGCATCTGCAACAGAATAGGCGCTCTTGGCTGCCTGACCTTGCTCGGCACGACGGCATTTTCGCCGGCCTGGGCGCAGGGCACGACGGCAACCGGCACCGGAGAGCCAGCTGCAACGACCAGGTCCCCTGCCGAAAAACCGGTTGCAAACGGCAAGGCGGAATCGGCCCAGCTCGAGGAGGTCGTGGTCACCGCCAACAAGCGGCGCGAGAACTCGCGCAAGATCCCCGGAAGCATCGGCGTCATCAATGGACGCGACCTCATCGCCCGCCACATCGAGAACTACGAGGACATCACGCGGTCGCTGCCCGGTGTCTCCTTCGCCGCCCATAACGGTCCGGGTCAGGACAACATCTCGATCCGCGGGGTGAGTTCGACCGTCGGCAATCCGACCGTCGGCATCTATCTGGACGAGGTCCCGATCATCACCCAGAACGGCTACGAGGGCATGGCCCAGCCGCGCATCCTCGATATCGACCGGCTGGAAGTCCTGCGTGGTCCGCAAGGCACGCTCTATGGCGCCAGCTCGGAAGGCGGCACCATCCGGTTTCTGACCAACCAGCCGGACCTCGACAATTTCGGCGCCCTCATCGACTCCGACCTGTCCGGCACCTATCGCGGCGGCTTCAATTCCGACCAGCGGGTCACCCTCAACGCGCCTGTCGTCAAGGACAAGCTGGCGATCCGCATCGCAGGCGAGCTGCTCGACAACAGTGGCTGGATCAACAACGAGGCGCTGAACGGAACGCCGCAGAAACATGGCACCAACTATGAGCGCACCGGTGTCATGCATCTCAGCGCCAAGTGGCAGCCGACCGACGACCTCACCATCACGCCGTCCTTCTTCTACCAGAACCTCTACGACGGCGACTCGCCCAACTTCTTCGAGAACGACGGCCTCTACGATCAGACCAAGCAGGTCAGGGAGACAATCCATGACACGATGTATCTGCCGAGCCTCACGATCCACAAGGGCGTCGGTGACTTCGCGGACCTGACCTCGGTGACCGGCCTGTTCCAGCGCAACATCGACCGCTATGCCGACGGCACGGATTTCAACAGCACGGCGATCGCACAATTCTTCCTCGATCCCGCCTTCCCGCAGAACCAGGCGGTCAACGACTCGGTGCTCGGGAACGTCGCCTCCCCGGTCCTTTTCCAGGATCGCTTCAGGACCCTGACCCAGGAAGTCAGGCTCGCATCCAAGGCGCAGCAGCGCCTGCGCTGGGTCCTCGGCTTCTTCTACTCGGACCAGTACTGGACGCACTACGACTACGAGACGGCACCCGGCTTCAGCTCGGACTTCGAGAAGATCTACGGCGAGAATATCAACGATTCGATCCTTGGGCAGCCGGGCAATCCGCATCTCTGGGACAACGACCTGGTCTGGACGGTGTACGACCATAACGACATCACCCAGTATGCCGGGTTCGGCCAGGTCGATTACGACATCACGCCGCGGCTGCATGTCGGCTTCGGCGAGCGCTACGTCTACGCGCACGAGACCTTCAGCGAGACCGGTGGCGGGTTTTTTGACCTCGGAGGCGCCGGCACTACGCCCGGAAGGCCGTACAGGCAATCGGCGAGCTTTTCCGCGCCCACGCCCAAGTTCACCGCCACCTTCGACCTCAGCCCGCACACCAGCCTCTATGCGACGATCGCCAAGGGCTTCCGCCTCGGCGGCGCCACCACGCCGAACACCAACGTCTCCTGCGTCGCCGGACTAGGCCAGCTCGGCTTCTCCAACGCTCCCTCCACCTACGGATCGGACCAGCTCTGGAGCTACGAGGCCGGCTTCAAGTCGCTGCTGCTGCACAACACGCTGTCGATCAACGCGGCAGGCTACTACATCGACTGGTCCCGCATCCAGCAGACCATCACCATCCCGATCTGTGGCGGCGCCTTCAACTACAATGTCGGCGATGCCGTGGCCTATGGTGGCGAGGTCGAGATGCGCTACCGGCCGCCGAGCATCCCCGGGCTGACGATCGGTGCCAACGCCGGTGCCGAGCATGCCACCATCACCAGCACGATCAACGCGCAGACCGCGGCGGTTGGCGAGAACGTGCTGTTCACGCCGAGCTGGAGCGCTTCGGCGACGATCAGCTATTATCACGACCTTTCGCGTTCCGTGACCGGTTTTGTGAAGGCGGACTACGACTGGGTTGGCCCGTCGAACGGCAGCTTCACGGTAACCGATCCGAATTTCCGCGATCCGGCCTACGGTGTGCTGAACGCCAGCGCCGGGGTCGAGTTCAAGGGGTGGGAGACGTCGGTCTATGCGCAGAACCTCCTCGACAACACCACCATCATCCAACGCCCGATCATCAACTCGGTGGTCGAGGCCTACACCTTGCGTCCCTTGACGATCGGCGTACACCTCACGAAGCGGTTCTGATGCAGCTTCGGCGTCCGCTCGCGGCCGGACCGCTCATCACGTGGGCGGTCGGCGCGTCGTGGGCGGTGATCGTGCTGACCCCGCTGCTCACGGGAGTCGGCCTGTCGGTTCTGCGGCATCGTGGCTTTCGCATCGTCTGGTCGCTCACCACCAGGAACTATGTTGACCTGCTGGAGACCGGGCGCATCGGCGTGATCCTGCACACGGCGGCCATGGCAGCTCTGGTCAGCCTGACCTGCCTGGTCTGCGGGTTCCCGCTTGCCGTGTGGCTCGCCAAGCGGGCACCCGGCTGGGCGGCGCAACTGGTCTGGATGTGCCTGACCTTGCCGTTCTTTCTTGATCCGTCCGCGCGGACCCTGGTCTTGCGTCTGGTGTTGGGCACCAACGGACTGGTCAATGGCGCGCTGCTTGCAACCCATGTCGTGGTTGTTCCGCAGCGGTGGTTTCTCTTCGATGATCTCGCAATATGGCTCGGCCTGGTCGGCCCCTATTTCCCGAACATGGTGTGGCCGATCGCCTTGTCGCTGATGCTGATCGACGACGGCCTGATCGACGCCAGTCACGACCTCGGCGCCGGCCAGTGGGAGACGCTTCGCCTGGTGCTGCTGCCACTCGCCGCGCCGGGCCTGCTCGGCGGGCTGGTGATGACCTTCATCCCGGCCCTCGGCGATAGCGTGGTGCCGGACCTGCTCGGCGGCGGCCGGCACGAATATCTGGCGGACTCCATCTTTTCGCTGTCCACGGCGATGAACTATGCCGGTGCCTCCGCGATGGCGACCATCGTGTTCACGCTGCTCGGCCTGTCATGCCTGCCGGTCATGCTGCTGCGCCGGCGCGTCGTGCTCCGGCAGGCCGGCGCGTGACTGACCGCGTGCTGCAAGGCGTGAGCCGCGTCTGCCTCGCGGGCGGCTTTGCGCTGACCGGGTTGATCTACGCACCGGTTGTCTGGCTGGCGATCCTGTCCGTCAGCGGCGATCCGCTGTCCGGATATCCTGGTGGCTGGTCGTTGCGTTGGTACGGAGCGCTTGCGCAGGACGGCAGCTGGACTGGCCCGATGCTCCGATCCATGGGCCTGGCGACAATCGTCTCCGCTCTCTGTGTCGCGATCGCACTGCCGGTCGGAAGGAGTCTCCCGCGACTGCGGCGTGGCCGCTCGTTGCTGGCTGCCGGCTTCCTGATCCCGCTCGGCGTTCCCGGGACGGTCATGGGCCTGCTGCTGTTCACCTTCTATCGTGTCGTTCTCGGCGTGCGCATGGGGAACTGGTCGCTGGTGCTCGCCCACGTCGTGCTGGCGCTGCCGTTCGCCCTGATCGGGATGCTGATCGCTGTGAGCCGTTTCGATATTGGCCTGCTGGATGCTGCTGCCGATCTTGGCGCGTCGCCCTGGCGCCGCTTCCTCGACATCGAGTGCCCGTTGCTGATGCCGGGCATTGTCAGCGCCGCCCTGTTCGGCTTCCTGCTCTCCTTTACCGAGCTGCCGCGCAGCCTGTTCGTGGCCGGCCCCTACCAGACGCTGCCGCTCTATATTTGGGCAGAGGCGTCGTCGCGCAGCGGGCATGTTCCGCTGATTTTCTGCCTCAACACGCTGATCACCCTCGTGAGCGCTAGCGCCGCCGCTTTCATGGTGCTCTCGCTCGGGCGAACAGGGCCGCGATGAGCTCCTTCCTGGAGGCCATCGGCATCAGCCTGGTTCGCGGCTCCGCAAATGCCTTGGAAAACGTCGATCTCACGGTCGAGAAGGGCGAGCTGTTGACCATCCTCGGCCCAAGCGGCTCTGGCAAGACCAGCCTGCTGCGTGTGCTGGGAGGCTTCGAGACGCCGCAGCGCGCGGACCGGCTGCGCATCGATGGCGAGGATATGCTGAAGCAGCCGCCGCACCGTCGGCCGGTGGCGACCGTGTTCCAGCATTACGCGCTCTTCCCGCATCTGCCGGTCGGTGCAAACGTCGAATACGGCCTGCGCGTCCGCAAGGTCTCGCGTGAGCAACGCCGCGCCCGGGCGCAACAGGCACTCGCTCTGCTGCACCTGGAGGGGAAATATGATCGGCGCATCGACGAGCTCAGTGGCGGGGAGCGCCAGCGTGTGGCGTTCGCGCGGGCACTGGTGACCGAGCCGAAGATCCTTCTCCTCGATGAGCCGATGGGAGCACTGGATGAGCATCTGCGTAAGGCACTGGAGCAGGAGATCCGGACGCTCCAGCGCGACCTTGGCATGACGGTTATCCAGGTCACGCATGGGCGCGAGGAGGCCCTCTCGATGAGCGATCGTGTCGTCGTCATGAATCGCGGCCGCGTCGTGCAGACCGGTGCCCCGCGCGACATCTTCGACCGTCCGGCAACAAAGTTCGTCGCGGACTTCATGGGTCTGACCAACGTCCTCTTGGGGAGCGTCGTCCTTGGCGCCGCGCCGGACGCCGTCAGCCTGCAGACCGACGGTGGCCGGTTCGACGGCATCTGGAGCGGGTCGGCGCCGCCGTCGCAGGGTCAGCCGGCCTTCCTTGCCGTCCATCCCGAGCGTCTGCGCAGGACGATCACATGTTCAGGGAACAGCCTTACGGGCCGGTTGCGCGGCATGACCTATGCAGGGGTGGGTTGGATGGTCGACCTTGAAACCCCGGCGGGTCAGATCAGCGCCACCATCAGCAGGCACGACGCTTCGGAGGACATCATGACATTCACCTGGACTCCCGAGGACGGCCCGATCGGTCCGGTCGACGTCGCATGAGCGACCCGGCGCAATACACAAGGCCGCTGAGCAGGCGCGCTTTCTGCCGCGATGCCCGGTTCGCGCTCGCGGCGGCCGCGGGCCTGACGATACCTGGATTGCGTCCGAGCCGGTCGCGGGCCGCCGCCGCCGAGAACGTGGTTCGCGTTCTCGGTGTCTCGACCGGGGCGGTCGCAGACTGGTCGCAATTCGAACGCGAGACCGGACTCAAGATGGAGTGGACGCCCGCGAGCGACGATGTCGGCCTGTTCCTGCACGAAATGGTGGCCAACGATGCGGGTGAACACTACGACATTGTCACGTGTCTCAGCGGCACCTACGCACCGCTGGTCGAGCAGGACCTGCTGCTGCCGATCGACCTGAAACGACTGCGCAACTGGATGGGAATCCCGCAGTACCTGCAGACGGGATTGCCGGCCACGCCGGAAGGCGGCGGCACGGTTTGGGGGGTACCGTACCACATGAACGCCGACAGCTTCATCTATGCTCCGAAGGCCCTCGGGTTGCCCCCGGCCCCGGCCGAGGTCTCGTGGAAGCTGCTATACGATGATCCAAAAACCGCCGGGCGCGTCGCGATCGACAATGAAGTCTACGCGCTCGGATGCGCCGCGATCTATCTCAAGCATCACGGCCTGGTGCAGATCGGCGATATCGGCAACATGAGCCCCAGTGAATGTGCCTCCGTCGCCGACTTCCTCATCGAGCGCAAGCGCGCCGGCCAGTTCCGCACCCTCTACAAAAGCTATGACGAGCAGCTGCAGCTGGTGCTGAACGGCGAAGTCGTTGCCGAGAGCGGCTGGGAGCCGGTCGCACGCGACGCCCGCCGGCACGGCCGCGACGCCGACTACGCCTTCACGGTGGAGGGTTACGACAAGTGGGCTCAGAACCTGATGGTACCAGCGCAGGTCAAGGATCGACGCGGCACCGACAAGGTGTATGCCACGATGGATTGGTTGCTCGGCGGCGCATACGCTGCAGAAAAGGCGGCGATCGACGGCTACATGACGCCGCGCGGCTCGCTCGGTCTCGCCTATGCGAAAGAGCATGGCTGGGCTCGGGATCGGATCGCGCGGATCACCGAGGTCATTTCCAGCGCGGAAGTCAAATTCGCCAAGCCCTCCTATTGGGACCCCGGGTACCTCCCCAACCTGGAGGCTTACGACCGTGAAATGGCTAGGTTCCGTAATGCGTGACGCCTGGGCGGTGCGTGGCCGCCCGGCTCAGCACGCAACGCGCGCCGCCAGTGCCTCGATACGAGTTGTCAATCAGGGTAGCGCTGCCGCCACGTAACTGCGCCATCCGCCATAGGCGGTGATATCCGTCGCTCCCTCGGTGACGCACGGTTCGCACAGGAACCCGGACACGATCCGGCCATCCGCAAGCACCACCTTCCCGATCCCCATCGGCTGCGGAAGGGCGGCGACGAAGCGGCCGAACGCCTGCTCGGACAGCCGCCATAGCTCAAGGGCGATACCGCCTGCGTGCAGACCGGGCGTACGCACCAGTCCCGGCTTCGGCGGCACGGTCTGCAGGGTCAGCAGGCGGTAGTCCGGTGCCGACCTCGTGGCCTCGATGAAAGTAGCGCCGAGCCCTGTCAACTCATGATTCAGCGGCATTCCGCTGAGATGCGCGCCGGCAACGGCAAGCACGACCCCGTCCAGCGTGCCGTCCGGCGCCGGCGCCAGGGTCAGCGCGCGATCGAGTCCTGCACCGCAGCCTGCGGCCTGGTGCAACTGGGCGCCCAGCCGTGCAAGATCCAGGTCGGTATGTGCCGCCCCCACAAGCGTCACACCGAGTGGGATGCCGTCGTTGCGGAAGCCAGCCGGGACGGCGATCGCGGCATAGTCGAGCAGGTTGACGAAATTGGTATACTGCCCGAGCAGGCTGTTCAGGCGCAGCGGCTCGGCCTGCACGGCCGCCACGGTGAGAATGGTGGGCGCCGTCGGCAACAGGAGCACGTCCATTGCCCGCCACTGCACGGCCGCCTGACGCGCCAGCGCCCGCAACCGGTAATGGCCATTGAACGCGTCGGCCGCCGAATATCGCGACGCGCCGGCGATGATGCTGCGCACCGCCGCGTCCATGGCGTCGGCATGGGTCGCCAGGAACGGCGCGATCGCCGCCAGCCGTTCGGCGACGAAGGGTCCCTCGTAGAGAAGGGCGCCCACTGCGCGAAACGGCGTATAGTCGACGGTGACCGCAGTGCCCCCGAGCGAGGCCAGGTTCCGGATCGCGACGTCGTAGAGCGCCTCGGCCTCCCGGTCGCCGCCGAACTCGCGATCGGCAGGATGCAGGATGCCGAAGCGAAATGCGGCTTGCGGCAGCGCAACCGGCTGCGCGGCGCGGGAATACGGGTCTGCGGGATCCTCCGCCTGTGCCTCGGCCAGGACCGCGATTGCGTCAGCAGCCGTCAGCGCGAGGATGCTTACGCAGTCCAGCGAACGGCATGCCGGCAAGACGCCGGCGGTGCTGATCAGGCCGCGCGTCGGCTTCAGTCCGACGATATTGTTGAAGCCTGCCGGGATCCGTCCCGATCCGGCGGTATCGGTGCCGAGCGCGAACGAAACCAGTCCCGCTGCCACCGCGACGGCGGAACCCGAGGAGGAGCCGCCGGAGATGTAATCGGCGTTAAATACGCAGCGCGGTGCGCCATACGGCGAACGGATGCCAACAAGGCCGGTGGCGAACTGATCCAGGTTGGTCTTGCCGACGAGGATGGCTCCAGCCGCTAGCAGCCGGCTGACCACGGTGGAGTCCGACGCCGATATGGCGGCAAAGGCCGCGCAGCCGGCGGTGGTCGGTCGCCCCTCCGCATCGATGTTGTCCTTGATCGCGAACGGGATGCCGTAGAGCGGCAGCTGACGCGCAAGCGGATCGCTCATCAGCGACGTGGCGCGCGCCATGAGATCGGCGTCCGGGATCTTGTGGATCCAGACGGCGCGATCCGGATAGGCCGCAGTCCGCTGCAGCACATCGTGCACCACGTCAAGCGGGGTGAGGTCGCTGCTACGGTAGGCCTCCAGCAGTGCCGCGATGCCGAGCGAACGCGCCACCGTCAGGGCGACCGGTCGGCGATGATCGCGATCGGGCCGCCGCCATCCGGCCCCTGATGTTCGGCGCCGCCGGAGATGAACAGGTCGGTCCGGCCGATCAGCCCGGCAACGACGCCTCCGACTAGCGCGCGCGCGTGGCGCGTGGCGTTGATGTCGCTGTCGTCCCACATGATGTGCCGGCTGCCCCGGATCTGCCCACTGCGCGATGGCTCAGCCTTGGCGAGCACCGCCCGCACGCGAGCCGCATCGGCCGGAGCCAACTGACGAGACGCCGGAATTTCCAGCGCCAACAGGGCGGACTGCACGGCGTCTAGGTCGATCGCATCCCGCATCACAGCGTGCGCGATGCGCAGGTTCCCTGCCCAGGCGACGCTGTTGCCGAGCACAAGGATCTCGTTTCGCATCAGTTCGATGCCTGCAGAGGTGCTGGCGCGGCCCGACCAGAGCGAGAGGTCATGGCCGATCGAGGCCTGCGTCAGCGCAGGCAACTCCAGCTCGCGCAGAGCACATGCCACACCAAGGGCTGACGCGGCCCTCGAGAAGCCCATCGAGCTGTAGGTGTGGTCCGTCACCACGGTCTTGCCGCGTGCCGCCGCTGCCGCGACGCGGCCACTCGTCAGCAGTGGGCATTTGACTTGCACGTAGTGCACGTCCTCCGGATCAGAGATGCCCGCTCCCGACATGGCCAGCCGTACTGCCGCCGCTGTCTCCTCGACCTGGGAAAGCCGGCCGATCTCCTCGGGCGCGAACTCGCGGGTGAATGCCGTACCTGTGGCCAGCGTCGGCAACCCGCTCGGCGCGATCTCCGACGGCGCGACCGAAAAGATCAGGAAGTGCGGCGAAAGTCCACCTTCCGTGCCACCCGACATGATGATGGCGATGCGCGCCGCCACCGCATCCGGTGGACAGTGCATCCGCTCCGACAGCAACGCCAGCAGCGCGCTCACCGCATAAGGGCGGGTGAAGTCGTTGACGCAGCCATTGCCTTCCGTCTTACCCAGGATGGCGACGATGCCTTCGGCCTCGACCAGCCCCTCGTCGAGCAGCCGCCGGACTGAAGACACGTCACCGGGATCGCTCATCGCGACACGGTCCAACCTGCATCGGCGTGGGACTTCGACGTCCCTCATGACCTGGGCGAGCCGCCGATGACGGCGCCTGGCATGCGGAACGATCCGCATCCGAGGGCTCGATGCCGGGCCGACTGGCCTAAGGTCATAGAACATGTCCTGAAGGGAATGGCCCGACGCTACCGGCGCCGCCGGCAACGAATAGCGCTCAAAAGCGTGCGCACTGGCCCTATTTTTGCATCGCAAAGGTCTGCCGCGTCCCTGGCCAGGGGGACGGTCGGCGGAGCGGATATCGGGGTTTAGGCATGGCCAATCGTCAAGGCTACCAGTCGCGGTCGCGCTCCTTTGCCTATTTCGAGGCTGTCGCGAGCCATGGCTCGATGCGCAAGGCGGCCGCCACTCTCAACGTCGCCTCCTCGGCGCTCAATCGGAAGATCCTGGATCTGGAAACCGACCTCGGCGTGCTGCTGTTCGAGCGGCTGCCGCGCGGGGTCCGGCTGACCAGTTCCGGCGAACTCCTGCTCGGCCATGTGCGCCGGACATCCCGCGACCTGGAGATCACCTGCGGGCAGATCGAGGATCTACGCGGACTGCGTCGCGGTCACGTTCGGCTTGCCGTCATCGAGGCGATGACGGGGGTCGTCACCAAACTGATGTTGGCATCGCTGAAGAGCCACCCGCAGATCACCTTCGACTATCGGGTGATGGGAACCCAGGAAGTGCTCTCGTCGGTGGCGCGCGAGGAAGTGGATATCGGCTATGCCTTCAACCCGCCCGAGGGCGATCGCGTGTTTTTTCCGGTAGCGGAATGTCTGAAGCGCCTGCACGCCTTCGTTGCCCGCGACCATCCACTGGCAGGTTCTCAGGCGCTTCGCCTCAGCGAATGCGTGGCCTACCCGGTTCTCTACGGCAACATGAGCCTGGGCGGCCGTCACCTGCTTGACGCGGCAGCGGAAAACGCCTCGCTGTCGCTGCGTCCGATGGTGACCGCAAACTCCATCGGGATCCTGAAGACGATTGCCTCTGGTGGCCAGGGCGTGTGCTTCCAGCTCAACATCGACCCGGAGAGCGAGCACGATCTGTTGCCGATCCCGCTGCGAGATCAGAACCTGCGCGGACGCCTGGTGATCGGCGTCAAGAAGAACCGGCAATTGCCGAGTGCAGCCGCGGTCTTTCTCGAGCGGCTGAAGGCCGACCTCGTCGAGCGTGGCGACAATTAGGGCACAAAGCTGCTGACCGCTGCTAAAAGCAGGACGGTGCTGGCGTATTTCGCTGCTTGCCGCGCTCCCTCGGGCTGCGCTTACGTCGCCCCTGGACCAGACGCTCTCCCACTGGCCCGCAATTTGGAGATCGGCCACGCATGAGGCGAGCAGCCCCCGCAAGACGACGTCGTGCGCTCGGGCTTGCCGTCGGACTGCTTATGATGTCGCTGCTCGGCGTGGCACCGTCTCATGCGGCCAGTCCAAAGGCGGCAATGCTGTTTCCGGGCAGCATCGGAGATCAGAGCTGGAACGCATCCGGATTTGATGGGCTACAGGCGATCAAAACGCTCGGGTTCGGCATCGCCTATTCCGAAAATGTCGAAGCGGCCGACCATGTCGATGCCATGCGTGACTACGCACGGCAGGGATTTGGTCTGATCATCGGCCATTCCGGGCGCTTCCTGACAGCAGCGGAGCGGGTCGGTGCGGAGTTCCCGCACGTGCAGTTCATCGTCGGTGCCGGAGCACACGGCAATGGCGCGAACGTCATGTCGATCGATTTCGACAACCGCCATTTCGGTTGCCTGCTGGGTGTCCTCGCAGCCGGCATGAGCCGAAGCGGCAGCATCGGCGGCGTGTTCGGGCTGGAGGGCTTGCCGACGACGATCGATATGGTCGGCAGTCTCCGCATCTGCGCGCGCACGGCGCGACCCGATATCGTCGTGAAGATCGTGTACGTCAGCGACATGGAGAGCGCCGCCGAGGCCAAGGAGGCAGCCTTTTCGCTCGTCGCCGCAGGCGCGGACGTGCTGACAGGCCAGCTCAATGCCGGACAGGTGGGGCTGATCCAGGCGGCCCGAGAAAAAGCCGTGTTCGTCACCGGCCGCTCGTACGACCAGACCGCCATCGCGCCGGCGCAGATCCTGACCAATGTCATCGAGAAGTGGCCGGAAATGTATGCGGCGGCGGCGGCACAGGTGAAGGCGGGGCGGCTGTCGGGGGCGACGATGCGCTATGGCTTCGACACGCCCGGCTCGTCCGGCGCCATGCTCGCCTACCGACCAGGCGTTGCCTACAGCGACGCCGTGCCGGTGCCGTTACGGCAACAGATCGACGCGGTGTGCGCTCGTCTCGCCACCGGCAAGCTGAGGATCGTGCCGACCGCCGAGGATGCCCGTGCCGGCGGCTAGCGGGCTGGCTGGGCACGCGCGGTCACACAACCTGCTCGAGCTTCGCGGGATCGAGAAGCGCTACGGGACGGTGCTGGCCAATGCCGGCATCGACCTCGATGTTCCGCCGGGCAGTGTCGTCGGCCTGCTCGGCGAGAATGGCTCCGGCAAGAGCACGCTCATGAAAATCCTGTTTGGGGTCGTGCCCGCCGACCGTGGCGGCATCGTGTTCAGGCAGCAGGAGCTTTCCGGCCATACGCCCGCCGAGGCGATCGCGGCCGGAATCGGCATGGTGCACCAGCATTTCATGCTGTTCGATGGCATGAGCGTTGCGGAGAACGTTCTGCTCGGCCTGGGCGGACGCGGCCGGCTGCGACTGGCCGACGCCGCCATGGCGATCCGGCGCACCAGCGAGACCTACGGCCTCGATCTCGATCCCGCCGCGATCGTCGGCGACCTCCCCCTAGGCAGCCGGCAGCGCGTCGAGATCGTCAAGGCGCTGATGCGCGACGTCCAGCTGCTGATCCTTGACGAGCCTACATCCAATCTTGCTCCGCCGGAGGTAGCGCGGCTGCTCGCGATCTGCTCGCGGCTGCGCGACGAGGGCCGGTCGATCATTTTCATCTCGCACAAGCTCGGTGAGGTGCTGGAAATCTGCGGGCACATCGTCGTGTTGCGGGACGGGCGCGTGGTCGCGCGATGTGACGGCTCGGCCTCGCGCGCCGAGCTTGCCCGGCTGATGGTCGGGCGCGATCCGCCGCCGCCGCTTGCACGTGCCGCGCATGCTGCCGGAAAACCGCTGCTGGCACTGCGCGGCATCGAATTGAGCATGTCCGATACGGCCAGCAGCGGCTCCATTTGCTTCGAGGTGCGCGAGGGCGAAATCCTTGCCATCGCCGGCGTGGACGGCAACGGCCAGCACGAGCTGGGCCGCAGCATCGCCGGCCTGCAGCGGCCGCGCGCGGGTAGCATCCGGCTCGGCAACGAGGATGTGACCCGGTGGAGCGTCGGCGCCCGGGTTGCCGCGGGCCTTGCCTACGTGCCCGCCGACCGCGCGACGACAAGCCTGGTTCCTCGCCTGTCGGTCGCGGAGAACCTGATGCTGCGCGACTGCACGCGACCGCCCTTCGGGCAGCATGGCGTGCTATGGCCCAGCGCGCTGCGCCGCGTCGCGCGTGCGGCGATGGCAGCCTATGCGATCCGCGCACGGTCGGGCTCCATGCCAGCCGGGCAGCTCTCCGGTGGCAACCAGCAGAAGATCGTGCTGGCGCGCGAGATCGGGCGGCAGCCGCGCGTGCTGGTGGTGCTGCAGCCGACCTGGGGGCTCGATCCGGAAACGACCGGTTTTGTCATGGCCCAGATCCTGCGCCTGCGCGATGCGGGAGCCGCCATTCTCTACATCTCGTCGGAGCTGGACGAGGTGCTGGCGCTTGGCGACCGCATCGGCGTGATGGCGGGTGGACGGCTGGTCGACATCATGGAGCGCGCGCATGCGAACTCGGACCGCCTCGGCCTGATGATGGGCAGCTCGGCGCACGGATCGGCCGCTTGACGGCGCGTCTCGTTGTCGCCGTGATGGAATTGCCGGCGTTCCGCGCGGTCCTGGCGCTGCTGCTGGCCATGCTGTGCACCGGTATCCTGGTCGCCCTGGCGGGCGCCAGTCCGGTCGCAGCGCTGCAGGCCGTCATGGCGGGTGCATTCGGATCGATCGACCGGATTGCCTACGGCCTGAACCGAGCCGCGATCTACATCCTGGGCGGCACCGGCGTCGTGCTGTGCTTTCGTGCCGGCATCATCAATATCGGCGGCGAGGGACAGATTGCGCTGGGCGGATTGTGCGCCGGCTGGGCAGTGCTGCGCCATCCCGGCGCCGGGCCGATGCTCTCGGTCACGTCGGGTCTTCTGGGCGGCATGCTCGGCGGCCTCGCCTGGGCGGTGCTGGCGGCCATCATTCATGTCGTGCGGCGGGTCAACGAGGTGGTCGTCACGCTGCTGATGAACTTCATTGCCGGGCTGCTGGTCGAAGTGGCGCTGCATGGACCGCTTGGCGAGGTCGGAGCCGGGTTCCTGCAGTCGCCGCCGCTGCCGTCCGCCAGCCGCCTGCCGCTGCTCGTCGAAGGCACCGACCTGCATGCCGGCATCCTGGCCGCGATCGCCGTGGCACTGCTGGCGCAACTGCTGCTGCGACGGAGCGGTCCCGGCTTCGCGTTGCGCGTGCTCGGCGAAAGCCATCGTGCGGCCGCCTATGCCGGGTTCTCTCGCATCCGGCTGACCATCGGCCTGATGGCCTTGGCCGGAGCCCTCGCCGGCCTCGCCGGCGCGGTCGAGGTGCTCGGCGTGCAGCAGCGCGTCGTCGATGGCTTTTCGCGCGGCTTCGGCTTCAACGCGATCGCGGTGGCGCTGCTGGCGGCACTCGAGCCCTGGGCCACCATCCCGGCCGGCCTGTTCTTCGCTTTTCTGGAGACCGGCACCAGGACGATGCAGCGCCGGATCGGCATACCCGCCTCACTGGTGGTGGTCACGCAGGCGCTGACCATGCTGTTCGTATTGGCTGCGATGGCGGGCGCAGGTCGCAAGGGCGCCCGGTCCGCCCGTCCCGCGATTGCGGGCTGACGATGGATCAGGTCGTCTCGTTGCTTGCTGCCAGCGTGCGGTTCGCAACGCCGATGCTGTTCGCGGCACTCGGCGCCATCCTCTCCGAGCAGGCAGGCGTGTTCGCGGTAGGGCTGGAGGGAATGATGCTGGCCGGCGCGTTCGGCGCCGCGGTGGCGGCGTCCGCGACCGGCAGCGATGTGGCTGGACTGCTCGCAAGCCTTGCCGCCGGCGGTCTCGTCGGCATCGTCGTCGGGCTGGTGGCGCTGCGGTTCCGCGCCGACCAGATGGTGACGGGGCTCGCGGTCAACATGCTCGCCGCCGGCAGCACCAGCTTCCTGCTTCGCGTCCTGCATCACGGCAGCGCGCCGGTCATCGCCCTGCCGCTGATCAACGCCTGGGCGATCCCCGGCCTGGCGGCAATCCCGCTGCTCGGATCGTTGTTCCGCCAGCCGCCGCTGACCCTGCTCGCCTTTGCGGCCTTCGTGCCGGTCTCCTGGTTCCTGACGAGCACCCATGCCGGCCTGCGGCTGCGCGGCGCCGGCGAGAACCCGAACGCCGCCTATGTGGCGGGACACGATCCGGGCCGCACGCGACTGGTGGCAACCATCGCCGGCGCGTCGATCGCCGGTCTCGGCGGCGCGGTGCTGGTGCTGCAGCAGGTCGGTACCTACACCGACGCGATGACTGGCGGACGCGGATTCCTTGCGCTTGCAGCCGTGATCGTCGGGCGCTGGCAGCCGGGCGCGACGCTTGTCGCCTGCCTGGCATTCGGCGCCGCCGAGGCCCTGGAGCTGCGTGTCGAGATCTTCGGGCTGCCGCTCAGTTCCTACACCGTCGAGATGCTGCCCTACTTGGTCGCCGTGCTGGTGCTGGCCGCATTCGGCCGGTCGGTCCGCATGCCCGCTGCCCTGGGGCGCGCGTATGACCCCGGACAACCTGGATGACGGCTCTCGCGAGGTCCTGCCGATGATTGAAAAACCGGTGGACGATGCAGTCATGCTCGCCGGCAGGCTCGGCCTTAACGTGCCGGACGGCGACCGGGAGATGTTCGGTGACGCGCTGGCGCGGCTGTTCGACCAGGCGGCGCTCGTGCTGGCGCTGCCGCTTCCGGATGACGACGCGTCGACAGAGCCGTTCACGCCATGAGCACATGGAGCCCGGAGACAACGTTGGACAGCCCGGCGACAGACATCGCCGATGCGGTGCGCGGCGGATGCACGAAAGCCGCTGCGCTGATCGAGACGACGCTGACGCGGATTGCGGATCGCGATCCGGCGCTGAATTGCTTCACCACCCTGTTCGCCGAGACCGCCCGGGCCGAGGCGGCAAAGATCGATCGTGCCGTGAAACGAGGTCCCGATCCGGGTCCGCTGGCCGGCGTACCATTCGCGGTCAAGAACCTGTTCGACGTTGCCGGCACGGTCACGCTGGCGGGCTCGAAGATCCGGCGCGACGCGGCGCCCGCGGCGCAGGACGCGACCCTGGTCGCGCGGCTGCGCGCCGCCGGCGCCATCCTGATCGGCTGCACCAACATGGACGAGTTCGCCTACGGCTTCACCACCGAAAACGAGCACGACGGGCCGACACACAATCCGCATGACCTCGCTCGCTCGGCCGGCGGTTCCTCCGGTGGCTCGGCGGCGGCGGTCGCGGCCAGAATGGTGCCGATCAGTCTCGGCTCCGACACCAATGGCTCGATCCGGGTGCCGGCTTCGCTGTGCGGAATCTTCGGCCTCAAGCCGACGCTCGGGCGGCTTTCTCGGATCGGCGTGTATCCGTTCGTCGATGCGCTCGACCATGTCGGCCCGTTCGCGCGCTCGGTGCGCGACCTGGCGGCCGCCTACGACTTGCTGCAGGGACCGGACCCGGACTGCCATCCGCCCGCCCTGGAGCCATCGCTGCCGTCGCTGGAGGCACCGGCCGGAACCCTGCGCGTCGGCGTGCTAGGAGGGTGGTTTCGCGAGACTGCCGGCGAGGAGGCGCGAGCGGCGACAGATCAGGTCGCGCGCGCGCTCGGGGCGGAAACGCAGGTGGTGCTGGACGGGGTCGCCGAAGCGCGGGCGGCCGCCTTCTGCCTGACCGCCGCGAGCGGTGCCGCGCTGCATCTGCAGGACCTGCTGCGGCGTCCCGGCGATTTCGACGTCGCCACGCGGGCGCGGTTCCTGGCCGGAGCGATGCTGCCCGCCAGCGTGCTGCACCGGGTGGAGCGGATCCGGCTGTGGTTCCGCGACCAGCTGCGACACGTGTTCTCCAGCCACGACCTGCTGATCGCGCCTGCGACGCCGTGCGTTGCGCCGCTGCTGGGGCAGCCGACGCTACGGCTGGGCGACCGCGACGTGCCGCTGCGAGCAAACCTCGGCATCTACACGCAACCGATCAGCTTCATCGGTCTGCCGGTCGTAACGGTTCCTGTGCTCACCGGCGGTGTGCTGCCGATCGGCGTGCAGCTGATCGCGCCGCCCTGGCGCGAGGCGCTGGCACTGTCGGTGGCGGCGCAGCTCGAGCGTGACGGCATCGTCGGGTGTTTTGCGCTCATGCACGAGCAGACAACCCGGGCATGAGGCGTCTCGCCCTGTCCGGCCTGGCTCTGGCTCTTTGCCTGTCGGCGGCGGCAACCGCATGCGCCGCCGCATCGCCGAAACTGTTCTTCGTCTCGCCGCTGCCGTTCGGCGTCGACGTGTACCTCAAGATGGTGCGCTCAGGTGCGGAGGCAGCAGGCCGCTCCCTCGCGATGCCGACCCGTGTGTTCGAGAGCAGCGATCCGGAAACCCGCGCCGAGGATATCCGGGCCGCGATCCGCGAGGGAGCCACGATCATCGTGGTCACCGGCTTCGAGTTCGCCGACATCGTTCCTGATGCCGCCGACGACAACCCGGCGATCCGCTTCCTGATGGTCGACGAATGCCCGACGGAGCCGGCTCCGAATGTCTACTGCGTGCTGTTCAAGGAATACGAGGCGAATTTCCTGGCCGGCTACGAGGCGGCACTTGTCTCGCGTTCCGGAAAAGTCGGCACCGTCGCTTCATCCGACATTCCATACATGCACCGCTACAGCGACGCCTTCGCGCAAGGAGCGCGGCTCGCCCGCACGGCGATCGTCGTGGCGCCGACGCTCTGGGTCGGCGGCGACTCGCCATTCTCCGATCCGGTGCGGGCGGAGAGCCAGGCCGCCACGATGCTCAGCGAAGGTGTCGACAGGCTGCTCGCCGCCACCTCCGCCGGCAATGGCGGGGTGTTCAGGCAGGTCGCGGCCACGCCGGGGGCACAGGCGTTCGGGGTCGACATCAACCAGTGCAAGGAGGCTCCGGGCCACATCGTCGACAGCGCGGTGAAGCATGTCGATCGCGCGACCGAGCAGATGGTCGAGGCGATCGCGCGCGGCACTGCGCCGAACCGGGCGGCGCTCGGCCTCAAGGAAGGCGCCGTGGGGCTGACCGCCCTCGAACCCGATGCGGCGCACAGCGGCTGCCTCGTCGCCGGCCGCACCGACATCCTGGCCAGGGTCGCGGCGATCCGGGACGAGATCGTTGCAGGGCGGCTCGTGGTCGCCGATCCCATGCGCGCAGCCCCTTGATCCCGCCACCCCCCCGGCTGGAGATGCGCGGGATCGTCAAGCGCTATCCCGGCGTGCTCGCCAATGACGGCATCGACCTGAGCGTCGGGCCGGGCGAGGTGCACGGCATCATGGGCGAGAACGGCGCCGGCAAATCCACCCTGATGTCGGTGCTGTTCGGGCTGGAGCAGGCCGATGCCGGCAGCATCCTTCTGGACGGGCGGACGATCCGTCTGCACTCGCCGATCGATGCGATCGGCCACGGCATCGGCATGGTGCACCAGTCGTTCCGGCTGTTCGACAGCC
Source organism: uncultured Lichenicoccus sp. (assembly GCA_963693035.2). Lineage (GTDB taxonomy): Bacteria > Pseudomonadota > Alphaproteobacteria > Acetobacterales > Acetobacteraceae > Lichenicoccus. Next base: position 173,373 of record CAXMMQ010000004.1, read on the forward strand.
TGACCGTCTGGGAGAACGTGGTGTTCCGCGCGGAACCGCGGCGCGGGCCGTTCCTCGACGTTGCCGAGGCGTGCCGGCAGGTCGCCGACCTCTCCGCGCGCTACGGCATGCCGGTCGATCCGATGGCGCGGGTGGCCGACCTGCCCGTCGGCGTCCGGCAGCGCCTGGAGATCCTGAAGGCGCTGTATCGCAAGGCGCGCATCCTGATCCTCGACGAGCCGACCGCGGTGCTGACCCCTGCCGAGGCGGCCTCGTTGTTCGATGTCGTGCGCACGCTGTCCGGAGCGGGCTGCTCGGTGCTGCTGATCACGCACAAGCTGGCAGAGGCGATGGCCGCAACCCACCGCATCACCGTGCTGCGTGACGGCCGCGTGGTGGCGAGCATGGCGACGGGAGCCTCCAGCGAGACCGTCCTGGTGCAGGCAATGACCGGTCGCGCGCCGGCGATGCGTTCGGACAAGACCGCTACCGCGCCTGGCCCGATCCGTCTCGCGGTCGAGGCGCTGCGCACCGGCGAGACGGCACGGCCGGCGGTCGATGGCGCCAGCTTCATTTTGCGTGGCGGCGAGATCCTGGGCATCGCCGGCGTCGCCGGAAACGGCCAGTCCGAGCTGGTCGAGGCGCTGGTCGGGTTGCGGCCGACATCCAGCGGCACGGTGCGGGTGAACGGACATGACGTGACGCGGGCGCCGGTCGCGAGGCGCCGACAGGCGGGCCTCGCTTACATCGCCGAGGACCGCCACCGCACCGCCAGCGCCGCCGCCTCCAGCGCCGCCGACAACCTGATCCTCGGCTTCCACCACCGGTTGCCGCTGGCCCGGCATGGCCTGCTGCGGACGCGCGCCGTGCGGGACTGGGCGCGCCGGCTGCTCGAGCGTTTCGATGTCCGTATCGTGAACGAGCGCGTCGCGGTCGGCACGCTCTCGGGCGGCAACCTGCAGAAGATCGTGATCGCCCGGGAGCTGGCGCACGACGCGCCGCTGCTGATCGCCGAGCAGCCGACCCGCGGCGTCGATGTCGGGGCCATCGAGTTCATCCACCATCAGCTCGTCGCCGAGCGTGCGCGCGGCCATGCCATCCTGCTGGTCTCCAGCGAGCTGTCGGAGGTTCTGGCGCTCTCCGACCGCATCCTGGTGATGTTCGAGGGGCGCTTCCAGGCCGAGCTCGCCGCCGGGGACGCCGACGAGGCCACAGTGGGCCTGCTGATGGCCGGCGGCGCGCGGGCGCGCGCAGGGGTCGCGGCGTGAAGCGCGCCACAGCACCGGCCGGCTTGCTTGCGGGTGTCCTGACCGGGGGCCGACGCCTGACGCCGACGCTGCTTGCGGTCCTGGCCGGCTTCATCGTGAGCGGCCTGATCGCCACCACCGCCGGTGTCAGTCCGTTCGAGGCCCTGGGCGCGCTGTTGGCCGGCGCCTTCGACGGACCGCAGATGGCCGAGACCATCAACCGGGCCGCGCCCCTGATCGGCATGGCGCTTTCCGCGGCACTGCCGTTCCGGGGTGGCATGATCAATCTGGGTGGCGACGGGCAACTGGTGCTGGGCGGCTTCGCGGCCACCCTGGTGGCGCTTTATCTGCCGGCTCCGGACGCCGTGCGGCTCCCAGCCGCACTGTGCGGTGGCATGCTGGTGGGCGGTCTCTATGGCGTGCTGGCCGTGCTGGGCGAACTGCTGGCCGGCATTCCGGTGCTCGTCTCGAGCTGGCTGCTGACCTATCCGGCGAAGGGGCTGTGCAGCTACCTGGTGCACGGGTCGCTGCACGATCCGGCCGATGCGCTTGCTGCGACCCATCGCATCCCCCGCGGTGTTCGCCTGACGCATCTGGTGGCCGGCACGCCGATCACCGCCGGGGTGCTGCTCGTCGCCATCGCGGCGACGCTCATCGTTTTCGTCGATCGCCGCACATCGGTCGGCTACGAGCTGCGCATGCGCGGGTCCAACCTGCAATTCGCGCGCTATGGTGGCGTCGCCACCCGCCGGCAGTCTGTACTGGTGATGGCCGCGAGCGGGGCGCTGGCCGGTCTCGTTGGTGCGATCCTGGTGCTGGGCGGCCAGTACCGCTTCACCGACGGCGCCCTGCTGGCGCCCCAATATACCTGGTCCGGCACGCTGGCGGCGCTGCTGGCGGGAGGCGAGCCGATCGCCGCGATCGCCGCCGGGCTGTTCTTCGCGGCCCTGCAGACCGGCGGTTTCGCGATGGAGCGCACGCTCGGCATCCCGCGGGTGCTGACCATGGTGCTGGAGGCCGTCATCATCTTGTTCCTGTCGATGGGCGGCGGCCTGCGCCGGCGGTTCTCATGAGCGGCTTCTTCGACGTCACCTTCTTCGACCAGGCGGTGCAGGGCATCACGCCGATCCTGCTGGCGGCGCTGGCAGGCACGCTGTGCGAACGGGTCGGGCTGTTCAACATCGCCCTGGAAGGCCAGATGCTGGTCGGCGCGTTCGCGGCGGTGGCCGGCAATCACCTGACCGGCAGCCTTGCCGGCGGCATCCTGGCCGCCCTGTGTGCCAGCACGCTGTTCGGCGCGATCCTCGGGATCGGGGTCGTGCGTCTCGGCGGCGACGCGATCATCATCGGCATCAGTCTCAACCTGCTGGCGTCCGGTCTGACCTCGTTCCTGTTGCGCACCGTGCTCGGCACCAGCGGCACCTACAGCGACCCGCTGATGGCGGGGCTGCCGCGACTGCGCATCCCTGGCCTCGCCGATCTGCCGCTGCTGGGCCCGGCGCTCGGCGCCGAGGACGCGCTGGTCTATCTGTCGTGGCTGCTGGTCGGCATCGTGGCGCTGTTTCTGGCCCGCACACCCTGGGGACTGCGTCTGCGCGGCATCGGCGAGAACCCGAAGGCGGCGGTGACACTGGGCGAGCGTGCCGGACGCACCAAGCTGGTGACGACGCTGGTGGCCGGGCTGCTGTGCGGTCTGGGTGGGCTGCAGCTTGCGCTCGGCAACGTCACGCTGTTCGCCGAGAACATGACGGCCGGGCGTGGCTGGATCGCCGTGGCTGCGGTCATGCTCGGCCGGGCAAGACCGGTCGCGGTGGCCTGCGCCTGCATCCTGTTCGGGTTTTCCGACGCCATCGGACTGCGCATGCAGGGTGCGTCGGTGCCGAGCCAGCTTACCGACGCGGCGCCCTATGTCGTCACCCTCGCGGCGTTGCTGATCGCGCGCCCGGAACGCCGGCGTGCCGCCATGCCCACGTCCACGCCGGTCTTGTGATGCAAACCGAGCCAGAGAGAGAACCGCCGATGTCAGAGAAGCCCGATACGCGCGTGCCGCTACGCACGGTGGAATCCATAGTCGCGGACGGCTTATGCATCGGCTGCGGGCTCTGCCAGAGCATCGCCACGCCGGACGCGATCCGCATCGTGATGTCCGGCGAAGGCGGCGAGCGGCCGCTCGTGCTGCGGCCGCTCGACGAGCCGGTGCTGCGCGCGATCAATACGGTCTGCCCGGGCATCCGGGTCGAGGGCTACCAGCCGGGATCGGAGCCTTCGGTCCCGGAGATCGACCCGATCTGGGGCCCGACCCGGCAGATGGCGATCGGTCATGCCGGCGATCCGTCTGTCCGCCACCACGCATCCTCCGGAGGCGCGCTCAGCGCGCTCGGACTGCACCTGCTGGCCCGCAAGAAGGTCAAGTTCATCCTGCATGTCGCGGCCTCGACGGAGCAGCCGTTGCGAACCGTGCGCCATCTCAGCTTCGACGCAGCGCAGGTGATCGAGGCGTCGGGCTCGCGCTACGGGCCCGCGGCGCCGCTGATCGACTTCCGGGAGATACTGGATCGCGATGAGCCCTTCGCCTTCATCGGCAAGGCGTGCGACATCTCGGCCATTCGCAACTACGCGCGTCTAGATCCCCGCGTCGACCGGCTGTTGCGCTACACGCTCAACTTCTACTGCGGCGGCGTCTCGGAGTTCGGCAAGACCGTCGACTACGTCCGCCGCATCGGTCGTACCGAGGCTGACATCAGCGGCCTGCGTTACCGGGGCGACGGCTGTCCTGGCGAGATGGTCATGAAGACCCACGACGGCAGCGAACATCGATTCAGCTACAACGAGATGTGGAACGACGAGCAGCGGTGGCAGCTGCAGTTCCGCTGCAAGATCTGCCCCGACGCACTCGGAGACCTTGCGGATCTTTCGGTGGCGGATGTGTGGCCGGGCGGCAAGCCGATCACCGACGAGATCGGGTTCAACGGCTTCATCGCCCGCACCGAGCGGGGGCAGGAGTTGTTGGACGACGCGGTGCGTGCGGGTGCCATCGTGCTGACCGAGGAGCTCGACTACGCTGGTCTTGAGCTCGCCCAGGGCAGCCAGATGCGCAAGAAGCAGGGCCTGAACGCGCGCTACGCCGCCATGCGCGACGTCGGCATTGCGCCACCGCTGGCGACCGGGCTCCGCCTCGAGGCGGCTGCGGGCATGCTGTCCGACATGGAACGCCGGCAGAACCATGACGGCATGCGCCAGCGCCTGGAGCAGGGCGACAATCGCGAGCCAGTACCGACGCTGTGATATTCGGGGCGCTGCCGGCCGGACGGCAGCGCCACAACACCTCGGACGACTACGAAGCAGTGGACGGGTGAATGCGGACGGTAGAGGCGCCGCCCGCTTTGGTCTCAGAACCTCGTGGAGACCGAGACGCCGGCAGTAAGAGGCCGCAACAGGTAGCCCTCCTCGGTGAAGTTGATCGAAGGGCGCTGGATGATCTGCTTGTTGTTGGTAAGGTTCTTCCCGTAGAGGGTGAACACCCAGCGGCCAGCATTCATCCCGACGCTGCCGTTGAGCAGGCCATAGCGAGGCTGGTGGAAAGCCGGGTCAAGGTCGTTGAAGGCGCCATGCGAAGAGCCGATCACATCGAAGTCGCCGCGGGCGAACCCGCCGGCCTTCCGGCCCAGCTTGAACTCGTAGTCGGCAGCGAAGGTGCCTGTCCATTTCGGGACGTTGAGCACGTCCTGCCCAGGTGCCGCGGCGAGATCATTCGGGCTCTGGGTAATGATGGCACGGGTGATGCCACCGACCGCGCTGAGCGTGAGGCCCGGCAACACCTCGGCGCGAACCTGTATCTCGGTGCCGTAGCTCTTCGCGCCACCAAAGTTCTGGGTGATCGACGCACCGCAGGTCGGAAGGTTGATGCTCTGCTGGATGTTCTGCCAGTCGATATAATACAAGCCGAAGTCGATGCTGAGCTTGTCATGCAGCATGAGCTTCTTCAAACCCGTCTCGTAGCTCCAGAGGCGGTCGGGTCCGTAGCTCGTTGGCGGCGTGCCAATGCCGACATTGGCGAGATCGGTCTTGCATGTGGTCCCCGAGACCGGCCCGGTCGGACCTCCCAGCCGGAAGCCCTTCGCAATCGTCGCGTAAAGGATCGATTCAGGATCGAGGTCGTAAGCAAGCGAGAACTTGGGAGTGGCGGCGTAGGTGGAGTCGGTGGAGGTGAAGGGAAAGGCGTTGCCAAAGGCAAGCACGCCGCCACTGCTGCGGAAATAGCTCTGCGTTGCATAGGAGTAACGGATCCCGGCCGTGAACCTGAGGTGCTTCAGGATGGAATAATCGGCCTGCGCGAAGCCCGCGTACTGCTTCTCGATGAGTGACTGATTGTCGGAATACACGACGTCGTTCTGATAGTTCGCATAGGGCAGGCCGCCAAGCGCTGCGCCGCCGAAGGGCGAGTCTGTGACGCTGAAGCCATAGATGTTCTGGAACGCGGCCGAGATGCCAGGTGCCGGTTCGGTGTCGTCGCGTACCTGCCGCTGCCACTGGAAGTACAGACCGCCGATCCAGTTCAGTTGGCGCCCGAACAACTCCGCATCGGTCGAGGCGGCGCGAAGCTCCTCCGATGCCTGATAGGTGCGGTCGTCACGATGCACCTGCGACGGCAGGGTCCCGATCTGCGCATCGGCCTGAGGGGCCTGAGCGGGGAAGGCCGGGTCGAGGAATGCAGTAGCGATCACCTGACTGTTGAACACGGTGCCGTCGCTCTGGAACGAGAAGGTCCGCTGCAGGTAGCTGCTGGCCGAGGTGAGACTGAAGTCCGGGAAGTACTTGCGGATCGTCACGCTCGGAATGAAGAGGTAATCACGGCTCGGCTCGGTGACCGGCTTGTCCTCGTTGTAGGTCCCGAGCTGAGGGTAGAACACGGGAGTATCGCCGGTTCTGTCGGTCTGATAGAGAACCTGTGTAGTGATCTCCAGATCGTCCGCTGGCTGATATTTAAGTGTGCCGCGGATGAAGTTCCAGTGCTCGTCGTTGACACCGGCCTTGGCAAGGCTGCCGTCCGGGTTCAACCGATTGATGTAACCGCTATTCGAACCGAAGTCGCCGGCTATACGCAGAGCCATCTTGTCCTTGATGAGCGGGATGTTGACGGCGCCTTGCTCATCCCAGTTCGCGCCGCCATGCACAGTGCCTGAGGCATCACTGCTCAGGTCGGCGCCATAGAAGTTGAACTTCGGCTGGTTGGTAATCAGCCGGATCGTGCCGCCCATTGAACTCGCACCGAACAGCGTCCCCTGTGGTCCACGCAGCACCTCGACACGATCCATATCGACGAAGCGTGGCAGTTCGGCACCGACATACAGATTGCTCTGGGTGATCGAAGTATCGTCGAGATAGACGGCTACGGTGGCAGATCCGGCTGTCGAACTGATGCCGCGTATCACAAGATTCTGCGTGTTTGGCCCGACAATGCCCCCCGACACGGTATTCCCCGCGGCGAACGACAGGCCCGGTGTCTGGCGGGTCACGTCTTCAAAGGTTCTGATATGCTGCTGCTTGATTGTCTTGCCCGACAACACCGAGACGCTCTCAGGAACCTTGTTTATCAACTGGGCGCGCTTCGCCGACGTAACCACGACCTGCTCGATGCCACCCTTCTCCTTTGGAACAGCGATATCGCCGGTATCAGCGGTCGAGGAGCCGCCCGAGCTGGCCGCCTTCTGGACAGCCTGGGCAAGCGCTTTCACGGGACCCGCCCAGCCCAGCACCGCAGCCGAGGCGACGAGGAGCATCAAGTTGACAGGGCGTCCGGTTGACATCGTGGCTCGATCCTTTCTGCCAGGGAGCGGCGGAGGAACCGCTCTGGCGGTCGGGGTGGCCGCTCCGGCCTGGCCCATAGAACGGTAGCCTTCCGGTGGCTATATTATACAAGCGCCGAATTCCGCTTGGAGTGTGCGTCTTTATGCAGCACTCAAGACATCCGTATCCGGTGCTTTCTAGACAGTTATACACTAACGTGTGCGCGCATTTACGTTCCCGGAGACAACGTGTTCACCTTGCACAACCCGAAAGACTCCCCGCCCCCTCCCGGGCCGCTCAGTTGGGGGATCGACCTGACAACGCCCCGTCGTATGGTGTTCATATCCGGCCAGGTCGGTGCGGACGCCGACGGACGGGTCGGATCGGATTTCATCGAGCAGTGCCGGATGACGTGGCGCAACGTGGGCAACGTTCTCCGTGATGCCGGAATGAGGCCTGCCAATATTGTACGGACCGGAATATTCTTATCCAGGACAGTCGAAATGACGGATCTTCTGAAGTCCGCGTTCAATGCCGTTCGTGTCGGCTTCCTCGGCGAGACACGGCCCGCCTCGACCATGATTGTCGTGCATGAGCTTATGGATCCACGTTGGCTTATCGAGATCGACGCCATCGCGGCGGACTAGCCGATGCTGCCGATCATCCTCGATGGGCCTTGATGACGTAATCGCGATCCTCTATGCGTGACGTCGTAGCAAGCTGCTTGCCGTCACCGACGTAGGGAACGAAACGTCTTAGCTGAGAGCGAGATCTTTCGTGATCCAGGGGCGGCGGAGATTGTCCTCTCCTCTGGTGTCGACGCGCGGCGGCAGGCTTCTACCTCACTAGGCAGGCACAGATCGACCGCCGGCTATAAGCCGCATATTCTACGGATCGCTCAGTGTCACGATATCTTCAGATCAAGAAATCATCGAATTGCGCTCGTAGGCGCCTGATCTGACGCTGCATGGTCATACAAGGCAGCGGGATGCGGGGCGTCGGGTAGACAATGGTTCGGCCGTAAAATCCGGGTTGACCACCTCGCACGAAGCCACGGCCGCCGTCGCGTGCATCGCCGCCGCAGGCCGCCTTGAGACTATTGATCCAGGCGCTCCTCAGTATGGTTTCCCAGGGCCTAGATGATGAGACCTCCTTCAAGGCGCGGCAGCAGCCTGCGGACGGCGAAGCGCCGTCTGGTCAGCAGATCACCATCGAGACGACTGCCTGTCCCAGACCTGTCCCAAGCCGGATGATCTAGCGAGAAGGTTGGCTAATGAATTGATCTATTGGCGTCCCGTACGGGGTTCGAACCCGTGTTACCGCCGTGAAAGGGCGGTGTCCTAGGCCACTAGACGAACGGGACGCATGGCACGGGGTGGGTAGCGGAGCGGGGCCGCTTCGGTCAAGCCACCAGGGCGCGGGCCGCGTCGGCGATGAAGAAGCCGGCCTCGACGCGGCCCTGCCATGCCTCGCCGCGCAACTGACCCGCCAGATGCAGCCGCGCGCCGTCGCGGCTTTCCAGCACCGCCGCCAGCGGTCCTTCATTGGCGCGAAACAGCAGCGCCTTGAGCCTGGGGCCGCCGCCCTCGCCTTCCACCATCAGCCGCAGCGTGTTGCCCTCCTTGCCGATCCGGTCGGCCCGCACCACCCGCACATTGGGCAGGGCGAACACCGGCTCGTCGTTGCCGGGCCCGAACGGCGCCAGCCGGCCGACATCGGCCGCGAGCTCGGCACTGGCGCCCGTCACTCCAAGCACCGCATCCACCGGCAGGTCGAGCGCCGCCGGGCGTTGCCGCGCCGCCGCCAGCCGTCCGTCGAGGAAGCCATGCAACGCCGGGATCCCGTCCGCACGCAGCGAGAAGCCGGCCGCCATCGCATGGCCGCCGCCGGTCAGCAGCAATCCCGATTGCCGCGCCGCGATGATCGCGGTGCCGAGATCGAGCCCCGGCACGGACCGTCCCGAGCCCTTGACGCTGCCATCCTCGAGTTCGGCCCCGACCAGTGCAGGCCGGTTGAACCGCTCCTTCACCCGGCCTGCGACGATGCCGACCACGCCGGGATGCCATCCGCCGCCGCTGATCAGCAGGACGGCATGGCCGGCCGCGACCTGGTCCGCCGCCAGCGCCATCGCATGGTCGAGGATCGCCGCCTCGACGCCGCGCCGCTGCCGGTTGACGCCGTCCAGCCGCTCTGCCAGCACCCTCGCGTCGTCGGCATCCGCGCAGAGCAGCAAGCGCAGCCCGAGATCGGCCTCCGCGATACGACCGCCGGCATTGATCCTCGGGCCGATGGCATACCCGCAGGTAAAGGCGTCCGGCGTCTCCCGCGCCATCGCCACCTCGAGCAGCGCATTGATGCCGATCCGCTCGCGCCGGCCCATCACCTTCAGCCCTTGCGTCACCAGCGCCCGGTTCAGGCCGGTCAGCGGCATCACGTCGCAGATCGTCGCCAGCGCCACCATGTCGAGACGCGCGATCAGGTTCGGCTCGGACCGCCCGGCGAACCAGCCGCGCCGGCGCAGCACCCGCACCATCGCCACGGCGGCCAGGAACGCGATCGCCGTCGCGCACAGCGCGCCGAGACCGGAGGCGCAGTCGAGCCGATTTGGATTGACAGTCGCCAGCACCGGCGGCGGCAGCCCCTCCGCCTTGTGGTGGTCCAGGATCACCACGTCGGCCAGCCCCTGCACCGCGGCCAGCGGCTCCGGGGCGGCGGTGCCGCAATCGACGCAGACGATAAGGCCGGCACCACGCTGCACCATGGCGAGCAGTGCCGGCGCGTTCGGTCCGTAGCCTTCAAGCATCCGGTCCGGCACGTGGGTCAGCACCGTGCAACCGAGCTCGCGCAGCAACCCGGCCAGCAGGCCGGTGGCGCAGGCTCCGTCCACGTCATAGTCGCCAAAAATCCCGACGGTCTCGCCGCCTACCACCGCACCGGCAAGCCGGTCGGCAGCGGTATCCATGTCGGTGAGGCAGCTCGGGTCGGGCAGCATCGCGCGCAGGGTCGGCTCGAGGAAGTGCGCCGCGGTATCGGCGGTGACGCCACGCGCATGCAGCAGCCTGCCGACGATCTCGGGCAGGCCGCAACTTTGCGCAATGGCTGCCGCCAGTCGCTCCTGCTCCAAGCCGTCGCTGCGCCAAATCCAGCGCCGTCCGCTCAGGCTGTTCGAGACGTCGAGCACCGGCCGCCCGGCCGGCGCCGTCATATGATTCAGGTCGGGCTCCAGGTCTTGGTGGCGAAGTTGTGCTGGCCCTCGACGAAGCGGACCGTGCCGGATTTCGAGCGCATGACGATCGAATGGGTGACGCCGCGCTCCGCCGTGCGCTGCACGCCGCGCAGCAGCGCCCCGCTTGTCACACCGGTGGCCGAGAACAGCACGTCACCACGCGCAAGATCGGTCAGCGTCAGCAGGCGTCTCGGATCGCCCTGGCCCATGTTGCGCGTGCGCAGGACCTGCTCGTCATTCTCGAACATCAGGCGCGCCTGCATGAAGCCGTCGACGCAGCGCAGCGCCGCCGCCGCCAGCACGCCCTCCGGCGCGCCGCCGGATCCGACATAGATATCGACGCCGCTGCCCGGCAGGCAGGCCGCGATCACGCCGGCCACGTCGCCGTCGCTGATCAGCATGACCCGCGCGCCCGCCTCGCGTGCCTTGGCGATCAGCTCCTCGTGGCGATCGCGATCGAGCGTGCAGAGCGTCAGCTCCTCGATCGTGGTCTTGCGCGCGCGGGCCAGGTTGCGCAGGTTCTCCTCGATCGAGGCATCGAGGCTGACCACATCGGGCGGCAGGCCGGCCCCGACCGCGATCTTGTCCATGTAGATGTCCGGCGCGTGCAGGAAATTACCCTGCTCGGCCAGCGCCACCACGGTCAGCGCGTTCGGTGCGTTTTTCGCGGTCAGCGAGGTTCCTTCGAGCGGGTCCACGGCGATGTCCATCGCGGGACCGCCGGCGCCCACCTTTTCGCCGATATAGAGCATCGGCGCCTCGTCCATCTCGCCTTCGCCGATGACCACGGTGCCGTCGATGGCGACGGTATCGAAGGCGAGCCGCATCGCCTCGACCGCGGCGCCGTCGGCCTCGTTCTTGTTGCCGCGCCCGGTCCAGCGCGACGCCGCCAGCGCCGCCGCCTCGGTCACGCGCACCAGCTCGAGCGCCAGATTGCGATCGCTGGCCTGGTAGGACTGCTTTTTTCCGGACATTGGCTAAATCCTCCTCAAAGACAGTCTCTCACCCGGGTTCGATGCGGATCATCGCCGGCGGCTCGATGACGACGTCAAGGGCTGCAATAAGGTCCAGCGCGCGTCGCATCGCAAATTCGCGGGTCTGGTGGGTGACCAGCACGATCGGTACCGCGTCCGGCGCCTCGCCGCCAGCCACATCCTCGGCGGCGCCATGCTGCAACATGCTCTTCAGCGACACGCCGCTGTCGCGCAGGATCGCCGCGATCTCGGCGATCACGCCTGGGCGGTCCAGCACGTGCAGGCGGAGATAATACGCGCCCAGGCGCTCGCTGATCGGCACGCTGACGATCTGCGACAGATGTTCTGCGTTCGCCCCCCATACCGGGATCGTGGTGCCGCGCGCGATGTCGATCAGGTCGGCCACCACCGCGGACGCGGTCGGGCCGGCGCCGGCGCCACGGCCTTCGAGCATGATGCGGCCGACGAAATCGCCCTCTGCGAACACCGCGTTGAACACGCCTTCCACCAGCGCGATCGGCGCCGTCTGCGGCACCAGGCAGGGATGTACCCGCGCCTCTACGCCGGCCTCGGTCAGCCGCGCGATCCCGAGCAGCTTGATCCTGCAACCGAGCTCCTGCGCAAACGCGATGTCCAGCGCGCCGATCGCCCGGATGCCCTCGACATGCACGGAGCCGAAATCCACCGGACGTCCGAAGGCCAGCGCCGCCAGGATCGCCAGCTTGTGCGCGGCGTCGATCCCGTCGATGTCGGTGGACGGATCGGCTTCCGCATAGCCGAGCGCCTGCGCCTCGGCGAGGATGCTCGCGAAGTCATGGCCGCTCTCGCGCATCGCGGTGAGGATGTAGTTGCAGGTACCGTTCAGGATGCCGCCGACCCGGGTCAGCCGGTCGGCTGCCAGCCCTTCGCGCACCGCCTTGATCACCGGGATGCCGCCGGCTACTGCCGCCTCGAACGCCAGCGGCACGCCGCTCCGCTCGGCGACCGCTGCCAGCGCTGCGCCATGGATTGCGATCAGCGCCTTGTTGGCGGTGACCACGGGGCGCCCCGCCGCCAGCGCCGCCTCGACCACCTGGCGCGCTGCCCCCTCGGGGCCGCCGATCACCTCGACGACCACGTCGACATCCGGATCGCTTGCCAGCGCGCGCGCTTCCTCGTGCCACCGCAGCCCTGCCAATTCGACGCCGCGCTCTCGCGCCCGGTCGCGCGCGGCAACCGCGGTGACCACGATCGGCCGCCCGGCACGCGCCGCGATCAGCTCGGCATTGGCATCGAGCAGGCGCACGACGCCGATCCCTACCGTGCCGAGGCCGGCAAGGCCAATGCGCAGTGGCCCAGGACCGGCCCCCGGGATGGTCATGATGCGGCGACCATCGGGTTATCGGCCGAGGCGTCGCTGCGCGCGGGGCCGCCATTATGCGCGTTCAGGAAGGTGCGGATATTGCGCGTCGCCTGGCGCAGCCGCTGGGTGTTCTCGACCAGGCCGATGCGCACGAAGCCCTCGCCGTATTCGCCGAAGCCCAGGCCGGGCGCCACCGCCACGGCGGCTTCCTGCATCAGCAGCTTGGAGAATCCGACGCTGCCGAGATGCACGAAGCGCTCCGGGATCGGCGCCCAGGCGAACATCGAACCCTCTGGCGACGGCACATCCCAGCCCGCCGCCGACAGCCCGCGTATCAGGACGTCGCGGCGCTCGCGATACAACGCGCGCATCTGCTCGACGCACTCCTGCGGGCCGTTTAGCGCTGCCACCGAGGCGACCTGGATCGGCGTGAAGGCTCCGTAGTCGAGATAGGACTTGATGCGGGTCAGCGCGTTGATCAGCCGCGGATTGCCGGCGGCGAAGCCCATGCGCCAGCCGGCCATCGAGTAGGTCTTGGACAGCGAGGTGAACTCGACCGCGACCTCCTTGGCCCCCGGCACCTGCAGGATCGAGGGCGGCGGGGTGTCGCCGAAATAGATTTCCGCATAGGCAAGATCGGACAGGATCCAGATCTCCTCGCGCCGGGCAAAGGCGACCAGTTCCTTGTAGAAATCGAGATCGGCGACGAAGGCGGTCGGGTTCGAGGGGAAATTCACGATCAGCGCGGTCGGCTTCGGCACCGAATGACGCACCGCCCGCTCCAGGGCGCGCAGCATGTCCTCGTTGGGCCGGGCCGGGATCGAGCGCACCGAGGCGCCGGCGATGATGAAGCCGAACTGGTGGATCGGGTAGGACGGGTTCGGCACCAGGATGGTGTCACCGGGGCTGGTGATCGCCGCCGACAGGTTGGCGAGGCCCTCCTTGGAGCCGAGCGTCGCCACCACCTCTGTCGCCGGGTCGAGTTGCACGTCGAAGCGGCGCGCATAGTAGCCGGCGAGCGCCTTGAGCAGGCCCGGGATGCCCTTGCTGACCGAGTAGCGATGCGAGCGCGGATCGGCCACCGTCTCGACCAGCTTGGCCACGATGTGCGGCGGCGTCGGGCTGTCCGGGTTGCCCATGCCGAGGTCGATGATGTCCGCGCCGCGCGCCCGGGCCGCCGCCTTGGCCTTGTTGACCTCGGCGAACACGTAGGGCGGCAGGCGGCGGATGCGGTGGAACTCTTCGCTCATGACTGGCTCACTAGGCTCAAAGGCACTCTGGACGGACTGGCTGGAACGGCAAGTCCGTCACTGTACTAGAGTGAGGCTGGCGCCGCGACCGAATGCGTCCGCCTGCAGCCGGATCGCCCGCGCCGGCACGCCCTGCGCGCGCAGCATGTCGGCCACTGCCCGGCCGCGCAGGGTCGCAAGGCTCAGTGCGTCCGCCTGCGCGTCCGGCTCCGACGACGCCGCACTGCCATAGCCATGCACCAGGATCGTGCCGGCGCCCCGCCGGACCGCGAGCGCATGCACCAGCCCGGTCTCCCCGGACTGCACGACGTCGGTCTCGCCGACGAACGCGATCTGGGTGCCGGTCGGGGGCGCCACTTGGTAGTCGGGCAGCACCGCCTGTGCCGCACCGGACGTACGCGCCGCGGCCTCCTCGCTCTGCAGGCCGGGCAGTTGGGGGGATGCGGGCGGACCACCCGGTATCGCCGGCAGCGTGACCGTGCCGTTCCCGGCATCCGCTGCGGCCGCCGGCACGTCTAGGGCGGGCATGGCGATCTCGGGATCGGTGTCGGATGCAGTCGCGACGTCGGTCGGCGTGCCGGCAGATCCGGAGGACGCGGCGGGAGTGGCCGGCTTGCCGGCAGCAGCGGTCGCCGGCGTTGCCTCGGCGGCATCCAGCGTCGCCGAGGATGAACCCGGTGAAGCGGCGGCCGGCGTGCCCGGCTTCGGCCTGGCCGGACGCGCCGGCAGCACCGGCGGCGGCAGCGGATCGTTGGCGTCTACCCGGGTGGTGAGGTTGCGCTGGCGCAGCAGCGACGCCGTCACCGTCTCTCGCAGCGCCGCTGAGGCGACCACCGGGGCCTTGGCCGGCACCGTGCCAACATGCGGGTATGGATCGTTCACCCCCGGCGGCGGCGGGCGCTGCCTGGCGATCTCGCCACCCTGGAGCTGGTGCCACCAGTTGACCGGCGTATCCACGGTGTCCCGGCCGCCGCAGCCGTCCAAAACCAGGGTCGATGCCAGGGCCAGGGCAGCCAGCTTCAGACGAGGCGCTCTTGGTCCTGGCCAGTTCTTGCCCATCTCTGTCCCGATCCCGCTTGCCTCCAGGGTTTAGCGTGGCGCGGCCCGGAAGCAAGCCATCGGCGTTGCGGGCCGCCTGACCGACTGCTTGGACGAGGCGCCGAAACAGGATACCAACAGCGGATCAGCGATCCGGCTACAGGGAGACTAAGCATGAACGGCATGTCGCCGACACACCGTATCCGGATGGATGACGAGGATCCGGAGAACCCGGATGGCCCCGACATTCCGGAGCCGAACGGTCCGGAGCCCAAGGAGCCGGGAGACAACAAGACCCTCTCCTCGCCGATCAACGAGCTCGAGAGCCGCCTGTTCGACCAGCGCAAGGTGCTGATCTTCGGGGCGATCAACGACAAGGTGGCGCGCGACGTCACCGGCCGGCTGCTGGCCCTGGCCGGCGCCTCGGACAAGCCGATCGACGTCTACATCAATTCGCCGGGCGGCCACGTGGAGAGCGGCGACACCATCCACGACATGATCCGCTTCGTAGACAAGGTGGCGCCGGTCCGGGTCATCGGCACCGGCTGGGTCGCCAGCGCCGGCGCCCTGATCTTCGTGGCAGGCGTGAAGGAGCGCCGTCTCTGCCTGCCCAACACCCGCTTCCTGCTGCACCAGCCGATGGGCGGGGTGCGTGGCCCGGCGGTGGATATCGACATCGAGGCGCGCGAGATCATCAAGATGCGCGAGCGCCTCAACCGGCTGTTCTCGCGCGAGACCGGGCAGACCTACGAGAAGGTCTCCAAGGACACCGACCGCAACTACTGGATGAGCGCCGAGGAGGCGATCAAGTACGGCATGGTGTCGCGCATCATCGAGAGCGTCACCGAACTGACCTGAGAGCCCGTTTGAGAGTGCGCTACGGTGAGTCAGAGGCGCCAACGCCGCCGCCCGGCGTGCCTGTCGAGAACCGGAGCGGAGCGGCCTCCTGGCCGTCAGCACCGGAAGCGCAGACAGGTGCGTCGGATGACCACCGTAGTAGCATTATCAAACGGACTCTGACGCTTCGACCCGAACCGGCCCTGTAGCCGGTTCGGGGCTCTCAGTCCGCTTCCAGCCCCAGCATCAGCCGGATATTCTGCAACGCTGCGCCGGATGCGCCCTTGCCGAGATTGTCGAGCTGCGCAGTCAGCAGCACGTGGGATCCGGACGCGCCGGCATGGACGGCGAGCTTCATGCGATCGCTCCCGGCCAGTTCCTCGGCACTCAGTTCAGCCGCACTCTGCACCACGCCGACCACCGTGCCACCGGTATAGCGCGCCCGCAGACAGTCCTGCAGGTCGGCGACCGTGCCTCGCAGCTGTGCAAGATGCAGCGGGATCGACACGATCATGCCCTGCGCGAAATGTCCGACCGAGGGGACGAACACCGGTGGCGTTGCCAGCCGGGCGTGCGCGGTGATCTCCGGCAGGTGCTTGTGCGCGAGCCCCAGGCCATACAGCATAAAGGCCGGCCCGCCCGTGGTCTCATGCGCCGCGATCATGCTGCGTCCGCCGCCGGAGTAGCCGCTGACCGCATTGATCGAAAGCGGCAGGTCGGCGGGCACCAGCGCGGCATCGACCAGCGGCCGCAGCAGCGCGATCGCGCCGGTTGCATAGCAACCGGGGTTCGAGACACGCGGCGCCGTGGCGATCGCCTCGGCCTGTCCGGGCGTCAGTTCCGGAAAGCCATAGACCCAGTCCGGCGCAGTCCTGAAAGCAGTGCTCGCATCGAGCAGGCGTGGCGCGTTCACGTCCAGCGAGGCCATCAGGGCAGCAGATTCGCGCGCGGCGTCGTCCGGCAGGCACAGGACCACAAGGTCGACCTCGCGCATCAACGCCAGCCGCGCCTCGGGATCCTTGCGCTTGTCCGGTGCAATCGAACGCACCGTCACCGGCAGGTCCTGCAGACGCGTGCGTATGCCCAGGCCGGTGGTGCCTGCCTCGCCGTCGATGAAAATGCTGGCGACCATCGGCCGGCCCCTCCGCTGGAACTCCGGATGTACAAGAAAAAGGGCGGAACCCGAAGGTCCCGCCCACTGGTCCTTGCCCTGAGGCCGGGATCAGCGCTTGGAGAACTGGAACGAGCGACGCGCCTTCATGCGGCCGTACTTCTTGCGCTCGACCACGCGGCTGTCGCGGGTCAGGAAGCCGGCAACCTTGAGGATGCCACGCAGGCCCGGCTCATAGTAGGTCAGCGCCCGGCTGATGCCGTGACGCAGCGCGCCGGCCTGGCCGGAGAGGCCGCCGCCGGTCACGGTGCAATAGACGTCGAACTGGTTGTAGCGGTCGGCGACCAGGAACGGCTGGGTGATCAGCATGCGCAACACGGGCCGCGCGAAGTAGGTGCCGACCTTCTTGCCGTTGACGCTGATCTCGCCCTTGCCGGGCTTGATCCAGACGCGGGCAATGGCGTTCTTGCGGCGGCCGGTCGCATACGAGCGTCCGAGCGCGTCGCGCTTTGCCTCATAGCGGGGGGCGTCATCGGGTGTCACGGCCACGCCTGCGCTGACCGCAAGGTCCTTGAGGTCGGCCAGCGAGCCGGTGCGGGGGGTCTGGGTCTCTGACATGCTCAGGCTCCGACGCTCTTCTTGTTGTTGACGGAGTTCTTCCGGTTCAGACTGGCGACGTCGAGCGACGCCGGCTGCTGGCCGTCATGCGGATGCGTCGTGCCGCCATACACATACAGGTGCTTCATCTGAGCACGCTGCAGCGGGCCGCGGGTGATCATGCGCTCGACCGCCTTGGTGATCACATGGCCCGGGTTCTTGCCCTCGAGGCGCTGCGCGATGGTGCGCTGCTTGATCCCGCCAGCATAGCCGGTGTGGTAGTGGAACAGCTTCTGGCCGGCCTTGTTGCCGGTGAGGCGAACCTTCTCGGCATTGACGACGACGACGTTGTCGCCGCAATCGACATGCGGGGTGAATTGCGGCTTGTGCTTGCCGCGCAGGCGCTGGGCGATGATGGCGGCAAGCCGACCGAGAACGAGGCCGTCGGCATCGATCAGGATCCAGCCCTTCGTCACCTCCGCAGGCTTCAGCGAGAGGGTGGTCTTCATGGATGATGGGTTCCGTCAGGTGGCGTCAAGGCGCGGTTTATGATCGCCCAGGCGTGCCACGTCAAGTCGGATCGGCAAAACCCGATATTTGAACAGGGTTTTCTGTTGCGGTATTCCAATACCGCAGCTTGTGGGTGGCCGGCTTGAGCGGGATGGCTCTCCCCGCCCGGGTGCATGTCATCGGCGCCTCCGGGCGCTCCGGTGCCGCATTGTGCCGCGCCCTGCTCGCCGCCGGCGTCGCGGTGGCGCCGGTGGTGCGAAACCTCGAACGCTGGCGAGCGACCGCCCTTCCCGGCGACGCCCGCCTTGCCGATATCGAGGCGCCGGAGGCCCTGCGCCCGGCCTTGTCCGATGCCACCCACATCGTCTGCACCGCGCATGCCCGCAACGCCGGGCGGGTGATCGAGGCAGCGTCCGCTTCCGCGCAACTGGTGTTCCTCGGCAGCACCCGCAAATTCACCCGCTGGCCGGACCCGCACGGCAACGGCGTACTGGCCGGTGAGCGGGCGCTGCTGCAATCGGGGCGCCGCGGCATCATGCTGCATCCCACGATGATCTATGGCGCCGACGGCGAGAACAATGTGCGCCGCCTCGCGTCCCTGCTGCGTCGCCTGCCGCTGGTGCCGCTGCCCGGCGGCGGCCGCGCGCTGGTGCAGCCGATCAACCAAGCCGACCTGACCCGGGCCATCCTGGCCTGCCTTGGTCGCGAGTGGACCGGGCCGAACAGCCTGGTCGTCGCCGGCCCGCAGCCGGTGTCCTACCGCGACTTCGTGGCCGCGATCGGTCTCGCCTGGGGCTTGCCGCCAAGACGCGTGGTCGCGATCCCGGCGGCGCTGCTGATCCCGCTCTCGGTGCTGACCATGGCGCTGCCGGGACTGCCCTCGATCGGCCCGGCCGAGATACGCCGCCTGATGGAGGACAAGGCGTTCGATATCGGCCCGATGCGCGACCTGCTCGGGATCGAGCCGATCAGCCTGGAGCAGGGCCTGGCGGCGATGGCGCCAGCCGCCTGACGGCTTCGGCGAGATCATCCGGCGTGTTGACGTTGAAGAATGGATCAGGCGCGCCGAACTTCACCTCGCGCATACCGAGCAGGCGGCCGAACACGAACACCGAGCGGCGGTCGTCGGTGGCCAGGAACTCGCGCAGCCGAAGGCGGCAATCGACCCGCCAGTGCGCCACCAGGTGATGCCGGCGTCCTTCAGAAACGGCCACCGCCGGCGCCGGCGACAAGGCGGCCAGGAGTACGTCCGGGATGAAGGGCGTATCGCCAGGCACGCTGACGAGGCTCTCGTACCCTCGCGCTGCCGCCCAGTCGAGCCCGCGCATCAGGCCAGCCAGCGGTCCCTGGTCCGGCACCTCGTCGGCCAGCACCGGCAGACCATGGTCGGCGAACCGCGCCGGGTCGCCATTGGCGCTCAAGGCCAGCGGACCGATCTGCGGCGCCAGCCTGTCGATCACATGACGCAGCAATGTCCGATCGCCGAGCGGCAGAAGCGGCTTGTCGAGGCCGCCCATGCGTCGACCCGCGCCACCGGCCAGGATCAACCCGGCAATCACGACCTGATAGAACTGGGGCGAACGACGGGGCTCGAACCCGCGACATCCAAGACCACAACCTGGCGCTCTACCAGCTGAGCTACGTCCGCCACCGAGGCGCCCGATCTAGGGGAACCGCCGTGCTCCGTCAACGGCTGCGCCGGGCTGGGGTCGATCGCGGCCGAACAGCGCCGCCAGCCGGTCGATCGCCTCCTGCAGCACTGCCTCGCGCTTGCAGAACGCAAACCGCACCAGATGCTGCGGCCCAGCGCCGCCATTGTAGAACGCCGGCACCGGGATCGCCGCCACCCTGGCCTGCTCGGTTATGTGGCGGCAGAACGCTGCTGCGTCGCCCGTGAAGCCGAGCGGCCGGTAGTCGGCGATCACGAAGTAGCTGCCCGAACATGGCAGCACCGCGAAGCCGATCCGCCGGAGCCCGGCGCTGAACATGTCCCGGCGCGCCGCCAGGCTCGACGACAACGCGGCGAAATAGGCCTCGTCGCGTGCCAGACCGAGCGCCACCGCGCGCTGCAGGTTGGGCGGGGTGGTGAAGGTCAGGTTCTGGTGCGCCTTCGCGACGATGGCGGCGAGCGGCGCCGGCGCGGTCACGTAGCCGACTTTCCAGCCGGTGAGGGAAAAGCTCTTGCCGGCGCTGCCGATGCGCAGGCAGCGCTCGCGCATGCCCGGCAGCGTCATCAGCGGCACATGCCGCGCCGGCGCGAAAACCAGGTGCTCGTAGACCTCGTCGCAGACAGCATAGGCGTCGTGCTGCACCAGCAGATCGGCGATGATCCCCAGCTCCTCGCGCGTGAACACCTTGCCGGTCGGGTTCATCGGCGAGTTCAGCAGGATCGCCTTGGTGCGCGGCCCGAAGGCGGCGGCCAGCTCGGCGCGGTCGAGCGACCAGTCCGGCTCGTGCAGCCGCACCAGGCGCGGCACCCCGCCGAGCAGCCGGATCGTCGGCAGGTAGGTGTCGTAGAGCGGCTCGATCAGCACCACCTCGTCGCCTGGATCGATCAGGGCGGCGAGCGAGGCCGCGAGCGCCTCGGTGGCGCCGGAGGTCACCACCACCTCGGTCGCGGGATCGACCGCGAGCCCATAGAAGCGCCGGTTCACCTCGGCCACCGCGGCACGCAGCTCGGGCAGTCCGGTCAGCGGCGGATACTGGTTGCGGTGGTCGAGCAGCGCATCCGCCGCCGCCCGCACGATGTCTCCGGGGCCCTCGGTGTCGGGAAATCCTTGTCCCAGGTTGATGGCGTCATGCTGCACTGCGAGCGCTGACATCACCGTGAAGATGGTGGTGGGCAGGGCGGACAGCATGCTGTTGCCGGTCTTCATCGGATGACACGCTTCATCGGCGGGCGGGTTCCAGAGCTGGCAGTCGGCCGGGACAGGCCGCACAGTATGGGGTGCGATTGCCGTGCGTGCCACCTTGTGCAACCTTGCCGCCCGGCGGAAACATGCCCGGGCGTGCTTCGCGCCGACAGTCAGTCCGGCTCAAGCCGGCGGAACCGAACCCCTGCGCGAGCCGCGCCTGCGACGGGTTCAAGGGAGGAAGCCGGGTCGCCGGCGCCGCATGAAAAAGATCGAGGCCATCATCAAGCCCTTCAAGCTCGACGAGGTGAAGGATGCGCTGCACGAGATCGGTCTGCAGGGCATCACCGTCACCGAGGCGAAGGGGTTCGGACGCCAGAAGGGCCATACCGAGCTGTACCGGGGCGCCGAATATGTCGTCGACTTCCTGCCCAAGGTGAAGATCGAGGTGGTCTGCGAGGACCGCGCCGTCGAGCGGGCGGTCGAGGCGATCGTGGACGCGGCGCGGACCGGGCGGATCGGCGACGGCAAGATCTTCGTGAGCTCGCTCGACGAGGTCGTACGCATACGCACAGGCGAGCGCGGCGAGGATGCCGTCTGAGCAATCCGGGCCGGAAACCCAGCCCCTCCCAGGTCTCCAATCCCCTCCAGACAGCCGTCTTGCGCGGTTGCAACAACAGGTAGATCCGTATGGCGAAGAAATCGTCGGCGCCCGCTCCGGTGCCGCCTCCGCAGGCTCCTACTCCCGACCATGTCAGCAAGGTCCTGGAGCTGCTGCAGGAGCATTCCGTCGAGTACGTCGACCTGCGCTTCACCGACCCGCGCGGCAAGTGGCACCACACCACCCAGCACGTCTCGACCATCGAGGCGGACGTGTTCCGCGACGGCATCATGTTTGACGGCTCCTCGATCGCCGGCTGGAAGGCGATCAACGAGAGCGACATGATCCTGATGCCGGACCCCGAAACGGCGGTGATGGATCCGTTCGCGGCCAAGCCGCAGATGATCCTGTTCTGCGACATCGTCGAGCCGTCCACCGGACAGCTCTACAACCGCGACCCGCGCGGCACCTGCAAGCTCGCCGAGCAGTATCTCAAATCCACCGGGATCGGCGACACCGCCTACTTCGGACCGGAAGCCGAGTTCTTCATCTTCGACAGCGTGAAATACGGGACCGGCCCGAATTTCGGCATGTACCAGGTCGACAGCATCGAGGGTCCGGGTGCGTCCCTGAAGGACTACCCCGAGGGCAACATGGGCCATCGCCCGGGGGTCAAGGGTGGCTATTTCCCGGTGCCTCCGGTGGACAGCGAGAACGACCTGCGCGCCGAGATGCTGTCGACCATGGGCGAGATGGGCCTGGTGATCGAGAAGCACCATCACGAGGTGGCGCAGAGCCAGCACGAGCTCGGCACCAAGTTCGGCTCGATGACCAAGATGGCCGACCAGATGCAGATCTATAAATACTGCATCCACAACGTCGCGCATTCCTACGGCAAGACCGCGACCTTCATGCCCAAACCGATCCACGGCGATAACGGCTCTGGGATGCACGTGCACCAGTCGATCTGGAAGGATGGCAAACCGGTGTTCGCCGGCAACGGCTATGCCGACCTGTCGGACACCGCGCTCTACTATATCGGCGGCATCATCAAGCACGCGAAGGCGCTCAATGCCTTTACCAACCCGTCCACCAATTCCTACAAGCGCCTGATCCCGGGCTTCGAGGCGCCGGTACTGCTGGCGTACTCGGCGCGCAACCGGTCGGCATCGTGCCGGATCCCGTATGCCACCAGTCCGAAGGCCAAGCGGGTCGAGGTGCGTTTCCCGGACCCGACCGCCAACCCCTATCTCGCCTTTGCCGCCATGCTGATGGCCGGGCCTGGACGGCATACGCAACAAGATCCATCCCGGCGAGGCGATGGACAAGGATCTCTACGACCTGCCGCCCGAGGAGCTGAAAAGCATCCCCACGGTGTCCGGATCGTTGCGCGAGGCGCTGCGCGCGATCGAGGCCGACCACGAGTTCCTGCTGGCCGGCGGCGTGTTCACCAAGGACCAGATCGAGGCGTATTGCGAGATCAAGTGGGCCGAGGTCTATCGCTTCGAGCACACGCCGCACCCCGGTCGAGTTCGAGATGTACTACTCCGTCTGACAGGATAGGCTGCCGGGACCGGTGCCCGGCAGCCACGACGGAAAATCAAGGGGCCTCTCGCAGAAGGCCCTGTTGCAAGAACACCACGAGGAACCGCATGACCAGAACGGCAATGCTGCGCACGTCCGCACTCGCCACCCGCCTCGCTCGCCGGAGCCGCGCTGCCCGCCACGGCGAAGCCGCTCGAGTCCATCGGCATCACCAGCGGGTCGCTCGGCAATCCGTATTTCGTCTCGCTGACCCAGGGCATCAGCGACGAGGCGCACCACCTCAATCCGGCGGTGCAGATCACCTCGGTATCGGCTGAGTACGATCTCAACAAGCAGTTCACCCAGATCGACAACTTCATTGCCAAGGGCGTGAACCTGATCATCCTGAACGCGGTCGATCCGAACGCGATCCTCCCGGCGGTGAAGCGCGCACAGCAGGCCGGGATCCCGGTGGTCGCGGTCGATGTCGCGGCGTCCGGCGCGGATGCCACCGTGATGACCGACAACATCGCCGCCGGCCGCATGTCCTGCACCGCACTGATGCAGGCGATCAACCACAAGGGCAACGTTATCATCATGAACGGCCCGCAGGTCTCCTCCATCGTGGACCGGGTGCGCGGCTGCAAGGAGGTGATCGCCAAGGAGCCCGGCGTGACCCTGCTGACCAGCAGCCAGGACGGCAAGGCGTCGCGCGATGGCGGCCTCGCGGTGATGCAGACCTATCTGGTGCGCTACCCTGACATCGCCGGCCTGTTCGCGATCAATGATCCGGAGGGCATCGGCGCCGGCCTCGCCGCGGTGCAGGCGCACCGGCCGGGCATCGCCATCACCTCCGTCGATGGCGCCCCGGACATCGTCTCCGCGCTGAAGTCGCACACCTACGTGCAGGCCTCGGCGGCGCAGGACCCGTACACCATGGGCAAGCTGTCGGTGTCGGTCGGCAACGACATCCTCAACGGCCATCCGCCGGCGGAGAAGATCCGGCTGATGACGCCCCGGCTGGTCAACCGCGACAACGTCGCGAGCTATCCGGGCTGGACTGCGCACTAGCTCCCGCACAAGCCGATGGACCGCCCGCTGATCCTGCTCGACCCGTACCCGCGGGCGAGCACCGACATCTTCGACGCCGGGACACGCCGCACCCTCGATGGTCTTGGCGAGATCGTCGAGCAGAAGGATGGCCCGATGCCGGCGGCGCTGGTCGAGCGGCACCTGCCTCGGGTGCAATTGCTGCTCGGCCAGACCGACCTGCCGGCCGAGCGGCTGGCGCAGGCGCCCAGCCTGCGCGGCGTGATCAATGTCGAGACCAACTTTTTGCCCAACATCGACTACCAGACCTGCTTCGCGCGCGGCATCCACGTGCTCACGCCGGGCAGCGCGTTCGCGCCGGCGGTCGCCGAGATGGCGCTCGGCATGGCGATCGACCTCGCACGAGGCATCACCGCGTCCGATTGCGCGCTGCGTGCCGGCGAGGAAGTATGGGGCCTGGCCGGCAATGAAGGCTGCTTCATGTTCACCGGCAGTGCTGTCGGGCTGGTCGGCTACGGCGATCTCGGCCGCGCGCTGCACCGGCTGCTGGCGCCGTTCGGTTGCCGGGTGCGGGTGTTCGATCCCTGGCTGCCGGACTATTTCCTGCGGGCGCAGGGCGTCGAGCCCGCCACGCTCGAGGAGGTGCTGTCGCTGTCGCGCACGGTCTTCGTGTTCGCCGGCGTCACGAGCGAGAATGCCGGCTTCATCGGCCGCGCGCAGTTCGAGATGATGCAGCCGGGATCGGTATTCCTACTGATGAGCCGGGCTGCGGTGGTGGATTTCCCGGAGATGCTGCGGCAGGCCCGGACCGGCCGCCTGCGCGTGGCGACCGACGTGTTCCCGCAGGAGCCGCTGGCGCCGGACGATGCTGCGCGCAACACCCCGAACCTGCTGCTCTCGGCGCACCGGGCCGGCGCGCTGGTCGAGGCGCTGCACGATATCGGACGGCAGGCGGTGGCCGATGCCGGACTGATCCTGCGCGGTCTGGCGCCGGTGGTGTGCCGCCGGGCGCAACGTGAGACCGTCGGACGGTCACGCTCGAAGCCGATCGAGAAGAGCTGACGCGCGCCGTCAGGTCGCGCCGAGCACGCCCGCCCATAGCCGGCGCTCCAGCGCGTTCGGGTCGTCCTGCACCGTGCTGGAGACGTCGAGGATCATCGTGCGGCGACGGGCGGTCTCGTAGAGCGGCCAGTCGGGCAGCCCGGCCGCGGCCGGCGGGCCGCCCCTGATGAAGGCCACCCAGGCGGCATGCATCCGTGTCGCGAGGTCGGCCTGGAAGCCGGCATC
This sequence comes from uncultured Lichenicoccus sp., assembly GCA_963693035.2. GTDB lineage: Bacteria > Pseudomonadota > Alphaproteobacteria > Acetobacterales > Acetobacteraceae > Lichenicoccus. The sequence continues at coordinate 198,585 of CAXMMQ010000004.1, forward strand.
GATTGGGGCAAGGTTCTCGTCGCTTGAATTGTTCCAGACATACGCGAGCTCGCTGGCATGAGCCGCGCGACCGGTGAACACACCCGTCTGCGCCGCACGATCGAAGCGGTACATCCAGACCGCGCCGCCGGCGTGGCATTGCGCCTCCGCCACCCGGACCGACGGGATCCAGTATTCCTCCGCGGTGAGCGCCCGCCAGCGCAGTTCGGCCGGGTCGGGCGAGGTGATCGAGGCGTCATAATGCTGCAGGATGCGCTCGAAGGTGTCCGGTTGCAGGTTGGCGAGGTTGCGCGCCTGCAGCGGCTGCGTCGCCGCGCCGGGTCCGAGAAACAGCCGGCTCTCGTCGCGGTTGGTGCCAAGCAGCAACGGCAGCGTCTTCATGCAGCCGCCGCGGATCGCATCCTCGGGCATCGCCGGCAGCAGCACGCCGTCGACCACCGGGCGCAGCGGAAAATTGTGCGGCGGGTCCAGGGTCAGGGCGTGCTGCGCCTCGATCAGCCGGTCGAGGTCGAGATCCAGCAAAGCCGCCGCCTCGCGCGGCGCCAGCGACAGCAAACGCAGATATTCGATGGTGATCTGGCAGGCAGCCGGCATCGACAGCACGGTGCGGCCGCCGCCGCTCTCCAGGATGACGCGCGAGAACAGCCCTCGCGCCGCCGGCGAGGCTGCCAGCGCCGCCACGTCCTTTGCCCCGGCGGACTCCCCGGCCAGGGTGACACGGCCCGGATCGCCACCGAAGGCCGCGACGTTGCGGCGCACCCAGCGCAGCGCCAGCATCTGGTCGCGGATCCCATTGTTGCCGCTGCCGGCATAGCGGGCGCCGAGCGGCGCACCGAGCTCGAGGAAGCCGAGCACGCCGAGCCGGTAGTCCAGGGTGACGCAGATGACGCCGGAGCGCGCGAAGCTGGCGCCGTCATAGATCGGCTCGCTGGCAGCACCCGCGACATTCGAGCCGCCATGGATCCAGACCATCACCGGCAGGGCGCCCGGCGCCGGATCGGCCGGGGCGAAGACGTTCAGGTTCAGGCACTGCTCGCTGGCGATATCCTGGGTGTGACCGACCCGCTGCACCGCCATCGGGCCGAAACGGTCGGCTTCCAGCACGTCGCTCCAGCGCGGCGCGGCCTGCGGTGGCCGGAACCGCCCCGGCACGCGACCATAGGGAATGCCCAGGTAGCGCGCGATGCCGGACGCCACCTGGCCACGGACCGTCCCGCTTGGCGCATGCACCAACACGCGGCCGTCGCCGCCGGGCGTCGGCCGACCGGGCTCGACCAGCGCCCGGCTTGCATGGGCGCCGGTTGCCAGCAGCCCAGCACCCGCCGCCGCGCCGTAGAGGAAACGGCGGCGGGAGCAGCCATCCGATGAAGTCACGTTAGGATCCGATCACGTCTCGCCGGACAATTCACGCCGGCTGCGATCGAGTTCCTCGCTGTAGCGGCGCAAGGCGTGCTGCTCGGTCAGGAGGCCGATCACGTTCCGGCTGTCGAGGTTGTCCACCACCACCAGGGCGTCGCTCTCCGCCTGCTCGAACAGCGCGATGGCTTCCTTCACGTTCATCTGCGGCAGCAGCATGGTCTCCTCGTAATGCAGCAGCTCCCCGAGCCGCGAGACCTCGTGCTCCGAGGCATGCAGTTCGGGCACCTGCACGATCCCGGCATAGCGTCCGCCCTCGTCCACCACCACCACACGATGTTCCGAGCCGAGCGGGAAATCGCGCCGCACCGAGGCGAGCGACGTTCCCGAGCGCAGCGTCCGGACCTCGCGCCGCATGATCCGGCCCACGGTCAGGTTGCGGATCCAGCCGACATCGAGCGCGCTGCGTATGCTCTCGCCGCGCAGGTGGAAGCGCCAGGTGGCAAACGAGTAGCCGAAGGTGCGCCGCACGGTAAGCGCCGACACCACCGAGGCCACCAGCACCGCCACCGTCACCGGCAGGCTGCCGGTGGATTCCAGCGCCAGGAACACCATCGTCAGCGGACCGCCGATGATCGCCACCGCCAGCGCGCTCATGCAGATCAGCGCGCAGGTGACCGGCGGCAGCGAGTTCGTGGTCAGCAGCCCGAGCAGGTCGCCGCACAGCGTGCCGGTCAGCACGCCGAGGAACAGCGACGCGAAGAACAGGCCGCCGCGGAACCCCGAGCCGATCGAGATCGCGGACGCGCAGGCCTTGAGCAGCAGCAGCAGCGCCGCCTGCCTGATGCCGAACGCGCCGTTCAGTCCGAGCCGCAGTGCCGCGTGCCCCGAGGACAGCACCGCCGGCGTCACCAACGCGAGCGAACCCACGATCAGGCCGCCGATCGCGGGCCTCGCCCAGCCCGGCATGCGGGAGCGCCGGAACAGGGTCTCGGTCAGGGTGACCATGCGCATGATGGCGATGCCGACCAGCGCGCTGATCACGCCGAGCGCGATGATCGGCAGGTAGTCGCGCCATTCCAGCGTCACCGGCATGGTAAGATCGAGCGACGGCGCGGTGCCGTCGAGCGCGTGCGTCACCACGATGGCGCAGATCGAGGCGAGGGTGACCGGCGCGAGGTTGGCGAGCGAGTAGGTGCCGATCACCAGCTCGAAGGCGTAGAAGGCGCCTGCCAGCGGCGCATCGAATGCGGCTCCGATGGCGCCGGCGGCGCCACAGCCGACCAGCACGCGCAGGTCCGCGCGACGCACCCGGAACGAGCGGCCGATCCAGGAGGCGAATGCCGAGCCGATCTGGGTGTAGCCCGCCTCGAGCCCGATCGAGGCGCCGGCACCGTTCGAGAGCAGCGTCTGGCCGACGACGATGGCGCTGTCACGCAGCGACATCCGGCCGCCATGCAGGGCATTCGCCTCGATCGGATCGACCGGCCGCCCCGGGACGTAGCGCGAGATCAGCAGGCCGGTCAGGCCGAGCAGCAGACCCCCCATGGTCGGCACCAGCAGCGCCCGCTCGGGCACCACCGACGCCAGGCCCGACAGCCTGCCATCATTGTCCAGGGCGAACAGCAGGCGATGAGCGAGCAGGGTCGCATCGTTCATCGCCACCACGAATACGCCGGCCACGACACCGATGCAGGCGGCCAGCACTACCAGCCAGATCTCGTCGGCGCGAACCAGTGCCCGCAGCGTATGCGGCGCGTGCACCACCCAGCGCTGCACCGGCACCGCATGGTCGCGCAACCACACGGCGCTGCGCGGCACGGCCAGCGCGGCGCCCGGGAATCTCGGCTTATGCGGCCGGCGCGACCGGACGGCGCGCCGCACGGCGCCGGCGAACATGCCCGGCATGCCTATGCGCACCCTCTGGAACTTGAAATGACCATGCCACTTGCGCCTGCGCCCGACCAAAGCAGCAAGGGCGCCTCCTGCTTGTGACGCCCGCGCAGGCCTGGATCAACAAACTACGCCCTGAACGTCGCGGCTGTGGCGCGAATGTCAGGGTATGTTGCGCTCAGGTCCCAGGGATGGTCCGGACATGCAGGGGCGGCGGGTCCGGCGGCGGCGGCACCGGGATCGGAAAGGGCGGGTCGCCGAGCGGCGCCGGTGCGTCCGGATCATCGTCGTCGTCATCCGGCATCGGCGGCGGCGGCGGAGTGTCGCTGGCGCCGGATAGTGGCGGGGATGTCGTCGCATGACGCTGGAGATGGCAGGGGAGGTCGAGCATGCCGGTCACCTGGGAGCTTCTCCGTCAAAACCGGGCCAGGGCTGGGCGGTTCCTTCACAGCCGACGCACTCCTGGGCTGCATGCACCCAGGCCGCAGAGAGAGACGAGACATGACCCAGGACCGGCAGCCCTCGATACCGCAGACCATGCGCTTCATCGGCCGGAGCGGCGACGGCGGACCCGAGGTGCTCGAAGTCGAGCAGGGGCCGGTGCCGCAGCCGCGGGCAGGCGAGGTGCTGATCCGGGTGCTCGCCCTCGGCCTGAACGGGCCCGACCTGATGCAGCGCCGCGGGCTCTACCCGCCGCCTCCCGGAGCGAGTCCGATCCTGGGCCTGGAAGTCGCGGGAGAGATCGCGGCTATCGGCCCGGCCCTGGAGGGAGTGCCCTCGCGCTACGCCGTCGGCGACCGGGTCTGCGCGCTGGTGAATGGCGGCGGCTATGCGGAATACTCCGCAGCTCCGGTGCGCCAGTGCCTGCCCTGGCCGGACGGTTTCGATGCGGTGCAGGCGGCGGCGCTGCCGGAGAACTACTTCACGGTCTGGGCCAACCTGTTCCACATCGGCCACCTGCAGGCCGGCCAGACAATCCTGGTGCATGGCGGCAGCAGCGGCATCGGCACCACGGCGATCCAGCTTGCCCACGCCCGGGGCGCGATTGCCTATGCGACCGCCGGCACCGACGAGAAATGCGCCACATGCCTCTCGTTGGGAGCGCAGGCCGCGATCAACTACCGGAGCGAGGATTTCGCCGGGCGCATCAGGACGCTGACGGACGGACGCGGCGTCGGCGTCATCCTCGACATGATCGGGGCGAGCTATTTCCAGCGCAACCTGGACAGCCTGGCCGAGGAAGGCCGGCTGATCTGCATCGCGGTTCTCGGCGGCGACAAGGTGGATGGACTGAAGCTGTCGCAGGTGATGCGGCGCCGGCTGACGCTGACCGGCTCGACCCTGCGGCCGCGCTCGGCTGCCTTCAAGGCGGAGATCGCCACTGCCCTGCTGGACCAGGTCTGGCCGCTGCTGGCAAGCGGCGCGATCCGGCCGCTGATCCACGCGATGCTGCCCTTCACGGATGCCGCCCTTGCCCATACGCTGATGGAACGCGGGGAGCATTCGGGCAAGATCATGCTCACGCTGCAATGAGGATGGCTGTATTTGAGGCTGAACGTCGTGGAGCGCGGGCCCGAACAAGCGGCGACATATCCGGGCCGGCCACCGATCGTTCTGCTGCATGGCCTGTTCGGCCGGGCGCGCAATCTGGGTCATTTCCAGCGCCGGCTGGCCGCGGGTCGACGCACCCTGGCCATCGACCTGCGCAACCATGGCGACAGCCCGCACGGCCAGATGGACTATATCTCGATGGCCTTCGACCTGGTGGAGACGCTGGCGGCGCATGACGCGCTGCCGGCGACGCTGGTCGGCCACTCGATGGGCGGCAAGGCGGCGATGACCCTGGCGCTGACCCGCCCTGAGCTGGTGCACAGCCTGCTGGTGGCCGACATCCCGCCGGCGATCACCGGCCATGGCAACTCCTCGCTCGGTCGCGACATGCTGCGCCTCAGGTTCCCCGATCCACTCAGCCGGTCCGCCGCCGACGCACTGTTGGCCGAGGCTGTGCCGAACGTCGACATCCGCCAGCTCATGCTGCAGAACATCCGCTTCGGCGAGGATCCCGGCTGGCAAATCGGGCTCGAGGAGCTGGTCGCCTCGATGATCAATATCGAGGGCTGGCCGTACATCCCCGAGGGCCATGCCTATGATGGTCCGACTCTGTTCCTGGCCGGGGCGCTGTCGCCGTACATCCGGCCCGAGCACCACGCGGTGATGCAAAGGCTGTTCCCGCGGCACCGGCTGGAGATGATCGAGGAGGCCGGGCACTGGCTGCATGTCGAAAACCCGACCCGCTTCGCATCCCTGCTGGAGCAGTTCGTCGGCGAGTTCTAGAGCGGCATCCGGAATGAGCCCGATCACGACCCTCGCCATCTCCGGATACCGTTCCCTGCGCGACATACGGCTCGAGCTCGGTCCGCTCACCGTCGTCACCGGGCCGAACGGCAGCGCAAGTCCAGCCTGTATCGCGCGATCCGGCTGCTGGCCGACGTGGCGTAAGGGCGCGTCATCCCGTCGCTCGCGCTGGAAGGTGGCCTGTCCTCGGCGCTTTGGGCCGGCCCGGAAAGCTTCTCCCGCGCCATGAAGCAGGGCGGCGAGGCCGTGCGCGGCACGGTGCGCCGCAACCCGGTCGGCCTCCGGCTCGGGGTGTCGTCCGAAGACCAGGGCTACGCGATCGATCTCGGCCTGCCGGCTCCCGTGCCACGGTCCCGCTTCGATCGGGACCCGGAGATCAAGACGGAGAGCCTGTGGACCGGATCGACCTGGCGGCGCGGCGCCGCGTTCGCCGAACGGCATGGCCCGTCGGTCCAGTTCCGGGACGAGGCCGGGACTTGGCAGGACGTTGCGGACGCCGTCGCCCCCTACGACAGCATGCTGACCCACTGTGCCGGTGGGGGCGCCATCGAGTTGCTGCTGTTTCGCGAGACCATGCGCGCCTGGCGCTTCTACGACCATTTCCGCACCGACGCCGCAGCACCGGCTAGGCAGCGGCAGATCGGCACTAGGACCGCGGCACGCCTCCGACGGCGCCGACCTCGCGGCGGCCTTGGTCACGATCATGGAGGTAGGGGCCGACGCCGAACTGGCCGAATTCGTGGAGGACGCCTTTCCCGGCACTTCCCTCGACGTGTCCGCGAGCAATGGCGCGTTCGAGATCGAGGTCCGCCAGCACGGCCTGCTGCGGCCGCTGCACACCGGCGAACTGTCGGACGGCACGCTGCGCTACCTGCTGCTGATCGCGGCCCTGCTGACGCCCCGGCCACCGCCGCTGATGGTCTTCAACGAGCCGGAGACCAGCCTGCATCCCGATTTGATCCCGCCGCTTGGTCGCCTGCTGGCGCGTGCCGCTACGCGCTCGCAGATCCTGGTCATCTCGCATTCGCAGGAGCTGGTGGCGGCCCTCGCCGGCGTGGCACTGGCCGTCCCGTTGAGCAAAGCTGACCGCGGGAGCGCGCCGATGTCAGAACCTGGTTGTTGCACTCACGAAGATCGAGCGTCCCGCCTGGGTCCAGAACAGGGGAGCCGCCGCCGCGATCGTATATCCGGCAAGCCCGTCGATCTTCCGGCTGTCGAGCAGGTTGAAAACCTGCAGCTTGAGGGCAACCGGTGGAAATGAAGCGAAAGCCAGGGTCCTGCCGGCGGAAAGATCGAGCTGGTTGTATGGCGCGATCCAATGCGTCCGGCCGACATCGCCATACGAGCCGCCGACCCAGCGGTCGATCAGGGACGCGTTGACCCGGCCGCGACTGAACAGCAATCCAGTCGAGAGCGTCGCCTGCGGCGTGTCCGGCGCCGGGCCGCTGGCCCCGGTTCCTCCCCTGGACTGCCGCGACTGGTTCAGCGATCCGCTCCCGTACAGGCTGAAGCCTTGGCCGAGGAGCCCGGTGCCCTCAGCTTCGATGCCGCGATAGGTCACGCGGCCTTCGTCGAAGTCGAGGCTCTCGCCACCGACGGTCCGCACGCCGATGGCATGCTCGAACAGGATCTCATACAGATCGGCCGACAGCACGAGGTCACGGGACCGCCATGCGGTGCCGATCTGGAAGTTCCAGGTCGCCTCCGGGGCCACCCGGGCACGCTCCGGATCGGTGACGTCGAACTCCTGCAGCGTCGGGGCAAGGAAGCCCTGCGCGATCTGGGCGTAGGCGTGCCATTGCCGCCGCAGACCCAGGCGGGCGGTGAGGCTCGGCAGCGGTGACCCGGCGGCTGCGCTGAAGCGGGTTGACAGCCGCATGCCTTCCATCAGAGGCGCCGCGACGTCGCGCTCGAACCACGCCCCTTTCAGGCCGCCGGCAAGTTGCAGCCACCGCTCGGCCTGCCAGTCCAGTTGCAGAGAGGGCTGCACCGTCAACAGGGTTTCCGCCTGCTGGCGGTCGATCGCCGCCGACCCTGCAACACCCGCGACCGGCGCCAGCACTGGGTTCAGGACGTTGCCCAGGCTCTCGTCGGTCTCCACCAGGCTGCGCGCGTTGGTCTGGCGCTCGATCCAGAAGCCGCCCTTCAGCGCGACGGACGCTGGCAGGTCCTGTTCCACGCGCACGATGTCGCCCCAGGCGCGCAGCCCGTTGCGACCATTCTGGCCCGGCACGTCGCCTGGTCCGAACGCAGTGCCGTTCGGCGTCTCGCCGCCGGGATCCAGGCCCTGCCCGAAATGCCGGTTCAGGCCGTAGCTGTAGACCGTGTCGGAGAACGACAGCCCGGCGTGCATCGGGCGGGACAACTCCGCATACGACAGGTCGGACGCGTAGGCAGAGCTGTTGTAGCCCTCGAAGGACTGCGAGGACCGCTCGTCGTTCAGGGCGACCGATGGGCCATGTCTCGCGATCTCCCCGCGCGTGGCCCCGGGCGCTTCGTTCTGCACGGTGCTGCTGAGGTTCGAGAGCAGCGTCAGCGTCATCCCGTGGTCAAGCGGCACCACCAGCTTGCCGAACAGGGTGCCGCGCCGCTGCGCCGCCCCGGCCAGCGCGCCGTCGCTCTGCACGCTCTCGGCATCCAGCACGGCGGCCGCGCCGCCCGGCAGCACGCGCGCCCCGGTATTGAGCAGCACGCCGCCGGAGGAGGTGCCGAACGAGCCGCCGGACACGCTCGGGTTGACCGAGCCTGCAGCCCCGGGATCGATCGAGCGCAGGGCTACCGTGCCCCCGAAGGTCGCGTCGCCGAAGGTGGTGGCATCGCCCGGACCGCGATCCACCGTGACGCTGCCGAGGTCGCGCATGACAAAATAGGCCGAGCTGTGATGGGTGAAATCGTCGCTGTCGGCGAACGGGATGCCATCGAAGGTGACATTGTACTGGCCATCCTGGAAGCCGCGGATCGACAGGATCTGCGCCTCCCCGAGTCCCGGGCCGTTCGGCGCCACGTCGATTACCGACGGCGTCAGCCGAATGGCGTCGTCGTAGTTGCCGGTGGGTGCGACATAACGGCCCAACGCCGTAGGGCCGATGACGGAGGCGGGCTCGGTTGCATCCGGCTCGGGCGCAGTCGGCGCACTGGCCCCGGCTGCGGACGGGTCGGCATTGACCGTGACCGCCTCGACCTGAGGCTCGGCATGGGCGGCGTCGATGAGGCCGGCGCTCGCCGCCAGCAGGCCCGCCGCCAGCACGCGCGCGCCCTGCACGCACAAGCTCGGCACGCACGCCGGATGCGAGGTGAGGCAGGCGCGCGGCAGAAACAGCATCGCGGCGATCTATCCGAGCTTCGGGTCGCTGCCTCGTGACGTTCTGATGACCATGGGCAGCCGGCGCTCAGGCGGTCATCGGGTTGGCGGCGGCCGGCGCCTTGGCATCGTCGGCGGCCCGCCAGAGATACCAGGCGGCGGCCGAGCGATAGGGGCTCCACCGCCCGGTGGCCTCGGCCAGCTCGCGTGGCTTCGGCTGGCGGTCGAGGCCGCGTATCAGCCGGTAGCCTTCGCGCACGCCGAAATCGTCAACCGGCATGATGTCCGCTCGCCCGAGGCTGAAGATCAGCAGCATCTCCACGGTCCAGCGCCCGATCCCGCGCAGCGCCACCAGCCGCTCGATCAGCGCCGCGTCGCCCATGCGTGCCGCCTTTGCACGCGTTGGCACCAGGCCGGACAGGGCCGCCTCGGCGACACCGTGCATGGCGGCGGCCTTGCTGCCCGAGAACCCGCAGACCCGCAGCGCCGCCGGCTCCATCGACAGCAGTTGCGCCGGCGTGGGGAACGCCGCGTGCACGGCGATCATCCGGCCGAGGATCGCCTCCGCGGCGCGTCCGTGCAGTTGCTGGTGGGCGATGGCCCGCACCAGGGATTCATAGGGCTCGCGCGCCCGGTCGACCCGTAGGCGGCAGCGTCCGACGCGTCCGATCAGGAGCGCGAGGTCCGGATCGGCGGCGCGCAGGTGGCGCCGCACCAAGTCGCGCCGCACCGGACCTGCAGGATCGAGCAGCGTCGCGTCCGGCGCCCGCAGCGCCTGCTCGATGTCTGCATGGGGCGGCGCCGGATCGTCACCGCGCCTGTCATCGTCCCGTGTCACGGCATGTATCCCTACAGACTGGCGGTAGCGAAGCAATGCCGGCAATGGCAGGATGCGGATACGGTTCTTACTCGAACCAGGGCTTCGCCGTGGGCGAACAGGCGGAGACCTCCGGCATTTCAATGATCCAGTCCGGCAGCATGGCGCGACGTGATCGGGTCCCACGTCCGGGGCGTTCCGTTCGGCCGGTGGCACGCGGCGCGGCTCCAGCCCTCTCCGGACTGCAGCGTCCGGGCTTCGTTGCCGACCGTTGCGATGACGCAAACCTGGACGAAGCCGGGCTGCCGCTGGTCCGGCGCGGCCGCCGGCTGCATGACGGCTTCAGCCGACGCGTCGCGGGTTCCGGTGCGGCGCATCTGCTGGCGCTGGTGCTGATGGCGCTGTCGTTCGCGCGGCCGCCGGGCGGCGGCAAGCCGCAGGAGCAGCAGCCGGTCGACATGGTCTACGAGCGCGCCGGCAGCTCCGGTATGACCGGACCGTCCGCGCCGAAGCCGGCCAATGCGCCGCCGCCGCCCTCGTCGGCAGCCCCGAGCCTGCAGCCGCCGACGCCGACACCGCCGATACCCGACCTCGCGCCGCCGCCGGACGAGACGCCGCCGCTACCGGACCTGCCGCTGCCGGAGCCGCTGCCACAGCCGATGCCGAACCCGGTGCCCGAGAGCCAGAGTCAGTCGCGCACCGCGACCTCGCGGGCGCAGAGCCGCAGCACCTCGCCGCTTTCGCATCCGATGGACCTGTCCTTTGCGCCGATGACGCGTTCGTTCCAGCGCCGCAGCGGCCGGCCGGCCGGATCGGGTGGTCCGGTCGACCTGTCGCTCGGGCCGCTGGTGCAGAACGGCCAGCTGAACACGCCGTATGCGTCCACCAGCAGCATCAAGGGGGTCAGCGACGACTACGCCGAGGAGATCGGCGACTGGATCCGCCGGCACATGTACTATCCCGAGGAAGCGGCGCAGAAAGGCGAGAGCGGGCCCTCGCATGTGCACGTGGTACTCGACCGCCAGGGCCAGGTGAAAACGGTCAGCCTGGTCTCGACCTCCGGCTCCTACCTGCTCGACGCCGCCACCACCGGCATGTTCCGCAATGCCAAGCTGCCGCCGGTGCCGCCGGACATGAACGGCAATCACTTCGACGTCGACCTCACGATCGACTACATCCTGATCCACCGGTGATCGCGGGAGGTCGCCCAGGGAGGTGATATGGCGCATCCGGTCCAGTCCCAAATCGGCTCCGGCTTTTCCGAATACGACAATGCCGACGCGGCGGTGTCGCGGCTGTGCGAGATCTACGACGACAGCAGCGCGACCCTGCGCACCGCATTCGCGTCGCGCGCCACCGGTCCGGATGCCAGCGCCGCGGTCTATCCTTATCTCGCTATCGAGGTGGACAGCGCCTCGCTGGTGACCGAGCACCGCGCGCCGTACGGGGTGCTGCTCGAGCCGGGGTTCTACGGCACCACCCTGACCCGGCCGCATCTGTTCCGCAGCTACCTGCGCGAGCAGATCGGCCTGCTGCTGAAGCACTATCGCCGGCCGGTGCTAGTTGGACGCTCGAACCGGCCGATCCCGCTGCCGTACGTGATTGAGGACAGCGTCACCGACATCACCGAGGACGAGCTGCGCCGGCTGGGCGAGCATTTCACCCTGCCCGACCTCGCCAGCGCCGACGACCGCATCGCCAACTGCCAGGTGCAACCCGATCCGGCGCAACCGCGTCCGCTGAGCCTGTTCACCGCCGAGCGCGTCGATTATTCACTGGCCCGCCTGCACCATTATACCGGCACCGATCCGGCCGATTTCCAGCGCTTCGTGCTGCTCACCAACTACCAGCGCTACATCGACGAATTCCGCACGCTGGGGGGTGCAGCAGGCCAGGACGGCAACGAGTACGAGCGCTTCGTCGAGCCGCACGGCGATCCGCAGATGCCGGCCTATCATATGGTTCGCCCTGACGGCGACGGCATCACGCTGATCAATATCGGCGTCGGCCCGTCGAACGCGAAGACCATCACCGACCATGTCGCGGTGCTGCGGCCGCACTGCTGGCTGATGCTGGGCCATTGCGCCGGGCTGCGCCGCACCCAGCGGCTCGGCGACTACGTGCTGGCGCACGGCTATGTCCGCGACGACCATGTGCTCGACGACGACCTGCCGCCCTGGGTCCCGGTGCCGCCGATCGCCGAGGTGCAGGTGGCGTTGCAGGAAGCGACTACCCTGGTTACCGGGCTGCGCGACGCCGAGCTGAAAACGCGTCTGCGTACCGGCACGGTGATGACCACCGACAACCGCAACTGGGAACTGCGCTTCGCGGCGCTGTTCGCGCAGATCAACATGACCCGCTCGATCGCGGTGGACATGGAATCCGCCACCATCGCCGCCAACGGCTTCCGCTTCCGGGTGCCGTACGGCACGCTGCTGTGCGTGTCAGACAAGCCGCTGCACGGCGAACTCAAACTGCGCGGCATGGCGCGCGCGTTCTACCGCGAGCGCATCAGCCAGCACCTGCATGTCGGCATCGAGACCATGCGCCGGTTGCGCGCGCAGGGCGTCGACCGGCTGCATTCGCGCAAGCTCAGGGGCTTCGACGAACCGCCATTCAGGTGAGGAGCCTCAGAAGGCCGACGAAAGGGTCATCGCAATGTCCGGCTGCCACTGGCGAAGTCCTTGACCGCCTTGAAATCGATATGCTTCTTGTGCGCGCCGCCAGGGCCCTGCCAGTTGTTCGCCTGCGTGTTGGAGAACGCGAACATCGCGCGGATGCCGTATCGCCGATCACGCCGCTATCGAGGCGCAGGAACTCGCGGTTCAATTTGTAGGTGCCTTAGGACAGGTCGAGCAGGTTCACCGACGGGTCCTTCATCGTCATCTCGAGAGACCGCCGGCGCCGCTGACCACGGGACTGTCGAGATTGACCGAGCCCGGCTGAAGCGAGACGCTTTCCAGATCCTCTGCCTCGAGCACGTCGTTCGAGTAGAACTGGCCGGCGTCGATGTCGTTCAGCGGCGCGCCGTCGAGCAGCCAGCCGACCTCCGACGTCTCAAGGCCGCGCACGCGCGAAGAGCCGGAGAACAGGCCGTACGGATCGGCGTCGGTCACGTTCGAGCTCGGCAGCATGCGCAGCAGGGATTAGGCATCGCTGGTCGGCGATTGCTTGGCGATGAAGTCGCGCGTGACGGTCTGCACCGCCTGCGGCGCCGTCTCGACCCGCATCAACCCGCCAGCAGGCGATGTGGTGCGAACGTTGCGCCCGGTGACTGCGATGCTTTCTGACTTGCCGGGCGACGCAGCCGCAGGGGTCCCGACCGCAGGCTGCGCGGGACCCGGTGCAGTCGGGGTCGGGGCGCTTTGCGCGGCGGCAGCCTCGGCGGCGCAGGTCATGGCAGGGCTGGCGAGCAACACGATGAGGCGGGTATGTGTCAGCATGGTGCGCCTCACACGAGAGTTGGTGGATCAGACCGGCTCGTGAGTTCGAGTGTCAGCACCTAAGTTTCATCACCCACCTAAGGTCAGGAATCTTCCAGCCCAGAACTTGAGCTTTACTGAATAACGCGTGCGGACATCGCTGGTCCGATAGGCATATGCCTGTGATCTAGGCTCGTTACTGCCGTGGAATGCAGGTCGTCTCGAGCCGAGATTTATTGATTGCGGAAACCGTGCAACCGTTGGCTCACCGTCGGTTTGGTGCGGGGGTTACACTGTTGTCGAAGTCGCAGCCCTGGCCTCAGGCGGTCACACGTGGGACATGGGCCCGATACAGCGCATAGGCCGCCTCCGGGCCCTGGAGCAGTTCGATCAGCCGGACGTGGCGCATCGGCGACAGCATTCCGGCCTCTGCTGCCGTCGCCACCGCGTCGGCCGCCTGCTGCAGGAGCGCATCGTAGGTCGTGGCTCCACCGATCTGGCGCGCGACGGTCTCGATTGCCCGCAGGTCGCGGGCGCAGGCTTCGAGACGGTCCTGGGACGCGCTCTCCACCGGGCCCGAAGCCAGGCCGATCGGTGCGAGCAGCCCCTGCTCGAGTTCGTCGGCGAAGCGCGTGCGACAGGCCAGGTCGAGCCGCCTGCGGATCACCTGCCCGCGCGAGCCGTCGGTGGCGGGAAGAACGGCCAGTTGGGACACGGTCCGCCGGACATGGTCCGCCACGTCGGCGGCAGCACCGGTGGCGATCCCCTTTGCGAACCCGCTGCCGTGCTCCATGGCGTCCAGCATGTGCCCGGTTGCGCGGGCAAGCGCCCGCTGCAGCAGGGCCCGCTCGTCCGGCTCGGGCAGCCGGGCCACCAGCCTTCGCAGCAGCGTGCCGGCCAGGGGAGCCCGCGCAAGGATCAGGCGCATGATCATCGTGCAGGCGTCGGATGACAGGTCGCCGAGGCCGACGAGCAGGCTGCCCACGACACCTGCATCCGGCTCGAGGACACCGACCTCCCCGTCGCGTTGCAACTGCCGGAGCAGCGGCGCACGCTGCAATACGGCCGCGACGGCGTCTGCGAGTGGCCTATACAGGGCTGCTGGCAGCCCGGTCTCGCTCCAGTGCTGCGGCATCGGCGCGACGGCGAGAGCCGCGGCGGCGCCCGGCCAGAGGGTCCCGCCGGCGAGCGTGATCGACCCGATATCCTCGGTGCTGCAACCTGCGATATAATGCTCGATGGCGGCCACCCGGAATGCGGGTGCGGCGCGCACGCTCTGCGACAGGGCGACCAGGATCGTACGCGGGATGGAAGCCTGCTCCGGCCGCCAGTGCCGGGCCGGCACGATGATCGGGTCGAGCGGCATGAACAGCAGCCGGTTGAAGCGCAGCGGACGTGCGGGCCGCAGCCTCGCGAGGCGCCCCCGCAGCGGATCGAGGAACGCCTGGTTCGCCGACGGATCGGCGACATCGTCCAGCACCGACACGATGCGCATGATCTTGTCGTCGGCCGCGCCGCGCAGCGCGGTGAGCATCGACCCGACTGCCTTCTGGTCTTCCGGCATGGCTATCCGAGGCACGCCCGGGCCCGGAACTGCTCGTTGCGGGCGACCAGCGCATAGACCAGCGCTCCGGTGCGCCAGTCCTGGTTGAACGGGATCATCCGGCGGAAGGCGATGACGCTCCCGGCGTCGGAGGTGCCCTGGGTCCAGTCGATCGCCTCGCGCGGCAGGATCGGCACCAGGCTGACGATCTCGATGAGGGCGGCGCGCCGCATCGCCTGGTCGGTCGCATGGTTCCAGATCATGCAGATCTGCTCCCAGCCATCGAGCATCCAGTCCGGGCGGGCCACGAGATTGACGATGCCCGCGCGATCGGCGGCCCAAGCCCGGAGCAGCCCCACCATGTCCTCGGTCAGGGCTTGGGCGCGCCGCAGGGTGATCGCGGCCAGCGACAGCGTCAGGTCGGCGACCGTGCAGATCATCCGAACATAGGCGGCCTGGTCTTCCTCGGCCTGATCCGTGCCCCACGCCGCGACGTCTTCGCGCACCCGCGCCAGCATGGCGAGCAGGCTCGGGATACGCTCCGTAGTGCCGCCCCCACTGCCGCTCACGAGGCTCCTCACGGGGCCCACGCCAATATCGACCATGATGCTGGCCAGCGCTTCGAGCGCGTCCGCGGTCCAGGCCGGCGTCTGGCCCAGACGCGGCGAGATCCAGTCCACCGTCATGCGCGCGCGGGTCGCCGGATCGCCGCCCTCGGCGCAGAGCGAGACATCGGCGACCTGGGCCACCAGCGCCACCAGCAGCTTGTAGTTCATGACCATCCGCACGTTGCGCTCCGCATCGTCTGCGCCCTGTGCCGCCGCCATCGCCTGCTCGCCGGCCAGTCCCTCAGCCGCGACCTGCCTGGCGATCCGCCGGATCGCGACCGGTGTCACATTCTCGCTTCCGGCGATCCGCTCGTTGAAGACATGATCATGGAGCGTCGGACGACAGATCGAGGCGATGCCGCTCCACGGCATGATGTAGGCGCCGCGGCCGCCGGACGGATTCGGAATGATCAGCTCGAGGCTCTGCCGTCCCGCCGGACGCGCGCGGGTGCCACCCAGCAGCGGCGTAGTGAACGGCACCGCAACCCCGCGATCGAGGAAAGTCGCAGGATGGTAAGGCTTGATGATTGGCAACGCGTGCTGCGACATGTTCGTAACCTGGATCGCGCTGCAGGCCGAAGGGAGAATGCTGCCGTGCGGCAGCGCATGCCTCACACCGCGAGGGCCGGTTCACCGATGTCGCAGAGTGCCGCGAAGGCAACGTTGGCGCCCGCGCGCTCCGGCCTCGCCGGACGGTCCGGCTTCGCGGCCGCCGGCTTGGTCAGGGTCTCGTCTCGCAGCGTGTAGCCGCGACCCCATGCGGTGCCGATCAGGTTGCCGGCGCCTGCGAGCTGGAGCTTCTTGCGGAGCTTGCAGACGAAGACGTCGATGATCTTCATTTCCGGCTCGTCGAGGCCGCCATAGAGGTGGTTGAGGAAGGCGTCCTTGGTGAGCACCATGCCCTTGCGCAGCACGAGCAGCTCGAGGATGGCGTATTCCTTGCCGGTGAGGTGGACCGGGGTGCCGTTCACCGAGACGTCGCGGCTGTCGAGGTTGAGCTGCAGGCTGCCCACGCGCAGGGTCGGCTCGCTGTAGCCCTTGCTGCGGCGCAGGATCGCCTGCATGCGGGCGACGAGTTCGGACTGGTCGAACGGCTTGGTGATGAAGTCGTCGGCGCCGACCGCGAATGCCCGCACCTTGGCCTGCGGGCGGCACAGCGCCGAGAGCACGATCACCGGGGTGGTGAGGCGGGCGGCCCGCATGCGGCGCACCACCTCGTAGCCGTCGGCGTCCTGCAGCATCAGGTCGAGCAGGATCAGGTCGTAGTCATAGCGCCGGACCATGTCGAGCGCCTCATGGCCCAGGTCCGTATGATCGACCGTGAAGCCCGCGCCCTTGAGGACCGACGAGATCCCACGGGCAGAAGTCACGTCGTCCTCAACCAGAAGCACACGCATTGTCACCACCACCTGAAACACGACCCAACCGGATCATGAACTCACGTTCTCGTGAAAACAAGTCAAAGCTGGCAGTGACGATGTAGTCGAATAAGTAAACAGCAAATAACTACGGTAGCAGAGCGATTATTGTCAGTCCCTTTGAGACAAGATTGCCGTAATGTGGAACGACAACGAAAGTCCCGTAGCAACCTGAGTTTTGGCGCGTCCGCTCTTTATTTGGAGGGGACAGTATTCGTGGCTACGGGCGTAAAGCTGAACCGGTCGTGTTCCTACGAGTTACGCCGGTTTGCGCGACCGACCGGCTCGGTTTTGGCCGCCGCACTGCCCCGGTGCGTTACAACAACGACTTCAGAGCCCTCGCAAGAGTTCAGAGTTTTATTGTCGATGCCTGGTAGATCTCGTCGATCGCGGCACCCAGCGCCGCATCGAACTCCGCCTCGCTCATCGACTGCCGCAGATCGTCGATCAGGGCCCGCGAGAAGCTCGCGATCATGCCGTGGTTGGCAGCGAGGCGCCGGCAGGCATCCGGGCGCTTGTAGCCGCCGGAGAGGGCGACCACCCGGACCACCCGGTCATGCCCGATCAGCGGCGCGTAGCTGTCGTGAACGTCGGGGATGGTCAGCTTCAGCATTACCTTCTCGCCCTCCGGCAGGGCGTCGAGACCTTTCAGCAGCTCGGCCAGCAGGATCGCCTCGGCGCCGCCCTTGTCGGGGCTCTTGATGGAGACCTCCGGTTCGAGGATCGGCATCAGCCCGTGCCGGGAGATCTGGGCGCCGATCTCGAATTGCTGGCGGGCGATGGCGGCGATGCCGTCCTTCGAGGCCAGGTTGATGACCGAGCGCATCTTGGTGCCATACACCCCAAGCTTCACCGCGCGCTCGAGCAGCCCGTCGAGGCCCGGGATCGGCTTCATCAGGCTGACGCCGTCGCGCTCGGCTTCGAGACCCTTGTCGACCTTCAGGTATGGCACGACCCCACGCTCCTCCCAGAGATAGGACGGCACCGGACGGCCCTTCGCCTCGCCATCCATGGTCGCCTCGAACAGGATGGCGCCGATCACCTTCTCTCCGGTAAAGGCCGGCGAGGTGATGATCCGCACACGCATCTCGTGCATCTTCTTGAACATCTCGGCGTCGCCGCTATAGGCGCTGTCCGGAATGCCGTAGGCCCGCAACGCCCCCGGGGTCGAGCCGCCGCTCTGGTCGAGCGCCGCGATAAAACCCGCTTTCCCGTGGGCCTGCGATGCCATCCTGCCATCGACCATGGTCGTCATCCTCGCTTGCGGCTGTCCTGTTGCGGGAGATCCTGGCTGGGCCGGCTGCCTCCCGTTTGCGACAGTTTTCGCATGCCGCTTCGGGGTCGTGCAATCCTCCGGCCCGACGCCTGCAGCGGCTGCGTGGTGCTAGCGGCGCCCCATTTCCGCCTGACGCCCCCCTCTCTGCCTGACGCCCCCTCTCTGCCTGACGCATGGGCATTGCATCGATCAGGGCGTAAAGCCGGGCTGCGGAGACGACGCTCCCGCTTCGCAGCTTGACGCCGCCATCCTTGCCGATCAGCAGGACCCTGAACGCGTCCGCGGCAACCGCATAGCGATCGCGCAGAAGGTTGCTGTCGGGGCCGGCCACCGCTGCCAGGACCAGGTCGCGCTCGGCAGTTCCCAGCGTATCCGCCGCCAGGGCTCGTCGCTGTTCGTCGAGGCGATGGTCCTGCCGGGTCGGCGCGAACACCAGCAGGACCCGCGCCGATCCGATCGGAAGCCTGGCGCCTCCGGTCTCGGCGGCCGATGCAAGGTCAACCGGGGCATGCAAAAGCGACATCAGCAGCAGTCCGAAGAGCCAGAGGGGGGTCGCAGGTCGCATCACTGATCGTGTCAGGTGCAGCACTCACTCGGCCTGCGGAACATGGCTGGCATAGCGGGCCCAGTGCGCCAGGATCTCGTGCACCACGGGAGCCCCGGCGCGATAGTTGGACTCGTACGCCTCGTCCTGACCGGGCCCTTCGTCGCCGACGCTCGCCACCGGCGACTGCCCCGGCAGCGGCTCGGTGAAGTTGCTGGCCGTGCGGAGCACCATCACCCGGTTCAGGTCCACCAGCCCCTGCCTCGCCAGCACGTACATGGTGTCCATGTAGGTCTGGCTCTCCATGTTGCTCATGGCAAAGCGGCCGCGGCCGTGCGTCCAGAGGGAGGCCCAGCCTTCCGCCCAACGGGTCCGCATCACCCCGTGCCAGTAGCGAACGCTGCCGAGCGTGTCTCCGAGGATGACGATCGGGGGCTGCTGCGCCGCCGGAAAGCCGGTCCATCCGGCGCGCTCGGCGGCGAGCGCGGGGGTGTCCGGCAGGGCGACGCGCTTCGTCAGGTCGTACGCCCAGCGGGTCAGGCCGGGATTGAGCGCGTAAACCATGCTCAGCACGTCCGGCGTACTGGCTGAGCCGAAATGCTTCGGATCGCTCGGGAGGCGGTCGGGCCGGTCGCTGCCGATCGCGAACAGCCCGGACGACCAGCCTCGTGGGATCTCGCGATCATCAAGTTCGCGCAACTCGTCGCCGTTGATGACGAATGACGCCCACGCCGCCGTGCCGACGGTGCCGACCTTCGGATCGACGCCCGAGATCCCGGTGAACAGCCAGTAGGTATGGCGGAAGTCGTACCGCGGATCCAGCACGAAGGCGGTGAGCGCCTCGCCATCGGCGTTCACCATGTGGCCGGCATTGCCGGGCACGATGCCGTAGAGACCCTGCTTGTTGCGCCGGACCGGATGCAGCGCGCCGCGGACCGGGATGGCCTCGTCGAGATGCTCGCGCTTCACCCAGAGATGGAACTCTCCCGGCCCCTCGTCCGAATCGTCGCCGGTGTTGAAGGACGCGACCACCACCATCCTGACCGGGATCGGCACCGCCTGCGCGGGTCGACAAAACATGCCCACGAGCAGAAGACCGGTGAGAAGCAGGCTTGGTCTGGGTCCAAACATCATGCGCCCGCGGTGGCTCCTAGAGCATCATCCGATCGATCTTTGCTTCTCGATCGGATAAAGATGCTCGCCGAAACATCAAACCAGAGCTTTCTTCTGACCCGCTCCGATTGGAAAAAGCTCTAGTCGGGAGGGCGGCCGCCTGCCATGGCCTCGAAGACACCGTCCCGGCGGATCAGCCCGTGCAACAACGCGGCCGAGACGTGCGCCAGGATGAGTGCGAACAGCAGGTATGCGATGACCCGATGCGCATCCCACAGCACCGCATGCAGCGCGTCGCTCTGCGACAGGATCGGCGGCAGGTGGAAGCCTCCCCACATGACCAGCGGCAGCCCCGCCGCCGACACCATCGCCCACCCGATCAGCGGCATCGCAATCATCGAGGCATACAGCGCCCAGTGCGACAGCGTGGCTCCGAGGCGCACCGGCACGGGCAGGTCGCGCGGCAGTGGCGGCGTTCCCTGTCTGGCGCGCAGCGCAAGCCGCACCAGTGCCAGCAGCAGGATCGCGATGCCGAGCGGCCGGTGGATCGAGACCAGCGCGAGATGGACCGGCCGCGCCGTCGAGACCATGCCGACGCCGATGAACAGCATTGCCAGGAGGCAGGCCGCCATCCCCCAGTGCAACACCCGCTGCGCGGGCGAGAACCTGCCCCGCACCACCTCGCCGCGCTCGAGGAGACTGGGCGCCCGGCCGTATCTTATCGTGCCACGCGTTGCGTCGCTCATTGCTCGTCCCTCGCCGTGTCATGCCTGCCCGCCGCTTCCTGCGCCGTGCGTCGGTTGTATGAGACGGCGTAAACCGCCGAACGCGCCGCCGGGAACGGATCGTCGCCGGTGGCCAGTCCCGACGGCAGCACCGTCGGATCGAAGTTCACGTCCCGGCACGGACCCTTCGCATTGTCAGTGCTCGCGGTCAGCGTGATCGTTCCCGCAGTCACCTTGGGGCGGTCGCCTGGCCAGGCCTGACTCGGATCCGAGGTGGGATCGCCGGATGCTGCCTGCGACAGCACGAGCGTCCAGCGCAGTGGTCCCGATGCAAGCCGCGCCCGCAACTCCCGGTCGAGGAAGTCGGATCCCTTCGCCGACAGCGCCTCCGGCGGGATGTGCCGCACGGTCGCGCCCGGCAGCAGCGACCAGCGCACGAAATGCTGCTCGCCCGCCGCATTGGTCGCAACGAAGGCGTCGAGCCCGTTGAACTGCTCCTCCGCAAAGGAGCCGGTCCAGGGCGCGGTCTTGGCCCAGCCACCGAACGCCTTGAGCTCCGGATGCGCGGCCGCGACCTTGGCGATCGCGTCCGGATCCTTGCTGCCCGATGCCTGCAGCAACTGGAGAAAGGCGCTCGGCGTCCCGACCGGGAAGAACGGCACGTCGATGGTCGCACTCCGCCACTCCGCGCCGCCTGTTGCCACGATGTCGAACCCGAACCCGCGAACCCGCGTCGTCGCATCGGGCGCGGCGGGGTCCGGGCTGCCGAGGCTGAACCGTCCGACCAGCGGATAGGTGCCGGCCTGGAAGATGGCCGCGTGGGACAGCGCCGCCGCCGCGCCGCCGGCCTCGAAGGTTCCGGTGACGCAGACGCCCTTGGCGTGGTTGCGCCGGTCGCCATAGCCGAAACCGCCGGGTGGCCGGAGCGCCGCGATGAACCGCTCCGGCGACAGCCGCTCGGGCGACAGCCAGCCGCCCACCCAGGCGAACGCCGCGACCGAAACCACGACCACGCCCGCGATGACGGCCCCGCCGCGCATAGCACTCCCTGCTGGCATCCGCCTGTTCCCCGCCGATCCGGGACCGAGCGTGCCGAACCTGTGCACGGCCGTAAAGGCTCCGCAGGCGCCCTGGCGGCGGCTTCGGCGGCGACGCGATCAGAGAGGGATGACGTCGACCCGGCGTCGGGGGGTTCTTCTGGTCGGCGTCATGAGGCGTGGGTTGTCAGCGGACGAAAATCCAGAGGACGCTTGAGGCGAAGCCCACGACGGCAATGACTAAGACGTTGGTGATGATCGCCACCCGATCACGACGAAGCTCAGGCATCTTGGTGTAGCTGGACATTTTAGGTTTCTCATATTGCTCAACGGGTAATGCCGTTGAGGGGACCGGAGACTTAGAGACCACCCGAGCCTGGGACCACAGACAAACTTGCATACCTAATGTGCAGGCTAGACGTTAGGATGCCTATAAAATAGGCATTGTCGTTCAGTGCGCCGGTTTGGGCATGCGCGTTCGCAGGACCGTGCGCACCCTCCACTATGCGTCGGCGAGTGAGCTGAGGCAGCACCTCCACGCCTTCCTGCTTGCCTACAACTGCGCCCGTAGACTGAAAACATTCGAGGGCAGCACACCCTACGAATTCATCTGCCGCCAGTGGACCAGCGAACCCGAACGCTTCAGGGTAAACATGAAGCACCACAATCCGGACTGAACAGCTAGTCGCCACTGGCGGCCTTGGCCTCGCTCCGCAAAGCGGAGGCTGCCCCGCTGCGGCGCTTCCCACATTAGTCTGAGGGCCGCCAGGACTCTGCGCACGTCCAGCCGTCTTCAGGATCGCCAGCCCCGGTCTTGAGAAGACGGCTTTGGGAATCTGGTGCATCAGCGGCGTGAACACTCGTCGGACGTCGGCTAGCCGTGGCCTGAAACCTATGGCTTTCCATGATGTGCAGGCTTGAGTTCCACACGATCGCCATCTTCCAGGCAATCGCCTCATCGTCGCTAACGAACATCCATCTGATGTCGCCACGAGGGCCGCTGGAAACGCCGTCGAGGGACATCGTCATCGCCAGGATCAGCCTTCGCATCGGCTTCTCCTCTGATGTGGTCCCGGTTGGTTTGACGGTGTCGCGGCAGGGACACTTGACAAGGTCTGGCCGGGTTTCAAGGGCAAGATGGCGGGCACGTTTTAGTCGAACGCTTCGACGGCACGCGGTGGAACGCTGGTGCCGGGTGAGGGAAACGGAACTAGCACCCAAGAATGACGGTTTTCCGCCACTTCCTGACCCGGCGGATGCGAGATTGTGTGCGCAAGTTGTATGCCCGTGCAAGCTTCGATGATTGGAATCGCGGTGCCGGGTCACGCTTGCCGGCATCGCCAAGCGGCAGCAATGATCACGCTGCTTGACCACAACCCGCACGCCGACTAGCGACAAATCCGGCTGCTGCCGTCGTGTCGGCTTTCGTCAAAAGATGCAGCCGGCATCCAAGAGTCCATGCAGCCGGTCCACGCGTGCCAGACCGTCATGCGCCGTCGCCGCCTTCAAGCCGATTGTTTGCTGCGTCACCCATAGGCGCCCGGGCCGACCAAGACCATCGCGTCGGCATTGCCCGGCGCATCCGTTGGGAGGGTCTGTAGCAGCACGCCAGCCGGCAACTGCCCACAGCGCTGGCATCTGAGCATGGCGAGCACCTGCCGCACCGGAGTCGAGCCGTATGCGGGCAGCAGCTTGGCGATCGGCAGGTCGACCTCGGTGGCGCAGTACCGGCAGGCGCAAACCAATACCCAGGGTTTCCCGGCGTAGTTCGAGAGCGGCGTAGCGAGCACGGTCTGCAACCGCCGGCTTCGTGTCAGGTTCTGGCCCATGATGAGAACATATAGGGAACGGCGGCATGGGTGCCAGTCGATTCGAAACCGGGGACAGACCGCTACCGACAGTCTGCATGACCAGGGACAGCGGACACGCAGTCTCAGCGATGTGCCCCGACTGCCGCCGAATCGTGGTCCTCGACCTAAATCCGCCGGTGCGGGAGCCGTCGGGTGTCACTCTCAATGAAGGTGCTGCCAAGGCGCATTACAGGCAGTGGGCGCATTCTGCGGCGTGATCGGGGCCAGAGCCACTCCGACAGGCCAACACCAAGAAGTTAATTGATCGTGAAAACGCCCTTGATATGGCGCACACCGAGTCGCTACAACGCCAAGTCGTTACGACAGGCGATTGTTATGACGAATTCGCTCTACTATGGCGACAACCTCGACGTGCTGCGCGAGAGCATCGCCACCGAAAGTGTCGACCTCGTGTATCTGGACCCGCCGTTCAACTCGCAGGCCACCTACAACCTTCTATTTAAGTCACCTGCCGGCACCGGATCGCAGGCGCAGATCGAGGCGTTCGATGACACGTGGCACTGGGGAGATGAAGCCGAAGGTGCATTCGATCAAGTAATGCGGTCGCGGCGGACGGACATCGCCGACATGCTGCGGGCGCTGCGTTCTTTCCTTGGCGAGAACGACATGATGGCTTATCTCACCATGATGGCTGTCCGGTTGATTGAGTTACGGCGGGTGCTGAAGCAGACGGGCAGCCTCTACCTGCACTGCGATCCAAGCGCGAGCCACTACCTTAAGATAATCCTAGATAGCATCTTCGGCACCGAACGCTTTATCAACGAAATAGTTTGGAAGCGCTACGGCGCCCACAATGATATCGGTCAAGGATCGAAACATTTTGGTCGGGTGCAGGACACAATCTTGTTCTACTCGAAATCTCGTGAGCGCACTTGGAATCAGCTCTACACGCCGCAGACGCCCGAGTATATCGCGGAGCGGTTTACATATAAAAACGTGGATGGTCGACGCTACACTGATACTCCGCTTACCGGGCCGGGTGGGGCAGAGAAAGGAAACCCAGTCTACGAGTGGAACGGTCATACGAGAGCATGGCGCGTCTCGAAGTCCACCATGCAATCAATGCATGATGCCGGACTCCTACATTACACGAGGACCGGCTATGTGAGGGGGATGCTGTTCCTCGACGAGACGAAGGGGGTTCCAGTCCAATCGGTATGGACAGACATTGGAGGTCTCGGGGGCACCACACCTGAGAGGTTGCATTATCCGACACAGAAGCCTGTCGCTCTGCTGGAGCGGATAATTTCTGCATCAACAAGTCCGGGCGATGTTGTGCTGGACCCGTTCTGCGGATGTGGCACGGCGATCCATGGTGCGCAGAAGTTGGAGCGAGCGTGGATTGGAATAGACGTTACTCACCTCGCCATCAGCATCATCGAGAAGAGGCTGAGTGCGTTCGACGGCATCAGATATCACGTGTTTGGAACACCGTCGGACCTCGACGGTGCCCGCGACCTCGCTATCCGCGACAAGTACCAGTTCCAGTGGTGGGCCGTCTCCCTGATCGATGCACAGCCCTATGGCGGCAAGCGTAAGGGCGCCGATGGCGGCATTGACGGGCTGATATACTTCCGTAGTGAGGACAGGAAGACTGAGCGCGCCGTCGTCAGCGTGAAGGGCGGCGACAACGTGGGCGTGCCGATGATCCGCGACCTCAAGGGCGTGCTGGAGCGCGAGAAGGCGCCTATCGGGATATTCCTGACACTGACCCCACCAACCCGGCCGATGGAGAAGGAAGCCAGTTCCGCCGGCTACTTCACCCTTGGTGACCGCCGCTACCCGCGTATCCAGATCATCACCATTGAAGACGCATTGAAGGGCAAGAAGCCAGCGATTCCGTTGGTCGATAGCGGCGCCGCGTATAAGAAGGCTCCACGGGAAGCAGGCGAGCAGCAAAGCTTCCTATAGCCGCACTCGCCGATCAGTCGGCGAGACCGGCTCCCAGATCAGGTCGCGCACCGCCTGCCGGTCTGGTGCAACGGCGAGCACCTTGATAGCATCCACCAGTCGTGCGGTCACAGGGTTAATCCCGTCCGGCTGGTCGACGGGCGGGAGCCGGCATCCTGGTGAGGGCGGCGCCAGATCGAGCAAGAGCGGCAGAGCAGGGCACTCGCCTAGCAGTGCCAACCCGGGCCGGCACTGTCGCATCCCTATGACACCCTACCGTGCCCGCCACCAATCGAGCGCGCGAAAGCCGGCCGCCGGCACCGCGACATGGGCCGCGATCAGCACAAGTAGGAAGGCGAGTGTCATGGGGTCGATCCGGTGCCGGCTGGAGCCGCGCGCCTGATCGCGCCGGATCGCGTCGTGATACGCGGTCTTTGGCCGGCTGGCCGCGCACGTCACCGGCATAGCCTACTCGGCAGCCTCCCGGATTTGCTGGCGAGGAAGAAGACGCGCACGCGGTAGGGGGCTGATCAGGCGCCTTCCACGTCGCCGGGCACCTCGATCTGAGTCAGCAGGTAACCATCGTCGGTTTCCTCGGCAAGCAGCCGAGTGCCGACGCGCCAGCCGAGTTTCTCGGCAAGCAGCCCGGGCAGGACCATCTGCCCGTCTGGCCCCATGGCGAGTTCGTACTGATCAACGTCTTCGAACACTGATGCTGCCCTTGCTGCGCGCGACCCGGCGATCCTACGCTGCCGCCATGCCGGCACCCAACACCCCGCAGCAGCAGCTACCGCAGCAGCGGCGCCTGCCGGCTTGGCTGGTGGTGGTCGCCAGCATGCTTGCGGGGGCTGCGTTCGCCTGCGCCTGCATGGCGGCAGGGCACTTCCTGTAGGCAGGGCACCGATAGAGTAAACGTGCGTTACAGACCCGGAATCGGACCCAGTCGCCCAGATGATCCCTTGGCTTTACCCTGAACAAATGTGAACTGAATGAGACCGGTCTTCAGGATTCCACCTAATAATCCTACACGAGGGCCATGCCCGGTGAACAAATCCGGTGCAATCGTTCACGTCACGCGCTGTAATGCAACCATGTCGGTTCTACCGGACGATGCCGCCTCCTTGCGCGACCAGGCGCTGGCCTGCGAGGCGTTCGGCGATATGCTCCAGGCCGTGCGCTATTGGAAGGCAGCGATCGCCGCAAGCGAACACCGCCCACTCTCCGACAAGTCGATCGACATGGTCTGGATGCGGCGTCGCCTCTTGCTTGCGCTGTCTGTGATGGATCAGCACGGTAGGCGCCGGGCTCGACTTCACTGACGGGCTGGCTGGCCCGGTGATCGCTAACCAGAGTTCATGGCGATAGGCATTGGCTGTAGGCTCCGACGTGGCCAGACGCTTTTCCGACCAGGACCTGCCGCTACCCACGGTGCGCTCGACCATGGAGTCCGGTGATGGCGTCGGTGTGCGCTGCAACCGATGCGACCACCTCGGCATGCTCGAATTGCCGGCGCGGGTGACGGCCGGCAAGGGCAGCAACACCCTGGTGCACCTGCCGCTGCGATACCAAGGCTGCGGCAGCGCCGATGTGGGTATCATCGTGATGGCGGGAAGGATATACCACCGGCCAGCCGGGGTGCCGGGTTCCAGTTGACGCAATGATTGAAGCCAAGTGCCAGAACGGCTGGCCAATTCCGAGCATACAGTCCTGGACGAGCTTAGGCCGTTTCGCTAACGGATTGGGTATGATCCAAGGAGCCTAGGGCTTGAGCCTGTTCGTTGACTGGTTGGACGATGTCGAGATCTTCCTGGTGATAGCCGTCTGGTTGACGGGGATAGGTTGTGGAAGCCTCGCTTGGTTGCGGAGGCGTCCCGTGCCCACATCGCCATTGCAGTCACCCGGACCGCTTCCGCGCCACTTCATCGCACTTTCACCCAGGCCTAGCCGTGTCAGAGACAGGATCCTAAAGCCGAAGGTCGCAATTCGTACGCACATCATTATTGGTGCTGTCGGGACGGCGGCGCTGACCTATGAAAGTGTGCGTCAGTTCTTATTGGAATCTAGGCCTCATCATGGATTGAGTTTCAAGGCGCTTGAGCAGAAGTCTATCCTGGTTATGATTTTTCATTACGCTGTAGAGATAGCAATCAGCTTGTTTTGTCTATATCTGCTCCAGCAATGGCTACTGGCCATCTATAAGATCAGTATCGCGGTGGACAAGAGAGGGGCATGACCCTTGGCGAGACCCGTTTCCGGATTATCCCGCTCGCGCCGCTCACTTGTCGGATGGATCGTGGGGCGCAGTGAACAGAACCGAAAAGGTAAATTACGAGATACCGGTGACGCGGGCGATGCCCCACATCATGGAAGTCATGGATCAAACAGAAGTCACCACGGTGGTTCTCACGGGGGCGGTTTTGGCGGCGGCGGCGGAGGTCACGGGCACTGAAGCCGATCAATCGGTGATCCCGGCCTCCCAGAGCAGGTCACGCACCGCTGCCCGGTTCGGGGCGGCAGCGAGCACCGCGATGGCCTCGACCAGCCGAGCGGTCACAGGATCAATGCCGTCCGGCTGGTCTACGGGCGGCGCCGGCTCCGGCGGCGGCTCGCCTTTGCGGTGCATCGGGCGGCTACAGGCGCCGCAAGTCGGCACGGCCCGGTAACCGGCCCGGGCGTTCGCGCCGCAGGCAAAACAGACATAGGTTTTTCGACGTGGCCGCCTCATGTCGATCGGATGGTTGCTGTCATACCGGCTCCTGGCTCGCCACCCATATCGCGCCCCATGACGTCGCGCTGCCTGCCGGCAACGGATCAATATCACGGCTGGCGCGCCGTTCCTGGCCTTCGACGTGCACGTCCCGGCCAGTCTGCTTCGCCTCGTGAGCCGTCTGCGCGGTGAGCAGGTCCGGCCGGCCGATTTCGAGGCAGCGCTTCACCATGGTAATTTTCGCGCGTTGCAGCCGGGCGGCGAGCGGATGCCAGCCGACGTGCGCCATGCGGAGCGCCACCAGAGCGGCATCTTCCTCCAGCGTCCAGTCGCGAGGCGCACTCATGGCTACTGCGTCACCCAGAACTCGGCGCCGGGGAAGGCGAAGCCCGGAGACCCTACACGTCCCCGATCGAGGCTGAGATGGACGCCAGACTCCGCGGCATCGCCAGCCATACCGGCGAGCCATGGCCCGCCTCTCGGAGCAGGTCACGCGCCGCCTGCTGGTCGGGCGCTGCGGCGAGCAGCGCGATCGCATCCATCACGCGCACCGGTGGCGGTGTAGCCACTCTGATCAGCGTCGAGGAGGAGCTAGTTTCGTTTGGCGATTGCAACGGACTGATCAGTCCTTGTAAGGTTTCACGGCCACAGGAACTCGCCGATGCGTGCCTTCACCACTGCCGTGACGGCGATTCTCGTGCTGTTCATCGGCCGGGACCAGCCGACAATACCGCTCACGTTCAAGATTTTCGGCATCGGCGCGTATAGTTGCGGCTTCTGGATGAACACGCCCACAAGGTATGATGAGGGCAAGGTCTGGATCTACGGAGATTGGACCATGTCGAATTGGCGCGACCATCTTGTCGGTCATACGACCGATGGTCGCGGTGTCCTCGCAGCCGTGGCATCTGAGTGCATGGCCCACCCGTCTGAGAAGCTCGTCTACGCCACCAGCGCAGCCTACGTCCGGATGCAGGACGAGCATCGATAACCGGAGCCAGTGATGAGCACCGTCCGGGCCGTCCTGATCGCCAATCTGCTGAACCTGCTCATCATCATGGTCCTAGGCACGCTGCAGCTTGCTATGGCCGAGGTGATCTTGCACGTGCACTACCATGCAGGGATTCATGTAATTAGATCGAATCCACGCCAAGCAAACCTCCTGGAAGTCATTCTCCTCATATCGATGGTCGAAACCGCGTTCATATGCGGAGGAGCCGCTGCTCATTTTGACAGGAACAGGCCCCTTCTGGCCGGGCTACTGGCTTCCGTGCTCTGGCCTCTTGCCCACCATTTTGCGCGGCCTCACAATATCGGCGACCACATCGACGTAGGCATCATTAACACGGTCCACTACTCTGTCTTTCTGCTCGGTCTGATCGGCGCGTACTTCTACAATCGACGCTACGAGGCAAAGCGGGTCATCTGAACAAGCCTGAGACCAGGTATAACACCGGCTGACGGCCCTCCCGCACGTATGCGGATTCTGTCGCCGCCACCGTCTCGACCGCCAGCTTTATCCCGGAGAACCCGCGTTGGATGTAGAGCCGGTCCAGACAGAAACTCAGAGCAGTGATTGCGGCGATCGCCTGCGCGTCCTGGTCACCGAGTATGAGCCCGTCCGCGCGCTCGACCAGCTTGGCGATGTTGTAGACCGCCATGTCGACGTGCGCGGCGGCGGTGATGAGGTCGGCGTCGGTCATGCCGCGCTGTGCACCAGCGTCGGGCGCAGATAGCGGTTGAAGACAAAGCCCAAAAACGCGACGCGCATGCCCGGCGGGACCGTCGAGCGCAGCGTATGAATGTCGAGTGCCCGATCGGGTCCGCGCCCATCCACTCGGACGGTGATCCCGTCATGCTTGACCAGGCGTAGGATGGCGCGGTCGACTTCGCCAATGCGGTCGTTGGACGTGACAACATAGTCGTCACTATCCAGGCGGCTGAAGGGCACTGTACTGCCGTCGACGGCGAGCGCGAGCGGCGAGCCGTTGCGGGCGCCGGGAGACTGCCGCACTGTGAAGAGATTCGGGCCAATCCAGGCGGTGCGCGGTCGGATGCCGCGCCAGTCGTCATTACTCACGCGACAGACACCTCGACGGTTACGGGAACGCTGCCGGCACTCGCCACGCCCCATACCGCACCGGTCGGCGCATACCCGCTGAAGACCATGCTCTGCCCAGGTGCGATCGGGTATGAGCCGGGCGCGTTCGGCGCCGGGCTGGTGGTGAAGTTGGAAAGCCATGCGGTCCCGCCGCCGGTCGCGGCGACATTGGTTATGCTGACAAAGTCTCGCTCGGCAAGGCCGGCCGGCGGGATGATCTGCGCGGGTGTCGCGGTCAAGGTGGTGCTGTAGTTCTGGGCCATCTGTTCAGAGACTTTCGGAAATCTCGCGGGTATAGGTGGCCATGTCAGCGCGCCGCCATGTTGTGCAGGCGCCTGCGCGCCGCATTCGCCGAGTTGCCGGCCGGCTGGTGCTCGTCTCGGACATCATCGGCGCGGGTGACGCCCATGTGAGCCCGCACACTGAGTCTTGTGTGCGCCGCGACGGCGGCCGAGGTCGCGTACGCAGTCGGTGGCGCGTAACCGGACGGCGGCGGCGTGGGCCGCTTTGCCGAGACCAGCGCCGCATCGAGCCGACGCTGCGCGTCGGCATCATAGCGAGCGCGCCGATCCTGCTCTGCCTGCAAGGCGCGGTCGCGATCGATGCGACGGTGCTCGGCAGCGGCGGCGATGTCGGCGACAATGGCCGCGTCATGGCGCTGCTGTTCGGCGCGGTCTACAAGCCCGAGGCGGTGGTCTGCGGCGGCGGCCCGCATGCCCTGGTCGATCAGCATGGCGCGGCGCCGGGCGGCGGCGCTGGTGGGTGTCGCGTCAGTCATTTCGGGTTTCCTGATCGTTGTGCACCACCAGCCGGGGTTTGGGTCGTGCCGGTGGGGTGTTGCCGGCAAGGAGCGCGGCTTCGAGTGCATCGAGTGCAGCACTCATTGAGTCGAGCCGTTCCGCAATGCTGGCGTGCAGGGCGGCGGCGTCGCGCGGCTGGTCTATAGAGTTATCGTCGCTCATGTGCGGCCCCATTTGGCAAGTGTAGCACTAAAGAACAGTTGGCGGGTGGTCGGATTGTATGTTGGGACCATGCCGGCGACCGAATAGTGCAGCGATTACTTTAGGTCGTGTAGACCAGCAGTTGCTTGCGGTCGATCTGGTCCGGTAGCAGCGCCAGCCCGGCGGTGACCTGCACCAGCGGTCGCAAGGGTGGCGGCAGCAATAGCGAGGTGCCGAGCTTTGGTCCGGGGCCGGACCACCGACACGCCTGAAGTTGCGCGTCTTGCTCGGGCCAAAGTTGATCCAGGCCGAGCCATGTCTCGCCTGCGACGTAGGCAATCTTGTCGGTGATGTTGTCGCGCGTTATCATTTTCGCGACGCGGGCAGTGGTGAGCAGGGCGCCGCCGGCCGATGGGATGCACCAGTTGTGCTCGCCGATTGCGGTGTCGAAGATATCGACCGGGCTGCGCAGTAGTGCGTCGTGGTCCTGCTGGCATGCTGCGACGGCAAGCCTGACTTGGCCGCGCGCTTCGCTGCCTTCATGTTGCGGCATGACTCGGGATACCAAGCAAGGCAAGCAGCGCTGTCTCGTCCGGGTTGTTGCGCAGCCCGAATGCCAGGTCCCGCTGCCAGGACTCGTACGCGGTGGCCTGTAGCTCTGCCGTTCGCAGGCTGGCGCGGGCCTCGCCGGCGCGTTCTGCCATCAGGCTGATCACGTCTTCGGCGGCGCTGCGTAGCACGCGGCGGAACCATACGCGGGCGTCGGCAAGGTCGCCTTCGGCGCGCTGGATCGCGCCGTTGATGATGGTGATGGTGGCGGCGTGTTCCTGGCGCTGGTGATCAAGCCGGGCGGCTTCGCGCCGCAAACCATTGATGCGGACAGCGCAGCCTTGGCGGCGTCGACGGCAACGACTGCAAACTCGGCCGCGCGCAGATCATCGGCGAGCGCGGCGACCCGGGCTTGCGCCTTGGCGAGATCGTCGCGGGCGTTGGTGTAGTCGGCAACCTCGGTGGTCGGGTCGAGACAGGCCGGCGGGCGTGGCGGTGCCACGGGGAAGCCGGCGCCGATCGCGCGCGGGGTGAAGTCGAAGCCGGACATGTCGAGGATGGTGGGCATTGCGCGTTCCGTTGGACGGCGGAAAGTCGATGGTAGAATTCTAAAAGAATAGATGGCAATATAATATATGTGAATCGGTTGCCGACCTAACTCTTTCGTTGGCGATTACTGAGAAAAGTCGGTCATTGAGGGGCGCGGTGGGAAGGGGTGTGGGTGTCAAGTACCAATCGCTGACTACAAACTCTTGTGAATACTTCGCCGGCTCTCGGCTTTACTCTGCGGGTCGGGGTGCGGCCTTAACAAGCCCGCCAGGAATCGCCGCCGGATCATCCCACCGGGATCGGTTCGGCGCGCCCGGTCACCATCCACCGCACCAGGCCCAAGCCAACCGCGCCGCGTCCCATTAGACCTTGCCCATGCGAAACGGCATCGGAGCGCCCTAAAGTGTCCCACACAAGTCGCTATTGACTTTTGGCACGGCATAATCCACAAAGTCTTTACATACCTACGGGACGTTTTCACCATGTCAGACATCAAAACCGCCGGCCTGATCGTCGGGTACGCGCGCACCTCGACCGCAGAGCAGATCGCCGGCCTAGAGGCGCAGCAACGCGACCTGACTGCGGCCGGCGCCGCCAAGCTTTTCAGTGAGCAGGTGAGCAGCGTCACGGGTCGGCAGCAGCTACAGGTCTGCCTTGCCTATCTTCGCGAGGGCGATGTCCTAGTGGTCACCAAGCCCGACCGACTGGCGCGCAATACCATCGAGCTTCTGACCATCGAGGCCGATCTGACCAAGCGCGGCATCGGGCTCATCATCCTGAGCATCGGCGGCGAGCGCCTGGATACGCGCAACTCAACCAGCCGGTTGATGCTCACCATTCTTGCCGGTGTCGCGCAGTGGGAGCGCGAAATGATGCTGGAGAGGCAGCGCGAAGGAATCGCCGCCGGCAAGGCTGCCGGAAACTACAAGGGCCGCGCACCGACTGCGCGTCGGCAAGGTGATACGATCCGCGCCATGGTCGCAGCGGGCGAGCGCCCGACCGAGGTTGCCCGCAAGCTCGGTGTCGGGCGGTCGAGTGTGTATCGGGCCTTGGAATGCGTAGAAGCCGCGTAGGGGCAACGGTGACGGCCTGCGCGCCTCAGTCTTCCGACTGTCTCGGCGTCGTTGCAACCTCGTCCCGTCGCCGCAGCGCGCGATCCAGGTCGCGGCGCGCGCGCTCGATATCGTCCTCGACCGTCTGCGCGTCTCGCGCGTTTGCGTCTTCGAGCACGGCATCCGGAACGTCTAACTTGCCGTCGATAACCTCTTGCAGTTCCGCGTCAGAGTAATCGTCAAATGTACGTTTTATTGTGTTTGTCATTGTAATGGCCTGCAACTTTGGTGCTACATAGGGCGCTAGACTGCGAGCGCAATCCAGAGCAAAGGCGGCTTGGCCGGCGCGCAGCGCGGTACGCATCAGATGTGCCATCACGTCGCACGCATCGAGGCGAGCGAGCACCGCGTCGGTGAGGCGGATGTCGACGGCGCCAGCAGCGGTGACCAGCGCCTGCGCCTTGGCGATCGTCGCCTTGTTCGGGGTCCCACGCTTCCGGCCGGAACCGGGCACGCGTCCGAGTCCACGGGGCCGACCACCTGGCATTCTAGTTGTCCGTCATAGATGGTGAAGACTAAGAACCCGGGTCGACATGAAGGTCTGCGGCCCGGCGCTCGGATGATGTAGCAGAAATCTGCAATCTCTTGACTGCCTGTCAGCAGCCGAACGAGTTTCTAATTCAGCAAATTTCCGGCGATAATTATCAATAACACGTTCGCTGACGGCGTGTTGCGGAATCTGTAGCGGCGATCGCGTACAGGCGGCAGGTGTCGGCGCCCGCATCACCAGCCGGTGCCGCTGCCGCCTGCTGCGCCCGATCTCGGTGCCGATCCCCGCGTCTCACCCCTCATCACGCCGCCGGCTTTCTGCGGCTTTGTACGGCTTTCCCCTCACACAAAGCCTGATCTCTAACCTATTGATAGGACAAGTCCTTTAGGTCCTCTACAGGCTTAGCAGGCTTATCAGGCTCATTTTCCCACCCCATGCCCGGGAATTAGCAAAAGACAAATCTCAGAGTCTGCGTAGAGAAATAAGCCTGATAAGCCTGCTAAGCCTGAAAGTGGCGGAAAACTGCCGTTTCTCATGCATGCTTAGTCGCGGCTTTGCAGGCTTACTAAGCCTGTAGAGCCTGCACTCAGACCGCCTTCGGCTTCACGTCCTCGACCGCCCATTGCGCGACGCCCCGTCCGTTGTCGCCCATGTTCCGGAAGCGCTGCGTGCCGATCAGCCGCTTTTCATGTGACCGCAGCCACCATGCCAGCCGCTTGGTGTCGACCTGCCCGCGAACCCCGGCAAGCCGAAGCAGCGCATCGCGCATCTCTGCATGCACATACTTCCCGCCGGACCAGTCCTCGCACCGGTCGACGGCGTCTCGGGCGGTTAGCTTGGTCCCGACTCCGAACGTAGCTACCCACAGACCCACCATCTCGCGCAATTCGGTGAGCCAAGGATCGTCCGTCCGCACCGCCTGCATCGACTCGCACGGGTCCGCGCACCCGAGCCACACAAGCGCCGACCTCACCAACCGAGACCAGTCCTCGAACGATGCCAGCGCCGGCAACTGTCCCGGGTAGCCGGCCATGATGTACGCCCGCACGATGATCAGGCAGGCCGACACGAAGCGCCCGCGATCGGCAAGGATCGTGCCGAACGGGTCGCCGGCGAACGGGCGAAGTTCCGGCCGTTCCATCGCAGCATCGAGATCGCATTTGAGTGTCCGGCGCGCCATGTCGCCATGCGCCCGCAGCCCGTTGCCGGTGGCGTACAGCCCCGCCCGGCTTTCAATGGTAATGATGTCGGACCCGCCAAGCCGGCGCAGCCGCACCAACGGGCGCTCTACCGCCTGCGCCAGCAGGTCGGAACCCAACATGCCGTTGCAATTGTCGATTGAGATGATCGGGAAGCCTTCAAGCAGGTGCCCCGCAAGCCGCTTGTCTGTTTCATTTGCGTCCGGGGCTGCCGACATCACCGGGCACGCCTGCCCGGTGGCGATCGCGCAGCCGAGGTCGACAATGTAGGACTTGCCCGAACCCGGCGAGGTCGCGTTGTAGGCATGCAGCGGCACGACAGTGCAGGCGCCGCGCACGACTGGCGTGATCAGGCCGGACAGAGCTACCGCACGGTGCACCCCGGGATTGAGTTCCCCTGCCCGCTGATCGGCAAACGGAAAATCCGTTAGCAGTCCCGTGAGATCGGATAGTGCTTGCTGCGCGTCTTCCTTCGTCGGACACGCCACGGCCGGCAGCAAGCGGATCGTCGGATCGTCAACAAGGTACAACCGGGTTTCTTCGTCGTAGCCCGGGGTCGACAAGATGCTGCCGTCCGGCCGCAGCGTCGGGCAGGTAATGATGCCGGCGATCGCCGGGAAGTTCCACTGCCCCTCTCGGGATAGCAGCACCTGCGCCACGCTGGTCGGCGGGTCGATGGTCACCAGCTTCTTCGACTTGCCGTCGTACCTCTGCCACGTGGTCGCCTGCGAGAAAGTGTCGATCAGGGCGGGTGTTCCGAGCCTACCGAACCCGGCGGCGAGCGTGGTGCGCCCCTTTGACGCTGGCACCTGCCGCCAGATCGGGCGGACCAGGTTCGGCCCGCGTTGGTACACCTCGATACCCGCTGCCATGATTGCGGCTTCACCGGCACTGGCATGGTAATGCAGGCGGCCGGCTTCGACCTGGATCGGCACCCGCTGCTTCGTCGCCGGCTTGCTGGCGATGGGCTGGCGGTCCTGTTTGGGCTCATCGGCAGGGGCGATCTCTGCTTCGCCGGCTGCCGTGAACGGGATCACGTTCCCCATATCGCTCATGACTGCGCTGCCCGCCTCGCCGACATATTCTCGACCAGCCGGTCACACATCGCCGCAAATTCGCGCGGCACCCGCCAGTCCGGCGGAATGTCGATCGGCGCCTGCCGCCCGGCGGCGAGGCCGTAAAGCACCGCCGCCCGGCTCGACCGCTTGTCGGCATCAGTCGGCAGCGCCGCCAGCAGCCAATCGACCGCGGATTCATCCGCGAAGCCGTCCAGGTGCTGCAAGCCGCCAAGCAGCCGGGATTGCTTCAGCAGCGCGCTATGCCGCCCACCTTCACCCGCCATCGAGACAGCCGCGATCGCGTTGCGGATCTTCGTCTCGACCTGGTCGGCGACGTAATCCTGATCGTGCCGCGCCTGCATGGCGGTAAAGGGCACCACTGGCGGTGCGGGCGGTGGTGCCAGCGCCTCTGGCGACGGCACCGCGACCACCGGACTGCCGGCGAGGATCACCACCCGCTGCGGCAGATGGTCGACAAGATCGCCCTGGAAGACTGGCGCGGCCGAATAGATCAGTTGCGCCGCGCCGAACACCGCCGGATCGGCCGGCGTTCCGGCAAGCCACCGCTTCAACTCTGCCCCGCTAGTCGGTCGCGAAAGCAGGAACCACAACCGCAACCGGCAGCCCGGCTTGAGCCCATGCGACGCACTGGCCGCGACGATGCACTGCACTCCCTGGAACTCGGGCGGCAGGGTGGCGATCGCCAGCCGGCCGCACGCTTCCAGGTCGGCAGCCGACACGTGCTCGGGACGGCCGACACCGTCCATGTCCAAGGCGAGCCATCGCCTCGGCACGTCGATCAGGGTCGGCGCATCGCCGGTTACTGGGTCGAGATGCAGCAACCGGCGCACCCGCACCACGCGTTCCGGATCGACTGGCGCGCCGCGTACGATCGCGCAATCCGACCATTCCAGCAGGTCGACCAGCAGGCGGTGTAGCCGGTCCATGTCGGGTAGGTCGACCGAGTACATGTGGAACCGCTTGGCGCCGCCATACGCGAAGATGTGCGTCGGTGTGATTGTCTTGGCGAGCCTGCTGCCGGGCGCATGCAGGATCGTGATGCTGTCGGCGGCGGCGCTCATGACGCAACCGCCTGCCGGGCGGCGTGCGCGGCCCAAGCGAGGCGATCACCGACGACCACGTTGCCCTGCGCCACCGCGATGTCGGCAGCGAGTTGGATCACGTGAGTCGGCAGTCGTGCGGCATCGCCGCTGCCGATTAGCCGCAGTTCCGACGCTGCGCGCCGTCCTGAAAGAATAATCAAAGTCGCACACTCTTGAAGTGCGCGGGCTTGCGGAAACGAACCAGATTTGCTAGCAGGACAGCGCTGTTGACCTACTAGCTTTTCCGGTTGTTTCCACCCGCCGCACGCGAGTTGAAAACAAATACTTTCAAAGAGCCCTGCCGGTCGCCGCTGGCAGGGCTTTTCTATGCGGTCTCCGCTTCGGGAAAGCCGACGCGCACCGTCCGGCTGTCCATCCATCTTTCAACATCGGCCGGGTCGTAGCTGACCAGCTTACCGATCTTGATGAAGGGCGGCCCCATGCGGCGGCTTGCGTAATTCGATAGCGTCCCCGGCGCCAAGCCGCATGCGGCGGCGCACTGCTCGCGTGTCAGTCGGTTTGCATGAGTGATCATTTTCGGCACCCCGCCTCGGTGAAAGTCGGGCTTCCAAATACAGCAATCGGTGACGGTCGAGTGAACCGCCTAAACTTGGGACCATCCTGAATTTCAGGCCGTGCCGGCGGCGAGACCAGCGCGTCGGTTCATGATCGCTGGAATTCGATCATCGGCGCTTACTCTTGCGTTATATAACGGCCGTCACCGTGTCCGTTATATAACGAAGGTTCCCGCCGTGCCCCTCTCGAATGCCGAACGGCGACGCCGCTTCCTTGCCCGCCGCAAGGCGACGGGTGCTGTCATCACCCTCACGCCGCAGCAGATCGCCGACCGCGCGGCCGTCGCGTCCGAGGCGATCTACCCGGTGCCGAGGCATATCGACATCCCGCGCTTCCTCGGCTGGTCGCGGTACGACTGGTCGGCGACGCCGGAAGCGCTGGTCGAACTCGTCGGGTTGCACGACGCATGGCGAGCATGGCAGGCCGAACGCGTTGCGATGGATGACCAGTGCGCGGCAGCGGCGCCGGCCGGCTGCGTGCCCGAGACCACGCACATCTACATCGAAGACCTTGAGGTGCGCGACAGCATGCGGGCGCTCGATCCAAGTATTGTCGCGGGGTTGGCGAGCAGTATCCGCGCCACCGGAGCGGCGCTCGCGCCGATCGTCATCTGGTGGTCGACGGACAGCATTGGCGAGCCGCTGCCGGTGCTGGTGTCCGGCCGGCACCGCGCTGCCGCGTGCCAGCAGGTCGGTATAGACCGCGTGCCCTGTCTCGTAGCGCCAGATGAGATCGCAAGCCGCCTGATGCAGATTAGCGAGAATTTGCATCGCGCCGATCTGACTCCACGGGAGCGGGCGCAGCATCAGGAGCGATGGCTGGCAGTCTGCGCCGAGATCGCGGCGCGCCCGGCGGCGACACCGGTGCCGGTGCGGAAGCGCGCGCGGCGCTAGCTGTCGATCTTGGCGGCGATGTCGGGATGGTCCCGTTTTATGCGAGATGCGAGGTATTCAGACCTATTGCCAACCTTTACTAAAGACTTTACCGGGGAAAGTGTTTTATGTCCTCGCCCTAGCCCTGCTTTGCGCTCCGGTG
This sequence comes from uncultured Lichenicoccus sp., assembly GCA_963693035.2. GTDB lineage: Bacteria > Pseudomonadota > Alphaproteobacteria > Acetobacterales > Acetobacteraceae > Lichenicoccus. The sequence continues at coordinate 237,174 of CAXMMQ010000004.1, forward strand.
CCAGCGGCACGCTATCGATCACATCCCGCAGCAGGCGGCTCCATGGCTTAAGGCCATGGCAGCGAGGTCTGTGCCAGTTCAAGCGCTTCATCAATGACTGTGCTGTAGTACTTCGGCCCTCGCCCCCATGAGGGATGCTTGTGGGCGAAACACATGGCAGTCCTGCCGTTGTTCAGACGATATTCCCCGACGCGATCACTTACGGTGACGTGCCGTGGCGGCATTTGAGTCCACATGATCAAGCCGAGAACAACCACCACACTCGGCTCCAGCGAGTTCAGCAAGGCTGGCAGTTCGGCTTCGGCTTGCCGCCACATCGCGTTCGTCTTGATCGCCGCAGCACCGCGACCCACCGTGACCGGGATGTAGTTCGTGAAGGCCACTCGGTTCCAGCCTGCTGCCGATGCCTCCGGTGTTGGCGTCCACGAGTCAGCGATGGCACGCGTTAGCTTCCGCATCATCCTGGAGTTTTCGAGCGGCGTGACCATGGATGTCTGGACGAGCGTGATCGAGTGGTCCGGCTGCGGCGTGTAGAAAACGCCGCGTTCCTTCCAGTCGTAGCAGCTTTCGGCCAGGAGCAGTACGCCACCGGGTTTGTAGTCTAAGCCTCTCCAGGGTTGCCACATCGCCTTGCCTCTAGGCGATCTACTCTGCCGCCGCTAGCAGCCCCTCAACCACCTTCAGGTGCCCCTTCGCGACCTCCAGCCGGGCGGTGAGTCGGTCAATGGTCCGCGTGTAGGGCTCGCGGACGCCCTGCCAGTACAGGCGCATCCCGCACTCGGCTTCCGCATCGGTACGCTCGCGGTCAAGCTGATCGACCAGCCGCGCCTGCTGGTCGACAAGGTGGGTGAGCGCGGTTTGAGTAGTCGTCATGGTTTGCGGGCTCCATGGAGTTGCGGCTGCCGATCCCGGGCCGGAATTTGCAATAATGCACACGGCCAGCGGCTTAAGCGGTAGTCAAATTCACGGACTCGTGAAGACTCGTCGGGCGCGAGATGCTGCCCGGGATACGGTCAAGCTTCCGGTGGACCGACAGTATTGCCGCCGCGCAGGCGCGGCTGGCTGCTTACGCTCGCTCATCGGCTGCGGGTGGCATCGGATTGGCCGGATCAAAAAACTTCACGGTAGCACCGCGCTCGGTCAAGTACTTCCTGTCCACCCTTATCGCATCACCAACCGGAACGGCATCTAACCTGGCAATAAAAGAAGCGGTCGCGTAGCGCGATGAAGTATTGAACTCTTCTAGTATTGGGTTATACTTTGAGAATTGCCAGACCCTGTCTTCATTATACATGGATTAGGCTTCCTTTTATGGATTGGGTTGTTGTTGTAGCATGAGGCGTGGGAGGGCGTGGCGTCCCGCTGTATCGGCCCGGTGCGGGTCCGGCGCGGCGCTAGGTCGCTGATCAGTCGAACAACTTCTCCGGCACTCCAACCTTCTCGATCTCGCGCGCCAGGCGGCGAAGGGACTCGCCGCGCACGCCGTACTGCCGACCGGTCGTCTTCCTGGCATGGCCCACGATAGCATCGCGGGCATCTTCCGGCACTTCGGCCGCGCGCATTTCATCCTCGAACCGGTGCCGGAAGGCGTGGTTCGGCGCCTTGCGCTCATCATCAATGCCAACCGTCTCGCGCACCCACCGACCGGTGACTTGCCATGCCCGGCTGCCTCGGTAGCCGTGCACGTCGAGCCCCTTGTCGGGGAACAGCGGCCCGGCCTGATCCGGCATCGCCTGCACGAAGATCAGGAAGCCCTCGCGGATCAGCGCCGGGTGGATTGGCACGTTCCGTCGCTGGCCGGTCTTCACGCTCTTTTCGTCATCATCCTCATGCACCGCGATGAACCAAATACCGCCGTCCTGGCCGATGTCGCGCACCGAGAGTTGCAGCACTTCGCCGATCCGCATGCCGGTGAACGCCATGATCCAGGGCGCCCACCGCACCGAAGGTCGCGCCTCTTGCCGCGCCGCGTGCAGTATTCGGATGGTGTCGGCGTCGCTGTACGGCAGGCGGATGGCCGTCTTGCTCTTGGACAGGCGCAGCTTGGCGTCCGCGACGTTGACGACCAGCTTTCCCTCGCGGTGGCCGTATTCGAAGATCTGCCGAACCAACGACAAGCGGTTGTTCCACGTCGCGTTCGTCAAGCCGCCGGCCTTCAACTTATCGCGCCAGCCGGCAAGATCGGCCCGCGTGACTCCTACCGCGTCGTCATGGCCCAGGTGCTTGATCAGCCCGTCGAGAATGTAGCGGGTGTCGGCGACCGTGCGCGGCTTGACTACCGTGCCGGTCTTCCAGCCGTCGAACAGGGTCAGCAGCGACACCTTGGCTGCGGCCGACGTTGCCGGTGCTGCCGTCTCGTCCTGCATCGGCAGGACAGTGCGCAGGGCGTGCAGGATGGCAAGGTCGCGGTTGATGTCGGCTCCGAGACCTTTCAAGTCGGCCTCGACATAGGCGGCGCGCACCGGGTCGTGCATGGCCACGGTGACGGCTTGCAGCCGCTCGCTGGTGAACTCCAGGCCGACCAGTCGCAGCGCCTCGCGGGCATGGAAGGTCAACCGCTCGACCATGCCGGCGAGGTTCCAGGGCGTCCGCCCGTCCTCCATCATCTCGGTCAGGTCGAACACACTGGCATCTCGGCCACCGCGCTCCAGCTTGGCGCCGCTGGCGATCCAAGCCGACCACCGGGCGGCGATCTCGGCCGGCGTCAGGTTCACCGTATCGAGACGGCGCACCCAGTCAGCCTCCAGGGCGGCATACTTAGCCTGCGCCTCGGCCCATGGCTTGGCGATTGCCTTCCGGTCGGCGGTGCCGAGGCTGATTTTGATGATGCCGCTGGACATGCCAGAGACGGGCGTGAACCGCGCCGGGATGCGCTTGCGGAAGTAGAGAATGCCCGTTCTCGGGTCCGGCCAAGGGGTGACCATCCTGATCTTTGCCACCGTTCAAGTGTGCCCACAATGTGTGCCCACCGAAGCCAGAAAGCCTAGGAAAACCAATACTTTCCGCTAGATCAATAGTCTAGAAGAAGGGCATGCCGGGTGAGGGATTCGAACCCCCGACCCCCTGATTACAAATCAGGTGCACTACCAGCTGTGCTAACCCGGCGACCTTGACGGGCAGTATGCCGGGCCGGATTGTATCCGCCAACCGGTCGCAGCATCCATGCGTCACTGATCCGGACCTTCACCGACAGAGGAAGCGGAGCATGCGGCGTATGGTGCTGCTCGGAGTGCTGCTCGCAGGCTGCGCTTCGCAGTCGCGGCCCGTCACCATCGCCGTTGCCCTCGACGAGTTGCAGGACCAGTTGCAGGCGGCCGGCGCCGTCAGCGTCGTCGGCGTCGGGCCGATCCGCTTTGCCGAAGCGGCGCGCGCGGCCCAGTGCAAGGCACAGGCCGCGAACCCGGAGCTGCCGATCCTGACGCACGAGATCACCATCAACCTGACCGGGACCTTCACCGCGACCGGCGGGTTCGCCCTCGGGCCGTCGATCACCGGCGGTCCGCCGTTCGGCATCTCGAGCTCGCTGGCGCGCGGACAGACGCAGGGGCTCACCCTGCCGCTTACATTCGCCGCCCTCTCCGAACTGCCGGACGTGGCTGCGGCGCAGCGCATCGCCCTGTTCAGCGGGCTGCCGGCCAAGGCCCGTGCAGCCGGCACGAGCCACGCGCTTGATGAGCGCGACGCCCTGCGACGGCAGACCAGGCGGCTGATCCTGGCCTTCGACCTTCGGCGCTGCCAAAAGGCGCCGGGGGCGCCGGGCGGCGTCTGGCATCCGCTCGCACGGGGCCAGCGCGTCCATCCAGGCTGAACACAGGAACCAGGGCCTATGACTCCACGACGCCTGCGCGCCCTGCACCGGGCCGTCCGCGACGACAGTGCGGGGTGCGGTGGATGACCGCCGGGCGCGGCCTGACCCATGCGAAACTCTTCCCGGACAGCTTTCTGCGCGCGGGCGGTTCGCTCGAGATCCTCCAGCTCTGGGTCAACCTGCCGGCCCGGCTCAAGCTGACCGAGCCACGCTATGTCGGGCTGCAAGGCCCGAACATCCCGCAGTTCGAGCTCGATGCCGGCCGGGTCCGGGTGGCGCTCACCGCGGGCAAGGCGTTCGAGCGCGAAGGCGCGATCCCGACCCTTGTCGACATCACCATGATGACGGTCGGGCTGGACGAGCACCATCTTGCCGAAGTCGATGATAGCAGGGGCGATGACGTCGGCCTGACCGCCGAGCTCCCGACCGTGCTGCTGCTCGGCCATGCGGAGCCGTTCGGCGAGCCCATCGTCTCGCACGGGCCGTTGGTGATGAAAACGCAGGGCGAGATCCGGCAGGCGATCCGCGACTACCAGGCCAGCCTGTTCGCCTAGACCTCATAATCCTGAAGGCGCTTTCACTTGAACTCGTTTGACCGGATATTGCTGATCGGCACCGGGTTGCTTGTCCTGCTGCTGCTCGGACCGGTGCTAACCATCCCGCTGCACATCCCGATCAACTACAATGAAGGCTGGAACGCCGGCTTCGACACCCGCGCGATGCAGCCATCGACCGCGCCGCTCTACCCCGGGGCCGACAGCTTCGTGTTCAACAACTATCCGCCGCTGGGCTTCTATATCGTCGGCGCCGCGGGGCTCGTGTTGCACGACATGATCGTCGGCGGCCGGGTGGTCGCCCTGGCGTCGCTGTTCTGCTGCGCCGGCCTGCTCGGCCTGTGCGTCCGGCGTCTCGGCGGCAGCGCCAGGGCCGGCTGCGCTGCCGGGCTGCTGCTGCTGCTGCTGACTGCGACCTTCTACCGCAGCTATGTCGCGATGGACGACCCGCAATGGCTCGCCCATGCGACGATGCTCGCCGGCCTGGCGCTGCTGCTGCGCGCAGGCATCCCGCGCCGGCAGAAAGCGGTCCCGCTTAAGACCGGGCGGATCATCCTCGCCGCCCTGCTGATGACCGCCGGCGGCTTCATCAAGCACAACCTCGTCGCGTTGCCGCTGGCAACCACGCTCTGGCTCGCCTGGCTCGACCGTCGGCTGGCGCTGACCTGGATCCTGGCCGCGGCCGCAGGCGCCTGCGCCGGGGTCGGGCTGACCGGCGCCCTGTTCGGGTCGGTCGCCTATTCGGATATCCTGCTTCATCCGCGTATGTTCCAGGCCTCCCGGCTCAGCCTGGCAATCGGCGGCCTCGCTCCGCTTATTCCCATGGCGATCGCTCTCGGCCTGCTGCTGCGTCGGCGCTTCATCGGCGATGGCTCCGTGCTGGCCGCGCTGTTCGCGGGCGTGAGCCTGCCGATCGGGATCGCGGAGCGCCTGGGCGACGGTGTGAACTACAATGCCCACTTCGAGACCGTGATCGCCGTCTGCCTCGGCTTCGGACTGGTCCTGACGCCGCTGTTCGCCCCCCCGCTGCGTATCCGGCGGCAGCCGATCCGACCGGCGGCCCTGCTCGTCTTCGCATCCCTGCCGATTCTCGGCGCGATGCCCTGGCACCTGCCGGCCGCCTGGCGCGATGTCGTCGACCGCCGCGCACGGCAGGCTGCCTGGCAGCCGATGATCGCTCGCCTCGCCGCCTCGCAGGGGCCGGTCGGCTGCGAGATGCCGTCGGTCTGCATCTGGGCGAACAAGCCGTTCATCGTCGACAGCTTCAACCTGACCCAGAGCATCCTGAGCGGCCGGTCGCCGGAGCCGTTCCGCCGGATGGTCGCCCGGCCTGGCTATGCGATGTTCGAGTACAGCCCGAAACCCGCCAATCGCCGCGGATCGAACCCCGGCGCTGACCCCCTGATCGGCTCGTTCGCGGAGATCTACGCGCCGGTGGCAACCGGTCCGGACGGCGCGATCCTGCTCGCCCCGACCCCCGCCGCGACCAGCGCCGGACAGCCTTGATCGCGGCGCCGGTTTGTTCCTGCTCGCATCATCTGTTATCGCTTCGCGCGATGTTCCGAGGACAACCAGGCCCGCAGGGGTTCCCGCACAGGCTGCCGTCGCGTCTTGCAGCCGCACGGGGTGGTCGCCGGCATTGATCATCGAGCGGTATCTGCTGCGGGAGCTGAGCAAGCCGCTGCTGGCGATCCTCGCCGTCCTGGTGGCGCTGTTCGCCAGCTACAGCACTGCCAGCTTCCTGGCGGACGCGGTCAACGGCCTGCTGCCCGGGGGCGCCGTCGCGAAGCTGACCTTCCTGAAGGTGGTGATCTCGCTCGAGGTCCTGATCCCGGCGGCGCTCTACGTGTCCGTCCTCCTGACCTTCGCCCGGCTGCACACCGATTCCGAGTTCGCCGCCATGTTCGCGCTGCGCGTGACGCCGGCCGTCATGGTCCGCGCGGTGCTGACCCTGTCCGCCGTCCTGGCGCTCGTGGTCGGCGGCCTGTCGATCTTCGTCCGGCCGTGGGCCTACCGGAACCTGCACGAGATGTCCGATCGTGCCGCCACGCTGCTCGACGTCGACCAGATGCAGGCCGGCGCCTTCTATGTAAGCCAGCACGGTGCCCGCGTGGTCTTCCTCTCGCATCGCGACGGCCCGGGCACTCCGGCGCGGGACGTGTTCGTCAAGCTGGCCTACAGCGACCACGACGAGATCATTTCCGGCCGGCTGGCGAACACCGTGCCGGACGGCATCGCGGATGGCGGCTCGGACGTGAACATGACCGACGCCGACGTCTACAAGCTCAGCCATGTGCCGCAGAAATCCGACGAGGTCCTGCACGTGCAGGCCATGACCGTCGACCCCAACAGCCGCAGCACCGCGCCGCCCGGATACAGCAGTGTCGCGGCGAGCACGGCGCGGATCGCGGCCTCCGGCTCCAGCGAGGATATCGCGGAATTGCAATGGCGCCTGTCCACGCCGCTCTCGACGCTCCTGCTCGGACTGCTCGGCATCCCGCTCAGTCGCATCGGGCCGCGCCAGGGCAGGAACCTGATCTTCGGCAAGGCCTTCGCGGTCTATTTCGGCTACTACCTGCTGTGCACATGCGCGCGCACCTGGGTGCAGCACGGCACCATTTCCGAGTTTCCTGGGATCTGGTGGGCACCGGGCATCCTCGGCCTGCTGCTGACGACCATGGCCGGACGCCGGCCTTCACTTGCTCACGGAAAATGAACAGGACCTGACATGGTCGATGGCTATGTCAGGAATGCCGCGGTCAAGTCCTTTGCCCTGGTCGCTGCATCCCTCACCGGGTTGCTCAGCCTGCTGGAGCTGGTCGAACAGCTCGCCTCGGTCGGCCAAGGGCACTACCGCCTGGGCAATGCCGTCATCTATGTCCTGCTGACGGCGCCGGGTCGATTTCTGCAGATCACGCCGATCGCGATGCTGCTGGGCTCGCTGCTGGCGCTCGGGGCGCTGGCACGCAATTCCGAGCTGGCCGCCATGCTCGGCCTGGGCATATCCACACGCCGCATCATCGGCTCGGTGCTGACGCCGATCATTCCACTCGTCGCGGTCCTGGTGATCCTGGCCGAGTTTGTGATCCCGCCGGCGCAGCGCCTGGCGCAGGACGGGCGAGCCTCGGCGCTGAATGCGACGTCCGCGGCATCAGGCGACAACAGCTTCTGGGCGCAGAGCGACCGGGAATACCTGAACATCGAGCGGTTCGATCGCGGCCATACGCCAGTCGGCATCGACATCTACAGCTTCGCGCCCGACGGCAGCCTGCTGAGCATCATCCATGCGGCCCGCGCCCAGCTTCGTCCGGACGGACAGTGGCTGCTGACCGACGTGTCCCGCAAGATCGACCATGAGTCCGAGCTGACGACCGACCATCTGCCCTGGCTCAAGTGGCATTCTTTCGTGACGCCGCAGGAAATGCAGGTTCTGACGCTGCCGCTCACCAGTATCCCGCCGACGGCGCTGTTCCGGGAGGTGCACCGGCTTGCGCTGAAACACGAGCCCACCGCGCATTACGAACACGAGCTGTGGGCGAAGATCAGCCTCCCGTTCACCCTGGCCGCCATGGTGCTGATCGCGGCGGCGTTCGTGTTCGGCGCCGGGCGGACCCAGACCACCGGCAGGAGCCTCGCCTTCGGCGTCGCATTCGGGGTCGCGTTCTCGCTTGGCCAGCTCATCTTCAGCCGGCTCGGCCTGCTGCTCGATCTCAACGCCGCGCTCACCGCCCTGACACCCGCCCTGCTGACGATGTGGTTGTCGCTATACCTGTTCCGCTCAACCGCCCGGTAAGGCTGCTTGCAAACGGCTGCTGCTGGCGATCCGACGGGCTCGGCACTGCGTGCCGCTCTCATCCAGCATCAGCCGTTTTCAAGCAGCCTTACGCCTCCGATCCAAGGGTTGCGCAGAAGCAAAGGTAGAGCGCCTTTTGGGTGCGTAGCAGCAGCACCAGAACGATGCCGAAGCCGAGTATCTCCGCATAGAAGTAGAAAAGCGGGATGCCGCTTATCGTGAACAGGAAGATGCCGATGGTGCGGTAGTTCGCCGACATGATCGACCATCTTCGCAACGCGGGGGCGAAGATCGTGCGATAGCGCTCTCGCAGGGCGGCGGCACGCTCGGGATGCGACGTCAGGCTGGCGAAAAAATCCTGCCTCAGGTCGGGACCGGGAACCCTGGCGACTGATTGCAGCCAGGCATAGGCACGAAAGAACTGCCGGAAGGTCCTTGCCAGGCCGGACCCGGCATCGACCTTGGTTGCCGGTGCCGACGGTCGGCGCCCCCAGCCCCAGACCTCGTACTCCTCGCGCTGCTTCTCGTAGGTTGCCGACTGGGCGGCATGGCACAGTCCGGCGAGCACGACGACGGCCCAGACCCAGGTGCCATGTCGGGCGGCGAGCTCATACGCGAGGGCCGAATACACGCCGATGAAGGTCACGTAGTCGCAGACGCCGTCGAGAATCTTTCCAAGCTCCGATTGCCTGCCGGTCAGGCGCGCGAGCTGACCGTCGGCGCCGTCCATGACGTGCCACAGGATCATCAGGCAGAAGCCGGCGACGACGCAGATGGTGCGGTCGTAATGCAGGTAGGCCATCCCGGCGCCGATCCCGCAGGCCATCCCGAACAGCGAGACCGCATTGGGCGCGACGCCGACCCGCGCGAACAGGCGGACCAGATGGCCCGCGATCGGGTGGATGAAGAGGCGGTTGGTGAATTCCTCTATTTCCAGGGTGCGCCTGACCGGTTGTGCCGCAGACACCGCGATCAGAGCCGTCCGCTGGCGAGCAGCGCCTCGGCCTTGCCGAGCGCCACCGGATCGTCGACGTCGATCCACACCCGGTCGCCGATATCGAACACGAAGGCACGGCCCGCGCGCGCGAGCACGTTCATCGCTCCCGAGATGCTGTCATCGCCCTGCGCTTGGCTTTCCTCGAGTGCCGCAAACATCCCCGGCGTACACAGGAACACCCCGGTATCGAAACAATCGAAGGTGTCCATGAGCTTGCCGATCGCACGGATGCGTCCATCGGAGCTGGCCACCCGGGTCACGTCCTCCGGGTCGTTCAGCGGCTCCGCGATGTTGAAATCGACACCCAGGATGACGCTGTCCGGCTGCAGCGGCGCGGCCATCAGGCTGCGGAAGATACCAGGATCGACCAGGTGGTCGCACATCGTCAAAAGAAAAGGGCCGTCGAGATGGTCCTTTGCCTTGAGCAGCGACACGCCGTTGGCGCGCTGCCACTCTTCGTTGACGATGTGCGTGATGTGCACGCCGTCCCTGGCGGCAAACCCGTCCAGGGCGTCGCGCAACTCGTCACCGCGATAGCCGCTGACGACGAAAAATTCGTCGACGCCCGCCAGTCGGGCGCGGCGGATGACCTGCTCGATCAGCGGCACGCCACCCACCGGAACCAGGGGCTTCAAGTCGACGCCCACGCGCAGCCTCGCACCCTGCCCGGCGGCGACGATCAGGCACTTCATTGAGCGGCGGTTGCCTCCAGGACCGCGGCGGCCGCGACCGGGCTCTTGGCGGGGTTCTTCTGGCCATACGCCCGGATGAAGGCCTCGGTCATCGTATAGGCCGCATCATCGGTGTACTGGACGATCGGGTGCTTGCAGAAATAGGCGCTCGGCCCTTCCAGGACGCCACCGATGCCGTTCTCCAGGGCGAGCTTGCAGCAGCGGACCATGTCGATGACGACGCCTGCCGAGTTGGGAGAATCTTCCACTGACAGGCGCAGCTCCAGCTCCATCGGCATGTCGCCGAACAGATGGCCCTCGATGCGCAGGAAGCAGATCTTGTTGTCGTTCTGCCAGGGCACGTAGTCGCTCGGCCCGACGTGGATGTTCTCGTCCTCGATGCGCTTCTTGGCGACCGACTGCACCGCCTCGGTCTTGGAGGTCTTCTTCGAGGTCAGCCGCTCCTGGTTCTTCATGTTCAGGAAGTCGGTATTGCCGCCGGTGTTGAGCTGGTAGGTCCGGAGCAGCTTGACGCCGCGTTTGGCGAACAGGTCGGTCAATACCCGGTGCACGATGGTGGCGCCGAGCTGCGACTTGATGTCGTCACCGATGATCGGCAGGTTCGCCTGCCTGAAGCGCTCGGCCCAGCCGGCATCGCTGGCGATGAAGGCAGGCATGTTGTTGACGAAGGCGATACCGGCCTCGAGCGCGCACTCGGCATAGAACCGTGCCGCCTGCTCGGATCCCACCGGCATGTAGTTCAGCAGCATGTCTGCGCCGCTGCGCCGCAACTCGTTCACGATCTCCGCCCTGGAGAGCTGCGTTGCTTCCGACCGGATCACGGTGCGGTCGTCGGAATAGTCCGCCATGTGCTCGGAAATGCCGTCCAGCACCTGTCCCATGCGGACGATGACGCCGCTCTCGGGAATGTCCGTCTGGAATATCTTCGTGCAGTTCGGCTTGCAGAAGATTGCCTTGTGGACATCCACGCCAACCTTGCGGACGTCGACGTCGAACGCCGCCACCACCTTGATATCGGACGGCAGGTAGCCGCCGATCTCGGGATGCATCAGGCCGACCACGCCCTCGCGGCAACGGTCGGGCGTGTAATAATGCAGTCCCTGGATCAGGGAACTTGCGCAGTTGCCGATCCCTGCGATGGCGATGCGGATCGTGTCTCGGTTCATCTTGCTCAGCCTTGGATTCGAGGAAAAAACGGGCGACCGCAAGCTCATGCCGCGAGTGCCGATTGATCGATGTTGGTGCAGACCATGGCGCTGTAGAGTTGCCTGTCACGGTTCGTGCGGACGTAGGCCGGCGTGATGCGGGCCACCAGTGATTGAGTGCGGACCGAGGCATACCAGTGCGCAACCCGCGTCTCATGCGAGAGCACGTCGGGCAGCCGGATGCGGGTCGAGATGCGAAACCAGTGCTCCGAGATTTCCGGGGGAAGAGGATAGAAAACCGAAGGCTGATGGATGACAAGGGCCTCGCGGTCATGGCGACCGACAACCTCGCGCAGAAGCTCGGGTCCCAGCCCGTAGCGCCTGACCTGCTGCTCAGGCGACGCGCGGACCATGGCGACGAGATAGGCCGCGATCAGATCCGATCCGGCTTCTGCGCCCATCACCGCATTATTCACGCTCCGATGGTAGAAACGCTCCATGCGCCTGAACAGCGCCCAGCCATGCGGAGCACGCCGACAGGCCTTGCGCACGAGATCGAGCGCCAGATGTTTCGAGAGCACCAGCGGAGACCGTGACGTGCGCGCGGACCGCGTCCATACGATGAATTCGCAACCCAGGAATTGCCGGACGTCCAGCAGCGGACGCAGCGACGCGGTGGTGATGGTGTCCAGATCAAGATAGATGCCGCCTTCGCGGTACAGGATCGCCGCGCGCAGCAGATCCGAACGCGCAACCGGAGACCTGAGCCGCCGATAAAGCTCCACGAAGGCGGAGGCCAGGCCGAGACGCTCACCGATCTCGATTAAATAACGGTCCGGGTTGATCCTGACCATGCGGACGCGGCTTTCGCCTTCCAGCGCCGAGCGCTCTGCGCCAGTCTCGATCTCGTCGGTATGATGGAAGATGATGTCCGGTATCAGGCTGCGCTCGGCGGCCGACAGGACCGCGAACACGTACGCCCAGGGCAGCCGCTCGCCGATCCAGCAGAAGTGCAATCGAGGTGGGATCGGCATCGGGTCGGGCCTGTCGGCGTTGCGGCACACCCGATAGAAGCTAACTTAGCGCTACCATGAAGTCCATCTGACGCCCGGGCGGTGGCCAACGCCTACCATCGCTGGTCGACGAGCTGTGTTGGGCAACTCCTGCGTGTCTTTTTCACTCCAGAAATCAACCAGGATCATGCTGGATAGCGACAACCCGGACGATCTCGCGCGACCCGGGATTGCCATTTTCCGCAACAACCTGTTCCGGACCTCCGAACCCTTCATCACGCAGCAGGCGCAGCGGCTGGAGCGATACGCGCCGCTCTATCTGGGCCGGCTCCGCTTCGGTGCCGCGCCGCGGGATGCGCCATCGCTGGCGTTGCGGGACAAGGGCGGCCTGCTCGCATGGCCGGGCATCGGCTGGCAGATGCTGTCCCGGAGCCCGGAGCCATATCTCCGGCTGCTGGGCGACCAGAAGCCAGCCCTCATCCATGCGCATTTCGGCATCGACGGCGTCTATGCGCTGCCGATCGCAGAGCGGCTGGGGATCCCGCTGGTGACCACCTTCCACGGCTACGACGCAACATTGTCGACGGCGGCCCTGCTCACCTCGCCGGCCTGGGTGAACTACCCGTTGTTCCGCCGCCGGCTGGCTCGGCGGGGCGACCTGTTTCTCTGCGTCTCGTCCTTCATACGCGAGCGGGTCCTGGCGATGGGTTTTCCTGCGGAGCGGACGCATCTGCATTATACCGGCGTCGATTGCGCGGCCGTGACGCCACGCGATCCGGCCGGGGAGATGCCGGTCATCCTGCATGTCGCGCGCCTGGTCGAGATGAAGGGCACCCGATACCTTATCCAGGCCTTCGCTGCCCTGGCGCGCCTGCGCCCCGAGTTGCAGTTGGTCATCATCGGAGACGGCCACCGGCGACGCCGTCTGCAGGCGCTCGCGGAGGCGTCCGGCGCCGGCAGCCGGATCCGCTTCCTGGGCGCCCGTCCACATGGCGAGGTGCTGGACTGGATGCGCCGTGCAATGATGCTGGTGCTGCCGAGCATCAATACGAGGACGGGCCGCGTTGAAGGGCTCGGAATGGTTCTGCTGGAAGCGGCGGCACTCGGCGTGCCGGTCGTGGCCACCGACGTTGGTGGCATCCCGGAAAGCGTCGACGCCGGCCGGACCGGGTTGCTGGTGCCGGAGCGCGACTCGGATGCGCTGCAACACGCCATGCTGGCGCTGGCGGACGACGCCTCCCGGCGCGCGGGGATGGGCGTAGCCGCACGTCTCTTTGTCGAGCGACGGTTCGACATCCGACGGCAGAACGAGGCGCTCGAAGGCTTCTACACGAGCCTGATCACCAGGCCGCTTGAACGCCAGGCGATTTCGCCCTTTGCGGCGCAGGTGGTAGGAAGCCGGATGATGTCCGCTCCCTTCCATGACAACGCGACGCCCACCTGATGCGCGCGCAGTCACTCGGCCGCCGGCTGGCCAGCGCGGCATCCGGCGCACGCTTCCTCGGCCGCGTCGTCGGCTCGCGCTACAACCCGCTGCTGGCGCAGGTCGTGGTCACCCGGCGCTGCAACCTGGCCTGCGGCTACTGCAACGAGTATGATGATTTCTCGCCGCCCGTGCCGCTGCAGACCCTGCTGTCCTGGGTCGATCACCTCGCCGGCCTGAAGACGGCGTCGATAACACTCACCGGCGGCGAGCCGCTGCTGCATCCCGAGCTCGACACCGTCGTCCGGGCGGCGCGCGATCGCCGGATGATCGTGACCATGATCACCAACGGCTTCCGCCTGAGCCGCCGGTGGATCGACCGGCTGAACGCGGCAGGCCTGCAGGGCATGCAGATCAGCATCGACAATGTCAGGCCTGACGAAATCTCGATGAAGAGCCTGTCTTCGGTGGAGGGCAAGCTGGCCCTGCTTGCCGAGCACGCGGACTTCAAGGTGAACGTGAATTCGGTCCTCGGCGTCAGCACCGAGCGGACGCAGGATGTCATCGCGGTCGCGAATGCCGCGGCGAAGCACGGTCTGCAGCATTCGGTCGGTGTGCTGCACGACCACACCGGCACGCTGAAGCCGCTCACCACGGAGCAGATGCAGGCCTACACGCAGGTCACCAATATCTCGCCGTCCGTCGTGCACGGCCTGAATTACTGGCTGTTCCAGAAGAACCTGATGCACGGCCAGGCGAACGACTGGAAATGCCGCGCCGGCGCGCGCTACCTGTATGTCGCAGAGGACGGCCGCGTGCACTGGTGCTCGCAGCAGCGCGGCACTCCGGGCATTCCCCTGCTGGACTACACGATCGACGATATCCGCCGTGAATATCGCACCGAGAAGGAATGCAGCCCGACCTGTACGCTGAGCTGCGTTCACCAGATGAGCATGTTCGACCGCTATCGTGGAGCGCAGACCGCCGCCGGTCACTGAGCGGAACTGCGTCGCTCCCACAGCAGCAGGGCGGCATAGACCGCTGCGGTCGCGGCAACGACCAGCGCCAGCCGCGCCCTGGGATCCGGGCCAATCAGCAGGCCGCCGCCCGCGACGAGCAGGACCAGCGCCACGACGCCGATACAGGGCGCCGCGAAGGCCGTCGCCAGCGCACCGGGCCTGATCCCCCACCGCCGGCGCAGGAGCCACGCCGCCCAGAGCAACACGGGCGGGTAGATGGCAGGCCAGCAGGCGGCGGCGGCGATGATCCCCGTACTGGCCGGGAAGGTCAGACCGACCAGCAGGATGGCCGACGCCAGCAGCAGCAGGGTTGCAAGGCCAAGGCGGGCGGCGACCCCCGGGCGGCCGGCGCCCAGCATCATGGTGGAGAACAGCATCGTCATCACCCGCAGCAGGGCCGCCGCCGCGAGGAACCGCAACGGCGTGGCGGCGAGGATGTAGCTGCTGCCCTGGTCATCATGCAGCAGCGTCATGAGGGGGGTGGCGGCAAGCGCCAGTGCTGCCATCAGCGGCGCCACCAGCACCGCGATCTTGCCGAGCGACCAGCGCAGGATCGGCGTGAGGTCGGCCGCCCGCGTCGAGGCACGGGCGAAGACCGGCAGCGTGGTCCGGTTGACCAGCGTGCCGACCGCCATCGCCGGCTCCATCGCGACATCGAACGCCACCCGATAGACCGCCAGCAGGGACGGTCCGTAGAACCAGCCGATCAGCATGTAGTCGACGTTCTTGAACATCTGCTCGGAGATGTTGCTGGTCGCGGCGCGCCAGCCATAGCGGGCCAGCGGCAGGACCGCCGCCATCTGCACGCCGAGCCTGTCACGATGTAGCCGGGGCCTGTAGGGACGCGCGACGAGCGCGCCGACCATGATGTAGAAGCCGCTCGCCGCGTGACCCACCACCAGCGCCCAGACCCCGGCGCCCATCGCGCCGAGCGCCAGCCGGGTCACGGCGGCGGCGAAGGTGGCGCAGACATTGACGATCGCGATGCGCTCGAATTGCAGGTTCCGGTTCAGCATCGCCAGCGGTATCAGGGCGACTCCGACCAGCGGCTGCTTGATGACGATCGCCAGGAAGTATTTCGCCATCCCCGGCATGCCGTAGATCGACGCGAGCACCGGTGCCGCCAGGAGGGTCAGCGTGCCGACGAGGATGGCGGCCACAATCACGTACCAGAACAGCGCATCGACCTGCCGGCGGGACACCGCCCGGGACTGGATCAGCGCCTCGCTGGTGCCGAGGCCGTTGAAGGCCTCGACGACCATGCCGATCGACAGCACCAGCGACGCGATGCCGACCTGCTGCTTGCTCAGGAACAGCAGCATTGCGAGGATGGTGCCGAAATCGATGATCTTCGCGGCGATGGTGGCGCCGCCCAGCCAGTTGAAGCCACGGCCCAGAGAGCGGCGATGATCCTGCCCATGGGCGCGATCAGGCATTTGGTTCGGGCGGCAGCACCCACGAGCGGGTCCGGGCCAGGTGCGCCAGCCATCTGCCGGACTGCCGCAACCAGGTCCGGGACTGGCTGCGGCTCCAGTGGCCCTGCCGGCGCGAGCGCGGCGCGGCATCGGCGGCGGCGGCAAGCCCTTCGATCAGCCCGGCGATCCTGGCCGCCCGCACCGCCCAGGTGAGCTTGCCGCTCTCGAGCCGGGCCTGGGCCGCCATCCGCCCGGCCAGCGCCTGGTCGCCGAGCACCGCGCGGATGCCATCGGCCAGCGACGCGACGCAGTCCGGGCGGCACAGCCAGGCATTGTGACGGTGGACAAGGACTTCCCTGACATCGGGCGTGTCGCCGGCCACGATCGGACGCTTGGACGCCATGTACAGGAACAGCTTGAGCGGCAGCACGGTGGAGCCGTAGGTCGCCAGCGGCTTGTGCGAGGGCGGGATCAGCAGGATGTCGGCGGCGAAGATGTAGCGCGCGAGCATGGCGCCGGGCTGGTAGGCGACGATCCGGATGTTTCCGATCCCGGCGGCCTGGGCCTCGACCGGGCCGTCGCCGGCGGAGCCCACCAGGATGAACAGGATGTCGGGCAGGAGGGTTGCTGCCTGCAGGACGAGGTCGAGGCCCTTCTTGTGGTTGAGGCGACCGGTATAGACGACGGTGGCCTGGGCAACGCCCACCCCGATCTGCCGCTTCGCCGCGTCCAGCGAGACCGGATCCCGCAGGCGGCCGGGCTCGAAGCCGTTGCGCACGCAATGCAGCTTGCCGGCCGGCACGCCGAGCTCAAGGTATTTGCGCCTTGTATAGTCGGAGTGGCAGATATTGAGCAGGAAGCGCGGGTTACAGAGCAGGCGGTGGATCCAGAACTGCAAGGGCGGGATCTGGTCGCCCCAAGGCCGATAATGGTCGAACACAACGCGTTGCCCCGCCAGCACCGACACCCAGGCGACCCAGAGATTGCGCGTGTAGATGATGTCGGCCTGCCTGAACTGCCGCCGCAACGCCAGGGTCAGGCCGCAGAGCAGGTGCCGCAATGCCGGCGGCCGCACCGGCGCCCAGGCGCGCACCACCTGCATGCCGGCGAGCCTGGCCACCGGTGCCGCGGCGGCCGGGGTCGCCAGCGGCAGGTGCAGCCAGCACTGGCGCATGTGCCTGGCGAGATAGCGGGCGGTGGTGGTGAAGACCTCCGCATCGGCCTCGTTGCTCGGCAACGGGTTCTCGAACGCGAACAGGACATTCATGGCCGGGACTTGTCGGGCAGGCCCCGACGGCTGGCAAGCGGAAAGCCTGGCCTCCTCGGGGAGTTCAGGCGCTCGAGAGGCCGCTGCTAGCCTTTTCGAAGACGCTCTTCACCGAGGATCCCAGGGCCGTGACGGACCCGACGATCACCAGCGCGATCAGGCCGGCGATGAGCGCATATTCGAGGGCAGTGACCGCGCGCCGATCCCCACCCAGGCGGAAGATCAGGGCCTTGAGCGTCAACATGGATGCACCCGCGAGTGTTGCAGAGTCGTCGTTAACTCAATCATAGCGTGCGAAGTCATCATTGCAACGGAATGAACACGAATGCCTGGCGGCCCTTCCACGGACCGGGCAGCAGGCCCAAGGTTTGTGGGACTTGGAGGCCAACCGACGTGCATGAAGAACTTCCAGAGCGTCCGCGGACGCGCCTGACCATCCTGCCGCTCGACGATCTCGGGGTGGCTGAACTGCGCGCCTATATCGACGAGCTGCAGGGCGAGATCGCCCGCGCCGAGGCGATGGTTGGCCGGAAGCAGGACCATCTCGGCGCGGCCGCGAAGATCTTCGGGTCTCGCTGAGGGGCGCGGCCGGGCAGCCAGATATGTCTTGAACCTCCAGGTTCAGCTCCGTAGTGTTAAATGATCATTAACAACTTCGTTTGCCTGGCTCTCCGGGCGAGGGATAGGAGCGGCCCATGCTGGCCAGATGGATGATGGTCTGCGTCTTTCTGGGAAAGGATCGCCGCGCGGTCACCGCCCTGGAGTACGCGCTCATCGCCGGCCTCATAGCCGTCGTGATCATCTCCGCGGTGTCGACTCTCGGCACCAAAGTCAATGCCGTGTTCCTCAAGGTCGCAACCGCCGCCTCGTCCGCCTGAGGCCGCGTACCGTCGGCCGCGAACGGGTTTCCGAAGAACTCCCGCTGCTGGATGAGAGCGGTCCGCAGGCCCGAGTGATTTTCCGAGCACCGGAGCGGAGCGGCCTTCTGGCCGTGAGGACTAAAGCGCAGGAAAGGTGCTCAATCCTCGGTAAAGAGGGAATTGCGGCGCCGGGAGTTTCTCAGCAGCCTGCTACAGCACCTGGGCGCGCATCCCGTCCATCCATTCCCGGGCCTGCGCCTGCGTGACCGGGCCATGCACCAGCAGCCAGCTTTTGCCGCAGAGCCAGCGGACGTACCAGTGCCCTTCGTCATCCGAGAGCAGGCGATAGCGGATCTCGACGGCCAATCTGCAACTCCCCCGGGCTGGCTATGCGCCTGCGAAACGTTCCACATCCGAAGCAGCGGCTTCAACCAGAATATGCGGCGGACGCACTCCCGGCATCCCGGCAATCATGGCCACAGCGCACGAATCGGTGGTTGTCCCGGCGAACAGCCGGGCTAGCGGCCCCCAATCGCAGGTCCGTGAAGTCTCCGGCATCCCGTCAAAGAGTAATCCTGTAGTCGATCTCGCGGCACCGGCACCAACCTCGGAAAATACCTACGCAGGTTTGGCGTCTCGTGATGTTCAGCGCTGCCGATGCAGGCTTGCCGATGCTTGTTGCGCTGTCGTCAAGGTCGTCCGATGCTGTTAGACTGCGGAAACGCGGAACGGCCCGTGCGGGAATGCTCACGGATGACGACGAAGCACACGCCAGCGCCACAGAAATCAAGGTCTTCCCAGCCGCGGACCCGGATGCCGGCTGCGGCAACGCGCGACGACACGCCTGCGCGCGGGCCCCCTGGTGCGCGGCGGACCCTGTCGGTGATCGGCATCGGGGCGTCTGCCGGCGGTCTCGACGTCTGCCGGAGACTGGTCGGCAGCCTCGGCGACGGCCAGGGCCTCGCCTGCATCCTGGTCCAGCATCTCGACCCGGCGCACGAGAGCATGATGGTCGAGCTGCTGTCGTCGCACACGGCCATGACCGTGCGACTGGCCGCCAACGGTATGCTGCTGGAGCCGCGGCACCTCTACGTCATCCAGCCCGGCACGTTTCTCTCGGTCGCGCACGGCGCGCTTCGCGTGTCGCACCCGCAGGCGCAGCACAAAGCCAGGCTGCCGTTCGATTTCCTGCTGGTCTCACTGGCCCGCGAGTTCGGCCGCCGCGCCATCTGCATCGTGCTGTCGGGCGCCGGTTCGGATGGCAGCCTCGGGCTGAAGGCGATCAAGGAACAGGGCGGCCTCGTCCTCGTGCAGGACCCCAGGCAGGCCGAATATGACGGCATGCCGCGCAGCGCGATCGGCACCGGCCTGGTCGATGCTGTCCTGCCGGTGGAGCAGATCGCGGCCGCCCTGACGATGCCGCGCGGCAGGGCCACCGACTCCGACATGCTTGCGAAGCCGGCCGAGCAGCGGGCGGAGGACCGGCTCGGGGGCATCATCGCAACCCTGCGCGAGACGACGTCGCACGATTTCCGGATGTACAAGCGGGGGACGCTGCTTCGCCGCGTCCAGCGGCGCATGGCGATGGCCGACATCGAGCCGGACAGCTTCGATGACTACCAGGCGCTGCTCGAGCATAGCCGGGAGGAGCGCGACCATCTCGCCCGCGACCTGCTGATCAACGTGACCAGCTTCTTCCGCGATCGGGAGGTGTTCGATTTCCTGGCCGCCCGCGTGCTGCCCGACATGATCCGCGACCAGCCGCCTGCACAGCCATTGCGGATCTGGGTCGCGGGGTGCAGCAGCGGCGAGGAGACATACTCCCTGGTGATGCTGTTCAACGAGGCGATGGCGACGACCGGCGCCGACCTCAAGATCCAGATCTTCGCCTCGGACGTCGATGCGGAAGCCATCGCCAGCGCACGGGACGGGCTCTATCCGGACGCCATCGAGGCCTCGGTCTCGGAGCACCGGCTGGAGCGCTTCTTCGTCCGCGAGCCGCATGGCTACCGGATCAAGCCGGAGCTGCGCGCCAGCGTCGTCTTTACGGTGCAGGACCTGCTGTCGGATCCGCCCTTCTCGCGCCTCGACTTCATCTCCTGCCGCAACCTGCTGATCTACCTGTTGCCGGAAGCGCAGGCAAAGGTGCTGCGGCTGTTCCATTTCGCGCTTCGGCCCGGCGGCCTGCTGCTGCTCGGCAGTTCGGAGACCGCTGGCCTGGTCAGCGGGCGCTTCGAGATCGTGTCCCAGGCCGAGCGGATCTACCGCCATATCGGCCGCAGTCCACCGGGCGAGCTCGCATCCGCTCTGCGCTCGGGCGAGATCACCCGGCCGCTTGCACTCAGCCGTCCGATGCCGCCGCTCTCGCGGCAGGCGACCTTCGCGGAGCTCTGCCGCCAGCAGGTGACGGAAAACTACGCACCCGCCGCAGTACTCATCAACGGCCGGAACGAATGCCTGCATTTCCTCGGGCCGACCGACCACTACCTGCAGGTGTCGCCCGGGCGGCCGACGCACGACCTGCTGGCGCTCGCACGCCCCTCGATGCGCGGCCGGCTGCGCACCGCCATCCACCAGGCCACCGATCGAAATTCGAACGTTACCGCACGCGGCGGCAAGATCACCCGGGACGGGCACGAATTCGCCTTCAGCATCGCGGTGCGGCCGGTCGAGCAGGACGGCGAGCGGCTGCTGCTGGTCTGCTTCGTCAACGACCCGGTCTCCGGCCGCAGCTCCGAGCATCCCGATCTTGCGAGTGTCGCGCCCCGCATCGCGGAACTCGAACAGGAACTGGAAGCCACCCGGGACGAGTTGCAGACTGCCCTGCAGGGACTGGAGACGTCCAACGACGAACAGAAGGCGATCAACGACGAGGCGCTCTCCTTCAACGAGGAATACCAATCCACCAACGAGGAGCTGGTCACCTCGAAGGAGGAGCTGCAGGCGCTCAACGAGGAACTGGTGGCGCTCAACGGCCAGTTGCAGGACAGCCTGGAAAAGCAGCGCACCACGTCGAACGACCTCAAGAACATCCTCTAAAGCACCGACATGGCGACGCTGTTCCTGGACACCGACCTCAACATCCGGTTCTTCACGCCCGCGACACGGGCGCTGTTCAACCTGATCCCGGGCGATGTCGGGCGTCCACTCGCCGACCTTACCTCGCTGTCCGAGGATGCCGACCTGCTCGACGATGCCAGGATCATGCTGGCGAAACCGCTGGCCGTCGAACGCGAGATCGAGGCGCGCAGCGGGATCTGGTACCTGCGCCGTATCCTGCCGTACTACACGCACGACAATATCGTCGAAGGCGTCGTCGTTACCTTTGCGGATATCTCCGAGCGCAAGCGGGTCAAGCGCGCGCTTGAGATCGCCAAGCAGCATGCCGAGCACGCCAACGCCGCAAAGTCCCGTTTCCTAACCGCCGTCAGCCACGACCTGCGCCAGCCGCTGCAGACGCTGACGCTGATCCAGGGCCTGCTGGTCAAGCGCGCCGAAGGCGAGGCGACGCAGAAGCTGGTGGCCATGCTCGATCCCACCATCGGCGCGATGTCGGGGATGCTGAACACCCTGCTGGACATCAACCAGATCGACACCGGCACCCTGCGCACCGCCGTCACCGAGTTCCCGGTCGCCGACCTGCTCACCCAGCTCGGCGAGGAGTTCCAGTACCATGCGGATGCGCAGGGGCTGGCGCTGCGCGTCCTGCCATGCAGCCTCGACATCCGTTCGGACCGGCGCCTGCTCGAGCAGATGATCCGCAACCTGATGAACAACGCGATCAAGTACACCCGCCGCGGCAGGATCCTGGTGGGATGCCGCCGGCATGGCGCGCATCTCAGCGTCGAGATCCACGATACCGGCATCGGCATCCCGGCCGGCGAACTGGATGCCATCTTCACCGAATACCATCAGGTCGATAACCCGGCACGCGAACGCAGCCGGGGGCTGGGGCTGGGGCTCTCCATCGTGCGACGGCTTGGCGATCTGCTCGGCCACAGGGTCCGCGTCAGCTCCACGACCGGATCTGGATCCCGCTTCACCATCGAGGTGCCGCTGGCGCAGGCCGCGCCGCTTCCGCATGCGCAGCCGACTCCGCTCGCAGCACCCCGGGTGGTCCTGACGCCGCGACCCGGCTCGATCCTGATCGTCGAAGACGATCCCGAGCTTCGGCAGTTGCTGGAACTGCTGCTCGTCGAAGAAAAGCACCGCGCCATCAGCGCGCCAGACGGGCCGGTCGGGCTGGCCCTGGTA
Organism: uncultured Lichenicoccus sp.; assembly: GCA_963693035.2. GTDB lineage: Bacteria > Pseudomonadota > Alphaproteobacteria > Acetobacterales > Acetobacteraceae > Lichenicoccus. The sequence continues at coordinate 259,414 of CAXMMQ010000004.1, forward strand.
CAGGCCGGTACGATCACGCCGGACCTGATCCTGGCGGACTACAACCTGCCGAACGGCATGGACGGCCTGCAGGTCACGGCACAGCTTCGCGACCGCCTGCACCGTCGTATCCCCGCCATCATTCTCACCGGTGACATCTCGCCGGCCACCCTGGAGGGGATCAGGCGAGCCGGATGTCTGCAACTCGGCAAGCCGGTCAAGGCGCACGAACTGACCAAGGCGATCAGCCGGCTGCTCCCGCACGGCGGTGCGGAGCACGCATCCGCCTCGCAGCCCCGGCCAAGACCGGCGGTTCCCGCGCCGGGTCCGCAGGCGGAGCCGGCGACGGTGTTCGTGATCGACGATGACCGCAACATACGCGATGTGATCAGCCGCGTGCTGGCGGACGATGGCCATGCGGTCGCGGCCTATGCGACCTGCGAGGCCTTTCTTGCCGATTTCGAACCCGGCACCGGCGCCTGCCTGCTGGTGGATGCCTACCTGCCCGGCATGCAGGGGATCGAGCTGCTGCAGCGGCTTTCCAAGAACGGGCAGTTGATGCCGTCCATCATGATCACCGGCAGCAGCGACGTGCCGATGGCGGTGCAGGCGATGAAGGCCGGCGCCATCGACTTCATCGAGAAACCGATCGGTGATGCCGAGCTGCGGTCAAGCGTTGCCCGGGCGGTTGAGAATTCGCGCGATGCCGGAAAGCTGAAGGGGTGGCAGCGGGACGCGTCAGCGCATCTCGCCAGTCTGACGCGGCGTGAGCGCGAGGTCATGGACCTGGTGCTGGCCGGCCATCCGAGCAAGAACATCGCCGCCGACCTGCATATCAGCCAGCGCACCGTCGAGAACCACCGCGCCTCGATCATGAAGAAGACGTCGTCGAGGTCGCTGCCGGCGCTGGCGCGGTTGGCCCTGACCGCCGACTACCGGACCGGAGGCGACGCCGCCGTGGACGTCGCCATGGCTCCGAAGCTCAGGAGGCTCGCGGGCGCCCAGCCCTGAACACCCGAGGCCGCTCGCTCAGTGATGGTGCGCGCGTGCCCTCGTGACCGTCTTGACGGGCTTGGCCGGAGGCGCCGCGGAAGCTTCCTCGGTTTTTTGCAGAGCATCGGTGCAGGCGCCCTCGCCGACGCCGAGCTGCACCGTAGGCAGGATCGCAAGCGGCGGCAGCAGCACGCCAAGTCCGACCGCGGCTCCGGCGCGCGCCACCACTTCGGTTCCGGGCCGGATGCTCGGGCTGCCCAGCTTGCCGGTGACGTTGATCGGGCCCGGCAGCGACGCGATGCTGAAATGCGATGACCGCGTGGTCAGCGAGTAGTCCAGGGTCTGGTTGCGCAGGTCGATGGTGCCGCGACCGATGCTGCGCGCCTCGCTGGTCTGCAGCAGGAAGGTCTTCATCGACAGCACGCCGTCCTTGAGCAGCATGTCGGCGATGAAGCAGCGCAGGTTCGCGCGGGTCGGCACGCCGAGCGCCGACAGGATGGCGTTGCCGACCTCGAGGCCGGCTATATCGTGCAGCAGCGCGCTGATGTCGCCAGTGCCGGACAGGATCATCGTGACGCCGCCTGAACCGTTGCCAAGCATGGTCGCGACCGACGAGCCGGTGGTGGTAATGTCGGCCTGACCGCCGATCACGCCCTCGCCGTTGAAAGCGTGCGTCGCCTTGAGGATGCGCGACAGGTCCACATGCCGGAACGTCACCTCGGACCTGGTGCGCAGGTCGCTGCCGACCGGGTTCAGGTCGAAGTTCGAATCGATGCTGCCGGTGCCAACCTTGAAGTCGAGCGGATGCAGGGTGACATGACCGTCGACGATGTCCATCGCGACCACGATGTTGTCGAGCGGGACGAACTTGTTCTCGATATGCGCGCCCTTGTAGGTCAGGTGCACGTCGGCGGCACGCAGCTTCGGGATGCTGAATTTCTGGTCGGGCAGGATGTCGCCGCTCTTCTTAGAGGCAGTGATTTCCTGCTTCTGCTGCGCGTTGCCGCTCCTCGCGTTGCCTGGCGTGCCGCCGATGAAGCCGGCGAGATCGTTCAGGTCGACGTTCTTCGAAACCAGGTCGGCATCGATGTCGGGCACCTTCGCCCGCGCATCGACGGCGATGCGGCCGCCGAGATCGCTCGATCCGACGCTGCCATGGAACTTGTCGAACACGATGCGGCGCTGCTGGTAGTCGAGGTTGCCGGTCACCTTGAAGGGCGGCGTATGCGGGATCGGCACGCCGGTCAGCGGCAGCAGCAGCGCCATGTCCGGGCCAGTGAACACCAGCTTCAGCCGCGCGCCGCCGAAGGTCAGCGGCTGGTCGACCTCGCCTTCGAGGATTACCCGCGTGGGGCCGTTCTCGACATGCAGGTCGACCGGATAGGGCCGGGTGCGGTCCTGCAGCGTCAGCAGCGCGCCGCCGATGAAACGCCCGGTGATCGGCTGGTGCGCGTAGGTGCCGTCCGCCGTCACCACGATGCGGCCACCATCCGGATCGCGATAGCCGGCGGTGTGGACCTGCAGGTTCATGTCGGTGCGCAGCTTGGGATCCACGACATGCACATGCCCGTCATGGATGCGCAGCAGGCCGAGCCGCGGCGGCTTGCCGGCACTGCCGGAGGACGAGGCGGACTGGCTCTTGAGCGTCCAGTTCGCCGTGCCGTCCTCGTGCGCCAGCGCGTTGACCACCGGATGGTCGATACTGATCAGCGGGATGTCGATGACCCGCTCATGCAGGTAGGTCAGCACGCCGATGCTGATGCCGAGACGGTCGATTGTAGCCAGCGGTTGGTCCGGCGGAAAGCCGGCCGGACTGTCGACCCGTACGCCGTCGGCGGTGACCACCGTTGTCCGGCCCAGGCGCACATGCAGGTGCTGCATCGTCACCTTGTGGCCGAGCGCCGCCGAGGCGCGGCTGTCGATCAGCGGAATGAACCAGTCCCAGTCCCACAGTGCGATCAGCACGATGATGGCGATGGCGATGACGCCGAGGATCCAGGGCCATACGCGCCGCCTTCCTGGCTTGCGCCCTCCGGTCATGCCTGGCGCACCGCCCGACGATGCGTTCGTACCGGTTGCCGTCTGATCCACTGCCAAACCACCTGACCCCTGGGCGTTCAAGCCAGGGGTAACGCGGCCGCAACGGACGCGGTTCCGGCGCTATGCCTGAGTGCCGGACGCGCGGCCGGGCTGCTCGCTTGGATCGGCCCGCAACACATAGGCGCGCATCGCCTCGACCCGCCGATCCGCTCTCCTCGATGCGGTACTTCACCACGTCGCCGATGCTGACCAGGCCGATCAGCCTGCCATCCTCCTGGATCGGGATGTGACGATGGCGGCGGATCGTCATGATCTACATGGCCTTGAGCACGGCATCGTCCGGCGACAACGTCGGAACGTCGCGGGCCATGACGTCGCTCACCTTCAGGTCGATCACGTCGTCATGGTGCTCGGATACCCCGCGGACGCTGTCGCGCGCTAAGACGAGGCCCAGCAGCCTGCCGTCTCGGTCTACCACCGCGGCAGTGCCGATCCGGTGCAGCACCAGCGTCTCGGCGACGCTGAGCAGGGGATCTTCCGCATTCACTGTCGTCACACCCCAGCCCTTGCGGCTGAGGATGTTGCGGAGCGGTATGGACATGGTTGCCTCCTGTTGATGAGGCGGCCGCTATTGCCCGTCGCAGGGGTGAACGGCCCCGTTGCTTGCCATCATACGGATGCCGGCAAACGGACGATGCTGTCTATTTGGCGATTACCGGATCTTGTCTCCGACGACTTGTGGTGTCTGCAAGGCGGCCAGCATCGAGGCCGGCGGCGTGCGCGGATCGGCGCGCCGGATCGAGGCGATCAGCGAGGCGGGCTGCAGTCCGAGCAGCACCACCAGGATCGCCAGCACGCCCACGGTGATCGCCCCGCTCGTGCGCACCCGCGGGAAACCGGCCCGCGGGAGACCCGCCCGCTGGGAACCCTGTTGCGCGGCGGCGGCGATCGGCTGCGCCATCACCACCACGACGCGGAGGTAGTAGAACAGGCCGATGATGCTGCCGATCACCAGGGCGACCAGCGGCCAGGTGAGTTCGCTGCCGACGCCGGCGGTCATCACGTAGGCCTTGGCGATGAAGCCCATCGTCGGCGGGATGCCGGCGAGCGACACCAGCATCAGGGTGAGGATGCCGGCGAGCCAGGGGCGGCGCCAGAACAGGCCGCGATAGGCTTCCAGCTCGGCCATGTCGGCGCCGGCGGCCGGATCGGACAGCAGGCCGATGATGCCGAATGCGCCGAGCGTGGTGACCGCATAGGCCGCGAGATAGTAGCTCGACGCCTCGATCCCGAAGGTCGCAGGTGCCAGGAACGCCACCAGCAGGTAGCCGAGATGCGCGATCGAGGAGTAGGCGAGCAGCCGCTTGAGGTTGTCCTGGCCGAGTGCGAGCAGGTTGCCGAGCAGCATCGACAGGATCGCGAACAGCGCGATGGCCAGCCAGGCGGCGTGATCGGCGCGACCGGGTCCGGCGACGAAATAGCGCATCAGCACGGTGAACACCGAGAGCTTGGACACCACCGCGATGAACGCGCCCACCGGCGCGGGTGCCCCGTCATAGACATCGGGCGCCCACATGTGGAATGGCACGATCGACAGCTTGTAGCCGATGCCGGTCAGGATCAGCGCCGAGGCCGCCATCCGGTAGATGCCGATGCCCTGCACGGGCGACGAGCCGACCAGGCTGAACGACAGCGTCCCCTGGTCGGCATACAGCAGCGCGATGCCGAACAGCAGGAACGCGGACGACGTGCCCGCGAGCACGAGGTATTTCATCGCGGCCTCGGTCGCGTCCGCACGATGCCGCGAATATGCGATCATCCCGAGCAGCGCGACGCTGAGCGTTTCCAGCCCGAGGAAGAAGGTCACGAAATGATCGCTCGCCAGCATCGCGACCGCGCCTAGCGTCGCCACCAGCAGCAGCAGGTAGAACTCGTCCGCCGAGATGTTCTTCAATGCCGCGATATAGCCATAGGACAGCAGCAGCACCGCGAGCGCGGAGAACAGCACCAAAGCGGCGGCGAACACGAAATATCCGTCCACCAGGAACAACGGCGCGACCCGCACCGGCAGCACGTTGGCAACCGGAAGCAGCGCCAGCAGGGCGACGACAAGAACCAGTCCGGTGGTCAGCGTCGCGAGGAAATTCGAGCGCCGGATGGCGATCCCGGTCATCACCACGACGGTCCCCGCCGACAGCACCAGCAGCGGCAGCAGCGCGAGGAGGCCGTCGATCATCGTGGCAGATCCTGACTGGTGGCCATGTGGATGAGCGGCGCCGCCGCCGTCACCGGCCCGAGATGGCGCAGCGACGGCGCCGCCATGTCGATCACCGGCTGCGGATAGACGCCGAGTGCGACGATGGCCACGATCATCACCGCCATCGTGACGCGGTGCCGCCCCGACAACTCGCCCATCACCGCCTGAGGGTTGGCAGGCCCCAGCAGGGCGCGCGCGACCAAGAGCAGCGCGTAGACGGCCGCCATCACCAGCCCGACCGCGCCGAGTATCGCGGCCGGCGGGCTGACCCGCCAGGTGCCGAGCAGGGTGAGGAACTCGCCGACGAAATTGCCGAGGCCGGGCAACCCAAGCGACGCGATCGCGAAGAACAGGAACACCCCGGAGAAGCGCGGGGCGCCGTGCCACAGGCCGCCGAGCTTGCGCAGGTCGCGGGTATGCAACCGGTCCTGCACGGCGCCGACCAGGATGAACAGCGCGCCGGTGCTGATGCCGTGCGCGATCATCTGGATCACCGCGCCCTGCAAGGCGAGCGTGTTCCAGGCGAAGATGCCGAGCAGCACGAAGCCGAGATGGCTGACGCTGCTGTACGCTACCAGCCGCTTCATGTCGGTCTGGCCGATCGCCAGCACCGCGCCGTACAGGATGCCGATCACACCCAATGCCAGCGCCACCGGCGTGAACCGGCTGGCGGCATCGGGAAACAACGGGATGGTGAAGCGGATCAATCCGTACGCGCCGGTCTTGAGCAGGATGCCGGCCAGCAGCACGCTGCCCGCGGTCGGCGCCTGCGTGTGGGTGTCGGGCAGCCAGCTATGGAACGGCACCACCGGCAGCTTGACCGCGAAGGCCACGAAGAAGCCGAGCATCAGCAGCATGCCGGTGCCTTGCGACATCGGTGTGTTCAGCAGCCGGAAATAGTCGAAGGTGAACTCGCCGGCGGCCTGCCGATGCACGAACGCCAAGGCGAAGATCGCGAGCAGCATCAGCAGGCCGCTGCCCTGGGTGAACAGGAAGAACTTGATCGCCGCATGCACCCGGCGCTCGTGTCCCCAGATCGCCACCAGGAAATACATCGGGACCAGCATGATCTCCCAGAAGAAGAAGAACAGGAACAGGTCTGTCGCCAGGAACACGCCGATGATGCCCGCAGTCGTGGCCAGCAGGCAGACATGGAAGAAGCCGACATGCTCCTTCACCTCGCGCCAGGATATCACCACGCTCGCGAGCGTCAGTACGAGCGTCAGCCAGAGCAGCAGCAGGCTGAGCCCGTCCATGTCCAGGCGCACCGCGATGCCGAGCTGCGGAATCCAGGGTGCGTCGAAATGCGCGAGCCAGCCGGGTGCAAGGCCGGCAGTGGGAACCGGACTGGACAGGGCGGCGAGGATCACCGCATCGACCAGCAGCGCCCCGATGGTCACCCAGCGCGGCCAGTCGGCACGGCTGCGTCCGCCCAGGCAGGCGACCAGGGCGGCGATCAGCGGGACGATGATGAGCGCCGGCAGCATCATGACAGCACCGCGATCGCCAGCGCCGCGACCGAGCCGGCGGCGAGCCAGCCCGCATACCAGCGCACACGCCCGTTCTCGCTGAGGCTGAGCCCGGCATGCGCACGCTTTGCCAGCGCACCGAGCCCCTCGTAGACGCTGTCGATGACATCGTGATGATTGACTCGCACCAGCCACATCAGCGGCTGCACGATCATGCGGTCATAGGCGAGATCGAAGTCCCAGCCATCACGCAGCAGGTCGGTGAAGCGGGTCTCGAAGCGGCTGGTGAGGCCGGCGCCCCACCAGCGCCAGGCAAGCCCGATCCCGACCAGCGGCACCAGCGACGCCACCACCAGCGGCAGCACCGCCAGGGCGCCTTCGCGCGCGGTGCCGAACACGCCGCCAAGGATGCCCGGCATGATGGCGATGCCGCCCAGCAGTGCCGGGGTCTGGAGCGCGCCGCCGATGATGGCCAGCACCGCCAGCACGGCCAGCGGTACTCCAATGCGCCAGCCGGTGACGCCGTGCGGATGGTGATGCTGTTCACCGAAGAACACGACGAACAGCAGCCGGAAGATGTAGATCGCGGTCAGGAACGCGCCGATCACGCCGGCGCACCAGAGCAGGCGCCCGGACGCTCCGGCATCCCATGCGCCGCCGAGGATCGCCTCCTTGCTGTAGAACCCGGCGGTGACCAGCGGCAGCGCCGCCAGCGACGCGCTGCCAATGACGAACGCCAGGAATATTCCCGGCATCGCGGTGCGCAGGCCGCCCATGCGGGTGATGTCCTGCTCGTGGTGCATGCGCAGGATCACGGCACCCGCCGCCAGGAACAGCAGCGCCTTGAAAAAGGCGTGCGTGACCAGGTGGAAGATCGCGGCGTCCCATGCGCCGACGCCCAGGGCCAGGAACATGTAGCCGATCTGGCTGATGGTCGAGTACGCGAGCACGCGCTTGATGTCGGTCTGCACCAGTGCACTGGCGCCGGACAGCAGGAGCGTGGCGCCGCCGATCAGGCCGGTCGCCAGCAACGCGTCCGGTGCGAGCGCGAACAGCACATGCGTGCGCGCGATCAGATACACGCCGGCGGTCACCATGGTCGCCGCATGGATCAGCGCCGACACCGGCGTGGGACCAGCCATCGCGTCCACCAGCCACGTCTGCAACGGCAACTGCGCCGACTTGCCGAGCGCGCCGCCGAGCAGCAGGAAGGCCGCCAGCGTCGGCATTGCCGTGCCCATCGGCCAGCTCGTGGTGGCGTGCTGCATCAGGGCCGGGATCGACAGCGTGCCGAACATCGTCGCCAGCAGGAACAGCCCGCTGATCAGCGCGGTGTCGCCGACGCGCGTCACGATGAACGCCTTGCGCGCGGCCCGGCCGTTGGCGGGATCGTCGTACCAGAACCCGATCAGCAGGTAGCTGCACAGACCCACACCCTCCCAGCCGACATAGAGCAGCAGCAGGTCGTTCGCGAGCACCAACACCAGCATGGCCGCGACGAACAGGTTCATGCAGGCGAAGAAGCGGGCGTAGCCCGGATCGTCGTCGAGATAGGCGGACGCATACAGGTGGATCAGGAAACCGATGACGGTGATCACCAGCATCATCACCATCGACAAGCCGTCCAGATGCAGGGTCACATCCGGGGCGAAGCTGCCGATGCGCATCCAGTGCCACAATGTCACGTCGAACGGCTGCACCGCCCATCCGGCACCGGTCTGGGCGAAGGCGATCCGGCAGGCAAGCAAGGCGGCAATCCCGACCGAGCCGACGCCAAGGATGCGCACGCCGTTGGTATTGATGCTCGTGGAGGACAGCATCAGCAGGACCGCTGCGAGCAGCGGCAACGCCGGCACGAGAGCAAGAAGTTGCTGCATCGCCGCTACCCCTTCAGCCGGTTGCCGACATCGGAGTCGAGCGTCGGCCGCCGCGTCTGCAGCAGCAGGATCAGCGCCAGCCCGACCGAGATCTCGGCCGCCGCCAGCGTCAGCACGAGCAGGAACATGATCTGGCCGTCCGGCTGCGCCCAGCGCGCGCCGCCGGCGACGAAGGCGAGGCCGGTGGCGTTCAGCATGATCTCGATCGACATCAGCATGAAGATCAGGTTGCGTCGGATCAGCACGCCGGCGAGCCCGAGCCCGAACAGGATGGCGGCGAGCAGGATGGCGTTGGTGGGAGCGACCGCGCCCATGCTCAGCCTCCCCGCCCGCTGTCGCGGCCGAGATGGTAGGCGCTGATCAGCCCGGCCAGCAGCAGCAGCGAGGCGAGTTCGACTGCCAGCAGATACGGGCCGAACAAGGCGAGCGCCACCTGGACCGGGCCGACCTCCTGTGCTGCGACGATGGCGCCGTGCCCGGCGATCCCGGCATAGAGCAGTTCGCCGGCCAGGATTGCGGCGAGCAGCGCCGGGCCGGCCCACACTTTCGGTGTGAGCCATGTGCTTTCCCGCTGCGCGTCGTCGCGATCGAGGTTGAGCATCATCACCACGAACACGAACAGGATCATGATGGCGCCGGCATAGATGATGACTTCGAGTGCGGCGGCGAACGCGGCGCCCAGTGTGAAGAACACCGTGGCGACCGCCAGCAGCGAGACCACGAGATAGAGCAGCGCGTGCACGGCAACGGTGCGGGTCACCACCATGGTGGTGGAGATCACCGCGATGATCGCGGCCAGCGTGAACAGCGCGTTCATGGCAGCAGGCCGTGGATATCGACCGGCGGGTCCTCGCGCTCGGCTTCGCCCTTGTCCTTGCCCGGCACCGCCAGGCCGGCGACCCGGTAGAAATTATAGTCCGGGTATTTGCCGGTCCCGCTGATCAGCAGGTCCTCCTTCTCGTAGACGAGGTTCGGACGCTCGTACTCGCTCATCTCGTAGTCCGGCGTGAGCTGGATCGCGTAGGTGGGACAGGCCTCCTCGCACAGGCCGCAGAAGATGCAGCGGGAGAAGTTGATCCGGAAGAATTCGGGATACCAGCGCCCCTGGTCCTCGGTCTTCTGCAGGCTGATGCAGTCCACCGGGCAGACCGCGGCGCACAGGTTGCACGAGACGCAGCGCTCTGCTCCGTCCGGATCGCGCGAGAGAATGATGCGAGCCCGGTAGCGCGGCGCCATGTACGGCTTGGTCTCGGGATAGCCCACCGTCTCGCTGCGGTGGAACAGATGCAGGAACGTAAGCCAGAGCGTGCGCACGTTGCTGAGCATGGAGAAGACCTAGCCGTTCGGGGAAAACACCAGGATCGCCGCTCCGGTCACGGCGACATTGAGCAGGCAGACCGGCAGCAGCACCTTCCAGCCGAACATCATCAACTGGTCGTAGCGCGGACGCGGCAGTGCCGCGCGCAGCAGGATGAAGAAGCAAATGGTGGCGACGGTCTTGAGCAGGAACCATAGCACCGGCGGCAGCACCGGCCCGAGCCAGCCGCCGAGGAACAAGGTGGTGATCATCGAGGAGATCAGCACGATGCCGGCATATTCCGCGATGAAGAACATGCCGAACTTCATGCCGGAATATTCGGTATGGAACCCGGCGCCGAGCTCGTTCTCGCCTTCCGGCAGGTCGAACGGCAGCCGGTGCGTCTCGGCGATGCCGGCCAGCAGGAAGGTCACGAAGCCGAGGAACTGCGGCACGATGAACCAGACCCGGCTCTGCGCCATCACGATGTCGACCAGGCTGAACGAGTGCGCCAGCATCACCGTGCCGAGCAGCGAGAGGCCCATGAAGACCTCGTAGCTGACCATCTGCGCCGCTGCCCGCATCCCACCGAGGAGTGCGAACTTGTTGTTGGAGGCCCAGCCGCCGAGCACCACGCTGTAGACGCCGAGCGAGGTCATCGCGAGGAAAAACAGGATCCCTACATTGAGGTTGCCGGCGACGCTCCAGCCGGCGGTGACCGGGACCACCGCGAATCCCAGCAGCACCGTCGCCATGCCGGCGGCGGGAGCGAGGATGAACACGCCGCGGTCGGCGAAGGGCGGGATCCAGTCCTGCTTGAACAGCAGCTTGATCCCGTCGGCCATCGCCTGCAGCACGCCGAACGGTCCCACGCGATTGGGGCCGGCGCGATCCTGCCAGAACCCGAGCAGCCGGCGCTCGACCCAGGTGAGACCGGCCGCTGCACTCAGCATCGCCGCCAGGCTGACGACGATTTCCAGGATGCCGAACCCCAGCGTCATGGCGCCGCCCCGGCCGCGGCGGTTTCGGCCCATTGCGGATCGGAGAAGGCGGGGAACGGATGCGCGTGCGCCGGATAGCGCGCGACGCCATCAGGCAGGTTCGGGTCGGCGACCACCGAAACCGCATGCATCGCTCCGGTCAGGCTCAGCATCGTCCTTGGGCCGAGCGCCTGCAGCGTCGCTGGAGAGACGGACAATACCGGCGGATCGATGCGGGGCTTCACCGCAGGCGCGCGGTCGCTTAGTTCCTCGGAGCCGAACAGCCGGCCCTTCGGCAGCACCATCAGCGCATCGACCCGCGGCAGGAATGCCGGCGGAATGGCGTCGTGGTAGCGCCACGCGACGGGATCGCCGTCGAGCAGCCGGACGCCGGGATCGCCGCCACGCAACGGCCCGCCGACCTCGTCCTGGAACTTGTTCAGCGAGTTACCGGAATTCCACGATGGCGCCCAGAAATAAGGCCGCAACGCCGCCGGCATCTCGCCGTAATAGCCCTCCATCGTGGTGCTCAGCGGACCATCGATATTGGCCTCCGGCTTGGCATCGCGCACGCTGATGTTGGCGTGGATCGCGGTGCGGCCGCTATAGCGATGCGTCTCGCTGCGGATCGCCGAGCCGGCCACGCGGAACCCCGCACCCGGCGCCGCGCCACGCATGGCGGCCAGCGCGGGATGCGCCGCGCACAGATCGGAGATCACCTCGTCGAGATGCTGCCAGTCGAGTCCGCGATTGCGCTTGGCCGCGGTCGCGCCGTCACGCAGCCAGCGCCAGGCATCCTGCACCGGCGCCACCGGGAAGCTGACCTGGAAGAAGCGCTGCGCCCGGCCCTCGTGGCTGACCAGCGTGCCATCGGTCTCGGCAAACGTCGCCGCCGGCAGAACGAGTTCGGCGAGATCGGTGGTGGCGTTGCGCAGATGGTCGAGCACGATGACATGGCGCGCCTTGGCGAGGGCCTGGCGGACCCGCGCCTCCGGCACCCGCCGGAACAAATCATTCTCCAGCACCAGCACGGTGCCGACGACGCCGGCCTCGAGCGCCTCCACCGCCGCGTCGAGCGGCTCGCCGCCGAGCATGGCCAGCCCCATGCTGTTGCACTCGGCAACCGTCAGGATGAGCCTGGTCTCCAGCCGGGTGCGATGCAGTGCCGCCGCGATATTGGCGGCCGCCCGCAGCACCGCCTCCGAGCCGCACTGGCCACCGCTCACCACCAGCGGCCGCGACGCCGCGAGTAGCGCCTCCGCGATCCGGCTCGCCTGCTCCGCCATTGCCTCCGCGAGATCGGGCACGTCGGGCGCAGTCGGATCGATGCGGTGCGCGATGGCGAAGCCGAGACGGGCAATGTCATCCGGTGCCAGCCGCAGGTTTGCAACGGCGATCCCGTCGAGATCGGTCGGCGCAGGCGTCGCGTGGAACAGCGGAGAGTGCACATCGGAGCCGAAGCTGCGCACCGCGGCATCCAGCCACAGCGGCACCCGCGCCTGCGCCGCCGCCTCGAACGAGGCCTGCCGCACCGACTGGCGCAGGGCGAGTGCCACACGCGGCGCGGTCTTGCTGACATCCTCGCCGAGGATCAGCACCGCATCCGCCTGCTCCGCCTCGTGCAGAGTCGCGATGCGCGCCGGCGAGACGCGGAGGATATCGAGCGTGAGGTCGAGCAGGTCGCGCTCGATCCCCGAGACCCCGAGATGGAAATTCTGCGGTTCCACCAGCGTGCGCAGCGCGAAGTTCGCTTCCAATGAGGCACGGGGCGAGCCGATGCCGATCACGGGCCCGTCGGCCAGCGCCCGCGCAAACACCGCGAGAGCGTCGGGCATGCTCGTCGCCTGCAGGCTGCTGTCCGCCGTGCGGATCATCGGCGCGCGGATCCGGCTCGCGGCATTGACGAAGCCGGCGCCGAAGCGGCCGCGATCGCACAGGAAATAGCGGTTGACCTCGCCATTGTAGCGGTTCAGCACGCGGCGCAGGCTGCCGTCCCGTTCGTTCAGGATGGTGTTGCAGCCGACCGCGCAATGCACGCACACCGAGGGCGCGCCACGCATGTCCCATTTGCGCACGTAGCGGCTGGAGAACGGCTTGTCGGTGAACACTCCGGTCGGGCAGACCTCGACCAGGTTGCCGCTGAAATCGCTCTCCAGCGTTCCGCTTTCCGCGCGGCCGAAATAGACGCTGTTGTGCGAGGCAAACGCGGCCAGATCCTCGCCGCCGGCATAGTCGCGATAGAACCGCACGCAGCGATAGCAGGCGATGCAGCGATTCATTTCGTGCTTTACGAACGGCCCGAGATCCTGGTTCCGATGAGTACGTTTCTTGAACCGGTAGCGGCGCGTGTGATGCCCGGTCATCACCGTCATGTCCTGCAGGTGGCACTCACCGCCTTCCTCGCAGACCGGGCAGTCATGGGGGTGATTGGTCATAAGCCATTCGACGACGCTGGAGCGGAAATCATGCGCCTCCGGGTCGGTGACCGAGAGGATCGCGCCATCCGTCACCGGCGTCATGCAGGCCATCACGATGCGGCCACGCTTGTCGTCAGGCCCGCTGAACTGCTTGACCGCGCACTGCCGGCAGGCGCCCACCGAGCCCAGGTCCGGGTGCCAGCAGAAATACGGCAGATCGGTGCCCGCCGACAGGCAGGCCTGCAGCAGGTTGGTGTCCGCGCGGGCGGCGAACGGCTGGCCGTCGATATGGATCGTCGCCATCAGTGAACTCCGGCCGCCGGCCAAGGGCAGCGATGCTGATGCACGTGCTGGGCAAACTCATCACGGAACTTCTGCAGCCCGCTGCCGAGCGGGGCCATCGCACCGGGCGCGTGCGCGCAGAAGGTGCGCCCCATGCCGAGCAGCCCGACATGACGTTCGAGCTGGTGCAGGTCCTCGTCCTCGCCGTCGCCCTCCTCGAGCGCCTGCAGCATGCGCTCGACCCAGGGCAGTCCGTCGCGGCAAGGCGTGCACCAGCCGCAGGACTCCTGGGCAAAGAAATGCTCCAGGTTGCGTATCATGCCGACCGGGCAGGCGCGGTCGTCGAGCACGATCGCGGTCCCGGTGCCGAGCCGGCTGCCGGCTTTTTCGACCGATCCGTAATCCATCGGAATATCGAGCTGGTCAGCCCCAAGGAAGGCAGTCGAGGCGCCCCCCGGCAGCAGCGCGCGGAGCTGGTAGCCGTCCTGCATGCCGCCGGCATGGTCTTCCAGGATTTTCCGGAGCGGCGTGCCGATCGGCAGTTCCCAGGCGCCGGGCCGCTTCACCCGGCCGCTGACGCCATAGAGCTTGGTGCCGCCATCCGGACCGATGCCAAGGCCCTTGAACCAGTCGGGACCGTTATTGACGATGTGCGGGACGTTGCAGAGCGTCTCGACGTTGTTCACCACGCTTGGCGCGCCCCACAAGCCGCTGACCTGCGGAAACGGCGGCTTGCTGCGCGGCAGCGCCCGACGGCCTTCGAGGGCAGTCAGCAGGGCGGTCTCCTCGCCACAGATATAGCGCCCGGCGCTGGCATGCAGATGCAAGGAGAGCGCGTATCCAGAGCCGAGAATGTCGGCGCCGAGATAGCCCGCGGCGGTGGCCTCGCCGATCGCCTGCTTCAGCCGTGCGATCGCGAGCTTGTATTCGCCGCGCACGAAGATGTAGGCGTCGGTCGCGGCAAGGGCGTAGGCGCTGACGATCACCGCCTCGACCATCTGGTGCGGATCGCCCTCCAGCAGCAGCCGGTCCTTGAAGGTGCCCGGCTCCATCTCGTCAGCGTTGGCAACCAGGTAGCGTCGCTGGCCGGCTCTCGGCTTCGGCACGAAGCTCCATTTCTGCCCGGTGCCGAAGCCGGCGCCACCGCGTCCGCGCAGCCCAGACTTGGTGACGTCGCCGACCACGTCCTCGGGCGTCATGTGCAGCAGGGCGCGTCGCATCGCCTGGTAGCCGCCAGTCCGCTCGTAGGCTTCGCGATCCGGCGGCGGGGCGCCGGGCCGGATCCTGCCGGTGAGCGGACGCTCGATCATTCTCCCGTCTCCGGCTGTAGCCCCAGGATCGCATCGATCCGCTGCTCGTCGACGTCGCCATGCAGTTCGTCGCCCAGCATCAGCGCCGGCGCGTGGTCGCAATGACCGAGGCACACGGTCGGCAGCAGCGTGACGTCGCCGTCCGGCGTCGTCTGCCCGGGCCTGATGCCGAGCCGCTGGCGCAGGTGCGCGTCGATCCGCTCGCGGCCCATCAACCAGCACGAAACGCTGTCGCAGAGCAACAGCACGCGTCGGCCCACCGGCCGGCGGAAGATCAGGTTGAAGTAGGTCGCAACTCCATCGAGGTCCGCCGCCGACATGCCGAGCAGCCCGGCCACCTCGCGCAGATGCGCGTCGCTGACCCAACGGAACTCGTGCTGCACCCGGGAAAGGGCCTCGATGCAGGCGGCACGCGGATGCGCCTCGTGCGCGGCGATCTCGAGGATCTCCTCCCGCAGCGCGTCCGGCAGCCGCTCGGCCGCCTGTTCCGTGAGGATCTCAGCGGTCGACATCGGCCATCACGAAATCGATGCTGCCGATGATCGCGATCAGGTCGGCGATATACGTGCCGCGGCTGATCAGCGGGATCATCTGCAGGTGCGCGAAAGACGGCGTGCGGATACGCGTCCGATAGGACATCGTGCCGCCGTCGCTGACCAGATAGTAGCTGTTGAGCCCCTTGGTCGCCTCCACGCAGGCGCGCGCCTCGCCGGCCGGGATCACCGGGCCCCAGCTCACATTGAGGAAATGCGTGATCAGGGTCTCGATGTCGTGCATCGTACCCGCCCGAGGCGGCGGCGTGGTCAGCGGATGGTCCGCCTTGACCGGGCCGCCCGGCATCTGCTCCAGGCACTGCCGGATGATGCGCAGGCTTTGCCGCATCTCGGCGATATGCACCACCACGCGGTCGTAGCAGTCGCCCTTCTGTGCCACCGGGACATCGAACTCGAGCTGATCGTAGCAGGAATACGGATGCCG
Source organism: uncultured Lichenicoccus sp. (assembly GCA_963693035.2). Taxonomy (GTDB): domain Bacteria; phylum Pseudomonadota; class Alphaproteobacteria; order Acetobacterales; family Acetobacteraceae; genus Lichenicoccus. Next base: position 275,293 of record CAXMMQ010000004.1, read on the forward strand.
GCGGCGATAGTCCCAGTCCAGCCCGCAGGCGCGCAAGCCGGGACCGGTTATGCCCCACTCGATCGCCTCTTCCAGCGAGTAGGCGCCGACGCCCACCGTGCGGGCCTTGAACAGGCGATTGCGCATGACGAGCTTCTCGTATTCATCGAGCCGCTTCGGCAGGTAGTCGAGGAAATTCCTGACCAGCTTGTCCCAGCCCTGCGGAAGGTCGGCGGCGACGCCACCGATGCGGAACCAGGCCGGGTGCATGCGAAAGCCGCAAATCGCCTCGATGATCTCGAACACCCGCTCCCGATCGGTAAACATGTAGAACACCGGCGAAAGCTGCCCCACGTCCTGCGACATGGTGCCGTAGAACACGAGGTGGCTGGCGAGACGGAAGAATTCCGCCAGCATGACCCGGATCATGTCGGCGCGCGGCGGCACCGTGATGCCGGCCAGCTTCTCGACCGCCATGACGTAGGGGAAGTTGTTCATCACCCCGCCGAGATAGTCGATGCGGTCGGTGTACGGGATGTAGCTGTGCCAGGATTGCCGCTCGCCCATCTTCTCGGCGCCGCGATGGTGGAAGCCAATATCCGGCACCGCCTCGACGATCTCCTCGCCCTCGAGCTGCAACACGATGCGGAACACGCCGTGCACGCTGGGATGGTTCGGACCGAGATTGAGGAACATGAAGTCGCTGTTGGCGCTGCGACGCTGCATCCCCCAGGCCTCGGGGTTGAAGCGCAGCGCCTCCTGCTCGGCGAACTCGCGGTCCTCGGTGAGGTCGTACGGCCCCATCTCGGTAGCCCGCGCGTAATGGTCCTTGCGCAGCGGATGCGTGGTCCAGGTCGGCGGCGTCAGGATGCGCCGCAAGTCGGGATGGTTGCTGAAATGGATGCCGAACAGGTCGAAGATCTCGCGCTCGTACCAGTTCGCGTTTGGCCAGATATCGACCATGCTTGGCATCGAAAGCGACGTCATCTGCAGCGGCACCTTGATGCGCACCTCGCGATGCGGCGCCTTCGAGGCGCGGTCAAACTGCATCAGGTGATAGACGATGGTGAAATCGGATACCGGCTGGCCGGTCCGCTGGGTGCGCTGACGCTCGTCGATGGCGGTGAGGTCGAACAGCATCATCCGCGTCGGCGCGGACCGCTTGAGCCTGGTCAGCAGGTCGCTCGCCGTATCTCTTGTGGTCCAAAGAGTTTCGACGTCGTCGCGGATGCTCTGGCCCATCGCCGGGTCAGGTGCCGCATGCTGGACCTTCGGGATGCTCTCGGAGCGCGCCACCGTTTGGTCCATCGGCGCGGCTCCTAGACGGTATCGGGTGAGCGGAGCGTGCGCATCGCCTGGCGCTCCGGCCGCTTCAGGTCGCGCTGGCTCGGACGTGGAACAGGCTCGATCCCCTGGTCGCCGACGGTCCAGCTCAGCGGGCGGCGCTGCTTGCCGATCTGGCTCTGCAGCAGCATCAATCCCTCGAGCAGCGCATCCGGCCGCGGCGGACACCCGGGCACATAGACATCGACCGGCAGGAAGCTGTCGGCGCCCTGCACCACGCTGTAGATGTCGTACATGCCGCCGGAATTGGCGCACGCCCCCATCGAGATCACCCAGCGCGGCTCCAGCATCTGGTCGTAGAGATGCTTGATTACCGGGGCCATCTTCACGAACACCGTGCCGGATATGACGATCAGGTCAGCCTCGCGCGGGGTCGCGCGCAGCACCTCGGAGCCGAAGCGGGCGATGTCGTACTTGCTGGTGAAGGCGGTCGCCATTTCGACGTAGCAGCAGGACAAGCCGAAATTGAAGGGCCAGACGGAGTTTGCCCGGCCCCAGGACACGAAATCCTGCAGCTTGCCGAGCACCAGGTTCTTTTGCACCGTCTCGGTAAAGCTGGGACTGCGCGCCGCCGGAGCTTGCGGTGCGGAGTTTGCCGAACTTAATGACCAGCGCATCGCTATCCGCTCCGCTTCATCTCGATGCGCCCGGTATCGGTGCGCTCGCGCCGGGCCATGCCGGCGCGATACGGCCGCGGCCCCCATTCCAGCGCCCCGACCCGCCACAGATAGGCGAATGCCACCACCAGCACGGCCAGGAAGACCATCATGCAGGCGTAGCCAGCCCACCCGGCCTGCCGGACCACCAGCGCCCAGGCGAAGATGAAAACCGCTTCCATGTCGAAGATCACGAAGAACATCGCAATCACGTAATACTGCACCGGCAACCGAAGACGCGCACCGGTAACCGGCAGCACGCCGGACTCAAACGGCAGCCGCATCGAGCGCCCGTCACGCACGCCGCCGAGGACGGAAGACAGGCCAATCATCAGCGCAACCAGCGCGACCGTTGCGCAAATGTAGAGACCCAGGACGAGCATGTCGGCATGGACCAACACGACGATACCCCGCTTGCTCCGGACTGACCCGGTAGGCCCGAATACTTGTCAGCTAAACAACCATAATCAGTAATCGCCTCAATTAAAAGGCTCTACTTGTTGTGCGCTGCAATATTCGGTCCGGGCGTCTGGCGGCCGTAGATCCGGTCCAGCACGTCGGCGACATCGACCAGACGAGCCGCCGCCGGATCGAAGCGATCACCCGCGGCGAGACGCTCCGCCCAGGCGGCGGCGGCGCGTCCACCCCAGGCATCCGGTGGCACCGAGACAGTCTCACGCCCGGTACCACGATAGCGTTCGGCAACAAAGTCGTAGAACGAGCCATCGACGTTGCGCAGCCCGATGCCGCCCTCGGTGCCGTAGAACGCCGCCGAGATGATGGCATCCTGGCCAGCCTGCAGACGCCACGAGCAGGCCAGCCGCACCGAGGCCCCGGTCGCGAGGCGCATCGTCGCGTTGGCGTAGTCCTCCACCTGGAGCGCATCACGCGGCAGCGGCAGGCCGGCGGCGAACAACTGGCTTGCGACCTCGGTGACGTCCGGAAAATCCAGCGCCCACAGCGCCAGATCGACCAGATGCACGCCGAGATCCATCACGCAGCCGCCGCCCGACAGCGCGGTATCATAGAACCACGGCTTGTCCGGCCCGTAGGCATTATGGAAGGTGAGATCGACGCTGTAGATCTCACCCAGCGCGCCGGATCGCACGATGCCGCGGATACGCTGCATCCCGTCGGTGAACCGGTACGAGAGATCGACGCCGAGCAGCCGGTCCGCCAGCCTTGCCGCGTCCACCGCCGCCTGCACTTCGGTCCGCGTCCGCCCGAGCGGCTTCTGGCAGAACACCGCAACGCCACGCTGCAGGGCTTGGATCGATTGCGCCGCGTGCAGGGAGCTCGGCGTTGCGATCACCACGCCATCCACGCCGGCATCGACCAGCCCGTCGAGGTCGGCCACCAGCTTCGCACCGGGCGCCAGGGCACACGCCTGCGCCGCCATCTCCGGCGACGGCTCGGCGATCGCGACGACCTCTGCACAGCCGGCCTCCAGTATCGCCTGCATGCGATGCCGGCCGATCCAGCCGACACCGAGGCAGCCGAGACGGACGGTCAGAACGTCACCAGGGCTTTCAGGAAGCCATCGGGGCGATCCCGGGTCGCATCCAGTGCCTCGCCCAACCGCTCCAGCGGGTAGCGATGGGTGTAGAGCGACGACGGATCCAGCCGACCGCTCGCCACCGCCTCCACCGCCTCGCGCACGCCGCGCAGGTAGACCGCCGGATCGCGTTCGTGCGCGTTGACCACGTCGAGCCCCCGCCAGTTCCAGAGCTGCATGTTGACCTGACGCGGCCCGTCCTGGTGGTAGCCCGCAATGACCAGCCGGCCGCGCTGGCGGGTCAGTTCGCCGGCGAGATCGAGCGGCCATTGCTTGCCGACCGCCTCGATGACCCGGTCACAGAACCGGCCCCCGGTCAGGTCCCGCACGCGCGCGATGATGCCGTGGTGGTCGTCCATCGCAATGGTCTCGGCGGCCCCCATGGCGCGTGCGACATCGAGCGAGAACGGTCGCCGCGAGATGGCGATCACGCGGGCGCCGGCCCCGGTGGCCAGCCGGGTCAGGATCGCGCCGAGAAACCCGATGCCGATGATGGCGACGGTCTGGCCAGCCGCGATGTCGGCTCTACGCAAGATGTTCATCGCGCAGCCTAGCGGCTCGCCCGGGAACGGCATGCCGTCCAGCGCCGCCGGCAACCGAACGACGGCGTCCGCGTCCGCCACGTCGAATTCGCCGAAGCTGTAATGCGAGAGCGCCGCGACACGATCCCCGGGCGCCACCTCGGACACACCGCCGCCCAGCGCCTCCACCACGCCCCAGCCCTCATGTCCGAGGGAGCCCGGCGAAGTCGGGAACTGCATCCAGTCGGGTCCGGACCATGGGCCGAGGTTGGAGGCGCACACGCCGCAACCCTCAAGCCGTATACGCACCTGGCGAAGTCCCGGGCGTGGAACCGGGACGCGCTCGACACGCAACGCGCCGGCACCGGTCAGGACGGCAGCGCGCATGCCTGACACTTGATCCGCCGTCGCCATGTCAGCCATTTAAACCCGTCCGAAGCCTCAGGCCCGTGGAATATCCCGGCGGGGTCTCTGACGCTAGGCGGCGCGGTCCCGGGCGGTGCGACCCGCCGCGCCACGGCGAGCGGCCTCCTCGGCGACCAGCTCCTTCTTGGACAGCTTGCCGACCATGGTGCGCGGCAACGCGTCGCGGATCTCGATCTCGCGCGGCATCTCGATCTTCGACAGCAGCGGCGCCAGGAACGCGGAGATCTCCGACACCGTCGCCGTCGCATCCGGTCGCAGCGCCACGAACGCCTTCGGGGCCTCGCCGCGATGCGCATCCGGCACGCCGATCACGGTCGCCTCCAGCACGCCGGGATGCGTGTACAGCGCCTCCTCGATGGTGCGCGGATAGACGTTGTAGCCGCTGCAAAGGATCAGGTCCTTGATGCGGTCGACCAGGAACAGGTAGCCGTCCGCATCCAGGTAGCCGACGTCGCCGGTGCGCAGCGCACCGTCCACCATCACCGCCGCGGTGTCCTCCGGCCGGTTCCAGTAGCCCCGCATCACCTGCGGCCCGCGCGCGCAGACTTCGCCGCGCTCGCCGACACCGAGAATGCGGGTCGGGTCCTCCAGGTCGCGTATCTCGATGATGGTGCCGTCCAGCGGCAGCCCGGCCGAGCCCGCCTTGCCCCCGGCGCCTGACATGTCGTCGCCGATCGGGTTGCAGGTCAGCACCGGAGACGCCTCGCTGAGGCCGTAGCCCTCGACCACATGGCAGCCGGTGAGCGCCTCGAAGCGCTGCTTCACCTCGGCCGGCAGCGGCGCGCCGCCGGACACGCAGGTCCGGATCGACCGCATCGCCCTGGCCTGGCGTTTCGAGCCGCCTTCCACCGCACTGCTGATCGCGTTGTAGAGCGTCGGCACCGCCGGGAACATGGTCGGGCGGGTGCGGCGGATGGTGCGCAGCAGCGACTTCATCTCGTAGCGCGGCAGCAGGATCATCGCCGCTCCGGTCGCCACCGCGAAGTTCAGCACCGAGGTCATCGCAAACACATGGAACAGCGGCAGCACGCCGAGCACGCGCATGCCTCCCTCGCGCGCCTGGTCGCCGCCGAGCACCATGATCTCCTGCGCGGTGTTCGCGGTCAGGTTGGCGTGGGTGAGGGAGGCTCCCTTGGGAATGCCGGTGGTGCCGCCGGTATATTGCAGCAGCGCCACGTCGTGCGGTCCGGCCGTCATCGCCGCCGGCTGCCCCGCATTGGCAACCAGGTGCGCGAACCGCACGTGCAGGCTGCTGGATCCAAGCTGCACGATCTCGCGGCGCCTGAGCAGGCGGAACAGGCGCCCCTTCACCCAGGGCATGACATCGGCGAGCGGACACAGGATCAGGCGGCGCAATTCGGTGCGGGCCGCCACCGCCACCACCTTGTCGTGGATGGCGACGACATCCGGGACCACCATCATCGTGGTGCCGGAGTCTCTCACCTGCGTGCACAGTTCCGGCTCGGAATAGAGCGGGTTGTAGTTCACGACGATACCGCCGGCCTTCATGACCGCGAAATAGAAGATCACGAAATACGGCGAGTTCGGCAGGCACAGCCCGACACGCTCGCCGGGCGTCAGCCCCAGCTCCTGCAGTCCGCGGGCCGCACGGTCGGCCAGGGCGGCGAGCGTCCGGTAGTCGAGGCGCCGCCCCAGGAAATCCACCGCGATACGCCTGGGAAAGGCGCGGGCGGTCTCATCGAGCACCTGGGGCACCAGGCGCGTCGGGATCGGCGCGCCGGGTGCGCGCGCCGCAAGCTCATCCAGAAGCAACATCGCGTCCCGCCCGACTTTCTTGATTTTGATCCTTGCCCGAGGCTACCCGAACGGTCCTCAGAAGAACATGCGCGTGCCCAGGCCGATGACCCAGGCGCTGGCCTCGACATCGCCTTCCAGGTCGATCGGGGTCTCCACCGGCGTGCCGGCATAGGCGGTCGCGTTGCGGCTGATCCGGGCGTTCTGGAAGTCGATGTAGTTCAGGCTGGCATCGATGGTGAGGTTCCGCGTCGCCTTCACCGAGGTTCCGAGCGCGAAGGTCCAGCGGTTGCCGTCCGGCACGCGCGGATCACGGCCGTCGCCCTGCGTCGGCGTCGGGTCGTACTGGATGCCGCCGCGCACGGTCCAGCGGCGGGTCACGGCGAAATCGGCGCCGAACGCCCCGTTCAGCGTGTCCTTGTAGTTCTCATTGGTCTGGGTGGTGATCGGGCTGGTGACATACACCGCGTCGAACACGCTCCAGCCCTGGCGCACCGCCTGAGCCTCCAGCGCCAGCCGGTCGGTCGCCTGCCACCGCAGGCCGAAAGTAGCCGCCCATGGGGTGGTGAACTTCGCGCCGGCATCGGCCCGGAGGTCTTCCGCCGCCAGCGGTCCGCCGAGGCCGTCGATGTCGAGCTTGCCGCTCAGGTTGTGCTGGATCCTGGAGCGGTAGGCGGCGCCGAAGGTCAGGCGGTCGGTGATGTGGAGCTGGACGCCGACATTGTAGCCGACGTCCCAGCCATTGACATGCAGGGTCTGCTGGCCGTCCGGCGAGCCGGGCAGCAGGTTCGGCAGCGCGTTGCTGAAGTCCGCCAGGGTGTATTCCACGTTCGGACCGATGCCGATGCCGAGCCAGCGCACCGGCCGCCAGGCGAGCGTCGGCTGCAGGTCGATGGTGGTCAGCCGGGAAGTCTGTGCGGCATAGCGGGTCCAGCTGTCGGTCGGATACTTGGTGATGAAGCTGAACGGGGAGGTGCTGTCGATGCCGACCGACCACTGGTCGCTGAAGCGCCAGGCGAAGGCGCCGCTGGGCAGCACGCCGTTCGAGACCGGGTTGCTCGCATGGCCGTTGCCGCCGACCGGGAAGGTTCCGGCGAACGGGTTGGTCAGCGTCGAGCTCCGGTTGCGCACGTCGGAATCGACGATAATCCCGACCACGCCGCCATAGGATTGCGACTGCTCGATGCCGGCGATGCTGGCCGGGTTGTACCACATCGACTGTGCGCCCATGTCGGCGGCCTCGCCGGAATAGGCGCGGCCGCCACCCAGGATCGACTGGTCCTGCAGGTAGAAGCCGGCGGCCTGCACGCCGGGTCCGGACGCGAGCACGCAGGCCAGCCCGACGCCACTCCCTAATAGACGCTGTTTCATCACGGCACCTTGTTACGTATCCAACATGACTTAACATCCTGAACTCGGCAGAAGAAAGCAATCACTCCCTGTTGTTACAGGTTACCGGTGCGGGTTGGCGTGACCTTCTTGCGTCATGCCGCATACGTCAAGCGCCTGACGTCTGGGTGCGCTGCACAAGCGGCGGGGTCGGATTTGCGTTGATGGCCATGGTTGCCGAGGGACGCGCCGGATGCTACCTGGGTTGTGCTGATTGACGTATACGGCAGGCCGACTTTCGTGCCGGCGCCGTGCCAGGAGATACTCTGATGCAGAACATCGTTGTCGCGGGTTTCACCCGCTCGCCGTTCCACTTCGCCTCCAAGGGCGCGCTGGCCCGGGTCAGGCCGGATGACCTCGCGGCCCAGGTGGTGCGCGGCCTGGTCGAGCGGACCGGGGTGAAGCAGGACGACATCGAGGACCTGATCGTCGGCTGCGCCTTCCCCGAGGGCGAGCAGGGAATGAATGTCGCACGCCTGATCGGGCTGCTGGCCGACCTGCCACAATCGGTCGGTGGCGTCACCGTCAATCGCTTCTGCGGCTCCTCGATGCAGTCGGTGCACATGGCAGCCGGCGCCATAGCGCTCGGCGCCGGCGAGGTGTTCATCTGTGCCGGCGTCGAGAGCATGAGCCGGGTGCCGATGCAGGGCTTCAACCCGCTGCCGAACCCGGAGCTGGCGGCCAAGGCACCGGCCTATATCGGCATGGGAGACACCGCCGAGAACGTGGCGTCCCGCTACGAGATCAGCCGGGAGAGGCAGGAGACGTTCGCGCTCGCCAGCCAGCGCAAGGCGGCCGATGCGCGCTCCAGCGGCCGACTCAAGGACGAGATCGTGCCGATCCGCACCAAGGCCGGTGTCGTCGATACCGACGGCTGCCTGCGTCCCGAGAGCACCGCCGAGGGCCTCGCCGCACTGAAGCCGGCGTTCCAGGCGACCGGCACCGTCACCGCCGGCACCGCCTCGCCGCTGACCGACGGCGCAAGCGCCGTGCTGGTCTGCACCGAGGAGTACGCGCGCCGCAACGGGCTGCGCATGATGGCGCGGCTGCGCAGCGTCGCGGTCTCCGGCTGCGCGCCCGAGGTGATGGGGCTCGGGCCGATCCTGGCCAGCCGCAAGGCGCTCGAGCGTGGTGGCGTCAAGGCGTCCGAGCTGGACGTGGTCGAGCTGAACGAGGCCTTCGCCAGCCAGGCGATCGCGTGTGCCGGCGAGATCGGCGTGCGCGACGAGGCGCTCAACATCGATGGCGGCGCGATCGCGATCGGCCATCCGCTGGGTGCCACGGGCGCGCGCATCGTCGGCAAGGCGGCACAGCTGCTCGCTCGCGACGGCGGCCGCTACGCGCTGGCAACGCAGTGCATCGGCGGTGGCCAGGGGATCGCAACGCTCCTGGAGCGCGTCTGATGACGACGAGCGCTATCAACCGCGTCTGCGTCATCGGCGCGGGCGTCATGGGGGCCGCGATCGCGGCGCAGGTGGCCAATGCCGGCGTCCGTGTGCTGCTGCTCGACATCCTGCCGAAAGACGAGGGCTCCGACCGTAGCGGCGTGGCAAAGGCGGCGATCGCACGCCTGCTGAAGACCGATCCGGCGCCGTTCATGTCGCCCGCCAACGCCAGGCTGGTCGAGGCCGGCAACATCGACGACGATTTCGGACGCGTGGCCGAGTGCGACTGGGTGATCGAGGCCATCGTCGAACGGCTCGATGCCAAGCAGGCGCTGTATCGCCGGCTTGATGCGGTGCGCCGTCCCGGCACCGCGATCAGCTCGAACACCTCGACGATCCCGCTGGCGCAGCTCATCGAGGGACTGCCCGCCTCGTTGCAGCGCGACTTCATGATCACGCATTTCTTCAACCCGCCGCGCTACATGCGGCTGCTGGAGATCGTGACCAGCCCGGAGACCGATGCGTCGCTGGTCGATCGCATCGCGCAGTTCTCCGACCACCGCCTCGGCAAGACCGTGGTGCGCGCAAAGGACACGCCGGGCTTCATCGCCAACCGCATCGGCACCTTCTGGCTGCAGCACGGCGTCAATGCGGCCATCGATCTCGGGCTGACCGTCGAGGAAGCCGACGCCGTCATGGGCCGGCCATTCGGCATTCCCAAGACCGGCGTGTTCGGGCTGCTCGACCTGGTCGGGCTCGACCTGATGCCACACATCAATGCCAGCATGAAGGCGTCGCTGCCGGCGGACGATGCATTCCTCGCCTCGCTGCGCGAGTCGCCCTTGCTCAGCAGGATGATTGCCGAGGGCTATACCGGCCGCAAGGGCAAGGGTGGCTTCTACCGGATCAACCGGACGGCGGGAAAGGTGAAGGAGTCGATCGGGCTCGTCACCGGGGACTATGCCGCCTCCTCCATGGCCACGGTTCCGTCCGAGCTGTCACGCAGCCCGAAGGCATTGATCGCGTCGTCCGAGAAACTCGGCGGCTACGCGTGGACGGTGATGGGAGCAACGCTCGCCTATGCCGCGGGTCTGGTCCCGGCGATCGCCGACGACATCGTAGCGGTGGATGCCGCGATGCGCCTTGGCTTCAACTGGAAGCAGGGCCCATTCGAACTGCTCGACGCGCTCGGGCCGAAAGCGGTTGCCGCCCGGCTGGAACAGGACGGGCGCCCGGTGCCTGCGCTGCTGAAGCAGGTCGGCGACGGCACCTTCTACAAGGTGGCGGACGGCGAGACGCAGTTCCTTGGCACCGACGGGCACTATCGAGCGGTGCCGCGCGAGCCCGGCGTGCTGCTGCTGGTCGACATCAAGCGCACCCGCGAGCCGGAACTGCGCAACGGCTCGGCGGCGTTGTGGGACATCGGCAACGGGGTCGCGTGCTTCGAGTTCAGCTCGAAGATGAACTCGATCGACGAGCCGATCCTCAAGCTGCTCGAGAAAAGCGTCGAAGTGGTCAAGCAGCGATACAAGGCGCTGGTGATCTACAGCGACGCCACCAACTTCTCGGCGGGCGCCAATCTCGGGCTTGCGCTGTTCGCCTGCAACATCGCCGCCTGGGGCGAGATCGAGAAGCTGGTGAGCGGCGGCCAGCGCACCTTGAAGGCACTGAAATACGCGCCGTTCCCGGTGGTGGCCGGTGTCGCGGGCCTCGCACTCGGCGGCGGCTGCGAGGTGGTGCTGCACGCGGATGCGGTGCAGGCGCACGCCGAGAGCTATATCGGGCTGGTGGAATGCGGGGTCGGGCTGGTCCCGGGCTGGGGCGGTTGCGGCGAGATGCTGCAGCGCTGGCGCGACGCACCGGGCGTCCCGCACGGGCCGATGCCGGCGCCGAGCAAGGTGTTCGAGACGGTCAGCGTCGCGACCGTGTCGAAGTCGGCGGCGGAGGCGAAGTCGCTGCGGTTCCTGCGCGAGGATGACGGCGTCACGATGAACCGCGACCGGCTGCTGTTCGATGCTAGGGCACGGGCGCTCTCGCTGGTCGATGGCTACGTGCCGCCGAAGCCGCCGGAGTTCAGGCTGCCGGGCGCCGGCGGACGGCTCGCGATGAGCCTCGCTGCGAACGGCTACCATCGCCAGGGCATCGCCACGTCGCATGACCTGGTGGTGGCGGACGCCCTCTCCGAGGTGCTGACCGGCGGCGACGCCGACTATTTCGATGCAGTCAGCGAAAGGGACCTGCTGGCGCTTGAACGCAAATCCTTCATGCGCCTGATCCGCACCGGTCCGACCCTGGACCGCATCCAGCATACGCTGGAAACCGGCAAGCCGCTGCGCAACTGAAATTCCTTCCGGTCACTCGGAGCGACCCTATGCAGACCTACGACGCCCCGCTGCGCGACATGCGCTTCAACCTCTACGAGCTGCACGGGCTCGAAGCGCTCACCGCGCTGCCGGCCTTTGCCGACCTCAACGAAGCGACCGTGGACAGCGTGCTGGAGGAAGCCGCCAAGATCGCCACCGAAGTGCTGCTGCCGCTGAACGCGTCCGGTGACATCGAGGGCTGTGTCGCGGAAAACGGCGTGGTGCGCACGCCGAAGGGGTTCCGGGAGGCCTACGCTATATTCCGCGACGGCGGCTGGAGCTCGGTGGCCGGCGATCCCGAGTATGGCGGCCAGGGGCTGCCGGAGAGCGTCAACACGCTGGTGCAGGAGATGATCTGCGCCAGCAACCTCTCCTTCAGCCTGTATCCCGGCCTGACGCACGGCGCGGTGAAGGCGCTGGCGGCGCACGGCTCTGAGGACCTGAAGAGTCTCTACCTGCCGAAGATGATCGAGGGCGTCTGGTCCGGCACCATGTGCCTGACCGAAGCGCATTGCGGCACCGATCTCGGCCTGCTGCGCACCCGCGCGGTGCCGGACGGGGAGGGCAGCTACATCCTCGACGGCGCCAAGATTTTCATCTCCGCCGGCGAGCACGACCTCACCGAGAACATCGTCCACCTGGTGCTGGCGCGGCTGCCGGATGCGCCGGCCGGCATCAAGGGGATCAGCCTGTTCCTGGTGCCGAAGTTCCTGCCGCGCGCGGACGGCACCCCGGGCGAGCGCAACGGCGTTACCTGCACCGGCATCGAGCACAAGATGGGGCTGAAGGCGTCGGCCACCTGCCAGATCGCCTTCGATGACGCGAAAGGTTGGCTCGTCGGCCTGCCCCATAAGGGCATGCAAGGCATGTTCACCATGATGAACGAGGAGCGGCTCGGCGTCGGCATCCAGGGGCTCGGCATCGCCTCGGCCGCCTACCAGTCGGCGGTCGCCTATGCGAAGGACCGCCTGCAGGGCCGCTCGCTCGCGGGTGCCAAGCGTCCCGATCTCGCCGCCGATCCGATCATCGTGCATCCCGACGTGCGGCGCATGCTGATGACCATGCGCACCAGCGCGGAAGGCTGCCGCGCGGTCGGAACCTGGGTGGCGCAGGCGGTCGATCTCTCGCGTCATGCCGACACCGAGGCGGCACGCGCGGCGGCGGCGGATTTCGTCGCCCTGATGACGCCGGTGGTGAAGGCGCTGTTCACCGATCTTGGTTTCGAGGCAGCCAGCCTCGGGGTGCAGGTCTATGGCGGCCACGGCTACATCCGCGAGCACGGCGTCGAGCAGTACGTGCGCGATGCCCGGATCGCCATGCTCTACGAGGGCACCAACGGCATCCAGGCGCTCGACCTGGTGGGCCGCAAGATGCCGGCGCACATGGGCCGTTCGCTGCGGTACCTCTTCCATCCGGTGTCGGAGTTCATCGCCGCCAACCGCAAGGACGCGGCGATCGGCGGCATGGTGGAGCATCTGGAGCGGGCCTTCGGGGCGCTGCAGCTCGCCACCGGCCAGATCGCGCAGTCCGGGCTGAAGGATCCCGAGGAGGCGGGTGCGGCGGCGACCGACTACCTGCGGCTGCTGGGGCTTGTGGCGATGGGCTACATGTTCGTCCGCTCGGCCGCCATCGCGCACGCCAAGGTCGCCGATGCCGGCCCCGATGCCGGCTTCTACCGAGGCAAGCTGGCCTCGGCGCAGTTCTTCATCGACCGCATCCTGCCGCAGGCGACCGCCTTGTTCCTGGCGATCAAGTCGGGCAAGCAATCCACGATGGCGCTCGAGGACGCCGCGTTTTGAGGAGCTTGCGGCATGGCTGAACTTGATGAACTGACGGCGCGGGTGCGCGATGTCGCCGAGAAGAATGCCGGACTGTCGCGGCCGGTGCTGCTCGACCTTGGCGAGACCGGGCTGATCCACCTCGAGGGCACCGCTGTCGGCAACGCGGAGGCGCCGGCGGATTGCCGGATCAGCCTGTCGGCGGACAATCTCGAACGCCTGATGGAGGGCCGCCTGAACGCCACGATGGCGTACGTGACCGGCCAGTTGAGGGTCGACGGCGACATGACGCTCGCCCTGCAACTGGCCTCGGCGCTGCGGGCGGAATGAGCGGGGACGCACAGGCTCCGGACGGCTTCGTCGCGCTGCCGCGGTTCGGCGACGATGATTTCTACGTGCTGTGCGGGCCGCTCTGGGTCAAGGCGGACGGCGACGCGCTGCTCGGCGGCTTCAGGGTCGAGCGGCGCCACCTGAATCCCGGCGGCAACTGCCATGGCGGCATGCTGGCGACCTTCATCGACGTGCATCTCGGCCTCGCCGCCATGTTCGCGCGTCGCACCGGCGCACAGATCCTGCCGACGATCAGCCTGTCGCTGGACTACCTGGCCCCGACCCTGCTCGGCGCCTGGGTCGAGGCACGCCCCGAGATCGATCGCATCACCCGCGGCACGGTGTTCGCCACCGCCCTGCTGCGCGCCGACGGCGAGCCGGTCGCCCGCGCGCGCGGCATCTTCAAGATCGTCAGGCCACGCGAAGGAGCGCCGCCGGTCGATACCGGCGACAACCTGCGCCGGGCCCTGACCGGGGCGGGGCACCCTGAATAGGCCGTTCGACACCCTCGTCGCCAGCCTGCGCCTGCCGGTGCTGGGCGCGCCGATGTATATCGTCTCCAACCCGGCGCTGGTGAGTGCCCAATGCCGCGCCGGGATCATCGGGGCGTTCCCGGCCCTGAACGCCCGCGGCCCCGGGATGCTCGACGAGTGGCTCGACCGGATCGAGGCTGAGAACGGCGCAGGGCCGGCCGGGCCGGTCGGGGCCAACCTGATCGTGCACCGGACCAATGAGCGGCTCGGCGCCGACCTCGCGACCTGCGTGCGGCGTCGGATACGGCTGGTGATCACCTCGCTCGGCGTGCAGCCGGAGGTGAATGCGGCAATCCACGAGGCAGGCGGCCTGGTGCTGCACGACGTCACCAACCAGCGCCATGCCCGCAAGGCGATCGAGGCCGGCGCCGACGGGCTGATCCTGGTCGCCGCCGGCGCGGGCGGCCATGCCGGCACGCAGTCGCCGTTCGCGCTGCTGGCCGAGACGCGGCAGTGGTTCGACGGCCCGCTGGTGCTGGCGGGCGCCATTTCCACCGGTCGCGCCATCCTGGCCGCGCGCATCCTCGGCGCCGACATGGTCTCGGTCGGTTCGCCCTTCATCGCCACCGAGGAGGCCAACGCGACCGCCGGCTACAAGCGGATGGTGGTCGAGAGCAGCGCCGCCGACATCGTCTATTCCGACCTGTTCACCGGCGTGCACGGCAACTACCTGGCCGGCTCCATACGCAATGCCGGCCACGATCCCGACGACCTGCCGCGTGCGCCAGGGTCGGGCCTCAAGGTGAGCGGGGCGACGACGGCATGGCGGGACGTCTGGGGCTGCGGCCAGGGGATCGGCGCGATCGATGCCGTCCGTCCGGTGGCGGCCCTCGTGGATCGACTGCTGTGCGAATATCGGGCGGCGGGAGCCGGCGCCGATGCCTGACCAGGTGATCCAGAACGCCGCCTCGAGCCGGCTCTACACCGTGACCGAGCTGGCGACCGCCCTCGGCGTCACCGCGCGCGCCCTGCGCTTCTACGAGGACAAGGGGCTGATCAGTCCGTCGCGGGCCGGTGGTGCCCGCATCTACGCCCATCGCGACCGCGCCCGCCTGCAGCTCATCCTGCGCGGCAAGCGGCTCGGCTTCACGCTCCGCGACATCAAGGAGTTCCTCGACCTCTACGAAGTCGATCCCGGGCACCAGGAGCAGCAGCGCCGCCTGCTCAAGGCGGTGCGCAAGCGGATCGCGCACCTGAGCAGCATGAAGGATGCCATCACCGAAACGGTGCGCGAGCTGGCCGAGATCGAGCGGCAGGTGGCTTCGACCCTCCGGCAGTAGATCCTCCACTACGATAGCGTAACCTTTTCGTGGTTTCCTGCGACGATTGGCCAGACCCGGTCATGCTCGACGGTGCGCTCGGCGACGCGCTGCTCCAGCTCCGCATTCAGCGCCGCGAGCCGCTGCTCGGCCTGCACCTTGGCGGTGGTCTCGAGCACGATGGCGATCACGCCTTCCGGCCGGCCGGTCTCGACGACGGTCGGCGAGTAGTCCAGGTTCATCCAGACCTGCTCCGGCGTGCCCGTCGATGCAGAGTGAGCTACTGGTCCTTGTAGGCCAGGGTTCCGCCCGCCAGTCCGACGCGCATGACGTTGTCGTTGAAGTCCGCGATCTCGTCCCAGCCCTCGCGCACCCTGGAGCGGAGCAGCCTCGGATGCCGCCCGCCGGCAAATGCCGGATCGGCGTCGTTGTAGATCATGATGCCGTCCTCGCCCCACAGCGTCACGATTTGGACCGGGGAGCGCGGGATGAGGGCGACCGTGGTGCGCAGGCTCTGCGGCCATCGGGTGATCGGGCCGAGCGGTGTGGCACTCCAGTCGAAGCCGGCGATCAGCCCGGACAGCTCGCCGCCCCCGCGAGGTAAGCCTCGTCGTCCGGTTCCGCATCCTGGCGCCTGGCGGTAGTCAGGTGCTGCATGCGGTGCCGTCCGGTGTTGGTCGTCCGGCCGGTCATAACGCACGGGGATGCAGGTGATGACCAAGCCGTTCAAGCTGGACGCGCTGGCCGCGCGGATCAGGTCGATCCTGCTGCATGGGGCCGCCGCCGGCGCCTGAAGAAGCCGTCGAACGCCTCGCGCGCCTGCGGGAAGCGAACGGCAGCCGCGATCGCCGCTTGCTCGCGGTGCATGTGGGTTTCGAACGAGCCGCGATCGCCGCGCGGCAACCGCCGCGCGTCCGGCTGGACCAGCGCATTCACCAGCCCGGCCGCCACAGCCTGGTCCGCGCTCATCGGTTCGCCCAGCAGCAGCAGCGCCGCCGCGCGCTGATAGCCGATGAAGGTGGGGAGCACGGCGCTGGAGCCTGCCTCGGGCGCAAGTCCGAGGTCCACGAACGGCGTCAGGAGAGCGGCGTGCGGGGCGGCAAAGACGAGGTCGCAATGCAGCAGCATCGTGGCGCCGATCCCGACCGCGAGGCCCTGCACCGCGGCGACCATCGGCTTCTCGAACCCGGCCACGGCGCGAGTGAAGCGGGCCGGCGGAGCCTCGGCGAAGTCGCCCTCCGTCGCGACGATGCCGTCGTCTTCGCTGACCTCGACGTCGCTCATGCGGCCGTCACGGCCTCGACGGGCGGCGGGGCAACTCCGCGCGACTCGATGCTGCCCTAGAAGATCTTGTTGATCAGCTCGTCGCCGATGCCGAAGCCGGCGCCCATCTCGATGGCGCGGCCGAAGCCGGAATTGAGGAAGTTGCCGATCATGCCGCCCGGCGCGCCGCCGCCCGTAAAGCCGCCCGCCTGGCCATAGCTCGGCTGCTGCTGTGAATAGCCGGGCTGCGGAGTGAAGCTCGGGCTCTGGCCCCAGGCGCCGCCCTGCTGCGGTGGCGGCGCGGCCTGCTGGACCGGCGCCTGGAACTGGGCCTGGCTGGCGACGAAGCCATGCAGCGCCTGCAGCAGGTTGCTGACCTGGTCCTGCTCGGAGCGGAATGAGAGCGCGAGCTCGCGCAGGTCGAGCAGCCACTCGCGGGCCTGCTGGTCGCCGGCCCCTGCCGCCGTCTGCAGCTTGTTGCCGAGCGTCTGCAGCGCCTGCACGGTCTGCTGCGACTGCCCCTGCAGTTGCTGGTACGTCTGGTCGATGGTCTGCACGTCCATGGCGCTCTCCTGGCCGCGTTCCGGTGGCGTCGCGACTATGTACTTCGTTGGGACGGCCTGCCAGAGGCCCTCTCACGGACCCCCGTCGATGGTGAGGATGGTGCCGGTCGTGTAGCCGGAGCGTGGCGAGGCGAGGAATGCGACGGCGCTGGCGATCTCCTCCGGCGTCGCCGGCCGTCCGAAGGCCATCGTGCGGTAGTAGTCCTGCCAGCGCTGCTCGTCGCCGAACTCGCGCATCGCCCGCGCCCGCAGCAGCGTCTCGATGCGTCCGGTGCCGACCGGGCCGGGATTGACGCCGACGACGCGCATGCCGTCCTTCGGCGCCGCGTTGCCGGTGCTGCCGGTGATGTAGTTCGGATCGAAATACTCCCCCGCCGCGCCGATCACGTTGACCACCACGCCGTGTCGCTCGGCCAGCCGCGGATACAGCGCCCGGGTCAGGCCGATATAGCCGAACACCTTCAGGTCCCAGGCGGCGCGCCAGGCTGCATCCTCGACCGATTGCAGAGTACCGGCCGGGATCGCGCCCGCATTGTTGACCAGCAGGTCGAGCGGACCGGCCTCGGCAGCCACCCGCTCGACTTCGGACTGCCGGGAGAGGTCGGCGGCAATGACCTGCACCCCGACCTGGCGGCGCAACCGCACCGTCTCGGCCGCGGCGGCCAGGGTCGCGGCATCGCGCGAGACCAGCACCAGCTCGCAGCCTTCCTCGGCCAGCACCAGCGCGGTGGCGAGGCCGATGCCCTTCGAGGCTCCAGTGATCAGGGCGCGCTTGCCGGCGAGTTGCAGGTCCATGGATCAGGCTCCCTTGTTGCTACCGTAGAGGCCGCTCGCGGCCAGCACGCAGATGCGTTCGGTCACCCGGTAGGCGTCATGGAACGCGCTGACCGGCAGGAACTCGTAGCGTGAGTGGAAATTATGCGCGCCGGTGAAGTAGTTCGGCGTCGGCAGTCCACGCGCGGACAGCGCCGAGCCGTCGGTGCCGCCGCGCATCGCGATGATCTTCGGGGTGATGCCCAACTCGGCAAAGGCCGCGTGCAGCAGATCGACCGGCGTGCGGTCGGCGCCCAGCGCGTCCGCGATGTTGCCGTACTGGTCTGCGATGACGCACTCGATCGCGGCACGCGGATGCAGCGCCCGCACCGTCTGCACCGCCGCCTCGACATGCCGCTTGCGGGCCGCGAACCGGATAGCGTCGAAATCGCGGATCGAGAGATGCAGCAGCGCCTCGCTGCCATTCGCCGTCACGTCGTTGACCCACCAGTAGCCGTCGCGCCCGTCGGTATGTTCCGGCGTCTCAAGCGGATCGAACTGCGCGATCAGGTCGGCCGCGACCCGCACCGGGTTCACCATCACGCCCCTGGCCGACATCGGATGCGCCGTGACCCCGGTAATGGCGATGGTGGCCCTGGCGGCGTTGAAGGTCTCGTACACCAGTTCGCCGCGCTCGCAGCTATCGATGGTGAAGGCGAACCGGGCCGGAAACCGCGCGAGGTCCATCGCCTTGGCGCCGAGCAGTCCGATCTCCTCGTCCGGCACGAACGCCACCGCGATGTCGCCGTGCGGCAGGTCACCCTCCTTGAGCCTCTCGAGAAGCGTCATCACCGTTGCGATCGACGCCTTGTTGTCGGCACCCAGCACGCTGGTGCCGTCGCCGAAGATGATGTCCTCACCGACATAGGGTGCCAGCTCGGGATGCTCTGCCACCCGCAGCCAGATGTCCGCATCCCGGTTCAGGCACAGGTCGCGGCCGTCGTAGCGCAGGCGCTGCGGGTGGATCTCCGGCGACAGCCCGACATCGACGGTGTCGAGATGCGCCACGAAGCCGATGCAGGCCGCATCGGGGACGGCGCCGCGCTTCACTGCGGTCAGCACGCCGTTCGCGTCGATGTGGATATTGTCCAGCCCGAGCCCGGCCAGTTCCGTGGCAAGCAGCGCGGCCAGCGCGCGCTGTCCAGGCGTGGAGGGCAGGCTTCCGGCCCGGGGATCGCTCTGGCTGGTGATCGCGAGGTAGCGGAACAGGCGCTCCACCAGTTGCCGTTCGATGCTCATGCCGCGGACCTCCGGGATGTTCCCGGCAGCAGCCGGACTGCGCTGAGCACCGCGCCGGTCACCCCGGCCAGCGCGCCGAACGCCAGGCAGTGCCTGGCACTTTCATGCGGCAGCAGCCCGAACACCAGCGCCACCAGCATCGCGCCGATGGTCTGGCCGAGCAGCCGCGCCACCGGGATCATGCCGCTCGCACCGCCCGACCGGTGCATCGGGGCCGCGGTCAGCATCGCCCGGTTGTTCGGCGCCTGGAACAGCCCGAAGCCGCTGCCGGCCAGCGCGATGCGCCAAGCGATGTCGAAGTCGGACGGGGCCGCGGGCATCTGCCAGAGCAGGGTGAAGCCGGTCGCGGTGATCAGCAGGCCGACGCTGGACAGGAAGCCCGCCGAGTGGCGGTCGGCGAGCCGGCCGACCAGCGGCGAGATCGCCACGATCGCCAGCGGCCACGGGGTGATCAGCAGGCCGGTCTGCACCGCCGACCGGTGCAGGCTCATCTGGAAGAAGAACGGCATCGCGATGATGAAGAAGTTGGACGAGACGAAGCCGAGGATGCCGACGGTGAACGCGGTCCGGAAATCGCCCAGCCGCAGCAGGTCGACCGGCAGCAGCGGCTCGCCGATGTGAAGCTGGCGCCGCACCAGCCAGGCGAGGCAGACCGCGCCCACGGCAATCAGCACCAGCGACAGGCCGATCGCGCCATGGTGGGCGAACCGGTCCAGCCCGATGAACAGCGGACCCAGGGCCAGCATGCTCAGCGTCGCACTGCCGAGATCGAAGCGCCGCGCGCTGCGCAGCGTCGCCGGCAGGCTGGTGGTGGCGAACAGCAGCGCCGCACCACCCAGCGGCAGGTTGATCAGGAAGATCCAGCGCCAGCTCGCGACCGACAGCACCGCGGCGGCGATGGTGGGACCGAGCGCCACCCCGAGCGCCACCACCAGACCGTTCAGCGCGATGCCCCTGCCGAGCATCGACTGCGGGTAGATCGCGCGCACCAGGGCCGCGTTCACGCTCATGATGCAGGCGCCGCCGAGCCCCTGCAGCACGCGCGCGCCGGCAAGCTCGGGCAGGGTGTCGGAGGCCGCGCACAAGGCGGAGGCGACGATGAACACCATCAGCCCGATCCGGCAGATCCGGTCCTGGCCCCTGATCTCGCCCAGCGAGGCCAGCGGCAGCAGCCCGATCAGGGTGGCGAGCTGGTAGCCGTTGATGACCCAGATCGAGTCCGCCGCGGTGCAATGGATGTCGTGCGCAATCGTCGGCAGCGCCACGTTGGCGACCGCATAGTCCAGGGTGGACAGCAGTACCGAGAGAGCGATCGCCAGCATCGCCCGCTGCCGGGCCCGGCCGTGCAGCCCGTCCGCCCGCGCAGGGGCTTGTGGAAGCGGGTCCTCGCTGATCGCACTCGACATCTCATCATGCCGCTACAGGCTGAACGCCCAGAAATCCAGCCCGCCCACCGGCCTGGGATGCTGCCTTGCATCAATTCGGCATCTTGAGATTTGAACCGCTGCGGCCGCCGGCGTAGAGGCTAGCGGTCCGCCAGCACGAGGAACATCGATGAGCCAGAGCGTTGCCGGACGAGGGGTTCCGCTGCGTGCCCCGGTCGGGGCGACCCAGGGACGCGCCGGTCTGGTGCTCGGCACGATCAGCCTCTGCCACATGCTCAACGACACCATCCAGTCGCTGCTGACCGCGATCTATCCGCTGCTCAAGGGCGGCTTCCACCTCTCCTTCAGCCAGATCGGGCTGCTGACGCTGACCTACCAGATCACCGCGTCGCTGCTGCAGCCACTGGTCGGGCAGTTCACCGACCGTCGCCCGCTGCCCTGGTCGCTGGCCGCCGGCATGAGCGTCTCGATGGGCGGGTTGCTGATCCTCGCCCTGGCGCAGAGCTACACGCACCTGCTCGGAGGCGCCGCCCTGCTCGGCATCGGCTCCTCGATCTTCCATCCGGAGGCGTCCCGCATCGCGCGGCTGGCGTCCGGCGGGCGGCACGGCTTCGCGCAGTCGGTGTTCCAGGTCGGCGGCAATTTCGGCACCTCGCTCGGCCCGCTGCTAGCCGCCTTCGTGGTGCTGCCGAACGGACGCGCCAGCCTTGCCTGGTTCTGCCTGCTGGCGTTGCTCGGCGTGGCGCTGCTGGGCGCCATCGGGCGCTGGTACTCGCAGCAGAGCCGGCTTGCCCGCAACGCCACCGCGCGGCACGCGACCGGGCTCAGCCGCCGGCAGACCGGCACGGCGCTGGCCATGCTCATCGCCCTGGTGTTCTCGAAATATTTCTACCTCGCCAGCATCGGCAGCTACTACATCTTCTACCTGATGCACCGCTTCGGCGTGCCGGCGCAGACCGCCCAGGTCGAGCTGTTCATCTTCCTTGGAGCGACCGCCCTTGGCACCTTTGCCGGCGGCCCGATCGGCGACCGGATCGGCCGCAAGTACGTGATCTGGGGCTCCATCCTCGGCGTGCTGCCCTTCACGCTGGCTTTGCCGCATGTCGGCTTCGGCTGGACCATCGCGCTCAGCGTGGTGATCGGCCTGGTGCTGTCCTCTGCCTTCTCCGCGATCCTGGTCTATGCGACCGAACTGCTGCCGGGCCGGGTCGGCATGGTCTCGGGCCTGTTCTTCGGCCTCGCCTTCGGCATGGGCGGCCTGGGGGCGGCGGTGCTCGGCGTGCTGGCCGACCATGCCGGGATCGATGCGGTGTACGAGGTCTGCGCCTTCCTGCCGGCGATCGGCATCCTGGCGCTGTTCCTGCCGAACCTGGAGCGGCCCGCTCCGGAGCGCGCCACACCCTGAACACCCAGCCGAGTCTGCTGTTCTCGGACAGCCGGTTCGTCGTCCTGGACAAGCCCGCCGGGCTGAAGGTGCATCCCGGACCCGGCGGCGGACCCTCGGTCGAGGACTGGTTCGGGTTGCTCTCACGCCGGCGCGACGGCCCGTGGCTCGCGCACCGGCTCGATGCCGACACCAGCGGCTGCCTGGTGGTCGCACTCCGGCGTATGGCGCTGCACGCGGCGCAGGCCTGCTTCGCGGACGGGCGCGCGGGCAAGATCTACTGGGCGATCGTAGGCGGCGCGCCAGCCGTGCCGGCCGGCCTCGTCGACCTGCCGCTGCTCAGGCACAGCACCGCCCAGGCAGGCTGGCGCATGCGACCAGACCCGCAGGGCGCTCCTGCCCGGACCCGCTACCGGGTGCTCGGCCGCACCGACACGACAAGCTGGCTCGAGCTCGAACTGCTGACCGGACGCACCCACCAGGCCCGCTTGCACTGCGCAAGCCTCGGCTGCCCGATCCTCGGCGACACCCTCTACGGCAGCGAGACGGCTGCTCCGCTGAACCTGTTGGCCCGCGCGATCCGGCTGCCGCTCGACCCGCCGGTCGCGGCCATCGCACCGCCGCCTCCGCACATGCTCGCGGCCCTGCTGGCCTGCGGCTGGCGGCCCGACCGATGAGCCCGGGAAATTGATGGTATTTCCGCTCTCAAACAATCGCCGATTGGCCCTACAATGCGGCGGTGATTCGCTCGAAGCCGCCCCGCGTCCCGCCCCGCCCCGCCCGCTTCTGCTCCGGCTCCATCCTCCGCCACACCTGCGTCATGGCCGGCACCGGCTCGGTCGGGCTGCTTGCGGTGTTCTCGGTCGACCTGCTCAACCTGCTTTACATCTCGATGCTGCACGACCGCGCGCTGACGGCCGCCATCGGCTTCATCGGCGCGGTCTCGTACCTGCAGATGGCGGTCTCGATCGGCCTCGCGATCGGCCTGGGCGCCGCGGTCTCGCGCCGCATCGGGGCCGGCGACGTCGGCGAGGCGCGCCAGATCGCCTCCGCGGCGCTCACCGTCATGGTCGCGGTCATGCTGGCCATCGGACTGGGCACGGTGCTGCTGCTGGACCCGCTGCTGCGCGCCCTGGGCGCTCGCGGCGAGGTGCTGGCGGCGGCCATGCGCAATCTCTCGATCATCTCGCCGTTCCTGCCGCTGATCGCGCTCGCTATGGGGTGCTCGGCGCTGCTGCGCTCGGTGGGTGACGCCAGGCGCTCGATGACCGTCACGCTGTGGAGCGCGTTCCTGCTCGCCTGCCTCGACCCGGTGCTGATCTTCGGCCTGCATCTCGGACTGGAGGGGGCGGCGATCAGCACCGTGCTGTCACGCGCCACCGCCGCCGGGCTCGGCCTGCTCGCCGTGCGCCACCATGATTTCCTGCAATGGCCGCGCTGGCGGAAGGTGCCTGCGCACGCCTGGCCGGTGCTGAGTATCGGGGTTCCGGCGGCCCTCACCAACCTCGCGACCCCGGTCGGCAGCGCCTACACGACGCATGTGATGGCCAAGTTCGGCCTCGGCGCCGTGTCCGGCCAGGCGACCATCGACCGCATCATCCCGGTGGCGTTCGCCTTCATCTTCGCCCTCACCGGCTCGGTCGGGCCGATCATGGCGCAGAACCTGGGGGCACGGCAGTTCGACCGCGTACGCGAGGCGCTGCGTTGCGCCCTGCTGCTGGTGCTGTCATGCGTGCTGGCGATGTGGGCGGCGCTCGCCGTGCTGCAGGACCAGGTGGTGGCGCTGTTCTCGGCCACCGGCGACATGGCGATGCTGCTGCACCTGTTCTGCTCGTGGACGGTGGCGGGCTTCCTGTTCATCGGCGCGCTGTTCGTGGCCAATGCCGCCTTCAACAATCTCGGCCACCCGCTGCTCTCGACCCTGTTCAACTGGGGCCGGGCGACGCTCGGCACCATTCCGTTCGTGCTGCTCGGCATGCGGTACGGCCCGCGCGGCGTGCTGTTCGGACAGGCGGCGGGCGGCATCGTGTTCGGCCTGCTGGCGGTCGCCACCGCCTTTGCGCTGACCCGCCGCATGCATCAGGCACCGGCACGCGAGGCGCCCGTATCGCCCTTGCCGCCGCTGAGCGCCAAGGCGGCAATGATCGAGATGGCGGAACTGACCCGCGAGGAAGCCAGGACATAAGTAGCTTCGGATAGACGGACCGAGGCGGGGTGCTCGACTTGGGCGCGAGCCTCTCGCGCTGGTGACAAGGCACCAAGAGGATGCTGCACGACCTTGGACTGCCAGCTCGCCAGCGCAGAAGCCGCTACCCGGACATAGATTTCAGCGCCTCCTGGCCGGAACCGGCGCACCTGTGAGCAGCCGGCGGGTCATCGACAGGGAGGCGAACAGCGCCACCAGCAGCGCCAGCACCCAGTGCGGCCGGCGCAGGAAGATGATCCAGGCGAAGTCGTATCCGGCGAGCAGCAGGAACACGATCGAGACCGCGATCGCGAGCCCCAGCGCCGGCAGGCCGCGCCGGAGCGCCACCGCGCAGAGGGCAAGGAACACGCAGAACAGGGCCACCGCCAGGGCGCGCACCACCTCGATGGTCGGCCCGCTCAGCCGGTCGAGCGCATTCTCCGTGCGATCGATCGCCTCGCGGACGGCCTGCTCCACCGGGTTCGGCCCGGCGAAGATCAGCAGCAGGGCCAGCAGCGCGCCGAAGCCCCAGATCATGAAGATACCGTTTCGACTCATCCGGCGACCACCTCTACCCGAGCAGGAACCATAGCCTGAACAGCATCGTCTCCGGCCAGGTCCTGCGCACCAGGCGACGCAGCCGGAGCAGGGCACGTAGCCGCGTGGGCGCGCGGCTGTCGAGTGCCGCGGCGATCACCGCGAGATCCGCGCGGGCCTGCTGGGCCAGAGGCGCCGGCTGGGTCAGCAGGGCCGCCACATGCTGCCGGAACAGGCGCATGAAGCTTTCCGGGCCACGGCGCAGCGCCATGACGCCACGCCGGATTATGGAATACGGAGCGCCGACCGCATTCCGGCGATGCTGGCGATAGAGCACGACGGCGATCGGATCGACCACCAGCGTCCCACCCGCCGCGCCGACCAGCAGATACGACCACCAGTCATGCAGGGTGGCGTCCGGCACCCGGCTTCCCGCCACCAGCGCCGCCGCGGCGGGATTGAGCAGCATGGTGCAGCCGGTGGCGAGGTTCTGCGTCAGCGAGGCCGGGAACGGCGGCAGGCGATGGATCGCCGGCGACAGGCCGATCGAGTGCAGCCGGCCATCGACCAGCAACTGGCGCGCGCAGTACAGCACCGGCCGCGCGGATGCCGGATCACCCAGGCCGGCCAGCCCGCGGGTCAGCTTGTCGGGCAGCCAGACATCGTCCTGGTCGGCAAAGGCCACCACGTGGCCGGCGGGCACCGCGCGCAACAGCGTCAGGAACGAGGCGGTGACACCGACATGGCGGCCGCCTGCGATCGCCTGGCAGCGCCCGGCACCGGCAGTGCCGGAGAACTCCGCCATGATGGCAGCCGAGGCATCCCGGGAGCCGTCGTCGCGCCAGTACAGGATCCAGTCGGTATGCGTCTGCGCGATCAGGCTGGCGAGTTGCTCGCGCAGAAAAGGAGCGCCCTCGTAGGTCGAGAGCAGGATCACGACCGGCCGCTGCACGCGACAATGTCTAACTCGCGGGCGTATCGAAGGCTACTGCTTGACCCCGAGCAGATCATCGACAGTGCCGCCGATGCTGGTCCGCCAGGGCGGCAGCCGGACGCCGAACACGCGATCGAGCCTGCCGCAATCGAGCCGCGAATCCGCCGGCCGGCGCGCCGGCGTCGGCCAGTCGGCAGTGCGGATCGCGATCACCTCGGGCATCGGCCGGCCGTGCATGGCAGCCGCTTCCAGGGCCGCGACCGCCAGTGCGTGCCAGGTGGCCTCGCCGCCGCCGGCGGCGTGGAAGATGCCGCCGAAGCCGTCCTGCCAGCCATCGGCCTCGATCCGCCCGGCAACCTCCAGGATCGCCGCCGCGAGATCGTCCGCGCTGGTTGGACGGCCGCACTGGTCTGCGACCACGCGCAGGGTCGGGTGCTTCGCCGCCGCCTCGACCATGGTGCGCACGAAGTTGCGGCCGGTGGCGGAATACACCCACGACGTGCGCAGCACGATGGCGCGCGGGCAGGCCGCCAGTACCGCCTGCTCGCCCAGCGCCTTGGTGCGGCCATAGACCCCGGTCGGCGAGGTCGGGTCGGTCTCCAGGTAGGGCTCGCCCTTGTCGCCGTCGAAGACGTAGTCGGTTGAGACATGGATCAGCGGCATGCCGGCTGCCGCGCAGAGCCGGGCGAGGTGCGCCGGCCCGTCGACATTGGCGCGCGCCGCGCCGTCCTCGTCGGCCTCGGCCGCATCCACCGCGGTCCAGGCGGCGGCGTTGACCACCAGCCAGGGCGCGGCGCGCGCGAACGTCGCCTCGATACTGGCCGGCGCGTCGAAATCGAACTCCGGACGGCCGACGCGGTGCACCCGCGCACCGCCCAGGGCGGCGAGCGACGAGGCGAGCTGGCCGCTGCCGCCGGTGACCAGGATCGGGCGCGTCAAAGCCGGAACCAGCCTTCCGCCTCTGCGAACGGTGGTGCCAGCTTGTCCTTGTCCGACAGCACCGCCTCGTGTTGGCCGATCGGCCACTCGATGCCGATCGCCTCGGAGTTCCACAGCACCGCACGCTCGGCGGCGCGGTCCCAGACATCGGTGCATTTGTATTGCACCTCGGTGTCGTCGGTCAGCGTGCAGAAGCCGTGCAGGAAGCCGGGCGGGATCCAGAGCTGCGACCAGTTTGCTTCGGAAAGCTCGGCGCCGACCCACTGGCCGTAGCTCGGCGAGCCGACCCGCGCATCGACGGCGACATCGAAGATCGCGCCGCGCGTGCAGCGCACCAGTTTGCCCTGCGGATGCGGCGCGACCTGGCAGTGCAGCCCACGCACCACACCGCGCTGCTTCGACAGGCTGTGGTTGTCCTGCACGAACGCATGCGCGATGCCGGCCTCGCGCATGCGCGCCAGGTTGTAGGTTTCGGAGAAGAACCCACGCTCGTCGGAGAAGCGTGCCGGCGTGACAAGAACGATGTCATGGATCGCAAGATGCTCGACCTGCAAAACGGTATTCCCCTGCGTTCCTACTTGTGCGCCCCGTCCGCAAGCTCGAGCAGCAGACGGCCGAGCTCGGTCTTGCTCAAACCCTGCGCGTGTCGGCGCAGCGTCGGGCTGTCGATGAATCCCATGCGGAAGGCGACCTCCTCGGGGCAACCGACCAGCATGCCCTGGCGGGACTGGATCGTCTGCACGAAGGTGCCCGCCTGCATCAGGCTGTCCGGCATCCCGGCATCGAGCCATGCGCAGCCGCGCCCAAGCTTCTCGACGTGCAGCGAGCCTTCTTCGAGATAGATGCGGTTGAGATCGGTGATCTCGAGTTCGCCGCGCGCCGACGGGCGGATGCGGTGCGCGTATTCGCTGACGCGCGCATCGTAGAAATACAGGCCGGTGATCGCCCAGTTCGATTGCGGATCGGTCGGCTTCTCGACCACCTCGAGCGCGCGCCCGTCCTCGTCGAACTTGATCACGCCGTAGCGCTCCGGATCGCGCACCTGGTAGGCGAACACGGTCGCCCCTTCGGCGCGGGTCGCGGCACCACGCAGCAACAGGCCGAGATGGTCGGCGAAGATCAGGTTGTCGCCCAGTGCGAGCGCGCACGGCGCGTGGCCCAGCCAGTCGTCGGCGATCAGGAATGCCTGCACGATCCCGTCCGGGCTCGGCTGCACGCGATAAGTGAATTCGACACCAAGGCGGCTGCCGTCGCCGAGCAGGCGCTCGAACTGCGGCAGGTCGGCCGGCGTCGAGATGATCATGATGTCGCGTATGCCGGCCAGCATCAGCGTGCTGAGCGGATAGTAGATCATCGGCTTGTCGTACACCGGCAGCAACTGCTTGCTGGCTGCCAGCGTCATCGGATGCAGCCGCGTCCCGGAGCCACCGGCCAGCAGGATGCCCTTCATTGCCTTTTCAGCTTGGCAAATTTCAGCCTGTGCCGGGACCTGCTCGCTCATGCCGCGGTCCCCAGGCGGTGCCCGGTATATTTCTTGTCCCGGATCGCCTGCCACCAGTCCTGGTGATCGAGATACCATTGCACCGTGCGGCGTATGCCATGCTCGAAGTCATGGGCGGCGACCCAGCCGAGGCTGGTCTGCGCGTGCGAGGCATCGATCTCGTAGCGGAAATCATGCCCGGGCCGATCGGTGACGTACCGGATCAGGCGCTCGCGCGGGCCGGCGGGATCGGGGCGCAACTCGTCGAGCACCCGGCAGATCGCCTGCACCACCTCGAGGTTGGACCGCGGCTGGCGCGCGCCGATCGCATAGGTCCCGCCCGGCACGCCCTGCTCCACCGCGCGTACCAGCGCTTGCGCATGATCCTCGACGAACAGCCAGTCGCGCTTGTTGGAGCCGTCGCCATAGACCGGTAGCTCACGTCCTTCGATCGCGTTGATGGTGACCAGCGGGATCAGTTTTTCCGGAAAATGCCAGGGCCCGTAATTGTTGGTGGTGTTGGTCACGAGCGCCGGCAGGCCGTAGGTGTGGAACCACGCCCGCACAAGATGGTCGGACGCCGCCTTGCTCGCCGAATATGGGCTGCGCGGATCGTATGGCGTTGTCTCGGAAAAGGGCGGGTCGTCGTCGCCCAGCGCGCCGAATACCTCGTCGGTGGAAATGTGGTGGAAGCGGAACGATTGCCGGCCCTGCGCGTCCAGCTTGGACCAGTAGCCGCGCGCGGCCTCGAGCAGGGCGAACGTGCCGACCACGTTGGTCTGGATGAACACGGCAGGCCCGTCGATCGAGCGATCCACATGACTTTCGGCGGCGAGATGCATGACCGCGTCCGGCCGATGCTCCGAAAACAGCCGCTGCATGGCGGTGAGATCGGCGACGTCCGCATGCACGAGCGTATGTCGCTCATGGGTGCGCGCCTCCTCGAGCGCGTCCTCGGAGGCCGCGTAGGTCATCAGGTCGACATTGACGACGCTGTGCGCGGTGGCGCGGATCAGATGACGCACCACGGCGGATCCGATGAAGCCGCATCCGCCGGTCAGGAGAATTCGCATTTTTGCGGTCCCATAAACCCAGTCGGACTTGCCGGGCGGTGGCAAAATGGCAGCGTCCCCGATCGCAGGCAACACAATGTGAACTTCTGCTGTTACACTTGACTCGGTTACACGGCGCTCTCTTTGCGTGCCGGCGATTGCGCGCAATAAGCGGCGCACCACCCAACCGGCGGACGTTTGAGCGATGTTTGCGGAAAAGCTGAACACCTGGCTCATGACGGCACTCGATCGTCCGGACCTGCGCGTCGTCGCCGAGGGCCGCCGGATCGAGTTCGACGCCTCGCTCGACACCGCCTTCAGGGCCGATCCCGGCGGCGGGGTGGTGCTCGGCGCGGCCTGCCTGGGATCGGCCCGAGTCTGCGCGTTCCACATCCGCCACGCGCTCGAGCTCTCCATGCTGCTCGACGTCGCGGCCCGCTCGAGCACCGACCCGCTGCTGCTGAGCGACCTGCCGATCCTGGCTGGCCTCTGCGCCGCCCGCACCGCCGCCCTGTTCTGGCAGCTCGACGGGCCGGCCGACGAGGCTGCAAGCCGCACCGAGCCAGTAAGCTGGCTCGGTGCGATGGCCTCCGACCAGGTGCCGGACGAAGCCGTGCTGCACCGTGTCTGGACCCAGGTGCGCAACCTGCAGGGCTCCTGCTACCGGCTGCTGCGCGCGGCCTGCCTCGGGATCGATGACAGCGCGGTGCCGGTGGACATGGTCGGCCGCCTGGCCTCGATATGGCACCTGCAAGGCCCGGCCGAGGCGCTGATGGGGCAGGGCGGCGACCAGCGGCTCGCGGTCGATCCGGCGACCGGCCTGAACCATTACGGCTGCTCGCACCGCCCGAGGCCGTGGGCGATCACCTTCGCCTCCTCGACGGCCTCGTCGCTGTCCGAGCGCGGCTTCAGGGGTGCGGAGGTCGCCCGCCTGCGCTTGGCGGCGGCGGCGTTCTGCGGCCATGCAGACGCGGCGCTCGCGACCGAGGCGCAGGCGGTGCGCGAGGCGATCGGCGCGCATTTCGGCCTGCGCGACGATGCGCGGACCGTCGGCAGCGAGGTCGTGCTGGCCGCCTCCGGCACCGACTGCGAGCTGCTTGCCCTGGCGCTGGCCGGATCGAGCGGAGCAGCCGGCAACGGGGTCAGCAACATCCTGATGGCGCCGGAGGAGACCGGTACCGGGGTGCCGCTGGCCGCCGCCGGGCGGCATTTTGCCGATGACACCTCGGGTCGGCAGCGTGTCCGTAAAGGCGACCCGGTTGCAGGCTTTGGCACCGACACGCGGGTGCTTTCGGTGGCGATCCGCGGCGGGGGCGGCGGCCTGCGCCACGCCACCGACATCGCCGAGGACTGCCTGCGCCTCGCATGGGCCGAGCACGCTGCCGGCCGCCATGTCCTGCTGCACCTGCTGGACCTGTCGAAGACCGGGCTGCTGGCACCGTCGCCCGCGGCACTCGACGATATGCAGGGGGGCGAGCGCTTTGACGTCTCGCTGCAAAGCGAGCGCCTTGACGTCGTCGTGGATGCCTGCCAGGCGCGGATCGATCCCGGGCATGTTCGCGACTATCTGGCACGCGGCTGGATGGTGATGATCACCGGATCGAAGTTCTTCACCGGACCGCCATTCTGCGGCGCGCTGCTGCTGCCACGGGGCGTCGCGCAGCGGCTGCAGGCCGGGGCATTGCCGGCCGGCCTTGCCGCCTACAGCAACCGGAACGACTGGCCGGCTCAGGTGCCTGCGACACAGCATCTGCCGGACGCCGTGAATCACGGCATGGTGCTGCGCTGGCACGCGGCCCTTGCCGAGATGCAGGCATTCCAGGCGGTCCCGGAGGAGCAGTTGCTGCAGCGGCTGGTGCGCTTCCTGGGCGAGGCACGCGCCGCGATCGACGCCCATCCGGATCTCGAGCTGGTCGAGGTGGCGCCACCGCAACGCAAGCCCGGCGCCTCCTGGGACCGGCTGCAGACCATCCTGAGCTTCATGATACTCGGGCCGTCCGGCGACGGGGACCGGTTGCCGCTACCTCTCGAGCGGGCGCGCCGGCTGTATCGCTGGCTGAACGCCGATGTTTCGCCGGCTCTTCCAGGCCGTGCAACGCCGGCGGAGCGTGCGCTGGCGCGGCTGCTGTGCCATGTCGGCCAGCCGGTGCCGGTGGCGCACGAAGCGCTTGGTGGGGCACAGGCCGGGGCGCTGAGGATCTCGGCCGGCGCCCGCGTGGTGTCCGGCGAGCCGTCGCATGGCGGCCTCGGCAGCGACGACCGGATCGCCCGCGAGATCGCCGACATGCGCCGCGTGCTGGACAAGATCACGCTGCTGCTGCGTTACTGGCCGGCGATGGCACTGGCCGATCCGGAACCGCGCTACGCTCCGCTGCCGGACCCCGACGCCCGGGCTACGGCCGCCGGAGCGCACGATGCGGGGCACGCATGATGCAGCCGATCCAGAAGCCGAAACCGCCGCTGCCGCTGGCGATGTTGACGGCACTCGGCATCGTCTATGGCGACCTCGGCACCAGCCCGCTCTACACGATGCAGACGATCCTGCAGACAACCGGCGGCAGCGTCTCGTCCGACACCATCCTGGGCGTGCTGTCGCTGATCATCTGGGCGCTGCTGCTCACCGTCTCGGTGAAATACGGCATCTTCGTCATGCGGGCGGACCATAACGGCGAGGGCGGCATCCTGGCGCTGACCTCGCTGGTCACCGGCAGCCGGGCACGCACCGGCAATGGCATCGCGACCGGAATCCTGCTCAGTTGCGGCCTGTTCGGCGGTGCCCTGCTCTATGGCGACGGCATCCTGACGCCGGCGATCTCGGTGCTCAGCGCGATCGAAGGGGTGAAGGTCGCAACCCCAGCGCTCGACCACCTGATCATGCCGATCGCGGTCGGCATCCTGGTCGCGCTGTTCACGTCGCAGGTGTTCGGCACCGCCCGCATCGGCGCGGTGTTCGGGCCGGTCATGCTGCTCTGGTTCATCACCATCGGCGGCCTCGGCGCGGTCGCCCTGGCCCAGCATCCGGAGGTGCTGGCCGCCATCGACCCGAGGCACGGCGTGAAGTTCCTGCACGAGCATGGCTGGGGCAGCTTCGCCGTGCTCGGCGGCGTGTTCCTGTCGCTGACCGGCGCCGAGGCACTATACGCCGACATGGGCCATGTCGGGCGGCGTCCGATACGCCTCGCCTGGTATGCCGTCGTGCTGCCGGCGCTGCTGCTCTGCTATGCCGGGCAGTCCGCCTCGCTGATCGGCCTCAAGAAGCTGCCGGACAACCCGTTCTACGGCATCCTGCCGCCCGACGCGGCGCAGTGGGCGATCTGGCCGATGGTGGTGCTGGCGACGGCAGCCACCATCATCGCCAGCCAGGCGATCATCACCGGGGTGTTCTCGATGACCCGGCAGGCGATCCAGCTCGGCTGGTTCCCGGGCCTGAACATCCGGCAGACGTCGGACAAGGAATACGGGCAGATCTACGTGCCCGCGGTGAACTGGGTGATGATGCTGCTCACGGTCGGCGTGACCGCGGGCTTCGGCAGCTCGGCGAGCCTGGCCGGCGCCTATGGCACCGCGGTCTCGACCACCATGCTGCTGACCACCGTGCTGCTGTTCTCCTATCTCCGCCGCTACGCCGGCTGGTCGCTCGCGGCGGCGCTGCCGGTCGCGGCCCTGTTCCTGGTGATCGATATCGCGTTCTTCTCCGCCAACCTGATGAAGCTGCTGGAAGGGGGCTGGATCCCGCTGCTCGCCGGGCTGCTGATGTTCACCATCATGAGCACCTGGCGACGCGGCATCGCCGCACTGCGCGCGATCTCGGGCGAGCATGTGCTGGCGCCGGAGAAGTTCCTGCAGCAGCTCGCCGATGGCGGCATCCCGCGCGTGCCCGGCACCATCGTGTTCCTGACCCGGATCCGCGAGCCGATCTCGCCGCTGATGCTGGCGCATGTGGCCCAGTTCGGGGCGCTGCAGCAGCATGTCGTGACGCTGACCGTCGAGTTCGAGGAGGCTCCGAGGGTGCCGCAGGAGGAGCGGATCACGCTGAACGCCTACGAGGGCGGCCTGTGGCACATGGTCGCGCGCTACGGCTTCGTGGAGATCCCGAGCCTGCAGACGGCGCTTGGGCTGGCGCAGCGCAAGGGCTGCCCGGTGGTGCCGCAGGATGCGCTGTTCGTCGGGGGCCGGGACGAGGTGGTGCGCGATCGCAACCGCGCGCAGTCGCGGCTGCCGGGCTGGAGGCGCGTGCTGTTCGCCTTCATGTATCGCAACGCCGTGCATTTCGCCGATCGTTTCGCCCTGCCCGCGGACCATTTCGTGCAGACCGGGCGACAGGTGGGCCTGTAGCCCGCTCGCGACACACTATACGGTCGGGCGATGACCGAACGCTCCACTTTCCTCGACACGCCGCAGCTCGAACCCGGGGTCACCCGGCTCTGGCTGATCCGCCACGCCCTGGTCGAGCAGAATGCGCGCCTGATGCTGTACGGCACCATGGACGTGGCGCTCTGCCCGGACAGCCTGGTCGCCCAGGTCGGCATGTACCAGGGTCTCGCGGCCCGGCTGCCGCGCACCCCGGTCTGGTACGCGACCCCGCTCAGCCGCACACAGCGCACCGCCCAGGCACTCCAGCAGGCCGGCTACCCGGAGACCCCGCTCGCGATCGAGCCCGGTTTGCTGGAACAGGACATGGGCGAATGGCAGGGGCTGCCGCACGGCGACCTCCCGGCGCGGCTGCAGTCCCCCGCGCACGTGTTCTGGCCGCTGGCCGCCGACGAGGTGCCGCCGGGCGGCGAGAGCATGGTCCAGGTCTGCGAGCGGGTGGGCGCCGCGCTTGAGCGGATCGCCGATGCGCATGATGGGCAGGACATCGTGGTCGTCAGCCACGGCGGCGCGATCCGGGCAGCGGTGGCGCATGCGCTTGGCGTCGATGCGGACACCGCGCTCAGGCTGTCGGTGCAGAACCTGTCGGTGACGATCCTGGAGCGCCACCCCGCCTCGTGGCGAGTGGTCGCGGTCAATGAAATGCCCGGGGTTTGAAATACCCGGGCCTAAGGATCACCGCGCCATCAGGACCGTGAGCTGCGCATTCTCCAGTACATGCCGGGTCACGCCGCCCAGGATGAGCTGGCGCAGGCGGGAGTGCGAGTAGGCGCCCATGCTGACCATATCGGCGTTGAACTTCGTGCAGGCGGTCAGCAACCCGGCGCCGACCTCCTTGTCGATCGCCCGGAACGATT
The DNA here is from genome assembly GCA_963693035.2 of uncultured Lichenicoccus sp. Classification (GTDB taxonomy): domain Bacteria; phylum Pseudomonadota; class Alphaproteobacteria; order Acetobacterales; family Acetobacteraceae; genus Lichenicoccus. The sequence goes on from CAXMMQ010000004.1 coordinate 309,568, forward strand.
GCAGCGTCGCGCGCACGCCGTGCAGCGCGAGGTAGTCCAGCAGCGACGCGGCATCCGGCCCGCGGCGCTGGTAGTCCTCGGAATGCAGCACCTGGACCTCCTCCGCCCGCTTGGCCCAAGGCAGGATCGACAGCACGGCGGACGCGCTCTCTCCGGTGCCGTTCCAGGCGATGCAGAGCCGGCGCCCGACATGCTGCGGCGTGAGCTTCGGCGCGATGACCACCGGCCGACCGCTATCGAACAGCACCGCGTGCAGGGCCTCGGACGACGACACCTCCTCGCCGGAATCCGCATGCGGCACCACGGTGAGGTCGGCAAGCCGGGCCGCATAGGCGACCAGCTCGTGCTCGCGCCCGGTGATCGAGCGGAAGCTGGCACTCGGGCCGGGGAGTTCGTGCGTCTGCGGGTCGGGATCCGGCGGGCCGCCGCGGACTTCCAGGCCGGCGGCGCCAACCAGCCGGTCGAACACCTCGCGCACCGCCAGCGAGCGCCGGGTGGATTCGCGGTCGGCGGCGGTCATCATCTCTTCGACCATCGCCCCCGACAGGCCTTCTCCCGCCAGCGGAGCAACCTCACGGCTGTCGCTGCGGACATGCAGCGCCGCGAGATGAGCGCCGAAACGCCGCGCCAGGATCAGGGCGGTGGCCAGCGCAGCCTCGCCGTTCGGCGTGCCGTTCAGCGGCAGCAGGATCTTGCGCAGGTCGCTCATCGGCGATGTTCCCCTCACCCGGGCTCCCGGTTTAGCACGGTTCGTTCAGGGATAGAGCCGCGTCGTCTGCCAGGTGGCCTCGCTCTCGCGGCGATAGACGATGCGGTCGTGCAGGCGGTGCGGCATGTCCTGCCAGAACTCGATGATGTCGGGCAGCACCCGATAGCCGGACCAGTGCGGCGGCCGTGGCACGTCGGCATCCTGATAGCGTTGCTGCACCTCGGCGAGCCGCTGCTCCAGCTCCGCCCGGTCCGCGAGAGGACGCGACTGGTCGGACGCAATGGCGCCGAGCCGGGAGTTGCGCCCGCGACTGGCGAAGTACGCGTCGGCCTCCGCCTCGGTCACATCCTCGATCGGTCCCTCGACGCGCACCTGCCGGCGCAGGCTCTTCCAGTGGAACAGCAGGCTGGCATGGCGATTGGCCGACAGTTCCTCACCCTTGCGGCTCTGCTTGTTGGTGTAGAAGACGAAGCCGCGCGCATCGAGACCCTTGAGCAGCACCATGCGCACCGATGGCAGCCCTTCATGCGTCGAGGTCGCCAGCGCCATCGCGTTGGGATCGTTCGGCTCGGAGGCTTCGGCCTCAGCAAGCCAGCGCTGGAACAGCCCGATCGGGTCGTCCGTGCGCTGCAGCTTCTCATCGGCCATGGTCCAACTCCTTCGGGGTTGCCGGTCTCTATGCTATTGGGAGGCTTAGCATGATCTGCCGATGCCGGTCTGCGCCGCCCGGGGCGCCTGCCCTTGTCGCTGGGCAGCGTGTGTGTCAGGACGGCACGCGAGCGGCCAGCCCGCTCAACCCTGGCTCATTATCTCTCATCAAGACGAGGCTCCATGCCCGACGGCGCCAAGCACCTTCCCGTACGTGGCACCCTGATGCAGGGCAAGCGCGGCCTGATCATGGGTGTGGCCAACGACCGCTCCATTGCCTGGGGCATTGCCGCCGCCTGTGCCGCGCAGGGTGCCGAGCTCGCCTTCACGTTCCAGGGCGAGGCGCTGGAGAAGCGCGTGCGGCCGCTGGCGGAAGGCGTCGGCGCGTCGCTGGTGCTGCCGTGCGACGTGTCGGACGATGCCGCCATGGACGAGACCTTCGCGATCATCCAGCGCGAGTGGGGCCGCATCGACTTCCTGGTGCATGCGATCGGCTGGGCCGACAAGACCTACCTGCGCGGCCGCTATGCCGACACACCGCGCGAGGCCTTCCTGCAGGCGCTCGACATCTCCTGCTACTCGTTCACCGCGGTCAGCCGGCGAGCGGCGGCCCTGATGGATCGTGGCGGCTCGCTGCTGACCCTGACCTATCTCGGCGCCGAGCGGGTGATGCCGCACTACAACGTTATGGGCGTTGCCAAGGCGGCGCTGGAAGCCTCGGTGCGCTATCTCGCTGCCGACTTCGGCGCCAATGGGATCAGGGTGAATGCGATCAGCGCCGGCCCGATCAAGACGCTGGCGGCCAGCGGCATCGGCGACTTCCGCTACATCCTGAAGTGGAACCAGCTCAACGCGCCGCTGGAGCGCAACGTGTCGATCGACGAGGTCGGCGGCGCCGGTCTGTACCTGCTGTCGGACCTCTCGAGCGGCGTCACCGGCGAGGTGCATCACGTCGATAGCGGCTACCATACCGTCGGAATGAAGAACCCCAAAGCGCCGGACATCGCCACCGTCTCTGACTAAACGACACGAAGGGCGGGACCTCGATCGGGACGACCCGGTTCGGGAATGCGCTATGCTGAGCAACAGTGCTGCGAAGCGGCACGCCCGTCACGTCCTTTCCGAGCACCGGAGCGGAGCGGCCTCCCTGGCCGTGAGCACCGGAGCGCAGGGAAGGCGCGTCGGATTGCCGGCATAGCAGCAGTATCGAGGCGGGTCTTGTCACATAACAGCTTTGGTCACCTGTTCCGGGTCACAACCTGGGGCGAGAGCCACGGGCCCTCCATCGGCTGCGTGGTGGATGGCTGTCCGCCGCGGATCGCGCTCGCCGAGACCGACATCCAGCCCTGGCTCGACCAGCGCCGGCCGGGACAGTCGAAATACACCACCCAGCGCCAGGAGCCGGATGCGGTGCGCATCCTGTCCGGGGTGTTCGAGGGCCGCACCACCGGCACGCCGATCTCGCTGGTGATCGACAATGTGGACCAGCGCTCGCGCGACTATGCCTCCATCGCCGACCGCTACCGGCCCGGCCATGCCGACCTCACCTACGACCTCAAGTACGGCATACGCGACCCGCGCGGCGGCGGCCGCTCGTCGGCGCGCGAGACCGCGATGCGGGTGGCGGCCGGCGGCGTGGCCCGGCTGGTGCTCGGAGCGGGCGTCGTCGTGCGCGGCGCCTTGGTGCAGATCGGCCCGTACACCATCGAGCGGGCGCGCTGGGACTGGGAGGAGGTCGGCCGCAACGACTTCTTCTGTCCCGATCCCGGCACCGTGCCGGCCTGGGAGGAATATCTCGCCGCAGTCCGAAAGCGCGGCTCGTCGGCCGGCGCGATCATCGAGCTGCAGGCCGAGGGCGTGCCGCCAGGCCTGGGTGCGCCGATCTACGCCAAGCTGGATGCCGACCTGGCTTCGGCGCTTATGAGCATCAATGCGGTCAAGGCGGTGGAGATCGGCGCCGGCTTCTCGGCCGCCGAGTTCAGCGGCGAGCAGAATGCCGACCCGATGCGGCTGCGGGACGGACAGGTGGTGTTCGGCTCCAACAATGCCGGCGGCATCCTCGGCGGCATCTCGACCGGGCAGCCGATCGTGGCGCGCTTCGCGGTCAAGCCGACCAGCTCGATCCTGACCCCGGTGCAGTCGGTGACCCGTTCCGGTCACGAGGTCGATGTCGCGACGCAGGGGCGGCACGATCCCTGCGTCGGCATACGCGCCGTGCCGGTCGGCGAGGCCATGCTGGCCTGCGTGCTGGCCGACCACCTGCTGCGGCACCGGGCCCAGAATCCCTGCTGAAGCGTGCGTTGCGCAGCCGGCCGATGCGGGCCGTGTCTGCCTGGGGGATCGGGCTGTATCTCGACATCGCTCTGCGCACCATGCGCTGGCGCCTGCAGGCGGATGCCGAGACCTGGGCGACCCTGACCGGACGCGAGGGCCGCACCGCCGTGGTGGTGTTCTGGCACGAGTACCTGCCGCTGGTGACGGCGCTCTGGCTGCTGGCGCGGCGCGATAATCCGGCGCTTTCGCTCAACGTGATGATCAGCCGCCATCGCGACGGCCGGCTGATCGCGGATGTCATACGGCGCTGGGGGATCAACGCGGTCGCCGGATCCTCCGCCCGCGACGGCAAGCCGGAGAAGGGCGGGGCGGCGGCGCTGCGCCACCTGCTCGAGCTGCTGCGCGACGGGCGGGTGGTGACGATCACGCCGGATGGCCCGCGTGGCCCGAGGCGGGTGATGCAGCCCGGCAGCGCCAGGCTCGCGGCGCTCGCCGGGGTACCTGTGGTTCCGATCGCGGTGTTCTGCCGTCCGAGCCGCCGGCTGCGCTCCTGGGATCGGATGATGCTACCGCTGCCGTTCGGACGCGGCAGCATACGCTGCGGCGCGCCGATCATCGTGCCGCGACAGGGCTGGGAGGCGACGTCCGAGGTGATCGGGCGAGCACTGGATGCTCTCGACGACGATCAGCGCAACGCGACGACCACCCCGATCAGCGCCAGGCTCTGGTGGCTGGCCGGCACCGCCGCCGAGCTGCCGCTGCGGCTGCTGCTGCGGCGGCGGGTGGCGCGCGGCAAGGAGATCCCGGCGCGCCTCGGCGAGCGGCGCGGGCGCGCCACCCTGGCCCGGCCACCCGGTCGGCTGATCTGGCTGCATGCGGCGAGCGTCGGCGAGACGGTGTCGCTGCTGCCGCTGCTGGAGGCGCTGTGCCGCCTCGATCCGGCGCTGCACGTGCTGATGACGACCGGTTCGCTGACCTCGCAGCAATTGCTGGCGCAGCGCCTGCCCGAGCTGGGGTTGGCGGCGCGCGTGCTGCACCAGTTCGTGCCACTCGACGTGCCGCGCTGGCTGCACCGTTCCCTGGCCCATTGGCAGCCGCAGGCGGTGGTGCTGGTCGAAAGCGAATTGTGGCCGAACCTGATCGCCGCGACCCGCGCGCGCGGCGTGAAGCTGGCGCTGCTGAACGCCCGGATGTCCGATCGCAGCACCCGGAGCTGGCAGCGCCTGCCAGGCCTGTCCCGCCATCTGCTCCGGCACTTCACCTGGATCACCGCGCGCAGCAACGAGGATGCGGTTCGCCTACGGACGCTCGGCGCGCAGGATGTGGAGACCCCCGGCGACCTGAAGCAGGCGGCGCCGGCACTTCCGGTGGACCAAGGCGAGCTCGAAGCCGTGCGCACGGCCCTCGCCGGCCGGCCGATCCTGCTCGCCGCCTGCACGCATGACGGCGAGGAGCCGGTGCTGGCCGCGGCGCATGCGCTGCTTCGCACCCGGCAGCCCGGGCTGCTGACGATCATCGCGCCAAGGCACCCCGAACGCGGCGCCGACATCGCCGATGCGCTCGAGGGCGCTCCGCGTCGTGCCCTCGGGCAGTTGCCGGGGCCGGCGCAGGAATTCTGGATCTGCGACACGCTCGGCGAACTCGGCCTGCTGTATCGCCTGTCGCCGATCGGCTTTCTTGGCAACAGCCTGCAGGCGGCCGCCCGCTCCGGCGGCGGCGGCGGCCACAACCCGTTCGAGCCGGCCCGGCTCGGCTGCCTGGTTGCCACCGGGCCGCTGACCTCGAACTTCAACGCCGCCTTCGAGGCCCTCGACCGGGTGCAGGCAGTGACCGTGACCGCGACGGCGACCGCGATTGCCGACTGGGCCGATGCAATGCTGGGCGACCCCGCGACGCGGACGGCGCGCGCGGTGGCGGCCCGGGCGATCGCCTCACGCGCCTCCAGCCTGCCGGACGACCTCGCGCGGCGGCTGCTCGGCCTCATCGGCACGAGCTGATGCAGCCGCCTGCCTTCTGGTCCGACCCGGTGCCCGGGCTGCGCGCGAATCTGCTTCGGCCCGCGTCGCACCTGGTCGAGTCCGTGACCCGGCGGCGGGTCGCGAGGCCGGGCTGGCACGCCCCGGTGCCGGTGCTGTGCTGCGGCAACCTGACCGTAGGTGGAGCAGGCAAGACCACGCTGGCGCTCGATCTGCTGGCGCGGCTCACGGCACGCGGCGTCGCGGCGCATGCGCTGACGCGCGGCTATCGCGGGAGCGTTCGCGGAGTCCTGAAGGTCGATCCGGCCCGGCACGATGCCGCCATGGTCGGCGACGAGCCGCTGCTGCTGGCGGCCGTCGCCCCGACCTGGGTGGGTACGGATCGCGCGGCCTCGGCGCGGGCCGCCATCGCCGCCGGCGCCAGGTGCCTGGTCATGGATGACGGCATGCAGAACCCGACGCTGGCGCGGGACTGCACGCTGATGGTGATCGACGGCGCGGCCGGCTTCGGCAATGGCTGCGTGCTGCCGGCCGGGCCGTTGCGCGAACCGGTAACGGCCGGTGCGAGGCGCGCGCAGGCGGCGATCCTGATCGGCCCGGACGAACGCGATGTCTCCGCGCTGTTGCCCGCGGTCCTGCCGGTCCTGCACGCCGAGCTGGCGATGTGCGAGCAGGCCGGCGCCCTGCACGGCCGCCGGCTGTTCGCGTTCGCCGGCATCGGGCGGCCCGGGAAGTTCTTCGCCGCGCTGCGCGCGCTCGGGCTCGAATTGTCCGGCGAAGAGGCATTCGCCGACCATCACCGGTATCGGCCTGCCGAGCTGGCCCGGCTGCAGGAGCAGGCCCGGGCGGCGGATGCGATGCTGGTCACCACGCCGAAGGATGCGGTGCGCCTGCCTGCCGCATTTCGTGACCAGATCGCGGTCCCCGGCGTCGCGTTACGCTGGGCGGATCCGGACGCGATCGAAGGCGTGCTCGAACGGCTGCTGCGGGCTGGAGAGTGAAGGATGAGCGACAGGAGGCGGCCGTCTCGGACCATGCGCCTGTAAGCCCACGCGGCCAGGCCCCGCAAAGTCAGGCGATGAACGGCGTGCTGGAAGGCTGGATCCGGGACCGTCCGGAGAGCCGACGATGGCTGCACCGGAGATGGCCCAAAACTTTGATGCAACACCTACAGGAAGACAACACGCCCCAAAAACACAAGATGGAGTCACAATGATTGAAGCGAATCGCAAGAACGAGGCGATTTCGTAACAGACCCTGGCTAAAATGTCACAGTGATCCGGGGTGTGGGAGGCGCATTCGGGCGCCCGTCAGAATCCCTTTGTCACCGGCGTTGTGGACCAATTACCTTTCCCTCACAAAGTTGCGAGGGACACTCCCATGGCCAGACCTGCAGCACAGCTCGAACTGCCCGCGAACTCCAACGTCGTGTCCCTGCGGCTGTCCTTCCTGCCCCGCCACCGCGAATACCTGCTCCGCTGGCTGCAGGCGGGCGCCTCGATGGGCCTGTGCGATGTCGATGTCTCGCCGCGCGCGACGTCCAGCCGCGAGCCGGTGACGCTCGAGCATGTGCTGGTCTGGGTGCGCGAGAATGCAGATCCGGCATACATGATCCGCCCCGAGGGGATGCGCTGGCTGGTGATCGACCACGTCCGCAACCACAAGCTCGGCAGCTTCGCGAGCTTCGAAGCCGCGCTCTACTGCATCCGTCCCGTCTTGTCTTGTGGCGCGATTGCCGCGGCATAGGGTCGAGATAAAGTGCCCCGGTTAGCTGGTCGTATCTGCCAATGAGGACGGCGCCGGCTGGATGATGCTCGCGCCGCCACCAGGCTGGATCTGGAAAATGGCGAGGCCGCGGCGGACGTGGCCGTCCGGTTGCAGGGCGAAGATGCCGTCCACGCCGGCGAAACCGTCGGTGCGCGTCAGCATGTCGACACCGTAGCCGCCGTGCTGCGACAGGCTGCGCGCCAGCGCCGCGCCGTCGTACGGGATGTCGGCGAGCGGCCGCGGCGGCTGGCCGAACTTCTTTTCAAACAGCGTCGCGAAGCCGCGGCGGTCACGCGGATCCGGCCCCGCGAACCAGGCGCCTTCCAGCGCATGCAGCTTGCTGGCGAACGCTCCCCATAGTCCCGGCCCCATGATCCGGACCTGGGACGACGAGACATCGTAATAGGTCAGGACCGAGATCACCTCCTGCAGGCCGACGCCGGTATCGGCGAGCAGCAGCGCATCGAACGGCGGCGGCGGGATCGGGGTCTGGACGAGCGCGTCCGCGGTCGCGCGCACCGCCGGGTCCTGGCTGGCCTTGGCGTCCTTGACCTTCTGCTCGATCGCCCCGCGTCGGTCGGCGAAATCCGAGAGCGAGCGCATGGCGGCGTTCACGCTCTCCATGCTCTCGCCATGCTGCGCAATCACCGGCGCCGGCAGGCCGGCATCCGAGCAGGCGCGTCGCAATCCGTCTGCCATCGCATGGCCGAGCGCAGTGTCCGGCAGCAGGGCTGCGATGCGGTTGTGGTTCTCGGACCTGGCGGCGGCCACCAAGCGACGCACCTGCTGTTCCGGCGTGACACCCATCACCCAGACGCCGGGCTGGGCCTGCGCCACGTCGCTGGTGAAGGCCAGCATCGGCACGCCCGCCGCATGCGCGACCGGAGCCGCCTGCGCGGTGTCCGCCGAGGTAAGCGGACCGAGCAGGATGCCGTCCCCGCCGCCGAGCGCCGCCTGGGCTGCCTGCGCCGCGCCGCCGGGCGCCTCGGTGTCCTGCGGATCGAGGGCCGGCGCGCCCGGGGCGTCGAGTGCGAGTTGCGCGGATTTCAGCATGGCCTGGCCGAGCGGCGCATTGGCCCCGGTCAGCGGTAGCAGCAGGCCGACGCGGGTGCCGCGCGAGGCAGGCTGGTCACCGCCCTGGCTGGTCCGGTCGTATGATGGCGGCTGCGAGCCGCCGCCGAACATCGCCATCGGCCCGGTGGTGCAGGCGGCGAGAGCGGCCAGGGATGCCAGTGCCGGGAGGCGAACGGCGGTCGGGGCTGGACGGGCGATCCCCGTACGCGCGAGGAACATCCATGTCCGACGAAGCATCCTCGACTCCTCAAGATTCCACCCGCTCCGACACCGGGGTGCAGGATCGGGCCGGTCTTCAGCCGGCAGGGCCGCTGCCAGTCGGTCTTGTGCTCGTATCGACGCCGATCGGCAACCTGGGAGACCTGAGTTTCCGGGCGGTGTCGGTCCTGCAACAGGCCGACCTCGTGCTGTGCGAGGACACACGCGTGACCAGCCGACTGTTCGCAGCGCACGGGATCGCCACTCGGCTGGAGGCGCTGCACGAATACAACGAACGCCAGCGCCTGCCGCACCTGATCGAGATGCTGAAGGCCGGCCGGCAGCTGGCGCTGGTCTCCGATGCCGGCACGCCGCTGCTGTCCGATCCGGGATTCCGCCTGACCCGCGCCGCCATTGCCGAGGGGATCCCGGTCAGCGCCACACCCGGGCCGAACGCCGCGATCATGGCGCTGACCCTGTCCGGCCTGCCGCCGCATCCGTTCCTGTTCGTGGGGTTTCCGCCGCCACGCGGCACGGCGCGCCGGGAAGGCTTCTCGGTGCTGCGTGCGGCCGAGCAGGCCGGTTTGTCGGCGACGCTGGTCTGGCATGAAGCGCCGCACCGCCTGGCGGAGATGCTGATCGACCTGGCCGAGGTGTTCGGCCCGGATCGCGAGGCCGCCGTGGCGCGCGAGTTGACCAAGCGGTTCGAGGAGGTCCGGCGCGGCACCCTGGCCACCCTGGCGACACACTACCAGCAGGAGCAGGCGCGCGGCGAGATCACCGTGTGCATCGGCCCGGCACCGGCGGCCACGACCGGCGCCGACAAGCTTGACCAGGACCTGTTGCAGGCGCTGGAACACCACTCGGTCAAGGATGCCGCCAGCTTGGTCGCAGGGGCCACCAACCTGCCGAGACGCATCGTCTATGCGCGTGCCCTGGAGCTGAGCCGCACAACGAGATAGGGCGGCAACCCATCGGCTGCCGCCCTCGAAGTCTCTCAGAATACGTTAAGCGTCAGCGCTTCAGGCTGTCGGCAGCGTCGCGGAGCGTGTCCTTGCCCTTGCCGACGCCCTCCTGGACCTTGCCGCCGGCTCGCTCGACCTTGCCTTCAGCATCCAGGCGCTCGTTCCCGGTGAGCTTGCCCGCGCCCTCCTTGAGGGCGCCCTTAACCTGGTGGCCAATGCCTGAGGTGCGATCCTTATCCATCGTCTCTCTCCCATGATGGCAGACTGAGGAGCGAACGCGGATCTGGGGGTGTAGTTGCCTCGGGTTGAAAACGGGCCCTACTCGGCCGCGGTCCGGCCCTGCTCGCACAGCTGGACGCGGAGATCCTCGGGTAGTTCGTCGCCCCGCACCCGTGCCCGCACGGCACGCCCGAAGGCCACGAAGATCGCCCGCGAGAGCGGATCGACCTCGAAATCGAGCTCCGGGTGCCATTGCACGCCCAGCGCCAGGCCGCTCGCCAGCGTCACCCGCACGGCCTCGATCACCCCGTCCGGCGCCACCGCCTCGATACTCAGCGAGCCGGCCAGGCGCTCGATGCCCTGGTTGTGCAGCGAGTTCACCCGGATCGCCCGCTGGCCGGCGGCCAGCCGATGCAGCAGGCCACCCTCGACGAGCGCCACGTCGTGCGCCTTGCCCTGCCGGATCCCGATATCCTCGTGATCCTGGTTGGAGTGGTTGAGACGGGCCGGGAGGTCAGCCAGCCGCTGGTGCAGCGAGCCGCCGAGCGCCACGTTGAGCTCCTGGAAGCCGCGGCACACGGCGAGCACCGGCAACCCGGCGGCGATCGCAGCCCGGGTCAGCGGCAGCGTCACCGCGTCGCGCATCTGGTCCTCGGGCGTGCCGTCCAGATGCGGGTCGCCGCCATACTGGTCCGGCGCCACATTGGACTGGCTGCCGGTCAGGATCAGCCCGTCGAGCCGGTCGATCAGCGTCTCGACATCCACCGCCTCGCCGTTCGCCGGGATCAGCACCGGCACCCCAAGCACGACGCGGTCCGTCACCGTCACATATGTGTCGGAGGCCGCATGGGACTCGATATCGAACGGCCCGAACATCTTGCGGCAGGTGGTGATACCGATCAGTGGCTTCATGGCCACGATGATGGCCAAGGATCGGGGCGATTTGAAGGTTTACCTGCCGGAGTTAAGAATTTTCAAAGTCAGCCGCACTAGCCGTTCTGATCGCCGATGTTGGTGTCGAACAGGGTCTGCGGCAGAGGCTGGCCAAGCACGGCGTCGTAGAGGTCGACGCGGGTCTCGCGACCCTGCGCATCGAGCACGCTCCATGAGCGCAGCGCGAGCGGCTGGTCGGAGAAGATCAGCGTCAGGCTGCCGTCGCCGGGCGAGGCGGTCCGCAACAGGGTGACCTGCAACTGGCCGTCGGCATGGTGGAACGCGGTGAGCGTGATGTCGCCGGACAGGGCGAGGTTGGCGCGCAGCAGCAGCCCGACCGGGGTCTTGTCCAGCGGCACATCCGTGGTCTGCTTGAGCTCGCTGTCGTTGAACACCAGCTTGCCGCCGCCGGCCACCAGCAGCAGCGGGCTTGGCTTGGCATACTCGAAGCGCATCCGGCCGGGACGATCGAGCCAGGCGGTGCCCTGGGTGGTGCGGCCATCCGGCGCGATCTGCAGGAAGCGCGCCTTCAGGGTGGTGATCGCGTTCAGGGTGTCCTGCACGCGCTGCACCCAGCCCCGATCGGCCGGCGAGAGGCTGGCGGCCACCGGCGCCTGGGCGTGCGCCGGCGCCATGGCACCCAGGGCGGCACACAGGGCGAGCGCGGCACCCATCGCCATGCAGCGCCGACGCAGCCGCATCTCAGCGGCCTCCGGCATCGGCCAGATGGTCCGCGATGCGGTCGCATGCCGCCTGCAGGCGGTCCTCGGCGACCGCGAAGCAGAGCCGCAGGCAGCCCTCGCCGGCCGGACCAAAGGCGCGACCCGGAGCCAGCCCGACATGCGCGCCGTGCAGGATCGAGCGCGCCAGCGCCAGGCTGTCGGTGCAGCCCTCGATGGCGAAGAACGAGTACATCGCGCCGCCCGGCACCGGCACCGAGACGCCCGGGATCGCCCCGAGCCGGGCGCAGGCCAGGTCGCGCATGGCGCGGTAGCGCTGCATGGTGGCGGCGATGAACGGCTCGCCCTGCTGCAGCGCCGCGATGCCGGCGAGCTGCACGAAGGGTGGCGTGCAGGAGGTGTTGAACTCGCTGATCTTGCCCAGCGCAGGCATCAGGGTGGTGGGGGCGTTGATCCAGCCCAGCCGCCAGCCGGTCATCGCCCAGCTCTTGGAGAACGAGTTGATCGAGACCAGCCGGTCGGAGGGGTCCGCGATGTCGAGGAAGGTCGGCGCTGCGTCGGCGTCGAACACCACGCGCTCATAGACGTCGTCGGCGAGGATCCAGATTCCCAGGCGGCGGCAATGCGCCAGCAGCACCTCCTGCTCGGCGCGCGACAGCATCCAGCCGGTCGGGTTGGACGGCGCGTTGAGCATGACCATGCGGGTGCCCGGCGTGAGCGCCGCCAGCAGCTCCTCGAGATCCATCGACCAGGCAGCGTTGCGCAGCCGCAGCGGCACAGTCGCCACTTCGGCGCCCAGCACACGCGGGATGCCGGCGAGGTTGGGCCAGAACGGCTCCGGCAGCACCACCCGGTCGCCCACGTCCAGCAGCGCCTGGCACGCGAGCATGATGGCGTTCACGCCGGACGCGGTGACGCAGACGCCGTCGAAGCGGGCCATCCGCCCGAGCCCGGACTGATACTGCGCGATCGCTGCGCGGAGCTCGTCGATGCCGAAGTTCGAGTTGTAGAAGGTCCGCCCGGCATCCAGCCCCTGCTTGGCCGCCTCGCGGATGAAGCCGGGCGTCACCACGTCCGGCTCGCCGAACCAGAGCGGGATGATATCCGCGATCCCGGCGCCTTCCGCGAACACCGCCCGGATGAGCGAGCCGTCCAGCCCCTCCATCGCGGCGCGCGCGACCGCCGGGTAGGACATCATCTGATCCATCATGCTGTCCTAATGCCGGAAATGCCGCATGCCGGTGAACACCATCGCAATCCCCGCGCGGTCGGCGGCGGCGATGACCTCCTCGTCGCGGATCGAGCCGCCCGGCTGGATCACGGCGGTCGCACCCGCGGCGACGATCGCCTCCAGCCCGTCCGCGAACGGGAAGAAGGCATCCGAAGCCACCACGCTGCCGCGCGCTAGCGGCTCGGCGAGCCCCGCCGCCCCATGCGCTATCTGGGCCGCCTCCGCGTTCTTCACGGCTGCGATGCGCGCGGAGTCGATACGGCTCATCTGGCCGGCGCCGATGCCGACGGTGGCGTTGTCCTTCGCATAGATGATGGCGTTGGATTTGACGTGCTTGCAGACGCGGAACGCGAAGATGAGATCGTCGAGCTCCTGGGGGCTCGGCGCGCGCTGCGTCACCACCCGGAGCATGCCGCGGTCGATGCGGCCGCTGTCGCGGTTCTGCACCAGGAAGCCGCCGGCAAGCGAGCGGAACAGTAGCCCGCCTGCCGCTGGATCGGGCAGGGTGCCGGTCAGCAGCAGCCGCAGGTTCTTCTTCTTCGACAGCAGCGCGCAGGCGGCCTCGGTCGCATCGGGGGCGACGATCACCTCGGTGAAGATCGCGCCGATCCGCGCCGCTGTCGCTTCGTCCAGCGTCCGGTTCAGGGCCACGACGCCGCCGAAGGCCGAGACCGGGTCGCAACGCAACGCCTTGTCCCAGGCCGTCTCCAGCGTATCCGCCGACGCCAGGCCGCAGGGGTTGGCGTGCTTGACGATGACAACGGTGGAACGCTCGAACTCGCAGGCGGCCTCGAAGGCAGCATCGGTGTCGTTGAGGTTGTTGTACGACAGCGACTTGCCCTGCACCTGGCGCGCCGTCGCCACCCCCGGGCGGTTGCTGCCGTCATGGTAGAAGGCAGCCTGCTGGTGCGGGTTCTCGCCGTAGCGCAGCACCTCGGCGCGGGTGCCGGACAGGCTGATGCGAGGCGGGAAATCCGCGCCGCGCTCGCGCGCAAACCATGAAGCGATGGCGCTGTCATAGGCAGTGGTGCGCGCATAGGCCGCACCCGCCAACTCGACCCGGTTGGCGCGCGTGGTGCCCCCGGAGAGATGCAGGGAGGTGATCAACGCCACATACTGCTCGGGATCGGTCAGGATCGCGACATGCGAGTGGTTCTTGGCCGCAGCCCGGATCAGCGCCGGGCCACCGATGTCGATGTTCTCGATGCAGTCGGCGGCAGCGGCCCCGGACGCCACCTTCGCCTCGAACGGGTAGAGATTGACGCAGACGAGGTCGATCGGGGCGATCCCGTGCTCTTCCATCTGCGCCTGGTGCGCCGGCAGGTCGCGACGCCCGAGGATGCCGCCATGGATCTGCGGCACCAGCGTCTTGACCCGGCCGTCGAGGATCTCCGGGAAGCCGGTATGCTCGCTGACCTCCTTTACCGGCAGTCCGGCCTCGCGCAGGGCGCGTGCGGAGCCGCCGGTGGAGAGCAGCTCGGCGCCATGCCGCACCAGCGCCTCGGCGAGCGCCACCAGCCCGGTCTTGTCCGACACCGAGATCAGCGCGCGGCGGACCCGGACGATGTCGTGCGCGGCGTCACCCGGGGAGGAAGCGGTCATGCTGGCGGCCTTCCGTGGCGCAGGAAGAGGTGTCTGCAAACATCTCCTGCTGGATGACAGCGGCCCTCAGGCTCTGAAGCATGAGGGCCGTGGCCGGCGTGTGTTCTCGGGCACCGGAGCTGGAGCCGCCTCCCATCGCTTTAGAAGGGGGAAGGTAAGCACCGGAGCAGTGAAAACGCGCGTCGGATCGCCAGCAGGAGCTGTTTCCAGACAGCCTCGAAGACCGCCATTTATCCGTTGCCGCCTGCCCGCACAAATGCCGGCTTCAGAACCCTGCCGTGACCGAACCGAAGTCCTGCCGGGGCGCTCAGCAGGAAGGACTGGTCGTCTGTGTACATCGGCGCGCGCGTAGGAGACGAAGAACTTCGTTCGGTCGTGTTCGGCGCGCAGCGATCGAGCCGGATCAATCCGTGCAAGACGTGGTCGTCTCTACCCCGCTGCTAATGCGAAAAGTCGTCGACCAGCCGTGCAATCTTGTCGGGATCGACCTCGTCGCTGACCCGGCGCGCGAACCGCCGGCAATCATCGAGGCTGACCGCCCGCACCGCCTGCTTGACCCGTGGCACCGCCGATGCGTTCATGCTGAACGAGCGCAGCCCGAGCCCCATCAGCAGCGGCACCACGCGCGGGTCGCCGGCGATCTCGCCGCACAGCGACACCGGGCGGCGCAGGCGCAAGGCGGCGGCGGTGGTATCGGCGATCAGGCGGATCACGGCGGGATGCAGCGGATCGTACAGACGTGCCACCGCGGAGGCGCTGCGATCGACGGCCAGGGTGTACATCGTGAGGTCGTTGGTGCCGATGGCGAGGAAGTCGGCTTCCAGCGCCAGGGCCTCGGCATTGATCGCGGCGGCCGGCGTCTCGATCATCACGCCGAGCGGCGGCAGCCGGTCCGGCAGCTTGACGCCCCTGCGGCGCAGGCGCCGGAACACCCGCTCGTAGATCTCGCGCGCGGTGCGCAGCTCGCCCAGCGAGGTCACCATCGGCAGCAGGATGCGGGTGGGGCCGGCGGTCGCGGCGCGCAGAATGGCGGCAAGCTGGGTCTCCAGCACGCTCGGATGCAGCAGCAGCAGGCGCAGCCCGCGCAGGCCGAGCGCCGGGTTGAGGTCGACGTCGCCGGAGAAGAAGCCGGCATTGCCGAGCGCCTCGCTCTGCTTCTCGCCACCCCAGTCCAGCACCCGGATCGTCGTGCAATCCTCGCCCATCGCCTCGATCACTTCGCGATAGACGGCCTCCTGCACGGTCTCGTCCGGCAGCGTCTCAGCGTTGATGAACAGGAACTCGGTGCGCAGCAGCCCGATGCCGGCCGCCCCGGACTGCGCGATCAGCGGCAGCTCGGCCGGGATCTCGAGGTTGGCCTGCAGCTCGACGCGCTCGCCGCTGGACAGCTCCGCCGGCAGCCGGCGCAGACGCGCCAGCTTCTGCCGGGTGCGCGCATACGAGGCGACGCCGCGCCGGGCCTCCGCCAGGGTCGCCGTCTTCGCATCGATGACCACTGTGCCGGCGGCGCCGTCGATGATCGCTAACGCTCCGCCCTGGCCGCCCCCTTCCTTCAAGGAGGCCTGGGCGACCGCGGCCCGGGCGGCGGCGGCGACACCGGAAGCACCCAGCACGGACGGGATGCCGAGCGCGCGCAGCATGATCGCGGTGTGGTCCGAATCACCGCCTTCGTCGGTCGCGACACCGGCGATGCGCGACGGATCGATAAGGGCCGCATCGGCCGGCCGCAACTGCTCGGCGACCAGCACCGAGCCCGGCGGCAGGTTGGCGAACGACCGGTAGGGCGCATTGGTGAGGTTGCGCACGAGCCGCCGGGCGATCTCGCGCACCTCGTCGGCGCGCCGGTTGGCGGCCGCGGCATCCTCGGTGTCGGCGGCGCTGCCGGCCGGCGCCTGCAGCCGCTCGGCCAGCGCCTCCGCCTCGTCCAGTACGGCGGCCTCGGCGCTTGCCAGCTCCTGGATGCGGCGATGGGCACCGCGCAGCAGGCGGGAGGGTCCGAGCATCTGGCGGTAGGCGTCCAGCAATGGCGAGATCTCGTGCTGGGTCTCCTCGGGCAGCATGGCAAGGCGGCCACGCAACTTGTCGAGCTGCTTGAGCGAGCGTGCCACCGCCTCGTTCAGGCGCGCCTGCTCGGCCGCCTCGCCGCCGGCCTCGATCCGGGCGGTCACTGTCGGCGCCGGCGCCTCGGTGGCCATGGCAACCGGCCCGATGGCGATGCCGGGAGAGACCGCAACGCCGGAAAAGCGGCGCTCGGGCGGGGTCTTGCGCGAGCGCCCGGCCGCCTTGGGTTCAGTCCTGCTCATTGAAGCCGCACTCGACCAGCGCCACCAGCGCATCGAGGGCTTCGCGCGCATCCCAGCCTTCCGCGATCAGCTCGATCGTCGAGCCACGCCCGGCGCCGAGCATCATCAGGCCCATGATCGAGCGTGCCGCGACCAGTTCGCCTTCGCGCGACACCTCGATCATCGCACCGAAGCGCTCGGCGGTGGTCACGAACTTGGCGGCCGCGCGCGCATGCAGGCCGCGCTGGTTGACGATGGTGACCGTGCGGCGGAGTGCGTCGGTTCCCGACGGACCGGATGCCTCGGGCGCGACATCGTCCTCGGCGGCCACCCCGGGGGACCGTCCTCAGCCTGCGACGGTCGCCAGGACCGGTGGCGCTTCCGGGGTCACCAGGCTGTTGCCGCAACAGGCAGCGCCGCCCAGGCAGCTCGAGGGCAGGTGCGACGCTGCAGCGATGTACTTGCGCCCGGCCATCTCGGCGATGTCGGTGCATTCCTCCAGCGTGCGCTGCGACCGCACCTTCGCCAGCTTGACCAGCATCGGCAGGTTGACGCCGGCGATGACCTCGACGCCACCACGCTCCATTGCGGCGATGGCAAGGTTCGAGGGGGTGCTGCCGAACATGTCGGTCAGCAGCATGACGCCGTCGCCGGTATCGACCAGGTCGATCTCGGCCTGCAGTGCCTTGCGGCAGCCGGTGATCTGGTCGTCGGCGCCGATGCTGAGGGTTCCGACCTGTTTCTGCGGCCCGACCACATGCTCCATGGCCGCGCGCATCATCTCGCCGAGTTCACCGTGGGTGATGAGGACCATGCCGATCATGATGTCGTCCCCAGCCGGGCCAGTTCACGATGTCTCACGATGATCGGCGACCTGACATGACGGAGAGCTTCATCCCGAACCGGTTGTTCATTCTCGTTCCAATTGGCGCCCGCCTGATCGCTCTTCAGCAACCTCGCCAGCGCCTCGACCAAAGCCACCGACCGATGCCTGCCACCGGAACAGCCCACCGCGACCGTGGCGTATTTTTTCCCCTCGGTTACGAAACGCGGCAATACCAATCGCAACAGCCCATGGATCTTGTCCAGGAACACCTGATAGTCGGGATCGGTCATCACGTAGGAGACGACCGCGTCATCCAATCCGGTCATGGATGACAATTTGGTGTCGTAGAACGGGTTACGCAGGAATCTTGCATCGAAAACCATGTCGGATTCGCGTGGCAGACCTGCAGGAAACGCAAAGGAGACGAGGGAGAGCGTCAGACCCTGTCCGTCCTCGTCCGAGCCGCCTGCAAAGCGCGCCTCGACCAGCCGGCGCAACTCCGGCGGCGGCAGCTCGGAGGTGTCGAGCACCCAGTCCGCCTCGCTGCGCAGCGGCGCCGTGAGCTTGATTTCGGCGGCGATGCCGTCCGCGACCCCGCCGCCACGCGCCATCGGATGTCGCCGGCGGGTGGCGCTGTAGCGTCGCAGCAGCACCGCCTCCTCGGCGACAGCGAACACCAGCTCCGGACGCAGCGACGCGTCGGTGCGCAGCGCCGCGAGGGTCGCGAGCAGGCTGGCGGTGTCGAAGCCGGTGGTGCGCACATCGACCCCGATGGCGAGCGGGCCGGTGCTGCGCTGAATGATGCCATCGATCGTCGCCAGCGGCGGGTTGTCCACCGCCTCGTGGCCGAGATCCTCCAGGATGCGCATGATCGAGGACTTCCCCGCCCCCGAGAGGCCACTTACCAGTACGACGCTGCGTGGCTCGATCACGGTGCGAACGCGCCTGCCAGCATCAGGCGCGGATCGCGCAGGCAGGCCATCGCCCGCGCCACGAACAACGGCGCCGAGGCGGCGCGCGGGTCGAGGGCCAGCACCGGCACCTCGTGGAGCTGCCCTGCCATCATCGGCGGCAGGCGATCCGTAACCGCCGACGAGAGCTCGAAGGCGAGCACCAGGCGGACCGGCGCCTCGTAGGCCTGGCGCAGGATCCCGAGGCCGCGCATCTCGACCAGGCCTTCCAGGCCCGGCGCCGGCGACGCCATGCCGGCCTCGATCACCACGCGATCGTCGGCGACGAGGGAGAAGCCGCGATCGAGCAGGCGGAGCAGCAGGTCGGACTTGCCGCTGCCGGAGGGGCCGAGCAGCAGCACGGCAGCGCCGTCATTGCACGCGCAACTGGCATGGAGCTCTGTTCTCACTCCGGAAAGCTAGAGCAGCACCCGGGCACAATGAAATCGCTGCGAAGAGGACGCCGCGGCAGAGGCGGCACCGCTGCCGGGCAACGTCCGACCAGCGACTAAATAATGATTGCTGTTTCACAAAAAGTGACGCAATTGTGACCTTCCGGCAAAGAGGTTCATCATGATGCTAGTGAGGCCGGCGCCAAAGGCCCGGACGTCCATGATGTCCGGGACATTCGCGCCCGCCGCGATCGAGCATCGGAGCCGTCACGGCCGCCCGCGCGAGGTCCAGGTCCGCAAGGTCACCGGCTTCGACCGCGGCCAGAACGGGTTCTCGCGCCGGCTGTCCGACCAGTGCCGGCAGGCGCTGCGCAACGGCGCCGACTCCCTCGCCACCGCCGGCCTCTCGATGCAGGACGTGGTGCGCGTGGTCTATCTCGTCCATGACGCCGACGCCTTCCCGGCCTGCTTTCCCTACCTGCGGGATGCCTTCGGCGAGGCCAGGCCGGCAGCGACCCTGCGCTTCGTCGATGGTTTCGAAATAGCCGGCATGCAGATCGAGCTCGAACTGTTCGCGCGCGAGCAGAGCAGCCCACGCTGATCCTTCAGTCGGATCGGCGGCCCAGGGACGCACTACCGATATAGACGGCCATGCTGAGGGCGCTGATCAGGAAACTGACCGGCCAGTCGGTGAACCAGGCGATCGCAAGGCCCGACCAGGCTTCCGCCAGCGCCAGCAGCGCCGACAGCAGCAGGCCGCGGCCGAGGCGGGCGGTCAGATGCTGCGCGGAGGCGGCAGGCCCGACCATCAGCGCGAACACCAGCAGGACGCCCACGATCTGCGCGCATTCCGCGGTGGCCAGCGCCACGATCGCCAGGAAAGCGACCGCAACCAGGCGCAGGCTGACCCCGCGCGCCTCGGCAACGTCGGGTTGCACGCTCGCGAACAGCAGCGGCCTGGCGATGATCGCAAGGCCGGCGAGGCTCAGCGCCCCCAGGCCTGCGAGGCTCCACAGGGTCGGGATGTCCACCGCCAGCACGTTGCCGAACAGCAGCGCGGTCGCCTGGGTGGCGAAGGCGGTGAAGAAATGCAGGAACAGCAGCCCGAGGCCGAGGGCCAGCGAGAGTACCAGGCCGATGGCGACGTCGCGGTTGGTCACACGCTCGCCGAGCAGCCCGATGCCGACGCCGGCTGCCACCGTCATGCCGACGAGGCCCCAGAGCGGCGGCAGTCCGACCAGCACGGCACCGGTGGCACCGGTGAACCCGACATGCGACAGCGCGTGCCCGGCAAAGGCCTGTCCGCGCATGACCAGGAAGTAGCCGACTAGGCCCGCCACCAGCGCCACGATGGTGGCGGCGATGAAGGCGTTGTCCATGAACTGGTAGGCGAACATCAGGCATCCGCCTCGCGGCGTGCCGGCAATGTCGCATGGAGCGTCGCATGGTCGGTGCAGGCCTGGCCCGGGCCGCAATGCAGGCCCCGCTCGAGGTCGTGTCCAGCGGACATTACGAAGATACGGCCGCGGACATGCAGCACCTCGATCGGGGCGCCATACAGCGCGGACAGCACCGGAGCGGTGATCACCTCGTCGACCCGGCCGAGCCGGGCGCCGCCGCCGCCGAGATAGAGCACCCGGTCGAGCACCGGCAGCAGCGGGTTAAGCTCGTGGGCGCTGAACAGCACGGTGATGCCGAGCGCCTGCTGCACCCGCCGCACCAGCGTCACCACCGCATCCGCGCGCGGCGGGTCCAGGCTGATCAGCGGCTCGTCGAGCAGCAGCAGGCGCGGGTGGCCGAGCAGCGCCTGGGCCAGCAGCAGGCGCTGGCGTTCGCCGCCTGAGAGGCGGTCCAGCGGGCGGTCGGCCAGCGCCTCGGCATCGACCAGCGCCAGCACCCGTTCGACCTCCTGCCGATGGGCACCGTTCATCCACGGCAGCCCCCAGCGATGACCGCCGAGTGCCGCGGCGACGAAACTGCGACCGGAGAGCGGGGGCGCCTGGCTGCGTGTCTGCGGCATGTAGCCGACGGCTGGGTTGCCCCGGTGGACCGGCTCGCCGAGCACGTCGATGCAGCCGGCCCGCGGAGGCACCAGCCCAAGCACGGCGCGCATGAGCGTGGTCTTGCCGGCGCCGTTCGGCCCGAGCACACCGACGAACTCGCCGGGCTCGATGCTGAGGTCGATGTTGTCCAGCACCAACCGGTTGCCCACTGCCAGCGATACGTGCTGCATGCGGATCGCCGGCGCCGGCGATCTCATGTCCCGGTGGTCACTTCGGACGGCTCATGCGGGCCGTCGCGGCCGCCTTGTCCGCAAGCAGGGCCTTTTCGACGAGGTCGAGCTCATTCAGCATCCATTGCTGGTAGCGCAGCCCCGTGGGCTCGGTCTCGGTCACGCCGACCACCGGGATGCCGGCCCTGCGGGCCAGGCCGAGCAGTCGCCGTGCGGCAGTGTCGGTGGCCTGGCTGTTGAAGAACAGAACCGCGACCCGGTGCGTGCGCAGGTCGTTCTCGAAGGCGACGACGTCGGAGGTGCTGGGTTCGGCATCGTTCATGACCGCCACCTGGAACCGCTCGTTGCGCATGACCAGCCCGAGCGCGTTCGACATCAGCCCGAACACCGGCTCGGTGGCGGTGACGCTGGTGCCGCCGAACCGCCTGCGTATCCCGGCGATGCGCTTGTCGATCGCCGCGAGCGACGCGAGGAACCGCTCATGCGCCGCCGCATGCGCCGCGCCGCGCGCAGGATCGAAGGCATCGAGAACCTTGGTGAGACCGTCCGCGTACACGACCATGGTGTGCGGGTCATACCAGAGATGCGGGTTGCTGCCAGGGCGCACGCCGAGCAGGTCGCCGACAACGATGTCGTGCCTGCCCTTGCCGGGGGAGGAGGCGAGCATGCCACTCATCCAGCCATCGTAGCCGGCGCCGTTCGAGATCGTGATGCTGGCCCGGGACAGGGCGCGTGCCACCGAGGGGCTGGCCTCGAACAGATGCGGGTCCTGGTTCGGGTTCGACAACACGCTGCTGACCTGCGCGCCCGCTCCGGCGAGCTGGGCGGCGACATCGCCATAGACATTTTCCGCCGCCACGATGCGCAGGATGGAATCGGACGGGATGCCGCCTGGCGCTGCGGCCATGGCCGGCGAGGTGGCCGCGACCGAGGCTGCCAGAAGACCGGATACCAGAAGACCTGATGCCAGCAGGCGACCCGTGACGGCAGCGGCTTTACGACGCATCTTGTCCTCCGGCAAAGAAGCTCCAGCTATAGTATAACGTATCATTTGGGAAGTGCTGGATGGATGGCTCTGTCTACTCGGCCGAGATCGAGCAGCAGCTCGCGGCAGCGGCCCGGATCTGCGATCGCCGCGACACGCGCCTGACCAGCCTGAGACGGCAGGTGCTTGCCCTGGTGCTGGACACGGAACGCCCAGCCACGGCCTACGACCTGCTCGATCGGCTGCGCGCGCATCACAAGGGAGCGGCGCCGCCGACCATCTACCGGGCGCTGGATTTTCTGCTCGAGCAAGGCCTGATCCACAAGGTCGAGCGGCTCTCCGCCTATATCGGATGCGTCCAGCACGGACATGGCCACGACCGCGCGGCCCAGGGCGACGCGGTGCATCACGCCGCGCAATTCCTGATCTGCCGGCAGTGCGGCACGGTGCTGGAACTCGAGGATGGCGAGATCGGGTCAGCCATCGGGGATGCGGCGCGTCGGGTCGGGTTCCGGCCGCTGGCGAGCACCATCGAGATCGAAGGGCTCTGCTCGCGCTGCGCTGCCTGACGGGCATCGCGGGACGACAGGCCCTTAGAGACCGTTTGAGAATGCTACTGGGGTGGTCGTCCGACGCGCCTTTCCCGCCCTCCGGCGCTCACGGCCCGACGGCCGCTGCGCTCCGGTGCTCGGAAAGTCACGCCGGGGGGCGCCTCTGACTCACCTTAGCGCATCCTCAAACGGTCTCCCTTAGCGTTTTCCATTCGAAGTAGATCGGTAAAAGTCTCTCTAATTCTCTGTTTTTTGCAAGCATCTTGATCCTATCGCAAAGCATGGTCGATCGCATGATGCTCTACACTCCCCGGGGTTCAGGGAGTGCCGATGAAGCTGCCGCCGAACAGGTCCAGCACGCGCGGCACATCCACCCCGATGCAGACGGACTGCGATGGGTGCGGATCCCAGGCTGTCGAGGGATAGGGCGCACGCTCCATCTTCTGGATTGTCTGCCCGGAGGCGAGGCCGCCGCAGATGACGCGCACCGGCCCCTGCCGGGTGGTGAACAGCGAAGGATCGACTGCATAGGCAACCGCAAGGCTGTCATGCGCGAAAATGCCATCCAGCTTGCGCGTCTTCTGGTGGAAGGCGAGGTAGCTGCGCGAGACGTCGTAGAGGAATCGACCCTGCTCGCCGCCGCTGTCGCGCAGTCGCTCCAGCAGCGGAATGTCCAGCACGACCTCCTGGGTGACGTCGAGGCCGATGATGGTGACGGGCCAGTGCGCCGTGAACACAGCATCCGCCGCTTCCGGGTCACCGGAGATGTTGGCCTCGGCCACAGGAGAGACATTGCCGGTGTGGCCGTTGGTGCCGAACGCGCCGCCCATCACCAACACGCCCTGCACCAGCCGGGCGATCTCCGGGTCCTTGTCCAGGGCGCGCGCCAGGTTGGTCATGCGGCCGACGGCGATGATGGTGACCGCACCCGGGTTGGCCCGGATCAGATCGATCATCATGCGGTGGCCGCGCCGCCCGTCAGGCCGGCTGTTGATCAGGTCGGGGATCGGGATGTCGCCGAGCGCATTCTGGCCGTGCACGTGCTTTGCGTGGGTGCCGTGCTTGCCGAGCAGGGTCACTCCGGAGCCCTGCGCGACCGGTGCCGCGAAGCCGAGCCGGTCCTTCAGGAAAAGCGCATTGCGGGTGACCGTCTCGATATCGGCGTTGCCGAGCACGGTGGTTACGCCAACCAGTTCCAGCTCCGGCCGGCGCGTCAGGAACGCCAGCGCCATTGCGTCATCCACGCCGGGATCGGTGTCAAAGATGACCTTGCGCATCAGCGTTCCTCGGCTCGACGGTATCGACGCATCCCCGCCTGTTCAGGCAAGCAAACCGCGATGCGGGCGCAAAGGCAACCGCTGCTCCTGGCTGCGGGCCCGCGGAAGTGCCAGAGGCCACATGAACACAGCCCCAAGTGGGCGCTTAGGGTCGGGATGCGCCAGCCTCAGTTCTTCGGAGCCTTCTCGACGTCCTTCCCGGGATTGGAGGTGTGTATCAGTTCAGGGGGCTTTTTCGCGGCCAGCGTCTGGACCTGGGCGGTGTCGATGCGCCGGGTCCGGGTGAACGGCTCCAGCGTCTGCGGCGTGCCGCTCTCGAGCGCGCGCAGGATGCCTTCCAGCACGCGCACGTCGGCATAGCCCTCCTCGGCATCGGGCTCGGGCTCGCGATCCTCGAGGATGCAGTCCGAAAAATATTTTAGCTCGCCGCCGAAATGGTCGGTGTTGCGGAAGCTCTCGTGCCGCTGGCTCTGACCCACGGTGATCGCCTGCTCCAGCGGCTTGCCGTACATATAGGCAGGGCTCACATGCACCGAGCCCTTCGTGCCGAGCACGAAATAGCTGTCGACGGTGTTGGCGAAATACGACACCACGAACTGCGCCAGCCGGTTACCCGGGAAGCGGAGCGTCACAGCGACGGTGTCGTCGAAGTCTCCGAACCCGGCCTCAGGATGGCGGCTGCCGACGGCGCTCACCACCGCTTCCGGCTCGTCGCCGAACACGTAGCGGGCGGCGTTCACCGGATAGGGCCCCATGTCGAAGATCGGCCCGGCCAGGGCGCCGTTGCTGGCGCGGTGGTTCGAGGGCGAGACCATCTGCGCGAAGGTCGAGGTGAACAGCGTCACGTCCCCAAGTTCGCCGGAGCGGATCAGGCCGATGGTGGCCAGCGTCGCCGGCTCGAAATGCAGCCGGTAGGCGACCATCAGCTTGGATTTCGACGCCGCCCGCACGTCGACGATCTTGCGGCACAGGGCGGTCGAGATCTCCAGCGGCTTCTCGACCAGGACATGGATGCCGGCCTTCAGCGCCGGGATGACGAACTCGGCGTGACGCCAGTTCGGCGTCGCCAGGTAGATCGCATCGATGGTGCCGGAATGGATGAGCTGGTCGAACTGGTCGTAGCGGTAGCTGTCTTTCACGCCGTACATCTCGCCAAGGGCCCGGGCCTTTTCCGGATCGCCGGTGACGAAGGCGGTCACTTCGGAATTGCCGGTATGGCTGACGCCCGGCAGCAACGCCTCCTGCGAGATGTCGCCCAAGCCGACGATCCCGTACCGGACCTTGCGGTCGCTGCCGAAGCCCAGGGCTGACTTGATGCTCATGCCGATGCCGTCCTCATCCGAATGCAGCTTCAGGTCAAGGCAGCGGCAAAGGTTGAGCGGAAACGGGGTTTTGATGACCTGGCTTCGAGGAACGATCCCCAAGCACGCTTCGAGACGCCTGCTGTTGGATGAGAGCGGCCTAAAGGGCCGCGGCCGGCGTAACTTCTTGAACACCGTAGCGGAGCGGCCGTCTGGCGGTGATCAGCGAAGCGCAGAAAGGGCGCGTCGGATCGCCAGCAGCAGGCGTTTTGAAGCGTGCTCAGGTTGGGCGCCAGCCTTCTGCCTTCAGCACCTCTCCGGCCAGATAGAGGCTGCCGCAGATCAGGATGCGGCCCGGCTCGGGCGCCTCCCGCACAATGGCAGCCACGGCTTCGGCCACCGTAGGACCCCTGAGCGCGCGGCCGCCGCTGGCCTCGATGATCGCCTCGACAGACAGCGCCATGTGCTGATGCGGCTCCGCAACCGCATGGATGGTGCGGGCGTGGTCCAGCAGGGGCCGCAGGAAGCCGGCGGCGTCCTTGGCCTGCTTCATGCCGATGACCAGATGCACCGGGCGGTCATGCCAGCTCTCGAGCACCCCGCCGAGGGCCAGACCGGCGCCGGGGTTGTGGCCGCCATCGAGCCACAGCTCCCAGCCGTCCGGAAGCCCGGCGGCGAGCTTGCCCGACAGGCGCTGCATGCGGGCCGGCCAGCGCGTGTTGGCAATGCCGGCCCAGGCCCGGTCCGGCACCTGCAGGCCGCTCGCGCGCAGGGCGGCGACCGCAAGCCCGGCATTCTCGACCTGATGCAGGCCGCGCAGCGCGCTCGGCGGCAGCGACAGGGATCCGTCGCCGTCCTCGTAGCGTAGTCCTGACCCATCCGGCGTGATGCTCCACTCCTGGTTGCGCCGCAGCAGGCGGGCCTGCCGGCACGCGGCCTCGCGCTCGAGCACGTCCAGCACGACCTCCGGTTGGTGCCCGGTGACGACCGGTATGCCGGGCTTGATGATTCCGGCCTTTTCCGCGGCGATGGCCTCGATCGTCTCGCCGAGGAACGCCTCGTGATCCATCGAGATCGCGGTGATGACGGACGCGGCGGCGGTCGGGAGCACGTTAGTGGCGTCGTAGCGGCCACCGAGGCCGACCTCGATGATGGCCAGGTCGGCGGGATGTCGCGAGAACAGCAGGAAGCCGGCGGCGGTCAGCACCTCGAAAACGGTGATGGCACCGCCGTCATTGACCTGCTCGATCTCCTCGAGCACCGACGTCAGCTCGGCGTCGCCCACCAGGCGCCCGGCGATGCGGTATCGCTCGGTGATGTCGACCAGATGCGGCGAGATGGTGACGTGGGTGCGCCAGCCGGCGGCTTCCGCGACCGCCCGCAGCGTTGCGCAGGTGCTGCCCTTGCCGTTGGTGCCGGCCACGTGGACCACCGGGGGTAGCCGGCGCTCGGGATGGCCGAGGCGCTCCAGCAGGCCCTGCAGCCGGCCTAGCGACAGGTCGATCAACGCCGGGTAGAGCCGGTGCAGCCGCTCTAGGACGGCGCCGGAGCGCCCGACGAATTCCGGGCTCGCTCCCAGTGCAGAGGCGAGCCCTGGCACCTTGCTCATCGGGCCTGGCTCAGGCGGCCTGGGTGACCGGTTCGAGCGCGCGGCCGGTCTCGACCGGATGATCCAGCTTGCCCAGCAGCGCGATCACACGTCCCAAGGTCTCTCGCATCTCGCCGCGTGGCACCACCATGTCGAGCATGCCATGCTGCAGCAAGTATTCCGCCCGCTGGAAGCCTTCCGGCAGGGTCTCGCGGACCGTCTGCTCGATCACCCGCTGGCCGGCAAAGCCGATCAGGGCGTTCGGTTCGGCGATCTGGATATCGCCCAGCATCGCGAAGCTGGCGGTGACGCCGCCGGTGGTGGGATCGGTCATCACCACGATGTACGGCAGCCCGGCCTCGCGCACCATCTGCACGGCGATCGTGGTGCGCGGCATCTGCATCAGCGAGATCATGCCCTCCTGCATCCGTGCGCCCCCGGAGGCGGTGAAGATCACCAGCGGCGCGCGCTGCAGCACCGCGAGCTTCGCCGCGGCCACCACGCCTTCGCCGAGCGCCGCTCCCATCGTGCCGGCCAGGAACTCGAACGCCATGACCCCGACCACGGCGCGATCGCCGGTGATGGTGCCATGCGCCACCACCAGTGCCTCGTCGAGGTGGGTTTTGCTGCGGTTCTCCTTGAGGCGGTCGGTGTAACGCTTCTGGTCCCTGAACCCGAGCGGATCGACCGGTGCGCGCGGCAGCTCGATGCGGGTGAAGCTGCCCTCGTCGAAGGTCCAGTTCAGGCGTTCGTTGACCAGCGCCCGCATGTGATGCCCGCAATACGGGCAGACCTTGAGGGTGCGCTCGAGCTCCTTGACGAAGATCATCTGGTTGCAGGCCGCGCACTGCGTCCAGAGGTTGTCCGGCACCTCGCGCTTGCCGAGCAGGTTGCGGATCTTCGGGCGGACGAACTCTGTGAGCCAGCTCATCTGATTCAGATCTCCGTTGCCGTAACGGCAAAACGGGCGGAGCGAACCCCGTCCGCAAGCGCCTGCACCTGCGCCAGCACGCGGCTGACGGTGTCCGGGCCGGCACGACCGGCCTCGTCGAGCGATGCGGCCAGCGTCTCGATCAGCGAGGACGCCACCACTGCGGCATCGGCGACGCGAACGGCGCCGGCCGCCTGCGCCGGCGTGCGGATGCCGAAGCCGATCGCGACCGGCATGTCGGTGGCGGCGCGCAGGCGTGGCAGCGCCGCTGCGAGGTCCGCATCACTCGCAGAGCGCGTCCCGGTGATGCCGGTGATGCTGACATAATAGACGAAGCCGGATGCGCCGCGGAGAACCACCGCCAATCGCTCGGCCGTGGTGGTCGGGGCAACCAGCCGGATGATGTCCAGTCCGGACGACTCGGCCGGCGCTTCGAGCAGGTCCGCTTCCTCCGACGGCAGATCGACGACGATCAGCCCGTCCACGCCCGCCGCCGCGGCATCCGTGCAGAAGCGCTGGGCGCCATAGCTTTCGATCGGGTTGAGGTAGCCCATCAGGATGACGGGGGTCGCGTCGTCGTCGGCACGGAACCGGCGCACCATCTCGAGCACCCGGCTCAACGTCGAGCCGGCGCGCAGGCCGCGCCAGGCGGCTGCCTGGATGGTCGGGCCGTCTGCCATCGGATCGGTGAAGGGGACGCCGATTTCGATCAGGTCGGCGCCGGCCGCCGGCATGCCGCGCAGGATGGCGAGCGAGGTGTCGAAGTCCGGGTCGCAGGCTTCCAGGAACGGGATCAAGGCACCGCGGCCGGCGCCGTCTTCCGCCTCGGCCAGTTCCGCAAAGCGTGCGTGGATCCGGCGGCGGTGGCTCACAGCGTCACACCCAGGTGCTTGGCGACGGTGAAGATGTCCTTGTCGCCGCGACCCGACAGGTTCATCAGGATGATGTCGTCGGCGCTCATCGTCGGTGCAAGCTTGGCGATATGGGCCAGGGCGTGGGCGCACTCGAGGGCCGGGATGATGCCTTCGGTGCGGGTGCAGAGCTGGAACGCATCGAGCGCCTCCTGGTCGGTGATGCCGACATACTCCGCACGGCCGATCTCATGCAGCCATGAATGCTCCGGACCGATGCCCGGGTAGTCGAGGCCGGCGCTGATGCTGTGCGCCTCGGTGATCTGGCCTTCGTCATCCTGCAGCAGGTAGGTGCGATTGCCGTGCAGCACCCCGGGACGCCCGCGATTGATGCTGGCCGCCTGCTCGCCGCTGTCCAGGCCGCGGCCCGCGGCCTCGACGCCGATCAGCCGCACCGCCGGGTCGTCCAGGAAGGCGTGGAAGATGCCCATGGCGTTCGAGCCGCCGCCCACGGAGGCGACGACCGCATCCGGCAGCCTGCCTTCGGCTTGGTGCAGTTGCTGGCGGGCTTCGTCGCCAATGACGCACTGGAAGTCGCGCACCATTGCCGGATAGGGGTGCGGGCCGGCGACCGTACCAATCAGGTAGTAGGTGTCGTGCACATTGGCGACCCAGTCGCGCAGCGCCTCGTTCATCGCGTCCTTCAGCGTGCCGGCGCCGCTCCTGACGGAATGCACCTCGGCGCCCAGCAGGCGCATGCGGAACACGTTGGGCTGCTGACGCTCGACATCGGTGGCGCCCATGTAGACAACGCATTTCAGCCCGAACAGCGCGCAGGCAGTGGCGGTGGCGACGCCATGCTGGCCGGCGCCGGTTTCGGCGATGATCCGGGTGCGGCCCATGCGGCGGGCCAGCAGGATCTGGCCCATCACGTTGTTGAGCTTGTGCGACCCGGTATGGTTCAGCTCCTCTCGCTTGAGGTAGATGCGCGCGCCGCCGAGTTCGGCCGTGAGTCGTCTCGCCAGCCAGAGCGGGCTGGGGCGGCCGACATAGTCCTTGAGGTGGACGTCGAGATCGCGCCGAAACTCCGGATCGGCCTTTGCCGCTTCGTAGGCCGCTTCCAGTTCCAGGATCAGCGGCATCAGGGTCTCGGCGACGAACCTGCCGCCGAAGATGCCGAACCGGCCGCGTTCGTCCGGCCCATGCCTCAGGCTGTTCGCCCGGTCGCTGCTGGCGCGGTCGGCCAGGGCCGCCGTCACTCCTTGAGCCGCCTTGTCTGGTCGGGCTTCTGTCTTAACCTGCGTGCTCAACTGGGCCTCCGGTGCAGCAGACTTCCTAGCGCAGCGAGCTTGGCAGGTCACGCCCCGACCTGGGCGATGGGCTCGATCTAGCGATCTTGCGGCGGGGCCGCGATGCCGCCAGATTTCGACCTCTGCGAGGCGATCCTGCGCCGGCCATCCATGCTTGCGGCCATCCTTGCTGCGGAGTGTCCATGTTCCTTGCCCACGCAGCCGGCCGTCCTCCTCGCGCAGTCCAGGACGAGCGCGAGACGGAACCGACCGGCTGGCTCGACCTGATCGAGCCGACCGACGCCGAACTGCAGCTCGCCTCGCGCCTGACTGGGTTGCGCATCCCGACCCGGGCCGACCTCGAGGAGATCGAGAACTCCAGTCGCATGTCGATGGAGCAGGAGGTCTTCTACCTGTCGATGCCGCTGGTGCGCAGGGTCGACGACAACACCTTCGTGACCCCGATCGGCTTCGTGCTGAGCCCGGAGCGGCTCATCACGATCCGCTACACCGATTTCAGCGTGTTCGAGACCGTTGCCAGGCAGGTCGAGCACCGCGATGGCAACTGCCCGGCCGACACCGTCATGGTCATGCTCATCGAGGCCATGATCGATCGGCTGGCGGATCTCCTCGAACGCATGGGTGCGGAACTGGATCGGCTGTCCCGGCACATCTTCCGCGGCGACCGCAATCGCAGGGGCGCGGACAGGAAGCTGCGCAGCCAGCTTCGGCATGTCGGACGGACCGAGGAGCTCCGGTCCGACATACGGGAGAGCCTGCTCGGCCTGGGCCGGATTGCGCTCTATGTCGTGGAGCATGCCGGGGACGCGCTGCATGGGACACTACGCACTCGGCTGAACAGTTGCAGCCGGGACATCAATAGCCTCAACGACTACGTGAGCGACGTCAGCAACAAGGTTCAGTTTCTGCTCGACGCCACGCTTGGCTTTATCAACATCGAGCAAAATAACGGGATCCGGCTGCTGACCGTGGTCAGCATCGTGGGGATCCCGCCAACCTTCATCGCCAGCCTCTACGGCATGAACTTCAAGGTCATGCCGGAGCTGAACTGGACCTATGGCTATTACTACGCGTTGACGCTCATGGCGCTCACGGTGATCGTGCCGATGATCTGGTTCTGGAGACGAGGATGGCTGGGAACCCAATGAGCCGCCGAGTGCATGGGGCAGGCTGGGCCCTCCTGGTCGCCGGCGGCAGCCTGCTGGCAACGGCGCCGGCGCGGGCTGCCGAGGCGCCTGCAGGCCTGGCAGCACCGGCAGGATCCATCGGAGGCATGGCGTTCCAGTATCGCGGCGATCTCGGTGGGCCCCTCAACGGACATCTGCTGCTGGCCCTGCAGCCACCGGATGCGAACGGGCATCTGCAAGGTCAGGTGCTGCTCCTGCCGGCGGCGGGAGGAGCTGGAACGTCCGGCACCGTCACCGGCTCGATCCGATCCGGACCGTTGCCCGGAGGAGCGACTTGCACCCTCGATGTCTCGCTGCGCGGCTTGCGTCCGGCCGGCAGGGCGCTTGTCCTGGAGGGCACCTGCTCGGCGAGTAAGCTTTCGGGCTCCATCAGAACGCAGGACCCGGCAGCCGGATGGTTTGCGCGGCAGATCTTCTGGTGGCCCGGCGGAGACACCGGCGGCCGCTACTGGCTGACCAGGACCGGCTCTATCGACCGGGCCGAACCGCAGCTTGGCACCCGTTCGTTCGAGTAGACGAAGAATCTCGAATAGAGGATGGATGTTGACGACGACCGGCAGCCGGTCCTAAGGTCCGGGCGTTCCGGATTTCGTCACGAGTTCCGGTCCTCCCTCCCCTTGGGAACGTGTCGGACATCATGAGCACGGGAGCCTCTCCCGCTGCCGCCCGGCATTCGCTCGGTTCAGGTCAGGACAGTCCCGACCGGTTCCTCCCTCCCTGAGCGGTATCGTTCCAGTCCTCCTCTCGACCTGCCATTCGAGGCGTCACGAATGCATCTCGCCGAACTCAAGGCCAAGACCCCTTCCGATCTGCTGTCCTACGCGGAATCGCTGCAGATCGAGAACGCATCGTCCCTGCGCAAGCAGGACATGATGTTCGCCATCCTCAAAAACCTTGCCGAAAACGACCAGGCGATCCACGGCGAGGGCACGCTCGAAATCCTCTCCGACGGATTCGGCTTCCTGCGGTCGCCGGAAGCCAACTACCTGCCTGGGCCGGACGACATCTATGTGAGCCCAAGCCAGGTGCGTCGCTTCGGGCTGCGGACCGGCGACACCGTCGAGGGGCAGATCCGCGCACCGCGCGATGGCGAGCGTTATTTCGCTCTGCTCAAGGTCAACACCATTAATTTCGAGGCGCCCGAGGCGGTCCGCCACCGGATCAACTTCGACAACTTGACGCCGCTCTATCCCGATCGCCGTCTCAAGATGGAGTTCGACAACGCGCCGATCCCGGTAAAGGGCCAGACCAAGGACTTCACCTCGCGCGTCATCGACCTGGTGTCGCCGATCGGCATGGGGCAGCGGGCGCTCATCGTGGCACCGCCCCGGACCGGCAAGACGGTCATGCTGCAGAGCATCGCCACCGCGATCTCGCACAATCATCCGGAAGCCTTCCTGATCGTGCTGCTGATCGACGAGCGGCCCGAAGAGGTGACCGACATGGCGCGTTCGGTAAAGGGTGAGGTCGTGTCCTCGACCTTTGACGAACCGGCGACCCGACATGTCCAGGTCACCGAGATGGTACTGGAAAAGGCCAAGCGCCTGGTCGAGCACAAGCGCGACGTAGTGATCCTGCTGGACTCGATCACTCGCCTGGCGCGAGCCTACAACACGGTCGTGCCGTCCTCGGGCAAGGTGCTGACCGGCGGCGTCGATGCGAACGCACTGCAGCGTCCGAAGCGCTTCTTTGGCGCGGCGCGCAACATTGAGGAAGGCGGGTCGCTGACCATCATCGCGACCGCGCTGATCGATACCGGCAGCCGCATGGACGAGGTCATTTTCGAGGAATTTAAGGGCACCGGCAATTCGGAGCTCATCCTCGATCGCAAGCTCTCCGACAAGCGCACCTTCCCGGCGATCGACATCACCAAGAGCGGCACCCGCAAGGAAGAACTCCTGGTCGACAAGGCCTCGCTGTCCAAGATGTGGGTGCTGCGTCGCATCCTGTCGCCGATGGGCACCATGGACGCGATGGATTTCCTGCTGGACAAGCTGAAATACAGCAAGACCAACCAGGATTTCTTCGACGCGATGAACACCTGATTTCGCTAGCAGCAGGATCGACAATTCGAATCCCCGCTGCGTCCGTCAGTTGGGAACGAGAACCGTGCTGCCGGTCGTCGCACGTGATGCCATCGCCCGATGCGCCTGTCCGGCATCTCGGAGCGGGAACTTCTGGCCCACCGTGATATTGACTGCGCCGCTCCCAACGACATCGAAGAGTTCGAGAAACGCCTGTTCTAATGCGTCGCGTTTGGAAATGAAGCTCATCAGGGTCGGGCGGGTAATGTACAGGCTGCCGCGTGACGCAAGCTGGCTCAGGCTGACGCCGGTGACTTCGCCGGAAGCGTTGCCGAAGCTGACCATCAGCCCGCGTGGCGCCAAGCAGTCGAGGCTGGCCACGAAGCTGTCCTTGCCGACGCTGTCATAGACCACCGGCACCATGGCGCCTTCGGTGATCCGCCTCACCTGCGCAGGAAGATCGGCAATCCCCACGATCGTCTCGAAGGCGCCGTTCTCCCGCGCGATCTCCGCTTTTTCAGGCGTGGAGACGATGCCGATCACCCTGGCACCGAGGTGGCGCGCCCATTGGCACATCAGCAGCCCGATGCCGCCCGCAGCGGCGTGCACGACAATCGTTTCCCCGGCCTGCAGCGGCCGAACCTGGCGCAGCAGGGCCTGCACGGTGAGGCCACGCAACATCATCCCGGCCGCGATGGTGAAGTCGATGGCGTCCGGCAGACGGACGAGCCGGTCGGCCGGCACCACACGACGCGTGGCGTAACTGCCGAAACTTGAGGGATAGGCGACGCGGTCACCGGGTGCCAGATCGGTGACGTCCGACCCGACGGCCTCTACAACACCGGCGCCCTCCATGCCGAGCA
Source organism: uncultured Lichenicoccus sp. (assembly GCA_963693035.2). GTDB lineage: Bacteria > Pseudomonadota > Alphaproteobacteria > Acetobacterales > Acetobacteraceae > Lichenicoccus. The sequence continues at coordinate 343,395 of CAXMMQ010000004.1, forward strand.
CGGCTGGGAACCCGGGAACCTTGTACAAGCCAATACGATAATAGATGTCGATGTAGTTGAGACCGACGGCATGCTGGTGCACCAGCACCTCGCCGGCACCGGGTTCAGGCGTTGGTACATCCTCCCACTGCAGGACCTCCGGGCCGCCATACTCGTGAATGCGAATTGCCTTGGACATCATGCTTCCTTTCAAGGTCGAGCAGGAAGCGCTTCATGGTCGCGTCTCCCTCAGCAGTAAACGATCTGAGCCGCTCGGCCTCGATAAGCCGGTGGCTCGATATCAGGATTGACAGAGGATTGAGCGCACGGGCCCTGCCAACGGTTCGCCAATTCGTAATGAGGCGCTCAGCCAACTCGCCGCGAGTGCATATGGCGCCGTATGGGATCTGCGCGATGGCGTCCCAGACGGACTTCTGGAATCCGCTTCCCTGAGGGGCCTACTTCAGATCGAAGCATCGCACCTGCCGATCAAAATAAGATTGCACCTGACCCCGCGCGCGGCGAAGGAGGTGGTCTGCTGCTGGTCTCCTCCCCGCCCCAGTCGAGGGATACCAGTCCCTCCTCTTCCTCAGACAAGGTCAGGCTCCCCAATGGCCCGTGCAGAGACAATTGCGGCACAGCATGGCTCCGACAGGCGCAGACCCTCTATTGAGCACATCGATTGGTGCAAGGCTGCTTTGGCGCTGGGCTTGGTTCGTTGATGAACACGAAGCCCCGCATGCAACGGCCGTCATGACAGGCGGGCGGACTATCTTTGCGCTCTCGACCGGCGCCGGTCGTGCAGCGATCGCCATCATGCGCCTGTCCGGGCCGGAATGCGGCTCGATCCTCGACCGTCTGTGCAAGGGAGGGCGCCCGGCGCCAAGGCATGCGTCGCTGCGGGATCTGCAGGCTAGCGAGTTGCTGGATCGTGCGCTCGTTCTTTGGTTCCCGGCGCCGCGCAGCTACACCGGCGAGGATTGCGCGGAGTTGCACCTGCATGCTGGTCCTGCGGTTGTGGATGCGGTGGCGGACGCGCTGGTGCAACTCGGCGCCGTTCCGGCAGAGGCGGGCGAGTTTACCCGGCGCGCCTACGCGCATGGCCGCATCGACCTTCTGGAAGCCGAAGGAATCGCGGATCTCATAGAAGCCGAAACCCAAGCACAGCGACGCCAGGCCCTGCGGCAGAGCGGTGGTGACCTGAGCGCCCTGTATGACCGTTGGGCCGCGCGCCTCCGGCAGGCGCTGGCCCAGCAGGAGGCGCTGATCGACTTTCCTGACGAGGATCTGCCCACGGAAGTGGAGGCGGCCCTGCTCCGTGAGATGGGGGCCTTGGGATCGGACATGCGGGTCCATCTCCGAGACGGCGAGGCCGGCGAGCGCCTGCGGTCAGGGCTGGTGTTTGCCATCGTCGGCTCGCCGAATGTCGGCAAGTCCAGTCTGCTCAATCGCCTGGCGCAACGGGACGCGGCCATCGTCTCAGCCACCGCCGGTACGACGCGTGATGCCCTGGAGATCCGTTGCGTGCTCGGGGAAGTTCCGGTGACCCTGGTGGACACCGCAGGGCTGCGCTCGACGGAAGATCTCGTCGAGGCGGAAGGTGTGCGCCGGGCCCGGCTGCATGCGGCGCAGGCGGATCTCGTGCTTCATGTCATCGAGGCCGGACAGGCTGGCCTCGGTCGCGACGATCGGACACTGGTGATCTGCAACAAGATTGATCAGCGACCGGCCGGGGAGGGTGTCCTTGGCGTGAGCGCCTTGACCGGAGACGGTCTTCCGGCGCTCAGGAATGCTCTTGCCGAAAGGGCGCTTCAGTTGACCAAGGGCAGCGCCGGCGTTCCACTCACTCGCGCCAGGCACCGCGCCGCAATACTCGAAGCCGCGTCACACATCAGCGGCGCTCAGGATGCCACTTGGGCGGAGTTGCGCGGCGAGGAACTCAGGTTGGCCATGCGTGCGCTCGGGCGGCTGACAGGCGCGGTGCATGTCGAGGATCTGCTAGACAGCATTTTCGGTCAGTTCTGCATTGGCAAATGAGGCGGGCACTTGAGCGCTGCATCGATCGGCAAGTTCGACGTAATTGTGGTAGGAGGCGGCCATGCCGGCTGCGAGGCGGCAGCCGCGGCGGCGCGCATGGGCGCCCGCACGCTTTTGCTCACGCACAGGCTGGACACTATCGGGGCGATGTCCTGCAACCCGGCGATCGGCGGCATCGGGAAAGGCCATCTAGTGCGCGAAGTGGACGCGCTGGACGGGCTGATGGGGCGTGCCGCGGACGCGGCCGGAATTCACTTCAAGCTCCTCAATCGCTCGAAAGGGCCGGCCGTGCAGGGTCCGCGCGCGCAGGCGGACCGCTCTCTGTATCGCGACGCGATCCAGAGCCTGCTGGCCGAAACCGAAAACCTGGTCATCGAAACGGGCCAGGTTGATGATCTGCGGTTCGATGCGCCTGATTGCCTGTCCGGCGTACGCTGCGCAGACGGCCTGGAGTTCGGAGCCGCCTGCGTCGTGCTGACCGCGGGGACCTTCCTGCGTGGTATCGTGCATTTCGGCCTCTCGGCCAGTCCTGCGGGTCGTATCGGCGAAGCCCCGGCCGCCCGGCTTGGCGCGCGTCTCGAAGCCCTTGCATTGCCAATGGGGCGGCTGAAAACCGGCACCCCACCGCGTCTGGCGCGGAACAGCATCGACTGGGCCACACTTGCCGAGGATGCAGGCGACCTCGAGCCCGAGCCATTCAGCGCGCTGACGGCCTCGATCACCAACCGACAAGTTGCCTGTGGAATCACGACCACGACGGCAGCGACGCACCTGATCATCACGGACAACCTGGCGCTCTCGGCGGTATATGGAGGGGCGCTCGCGGGAAGAGGGCCGCGCTACTGCCCGTCGATCGAGGACAAGGTGGTGCGGTTCAAGGACCGCCTCAGTCACCAGATCTTCCTCGAGCCCGAGGCGCTTCCTGGCAACCCGGGCTGCGACCTAGTCTATCCGAACGGAATTTCGACCAGCCTGCCGCTGTCCATCCAGCGGCGTTTCGTTGCCACCATCCCGGGTCTCGAGCGGGCTCGCATCGTGCAGGCGGGCTACGCCGTCGAATACGATTACGTCGATCCCAGGGCTCTGCTCCCAACCCTGGAGCTCAAGAAGATCAAGGGCCTGTTCCTAGCCGGGCAGATCAATGGCACCACCGGCTATGAAGAGGCTGCAGCGCAAGGCATTGTCGCAGGTATCAACGCAGCCCGGCGTGCCGGCGGCAAAGACGCGATCACGATCGATCGCGGCGCCGGCTATATCGGCGTCATGATCGACGACCTGACGACGCAGGGCGTCAGCGAGCCGTATCGCATGTTCACGTCACGAGCCGAGTACAGGCTGTCTCTGCGAGCCGACAATGCGGATCTGCGACTGACCGGGCTGGGGATGAAGTTGGGATGCGTCGCCGCCCGGCGTAGCAGTCTCTTCGTGGCGGCGGAGCGTGCGGTGTCCGAGGCGATGCTGCGTGCCTTGTCAGACAGTTACGACGCACGCTCACTGCGCGCTGCCGGATTTTCACCGCCGGCCGACGGCCGACGGAAGAGCCTGCTCGGACTGCTTTCAGGCCCCGCGGTCACGGAGGAGCAAATGCAAAGGATCGCTCCCTGGTTCATTGACCTGCCCGACCGCGTTCGGCGGCACGTGGAAACAGAAGCTCGTTATAGCGGATATCTGAGCCGCCAGAGCAGGGAGATCAAGCAGCTTGCCATGGACATGGCGATGACGTTGCCACCCGATCTCGATTACGAGCGCATCGGCGGTCTCAGTTCCGAGATGCGCGAGCGTCTGGGTGTCGCAAGACCTGCAAGCTTCAGCGCGGCTCAGCGTGTCCCAGGCGTAACACCCTCGGCCCTGGTCGCGCTGCTTGGGCATCTCCAGCAGGAGCATCGCGCCGGCGCGTCCTGTGGATAGTTTCACGTGAAACATCTTCCCGATGCGCCTGGAGAGGAAGTTTCAGCAGAGGTACTCGCTCGTCTGACAGCGTTCGCGAGCTTGCTTACGCGTTGGAACAGGCGGATCAATTTGATCGCTCGGCGAGAGCTCGACCAGCTCTGGAGCCGACATATCGACGATTGCGTCCAGCTTCGCGGCTTGGTCGAAAGCCAGGAGGCGATCACCGATCTCGGCAGCGGCGGAGGGTTCCCGGGACTGATCCTTGCAATCTGTGGCTGCAGCGCCGTGACCCTGGTGGAAGCCGATGGCCGCAAATGCAGCTTCCTGCGCGAAGCGGCACGCAGCAGTGGCGTCCAGGTCGCAATCGTCAACAGCCGGATTGAGGATGTCCGGCTTCCTGCCGCTGACGTCGTGACTGCGCGGGCGCTCGCACCGCTGCCGCAGCTGATCGAGTGGGCGCAGCCATTGCTTTCGGAGGCTGGCCGCTGCCTGTTCCTGAAGGGCAGACGGGTCGCGGAGGAATTGACCGCGGCAAGAGCGCAGTGGCACATGATGGTCGCCCAAACGCCGAGTCGGACCGATGCGGATGGCGTGATTCTGAGCCTGAGCCAGATCAGACGCAAGGCGCCCATGAACTGCTAGCGGCGAGGCACCCATTCCCCACATCATCGCAATCGCCAACCAGAAGGGCGGTGTCGGCAAGACCACGACGGCGATCAACCTGGCCACATCCCTTGCCGGAACCGGCCTGCGCATCCTCCTGATCGATCTCGATCCGCAGGGTAACGCCTCGACCGGTCTCGGACTTGAGTATGGCGCCCGCAGGACCGGCAGCTACGCGATGCTGGCGGAGCAACAACCTCTGACTGGCTTGGTCCGAGAGACCGAGGTGGAGCGGCTATCCCTGTTGCCTGCAGATACCGAGCTTGCCGGCGCAGAGATCGAACTGGTGGCCTACGAGCGGCGTGAATTCCGGCTGCGTGAGGCGCTGTCGAAGAGCCGGTCTGCCGGACTGCCATACGACTTCATCCTGATCGACTGCCCGCCGAGCCTCGGGTTGCTCACGCTCAACGCGCTAGTTGCAGCCGATGGCGTACTTGTGCCGCTGCAATGCGAGTTCTTTGCCCTCGAGGGAGTGAGCCATCTGGTCAGAACCATCGACCGCGTCCGCCGGGCCTTCAACCCGCAACTCCATCTCCAGGGGCTGGTGCTGACCATGTTCGACCGGCGCAACAATCTTTCGGAACTGGTGGCGGAGGATGCACGCGGCTTCTTCGGGGCCCAGGTGTTCGAGACGCTGATCCCGCGAAACATCCGCATCTCCGAGGCGCAGAGCTACGGCAAGCCGGCATCGCTCTACGACGCCAAATCCGCCGGATCGCTCGCTTACGCTAAACTCGCCGACGAACTTATCGAGAGGCTGAAATCACCAGACACAAGGAGCGTGGCCCAATGAGTCCCAGGAAGGAGCCGCCGCCATCACGCCTTGGTCGTGGTCTGGCGGCACTGCTGGGCGATGCTCCACCTGCCTTGTCTCGCGCTTCAAGTGCCGAGCCTTCCGTGCACAGCCTGCCGGTGGAGGCGCTTGAAGCCGGACCGTTCCAGCCGCGGCAAGCGATGGAGACGGAAGCGCTGGCAGAACTGGCGGCATCGATCAGGTCGCGTGGGATCCTGCAGCCGATCCTAGCGCGTCCCGATCCGGCACGCTCCGGCATCTACCAGATCATCGCAGGCGAGCGGCGCTGGCGGGCGGCCCAACTTGCCGGCCTGCACGACGTGCCGGTGCATATCAGGGCCCTCGACGATGGCGACGCGATGGCTGCCGCACTGGTCGAGAACCTGCAGCGGCAGGATCTCAACCCGATCGAGGAAGCCGAAGGCCTGCAGCGGCTGATCGGCGAGTTTGGCCTTTCGCATGACGAACTGGCCGGCGCCATTGGAAAATCCCGCAGTCACGTCGCCAATACCGTGCGCCTGCTGCAACTGCCGCAGACCGTCCGCAGCGAGGTCGAGAACGGCGCGCTCAGCGCAGGTCATGCGCGGGCACTCCTTGGCTATCCCGATCCCGCAAAGGCGGCCCTGAAGGTGATTGCGCAACGACTGACCGTCCGCCAGACCGAGGCACTGGCGCATGAGCAGCATACGGCGTCGCGACTGCCGCCGGACCCACGCCCGAAATCGAGCGACGGCGCACGCAAGGATCCGGAAACCGCGGCACTGGAGCGTAGCCTTCGGGAGAAGCTCGGGCTGCGGGTCCAGATCATCTTCGACGGCAAAGGCGGCTCCCTCAGGATAGCCTACGATAACCTTGATCAACTCGACGGCGTGCTCGCCCTGCTCAACCAGTAGCGCCTGCAGCAGCGTCAGCCGATGCGTCTCGACCATGAGAGACGATGCAGCCCAGGTATCAACACGGCCGAAGCTGTGGAGCACGCACCTTTGCTTTAGGCTCTTGCGCCTGAAGCAGTCCTGTCCTACTTCCCCTGCCACCGAGGCTTCGCTGCTTGCACGACCTCGGTTTGTGATCGTGGGCGTATAGCTCAGTTGGTAGAGCAGCTGACTCTTAATCAGCGGGTCGTAGGTTCGAACCCTACTGCGCCCACCACGATCGGATCGATCCGCGTGACCGCTTGCCGATCAGTAACGTGGGTCTTTCAAGCCGAAGGCCTGGAGGTTGCCGGGGAGATTGTGACGCCGCGCGGAACCCGCGTGGTTGCATGCCGAACCCCATCTGATCGTCCAGGGCCCAGATCGACCAGGGCAGATCCAGATGCGCCGCCGACATACGTATCGCCTGCAGATACCAAATTCGATTGCCTGGATTGAGCGTGCCCACCGCGCCTAGAGCATGATCCGATCGATCATGCTCCGCTTGTCGTTTGATGGAGCAGCTTTATCCGACACCTGGCATCGCGCAGCGATTCCAAGTGATCGGATGCTACTCTAGCTCGGTCATCGCGACAGACACGCCATACACACGTCCCCATGCGGTTGCCCGACCGAGATCATGTTCCAACGGTTCCTGATCCATGTGCAGCGAGCACCAACATTGCGCAACCTGCAGCGAATGGACCTAACCTCCTCCGGACCTACCTGCAGACGGACATAGGTGAAGCCGACCCGCTTGGGTGAAGCGGGCGATGCCTTGTCAAGATCGGATGCCTTGGGCCGAGGCGGCATTGCTCGGCGGAACATGGAACCAGTGGGAAATGTTGATCCCCGCGCAAGCATACCCACCCGCGCCGGCGGTGCGTCCGCCATGGCCGATGGAACCGCAGCCACCAGACGAGCACGGACATAACAGCGCCGGCCCGTCGTCCGAGGATTTTGGATGACCTCATGGACAAGCACCGTCCAAGCATCTCAGCTTCATAATCTGAGCCAGACTGAACAAGGCGGATCCGATGACGTTTCTGTTCGTCAGAATGGCTGAACGATCGCCATGATGATGATCACAACCATCAGCACAGTCGGAATTTCATTTGCAACCCGGAAATACTTTTCGGTCCTGGGGTTCCGGTCGAGGGCAAAATCCCGACGCCATCGCGCGCACGCGCCGTGAAAGCCCGCCATCGCGAACGCGCTCGCCAATTTCACCCACCACCAGCCGGCATGCCAGTCGACGGCGCCAGGGGTCAACACCAGCAGCAGGCCGAACAGAAAGGACGCCACCATGGCAGGGTTCATGATCTGACGGAGCAGGCGCCGCTCCATTATCTTGAACAGTTCGCTTTGAGCCGATCCGGCCGCCGCCTGGCAATGGTAGACGAACAGCCTCGGCAGGTAGAACAGCCCGGCCATCCAGGCGATTACCGCCATGACATGCAGCGCCTTCTCCCAGAGAAGGTAGGGCCCGAGCGCTGCGATCATGTGGGGTCGGACGCGAGCGGCGCCTGCATCACAAGCGGCGCCACTTCCTCGAGATGGCTGATCCTGTGCGGTATATGGCCAGGGTCATCCAGCAACGCCGGCATTGCGAGATCGCCATGCGGGCAAAAAACAAGGCAGCCCATTCCTGCGGCGCGCGCGGCCGCCACGCCGGTTTCGGAGTCTTCCACGACAAGGCAGGCCTCTGGCGCGACAGTCTCGGCTCGCGCCGCGGCAAGGAACAGGTCGGGCCACGGCTTGGGATGATCGACATCGTGCGCGCTATGCAGACGGCCTGAAAGCAGCGCGTCCAGATACGTTCGCCGGAACTTCACCTCCATTTCCTGATGCGAGGAGTTGGAGGCGACACGGATCGGTAGTCCCAGCCCCAGTACAGCCTCGAGCATGGCTCTTGCACCCGGCATGAGGACCGCTTCGCGCTCCAGCGTTGCAATCAGCTTGTGATGCATCTGCTTCGGCCAGTCGATCGGGAGGACGATCCCGTCGGTGGCCGCAAGTTCGGCCGCAATCATGGATAGCGCCTTGCCGGCGAAGCGTTGCTGCACCACAGCGTCGCTGAGATCGGACCCGTGAGCGCGGATCTCGGCCGCGACCAGCCGATTCGACGGTGGTTCGCTGTCGATCAGCACACCATTACAGTCGAAGATCACCAGTTGCAGCGGCGTGCTTGTCAGACGCCGCTCAGCCATGCCTCACAGCCTCGACGAGGGCTGCGACATGCTCCGGCGGGGTTTGCGGCAGAACCCCATGGCCGAGATTGAACACATGCGGCCGCCCGCGCACCGCCGTTCGGATTGCCTCGACAGCGTCAGCGAGCGCGCCGCCACCGGCGAGCAGGGCAAGCGGGTCGAGATTGCCCTGGGTCGTGATCCCGGGAGGCAGCAGGGGCGCCGAAACCTCAAGGTCGGTTCCGGTATCGAGGGCGACCGCCTGAATACCAGTCCTTGTCGCGTATCGGCCAATCGAGACGCCCCCCAGGCGCGGGAAACCGATGACCGGGATCGTCGGATGCCGGGCGCGCACAGCCTGAACGATCGCCTGCGCGGGAGCGATGACATGGCGGGCGAATTGTCCAGGCGGCAGCAATCCGGCCCAACTGTCGAACAGCATGACCGCTTCGGCGCCGGCTTCGATCTGCGCGCACAGCATGTCCGCGGTGGACTGCGTGAGCAACGTCATCAACCGCTCGAACAGCGCGGGCTCCGAGTAGGCCATCAGGCGCGTACGAGCGAACTCCCGGGAGCCGCCACCATCGACCATGTAGCAAGCCACCGTGAACGGAGCGCCGGCAAATCCGATCAGCGCCGTTACGCCACCCGGCGCCACTCCCGCGCCGGCCGGATCGTCGAGCGCCACACGCAGTAGTCGCAACGCCTCCATGACCGGCGCCGTCCGCTCGACGACGCGCCCAGGATCCAGCCTAGCCAGGTCCGCTTCGCTGCGTATGGGCTCGAGCACGGGGCCGGTGCCATCGACGAAATGCAGGCTCTGCCCCATCGCCCAGGGCAGGATCAGGATATCGCTGAACAGGATGGCGCCGTCCATGCCGAAGCGGCGGATCGGCTGCAGCGTCAGTTCGGTTGCGATATCAGGTGTCATGCAACGGGTGATGAAGTCGGCCTGCGCCCGCATGGCGCGGAACTCGGGCAGGTACCGGCCGGCCTGTCGCATCAGCCACACCGGCGGCGGCCAGACGGCTTCGCCGCCCAGCGCACGCAGCAATCGCTTCGTGGTCATCGCCTCTCGCTCGTCCCCAGCAGCCTGTCTCTCCTCTAAACCTGAAAGAAGAAGAAAGAAATGGAGTGGTAGGTGTAGATCCCTGTGGAAGACGGGGTACCCGCAGTTAGCAAAACGTACCCCGACTTCCCCACAGGGTGTACAGAATTCAGCTCCTTGCGGCGTCGACGGAGTTGGAGATTATCCAGAAAGCGCCGACAGGCTCCTGTGTACAACCCCCCGTACGCGGGTCGCGGCCATTCATCAACACGACTCCGCCACCCGGAGCATCGCTGCTTTTTATCCCCAAGTACCCCGTTATGCTGGACTGCATGTTCAAGCCCGATCCTTCAGCAGTACTTGCAACGCGGGGTTTGCAGACCGCCGGGTCTTGCCTCGTGCTCGCAAGCGGGTCGGCGATCCGATCGGCTCTGCTGCGTAGCGCTGGCATCGCCGCCGAGGTGGTTGCGCCGAGGATCGACGAAGGCGAGATCAAGCACCGAGCGCGCACGGAACATCGCACGCCGGAGGGGACGGCTCTCCTGCTTGCCGCCGCCAAGGCCCGCCAGGTGGCCGTCTCGCGTCCCGACGCCCTCGTCATCGGTGCCGACCAGTTGCTGGTCATCGAGCAGCGCTGGTTCGACAAGCCCGTGGATCTGGACAAGGCGCGGCTGCAACTGCTGGCACTGCGTGGCCGGACGCACGTCCTGCACACCGCTGTGTGCGTGCAGCGCAATGACCGGCTGGTCTGGTCGCACATCGCGCAGCCGGCGCTGACGATGCGCACGTTCTCGGACGCAACCCTGGATGCCTACCTTTTCCTCGAAGGCGATCAGGTGCTTGCCAGCGTCGGTGCGTACCGCCTGGAAGGTCCGGGTATCCACCTGTTCGACCGCATCGTGGGGGAACACGCCGCGATCCTGGGTTTGCCGATGCTCGCCCTGCTGGCCTGCCTGCGCGACCAGGGCGTTCTGCTCGCGTGATCAGGCTTGCCTCCCGCCCCCGCCCGGACTATATCGCCGCGACCCAAGCGTCTTCCCGAAGGAAGGCTGACCCGACTACCGGGGCCATAGCTCAGTTGGGAGAGCGCCTGAATGGCATTCAGGAGGTCGGCGGTTCGAACCCGCCTGGCTCCACCACCGATATGACGGACGTTGCAGCGCAAACCTGCACTACCGAAACTCCTGCATTTCGTGACAGGTCCGCATCGATCGTCTAGGCTGTCACGGTCGGAGGAACGGATCCGGCGGATCCAGGAGTTCCTGTCATCGGCGCCAATGAACGGGCGATGGCTGCATCGAAGGCCGCCGACATCATGCTTCGGCGTTTCAGGCAACGTCACCAGAGCAATGATCCGTTGCGTGATTGGCGGCAGGCCGAGCCTACCGCAAAGCCGGCTGCGGCCTTCCTCGCTATCGCCCTCGATCCGGGTGTCCTTGAGATACTCGACGGAAGGGCTGCCCTCGAGATGGCAGCCGGTGCGGAAGTCTACGGCCGTCGGCTGCACGAAACCATCCCAGGGCGCGAGACCTCGCCCGTCGGCGCTGCCGTGGCGACCGTGCTCGCGGCCCTGAAGGACTGGAACGACAACCACAAGCCGCTTGTCGCGAAAGGCGAATTCGAAAGCGGCGCAGCCGGGGGCCCGGTGATCGTCGCCGACATCTTCCGCGACAAGTGGGCTCGCGTCCGCACCGGCTTTCCCCAGTTCGATCCTGCCAGCGCAGCCTTGTGCATGCAGGCGCTTGGCGAGCTCGGAGCCCTGGGACTGGAGCGGAGCGATGAGCCGGAACTGCTCCTGATCGGCGCCTGCCGCTTTGCCGCCTGGAGCATTTCCGCAAAACGAATGGCCATCACGCCGGCGCAGGCCGACCAGTCCACACAGACGCTCGTGCTGGCGCAGGAATGGTGGTGGCGCCGGCACCTGCAGGCGCTGGATGTCGGATATACCGGGCCGCTCGGCGCACCCTGGGCGCAGGCGCTCAGCGTCGCGCAGGATGCGGCTGCGTGCAGCCGGTCGGTGCTGTCGCGCATCGACGGCCCCGGCAGCGACGGTGTCGAAGTGTGGGAACAGGCGGCGATGCGACACGCCTATGCCGCCGTCGCGCTGCGTCCGGATGCCCTGGCCGATCTCGACGTCGACTCCGCCCGGGATGTCGCTCGCCGGGTCATCTCGTTCGCGTTGGCGGCCGAGACCGGTGCAGACTGGGTCGTCATGCCGCGATTGCCTGACGGGATCGGTGGCTTGCCGCGCACGATAGCGGCCGGAATGCAACGGCTGGCGCGGGCCTGAGCCCGGACGCACCTCGCCGATCAGCAGACGATCGCCACCGGTGCACGGATGGTCTCACCCGCCACCGCGGCCAGATAGACCTCCATCTCGTCGAGGGTCAGCAGCGGCGGGTGCACCATGTTGCCCCACGCCGCAGCGCATCCGTGTGCCTTGAGGAACGACCACTGCTCCAGGGTGCCGACATGTTCCGCAAGCGTCGAGACCTCCATCTCGGCGGCGATCGACAGCAGCGACCGGACCAGGCGGCGACCCGGTCCCGGGCTGGCGATACCCGCGACCAGGCTGCCGCCTACGGTGATCCGGTCCACGGGAAGCTCGAAGATGGCCGCCAGCGGTATCGGACCGTGGCCGAGGCCCTCCAGTACCAGTGATAGGCCGCTCGCCCGGATCTGGCTGAAGACGGCCTTGATCGCTGCTGATGGGCCGTCCTGCACAACCGACACGGGCACCTCAAGTTCGAGGTCGGCCGGCGTCAGACCATGCCGGCGCAGCATCTCGAGCGTGTCGTTAACGAAGGTGGTCCGCATCAACTGGATGCCGCCGATCTTCAGCGCGACCGGCCCCGGCTCGAGGCCCCGTTGCCGAAGCGCCCGCAGGTGACCGAGGCTCGCAGCCAGTGAAGCCCGCACCAGCTCGATCACCAGGCCGGCATCGCCGGTTGTCGGAACGAAGTCGGTCGAGACGACCCACTTCCTGCCGTCATGCCAGCGCGCCTGCGCCCCGAAGCCGGAATGGCCACCTCCTAGCAGCCGTCTTGGCTGGAACGAGACGTTGATCCCGCCGCGAGCCAAAGCGGATCGCAGGCCCGCGCAGCCGATGCCATGGAGTTCCGCCGTCTCGGTGTGCGAGGTGTGAAAGAAGCACCAGCGGCCACGTCCATTGCGCTTGGAATCATAGAGCGCCAGATCCGCCGCCTTCAGGAGGGCATCGGGATCGCGACCATCACGCGGAAAGAGGGTGACGCCGGCCGAACTCGTGATGCTGAGGGTCTGGCCGCTGATCAACATCGGGAGTGCGAGTTGCGCCTGGATCGCGTCGATGCGGGCGGTGGCGGTGGTCGTTTCGGTCAGGCCCGGCATGATCACCACGAACTCGTCGCCGCCAAGGCGCACCGCAAGGTCGCGCCCGCGTATCGACGAACGCAGCCGCGCGGCAATCTCCACCAGCACGGCATCGCCAGCACCGTGTCCGAGGGTGTCGTTGATCGACTTGAAGTGGTCGACGTCGAACAGCATGAGGGCGCCAGCCACCGGCTGCAGCTCGAGGCCCGGTTCGAGCGAGCTTCGCATGGCATCGACAAAGGCCGCGCGGTTGGCGAGGCCGGTCAGCGGGTCACGCTGGGCCTGTGCGCGCAGCTTTGCCTCGGCCCGCATCAGTTCCGTCGTGTCACTGCGGACACAGACCAGATAGCCGGTGTCCGAGCGTCGTTCGCAGGCGAGAACAAAACGGTTGTCGGGAAGCCGCAGCGAACGTGGGCCACTGGCATGGCGTTGCAGTTCGAGATAGCCGGCGGCGAACGCCTCCTGCTCGTCGGCGGTCGTGCCGGCGTCGGGATACTGGCCATGCGCGACACCGAGCCTGACAAGGTCTTCCAGGGTGCGCCCCGCGATGGCGAAACCGGCCGAGATCGGGAACATCTCCTTGAAGGCCTTGTTGGTCAGGATCAGTCGGTCCTCGGTATCGTAGGCGGTCACCGCGCTCGGCAAGGCATCCAGGACGTCGTGCAGCAGCGCCTCGGTCCGCTCGCGAACCTGGGCTTCGCGGAATGCCGCATCTTCCGCCTGGCGACGGGCGGTGACATCGGTTTCGACCGCAATGAAACCGGTCAGGCGGCCGAAGCCATCGCGTAGCGGCGTGCACGTCACCGCGATCCAGTATGGCTGCCCGGCGGCCGTATAGTTGACGACCTCCACTTCGAAGCCGCGGCCCGCTGCAAGACAGCAACGGATGTGGCGCACCGTTTCCGGGTCGGTGTCGGGGCCTTGCAGAACCTGACCCGGAACGCGTCCCAGCATATTGGTGAGGCTGTAGCCGGTGAGGTGCACGAACGCATCGTTGATCCATTCCGTGCGCCCATCCGGCCCGGTGATCACCACGGCGTTCGTCATCTGCCGGACCACCATTGAGAGCCGTTCCGTTTGGTCGGCGAGTTCATGGCGCGCGGTCACATCCTGAAAGGTTCCGGTCAGACGAACCGTCCGGCCACTCTCCCGCTGGGCGCAGCCGCAGGCCCGGACCCAGATGGAACGACCGCGTGCGGTAATGAACGGCAGCTCGAGGTCCCAACAGGCGCCGCTCTCGATGGCATCGACGACCGCTGCCCTGATGACCGGTTGCGCATCCGCGCGGTAGAACCTGATCGCCGCCTCGACATCGGGCTGGCGGTCCGGTTGCAGCTCGTGGATGGCAAACGTGATCGCGGTCCACCGCAACGACCTCGTTGCAAGGTCCAGCTCCCAACCGCCGATGCCGGCGGCCTCCAGAGCTCGGGCAGCGAAATCGGGAGATAGCATCGATCGACTGGCTCCGGAGCGAGGCAATGCGGCGACGCCAACCGGCCGCGTCTTGCAAACTATCGGAATTTCATTACGGAAACGTTAGAATCCCCCACCGAGGCTCGTGAGTGGTCGCCGAGCCCGGCCTGCGCTAGATCAGGTTCGCCGACGCAGAGACGGCTTCTCCGGAGACCACGACATGACCAGCACGAGCGCGCCCTTCACCGTCATTGCAGAGCTGGAGGTCGCTCCGGAGCACAAGGCCGAGTTCCTCGAGGCCTGCCGCCTGGACGGCCTGGGTTCCGTGACGAACGAGCCGGGCTGCCGCCAATTCGACACGCTCACCCTGGAAGAGGCGCCGAACGACGTCATCTTGTACGAGGTCTATGACGATCGTGCCGCCTTCGACCATCACCTCACCACGCCGCATTACAAGCTGTTTGCCGCCGCCGTCGAGAAACTCGGCGTGCAGACGCGGCTGGTGCGCTTCCTGGCCCGCATCCATTCCTGACAGTCCGGTGGCAAAGAAGCCCAGTCAGGCTGCGGCCGACGTCGTCACGCGGCCGACGCCCTGGCTCGACATCCTCGTCGTCTGCCGCAAATGCAGCCGCAAATTGAAGGGCGGCTATGGCGACAAGGGCCGCGACGAGCTCCGCCACGCGCTGCAGGACGGGCTGCGGGCCATCGGTCGCCGTCGCCAGACCCGGATCATCGAGACCGGGTGCTTCGGGATCTGCCCCAAAGGCGGCGTCGTGACGCTGCGCGGCTCCGAGCCGCAGCGGATCCTTATCCTGCCGAAGGGACAGTCGACGGCCGCGATGCTCGCAACCCTCGGCTTCACGGTTCAGCCGGAGTGAAGCCGAACACCTCGCCATAGAACGCAAGCTCGAGCGTCAGCAGCCGACGCGTGGTCTCTGCGCGGCAAAAACCGTGGCCTTCGCCTCCGAACTCGTGCAGCGCATACGGGATGCCGCGATCGCTCATCGCCTGCGCCACGGCACGCGCCTGCCCGATCGGAACCACCCTGTCCTCGGTCCCATGGAAGAAAATCACCGGGCAGGCGAGCGCATTGAGGTGATTGATCGGTGAACGTGCGGCTTAGGTCGCCGCCGCCTCCGGCAGGCGCCCGATCAGGCGATCAAGATAGTGCGCCTCGAACCTGTGCGTCTCCGCGGCCAGCGCCGTGAAGTCGCCGATGCCGTAGATGCAGGTGCCGGCCGCGAACATCCGCGACCGGGTGAGACAGGCGAGTATGGTGAAGCCGCCGGCGCTGCTGCCGCGCATGGCGATCCTGGACGCGTCCGCCCGCCCGGCTTCGAGCATGGCGGCACAGGCGGCGATGCAGTCATCGACATCGGCCACGCCCCACGCGCCGTCCAGCGACCGAGATATCGGCGCGGCCGGCGCCAATGTCGTGCGACTGCGTGATCACGAGGCCTGCGCCGTCGATGCTGCCTCGCATCACCGCAGCCGGCTGCGCCGGTTCCGCCCGCAGCCAGCCGAGGTGGAACGCGCCATCCTCGACCGGCGCCAGCACGACCGGGCACTCCGCGATCCCTCCGATCGCGAGCGTGCCGCCCTGCCCGGCCACGATATGGATGGCGTGCGTGCGGCCATCCTCGATCCGGCGGCGAGCAGGCTGTCGTCCGGCAGGAACCCATACAAGCGTTGCCCGAACACCCAGGGTGGCACCCCGATCTCGCGCTGCATCAGACAGATGGCGACCAGCGCCCCGCCCTCCAGCCGGTAGAGGTCCCATCAGCCATCCCGATCCGAGCAGACATGCAGCATACCGGCGAGAATTTCCGGTTGCAGCAGGGCTTCCGCGCGATCAAATCCGGCGATGCAACGAGGCCCGGACACGACCGATCCGTCGCCGCGCCGCGCGATCCTCGCCACGAGCAACCGGGTACGCGCACGATGGTCGCCTGCGGCTCGCCCTCGCGCCGGTGATCCTTGCGCACTGCCAACAGGCTCTTCCCGTCCGGCGCGAACCGCAGGTCGGCATAACGCAGCCCGGCCTGATCAGCCAGACCGAGCCGTCGATCCGGTGGCTGAATGCGATCTGCCCGTCACGCGCCGCGTAGGCGCCCCCGCCATATTCATGCACCCGCGAGCCGACATCGAACGGCTCGCCCGTCACCTCCTCAACGGCACCACCCGGTCCCACGCAACGGCTGAGCACGGTGCGGCCCTGATCCGGACGCGCCTCCAGCCAGTAGAGGCTGTCCGCATCGGCACGCAGCGACGACAGCGCGCGCAGTCCACCGGCTGCCATCTCGGCCCCGAACGGGGACAACCAGGCCCCGCCTGGCGCCGTCTGCCGGTCATCCGTATCCGCATCGGCCCGAGGCGCCCCGGCTTCCTGGTCCGTCATCCCCGGCCTCCCGCGGCGCATGCCGTTCTTCTTGACATGGCCTTCCCCAGGCGGTTCCTGCAACAGCGCGACGGGTTGGCTGTCGTTGGTCCGGCGGGAACAATGTTTCTTCTCCACCATCTCGACCACCTGTTGCAGCATTACGGCTATGGCGTGATCGGCCTGATCGTCATGCTGGAAAGCATGGGCGCGCCTCTCCCCGGCGAGAGCCTGATCATCGGTACCGCAATCTACTGCGCAACGACCCATCGGCTGGATATCGTCTGGGTGGTGATCACCGCCATCGCAGGCGCCATCATGGGTGATAATTTCGGCTACCTGATCGGCCACTCGCTCGGCTTTCGCGCGCTTGCACGCTATGGCCGGCATATCGGCCTGAACGACCAGCGCCTGAAGCTCGGCCGCTACCTGTTCCGCGTGCATGGCGGCAAGGTGGTGTTCTTTGGACGCTTCATCGCCATCCTGCGCACCTTCGCCGCCCTTCTCGCCGGCGCCAACCGCATGCCCTGGCATAGCTTCCTGCTCTGGAACGCGCTCGGCGGCATCGGCTGGGCCGGCGGCTACGGCTTCGCCGCCTATTTCCTCGGCCGCCAGGTGCTGCGCATCTCCGGGCCGCTCGGTATTGCCGTCGGCATCGCCGCTGCCATCGTGGTGATAGCGGCGCTGGCATTTCTCAAGCGCAACGAGGCGCGGCTGACGCACGATGCCGAGCAGGCGGCGAACGCTCAGGAAGCGTGACTAGAAATGACGGCCGGCCGGCAGCGCCCCCTGGCGGGCGCCACGCTGCGCGAAGCGAACCGTCGCTTCTACGACACGCTCTGGTCCGGTGCCTGGCTGGTGCCGCCGGACCGCTTCAACTCCTGGCCGCTGGCGGCGAGCCTGGCCGCAACAGCGACTCGGAGGCTCGAGATCGCGCCTGGCCTACGCCCGCGCCTGCCGATCGTCGGTACCTGTTTCGTCGATCTCAGCCTGCCGCCGCTGCGGATCCTGCGTGAAGCCGGCGGCCATGTCGCCTGCGGCCTCGTCACCGACCTGCCAATGGCCACCGACGCGTTCGACCTGGTCTGCGCGCTCGACATCGTCGAGCATGTGGATGACGATTGCGCCGCCTTCGCCGAGCTGTCACGGGTTGCCGCACCGGGTGCGATGCTGCTGCTGTCGGTGCCGCTGCATTCCGAAGCCTGGACGCCGTTCGACGACATGGTCGGCCATCATCGCCGCTATGAGCCGGCCCGGCTGCTGGAGCGGCTCGCTGACGCGCAATTCGAAATCCGGCAGAGCGCGGTGTTCGGCATGCAGCCGAGCAACCCGCGCTTGGTCGGCCTCGGCATGCGGTTCCTTGAACGCAACCGCTCGCGCTCGATGTGGTGGTACAACCGCGTCTTCATGCCGCTTGGGCTTCGCTTTGCCAAACCCCTGCATCTCGTCGACGGACTTGTCGGCCTCGATGGCGTCGATACCGTGCTGCTGGTCTGCCGAAAGCAGGACCGGGATCGGGAAACCGCACCCGACATCTCGACGTAGGTCTGCCTCGGCCCCACCTGCCGACATAACCACCGGAGACGCGCCGCATGCCGCATACAGCCCTCGTCGTCGGAGCCAGCGGGATCGTTGGCGCAACCCTCGTCCGGCACCTCGCCGACAAGGGCTGGACAGTACACGGCCTCGCACGCCGCCCGCGCACCGACATCGAGGGGGTCATCCCGCTGGCCGTCGACCTGCTGCAACCCGAGGCGCTGCGTGCGGCGGTCGGCGATGTGAGGCCGACGCACGTCTTCTTCAGCACCTGGATGCGCCAGGCCACCGAGGCAGAGAACTGCACGGTGAATGGTGCGCTGGTCCGCAACCTCCTCGACGCCCTCGGCGACGCACCGCTGCAGCATGTGGCCCTGGTGACCGGGCTTAAGCACTATCTCGGTCCGTTCGAGTCCTACGGAAAGGGCGCGCTGCCGCCAACGCCGTTCCGCGAGGAGCAGGGCCGGTTGCCGGTGGAGAACTTCTACTACGTGCAGGAGGACGTGGTCTTCGAGGCTGCGGCCAGGCACGGCTTCGGCTGGAGCGTGCATCGGCCACACACCATCATCGGCTATGCGCTCGGCAATGCGATGAACATGGGCGTGACGCTTGCGGTCTATGCCAGCCTGTGTCGCGAATTTGGACGGCCGTTTCTGTTTCCGGGCTCGGTTGCGCAATGGAACGGCCTGACCGACATGACCGACGCGCGGCTGCTGGCTCGCCACCTTGAGTGGGCCTCGACAACCGCGGCCGGGCGCAACCAGGACTTCAACGTGGTCAACGGTGACATCTTCCGCTGGAACTGGATGTGGCAGCGTCTCGCCGAATATTTCGGCATCGAGGCGGCACCTCATCCCCAACAGCCGGCGCCGCTCGAGACCCAGATGCAGCACGACGCCGAGGCCTGGTCGCGCATCGCTGCCCGGCATGGCCTGGTCGAGCCGGTGCTCGCCCGGCTGGTGTCGCCTTGGCACACGGATGCCGATCTCGGCAGGCCGTTCGAGGTCGTGACCGATATGAGCAAGAGCCGCCGGCTTGGTTTCCTGGACTACCAGCCAACGGTCGATTCGTTCTTCGACCTGTTCGCCACCCTGAAGGCCAACCGCGTGATCCCGTAAAGTCAGTCCGGCTTCAGCAGCAGTTCCCGGAACCTGGCAAATTCGGCGTCATTGAGATCGGAGACGGCATGGAAATTCATCCCGTCTCGGCTCCAGCTTTCGATCGCGTAGCCTCGCACGTTGCGATCCCGGCCAGCCTGTGCGCCGGGCCAGATGAACAGATCGATGAGATGCCGGTTGCGCCTATAGACGAGGGCTGCCACCGGCCGGCCTTCAAGATAGTCGAGCCGGCCTCCGACGAGCGGGAACCCCTCTGCGGCGAGGTCCGGCACCGGTGGGGCGAAGTCCAGCCTGCCATCGAACCACGGCTTGACCGTATGACGGTCGGTCGAGACGACATCGAGCAGATGACCCGGTTGCAGGGCGCGGATATGCGCCGCCACAAGCGCGTCACCCTGCTCCGGATGCGTCTGCCTCTGGGGCAGTGCCAGCAACGCGATGCTCGCGGCCACGGCCATCCCCGCGGCGAACCAGCCCCCGTCTCGCCAGTTTGGCCGAATGGCCGCTCGCGAAGGCGCACTGCGCTGCAGCGTCTGTCGCAGCGCGGCGGGTGCCGGATGCCGGGTCAGCGATTGCCGGACCTGCCGCGACAGGCCGGCAAGTTCCTCCTGCAGCTCGGCGCAGTCCCGGCACTCGGCGATGTGAGCCACGAGCGACGCCGTGGCGCCGGCGTCGAGTTCGCCGTCGAGGTTGGCCTGGATCAGCAACTGCTTCGATCCGCAGGCGGGCGGGCTCAAAGCGCGGCTCCAAGCATCAGGCGGCGCGCCCGGAACAGCCGCGACATCACGGTGCCGATTGGCACGCCGGTCACGTGCGCGATCTCCTTGTAGGTCATGTCCTCCAGCTCCCGCAGGATCAGGCACTCGCGCAGTTCGTCCGGCAGCGCGGCGACGGCGCGGTCCAGAGCCTGCGACTGCTCCCGGCTGTGCAGCGCCATCTCCGGGGTGTCGGATTGGTCGATGCAGTCGAATTTGCCTGCATAAGGAACATCGTCCAGCGAGACGTCCGCACCACGCCGGTTCGCGGTCATCATGGCGTAGGCGACATTCCGCACGATACGCAGCAGCCACGGCTTCGGCTCGCCGCGCAGGCTGTCCTGATACTGCAAAGCGCGCAGCAACGCCTCCTGCACGATGTCGTCTGCCGAAACAGCGCTCCCGGCGAGCCACCGGGCAAGGTTGTAGGCGCTGTCGAGATGCGGCAGCACGAGCTGCTCGAATGGAACCGGCTGCAGCGGCACCTGTCACCTCGCGCTGGACCGCCCGATGCTACCGCACAACGATGACCCCCTGCATATGCGGGTGCAACGAGCAGAAATAGGCGAAGCGGCCGGCCTGGTCGAAACGATGCGAAAAACGCTCGTCGGTATCCAGCAGAGGCGAGTGAAGCGTCCGTGCGGCATCGGCACTGGCGACGGTATGTGGAATGTCGTCGCGGTTGATCCAGGTCACGACGGTCCCGCGCACGACGGTGAGGTGAGGCGTGCTGAAGCTGAAGTTGTCGATCGTGACCGTCGATCCGGGAAGATTCGCGGCGGCCGCTGACAATGCCAGTGCGACGGCAAACCCGGGCATGACGTCAAGCGTGCGCGATGTCATCCGATCCTCGCATCCAGGGTCGTATCGACGAGCGCCAGTGCCGAGCGGCCCTCCACATGCGAGACCGCCGTGACCCCCAGCAGCGAGCGCAGCTTGCCGGGAGGCACGTCCCTGATTGGTCCCGGGGCTGGTGCCGTGCCGGGAGCCGGTTGCGGAAACGCCGTGGACCTGGCTGTGTGGAAGGCAATATTGCCTTCGACCTTCTGCATCACCTGGTGGATGTGGCCGTTCAGCACGGTGACCGACCCGAACCGGCCCAGCAGGCTCAGGGCCTGCGCGCTGTCGTCGGTGCCCCAGCCCCATTGCGGATAGATGGTCCAGAGCGGGATATGCGCGAACACCACGATCGGCTGGCTGGCCGAGCGGCCGGCCAGGTCGCCGCGCAGCCAAGCCAGTTGCTCCGTGCCGAGGTTGCCCATGCCCCCGGCATGCATGTCCTGCACGTTGTTCAGGCCGATGAAGTGGATACCGGCGGTGTCGAAGCTGTACCAGCCGCGCGGGCCGGCCTTGTCGAAGCGCTCGAAGAAGCCGCGTCCGTCGTCCGCCAGGACATCATGCTCGCCGGGCACATAATGCGTCTCCAGCCCGGTGGTCCCGATGATCTGCGCCGCGTCGTCGAACTGCGAAGCGCGGGAGAGGTGGCTGACATCGCCGGTGTGGATCAGCAGCCCGGCATTGCCCCGGTGCCGGCCAATGAGCGCGATGGCCTCCTGCAGGGTCTCCGCCGGATCCGGATTGGGCGGCTTGGCAAAGCCCAGGTGGCTGTCGCTGATCTGCACGAAGCTGAAGCTGGCTTCCGCCGCATCGGCGCTGCCGATCAGAGCCGATCTGGGCACGCCCCCCTTCATGGTCCAGAGGATGCCGGCCCCGGCCCAGATCATGCACTCCAGCGTGTGCCGCCGGCTTGTTCCCGTCATGTCCATCCCAATGCTCCACCCCAGGTTGCTGGTATGAAGATCAGGACGGACCGGGTTTTATTCCCGACGTCGCAAAGAAAGCAAGCAGCCGGGCCGCTCAGTTCCGGATCATGGTCTCGCTGGGCGACGCGTGGAGGCAGATCAGCCCAGCCCGGCTCTCCAGGATCGGCGTCTCGAAACCCGCCTGCAGAAGCTCCCGGTTGGCGCTGCCGATGAAGTCACGCTCACCGTTCGGGACAGCGACGACAAAACGGCCATGCTGGTCGAGTGCCCGCGCCGCCTGCCGGACGACGCGGCCTAGATTCACCAGCGTCACGTGCGGTGCCAGGACGAGGTCAGCGATGTGCGTCTCGCAGATCGCGTCCGGCAACCGGGCCTCCGCCGTGCGGCACTCGGTATGCAACAGCGCGCACAGCGTCTCGTTCGGGGCCGTGCCGAGCACCAGGACCCGGAGCCCGTCGAGGTCCGAATTCTCCCCGAGCAGTGCGGTCGTGGTTGATCGGGAATCCAGGATCGCGCGCGCATATCGTAGCCGGCGATCGCGAAGTGTCTCACCCATAGGTCTTTCTCCATTCCGGCACGTCGTTTCGCCGGTGGAGAAAGATCTAGATCCCGGACCGTAAAAGATCGATGCGCATCCGGCGCCGCCGCATAAAGCCGGCCTAAACGCCGCCGCTCGATCAGCCAGCCTTGGCCAGTTCCGCCTGCAGCTCCGGCAGCGCCGTGAACAGGTCGGCCACCAGCCCGTAATCGGCGACCTGGAAGATCGGCGCCTCCTCATCCTTGTTGATCGCCACGATGACCTTGCTGTCCTTCATGCCGGCGAGATGCTGGATCGCGCCCGAGATGCCGATTGCGACATACAGGTCAGGTGCCACGATCTTGCCGGTTTGGCCGACCTGGTAGTCGTTCGGCACGTACCCGGCATCGACCGCGGCGCGCGAGGCACCGATCGCCCCGCCCAGCGCATCCGCGATCGGCTCGATCAGCTTGAAGTTCTCGCCGTTCTGCATGCCGCGGCCGCCGGAAATCACCACCCGCGCCGAGGCCAGTTCCGGACGCTCGGATTTCGACAGCTCGGCCGAGATGAAGCGGGAGATCGAGGCCGGCGCCTCTCCTGCTTGCACATCCTCGATCGCGGCGCTGCCACCCTCTGCGGCGGCGGCGTCGAAGTTGGCGGCGCGCACGGTGATCAGCTTCCTAGCATCGGACGAGCGCACCGTCGCCAGCGCGTTGCCGGCATAGATCGGCCGCACGAAGGTCTCGGCATCGATCACGGTGACGATCTCGCTGATCGGCTGCACGTCGAGCAGGGCAGCCGCGCGCGGGATCACGTTCTTGCCGGAGGCGGTGGCGGCAGCCAGCACATGGTCGTAACCGGGCGCGAGGGTCACCAGCAGGGCGGCCAGCGGCTCCGCCAGCGCCTTGTCATACAGCTCAGCGTCGGCGCGGAGGACCTTCACGACGCCGGCAATCCTCGAGGCCGCTTCGACAACGCCGCCGATGCCGGCACCGGTCACCAGCACATGCACCTCGCCGAGTGCGGTCGCGGCGGTGATGGCGGAACGCGAGGCTGGCGTGACGTGGCCGTCCACGTGGTCGAGCAGCACGAGAGCGGTCATGGTCAGATTACCTTTGCCTCGGTTCTGAGTTTCGCCACCAGTTCGGCGACCGAGCCGACCTTGATGCCGGCCTGCCGCACCGGCGGCTCCGCGACCTTCAGCGTCGTCAGCCGGGGTGTCACATCGACGCCGAGATCGCCAGGCGAGACCGACTCCAGCGGCTTCTTGCGCGCCTTCATAATGTTCGGCAGCGAGGCATAGCGCGGCTCGTTCAGCCGCAGATCGGCGGTGATGATCGCGGGCAGCGTCAGTGCCACCGTCTCCAGCCCGCCATCGACTTCGCGGGTGACCGTGGCGATGCCGTCCGACAGCTCGACCTTGCTGGCAAAGGTGCCCTGCGACCAGCCGAGCAGCCCGGCCAGCATCTGCCCGGTTGCGTTCATGTCGTCGTCGATCGCCTGCTTGCCCATGATCACCAGGCCGGGCTGCTCGCGCTCGACCAGCGCGCGCAGCAGCTTTGCCACCGCGAGCGGCTCCGGGCTCTCCTCGGTGAGCACCAGGATCGCACGGTCGGCGCCCATGGCGAGCGCCGTGCGCAGCGTCTCCTGGCATTGCTGCACGCCGATCGACACCGCCACGATCTCGGTGGCTGCACCCTTCTCGCGGAGTCGCACCGCCTCCTCGACGGCGATCTCGTCGAACGGGTTCATCGACATCTTGACACCAGCCGTCTCGACGCCGGAGCCATCGGCTTTCACCCGCACCTTCACGTTGTAATCGACGACGCGCTTGACGGGGACGAGAAGTTTCATGAGCTCGATATCGCTTTCGGAGTTTCTACATGCCGCCGGGATAGTTCGGACCGCCGCCGCCTTCGGGTGCAGCCCAGTCGATGTTCTGCGTCGGGTCCTTGATGTCGCAGGTCTTGCAGTGCACGCAATTCTGCGCGTTAATCTGCAGCCGCGGTCCGGACGCGCCGGCCTCGGTATCCACCGCCTCATACACCGCGGCCGGACAATACCGGCTCTCCGGCGACCGGTAGCGCTCCCAGTTCACGGGCTTCCAGCGCTCCGGATCACGCAGCCGCAGATGCACCGGCTGGTTTTCCTCGTGGTTGGTGTTGGACAGATAGACCGAGGACAGCCGGTCGAAGGTCAGCGTGTTGTCCGGCTTCGGATAGGTGATCGGCGGCGACGCGGACGCATCGTCGAGGATCTCGTGGTCGGCATGGCGGTGCCGCATCGTCCAGGGCGCCCGCCCGCGCAGCACCATCGCATCGAAGCCCGAATACAGCGCGCCGCCGAGCGTGCCGAACTTCGCGAACGAGGGCCGCACGTTGCGCACGTCGCGCAGTTCGGTCCATAGCCACGAGGCCCGCACCCGCCTCGTATAGGAGCGCGGCTCCGCCGGCCGGCCATTCTCGAGTGCGTCCGCCACCGCCTCCGCGGCGAGCATGCCGGACTTCATCGCGGTGTGGGTGCCCTTGATCTTGGGCACGTTGAGGAAGCCGGCGCTGTCGCCGAGCAAAACCCCACCCGGGAAGCTGAGGCGGGGGACCGATTGCAGGCCACCCTCGGACAGCGCGCGCGCGCCGTACGAGAGCCGCTTGCCGCCCTCGAGATGCTGCCGCACCGACGGATGCCTCTTGAGTCGCTGCATCTCGTCGAACGGCGACAGCCAGGTATTGGCGTAGTCGAGCCCGACCACGAAGCCATACGACACCAGGTTTTCGCCGAAATGATACAGCCAGGAGCCGCCATAGGTGGCGCGGTCCAGCGGCCAGCCAAAGCTGTGCTGCACCAGGCCTGGCCGATGCTGCGCCGCCGGGATCTCCCACAGCTCCTTGATGCCGAGCCCGTAGGTCTGCGGATCTATGCCGTGGCGCAGGTCGAACCGCGCCATCAGTTGCTTGGCGAGCGAGCCACGGCAGCCTTCGCCGAACAGGGTGTAGGCAGCGCGCAGCTCCATGCCCGGCGCGTAGTTCGGCCCGCGCTCGCCGTCGCGTGTGACACCCATGTCGCCGGTGGCGACGCCGACGATGCGCCCCTCGTCCTCGAGCAGCTCGGCGGCCGCAAATCCAGGATAGATCTCGACTCCAAGTTCCTCGGCCTGCCGGGCGAGCCAGCGGCACACCTCGCCGAGGCTCACGATGTAGTTGCCGTGGTTGTCCATGTGCGGCATCAACGTGCCGAGCATCGGCACCCGGTACGCGCCGGTCTCGGTGAGGAACAGCATGCGGTCCTCGGTCGCCGGCGTGTTCAGCGGCGCGCCGCGCTCGCGCCAGTCCGGGATCAGCTCGTCCAATGCCCTGGGCTCGATCACAGCACCCGACAGGATGTGCGCGCCGACCTCGGAGCCCTTCTCGACGACGCATACGCTGGCATCCGGCGCCAGTTGTTTCAGCCGGATGGCAGCCGCCAGCCCTGCCGGACCGGCTCCCACCACCACGACGTCGAACTCCATCGCCTCACGTTCGGACACAGCCAGACCTCTCCCTCGCCGCAGCCTCGTTCAGGGCTGAAGCGCAGACATGGACTACTTTCCGGCAGGATATAACCGGTTCCGGCGCTGCCTCAAATCGTAGCCCCGAGCGCTTCAGGCGGACGGGCGCATCAGACATTCGCTTGTTCCTCGTCCGGCGGCGAGTCGCCCGGCCTGTAGTAGAAAGCTGCACATTCACCGGCCAGGACGCCGCCGGTGGCCGACATGTCGCGTCGGAAGGCGTCGTGCAGGATGTCCAGCACATCGAGATGGCGGTCCTCGAAATACATCCGGTGCACGTCCCGGCGGGACGCGCCAAAGACGATGTCGGTGATGCCGCTCCAGATGCTGGCCATGCTGCACATGCCGCAGGGCTGCAGCGTGGAGTAGAGCGTGGCGCCGCGCAAATCCTCACGGCCCAGGCTCTCGCAGGCGCGTCGTATCGCGACGATCTCGGCATGCGCGGTCGGGTCGTGCCGCAGCCCGACCTCGTTATGCGCCGCGCCGACGACGCGTCCGTCCAGCACGATCACGCAGCCGATCGGCGAGCTGCCAGGAGCGGTCCGCCCGGCTTTCGCCAGCGCGATGGCCTGGCGCATATGGGCGATCCGCTTGTCATCATGATCCATCGCGGTGCAGCGTCCGGACGGACCTCGGGTTTGGGCAACCGCCGCATTCCCGCCGTGTTTGTACGCGGCAGGCGGGAGCAGGATCATGGCGCGCACGAGAGACGGCTGGACCCTGGGCGATGCGCCGAGCCTGAACGGCAAGGTGGCCATCGTTACCGGTGCGACCGGCGGCATCGGCTACGAGACGGCGCTCGGCCTGGCACGACGCGGTGCAGTCACCATCCTCGCCTCCCGCAATCCCTCGAAGGGCACCGAGGCGGTGGCGCGCATCAGGCGCTCCATCCCGGCCGCCGATGCCCGCTTCGAGATGATCGATCTCAACAGCCTCGCCTCGGTGGCCCGGTTCGCCAACACCATCCTGGCCGCCCACCCGACGGTCGATATCCTGGTCAACAATGCCGGCGTGATGGGCTTTCCGGAGCGCCTGCTGACCGAGGATGGTTACGAGCGCCAGATCGGCGTGAACTACCTGTCGCACTTCGCGCTCACCGGCCGGCTGCGCCATGCGCTGGAGAAGTCCGAGGGCGGTGGTCGCGTCGTCAGCGTCGCGAGCCTTGCGCACCGCCGCGCGACGATCGACCTCGGCGACCTGCAATCCGAGCGCAACTACAACCCGTTCCGGGCCTATGGCCGCAGCAAGCTGGCCATGCTGGTGTTCGCGATCGAGTTGCAGCGCCGCGCCCTGCAGCACCATTGGAACCTGCTCAGCGTGGCGGCCCATCCCGGCTGGTCGCGCACCGACATCGTCTTCAACGGGCCCGGCCAGGGCGCGCCCGGACTGAAGGAGAAGCTGATGGCGTTCAGCTTCAACACCCTGGCGCAGAGCGCCCGCGACGGCGCGCTGCCCTCCCTGTTCGCCGCTATCGCGGCGGATGCGAAAGGCGGCGGCTATTACGGCCCGACCGGCCTCGGCGAGACCCGCGGCCCAGTCGGCCCCTCGGTCATCATGCCGCAGGCCGCCGATCCGGTCGTCGCCACCCGGCTGTGGACGCTGTCGGAGCAACTGACCGGGATTAGTTATGTGTCGTGACGCTCCTCTCCGGGTTTGAGCCGGGCGCATCCTTGCGTCGGGGTCGTAGCTGCGCGTCGCCCAGCATCAGCCCGCTGAGCTCGGCGCTGACCTGCCTGCTGTCCTGGATCAGCCGCTTCTCGTCGTCGAAATAGGCCACGCTTTCGTACAGGGTGCGCTCGTCGGCTTCCTGGAAACGCGCCACCAGCTCGCGCGAGACCGCCCGGTCGTAGCCGAGGCCGTCCAGCACCTGCTCGGTCAGGCGCAGGCTTGAATGGAAGGTCTCGCGCACCAGGCTGTGCACCCCGAGCTGCATCAGCAGGTGCGCATGTCGCCGGTTGCGGGCCCGCGCCAGGATGCGCAGATCGGGGAAGTTGCGTCGGGCAATCTCCACCACGCGCACGCTTTCCTCCGGGTCGGCCAGCGCCACCACCAGCAGCTTCGCGGTCTCGGCGCCGGCCGCGCGCAGCAGGTCGGGCCGCGAGGGGTTGCCGTAATAGACCTTGGTGCCGAAGCGCCGGAGGATCTCGATCTGCTCCTGGTCCTGGTCCAGCGCGGTGAAGCGGATGCCCTGGGTGCGCAGCACGCGGCCGACGATCTGCCCCATCCGGCCGACGCCGCAGATGATCACCGGCGCATCCTGGCCGTCGATCTCGTCATAGATTGGCACCGCTTCGGCCCTGGACAGGCGCGGGATCAGCAGCCGCTCCGACAGGCTGAACAGGATCGGAGTGGCTGCCATCGACAGCGCAATCACCAGCGTCGCGATCTCGGACTGCGCCGGCGACAGCACCCCGGCTCCGATCGCGGCCGCAAACAGAACGAAGCTGAACTCGCTGCCCTGCGGCAGCGCGGTGGCGAACCGGGCGGCCTCCTTGGCAGGCTGCCCGGCGATCCGTCCGAGTGCGAACACGACGAGCGCCTTGATGGCGATCAGGCCGGCTGTACCGAGCAGGATAGCGACCGGTGCGCTGAGCAGCAGGTCGAGGCGCGCCGCCATGCCCACCGACAGGAAGAAGAAGCCGAGTAGGACGCCCTCGAACGGCTCTATATCGGCCTGGATCTCGTGCCGCCAGGTCGAGTTCGACAGCAGCACGCCGGCCAGGAACGCACCCAGCGACATCGAAAGCCCGACCAGGCTGGCGATCCAGGCGGTGCCGAGCACGGTCAGCAGTGCCATGGCGGTGAACACGTCCGGCGATCGCGCCCCGCCGATCAGCCGGAACAGGGTCGGGACGAGATAGCGGCCGCCGACCAGGATCACCGCGATTGCGGCAGCACCCAGCGACACGCTCTGCCAGGGGATCGAATGGGTGATCTCGTGCGTCAGGCCGTGGCCAAGCGCGATTGACGGCCGGTTGCCGGCGGCCAGCAGCGGCACCAGGGCGACCAGCGGGATGAACGCCACGTCCTGCAGCAGCAGCACCGCGAACGTGTCGCGTCCGGCCCGGCCGCCGAGCAGCTCGCGCTCTCCCAGCATCGGCAGCACGATGGCGGTCGAGGATAGCGCGAGCCCGACGCCCAGGACGATCGGGGCGGCCCAGCCGCCGGTCCGCAGCCTGAGCCCGGGCAGCACGATCATCGCGATGGCGAGGGCCGCGGCGGTCAGGATCACCTGCGCCGAGCCGAGCCCGAACACCGCCCGCCGCATCACCCAGAGCCGTTGCGGACGCAGTTCCAGCCCGATCAGGAACAGCAGCATGACCACGCCGAGCTGCGAGACGTTCTCGATCTGGCCCGGGCTGCGTATCAGGCCGAGCCCGAGCGGGCCGATGACGGCGCCTCCGACCAGGTTGCCCAAGACCGCGCCGAAGCCGAGCCGGCGCGAGATCGGCACCATGACCACGCTCGCGAGCAACAGGGCGACGAGCGTTTGCAGCATCTTGCGGCAGTCTCCCGAGAATAATCAACCCGTCCGGACGAAGCTCCAGTACAACGGCATCCGCCCCGCAGCCAGCGCCTTGGCCTCGTAGCGCGTCGGCGGCCAGCCATCGGGACGCACCGATGCGGGCTCCTCGCCGGTGAACAGCGACTGCGCCGCCATCACCTCGCGGACCCAGCCCTGGTAGGTCGGATCGTCGCTGGCGATGCGCCACTCGGCACCCTCACGCAGCTTGGCTGCGACCAGCGAGATAGTGTGCGGATGCACGAAACGGCGCTTGGCGTGGCGGGACTTCGGCCAAGGGTCTGGGAACAGCAGGAACACACGGTCGAGACAGCCATCCGGCAGCGCCTGCAGAAGCGTCCGAGCATCGTCGTCCCATAGCCGCAGCAGGTCCGGCAATGGCGCGGTTGCTTCCTCGCCAGCCGGGACGAGCCGGGTGAGAAGCGAGCAGAGCCCGTTCTCGAACACCTCGCAGGCGATCAGGCCGATCCCGGGATGCGCCGCATGCTGGGCCAGCGTGTGCTCGCCGCCACCGAACCCGACTTCGAGCCACAACGCCGCCGGCGCCCGCCCGAAGGCGGTCGTGGGATTGGAAGCCATCTCCGGCGCGAAGCGAAGCCGAGGCAGGGTCTCGTCGAGCAGCTTCTGCTGCCTGTGCCGCAGCGGATGGCTACGCTGGCGGCCGTAGAGGCGAGTGGGCGGCGGTTTCGCCTGAGGAGGAAGCGGTGGCGCCGCCGGGATCAACGCCCGAAGGCGTTGGCCAGGGTAGGGGCGAGGTCGGTCTGCTCCCAGGTGAAGTCGTCGCGGCCTGCATCCGGCGTACGGCCGAAATGGCCGTATGCGGCCGTCGTCCCGTAGATCGGCCGGTTCAGGCGCAGGTGGCGACGGATGCCGCGCGGCGTGAGGTCCATCGCCTGGCGCAGCACCGCCTCCAGTCTGGCCTCCTCGACGTCGTGCCCGGTGCCGTGCAGGTCGACATAGACCGAGAGCGGGTGCGAGACGCCGATCGCGTACGAGATCTGCAGCGTGCAGCTGTCGGCGAGGCCGGCGGCGACGATGTTCTTGGCGAGGTAGCGGCAGGCATAGGCCGCCGAGCGATCCACCTTGGTCGGGTCCTTGCCGCTGAACGCGCCGCCGCCATGCGGGGCGGCACCACCATAGGTGTCGACGATGATCTTGCGTCCGGTCAGGCCGGCGTCGCCGTCCGGCCCGCCGATCACGAAGATGCCGGTCGGGTTGGTGTAGAAGCCGTCATCCGGGCACATCCAGCCCTCGGGCAGCACGTCGCGCACGATCGCGGTGAGCTCCTCGCGGATCTCCGGCTGGGTCAGGCTCTCCTCGTGCTGGGTCGAGATCACCACGCTGGTGGCGCCGACCGGCTTGCCGTCGATATAGCGCAGCGTGACTTGGCTCTTGGCGTCGGGCAGCAGCCCGCGCGCGCGCGGGTCACCGGCTTTGCGCAGCGTGTTGATGCGGGCAAGGATGCCGTGCGCGTAATGCAGCGGCGCCGGCATCAGCGAGGGCGTCTCGGTGGTCGCGAAGCCGAACATGATGCCCTGGTCGCCGGCGCCCTCGTCCTTGTTGCCGGCGCTGTCGACGCCGACCGCGATGTCGGCGGACTGCTCGTGCAGGTAGTTGTGGAACTCGGCGTGACGCCAGGAGAAGCCCTTCTGGTCGTAGCCGATGTCGCGCACCGCCTCGCGCACCGCATGTTCCAGCGTCTCGTTGACGCCTTCCGGCCCGCGCACCTCGCCCGCTAGGATGATGCGGTTGGTGGTGACCATGGTTTCGCAGGCGACACGAGCCTCGGGATCGGCCGCGAGGTAGGCGTCGAGCACCGTGTCGCTGATACGGTCCGCCACCTTGTCCGGATGTCCTTCGGAAACGGACTCCGAAGTGAACAGGAACTCGCCCTTGTCGCGCATGGTATGCCTCTCGCCGCGTAAATGCCCGCCGCGACGGGTGTATCGTTCCGGCGACGTTTGGGCGGCGGAGATTTGGCGGAAATGCCCGGTCGGGTCAAGGAAAGCCGCAGGCCGGCCGCACCTCAGCTCAGGCCGAGCACGTCGCGCATGCCGTACAGCCCAGCCGCTTTGCCGCCGCTCCAGTGCGCCGCCCGTATCGCACCGGCGGCGAAGGCGCGGCGGTCAAAGGCGCGGTGGGTCAGGCCGATCTGCTCGTCGGATCCGGTGAAGAGCAACGCATGCTCGCCGACGATCTGACCGCCCCGGAGCGACGCAAACCCGACCGCGCCGGTGGTCCTGGCGCCGGTGATGCCATCGCGTCCGCTGTCGCGCACGGCGGCCAGGCTGGTGCCACGGGCGGCGGCAACCGCCTCCCCGATGGCCAATGCGGTGCCGGACGGTGCGTCCAGCTTCTGCCGATGATGCATCTCGACGATCTCGGCATCGTACTCCTCGGGCGGCAGCACCGCCGCCATGCGGGCCGCGAGCTCCAACACCAGCGTCACCCCGGCTGAGAAGTTGGCGGCCTGCACGACGGGGACATGCTGCGCCGCCTGCGCCACCTCGCGCTGGGCCGCCGCGTCGATGCCGGTGGTGCCGAGGACCCAGGCTGCACGATGCCGGGATAGCGCGATCGCGTGCGCCGGCACGGTCGCGGGCACAGTGAAATCGACAACCACGTCCGACGCGCCGGCCAGCGCGTCGATACTCCCGTAGAGGGTGATGTCCACTGCCGGCGTCGGGCGTCCGGAACCCGGCCGGTCGAGACCACCGGAAAGCGTGTCCCCCCGCCGGCGTATCTCATCGACCAGCAGGCCGCCGACACGACCGTTGATGCCGGCGATGCCGATGCGCATCAGCCCGCCGGCGCTGATATGGGCGGCGGCGCGACCGGCTCGGCCGCGCCGCCTGTATCCGCCCGAGATGCGGGTGGGGGGGGGGACGTCACCACGGGCACCTCACTAACTACGACCTCCCCGGAGTGGTTTCAACACCACTGTCAAGAGCTAAGACGTTGTCACGCACTTGCTACAATCGCGACGTGGCGGTCATGCCACAATCGGCCGAGGTCAAGCCTTGCCCTCGAAGAAGTCGCGCACCTTGGCAAAGAAGCCATCGCTCTCCGGGCTGGACCGCGCATGGGCCGCCGCCTCGCCCTCGAGCTCCTCCAGCAACTCCCGCTGGCGCTTGTTGATGTGCTGCGGAGTCTCGACCGCGACTTGGATATACATGTCGCCACGGGCTGCCGACCGCAGCACCGAGAAGCCCTTGCCGCGCAGACGGAACTGCTCGCCGGTCTGGGTGCCGGCCGGGATCTTCACCCGGGTCCGGCTGCCATCGATGACCGGGACCTCGACCTCCGCCCCGAGCGCCGCCTGGGTCATGCGCAGCGGCACCCGGCAGAAGATGTTGGCGCCTTCGCGCTGGAAGATCTCGTGCACACGGACCCCGACATGCACGTAGAGATCACCGGCCGGTACGCCGGCGCCGCCGGCCTCGCCCTCGCCGGATAGCCTGATGCGGGTGCCATCCT
Source organism: uncultured Lichenicoccus sp. (assembly GCA_963693035.2). Lineage (GTDB taxonomy): Bacteria > Pseudomonadota > Alphaproteobacteria > Acetobacterales > Acetobacteraceae > Lichenicoccus. The sequence goes on from CAXMMQ010000004.1 coordinate 376,279, forward strand.
CGACGCCGGCCGGGATCTGCACGTTCAGGCTGCGCTCGCGCTCGACGGTGCCCGCACCCTGGCAGACCTTGCACGGGTTGCGTATGACGCGGCCGTTGCCGCCGCAGGTCGGACAGGCGCGCTCGACCAGGAAGAAGCCCTGCTGCGCCCGCACCTTGCCGGCGCCGTGACAGGTCGGGCAGGTCTCGGCGGCGCGGTCCTTGCTGTCAGAGCCGGTGCCGGCGCAGGTCTCGCAGGCGACCCTGGTTGGCACCCGCAACGGCACCTTCGATCCGGTGAAGGCCTCGGTCAGGCTGATCTCGACCTGGGCGCGGATGTCCCCGCCGGCGCGTTGCCGGCCGCCACCGCGGCGGCCGCCCATCATGTCGCCGAACACCTGGTCGAAGATGTCGCCGAGGCCACCGCCGCCACCGAAATCGAAGCCGGCGGGACCGGCACCCGGGCCGCCACCTTCAAAGGCGGCATGACCGAAGCGGTCGTAGGCGGCGCGCTTCTGGTCGTCCTTGAGGATGTCGTAGGCCTCGTTCAGCTCCTTGAAGCGGGACTCCGCGGCCTTGTCGCCCGGATTGCGGTCCGGGTGGTACTTCATGGCGAGCTTGCGGTAGGCCTTCTTCAGCGTGTCCGCGGAAGCATCCCTGGCGACTTCCAGCGTCGCGTAAAAATCCTGCTTCGCCATCCTGTCCTCATCGGCGCAACACGCCTTCCTTCGAGGGACCGCGTGGTCGTCATAACAAAGAGGCGCCCGCCTTCTCACGAAGCACGGGCGCCTCCGCCTGGATCAGGCCCGGGCCATGACGGCCCGGGCGCTCGTATCGTTCAGACCCGGGTCAGGCGGACTTCTTCTTGTCGTCGACATCCTCGAAGTCGGCATCGACCACCTTTTCGCCATTCGGACCGGCCGTCGGGCCAGCCGAACCTGGGCCCGCAGCACTGGGACCTGCCGCGCCAGCGCCTCCCTGCTCCTGCTTGTACAGGCCTTCGCCGATCTTCATCGCGACTTGGCCGAGCTTCTCGGACGCCGACTTCACCGCCGACACGTCGCTGCCGGCGATTGCCGACTTCACCGCTGCGATCGCCGCTTCCGCCTCGCCGCGGTCGGGCGCCGACACCTTGTCGCCGCTCTCGGACAACGTCCGCTCGGTCTGGTGAACCAGGCCCTCGGCCTGGTTGCGCGCCTCGACACCTTCGCGCTTGGCCTTGTCGGCCTCGGCATTCGCCTCTGCCTCGCGCACCATGCGCTCGATGTCGTTGTCGGACAGGCCGCCCGACGCCTGGATGCGTATCTGCTGCTCCTTGCCCGAAGCCTTGTCCTTCGCCGACACCGAGACGATGCCGTTGGCGTCGATGTCGAACGTCACCTCGATCTGCGGCACGCCGCGCGGCGCCGGTGGGATGCCCATCAGGTCGAACTGGCCGAGCATCTTGTTGTCGGCCGCCATCTCGCGCTCGCCCTGGCTGACCTTGATGGTCACGGCGTTCTGGTTGTCCTCGGCGGTCGAGAAGGTCTGGCTCTTCTTGGTCGGGATCGTGGTGTTGCGGTCGATCAGGCGGGTGAACACACCGCCCAGCGTCTCGATGCCGAGCGACAGCGGCGTCACGTCGAGCAGCAGCACGTCCTTGACGTCGCCCTTCAGTACCGCGCCCTGGATCGCGGCGCCGATGGCGACGACCTCGTCCGGGTTCACGTTGCGGGCCGGCTCACGCCCGAAGAACTGCTTCACGATCTCGATGACCTTGGGCATGCGGGTCATGCCGCCGACCAGGATCACCTCCTCGATCTCGCCGGCACTGACCGACGCATCCTTCAGCGCCGCGCGGCACGGGCCGAGGGTGCGCTGGATCAGGTCATCGACCAGGCTCTCGAGCTTGGCCCGGCTCAGCTTCAGCACCAGATGCTTCGGCCCGGTGGCGTCGGCAGTGATGAAGGGCAGGTTGATCTCGGTCTCCTTGGAAGAGGAGAGCTCGATCTTGGCCTTTTCGGCGGCTTCCTTGAGGCGCTGCAGGGCAAGCTTGTCACTGCGCAGGTCGATGCCCTGCTCGCGCTTGAACTCGTCGGCCAGGTAATCGATGATCCGCGCGTCGAAATCCTCGCCACCGAGGAAGGTGTCGCCGTTGGTCGACTTCACCTCGATCACGCCGTCGCTGATCTCCAGCACCGACACGTCGAAGGTGCCGCCGCCAAGGTCGTACACGGCCACCGTGCCACCGTTCTTGCGGTCCATGCCGTAGGCGAGTGCCGCCGCGGTCGGCTCGTTGATGATGCGCAGCACCTCGAGACCGGCGATGCGGCCGGCATCCTTGGTTGCCTGGCGCTGGGCGTCGTTGAAGTAGGCCGGGACCGTAATGACGGCCTGCGTCACCGGCTCGCCGAGATAGGTCTCGGCGGTCTCCTTCATCTTGCCGAGCACGAAGGCGCTGATCTGGCTCGGCGCATATTTCTGGCCGCGCGCCTCGACCCAGGCATCGCCGTTCTCGCCCTTGACGATGGTGTAGGGGACCAGCCCGCGATCCTTCTCGACGGTCGGATCCTCGAAGCGGCGCCCGATCAGGCGCTTGACGGCATACAGCGTGTTGGTCGGGTTGGTGACCGCCTGGCGCTTGGCCGACTGGCCGACGAGACGCTCGTTGTTCTCGGTGAAGGCGACCATGGACGGGGTGGTGCGGGCACCCTCGCTGTTCTCGACCACCCGGTTGTCGTCGCCTTCGCGAATCGACACGCAGGAATTTGTGGTGCCGAGATCGATACCGATAACCTTGCTCATACAATCTCTCCTTGTCAGCAGTCGCGCCCGGCCCGAAGCACCGGAAGCGGCCCAATGGATGTCGTCGATGTATTGAGGGCGGTCGTGGCCGACAAGCCCCCAATCTTGCCTGGAGCAGAGTCCCCGCTCGGATGCACAAAATCCAGGCAGAAACCTCACCCCTTTAAAGTGACGGGGCTACACCGTCTTGTCGAGACTTTCCGCAGCGACAGCATCGGCCCGTGCGCGCGCCGCCTCGTCGCCGACCCCCTTCGCCACCACCACCATTGCCGGCTTCAGCAGGCGGCCGTTCAAGGTCCAGGCCGAGGTCCAGGCCTGCATGACGGTGCCGGGCGGATGATCCGCACTCGGCTGCTCGGCCATCGCCTGGTGCAGGTTGGCGTCGAACAGCGAACCGGTCGGGTCGGTGCCGGTAATGCCGTTGCGCTCGAGGATGCCGAGGAACGACCGCTCGACGCTCTCGAAGCCCTCGCGCAGCTTGCTGGTCAGCGCGGTGTCGCTGTCGGACGGCGCCGGCAGGCTGGCAAGGCCGCGGCGCAGGTTCTCCGCCACCTCGACCACGTCGCGCGCGAACTTCTGCACGGCATACTGACGGGCGTCGTCGACCTCGCGGCGCGACCGGGTGCGGACGTTCTGGATCTCGGCCTCGGAGCGCAGCCACTTGTCGCGCATCTCCTCGACGCTGGCCTCCAGCTCGCGGATCCGCGCGGTCGCCGCCTGCATCACCGTCTCCGAACCCTCGGCCGGAGTACCGTCATCATGCAGGTCCGCGGGTGCGGCAGCGTGCGGACCGGTGGAGTCGGTGTCGTGCGGGTCGGGTGCGTGTGCTGACATGGATCCCGGTTCGTCCTCGTTCATTGCGTGCACGTAGGTGAGCCGCCTTGCGTGGACAAGCGCCAAAGCCGCCCGGCTGTCCAGCGTGTCGGATCAGGCGGAGCGCGAAAGGCTGGCCTCGAGCGCCGCCAGTGCCGCCCCAACCGAATCGGCCGGCGCATCGAAAGCGACCCGACGGGTGACAGCCGTGCCATCGGGATCAGGTCCCGGCGGCGGCCCGGTATCGTAGCCATCCGCGTCGATGGCGACGATCTGCGCCTCGGGCCAGCCGGATTGCGCCCGCTCCAGCAGGGCGCGCTCCTGGTCCGCAAGGTCGGTCTCGGGCTGCAGCAGGCGGCCGTCGAACGAGTACGCCCGCCCGAAGCCGGCGACCATGTGCACCGCCTGGGGACGCAGCCGCCACAGGGTGAAGTCGCCGAACCCGGCATAGAGCGCGCCATAGGGATGGATGCGCACCCAGCGGTCGCGCAGCAGATCGCCTTGCGGATCGTCCGGCTGCACTGCCTCTGCCACACCGGTGACGGTGAGGCGGGGGATCGTCTGCGGGTTGGCGGCGTCCGAGTCGCCGGCCGCCAGCAGCGCGCAACGCGGGTCGGAGCGCAGGTGCCTGGCATGGCGCGACAAGCCGGAGACCAGCATCAGCAGGTCGAGCCCGCAGGAGGTCGCGGGCGTGACCAGGCTCGCGAACGGCGTGCCGTCCGCGACTGTCGCCAGGCTCGCAGAGCGGCTGGAGCGCAGGATGTCGCGTGCGAGCCGGATCGTGGCGGCATCCGATTTCATTTCTTTCCCTCCGGCGACCGGCTAAGCCTTCCGCGTTCCGCTCCGGCCCGATTAAGTCCGACAGTCAGTCACCAGGAGATACACGATTGGACGCGATGAAGCAGACGATCGCCCTGGTCGACGATGATCGCAACATCCTGACCTCGGTTTCCATGACGCTGGAGGCGGAGGGCTACCAGGTCCGCACCTACACCGATGGCGAGAGTGCGCTGCAGGGCCTGATCGCCAAGCCGGTGGATCTCGCCGTGCTCGACATCAAGATGCCGCGCATGGACGGGATGGAGCTGCTGCAACGCCTGCGCAGCAAGTCGCAGATGCCGGTGATCTTCCTGACCAGCAAGGACGAGGAGGTGGACCAGCTCATGGGCCTGCGCCTCGGCGCCGACGACTATATCACCAAGCCGTTCTCGCAGCGCCTGCTGCTGGAGCGTATCCGGGCGCTGCTCAGGCGCAACGATGCGAACCGGGGCGACCCGTCCGGTGCGCCCGCTCCGAGTACCGTCGTGCGCGGCGACCTGTCGCTCGACGAGACCCGGCACCAGTGCCTGTGGCGCGGCGCAGACATCCAGCTCACGGTGACCGAGTTCCTGCTGGTCAAGGCGCTGGCGGCGCGTCCGGGCCTGGTGAAGTCGCGCGACCAGCTCATCGACGCGGCCTATGGCGAGAACATCTACGTCGACGACCGCACCATCGACAGCCATATCAAGCGCGTCCGCAAGAAGTTCCGGCAGATCGACGACAACTTCAACCAGATCGAGACGCTGTACGGCATCGGCTACCGCTACAAGGAAGAATGACGCGGTGCCGGACTCCCTTCCGGCACGAGAGGCAACACCCAACGCCTCCCCGCCTCCTGCCATTGCCCCGAAGCAAGCCGGTCCAGCATCACGCCGCGCGCGCCGACGCTGGGTGTCGCCGCTCATGCGCCGGATCCTGCTGGTCAACGCGCTGCCGCTTGCTCTGCTGGTGGCGACCCTGCTCTACCTCAACCAGTTCCAGAACAGCCTGCTCGAAGCCGAGGTCACCGCGCTGCGCGAGCAGGCGCGGATCTATGCCGGTGCGCTGGGACAGAGCGCGATCGGGCAGCGGGCGGCGGGCGCGCCCACGACACCGCATCCGAGGACGCCGCTGCATCGCCTACGCGCCCGCGGCGTCAATGCCGCGCATCCGGCGAGCGCTCCCGCCGCCGCGGACGTGGACGACAACACCGTGCTGGTGCCGGGACTGGTCCGGCCGCTGCTGCTGCGCCTGACCGAGCCGAGCCCGAGCGCGCAGGCCCGCCTGTTCGCCCCCGACGGGCAGGAGATCGCCGACAGCCGCGCCGATCCGGACATCAAGGCGCCCGAGCCGGCTACCGCCGCACGGCCTGCCGGGCGCCGGGACCGCGACTTCGGCGCCATCCTGCAGCGTGTCTATGACCGGCTGCTGAGCCTGCTGCCCGAAACCCGGCTGCGGGTGGCGACGCTCGGCGCCAACGCCGACCCGGACGCGCAGCCGCCCGACGCAGAGGGGGGCGACGGCGACGAGCGCCAGCAACTGCACATCGGCGACAGCGACCCGTCAGATACCCCGCCCTACATCCGGCGCACCGCCGACCATCGGCTGCTGGTGACGGTCGCCGAGCCGGTCATGCATGACGGCCACACTGTCGGCATCATTCAGCTCACCCGCGAGGCGCGCGACGTCGACCGGTCGCTGTTCGCGGTGCGCTTCTCGATCCTGGTGCTGTTCTGCGTGGCGCTGGTGCTGACGGTGCTGCTGTCATGGTACCTGTCGCTCACCATCGCCCGGCCGCTGCTGCTGCTTGCGGGCTCCGCGCACGTCATGCGCGAGGGTATCGGCCGCAGCGGCAGCGTTCCCCGCAGGCTGATCAACCGCCGCGACGAGATCGGCGAGCTGGCCAAGGCGCTGGACGAGAGCGCGCGGGCGCTGTGGGCACGCATGGATGCGATCGAGCGGTTCGCCGCCGACGTGTCGCACGAGATCAAGAACCCGCTCTCCTCGATCCGCTCGGCGATCGAGACCCTGTTGCGCATCGAGGACCTCAACCAGCAGCGCCGGCTGCTGACCATCATCGGCGAGGATGTCCGCAGGCTGGATCGCCTGATCACCGACATCTCGGATGCGAGCCGGGTGGATGCCGAGCTTTCGCGCGCCCGCGCCGAGCCGGTCGACGTGCTGCCGATCCTGGCGGTGCTGGCGGAGATCCACCAGGCGACCCGGGCCGAGGACGGGCCGGTCATGGACGTGCAGGGGATCATCGACGCGCAGACGGGGGGTTCGGTCGTGGTGCTGGCGGTCGAGGACCGGCTGGTCCAGGTGCTGCGCAACCTGATCGGCAACGCGGTCAGCTTCTCGCCGCCGAACGGGCGGATCATCCTCGCCACCAGCGAGGCGGCCGGGATGGTGGAGCTTTCGGTCAGTGACGAGGGGCCGGGAATTCCCGAGGCGCGGCTCGACAGCGTGTTCGACCGCTTCTATTCCGAGCGCCCGTCGAGCGAGCATTTCGGCCAGCATTCCGGGCTGGGGCTGTCGATCAGCCGGCAGATCGTCGAGGCGCTGCGTGGCCGCATCTCGGCCGAGAACCGGCAGGACGCGGAAGGCCGGGTGCTGGGCGCGCGCTTCGTGGTGCTGCTGCCGAAGGCGGCATGATACTAGAAACGAGTGCAAGCGGGCGGCGTTCGCCACGCGGCACACGGGACAGGCAGCATGTCGGACCAGACTACCGCAGATGATGCTGCCGCCGTCGCCGAGCGGGACCGCGTGCAGACGCATGTCGATGCGGAGCTCGTGCGCATGTGGTTGGCCAAGGACGGCCAGGCCGGCACGATGGTCGAGGCGGCACGCGCCCGGGCGCTGACCACGCTGTCGGTCTGCCTGACGCTGCTGAGCGTGCTGGCGACGTTCTACACGCTGTATTTCGCCAGCGCGATCGTGCTGCCGTTCGTGCTCGCCGTCGTCTTCAACCTGCTGCTCAACGGCCCGATGCGCTTTCTCCACGGTCGCCTGCGGGTGCCCAAGCCGCTGGCCGCGCTGCTGCTGATCCTGGTGCTGTTCGGCATCGTCGGCGGCATCGGGGCGGCGATCTCCGTGCCGGCGACCGGCTGGATCAGCAAGGCGCCGGAGAGCCTGCCGGCGCTGCAGGCCAAGCTCGCCTTTCTGCAGGGTCCGATCCAGGCGGCGCAGGACGGCATGAAGAAGCTGCAGGCGCTCATGGATCAGACCGGGGGCCCGCATGTTGCCGGCACCCAGATCATCCAGGTGCAGTCCAGCAACACCAGCGGCCTGACCAGCGTGGGCTCGTCGCTGCTGCTCGGCACGCGGTTCTTCCTCGGCCAGGTCTTCACCATGCTGCTGATGCTGTTTTTCCTACTCTACGAGGGCGACAGCTTGCTGCGTCGATTCGTGGAAATCATGCCGACCTGGGCCGACAAGCGCCGCACCGTGCAGATCGCCTCCGAGATCGAGCGCAACGTGTCGCTCTATCTCGCCACCATCACCGGCATGAACCTGCTGGTCGGGTTCGCCAACCTGGTGCAGTGCTGGCTCCTGGGGATGCCCAATCCGCTGCTCTGGGGCGTGGTCGCGTTCCTGCTGAACTACATCCCGATCCTGGGGCCGCTGACCGGCGTGATGATCTACTTCTTCGTGGGCCTGTTCGCATTTCCGTCCGTGCTGCACGCGCTGCTGCCGCCGGCGGTCTATCTCGGCATCCACTTCCTGGAAGGCGAGACCATCACGCCGATGCTGCTGGCGCGGCGGTTCACGCTGAACCCGGTGCTGGTCATGGCGTCGCTGATGTTCTGGGACTGGCTGTGGGGCATACCTGGTGCGTTCCTCAGCGTGCCATTGCTGGCAGTGTTCAAGATCGTCTGCGACCATGTCGACAGCCTGACCGCGATCGGCCATGTGGTCGGCGGCGCTCCGCGGGAACGCGGCACCATGAGCTGGCGGACGCGCCTCTCGTCTTGAGGTGCGAACGAGACGGCATGGCGCCTTGCCTGCGCCGGTCATCTTGATTGAAGATCGGGCGGGCTGCGGCTACGCCGATCGGAGGATGCGCTGCGTTCGATGCAAGACAGTGTTTCACGCGGTGTAGGCGGCAATATCGTCATACAGGGACCAGCAAGAGGGCCGTCTCTCAACCGCAACAGCGTCATCGCGGGCAGCCTGGTCATCACGCTGTACTATTGCGTCGGGATGCTGCTGACGCTCCAGCGTCCGGGGGCCAATCCGGCGTATCCGGAAGGCTGGTGGGGATGGACCGACCAGGGACTGTATCTGAAATCGGCGCAGGCTTTCGCCCGCGGCGACCTCGCACCGGCGCAGCACTGGTATCCGCTCGGCTATTCGCTGCTGGCTGCCCCGTTCGTCCATGTCCTGCCGATGCATCCTTTCCTGCTCGTCGATCTGGCCTGCTTTCTCGCGACATTCTTGGGCTTCGTCCTGTTCGCCAAAACTTGTGGTTTCGCTGTGCCGATCGCCGTTGCCGCCTTCCTGCTCGGCTCCTTGGGGAGCGCCTCGATCCGTGGCAGCTGGGTCATTCCCTGGACGACCACCCCGGTCTGCACCCTTGTCTGGCTCCTGCTGGGCCTGTGTGCGCGGTCTCTCGCCGCGCCTTCGGAGGAAACCCGCTCCGCGAGGCTGTGGCGGTTTGGCTTGATCGGCGTGGCGGCCGGCTCGATTCCCCTGTTTCGTCAAACAGATGCCGTGCTCTCAGCGATCGCTTTGATCCTGCTGCTGTGCTGGACGGTCAAGGACCGACGGTTCCGCCTCCTGGACTGGATCGTCCTGCTTGGCGGCGGGTGTGTCGTAGTCGTTCCATATGCTGTCCTCTACCTGGCGATCTACGGTCCGCATCCGAGCCAGTACATGCTGAACTCGCGTATCATTGGCTTCCGCTTCAGCCTGTTGCCCTTCAAGACCGTCATGCTCCTGATCTCGCCGCGCCCCTGGTTTCCGACCGGCAGCGGGCTGCTCGAGCGCCTGCCGTGGATCGGGCTGGGCTTCGCCGGCATGCTGCTGATCCAGAGCCAGCCGGCCGGGGCTCCGCGACGCGGAATGGTCATGCTGGCGTTGATGATCCTGGCCTATTTCGCCTTGTTCTTCTCCTATGTCGACCTGCTGCCAAGTGGGCTTTGGCTCTACAGGAACGTTCATTACTTCAAATGGCTGTTTCCGGGCCTGGCGCTGTTCGGCGTGATGTTCTTGCGCGAGTTGTGCTTCGGCGCGAGAAAGACCGCCATCCTCGCTGCGGCCGGGTTTCTCCTGGTCACCGGCATCCGAATGATTCCGGTGCCGGTTGCACCTGGAGAGCCCGCGCAGATGCTGCAATATCGCGCCGGTCCGCTGAGCTGGCCTGACACCTATCTCGGGCAGGAGGAGCTCGCCGACCGCCAGGGCGTTTTTACCAACGTGCAGACGATGCGCGTGCTGCCCGATAGCCAGGGGCTTCGCGTGATTTCCATCTCGAGGCCGTTCGACGGCCAACCGGTCTGGCGGGACCTCTCGCATCTTCCAATCCAGTCGGGCGCAGCGCCGAGGGAATGGGGGCTCAAGGTGACGTATGGCTGGCCATGCTGGCTGCCTCCGTACCCTTGCCAGATGCTGAAGCCGAACGCCTGAACCCAAGCTGGACGGAGTGCATGAGGACAATCGGCATCGGCATCATCGGCACCGGGTTCATGGGCCGCACCCATGCGCTGGCCTATCGCGCGGCGGCCGGCATCTTTCCGAGCCTGCCGCAGCCGGTGCTGGAGGTCGTCGCCGATATCGACGGCGTTGCCGCAGAGCGCGCGCGGCGGCAGTTCGGCTTTGCAGATGCGACCACGGACTGGCGTGCACTGGTAGCCGACGAGCGCGTGCAGATCGTGTCCATCACCACGCCGAACATGATGCATCGGGAGATGGCCCTGGCCGCGATCGCCGCCGGCAAGCATGTGCATTGCGAGAAGCCGCTGGCGCCATCGATCGAGGATGCCCGCTTGATGACCGAGGCGGCGGAGGCGGCCGGGATTCGGACGCAAACCGGGTTCAACTACATCAAGAACCCGATCCTGAAGCTGGCGCGCGACATGATCGAGCAGGGCGAGCTTGGCGAGATCACCGGGTTTCGCGGCATCCATGCGGAGGGGTTCATGTCGGATCCGGCCATACCGTACAGCTGGCGCCTCGATCCGGCCGGTGGCGGTGGTGCGATCGCCGATATCGGCAGCCACATCATCGGCATGGCGCGGTACCTGCTCGGCCCCATCACCGCTGTCATGGCCGATCTCGACACGATGGTGAAGCAGCGCCCGGTGGCATTCGGATCGAGCGAGATGCATGCAGTGGAGGTGGACGATGCCGCACGCCTGCTGGTGCGTTTCGAGCGCGGCGTGGCCGGCAGCATCGAGGCGAACTGGTCGGCCACCGGACGCTCGATGCAGCTCGCCTTCGAGATCAGCGGCAGCCGCGGCTCGATCGCCTTCAACCAGGAGCGCCTGAACGAGCTGCAATTCTTCAAGGCGGGTGGCGAGCCGGGCCGCTCCGGCTTCACGCGCATCGAGGCCGGGCCGGCGCACACGCCATACAGCCTGTTCTGCGTCGCCGGCGGTCACCAGCTCGGCTTCAACGACCTCAAGACAATCGAGGTCGCAGAATTCCTTGCCGGCATCCGCTCCGGCGAGCCAAACGGGCCGGATTTTCGTGAGGCCTGGGAGGTCCAGAAGATCATCGAGGCCGCGATCCGGTCGTCGCGCCAAGGGCGCTGGCTCAAGATCGCCTGAGGCGCCCGTTCAGGGAGCATCATGCTCCACCGGCGGCAGCATCCGGCCGAGCACCGCATCGCGCCGGACCGCAACGTGCCAGACTGTCGCGAGCACGTGCAGCACGATGAGCGCATAGACCGTCCATTGCCCGATGGCGACATGGACCCAGTGCGCTGCGTGCGAGACGGGCTTGCTGTTGGGCAGGTCGGGTAGCGGGATCAGGCCGAACAGCGTCCCCGCATGGCCGCTGGAGGCAGACATCACGTAGCCGCTCACCGGCATGCCGACCAGGATCAGGTAGAGCAGCCAGTGCGACACCCGGCCGGCTGCGTGTTCCCATTTGGCCAGGCTTGCGGGCGACGGGGGCGCGGGATGCGCCGCGCGCCAGGCCAGGCGGAACGCGACGATGGCCAGGATCGTCAGGCCGACCGACTTGTGCAGCATGTAGGAGGTGTCGCCCCACGGCGCGTCGTCCGGGAGCGCCACCATCACCCAGGCCAGCGGGATGACGCTGAACATCAGCAGGGCGGTGATCCAGTGCAGCGCCTGCGCGGTCGGGCTGTAGCGGCGTCCGGCGTCGTCGACCGCACGGGTCGACATGGTTGCGACGTTTATGCTCATCGGTCTTTCCTGCGCCACCCTTTTGAATTGACGCAGGGCGTCGTATCCGCGTCAACGGCAAAGGGCCGCAGCGCATCCGACCCTGAATAGAATGAGCATCCAGACCGACCAACCGTTCGACTTCAACCCGACGTACGGCTTCAACCTAGCCGGGCTTCACGCACAAGTCTGTTATCTCAGACCTCAAACGGAAGCCCTGCGTGGGCATAGGCGCGCACCATGCGGATTAGGTCAGTATCAGTTGGTACTTCATGCTCGATGACTTGAAAGTTTGAAGTATAAGTGCCGGGTTCAGGCAAATAGATTTGACGGACGCCTCGTCTCCGTCCGTGGAAGTCCTGGATCTGCACGGGTTTGAGATTGTGCTTCTGGGTGCTGTCGGGTGCCGAGTCTCCTTCACCAAACAGCGCTAGGAGCGGTCCGACAGTTTTAACGGCGGCAACCAGCGCCATATGGTCTCTGCTCCGGCCGCCCATTCGTGGCGAACAGCCATGGTGGCCTGGAGAACGCCCTGACCTTGTGGGCGACCTTCCGCTAACGCCGATCCATCGCGGGCAAAATATGCGATGACCTGAGCCATCTCAAACGCGGTAAACCACCACTCTCCCCATAGGCGCGCGGGATCCTGATAAGTCCGCAAAAGAATTGCACCCGGCGGGATCGTCACTTGACGGGGGTCTCTGATGCCACCACTCCGCGAACCGGATTTCGGATCGAAGCCTCTGGCCTTGAGTAGGGTGTGTACGCGGGCAGTCTCGCCAAACAAGGCGTCGTTGACTGCCATCCACTACCTCCTGCTGATCAACGCAAAGGCCTAGTCAGACTCGACAGGCTAGAGCGCGATCCCGCTCGGCGACAAGATCTCATCTAGGCCATCTTCCGGCTTATCCTCCACCCATCCCAACTACCGCAAACGGATCACCTCGCCGCTGCCGTCGGGGTGGCCGATGACCATCTCGTCGGCAATCCCCACGAACAAGCCGTGCTCGACCACGCCCGGGATCTCGTTGAAGCGCGGCGCCAGCCGATCGGGATCGGTGATGCGGTTCAGGTGGCAATCCAGGATGTAGTGCCCGCTATCGGTCCGGATCGGCTCCTCGGCGCCGTTGCGCAGCACGATGCGCAAATCCTTGTAGCCGAAATCGGTGAACAGCTTGTGCAGCTCGCGCTCGGTGCTGCGCCAGCCGAAGCGGATCACCTCGATCGGCAGCGGGAACTGGCCGAGCGTGTCGAACAGTTTCTTGTCGTCCACCACCGCGACCATGCGCCTGGATGCCCGCGCCACCATCTTCTCCCAGAGCAGGCAGGCACCGCCGCCCTTGATCATCCGGCCGGCATGGTCGATCTCGTCGGCACCGTCGATGGTGAGATCCAGCTCCTCGACATCGTTGAGGTCGAGCAGCGGCACGCCGACTTCCAGCGCGATGTCACGCGTCGCGGTCGAGGTCGGCACGCCGGCGATGTCGAAGCCCTCCTTCACCTTCTCGCCCAGCGCGCGCACGAACCAGTGCGACGTGGTGCCGGAGCCGAGCCCGATGCGCATGCCGTCCTGCAGGTAGGTCTCGATCGCCTTGCGGCCGGCGGCGAGCTTGGCGCGGTCCTGCGGGTGTTCCGGTTCCATGAGCATCCCTCCTTGGTTAGTCGACGAATTTCTCGGTGAGCCACGGCTCCAGTGCCGCCAGGTTGTCCGGCATCGCGCGACCCTGCTTCAGGCCGATGGCGACCACCAGCATGTTGACCACCAGGAAATGGTTTATCCGCGACGTCAGCGGCGTGTACAGCTCGCTGTCCTCGTAGCGCGGCAGGCCGATCACCACGTCGCACAGCCGCGCGAGCCGCGAGCCGGGTGCGGTAAGCGCGATCGTCGTGGTGCCGTTGGCACGCGCTGCGGCGGCGGCCGTGACCAGGGTGCGGGTCGCGCCCGAATGCGAGAAGAACATCACTGCCTCGTCCGCGCGCAGCGTCGGTGCGATCAGCGTCTGCCGGTGCGCGTCCAGCACCAGCCGGCAATGCACGCCGAGCCGGAACAGCTTGTGCTCGGCGTCGAAGGCGACCGTCTCGGACAGCCCGAGTGCGAACAGGAAGCTGTTCTTGGCGGCCAGCAGGCGATCGGCGGCGTCTTCGATGGCGGCCGCATCGAGATCCTCGCCAAACCGGCGGATCGCGTTGATCGAGTTCTCCAGCAGCTTGGTGGCTGACGCGGCGACGTTGTCGTCGCCGGTGATGCTCTGGTGGGTGAAGGGCGGCTTCGGCGCCAGGCCCTGCGCGAGCCGGACCTTGAAGTCGGGATAGCCGGTGCAGCCGAACCGGCGGCAGAACCTGACAATGGTGGGATCGCTGACCGAGGCAAAGCCCTTGAGATCTGTCATGCTCATGGTGATGACGTCCTCCGGGCGCGTCAGCACGATCTCGGCGAGCCGCATCTCGGCGTTGCTCAGGTTGTCGCGCGCCTGGGCGACCAGCGTCAGCATGTGCCCCATTCAGGTGGCGCCGGGGGCCGGCAGCAGGTCGGCGAAGTGCTGCAGCCGTTGCTTGGCCGGGACGTCCACGAGCGGCCCGTTGCCCCAGTCCACAACACGGAAAGCAATGCCGGCGGCAAGTGCTGTATCGCGATCAATGACGGTGTCGCCGATGAAGACCGCATCCTCGGTGGCGACCTGGAGATGCGCCAGCGCGTGCTGCAGCGGCGCCGGATGCGGCTTGCGTTGCCGCGTCGTGTCGGAGCCGACGACGATCTCGAACAGATGGTCGATACCGAAATGCCGCAGGACCGCCTCGGCCAGCGACTGCACCTTGTTGGTGCAGACTGCGAGGCGGACACCGGCTGCATGCAGTGCCGGCAGGGCAGCGGCCGTATCGGCATACAGGACGGATTCCTCCGCCGGACGCTGCCGGTAATAGGCAAGATAGATCGCGGTGTCCCGCACCACCCGGCCCTGATCGACAACCTGGCCGATTTGCTCATAGACCTTGGCAACCAGAGCGGTCGCGCCCTCGCCGGTCAGCCGCTCGATCGTGCGCACCTCCTGCTCGGGCAGGCCATGCACCGCGAGCATGCGGTTGATGCCCCAGGCAATATCCGGTGCGCTGTCCACCAGCGTGCCGTCCAGATCGAAGATGATCGCCTTCATGCGCGAGTACTCGCCTCGAACGTGGCGAGGTCCTGCATGGTGCGGTGCAGGCGGTCGTGCAGTGTCGCAAAGATCGGGTGCAGCCGGTCGTAGATGCGCGCGGCCTCCGGGCGTGGCTGAACGGTGTCGCATTCATTGATGACGGCGACAGCCTCGTGCAGATCGTGCCAATGCCCCGCGCCGACGCCTGCCAGCAGGGCCGCGCAATAGGCACCGCCCTCCGCCGCACCGGTCACCGTGGACACCGTGCTTCCGGTGATGTCGGCGAGCAGTTGCAGCCACACCGGCGAGGCCACCGCGCCGCCAGAGGCGCGCACATGTTCGAAGGCCGCGCCGGACCGGCGCACCAGGTCCAGGATCGAGCGCAGGTTCAGCAGGATGCCTTCCAGCACCGCGCGCGTCATGTGCCGGATATCGTGACCCTGGCTCAGCCCGACCCAGGCGCCTCGAGCGTCCGGCGCCACCTGCGGGCAGCGTTCGCCAAGCAGCGAGGGCAGGAACAGCAGGCCACCTGCCCCTGGCTCGATCGCTTCGGCCAGCCGGATCAGCTCGTCGAAGCCGGCGGCGGCCCCTGGCACCGGCCGCAGCGCGTCGCGCAGCCATGCCAACGCGCCGCCGCCATTCAGCGTGACCCCCATGACGTGCCACAGCCCGGGAGCGTTGCCGCAGGAGACCTGGAGCAGGCCGCCAGGATTCTCCGGGCAGTGCGACGCGGCCGCGCCGACCAGTCCGGCGGTGCCTATGGTGACGCCGACGATCCCGCTGCCGGTCACCCCCATCGACGTGGTCTGGATCACGGAATCCCCGCCGCCGGCGACGATCGGCAATCCCGCCGGCAATCCCCAGCGCAAGGCGACGTCAGCGCGCAGCCGGCCGGCAACTTCGTGGCTTTCCAGCACATGCGGCACCTGCTCGGCGGACAGCCCAACCGCGTCCAGCATCGGCTGCGACCAGCGCCGGGAGGCGACGTCGAACAGCCCGGTGCCGGAGGCGTCGGAAACGTCGGTCGCAGGCTCGCCGGTCATCAGCAGGCGCAGATAGTCCTTGGGCAGCAGGAACCGCCGCATGGCGCCGAACAAAGCCGGCTCGCGCTCGGCCATCCACAGCAGCTTGCCGCCGGTGAAGCCCGGCAGCATGCGATTGCGTGTCAGCCCCTGCAGCGCCTCGAGGCCGCCGACGCGTTCGGTGATGCGCTCGCATTGCGCGCCGGTGCGGTTGTCGCACCAGAGCATGGCCGGGCGCAGCACCGCGTCCGCTGCATCGAGCGCCACCAGCCCGTGCATCTGGCCGGACAGCCCGATCGCCGCGACCTCGCCTCCTGGCGGCAGCGCCCGCACCAGCTCGCGCATGGCGCGGTCGGCGCCGTCCCACCAGTCCGAGGGCGCCTGCTCGGCCCAACCCGGACGCGGCGTCGCCATCGGATACTCCGCAGTGGCGCGCGCCAGCACCAGGCCGCTGCCGTCGATTGCCAGCGCCTTGCAGGCCGAGGTCCCGAGATCGACTCCGACTAGGCAGCGCGTCGCCACGCTAACCGCCGTGCTTCAGCCGGACGTGCTTGATCGCGAGATAGCCGTCCATGCCCTCGCGTCCATGCTCGTAGCCGATGCCGCTCTGCTTGCGACCTCCGTACGGCGCATTCATGATGCCGGCATCGACATTGTTGACCGCGATGCTGCCGAAGCAGAGCGCGCGGGCCAAGCCGAAGATCTCAGCGACGTCGCGCGCATACACGTAGGCGGCCAGCCCGTTAGGCCCCGCATTGGCAAGCCCGATCACCTCGTCGATGCTGTCGAACGCCGAGACCCCGAGCACCGGGCCGAACGTCTCCTCGCTCATCACCAGCATGTCGGGCGTGCAGTTGTCGAACACCGTGGGTGCGTAGAAATGCCCCTGTCGCATGCCGTCCGGCGGCGCTCCTCCGCACAGCAGATCGGCGCCGCGACCCAGCGCGTCCTCGACGTGCCGCTCAACCTTGGCGATACCGTCGGCGTTGGTCATCGGACCGAGATCCGCACCGGGATGCTCCAGGCCGTCGGCAATGGTCAGCTTCTGCGCACCATCCGCCAATTTCTGCACGAAGCTTCCATGCAGTGAGCGGTGCACGTAGATCCGGTTCACCGCAATGCAGATCTGCCCCATGTTGCGGAACCCGCGACGCACGGCGCCCTTGACCGCCGCATCGACGTCCGCGCTCGACGCCACCACCATCGGGCAATTGCCGCCGAGTTCGAGCGAGACCGACTTGATGCCGCCCATGGTGCGAAAGATGTTCTCGCCGACACTGGCCGAGCCGGTGAACGCGATCTTGTCGATCCCGGGGTGCGACACCAGAGCCGCACCGGACTTGCCGGCACCCTGCACCAGGTTGACGACGCCAGGCGGGAACCCTGCCGCGACAACGCAGTCCAGTAGGGCAACGGCGGAGAGCGGCGTGTATTCGGACGGCTTGACCACCAGCGTGCAGCCGGCGGCCAGCGCGCCGCCGAGCTTCCAGCCGATCAGCTCGACCGGGTAGTTCCAGGGTGCGATGGCCGCCGCGACACCGATCGGCTCCTTTTCGATCAGGCTGAGAAACCCCTGCTCCTCGTTCGGGATGGTCTGGCCAAGCACGCGGACAGCTTCGGCGGCATAGTAGTCGAAGGTGTGCGCAACCTTGCTGACCTCGCCGCGTGCCTCATCGAGCGGCTTGCCCTGTTCGCGCGACACCGCGCGCGCGATGCCGTCGCGGCGCTCGTCGACGATCAGCGCCAGCTCACGCAGCAGGTCGGCGCGCTTGTACGGTCCGAGGTCGCGCCACGCCGGGAACGCACGCCGCGCTGCCTGCACCGCACGATCAACGACCCCTTCGTTGGCGACCGCGATGCGCGCGATGGCCTGCCCGTTGGCCGGGTTCGAGAGGGTAAACCAGTCGGCGGCGCCTTCGGAGGACCAGAGATTGTCGATAAGAAAGACCGGCGGCTGCGGCAATGCGGTGATCATGCCGCGAGCAGCCCGCGCGCGGCCAGGTTGCGCATCAGCGCGCCGATGCCGAACTGCCAGGGCGGCGCCTCGTCGCTATAGGTCACCACGTTCACCAGCCGGCCAAGCGCAGCCGCCGCGATCTCGACCCGGTCGCCCTGCTTATGGGTAAAACCCTGGCCGGGATGGTCGCGATCCTGGGTCGGCGCGAACAGCGTGCCGAGGAACAGCACCATGCCGTCCGGATACTGGTGGTGCCGGCCGAGCGACTGCGCCACCAGGTCGAGCGGATCGCGGCTGATCTCACGCATCGAACTGCTGCCGTTGAGGACGTAATTGTCGTCACGGCCGGTGACGGTCAGTTCCAGCTCGAGCCGGCGCACGTCCGCGATGCCGAAGCCTGCGTCGAACAGCCGGATGAACGGGCCGAGCGCGCAGGAGGCGTTGTTGTCCTTGGCCTTGCCGAGCAGCAACGCGCTGCGGCCTTCGATGTCGCGCAGGTTGACGTCGTTGCCGAGTGTCGCACCATGCACCGAACCGCGCGAATTCACCGCCAGCACCACTTCCGGCTCGGGATTGTTCCACGACGAGGCGCGTAGCACGCCGATCTCCGCGCCGAGACCAACCGAGGACAGAACAGCCGACTTGGTGAACACCTCGGCATCCGGCCCGATGCCGACTTCGAGATATTGCGACCAGTAACCGCCCTCGATCAGCACCTGCTTGACGCGCGCCGCCTCCGCCGATCCTGCCTTGACGTCGCCCAAGGCACCCCCGATGGCGGCGCTGACCTTTTCCCGGATCGCGGCCGCTTCGCGATAGTCGCCCTTGGCCCGCTCCTCGATGACGCGCTCGAGCATGGACCGGGCGAAGGTGACGCCGCAGGCCTTCACCGCCTGCAGGTCGCACGGCGCCAGCAGGTGCGGTCGGTCCAGGTGCCTCGCAAGACTGTCGGCGATGATCCCGGCCAGCGGATACGACCGTCCGTCCGGGAGCGCGGCGATCGCCGCCGCCGGATCGTCATGCTCCAGCAGGGCGGAGACCGTTGGCCCGGCGGCGGTGACATCAACCAGCCGGTCGCCGCGCAGATGCACGAGGACGGGGCCGCCGAGCGCCGGGTCGAACACGCGCCCGAGCAGGCTCGCATTCGAGAAATCGCGCGGAAGGATGTCGAGCGGTGTCATGATGTCTCCTGCCCTCTAGCGCGTGCTGGAAATGCGGACGCGCATGGCGTCGATCGCCACGGCCACGAATATGGCGAGCCCACCGATCATGTCGACATAGAACGATGGCACGTTGACGATCGACAGCCCGACATGGATCACGGTGAGCAGCAGCACGCCGCCGAGGATGCCGGGCACATGGCCGCGGCCGCCGAACACGCTGACGCCGCCGATGATCGGCGCCGCGATCGCATAGAGCAGGAAGCCGTTGCCCTGGTTGGAGGTGATCGCCATCTGCCAGGCAGCCAGCAGGTAGCCGGCGATGGAGGCTAGGAACCCGGACATGGTAAAGGCGAGGATCTTGATGCGGTTGACGCGGATGCCGGCACTCGCCGCCGCGATGGCATTGCCGCCGACCGCATAGACGCTGCGTCCCAGCGTGGTCAGGCGCAGGAACACGACGCCCGCGATCAGCGCGACCAGGAAAATCACCGGCATCAGCGGCCAGCCGAGCACGCTCACCTGGCCGATCCAGTTGTAGCCGTCAGGCATGTCGGTGATCGTCTTGCCATGCGAGATGGCGAGCAGTGCACCCTGCAGGATGATCATCATCGCCAGCGTCTCGATCAGCGAGACCATGCGCAGCCGGGTGATGCAGATGCCGTTGAAGAAGCCGATCAGCGTGCCGACGCCCACCCCTGCGAGCATGCCGAGCCACCAGTGGAGATGCGCGTTCGACACGAGCATGGCGCCGGCCACCGAGGAGAAGCCGAGATTGCTGGCAATCGACAGGTCGATCTCGGCGACCAGCAGCGGCATCGACACGGCGAGCGCCAGCAATCCAAGGACGGTCGCCTGGATCAGGATGTTCTGCAGGTTGGCAATGCTGAAGAAAAAGCTGTTCAGCAGCCCGAAGATGATTGCAAGCCCGATCAGCCAGAACCAGACCACGTTCTGCAGCATCCAGCGCAGGCCGGTGCGGGCATCGAGTGCTGGCGCCTTGCCGGATGACTTGGCCCGTGCGGAAGAGAGACCGCTTGAGATCTGCTGGGACATGCCGGTCAGTCCTGGTTTGCGCCGCGATCGAAGGCCGCTTCGCGCAGGCGCTGCGTGGTGATCTCCGTGCCGCGCAGCGTCTGCACGATGCGGCCCTCCGAGAAGATGCAGACCCGGTCGACGATGCGAGCCATCTCGTCGAGATCGGCCGTGATCACGATGACCGCGAGGCCTTTCGTGGTGAGCGCATCGACCGTGCGATGCACGTCTTCCTTGACCCCGACATCGATGCCGCGGGTCGGCTCATCCAGGATCAGGATTTTTGGTTGCGTCGCCAGCAGCCGGCCAAGGCACACCTTTTGCTGGTTGCCGCCGCTCAGCGTGTCGATCGAGACCTGCGGGTTCGGCGCCTTGACGCCCATCTCGCCGAAGTAGCGTGACACCAGGGCGGTCTCGGCACGCAAATTCATGAAGCCGTACTGCGAGACCGCGCCAAGGCTGGACAGCGAGAGGTTGTCGCCGATGGAGAGCAGCGCCACCAGCCCGTCGCGCCTGCGGTCATCCGACAGGTAGGCGATACCGCGCGCCAACGCTTCCGGCGGCCCCGGCGGCAACGGCGTCGGGGCCGCATCGCCATGCAGCCGCACCAGACCGGAGCGGGCCAGGTTGAGGCCGAACAGGGCCTGCGCGAACTCCTTGGCGCCTGACCCCGGCAGTCCGGCAAAGCCGACCACTTCGCCCTGGCTCACGACAAAGTCGTCGATCTCGACGGAAGGAGCCCGGACATCATTGACGGAAAGCGCCGGGGCGCCGTCGGCGGACGGGCCTCCGGCCCGGTGGAACAGGTGCAGGTCGCGCCCGAGCACCAGCTCCGACAGCCGCTCCGTGGTCATGCCGGCAATATTCTCGCTGCTGCCGGCGAGCCGCCCGTCGCGAAGCACCGTGACGGCATCGCAGATCTCGAGGATCTCGTCGTTGTAGTGCGAGATGAACACGAACGAGATGCCGCGATCCCTGAGATCGCGCATGAAGTCGAAAAGCACCGCGCGGTCGACCAATGTGAGCGCCGCCGTCGGTTCGTCCAGGATGATCAGCCGGCCGCCGCTGAACAGCGCGCGCAGGATATTCAGCTTGCGGCGGTCGACCGCGCTCAGCGCGCCGGCAGGGCGCTCCGGGTCGATCGCGGTGCCTTCCAGCATCTGCCGCGCCTGGACCCGCAGCCGGCGCCAGTCGACGAACATGCCACGCGCCGGCCAGCGCCCGAGCATGAGGTTCTCGGCGACGCTGAGTTGCGCGACGATCATCGGCTCCTGGGTGACCAGGAACACGCCGGCCGCCTCCATCGCCTTGACGTCGCGTCCCTGCACCTCCTGGCCGTCGAGCAGGATCCGCCCGGCAGTGGGCGCACGCATGCCGGCGATCAGTTCGACCAGGGTGGACTTGCCGGCGCCGTTCTCGCCGAGCAGCCCGTGGATCGCGCCGCGTCGGATAGCGAACGACACGTCCTTCAGGGCAACCAGCGCACCATAGATCTTGGTGAGCCCTGCGATCTGCAGGATTGTCTCCGAGGCAGCCGCCTCGGCCTGTGCAAGGGGTGCGGCCATCAGGAGTAGTGCATGCCCCACTTGTCATACGCCACGTTGCCCCACAGCCGCGGGTCCTGGGCATTCTTCTCGTCGATGACGAAAGGCGGGATCACCAGGCTCGGTCCGGACGGGGAGTTTGTGATCGTGCCGCTCTCCCAGTAATAGTTCTTGTTCTGGTAGGGTCCGAGCGGCACCGGCTGGTTCTGCAGCGCGTATTTCGCGATCATGTCCACGGTGATCTCGGCATAGGCGATCGGATCCTGTGAGATCTCGGCATCCATGTAGCCCTGCTGGATCCATTGCAGCGCGATCGGCTCGCCGTCGATATTGACAAATATGACATGCCCGTCCTCGCCACGCTTCTTCCAGCGCCCACGCTGCTGCAGCGCGGTCACGATGCCGCGCGAAGGCGTGTCGCTCGGGCGCATGCACCGCATCCAGGTCGGGATGCTCGGACAGCGTCGAGAGCGTCACGCTCAGCATGTTGTTAAGCAG
Organism: uncultured Lichenicoccus sp.; assembly: GCA_963693035.2. GTDB lineage: Bacteria > Pseudomonadota > Alphaproteobacteria > Acetobacterales > Acetobacteraceae > Lichenicoccus. The sequence goes on from CAXMMQ010000004.1 coordinate 398,354, forward strand.
GCCTTCGGTCGGGCGGTCGAGCAGCGTGATGTCGGGATATCTCGCGAACTCGGCGTCCAGGCCTTCCTTGCGCAGGCGCCAGGCTACGCTCTGCAACGCACCGTAGCAGTTCAGCACCTTACCCTTTGGCGCGCCGTGCTTCGCCTTCAGCCGCTCGATGATCGCCTGCGCCGCCATGACACCACCCTGGTGGTTGTCGAAATCCACCGTGATGGCGACCTTGCCGCCGGTCGCCGGCGTGTCGACAATGCCAACCGGGATG
>CAXMMQ010000005.1:0-10874 GCA_963693035.2 uncultured Lichenicoccus sp.
GGCACCGTTTGCGACCTTCGACGGCGATGGCGTGCTCGGGACGCCGCCGCCTTCGGCCGTGGGGGTCAGCGCCCGCGCCATCGGCCACGTCGCTGCATCCGCGGCGCATCCGCCCGGCCTGTACGGCCCGCGCTCCGATCGCCGCGCACTCAACGCCGGCGACGGCCTGCCGCCGCTGGCCGCGAGTGCGCCTGTCGGCACATTGTCCGACCTTGCCGGCAGGGTGCCGGATCGCGCGCTCGGGCCCTGGCTGCTCGCAGCCGGCCTGCTGCTGCTGGCGATCGACCTCCTCGCCACGCTTCGGCTGCGCGGGCTGCTGCGCCTCGGCACGCGCAACGCGAGCGGGCGTGCCGCCGGCGCCGCCGTGCTGCTGGTGCTGCTCGGCCTGGGCGGGGGTCATGCCTTGGCCGGTGCGGTTCCAGCGGCCGCCGAGGAGACCCGGCTCGGCTACGTCGTGACCGGCGACGCCCATACCGACCTGGTGTCGCGCCAGGGACTCGAGGGCCTGTCCGGCTACGTCAACGCGCGCACCTCGGCGGTGCTCGGCCATCCGGACGCGGTGCAGCCCGGACATGACGACCTGTCGTTCTATCCGCTGCTGTACTGGCCGGTCACCACCGGGGCGCGTCCGGACCCGACGGCGATTGCGGCACTCAACAGCTACATGAGCCATGGCGGAATCCTGATGATCGATACCCAGGCGGGCGCCGAGCCGGGCAACCCGAGCGACCCGGGCAGCGAGGCGGACGGCAGCCGGGCCCTGCGGCAGGCGACGCGCGGGCTCGACATCCCGCCGCTGGCCCAGGTCGCCACCAGCCATGTGCTGGCCCACAGCTTCTACCTGCTGCACAGCTTTCCCGGCCGGACCGTCGGCGCCCCGGTCTGGGTCGCGGCAGGTGCCGACCAGGGCAACGACAACGTCAGCCCGGTGATCATCGGCGCCAACGACTGGGCCGCCGCCTGGGCAACCGGCGACGACGGCGACACGCCGTATGCGGTGATCCCCGACGGCGAGGCGCAGCGCACGACCGCCTACCGGTTCGGGGTCAATGCGGTGATCTACGCGCTCACCGGGAACTACAAGGCGGACCAGGTGCACGTCCCGGCGCTGCTGCAGCGGCTCGGCGAATGAACCAATCGTCGGCCTTCCATCCCGCGGCCACCGTCTCGGAGGGCATCACCGGCAGCCTGTCGCACGTCTCCTCGATCACCCTGGCGCCGCTGCTGCCGATGCCGCTGCTGCTCGGGCTTGGGGCAGTCTGCCTGCTGGTGCTGGGAGCGGGGTTCGCGTTGCGGGCGGGTGGCACGACCTGGCGGCTGCTCGGCTTTGCGGTGGTGCTCGGCTGGCTCGCCGGCCCGCACCTGGTGCGCGCCACCTGGCAGGCGTTGCCGGAGACCGCGCTGCTGGTGCTGGACCAGACCGGCTCGATGGCCGTGGGCGGGCGGGCCGCGGTCGTCGATGCCGCCGCCTCCCGGCTGCTGCAGGAAGCGAAACGGCTGCCCGGCCTCACGCTGCGCACCGTGGTGGTGCCGCAGGCCGCTGCAGGCAGCGGCGGAGGCGGCGGCACCCGGCTGTTCGCAGCCCTGGCCCGGGCGAGGAGCGACATTCCGGCCGGGCAGCTGGCCGGCGTGATCGCGTTGACCGACGGGCAGGTGCACGACGTGCCGGCCGAACCGGCGCCGACGTCCAGGCGTGGCGTGCCGCCGGTGCCGTTCCACGCGCTCATCGCGGCCTCCGGCGAGCAGACCGACCGTCGGCTGCGCATCCTTGCAGCACCCCCGTATGCGATCATCGGCCACGATGCGACCCTGCGCGTGCAGGTCGAGGATCTTGGCCCCGACCAGCCGGCGGGAGCGCATGCGACGCTCAGCCTGCGGCGGGGACGGCGAGACGCCGATCACCCGCGAGGTGCACGTCGGCGTGGCCCAGGACATCACGCTGCCGGTCACCCATCCGGGACCGATGCTGGTGCAGCTCACCGCATCCGCGCTGCCGGGCGAGGTCTCGACGCTGAACAACCAGGCGGTGGTGCAGATCAACGGGGTGCGCGACCGGCTGCGGGTGCTGCTGGTGTCGGGTGCGCCGAACCAGGGGGAACGGGTCTGGCGGCGGCTGCTCAAGGCCGATCCGGCGGTCGACCTGGTGCATTTCACCATCCTGCGGCCGCCCGACAAGGACGACACCACGCCGCTGAACGAGCTGGCGCTGATCGCCTTTCCGACCCGCGAGCTGTTCCAGGAAAAGATCGACAGCTTCGACCTGATCATCCTCGACGGCTTCGAGAATCGCGGCATCCTGCCGCTAGCCTACCTGCAGAACATCGCCGACTTCGTGCGCGGCGGTGGCGGGCTGCTGCTGACCGCGGGACCGGAGTTCATCGGGCGCGGCAGCCTGCAGGACACCCCGCTCGGCGACATCCTGCCGGTGCACGTTCCCGAGGACGGCGGCCTGCTGCAGCAGCGCTTCCAGCCGGCGCCGACCGCACTTGGCCGCCGGCATCCGGTCACCGCGGACCTGCCGCAGATGCCACCGATCAACACGGTCGCCGCCGGCAGCGATGCCGGATGGGGGCCCTGGTATCGCGCCCTGCGGGCCGACCAGTCGCATGGCGAGGTGCTGCTCGACAGTCCGGACGGCGCCGGCGGGCAGTCGCCGCTGCTGGTGCTCGACCATGTGGACCGCGGCAGGGTCGCGGTGCTGCTGTCCGACCAGATCTGGCTGTGGTCGCGCGGCGAAGGTGGCGGCGGCCCGCAGGCCGAGCTGCTGCGCCGGATCGCCCACTGGCTGATGAAGGAGCCTGACCTCGAGGAGGAACAGTTGCTGGCCCGCATCGAGCAGGGCCACCTGCTGGTGTCCCGCCGCTCGATCGACGAGCAGGCCACCCGCACCGTCCAGGTGGTGGCTCCAGATGGCAAACGCCACCGCCTGCAGCTCAGCGACGATCATGGTGGCCTGCTGCGCGGCAGCCTGGCCGACGCCGCCGCCCCGGGCATCTGGGAGGTCACCGACGGCACGCGCCACGCCTATGCCGCGGCCCAGCCCGGCGATCCGGAGGAAATCGCCGACCTGCGGGCCACGGCGACCAAGCTGGCGCCGGTGGCGGCGCGCACCGGCGGCACCATAGACTGGCTGGGTGACGATCCCGCGCATGTGCAGGTGCCGCAGCTTCGCCTGGTCGCGGCCGGCGCCGCGGCGCACGGCTCGGGCTGGATCGGGCTGTCTCGCACCGGCGCGCATGTCGTGACCGGCACCCGCAGCGATCCGCTGCTGCCGCCATGGGTGGTGCTGCCGTTGCTGCTCGCCGTGCTGTTCGCCGCCTGGCGCCGGGAAGGCCGCAGTTGAAACGGCAGAGCAGGAGGCGGCCGCCTTGCGGGGCGACCGCCTCCTGCTCCGTGCCGGACTACTTCCGCAGCGTGAACGCCGACACGTAGCGGGACGTGTTGGCCTTGGTGATCAAGACGCAGTTGAACAACTGCTTCTCGTGCGCGACACCGGTCTTGCCGGTCTTGAGGAACGCATCCGCCTCGTCGACCGCCTTTGCCGAGAACACCGCAACCGGCTGCAGCACCGTGTACTGGAGCTCGCCGGACTTGATGGCGGACACCGCATCGGGGGATCCGTCGAAGCCGCCGACCTTGATGCTCGACAGCTTGCCTGCCTCCTTCAGCGCCGCGATCGCGCCGAGCGCCATCTCGTCGTTGCCGCTGATCACGCCGATGATGTCGGGATGCGCCTGCAGCAGGTTCTGCATCTTGTCATGCCCCTGCGTCCGGTCCCAGTTGGCGACCTGCGAGCCGACCTTGATCAGGGTCGGATACTGGCTGAGCACGGTCTCGTAGCCGTTCGAGCGGGTGGCCGCGTTGTTGTCCGAAGGCGAGCCCAGCAGCTCGACATAGTTGCCCTTCTGGCCGACATCCTTGACCCAGCGCTGCGCACCGAGTGCCGCACCCTGCGCGTTGTTGGACACCAGCTGCGCTTTTGCGAGGCCCTCCTGGTTGATCTCGGCATTCACCAGAAACACCGGGATGTTGGCCGCGATGGCCTTCTTGACCGCGCCGACCGAGCCGCTCGCATTGGCGGGGTCGAGGATGATCGCGACGGCGTGGTTGGTGATCGCCGTGTCGATCAGGTTGCTCTCGGTGTTGGTGTCGCCTTTCGAGGCGCTGACATTGGCCTTGTAGCCGAGCTTCTGGGCCTCCGCGGCGGCAACCTTGCCTTCGGTCAGCCAGTACGGGTTGGACGGGTCGTTGACGATGATGGACATCAGGCCGCCCGCCGCCCGGGCCGGCGCCATGCCACCTCCCAGCGCAGGCAAGGCGAGCGACACGGCAGACAGTATCAGCAGCTTTTTCATCGTGGGCACGTTGTTCTCCATTAAAAACGATTGTGGAATATAGTCGACCGTGCGCGGACCGGCGGCGGTCGAGCTAACCAGGCAATGGCGGCGGTGACCGGGTCATGGCGTTGGAGATGGACTTCGGACGGCGCTTGTACTGGACGGCGTTGAGAAGCACGGCCAGCACGATGACGGCCCCGGTGAACACCGTCTGCCAGTAGGACGAAATGCCGATGATGACCAGGCCGTCGGACAGGAAGCCGATGACGAAGGCGCCCAGCAAGGTGCCACGCACGTTGCCGCGGCCACCGGTCAGCGCGGCGCCGCCGATGACCACGGCGGCAATCGCCGTCAATTCATAGGAAAGTCCCGCGGTTGGCCCGGCGGAGGTCAGCTGCGACGACAGGATCAGTCCGGCGGCGGCGGCGCAGACGCCGGACAGGACATAGACCGAGACCTGCACCGTCTTCACCGGAACGCCGGACAGTTCGGCGGCGCGCTCGTTGCCGCCGGATGCGTAGAGCCAGCGGCCGAAGGCGGTCCGGCTCAGCACGGTACTGGCCAGCATCGCCACCACGACCAGCACCACGACCCCGATCGGGATGCCGAACAGGTGGTTGAAGCCGAGCCAGTTGAAGCCGGTATTGCCCAGGTCCGCCCTGCCGCCGAGATTGTTGTAGGTCAGGCCGTTGGTGATCAGCAACGCCGCGCCGCGAGCCACGTACATGACACCGAGGGTCGCAACGAAGGCCGGCACCTTGAAGCGCGCGACCAGAACGCCGTTGACCAGGCCAACCACGCCGCCAAGCAGGCATGTCAGGATCACGACGACCCAGACCGGCGGGAACAGCACGATGCCCAGGGCATTCAGCGTCACGCCCTGCATCAGGAACCCGGCGACGACCCCCGACAGCCCCAGCGTCGAGCCGACCGAGAGGTCGATGCCACCGTTCAAAATGACCAGCAGCATGCCGATCGCCAGGATCCCGAAGATCGCAACGTGCGAGGCCATCGTGAGGAAGTTGCCGACCGAGAAATAGTACGGCGACAGCAGCGAGAACACGACGATGATCACGATGAGGGCAAAGAACGCCCGACCCTCGAGGAGCAGCCGCCCGATCTCGAGATTGCCGAGCATAGCGGCGGCGCCTCCACGTCGGGGAGGGATGCGTGTATCTGACATGGGCGAGCCCTTGACTGGATTTATATCAGCTGACGACGGCTTCGCCCGAAGCGGCCATGATCTCTTCCTTCAGGACGTCGGGGCCGAACTCCGCCGAGATCCTGCCTCTGCGCATCACCACGATCCGGTGCGCGACGCTCAGGCATTCCTGCACTTCCGACGTCGAATAGATCACGGCGAGCCCCTGCCTCGCCTTTTCGCCCAGCAGCCGGAACACCTCCGACTTGGCGCCGATATCGATGCCGCGGCTGGGCTCGTCGAGCAGGATGGCCTTGGGGTCGGTCGCCAGCATCTTGCCGATGACGACCTTCTGCTGGTTGCCGCCCGAGAGCGAGCCGATCGCCGCCCCACCGCCGGCGGTCTTGATGTGCACGTTGCGTATGGATGCGTCGACCAGCACCTTTTCCCGGGACCGCGAGGTCAGGAGGCCGGTGACGAAGGAGCGGATGCTGGCGAGCGACAGGTTCTCGCCGACAGACATCGTCTGCACGAGCCCGTCGCGCTGGCGGTCTTCCGGCACCAGCACAAGCCCCTTGCCGATCCGCTCGGCGATGCTCAACCCGGCAAGCTGCTCGTCGTGGAGCAGCACGTCACCGCTGGCGATCGGCACCCGCCCCGCCACGGCTTCCAGCAACTCGGTGCGTCCTGCCCCCATGAGGCCATAGATGCAGACGATCTCACCGGCCCGGACGTCGAGCGACAGATGATCGACGGCGAGGTTGTGCGACTGGGTGGTGTCGGCCACACAGACATCGCGGATCGAAAGGGTGACGTCGCCGAACTCGTAGCCGGTCGGCGGGGAGCCACGGTCGTAGTGATCGCCGACCATGTTGTGGACGATCCACTGCAGGTCGATGTCCTTTGCCATCGCGGTTGCAGTGACGGTGCCGTCGCGCAGGACCACGGCGTAGTCGGTGACCTGCAGCGCCTCTTCCAGGTGATGCGAGATATAGACGATGGACACGCCGCGGCCGGTCAGGTCGCGTATGACCTTGAACAGCACTTCGACCTCGGTCGCACTCAGCGCCGATGTCGGCTCGTCCATGATCAGGATGCGCGCGTCCACCGAAAGCGCGCGCGCGATCTCGACGATCTGCTGCTGCCCGAGACGCAGGTCCGCGACCAGGGTCGAGGGGTCGATATCCTCCTCGAGCTCGGTCATCAGGGCCCGCGTCCGGCGCGCCTCTTCCGCAAAGTCCACGCCGGTGGCAGTACGGATCTCGCGTCCGAGGAAGATGTTGTCGCGGACGCTGAGGTTGGGCGCCAGGCTCAGCTCCTGGTGGATGATCGAGATGCCGCTGTCGCGTGCCGCCACCGTGGAGGCGAACGTCACGCGGCGGCCTTCGAGCTCGATGTCCCCGGAGGTCGGGGTGGTGACGCCCGACAGGATTTTCATCAGGGTGGACTTGCCGGCGCCGTTCTCGCCGAACAGCGCGGTGACCTTGCCGCGATGGATGTCGAAGTTCACGCCCTTGAGGGCATGCGTGCTGCCATAGGTCTTGGCGATGTTGCGCGCCGACAGGACGACGGTGTCCTGCGTCTCGGCGGTGGCCATGCTCACTGGACGTCCAGCTTCACCGGCGTCACCACCCAGGTGCCGGGATCGGTCAACTGGAACACGCCAACCACCGAGATCGTCTTGCCGCCGAGATGCGCGGTGTCAATCTTCGAAAGGACCTGCTGCTTCATTTCCTTGTTCAAGGCGGAGCCGGCATTCTGGTACTCGATCTGGTTCTTGAATTGCCCGAAGCTGATCGTTCCGGTGGCGTCGCGAAGGTCGGTGCCGATGATCGCAGGCCCGGTCTGGACAGTGATATGCACGCTGTCCGGAAGCCCGGGGACCGCGACATCGTAGGCGCCGGAATCCTGGCTACCCGCCTTGCCTTTGAACCGGACCGAAAACTCCGCTCCGGCATCCGCTGCGACACCGTATTGCTTCTCCGCCGCCGCCTGGTCCTTGGCGATGGCGGCCGCCAGGGTGGCGGCGTCGACGGCGCGGCTCTCCACGGCAGCCTGCACCTTCGCAAATTCGGTGTGGCCGTAGGCCGCAGGCGAGAACGTCCCGGGTGCCACATCCGCCGCCGAGCCGATGCGCACGACCCTGGTGTCGAAAGCCATGGCAGCGAGCACAACGATTGCGGCGCCCGATGCGACCGCGAGCTTCATGCTCGGCCTGACGAGGGCTGCCATTCTAGACCTGGTACATGGGAGTGGTGACCCGGACGCGATCGATCATCATGGAACCAGGATGATCTTGATTGATCTGTCGCCTTTCTTCATCAGGTCGAAGCCGTGCTTGAAGTCTGCGAGAGGCAGGGTGTGTGTGACCACGCCTTCGGTGGGCAGGCGTCCGTCGCCGATGGCGGCGATGGTGAGCGGGTAGCAGTATGGTCCGAGATGGGCGCCGTACAGGTCGAGCTGCTTGCGGTCGCTGATGATCGACCAGTCCGCGGTCACCTCGTGGCCGAACACCGAGAACTCGACGAAGCGGCCGAGCTTGCGGATCATGTTCAGGCCCTGGGTCACGCTGCTCTCGTGGCCGGTGGCCTCGATATAGACGTCGCAGCCGTAGCCGTCGGTGAGCTCCTTGACGGCCGCCACCACGTCCATCTCGAACGGGTTCATCACGATGTCGGCGCCGAACTTCCTGGCCAGGTCCAGCCGGTCCTGCTTGGCGTCCAGCACGATCAGCTTGGACGGGTTCTTCAGGCGTGCGGCCCCCACCATGCCCAGGCCGAGCGGGCCCGCACCCGACAGCACCACCACGTCGTCGAGCTGGATCAGGCCGCGATTGACCGCGTGCACCGAGCACGCATAGGGCTCGGCCAGCACCGCCTTTTCCAGCGGGATGCTGTCCGGCACCTTGTGCGTGCGGCTCTCCTTGGGGAACCGCATGTACTTGGCCATGCCGCCGTTGACGTTGTTCTGGAAGCCGTAGACGTCGTGGCGCTCGCACATCCAGTATTCGCCGCGCCCGCAATAGCGGCAGTGCTCGCACGGCACGATCTGCTCGGAGATCAGCCGGTCGCCGACCTTGTAGACCCCCTTGCGCGCCACGTTCTCGCCGACCTCGACCGCGCGGCCGACGAACTCGTGCCCGGGGATCATCGGCGCCTTGACGTAGCGCGCCTGGCCCTTGTTGTCGCCCCAGAACGACGGCGCGCCCTGGAAGGTCTTGATGTCGCTCGCGCAGATGCCGCAGGCCTCGACCTCGATGATGATGTCGTCGGGCCCCGCGCGCGGCACGTCGACCTCCTCGAGCCGGTAGTCGCCCGGGGCATAGGCGACCACCGCCTGCATGCGCCGGGGCAGCTCGACGCCGCCCGGCCTGTTGGTCTCGATCACGGTATCCATCGCGAGGTCCCCTTGCAGGATCGAATGTGGAGTGTCAGGCAGCCTTGAGGCGCTGCAGCAGGCCATCGGCGAGCGCCTGCAGGATCAGGTTGCACGAGCAGGCGCCGGCATCGAGCGTGCCGCGCGAGCGCTCGCCGAGCCGCGCCGCGCGACCGAGTTTGGCCACCATGTCGCGGGTCGCTTCCAGTCCCTCGGCACTCGCGGTCTTCAACGCCTGCAGGCTGGCCGCGAAATCCCCGCCATCCTTGGCCGTGGCGACGAACGCATCGCGCGCCGGCACCAGCACGTCGATCAGCGTCTTGTCGCCGACCTTCGCCTCGCCGAGATCGACGATCGCCGCCTCGCCCGCCGACAGCATGGACGCGAAGCTGTCGCGGTCCAGCGCGCCGCTGCCTTCCAGCGCATCCGCCATCTCGGTGAAGAAGGAGCCGTACAACGGACCCATCGAGCCCCCGATATCGCCCAGCAGGGTGTCGCCGATGGTGGCAAAGCCCTCGCGCAGGTCGAAGTCGCGGCCGGCAAGGCGCTCGGTGACGAGCCGGAAGCCCTTGGCCATGTTGATGCCGTGATCGCCATCGCCGGTGGCGCCGTCGATCTCCGACAGCAGCCCCTGGGTTCTCGATGATCACGGCGGCGATGTCGGTCGCGATCGGCGCCGCGTCGGCAAGCGTGACGGTCTCAGACATGATCGTGCCCCTCAGCCCGCCACCGTAAGCCCGATCGAGCGCGCCGGCGCGCGCAGCAGCCGGTCGAGCTCCTCGTCCAGCCGCGTCACCGTCACCGACACGCCGGCCATCTCGAGCGAGGTGAAGTAGTTGCCGACGTACCGGAACCGCGGCGTGATCCTGCGCGCGCGCAGGATCTCGTCGACATGCCCGTAGAGCAGATACAGCTCCATCAGCGGCGTCGCCCCCAGGCCGGACACCAGCACGCAGACATCCTCGCCGCCGAATTCCAGGTCGGCCAGGATGCGCTCGAGCATCAGGCCCGCCATCTCCCTGGCCGGCGCCACCGGCAGCACCGCGATGCCGTGCTCGCCATGGTGGCCGATGCCGACCTCCATCTTGCCGGCCTCGATGGTGAAGTTCGGCTTGCCGGCGGCCGGGATCGTGCACGCGGACAGCCCGATGCCGATCGAGCGCGTGTTGTCGATCGCCTTCTGCGCCGAGGCGATCACGCCGTCGAGGTCCGCACCCTCGGCCGCGCGCGCGCCGCCCGCCTTCCACATCAGGATCTCGCCGGCAACGCCGCGGCGCTTGTCGGCCTCCTCGGGCGGCGCCGAGGCCACGTCGTCGTTGGCGATCACGGTCTTGACCGTGATGTCGTCCTTGGCGGCCAGCTTGGCGGCCATCTTCACGTTCATGTTGTCGCCGGCATAGTTGCCATACAGGCAGGCGACGCCCTGGCCGCCGTTCGCCTCGCGGAACGCGGCATGGAAGCTCTTGGCCGTGGGCGAGGCGAACACCTCGCCGACCGCGACCGCATCGCACAGCCCCGGACCGACATAGCCCAGGAACGCCGGCTCATGCCCCGAGCCGCCGCCGGTGACCACACCGACCCGGCCACGCGGCCGATCGCCGGCATGGCGCAGCACGCGCGGGTGGTCGGTCGCGGCCAGCAGGTCCGGATGTGCTGCGAGCACGCCGCGCAGGGTGCCTTCGGTGACCTGGTCCGGATCGTCGATCACGCGGTTCATGCCGCTTCCTCCGCCGCTTTCGTGCGGTCAGACCCTTGTCCGCAGGCGCGCAGAAGTCAACCTCATGCGCGCTTGTGCATCCGCATTCAGCGTATAATCATCGCAAACCCCGGTCCGTCACGGAATACGGCTTACGGGACCGCATGACCTCGGATAAACGAGCATCAAGCAGCGAGCAAATGAGCATCGGCGTGGAGATTGTGCAGCGCACTAGGGCGCGCAACAGGCAGACCGGGAGCGCCGCGCGTGCCTGACCAGGCGATGGCCGGGCGCCCCGAGGTCAGGATCGAGACCCTGATCGAGA